>NZ_JBHJTE010000002.1:0-717065 GCF_042267585.1 Microbacterium sp. NPDC056234
ACCCGCCAACATGAGCGTCGACAACGGGTAATAGACCATCGGCTTGTCATACACCGGGATCAACTGCTTGGAAACACCAAGCGTGATCGGATGCAAACGCGTCCCCGAACCCCCCGCAAGAATGATGCCTTTCACGCCTCCATGTTGTCACATGCACGGCTTCAGCCCCGATGAGCGCCGATACGGGCGCGTGTGTCAGGAGTTGCCGATCCGCGCGGGATATCCTGATCCGGTTCGTGCGCGAGAGGGTCGGGGAGACACATGGGAATGCTGGAGCTGCTCTGGCCCGCGACCGTTCTGGTCCTGGTGTACGCCGTCCTCGGCGGCACGCTGGCCCGTCTGATCGGATTGCGCGGCCTGTGGGTCGTTGCGGCCGCACCCGTGTTCGCCACCACGGTCATCGGCGGTGCCAGTGTCATCGCGGGCTGGCTGGGCATCGGCTGGTCGATCCTGCCGTCTCTCGTCGTCGCCGCGCTCATCGCGATCGGCATCGTGCTCGTCCGCCGGTGGGCCGGACGTCCGGTCTCGTGGCGGCGGCCGAGCGCACGCTGGCCGGGTGCCGGCTGGTGGACGGTCGGCGCAGCCATCGCGGCCGCAGTGGTTCTGACGATCCAGGTGACGCTGGTGCTCGGACAGCCGAACGCGATCTCGCAGACGTTCGACAACGTGTTCCACCTCAATGCGATCCAGTACATCCTCGACTTCTCGGCGGCTTCGCCGCTCGAGCTCGGCCAGATGACCAGCCCGAACGGCGGGCTGCCGTTCTACCCGTCCGTGTGGCACGCCACGGCGACCATCGTCGTGCAGCTCAGCGGTGCGAGCATTCCGGCCGTCGTCAACGCGCAGACGCTGGTCATCGCGGCCGTCATCTGGCCGGTCGGCGCGATGCTGCTCGTGCGGGTGCTGGTCGGCGCATCGCGCACGGCGATGGTGTCCGCCGCGATCGTGAGCGTCTCGATCCCGACCTTCCCGCTCCTGCCGATGGACTACGGAGTGCTGTATCCGTTCCAGCTGTCGCTCGCGGTCCTGCCATTCGTGCTCGCCGCGACGGCATCGGTGCTCGGTATCGGCAGGGATGCCGAGCGACTGCATCGCGGGTGGTGGGCGTTCATCATCGTCGGCTCGCTCCCCGGCCTCGCACTCGCCCACCCCGGCGGATTCGTCGCCTGGCTCGCCCTGTCGGTGCCGATGGTCGCGGTGTTCGCCTGGCGCACCTGGCGGTCGCGCCCCGCTGTGCGTGAGCGCGTCTGGCTCGTCGTCGGCCTCGTCGGGTACGCGATCGTCGGCTTCGTGCTGCTCAAGGTGCTCCGCCCGCCGGAGGCCGCGCGGCTCTGGCCGGTGCCGTTCCCCAAGCTCCAGGCGCTCTCAGAAGGCGTGCAGCTGTCGATGTACTACGGCATCAGTGCCGTCGCCGTCGCACTCGCCGTGATCATCGGCCTGGTGTGGGCGATCCGGGAGCGCACGGCGATGGCGATCGTGATGGTGGCGTCCTGGCTCATCGGGCTCGGTCTGTTCATCGTGGTGACCTCCTTCGGCGGTCCGCTGTGGGATCTGCGTGATGCGCTGACGGGCAGCTGGTACAACAACTGGCAGCGATTGGCGTCCGTGTTCGCGATCGCGCTGCTGCCGCTGGCTGCATTCGGTCTCACGCGGACAGCAGAGCTTGTCCAACGCCGCTGGATGGCTGCACGCCCCGAAGCCACCAAGGCACGCCTCGTCGTCGGCATCGCGGCCGCTGCGATCGGCTTCCTCGTGTTCCCCCTCCCGGCCGTACCGAGGGCGATCGTCTATGCGCAGAACGTCTTCGACCTGGACGACGACTCCGTCCTGGTCAGTGCCGATGAGATGGCGTTGCTCGAACGCCTCGAGGAGACCGTTCCGGAGGGCGTGGTCATCGCAGGCAACCCCTACACCGGTGCTGGTCTGGCGTACGCGATCGGCGGTCGCGACGTACTCATGCCGCACATGCTCGTCGACGTCTCGGACGACATGGAGCTCATCAACGAACACCTCGACGATGCCCTCACCGATGACGAGGTCTGCGACGCGGTCGACGCGCTGAACGTCGGATTCGTGCTCGATTTCGGCGAACGAGAGGTGCACCCTGACACGCATCCGCTTCCTGGTCTCGAGGACCTGGCGGATGCCGGCGTCGTCGAGCTCGTCGACAGCGAGGGCGACGCGCGGCTGTATCAGATCACGGCGTGCGGGCTGGGGTAGCGACCGCGATCGCACGCGTGACGCGGGCACGGCCGCCGATCAGTGCACCGGCGAACCAGCTCGCGCGGTAGCCCCACGCGTACCGGGACGAGATCACGCCCTGCGCCACGGCGATGCGCAGCTGCGCGTCGAGCTTGCGGTAGCTCCGTGCGCGACCGAACCCGCCCGCCAGGGGCGCCGTGATGCTCCAGTCGGACGCGCGCCGTGCCTCGAGAGTGTCGACCATGAGCTGCCGCCATCCCACGTACGTCCAGAAGGTCATGCGGGCGACCGCGAGCGGGGACTTCGACCCCTCGACGCGCTCCGCGAGCCGCAGCGCGTTGCGCAGCGGTGCGAGCACGCCTGTGTCTCCGGCACGGCTCGGATCGCCGTACACGTTCGCGTCGTGCTGGATGTAGTCCTGCACGACCTCGTCGACGATCGCCGTTCCTCCACGAGCGCCCGCGACGACGGCGAGCCAGTGGTCGTGGGTCGCGACGCGGGACGGAGGATGCGGGAACGGCAGCGCATCGTCGAGCAGCGCCCGCTCGAACACGCACAGCGATCCTGTGAACTGGTTGATGAGCACCGTCGACGCCGCACCGTGGTCGGCGCGATCCGTGACGCCGAGTTCGACGCCGTCCGGAAATGTCACCAGGCGCGCCTGGCCAGAGGCCAGCGAGTGATCCTCCAAGAGTGGGAGTAGCGTCTCGAGCTTGTGCGGATACCAGTGGTCGTCCTGGTCGGCGAGCGCCACCCACGCGGCATCCGCGGGCACCGCAGTCAGCGCCTGTTCGAAGTTGCCGTAGAACCCGCGGCGCCGGTCGTCGCCGATCACGACGAAGCGCTCGTCGCCGCCGGTGATCTCGCCCACGAGCGCCGCGACGGGGGCGCGCTCGCCATCCACGGAGATGACGCAGGTCCAGTCGTTGACGGTCTGCGCCTGGAGCGACTGCAGCTGACGGCGGAACAGCTCAGGGTTCGGCTGATAGGCGGCCAGAACGATGGTCCCCGAGGGGTGTCCCGCTGTCATCGCGTGGCAGTCCTCCTCAGGTGCGCTGTCGGCGTTGAGGCTAGTCTAGGTGAGCGATGCATGTGCTCTCTGGGATGACCGACCCCCTCCGTCAGAGCCCTCGGCCGGGGGACGGGGTGCGTCTGTGACGGCGCGCAGGACCGTCGCCGTGTTCTCGACGTTCGGCCCCGCAGACGCCGCGGTACGAGCGGTGACTTCTGTCGTCGGTCAGGTCGATCGCGTGATCGTCGTCGATGACGGATCGGGACCGGACGCGGATGCCGCGCTCGAGCGGATCTCCGGTCTCGGCGCCCAAGTGGAGCGGCTCGACCGCAACGCCGGCATCGCGGCGGCGCTGAACCGCGGAATCGCCCTGGCCCGCGACGGCGGAGCGACGTACGTGCTCACCATGGACCAGGACTCCCACGCGCCGGACGGTCTCGTCGCCGGACTGCTCGCGGCGGCTGAGGCCGCCGAGGCCGACGGGATCCGGTTCGGGGCTATCGTGCCCGAGTACTTCGCCGGCGTGCGCCAGGCCAGAGGAGCGGCGCGCAACGGCCACGCCCCGGCGGCCGAGGTCATCCAGTCCGGGATGCTCATCCCCATCGAGGTGCTCGACGACGTCGGCGCGCTGCGCGAGGACTTCTTCATCGACCTCGTCGACATCGAATTCGAGTTGCGGCTGAAGCGCGCGGGGCTCGCCGTGCTGGCGGCGGACGGCGTGCGCCTCGGACACGCACTCGGAGCCTCCTACGACAGGACGCTGTTCGGCCTTCCGGTGCGCGTGCCGGGAATCCCGCCGGTACTGACGCTGAGCACGCCGTTCCGGTACTTCTACCGGGTCCGGAACCGGCTCGTGATCGATCGCGAATACTTCTGTGCCATGCCGGCGCGGATTCTGCGCGACACGCTGTTCGACGGCATCCATTTCGTCGATGTGCTCCGCGTCGCGCGCCCGAGGCGGGTCATGTGGCGGGTGTTCCGCGTCGCCGCGGTCGCGGCCGTCCGCGGGCGCATGGGCGCGATGCCGCAGGGGCTGCGCGAGATCGCAGGAACGATCCGCTGGTCAGCCGCACCGATCCAGGGCGCCGCCCCCGACGAGAGGCCAGACGCATGAGCCGCGGGCAGATCGCCGGCCGGCTGAGCGGATTCACGATCTCGGTCATCATCGTCACGCTCGTCGGCGTCGTCTCGATCCCGGTGCTGACCGACGCGCTCGGCAAGACGACCTGGGGCATCCTCGTGGTCATCCAGAGCGTGGCGCAGCTCGGCGGAATCGTGGTCTCGTTCGGGTGGGGGGCGACCGGTGCCGCCAGCGTCGCGTCCATGACCGTCGAGGAACGCACCGGTTTCTACCGTTCGTCACTGCGCATCCGCGCCATGCTGTACCTCATCACACTCCCGTTCGTGTTCGTCATCCTGGGCATCCTGACGCGCGGGATGTGGCTCGAATCCCTGCTCGGCGCGCTCGTCTACCTGCTTCCCAGTGTCGGTGCCGCCTGGTACTTCATCGGCACGGGCAGCCCGTCCCGACTGATCCGCTTCGACACGCTGCCGATCGTCGGCGGTGCAGTGCTCGGCATCGTCGGTGCCATCGTGACGGGGGAGCTGTGGGCCTATCTCGCCGGTCAGGGCCTGGGGTACCTTGTCGGCGTGTCGCTGTCCGCGCTCGTCATCCTGCGCGGCGCGCCGACTGGGCCCAGCCCCGTGCCGTGGCGCGACAGTCTCATGGCGCAGCGGCACGCCGTGCTCGCGACGCTGACGAGCAGTCTCTACGTGACGCTCCCGGTCGTGGCCGTGCAGATCTTCCTCCCGGGGGCCATGCCCGTCTATGGGCTCGCCGACCGTCTGTTCCGATACGCCTCCGTGGCCTTCCAGCCCGTGCAGCAGTTCTTCCAGAGCTGGGTTCCAGAGCGCGGTGCCGACGTCGCCGCCCGGTGCCGCACCGCGACATGGGCGGCCGCCGGCATCGCGACGCTCGGCGGGATCGCGATCGCGGTTCTCTCGCCCTTCGTGTCGCTGCCGCTGTCGAGCTTCCAGATCCAGGTGCCGTTCGCGCTGTCGATCCCGCTCGGGGTGGCTTTCATCGGGATCGGCGTCGCCGCGGTCGTCGGGTACGCGTGCCTGGTCGTGCTGGGGCGCGTCTCGGCGCTCGCCGTGTCGACGCTGGTCGGCGCCCTGGTCGGCGCGCCGTTGATCCTGCTGTTCGCGGCGCTCGGCTCGCTGCCGCTGATCGCCTGGTCGGTGGCCGTGTCCGAACTTTGCGTGGCCGGGTATCAGCTGTTCGTCCTGCGGCGAGCACTGGCGGACCGGAGGATACCGGCATGACCGGAGTGAGCGTCTGCATGGCGACGTACAACGGCGAGCGGTACCTGCGCGAGCAGCTGGACTCGATCCTCGCGGAGCTCGAACCGACGGACGAGGTCGTGATCATCGACGACGCCTCGTCGGACGGCACGGTCGCGCTCCTGGAGACCTACGACGACCCGCGCGTCCGCGTATTCGCCCGCGACGTCAACCACGGCTATGTGCGCTCGTTCGAAGAGGCGCTGACTCGCGCGACCGGCGACGTCCTCATGCTCTCCGACCAGGACGACGTGTGGATCCCCGGCCGACGCGCTCTGCTCGTCGCCGCGCTCGAGGAGCGTGCGGTCGCGGCATCCAATCTGGTCCTGCTGTCCACCGGTGTGCCGCTGCGGTCGCCTCTGACGCGCCGCGACTGGCTGCTGCGGACCGGCGGGGGTGCGCAACAGCACCGCAACCAGCTCAGGCTTCTGCTCGGCGACGCGCCGTACTTCGGATGCGCCATGGCGATCCGTCGCGACTTCCTCCCTGTGGCGCTGCCTTTCCCCGACGGGCTGTCCGAGTCCCACGACCTGTGGCTGGCCACCGTCGCGAACGCCGCCGGCGAGCTCGTGCACGTGGAGCAGCCGACGCTGCGCCGACGTGTGCACGGCGAGAACGCGTCGAGCGATCGCCCGCGCGGCATCCTGCCGGCGCTTCGCTCGCGTCTGCTGCTGGTTCGGCTGTGGCGCGAGGCCCGGCGGCGAGTGCGCGCTCAGGCCTGAGCAGGCACCATCTTCGCCGGCCGATGCCTGGCGAGCCGCATCACCGGTCGTTCGATCACGAACCAGCTCGCCATGGCGAGCAGCGCCGTCACCGCCGTCGTGATCAGCAGGTACACCAGCACGCCGAACTGCGCACCGCCGAAGATGTACACGAGCTGCTGCATGGGCCACGCGTAGATGTAGAACCCGTACGAGATGTCGTTGCGCGCGATCCACTCGGGTTGCGGGACCACCGTCGACAGATACAGCAGCGCGTAGCACAGCAGGGGAGCGGCCAAGGGTCCGCCCAGAATCGGCACGAACACCATCAGGACGGCCGCCACCGGAATCGACAGGATGCCGACGAGCGGCACGAACCCCCAACGCTGGACGACCAGGTACACGAGCGAGCCGGCGAGGAAGTACGGCAGCAGCCTGGCCAGCAGATCGAAGTCCCCGTCCAGGCCGCCGGAGAGCCCGGCCGCGGTCGCTGCGCGGACTGCGACGGCGCCGATCCACAGGCCGAGCGCCAGCAGCACCGAGCGTCGGAAGATCGCGAACGCGCCGAGCACCCATACGACCAGATAGCAGATGAACTCGAAGTACAGCGTCCACAGCGACCCGTTCCAGGCATCCGGATAGGGCAGCGTGCTCAGTGACGAGCCGATCGCGTAGTGATCGATGTGCAGGAACAGATTGCCCCAGATGTACTCGAGCGGGGTGGTCGGCGTCGTCAGGTAGCCGGCCAGCGTACCCGTGGTGGCGAACTGCGCGATCGGACCGAACACCGCGGCGGTCAGCACGAGGCACACCAGGAACGCCGGCATGATGCGTGCGATGCGGTGGACGAGGAACGTCCCGGCATCCGTCCGAAGTCTGGAGCGTGTGATCAGGAAGCCGCTGATGACGAAGAAGCCGATGACGGCCCACCCGCCGAGGTTCTCGCCGTTGAAGCCGGGAGCCCAGTTCAGACCCGCCGTGTAGAACGCGTGCGCGACGAGCACGAGGAACGCCAGGATGAGCCGGAACAGGTTGAGGCTGTTGCTCCGGAACGGGAATTCCCGCGGCGTCGTCAGGTCTGCGCTCACTTCAGCAGATTCCGCTGCGCCATCTCGTCGAGCGAGCGCTGGTACGCGTCCTGCTCGATCGGCTCGGTGAGCACCCACTCGGCGAACGCCGCGACGCCGTCGCGGAAGGCGACCTGCGGGGTGAAGCCGAGCACACGGGTCATGCGCGACGTGTCGGCGATATTGTGCCGGATGTCGCCGAGTCTGTAGTTCCCGGAGATCCGGGTGGGCACCTCGCGTCCGAGCGCGGCGAACAGCGCGGAGACGACCTCGTTGACGGTCGTGCCGACGCCGGAGCCCACATTGAGGATCTCGCCGGCCGCAGCCGCCTCGGTCGCCGCGAGGAATGTGGCCTCCACGACATCGTCGATGTAGACGAAATCGCGGCTCTCCTCGCCGTCCTCGAAGATGTTGATCTCCTTGCCCTGCCGGATCAGGGTGGAGAAGATCGACAGGATGCCGGTGTAGGGGTTCTTCAGCGATTGACCGGGCCCGTACACGTTCTGGTACCGCACCGATACTGGTTCGACGCCGATCGTCGGGGCGACGGTCATGATCATCGCCTCCTGCATCTGCTTCGTGATGCCGTACAGGGACGAGGGGTGCAGCAGCGCCGACTCGTCGGTCGGGATGAGCTCCAGCTCGCCCTCGTCGGGGTGATGCACCTGGAAGTCACCGGCGGCCATGTCGGCATCCGCGCGGTGCTCGGGGTAGACCACGCGACCGTCCGTTGTGCGGTACGCGCCCTCGCCGTAGATCGAGCGGGACGAGGCGATCACGATGCGCCGGACGTCGTGCTGCTCGTTGGTCAGGAGGTCGAGCAGCTTCGCGGTTCCGCCGACGTTCGTCTCGACATAGCGGTCGATCTCGTACATCGACTGGCCGGTACCGGTCTCGGCCGCCAGATGGATGACGATGTTCGCGCCATCGAGCGCACGACGCAGATCATCCTTCGACGTGACGCTTCCCCGCACCACGGTCGCCGTGCCGTCCAGCGATCGCAGCAGCGGCGATGCCTCTGGGGCGTCGCCGTGCACCTGCGGGAGCAGGGAGTCCAGGACGGTCACGCGGAATCCAGCACGTACGAACCGCTGCGCGAGACGGGTGCCGATGAAGCCGGCGCCTCCGGTGATCAGAACGTGGTCGGCCATGAGGGGAGTCTCTCCAATCGGGCCCACCTCGCAGGCTTCCGCTACAGGGCGAAGATGTGAGCCAGAGTCGACTTTAGCCCAGCGGCGTTGCCATGCCTGAGAACTCCCGGGAGTTCGGTGATCGCGTGCAGCCTCGCCAGGACCCGCATCCGGGTCACCCTCGCGGTGCGCTTCCAGCCCTTGTCCGCGGCCTGGCGACGAGCGGTCGCGTAATACGTCCGCTCGTCGTTGAACCGGCGCCCGTCGAGCAGAGTCTTCTGCGAAGCACTGCCGCTGTGGCGTCGGTAGGAGAATGCCAGCGTCGGCGAGTAGGCGAGGGATCCGCCCTGGAACGCGATGTCGACGAGCAGCGCGAGATCTTGGATGATCGGCAGTCCGTCACGGAAGTCGACTCGACGCAGCGTGTCGGTGCGGAACGTGAGCGACGGCCAGTACAGCCAGTTCCCGCGCAGCAGGCTCGTCGCCATGTCCTGGCCGGTGAGCACCGTCTCGTCGCGAGGAGCGAGCACGCGCTGCTTGATGCGATCGGCGAGCGGCAGCACAACCTTGCCGTTCTCGTCGATGACCTGGACACCGGGCTGGATGACGTCCGCCTCGGGGTGCCGCTCGATGACCCCGGTGATGACATCGACGTAGTTCGGGTGCAGCAGGTCGTCGCACCCGAGAATGGCGACGTGACGACCGGTCGCGCGGCGGATCGCCTCGCGGTAGTTCTCGGTGATGCCGAGGTTGGTCGCGTTGCGCACATACGTGATCCGCGGATCCGTCTCCGTCTGCAGCCGCTCGCCGACAGAGGCGTCCGGGTAGCAGTCGTCGATGATCGTCAACTCCCACTTCGGGTTGCGCTGGGCGCGGACCGAGTCGATCGCATCGAAGAGGAGGTCCGGATCACCCCAGTAGGGAATGAAGATCTGCAGAGTCATGGCAGGAACATCATAGGTCGCGATCCGCAGGGACTCCCGGAAGCGGGCGCGCAGGGGGTTCACGGCCGCCCGTGGATACGATGGTGTTATGGATCTCCTTGTCGTCGGGTCGGGTTTCTTCGGCCTCACTATTGCTGAGCGTGCTGCTGCTGCGGGTCGTAAGGTCACTGTCATCGATCGTCGTCATCACATCGGTGGGAATGCGTACAGTGAGGCGGAGCCGTCGACGGGGATCGAGGTGCACCGGTATGGTGCGCACCTGTTCCACACGTCGAATGCGACGGTGTGGGAGTACGTCAACCGGTTCACGTCGTTCACCGACTATGTGCACCGGGTGTACACGAACCACAAGGATGTGGTGTTCCCGATGCCGGTGAATCTGGGCACGATCAATCAGTTCTTCCAGGCCGCGTACACGCCGGCCGAGGCGCGGGCGCTGGTGCGTGAGCAGGCGGGCGAGTTCGATGTGACCACGGCGGCGAACTTCGAGGAGAAGGGCATCGCCCTGGTGGGGCGTCCGTTGTTCGAGGCGTTCTTCCGCGATTACACGGCCAAGCAGTGGCAGACGGATCCGTCCAAGCTGTCGGGGGACATCATCAGCCGCCTGCCGGTGCGGTACACGTATGACAACCGGTACTTCAACGACACGTGGGAGGGGCTGCCCACGGACGGGTACACGGCGTGGCTGGAGCGGATGGCGGATCACCCGAACATCGAGGTGAAGCTGAATGTGGACTTCTTCGACGAGTCGCAGCCGTTGAACAAGAAGGCCGTCATCGGGCAGGTCCCGGTCGTGTACACCGGCCCGGTGGACCGGTACTTCGAGTACACCGAGGGGGCGTTGAGCTGGCGGACGCTGGACTTCGAGCAGGAGGTCCTCGATATCAGCGACTTCCAGGGCACGAGCGTCATGAACTACCCGGATGCGCACATCCCGTATACGCGCATCCATGAGTTCAAGCACTTCCACCCGGAGCGCAAGGACGTCTTCGCGCAGGACCGCACGGTCATCATGCGCGAGTTCTCCCGGTTCGCCGAGCGGGCGGACGAGCCGTACTACCCGGTGAACACCGCGGACGATCGTGCCGGGCTGCTGGCCTACCGCGAGCTCGCCAAGGGCGAGAAGGACGTCTACTTCGGCGGACGCCTGGGCACCTACCAGTACCTCGACATGCACATGGCCATCGGCTCGGCGCTGTCCATGTGGAACAACCAGCTCTCCTAGACTCGATACCGTGAGTCACGCTGCCGTCGGGGCGCCGGGGATGCCCCGGCGATACCTGCATTCGCTGTGGCTGCTGTCGGCCCGCGACCTCAAGGTCCGCTACTCGACCAGCTTCCTCGGCTACTTGTGGTCGGTCCTGGATCCCCTCGTCATGAGCCTGATCTACTGGTTCGTCTTCACTCAGGTGTTCCAGCGTTCGGTGGGCGATGAGCCCTACATCATCTTCCTCATCGCCGCGCTTCTGCCGTGGGTGTGGTTCAACGTGGCGGTGTCGGACTTCACGCGCGCCTTCAAGAAGGATGCGCGCCTGGTCCGTTCGACGAACATCCCGCGCTCGATCTGGATCAACAGGATCGTGCTGAGCAAGGGGATGGAGTTCCTGTTCTCCCTCCCTGTGCTCGTGGGCTTCGTCATCGTCAACCTGATCGCCGAGACGGATCCGGCCAAGTCGGTCACCATCGGCTGGGGCATCCTGTGGTTCCCGGTCGCCGTCCTGCTGCAGGTCGTGCTCCTGGTGGGGCTCGGCCTGCTCATCGCGCCGCTGTGCGTGCTGTACAACGACCTCGAACGCACCACGGCGCTGATCCTGCGTGCGCTGTTCTACGCGTCCCCGATCATCTACAGCGTTCAGGATCTCCCAGCGCCCTTCGACACGCTGGGGGCGTTCAATCCGCTCGCCGGAATCATGACGCTGTACCGCATGGCGTTCTTCCCCGACCAGTGGGAGCCCGTGGCCGTGACCGCCAGCGTCGTGATCAGCTTCGGCATCCTGATCTTCGGCGCCTGGTCGTTCCGCGGGCTCGAACGAACCGTGCTGAAGGAACTGTGATGGCCGCAGCGATCGAAGTGCGAGACCTGGGCGTCCGCTTCCGGCGGAACCGCCGCGGACGGCGGAACTTCAAGGACATCTTCGCCGATGCGACTCGGCGTTCGCGTCCCGGCGAGTTCTGGGCGCTGCGCGACGTCTCGTTCGACGTGCAGCCGGGGGAGTCGATCGGCGTCGTCGGCCGCAACGGTCAGGGCAAGTCGACACTCCTGCGCCTGGTCGCCGGCGTCCTGCTCCCGGATGAGGGCAGCGTCCGCGTGAACGGCGGGGTCGCGCCGCTGATCGAACTCACCGGTGGGTTCGTCAACGATCTCAGCGTGCGCGAGAACGTGCGGATGATGGCCGGATTGCACGGCATGTCACGCGCCGAGGTCGCCCGCCGCTACGACGGCATCATCGAATTCGCCGAGCTCGAAGGCTTTGAGGAGACCCCGTACAAGCACCTGTCCAGCGGGATGAAGGTGCGTCTCGCGTTCTCCGTGGTGTCGCAGCTCGACGAGCCGATCCTGCTCGTCGACGAGGTGCTCGCCGTGGGCGACAAGGGCTTCCGGGAGAAGTGCTACGGCCGCATCGACGAGTTGCTCGCTGAGGGACGGACCATGTTCTTCGTGAGTCACAACGAACGCGACCTGCGACGGTTCTGCACCCGCGGGCTCTACCTCGACCGCGGCGGGCTCGTGCTGGATGGTCCGCTCGAGGACGTGCTCGACCGCTACAACGCCGACCTCGGAGTCTGAGCCGGCCGGAGCCTGCTCGGCTGCTCAGAGTCCGACGAGGTCGCGCAGCGTCTGCAGAGTGGATGCGGCGGTGCTCTGCGCCCCTGCCACGTCCGCGCCGCTGCGGTAGGCGTTCTGCAGATTGTCCAGGGCGGTGAGGTAGTTCGACACGCCGCTGGACCAATCGGCGGAGATCGAGCTCGGCGCGGGCGTGTCCGACAGCACTTCGGCATCCGCACGGAGGAAGCCGATGTCCGTGGCCGCCTGCTCGCCGCCCGATTCGGCAGCGTACTGCAGGCCGGTCACGCCGTCGTCGAGTCGCGGCTGCACCTGAGCGGTGAACTCACTGACACCGGGATCCGGCACCGGGGGAGCAGGTTCCTCCGGTGCCGCCGTCGGGGTCGGTGTCGGCGCCTGTGTCGGAGTCGGCGTCGGGGTGGGTGTCGGCGTTGGCGTATCGGTCGCCGTCGGGCTCGGGCTCGGCGTACGGGACTCCGTCGGCGTCGGAGACGGAGTCTGCTCGGCCTGGAAGCCGCTCGGCAGCACGAACACCAGGAACACGACGGCGATCGCCAGGGCGATGCCGGCGAGAGCCGAGATGAGCCAGATCTTCCCGCTGCTGTTCTTCTTCGGGGAGAAGTACCAGACCGCCTCCTGCTGCGGGGCGTCTCCAGGTTGCGAGTCGTTCGTCATCACGCCTCCAGAGGGGGCATCGGCTTCCAGCTCCGGTCGCGGCCGAGCCTGCCGCCGTCACGGATGCCGCGGAAGAGGTTGCTCGTGCCGCGAACGGTGCGTTCGACGAAGACGAGTCGGATCAGTTCCTTGAAGAAGGTCGCGGTCGTGCCCAGCCCGAACAGCACAGGGTTGTACACGCCGTTCGCGCGGTAGTACTGCTTGATGAAGGCGCGGTTGCGCATGATGTAGTACCGATAGGCGTTGCTCGACGCGTTCAGATGGCGAACGCCCATGTCCCACTGCCGGATCTCGCGGGTACGACGAAGGACGAACTCGTCGACGATCACGGCGGTCGTCCTTCGCGACGCGAGCCAGCCGTAGGTCTGGTCATCCCAGTAGATGAAGAACCGGGGATCGGGCAGACCGATCTGCTGCACGATCGAACGATGGATGAACATGCCCTCGAAGCATCCGCTGTTCATCTCCTTGAAGCCGGACGCGTCGAAGCCGGCCGGTGCGAAGGGGATCGGAATGCCCATCCGCTCGGCTATCCGGTACTGCCAGTAGAACTCGCTGCCGTCGTAGTCGTAGCGCCGGCCCTGGATGCTCTTGAAGCGCGGCGTCCAGGCTCCCATGCGAGCGAGCCCGTCCTGGACGACCTCGACGTCGTCGTCCATCATCCAGATCCATTCGGAGCCCAGCTCGTACGCCGTGCGCATGCCCTCGCTGAAGCCGCCGGAGCCGCCGGTGTTCTCCGCCAGGCGGCGGTACACGATCTCGGTGCCGATCGTCGGCCGGAAGGACTCGACCACCTCGGTGGTGTCGTCCGATGAGGCGTTGTCGATGACGACGACGTGCCCGGGCTTCGGTTCCATCCGAGAGATGCTCGTCAGCAGCCCGGTCAGCAGATGCGAGCGGTTGAAGGTGACGATGACGATCGTCGCCGAGGCCGGATCGAACACGGCGGGGGTCATGCCTTCTCCTCGAAGGTCTGCTGCCAGGAGGCGTCGGACACCAGGTCGGGGAGCGCATCGCGGTACTGCTGCTGCAGTTCGGGCCACCGGCGCTGCAGCTGGGCGTGCAGGCGCATGGTCTCGCGCAGCATGCTGCGGAAGCGCGCGCGGTCGCGTGTGTAGATGTTCTTGCCCGAGCCGTCGGCCGCGCTGACGAGCGCACTGTCGAAGTGCGGCAGACGCCACCAGTGGGCATCGCCCTTGCCGAACTCCACTTCCGGCTGCGCCACGTTGGCGGGGTCGGGGCGGTGCAGCCAGTGCGACACGAGCGTCGACAGCGTGAACCAGCGCAGCTTCACTCCGGTCGGGCTGTCGAACTCGTTCTTCTTGAGCTGCTTGTACACCCGGCGGCCGTGGCGCGAGTGCAGCACGGTGGTGGGGTCCCGGTGCACGATCGTCTCCGGATACTCCGCGGCCAGGGCGCGGGCGGCAGGCATCGCCGTCGCCAGATTGCCGCGCATGTGATCGGGCCCGGACAGCACGTCACGCAGCGCCTGAGCGCGCAGCGCGACCGGGTAGTACTGCATCATCATCAGGTGCTTGAGATCGACGCGGCGGCTGTGGCGGATCAGTCGTCCTCCGCGTGAGACTCCGGAGTGCAGCAGCGCGGCGACGATGCGGTTGCGGGCGTGGAAGTACGCCTGCCAGTCGATCGAGTCGTCCTTGTTGATCCAGGACACGTGCCAGAGGGCCACACCGGGCATCGACACGGTCGGGAACCCGGCCTCGCCGGCGCGAAGGCAGAACTCCGCGTCATCCCACTTGATGAACGCCGGCAGCGACAGCCCGACCTCGCGGATCGCGTCCAGCGGGATCAGGCACATCCACCAGCCGTTGTAGTCGGCATCCATGCGCATGTGCAGCAGCGGAGTCTGACGCAGGTTGGCGGCGCCGAAGTCGTGCGGCAGCTCCTCCTGGTACAGGTTGCGCCACATGAAGGGCACCTCGTCGACGACCTCGGCCCAGCCGTGGAGCTTGGGTCGGTCGAGCAGATCGAACATGTGTCCGCCGACGAGGACGGGGTTGGTCGCGTAGCGCGCGAACATGATCGAGCGGCGCAGCGATTCGGGTTCGATGCGGACGTCGTCGTCGAGCAGCTGGACGAAGTCGCTCTCCGGTCGCTGCAGCGTCTCGTGCATCGCCCTGGCGAAGCCGCCGGAACCACCGAGGTTGGGCTGGCGGATGATGTCGAGCGTGTCGCCGAGACGCTCGGCGACGGCGGCGTAGCCGTTCTCGTCTGCGACGAGCTGCGTGCCCTGATCGATCAGGAAGATGCGGTCGACGAGTTCGAGCACCTCGGGGGCGTCAGCCAGCGCGGTCAGGGTCGAGACGCAGTAGTCCGGCTTGTTGTACGTCGTGATGCCGATCGAGGCCTTGCCCGTGCGCGACGGCTCCTGCTCCGTCGTCCATTCGGCGCCCTCGAGCACCGCGTGCTTCTCATCGGCCACGACGTCGAACCAGATCCACCCGCCGTCGCTGAACTGGGTGAGCGAGAGGTCGAAGTTGCTGGTGGCCTCGCCGGTGACCTCCTGCGTCGCCACGCGCTGTTGGACACCGGCCCCGTTCGAGCGGTAGACCAGGACTGTTGCGGGGCCGTTGGTGTGCACGGTGAGGCGCACCTGCCGCACGCTCGTCCAGTGCTGCCAGTACGACGCCGGGAACGCGTTGAAATAGGTGCCGAGGGAGACGCGGCGTCCGGCGACGATGCGCGCGCGGTTGCGTCCGAGGATGTTGCCCAGGTGCGCACGGGAGGACACCCGCACGGCTTCGCCCTCGATGGTCGACCACGTCTCAGGGTCGGCGTACAGCGGCAGCAGGTCGGGGTCACGATCGAGCGGGAAGACGACGTTCTGCAGGACGTGTGTCACGTGATGATCTCTCCGGGTGGGGCGACGCGCGCCGACGTGGCATGCCGACGGGCGGCTCAGGCGAGCAGAGACAGCCTACCTGGCCGATCTTGGGATCCCCGGAGCCAGGCGGTGCCCCGGCCGGATCAGCGCTGTGGGGGGAGCGTCGGTATGACGCCCGTCTGTGCGGCGTCGATGTTCTCCCGCCATGACCGGGACTGTCCGGCCCTGAGCGCGCACAGCACGAGCATGAACCAGCCGAGGTCCGACAGCGTGAAGCTCTCGAACATCGAGTCGATCGCCAGGGTCACGAGGATCAGCGGCGTCCACGCGTACACGACCGACCGACGCGAGCTGGCAACCAGCCAGGACCGGACCAGCGCCACACCGCCGAGCAGCACGAACAGCACGAGACCTGCCGCGCCCAGCTGGAGCAGGACGTCGAAGTATGCGTTCAGCGCGGTCGCATGCTGCTGGTCGAGCAGATAGTTCAGGGAGTTGAACGGGTATTCGCCGCGGTGCCACGGGCCGAACCAGCCCCACCCCTGCAACGGTTTGATCGCCACGAAGTCGAGGATCCGGTTCCACAGGTCGGCGCGCATCGAGAAATCGGAGCCGGCGCCGAGCCAGGCGATGATCGGATGCCGGAGGACGAACGCGAGTGCGAGCGCCGCCGTGGCGAGCCCCGCGAGCACCCACTGCACCAACGCGCGGTGCGCCGGTGCCGTGTGCCGGACGATCGTGAGGGCTGCCGTGGCGACACCGACGCCGGCCGCCAGCACGAGCACGGTCGGGGAAGCGGACAGCAGGGCGAGGAATCCGGCGAGCGCGATCGACGGCACAGCCACGGGGGAGGTGACGGATTGCGTGCGCCACTCGATCACGAACGTGATCAGGGCGAGCACGGCGACGAACCCGAGCATGTTGCGAGTGCCGAAGATGCCCTGGATCGGTCCGCCCGAGGCGAGGGCGCCCTCGATGCCCAGGAACGCGATCGGCAGGTCGAGCAGGACGCCGGAGAGGATCTCGAGTCCCAGGGAGATCGAGAGCAGCACCCGCAGCGTGTCGCCGATCGCCCGCACGGTCTGCAGAGTGTCGCGGATATGGCCGATCGTGATCGCGAGCACGGCATAGCCGAACAGCGACAGCCACGCGAACACCGTGTCGCCGCGGTCGGTCGTCCAGATCACGCTGATCAGCGCCAGCGCCAGGAACGCGAGCAGCGATGAGGGCGCCAGCCGCAGCAGCGAAAGCTCCTCGCGACGCACGATGAGGATCGCCACGCCGATCGTGCACAGCGCGAAGACGATCGCGGCCAACGTCACGGTGGATGTCATGCGCTCGATCGCGAACGAGCCGAACACGGCGATCAGCGCGGCCAGCGTGAACGCCTTGGCCATCTCGACCGAGCCGAGCAGGCGTGCCATGCGCTGGCGCGAGCTCATGGCACCCGCCGCGCGCCGCGCCCGCGTTCGGTGATCCTGACCTGTTCGCTGAGTCCGACGCCGACCAGCGGCACCGACTTCATCTTGAACGACAGCATCACCAGCAGCAGCCATCCCCACAGCATGATCGGCGTCGACTCGCTCAGCCCCTGGACGAGCAGCACGGTCGTGTACACGATCGGCAGCAGCGTGACGGGGGAGAAGGGTCGGTCCGCTCTGAGGTCCCAGCGCGGCCGATCGACGGCGAAGAACCATGAGCGCCAGAGCAGGGCGCCGTAAGCGACCGCCATCAGCACGAGACCGACGATCCCGAGCTGGAACAGCACATCGATCCACATGTTGTGGGCATGGAAGACCGTGATGCCGTGATCGGTGATCCAGCCCGCGAAAGCGGGATGCGTCGGGACCCATGGACTCGAGAACCCGAGTCCGACCACCGGGCTGGTCGCCGCCTTCTCGAGGACGACGGCCCAGATGAGGTCGCTGCGACCGGTCAGGTCGGCCGAGCGGCCGAGCACGGCGAGGATCGGCCGGTACAGCAGCAGTGCCGCCGCGACGGTCACGACCAGGATGCCGAGGCACCACGCGTACACCTTGGCGCGCCCCCTCGGCGTGCGGGTGCGCCGGATCAGCAGGGCGATCACGAGCACCGCCGCGGCGGCGAAGGCGCAGATCCAGGCGGTGGCGGAGGACGCGCGCACGAAGAAGTAGGCGGCCAGCAGCATCCACATGCCCAGCGTCGTCCGCCACCGCGCCCCGAGGGCGAAGCGGATGCCGAAGGCGATGATCGCGAACAGTGACAGGAAGGCCAGGAGATTCGCGTTTCCGACGATGCCCTGCAGTCGGCCGCCGTCGAAGAGATTGTCGCGCACCCAGTACCACTGCTCGTCGATCTTCCCGCCGGGGGCGTCGAAGAAGTTCGGCAGGATCGGACCGTGCACGACCAACGAGGCCCACAGCTCGATCGCGAGCGACAGGCCGAGGATCCACTTGAACGCCGAGGCGAGCGCGCGGAGGATCTCCTGCCAGCTCAGTGCATGGGCGATGAAGAGGGCGTTCACGGTCACCGCGGCCAGCAGCACCCAGGTGGCCAGGGTCGGAATGCGCCATCCGGACCAGACCACCGAGACCAGGGCGAACGCCGTGTAGCCCAGAGCCGCCCAGGGCAGACGGCGCCAGAGGAACGGCGCGGGCAGCGATCGCGCGAGCATCGGAATGCCGATCGCCGACGTCGCGAGCGTCAGAACGGCGATCGCGATCGCGGCCCCGATCTGACCGACCAGGTTGTACACGGCCGAGTGCGCGAACGCGGCGATGAGCACGAGGACGACGTAGCCGCGCAACAGCAGATGCCCCGTCGACTCGCGCTCCGGCGCGGTGGGCGGGGCTGCCACGGGATGCTTCGTGTACTGCGCCATCGGATTCAGGCTACCGCGGGTGCTCCGGCATCCGCTGTGCCGAGCGCCGTGGCTCTACGCTGGAAGCATGCTGCTGGGTCTCTCGAACGTGCCGCGCGACTACGCGTGGGGATCGACCACTCTCATCGCCGATCTGGAGGGCCGCTCGCCCTCCGGGGCGCCGGAGGCCGAAGTCTGGTTCGGCGATCACCCCGGGGACCCGGCCGATCTGGCTGACGGCCGGACGCTGGATGCCGTGACCGGCGGTTCCCTGCCGTATCTGCTCAAGATCCTCGCCGCCGCCGATCCGCTCTCCATCCAGGTGCACCCGACCATCGCCCAGGCGAGGGACGGCTGGGCGCGCGAAGCCGGACTCGCCGCGGACGACCCCACGCGCAACTATCGCGACGACAACCACAAGCCGGAGCTCATCGTCGCTCTCAGCGAGCGCTTCGAGGCGCTGGGGGGATTGCGGCCGGTGGCCGACACGCTGCGGCTCCTCGACGGGCTCGGCGACGGTGCCGGTGTGTCGGCGCTGCGCGCGCATCTGACGGGGGAGGACGGGCTGAAGGCCACCATCGCCTGGCTGCTGTCCGGAGCCGCCGATGCAGAGGCCCTCGAGATCTCGGCGGCGCTGGCGACATCGTCCGCATCGGAGTTCGGCGACACCCTGCGTGCGATCCGGGCCGTCGCGGAGCGCAATCCCGGAGACCCCGGCGTCGTCGTCGCGCTGCTGATGAACCACATCGTGCTGCGGCGAGGCGAGGGGATCTTCCTGCGCGCGGGCCTCCTGCACGCCTACCTTTCCGGTCTCGGCGTCGAGATCATGGCGGCCAGCGACAACGTCCTGCGCGGAGGGCTCACGCCCAAGCACATCGACGTCCCCGAGCTGCTGAGCGTTCTGGATGCGACGCCCGGGGTCGTTCCGGTCATCACGCCGACAGCCGAGCCGGTGACCTCGTACCCGGTCGATGTGGACGACTTCGCGCTTCGACGCGTGACGCTCGCGGGGGAGCCCGTGAGGGTCGAGGTGACATCGCCCGCCATGATCCTCGTCACATCCGGATCCGTCACGGTCTCCGGCTCGGATGCGCAGCGGCACAGCGTCGAGGTCGGCGGTGCGCTGTTCGCCTCCGACGAGAGCATCCTCACGGTCACGGGCACGGGTGAGGCATTCATCGCGCAACCCGGTTGAGCCGTATCGCGGTTCGCTGACGTCGAGGCGCGACTCGCCCGACGCGACACGCCGATGGGTGCTCAAGAACCTTCAAGACCCGCTTGAGGGTTTATTCTCCGCGACTTGACCACGGCGAATGACACGGGTGTAATTAGTTGAGCACGGCCCGGCGGGGGGCAACTGACAGGGCAAGGAGAGCGACATGACGGGTTACCGTTCCGACGTTCCCGAGAACTGGTTCGTCGATCCAGTCAACCTCGGGGTCCCCGGGGTCCGGCGCATCGACGTCGAAGAAGAGAACACGCTCGCGTGGCAGACCGATGCGCTGTGCGCGCAGACGGACCCTGAGGCGTTCTTCCCCGAGAAGGGCGGATCCACCAGGGACGCCAAGCGCATCTGCACCTCGTGCGATGTCCGCGGCGAATGCCTGGAGTACGCCCTGAGCAACGACGAGCGCTTCGGCATCTGGGGCGGTCTGTCCGAGCGCGAGCGCCGCAAGCTCAAGCGCCGCGCCAGCTGACGCACTGCTTCGCAGGCGCGCCGGTCGCAGTGAGGGCGACAACGTCGCGAGGCGCTTAGGCTGGCCACGCCATGCCAGCCCGACTTCATGCCGTCATCGTCGCGCGATCCGGCGCGACCGCCCGTGCGCAGTTGCTTCGAACCATCGACGCACTCGCCTCTCAGACCCGTCGCCCTGATGCCGTCACCCTCGTGGTGTGCGGGGACGTCACCACGGCGAGGGAGAGTCCGGCGGTGGCCGCGATGGCCGATGCGATCATCGAGGCCCGCCAGGCGACATCGTTCGCGGATGCTGTCGCCCTCGCGGCGGCTCGGATTCCCGACGGCAGCGCCCTGTGGTTGCTCACGCACGACAGTGCGCCGGCTCCTGGGGCGCTCGCACAGCTCGCCGGTGCGTTGGAGCGGTCGCCGTCTGCGGCCATCGCCGCCCCGAAGCTGGTCCGTGCGGATGATGATCGCGAGATCGTGTCCTTCGGCGTGACGATGACGACGCTGGGCAGATCCGTCGAGCTCGCCGCGCACGAGCTCGATCAGGGTCAGCACGACGGCGCCGATGAAGCGCTGGGCGCCGACATCCGCGGCATCCTGATCCGCGCAGAGGTCCGAGAGCACCTGACGATCGACGATGCGCTCGCCGGTGCCGACGAGGGACTGGATCTCGGCGTCAGAGCCAGACTCGGAGGCGGCCGAGTCGTGCTGACCTCCGGTGCTCGCATCCGCGTCGAAGCGGATGCCCCCGCGACCCTGCCGCAGCGCCCTTCGCAGCGCGCCTACGTCACCCGCCTGGCCCAGTTGCACCGTCGCCTCGCCTACGCGCCGGCTCTCGTCGTGCCTTTGCACTGGCTCTCGTTCCTCCCTCTCGCGCTGTGGCGCACGATCATCCGCCTCATCGGCAAGCGTCCAGCGGCGGTGCTTCCGGAGTGGGCGGCCGCGGCGACCGCGATGGTGCGCTTCGGTGCCGTCGCAAGAGCGCGCGGCCGGATCCAGGCGTTCCGCTCGGCCGGGTGGTCGAGCATCGCGCCGCTGCGCGTGACGGGCTCGCAGTTGCGCAGGCGCCTCGACGACGGTCACGGCAGCGAACGCGGCGCCGTCAGCGAGTTGCGCTTCTTCTCCGGCGGGGGCGCATGGACGGTGCTCGCGGCCGCCATCGTCAGCGTTGCGGCGTTCACGTCCCTGCTGGCGTGGCAGAACCTCTCGGGAGGAGGGCTGCTGCCCATGCGCGATACGCTCGCCGGCCTCTGGGACGATGCGGCCTGGGGCCTGAGAGGGTTGGGTGTCGCGGTCACAGGTCCTGCTGATCCGTTCGCCGCCGTCCTCGCGGTCCTCGGGACGCTGTGGCCGGTGGGCCCCTCGTTCTCCGTCGTCCTGCTGTGGTTGCTCGCGCTGCCTCTCGCGGTGCTCGGCGGCTGGTTCGCCGCCACCCGGGTGACCGACCGCTCCGGCCTTCGCATCTTCGTCGGCGTCGCCTGGGCGTTGGCGCCGACGTTCCTGACCGCGCTCATCGAGGGTCGCCCGGCCGCGGTGATCGTCCACCTGCTGCTGCCGTGGCTGTTCCACACCGCCGCCGTGGCACACCGGTCGTGGGGTGCCGCAGGCGCCGCCTCGATCCTTCTGGTCGGTGTCGTGGCCGCATCCCCATCGCTTGCGCCGGCACTGGCCGTGATCTGGGCGATCGCGCTCGTCACCGTGCTGGCGCAGCGGAGGCTGCGCGGCGCCATGCGCATCATCTGGCTGCTCATCCCGACGCTCGCGATGTTCCTGCCGCTGGTACTGCGGCGCCTGGCACAGGGCGACGTGCTGGCGGTCTTCGCCGACCCCGGCTTCATCTGGCAGTCCGCGCAGGCACAGGCGGATGCCGCGGGAAGGATGCTGCTCGCCACCGGATTCCCGACCGGCGACATCGCCGGGTGGACCCAGATCCTGGATCCGGCCGTCGCCGCATGGGCGCCTCTGCTGCTCGCCCCCCTGGCGCTGCTCGCTGTCGTCTCCGCGCTCGCCCCGCGCTGGCGTGCCGGCTTCGTCCTGCTCGCCGTGGCCGTCGCGGGGCTGGCGACGGCGATGCTCGTCGTCGGCATCGCGATCAGCTTCGCCCAGGGCACCCCCGTCGCGATCTGGCCCGGAGCCGCACTGAGCCTCGCGTGGATCGGCGTCGTCGGGGCGGCGGCCGTCACTCTGGACACACTGATCGCCCTGCCGCGGTTGCGCACGATCGCGGCTGTGGTCGCGGGCCTCGCACTCGCCGTCGCCGCGGTGCCGGCGCTGACAGCCGTCCATGCCGGACGCAGCGTGCTCGTCGAGGGATCGGGGAGCACGCTGCCCGCGCTGATCGCCGCCAACGCCCGCGGCGACAGGGACCTGGGAACGCTCGTCATCACACCGCTCGGGGAGAACAGCGCTGCGACGCGCGTCGTGTGGGGCGCCAGCGACACGCTCGGCGCGCAGACCACCCTCCTCAGCACGGCCACAGAGGTCCAGGGCACCGATGTGACCGCGCTCGCCGTCGACCTCATCTCCACACGCGACTTCGACGCGGCCGCGGAGCTGGCGGACCTCGGCATCGACTTCGTGCTGTTGGACGAACTGCCAGCGGGGGCGGATGACGGGGCCGAAGGCTTTCGTCTGGACGCCGTCATCGCTCTGGATCAGCGCACCGGGTTCGTCCGCGGAGGCGACGTGACGGGCATCGGGGTGCTCTGGCGGCTGGAGGATTCCGGCGCCGAGGGCGCCGCACGTGCTGACCAGGCCGGCGATGATCAGGGCATCTCCCGATCGGTGATGACGCTCCAGCTGCTCGTGGTGCTCGCAGCGCTGCTCCTCGCCGTGCCGACGCGCGCATCGCGTCGCGCATCGAGGGCGATCTCCCGAGTGGTCGGAAAGGCGCCGGAGGAGCCGCTGACGCCGGTCCGGCGACACGGTGGTGACGCCGCGCACGAGGAGTCCGATGCCGCGGTGGAAGAGCACGCCGACGAGCCGGTGGCCGAAGAGCCGAGGGGCGCCGACGAGGTGCGCCCTGACGCCTCGGATGCGCCGACGAAGACCGTGTCGAGCAGCCAGGAGGCCGCGTCGTCCGAGCACGAGGACGAGCGCGAGTCCGCAGCCGAACCGCAGCCAGGCGGTGAAGCGGACGACGCTGAGCCAGCGGACCCGCAGCCCGGCGTCCGCGCGAAGACCGAGGAGGACCGCTGATGGCGACGAGCAGGAGGGCGATCACGGTCGTCGCCACGGGCGCACGGCTGCTCGTCGGTGCCATCGTCGCGGTGGGGTGCGTGGCGGGAGTCGCAGCCGCGATCGTGGCACCATGGCCCGCCCTCGAGCACACCGCAGCGTCCACGCAGGTCACGACGGTGCCGGGCGATCCGGTTCTCGTGTGCACCGGACCGTTCCGAGCCCTGGGACGAGACTCCCAGAGCGCGGACCAGATGCAGTCCGCGGGCGACGCGCAGATCACGGTCGACGGCGAGCCGACCGCACCAGAGCAGAGCACGATCGCCACGCCTGATCTGGTCGGCGGAGACGGCGCATCCGTGCTGACCGGCGCGGTGGAGGGCCGTGAGAGCGCCGAGATCGCCGCATCCGAATCGATCGCACTCGCGGCAGAAGACCTGATCGGCCTCGCTGCGGCGTCGTGCGCGCCGGCGACCACTCAATCGTGGATCGTCGGAGGATCGGTCGAGACGGGCGCGAACGACGTGCTCGTGCTCTCCAACCCGGGGTCGGTGCCGGCCACCGTGACGCTCCAGGTCTACGGCGGATCGCCGAATCCGACGACGAGGGTGATTCCGGCGGCGACGCAGATCGCTCTGCCGTTCGCATCGATCGCCGCGAATGCCGAGGATCCCGTCGTGCGGATCACCGCAGAGGGCGCCCCGGTGCGCGCCGTCCTGCAGTCGGCGCTGACGCGCACACTCGACCCGGCCGGCACCGACCTGCAGGGCTCCGCGATGGAAGCATCCGACACCCTCCGCTTCGCCGGAGTCCAGGTCGTCGCCCCCACCGAGGGAACGGCGACCGACGCCGTTCGACTGCTGTCCGTCGACGCAGACGCCGAAGCGCGTGTGGTCGTTCGCGACGAGGCCGGTGATGCGGTTTCGGAGTTCACGGTCCCGCTGACCGCTGCCACGCCTCTCGACGTCGCGCTCGCCGACCTCGAGCTCGGGACGTACAACGTCGAGGTGACGGCTGACGCGCCACTGGTCGGCGCGATCTGGCAGAGCGAAGGCACCGGAGCCGGCACGGACTTCGCATGGATGACGCCCGCCCCGACGCTGACAGAGTCGCTGTTCGCGGTGCCGGCGGGACCGAATCCGAGGCTGCACCTCGTCAACAGCTCCGACCAGGACATCACTGTGGAGCTCTCCGCCCTCGGTGCGGCGTCGCGCGATGTGGCGGTTCCGGCCGGGACCTCGGAGACGGTCGACGTCCGCAACGAAGCGGTCTACCGCCTCGTCGCCGACGGAGATATCACGGCAGCGGTGACGATGACGGCGCCAGGAGCGCTCGCCGGCTGGCCGGTGGTGTCAGGGGCGAGCGCGGAGCGGGAGATCACGGTCTACCCGTAGACCCCATCGGGTGCCTCAGCCCTCCGGGCCCAGCTCCCACGGGTCGCGCCCGACGAACTCGGCTGCGGCGCGGAACACCGCGCTCTCGATCGAGATGCGCCGATGGGCCGCATCGTCATGACCCGGCGGCAGGAGCCGCTCGATCGGTATGCGGTAGAGCACGATCCGGCGCGCGCCCTGATCGATCGTCCACCGCGGGACTTCGCCGGACTCGTCCTCGCCGATCGGCATCGCGCCGATCTCGAAGCGCACGTCCTCGAGTTCCGGCCATGTGCCTCGTAGGAACTCGACGGCGGTGCCGACGGCCAGATCGAACCGGTCGATGCGGCCGTCCAGCGGCGGCAGAGGCGGACGGACGACCTCGCTGCGCCCGAGACGACCGTGTCTGCCGTGCCTGGCGCCACGGCGAGGCACGGTGCGGGGCAGGCGGCGACGAGGCATGACGAAAGTCTAGGCCGCTGGGCGCGGCCTCCGCGCGGGATCGGAGCAAGGGGCATAGCCTGACGGAGATGGACGAACGACTCTGCTCGAAGGTCGGCTGCGCACGCGAGGCCGTGGCGACGCTGACCTATGACTACGGCGACCAGATGGCCGCCCTCGGCCCGCTCGGTGGATCCCGGCACCCGAACGCCCACGACCTGTGCGCGCAGCACGCGGATCGGCTGTCGGTGCCGAGCGGATGGATCGTCGTCCGTCACGAGGCGCTGCGGGCCTGACACCACCGCCGCGAGCGGGCGGAGGACGCCGCGACGCGCCGTCAGCACTCGGTATGTACCGGGAAAATAGTTTCCCGCTATCCTGATCCCGAGTGCGTCATGGCGGCGCACCCGGAAAGGCAGTTGCCGTGGTCGTCTGGCGTCGCTGGGTCCTCCCCATCCTCCTGCTCATCGTCTTCGGCGCGTGCGCCGCAGCGCTCGTCAAGCTGGCGTTCTTCCCGGACAGCTCGACCGCCGCGGTCGTCTCGCCCGAAGCGGGTGTCTCGGACCCGGTCATCCCGGTCGAACGAGGCTCGGTGGTCAATGCGCTCTCGCTGCCGGCCAATGTCGCGCGAGACGAGTCCTTCCCGCTGCGCGGCGACGTGAACGGCACCGTCACCGCTGTGCACGTCACCGACGGTGCGACGGTCGCGGCCGGTCAGAAGCTGTTCACGATCAAGCAGGACGATCCCAAGAAGAGCGTCGACATCGTCGCGCCCGAAGCGGGCGAGATCTCCGAGATCGCGCTCGTCAAGGGGCAGATCGCCGCAGTGGGGGAGCAGATCGGCACGCTGAACCCCGCCCGTTACCATGTGCTCGCCACCGTCGACCCCGTGCAGCTGTACCGTCTCGTCGGTGCGCCGAGCGAAGCGACGGTCACCATCACCGGGGGGCCGGCGCCCTTCGTCTGCACGGGCGTCCGCGTCGAGGTCTCTGCCGAGGGCACGGCGAGCGTCCGCTGCGCCGTCCCCGCCGATCAGACGGTGTTCGCAGGGCTCCCCGCGCAGCTCGACCTCGCGCTGGGCCAGGTCGACGACGCGCTGGTGATCCCGGTGACGGCTGTGCAGGGCGGGTCCGGTTCGGGCATCGTGTGGGTGGATGCCGGCGACGGGAGCGAGCCGGAGGAGCGTCCGGTCGTCCTCGGCGTCAACGACGGCACCACGGTCGAGGTCACGGAAGGACTCGCCGAGGGCGACAGCATCCGGCAGTTCGTCCCCGGCTTCGTCGCTCCGGTCGAAGAGGTCTGCTACGAAGTCCAGCCCGGAGTCGAGCAGTGCGAGAGCGGGACCAGCTGGTGACCCTCGTCGTGCTCGAAGACGTCACCAAGAGCGTCGCACTGGCGGACGATTCCACGCTGGAGATCCTCCGCGGCATCAGCCTCGAGGTCGGCGCCGGTGATCACGTCTCGATCGTGGGTCGGTCGGGCTCCGGCAAATCCACCCTGCTCAACATCCTCGGGATGCTGGATTCGCCGACCAGTGGATCCGTGTCGTTCGAGGGGCGACCGGTGAAGAAGATGCGCACGGGACGGCTCGACCGGCTCCGGGGCGCCAACGTCGGCTTCGTCTTCCAGCAGTTCAACCTGCTCGCCGGACGTACGGCACTCGAGAACGTCATGATGCCGTTGGGGCACGCGTCGGGCCGCCTGTTCTGGCGCCGACGCGAGATCGCCGCCGACATGCTCGATCGCGTCGGGCTCGGGCACCGGATCGACCAGGTCGCGGACCGGCTCTCCGGTGGCGAGCAGCAGCGCGTCGCCATCGCGCGCGCTCTGGTCAGAAAGCCCGTGCTCATCCTGGCCGACGAGCCGACCGGCGCCCTCGACATCGATACGGGAGCCTCCGTCATGGCGCTTCTGGACGAGGTGGCGACCGAGACGGACGCCGCGCTCGTCACCATCACGCACGACCTGCATGTCGCCGCCCGCGCCAGGCGGCACTACCGGCTGGATGCCGGGCTGCTGGCGACCGCGGACCTCACGCGTGCGTTCGAGGCGTCGACGCTCGCCGAATCGGTGCCGACGGCAGAGCCCGTCGTGCTGCGTGCGGCCGCTGACATCGTCGCACCGGCCGAAGAGGTGGCCTCATGAGCGGCATCCTCGGTGCGCTCGCGGATGCCTGGGCCGAGATCCGCGTGCACAAGCTCCGCGTCCTGCTGAGCCTCATCGGCATCGCAGTCTCGGTCGCGGCTCTGACAGCGGTCGTCGCGTTCAGCGAGTTCCAGCAGCAGTTCCAGGCAGAGCAGTCCGACCGCTGGGGCGGACGCGTCGCGACGATCGCGGTGAACGCCTACGACGAGACCGGTGTCCCGGTGGACATCGACGACTTCGACGCGCGTTTCGAGCGGGTGAGCGAGCGCTTCGGCTTCTCGCACACGGCGCGCAACGTGCAGGGGATGATGCTGCCGGTGCAGCTGCCGGACGGAGTCGTCGAGATCCCGACGCGGCTGATCGATGCGGCCTTCCCGCTGATCCACCGCGAGGAGCTGCTCGAGGGCCGCTGGCTGAATGACGACGATCTCCAGGCGCTCGCACCGGCGGCGGTGATCAGCGAGCCGCTCTGGGACCGCCTCGGCAGGGTCGCGCTGTCCCAGCATCCGCTTCTCACCGTGTCCGGGCCCGCCGGCGGAACGTACCAGGTCGTCGGCGTGACGCCGCGGCAGAGCGTCTGGGATGAGGAACCGCGGGTCGACGTTCTCTTCGACGCGTATCGCGCCCGCGTCGACAGCCTGCCCGAGGGCGTCATGCCTGTCTACGAGGTCTGGCTCGGCACCGATCAGGCGGCCGAGGTCGGCCCCGTGCTCGCGATGGATCTGCGCGCGGGGCTGCCCGAAGGGCAGCAGGTGTCCGTCAACCGCACCGACTGGGCATCTCTGTCGGGCAGCGAGGAGGCGGCGCGGATCTTCGAACTGATCATGGGCGGCGTCGCCGTGCTGATCCTTGCGCTGGGCGCCCTGAGCCTGATCAACATCCAGCTCGTCGCGATGCGCCAGCGCGTGCGGGAGATCGGCGTACGCCGTGCCTTCGGTGCGACCGGGGGACGGGTGTTCACGACCGTCCTGCTGGAGAGTCTCGTCGCCACGACGGTGGCGGGCATCATCGGCATCGCGATCGTGGTCGCGCTGCTGCGTTCGGATTGGATCGTCACGAGCATGTTCCCCGGCATCCAGGACATCCCGCCGTTCCCGATGCGCGCGGCCGTCACCGGTCTCGTGGCATCGGTCATCGTCGGCGCCGTGGCCGGATTCATCCCGGCGCTGGTCGCGCTGAGGGTCAAGGTGATCGACGCGATCCGGTTCTGACGCGGTCGGCCGGGCGGTTCAGACGCCGATCGAGCGGCCCGTCAGATGCTCGGCGCGTGCATCGGCGATCTGCAGTCCGCGCAGCTCGCGCCGGCGGCGGATCACCGTGATCGCCGCGAGCACCTGCTCGGCCGGGGCGACGGGGCGAGGCGAGACGAAGTCGGCTGCCTCCGCCACGAGCTGTTCGGCGATGCGCATACGTGCCTGCGGCATCATCTGCGGTGCCGTCCGGAGGAACTGAGAGATCCGCCTGGCCAGACGATCGGGGAGGCGCGCGACGTCGGCGATCGCAGCCCACTCCGCGAGCGCGGGCGGCATCGCAGGCTCATGCGGCTCGAGCTTCGGCGTGCGGACCCGCTGGCTGTAGGTACCGGCCACGAGGTCGCCCAGTCGCTGCGACCGCGCCGTGAAGGCGCCGGTCAGCAGCGCGACCGATCCGAAGGTCATGTAGATCTCCAGCACGCCGAGGAGCGCCCGGATGAACGCGTGCCGGAATCCTGTGGCGCCGCCGTCCAGTCGCACGATGCGACCGCCGACCGCGAGCTTGCCGAGGCTCCGTCCGCGCAGCGACACCTCGATCGCCACCGGGACGACCACGAAGCACACGACCAGGGACGTGACATTGAGGATGCGGTCGATCGCGTCGTCGATGAGCCCGGCATCGAGTGCCCATATGCGCAGGAACATGAACAGGATGTAGAGCGCGAACGACAGCACCATGTCGATGAAGGCGCCCATGACGCGCAGGAAGAAGCCGATCGGCTGCACGTCGATCGCGACGGCCTCACCGGAGAGGATCTCTTCGGCTGACTCGATCGGCGTGGACATGAGTACAGTAAATCAGGTGGATGCCGACGCTCTGAGTGACGCGCGCCGGGCGGAGTGGACACGCCTGGATGAACTGAGTCGCGCCCGCCTCGAGGACGGCGATCGTGTCGATGAGCTGGTCGTGCGGTACCGCGCGGCATCCGCGGATCTCGCCGAGTTGAAGACTTCCGTGGGGGAGTCGCCGCAGAGCGCGTACCTCTCGACGATCCTGGCCAGGGCCCGCCTGCGTCTCACCGGCGCTGGCGACAACGTTCTGGTCCAGATCGCGCGATTCTTCGCGGATCAGCTCCCCGCCGCGCTGTACCGCGTGCGCTGGACCACGCTCGTGATCGCGATCGCGTTCGTCGCCATCACCGTCGGAACCGCGGCCTGGATATCGGCCGATCCGAACCTGATCGCCACGCTCGGGACCCCTGAGTTCCTCGCCGAATACGCCGAGGAGAGCTTCACCGAGTACTACACCGAGAACCCGGCCGCGGTGTTCGCGGGGATGGTGTGGACCAACAACGCCTGGCTCGCAGCCCAGTGCGTGCTGTTCGGTGTCACAGGCATCTGGCCGATCTACATCATCGCGCAGAACGCCGTAGGGCTCGGCGTCTCGGGCGCGGTCATGGCCGCCCACGACCGCGCTGACATCATGGTGCTGTACATCCTCCCGCACGGGATGCTGGAGATGACCTGCCTCTTCGTCGCAGCCGCCGCCGGCCTGCACGTGTTCTGGGCGTGGGTGGCTCCTGGGCACCGCACGCGCGGTGAGGCACTCGCGCAGGAGGGGCGGTCCCTGGCGACCGTCGCGATCGGACTCGTCTTCGCGCTGTTCCTGTCCGGCCTCGTCGAAGGGTTCGTGACCGGATGGTCCCTTCCATGGCCGATCAAGATCGGCATCGGAGCCGCGGCGCTCGCGATCTTCCTCATCTACATGCTCGTGATCGGCGGGCGCGCGTATCGCCGCGGCCAGACCGGCGATCTGCTGGAGTACGAGGCAGGCACACCGCGCCTCGTCGCGGGCTGAGCCTTCGGTGCGCACCGGCATCCGGGCATGAGGAAGGGCCGGTGCCGCGGCACCGGCCCTTCCTGTGAGCGTCAGGCTCGCTTGGTGCTGTCGAACAGTGCCTTGTAGGCGAAACCGGCGATGAGCGCGCCGACGATGGGGAACACGAGGAACACCCACAGCTGCGACAGCGGGCCGACGCCGCCGTAGATCGCCGCGGCGATGGAGCGCGCCGGGTTCACCGAGGTGTTGTCGACCGGGATGCTGATGAGGTGGATGAGCGTCAGCGTGAGACCGATCGCCAGGCCTGCGAACGGCGTGCCGCGCTTGGAGTGCGTGGTGCCGAGGATCACGAACAGGAAGATCGCGGTCAGGATGACCTCGGCGATGATCGCCGAACCGAGCCCGAATCCACCGGGGGAGAGCTCGTCGAAGCCGTTGCTGGCGAAGCCGGCGTTCTGCGCCCCGGTCAGCCAGCCTTCGGGCCCGAACTGTCCGATGAGGAACAGCAGGGTGCTCGCCACCGCGCCACCCACGACCTGCGCCACGATGTAGGGCAGGACGTCCTTCCAGCCGATGCGACCGGCGGCCGCCGCGCCCAGCGTGACCGCCGGGTTGAAGTGGCCACCCGAGATGGGGCCGAACGCATAGGCGCCGACGACCACGGTGAGGCCGAAGGCGAGCGCGACCGCGCTGTAGACCGCGGCGTTGGGGGCTGGTTCCGTGTAGAGGTTGGAGGCGAACAGCGCGGTGCCGACGCCGCCGAAGACGAGAAGGAAGGTGCCGAATCCCTCGGCCGCGAGCTTCGCGCCGAGGGTGGGCACAGCCGACGTGGAATCACTCATGATCTGTGTCCTTTCGCATGACCGGCCCAGCTGGTCCGGCGCACCACATGATTCCGCTGTTCACAGAGAACTCTCAGAAGGCGCGCCGCGCGCACCGCGCGCCGGGCTTTCTTGAATTACTCAAAACAACTAGGATCGAGACATGCCGCTTCTCACCTCGGACATCGACGACGCGATCCGCGCCGCCGGTCTTCGGGTGACGGAATCGCGTCGCGCCGTGTTCGATGCGCTGCGCTCGCATCCGCACGCGAGCGCCGACGAGATCCACGCCGCCGTGCATCCGATCGTCGATTCCACGCTGCAGTCCGTGTACAACGCGCTGGGTGACTTCGCCGCCGCCGGCCTCGTGCGCCGCATCGAGCCCGCCGGGCATCCGATGCTGTTCGAACTGCGCGTCGACGACAACCACCACCATCTCGTGTGCACCCGGTGCGGCGCGGTCGAAGATGTGGACTGCGCGACCGGTCACGCCCCGTGCCTGGTCCCCGGCGATACTCACGGCTACCGCGTCGCGGTCGCCGAGGTCACGTACTGGGGACTGTGCGCCTCGTGCGCGGACGAAGACTCCTGATCCTCCACCATCCACCTGCCCTCACATCGGAAGGACAACCATGACCGCTCACGAACAGGTCCCCGGTATCGGTGATGACGTCACCGGAATCGACCAGTCGAAGACCGTCACCGACGAGCCCGTCGAGCCCACCGAGGCGGGCGCCTGCCCCGTCATCCACGCCCAGCCGCATCCGACGATGGGCTCGGCCAACCGCGTGTGGTGGCCCGAGCAGCTGAACCTCAAGATCCTCGCGAAGAACACCGCCGAGCGGAACCCGCTCGGCGCCGACTTCGACTACAAGGCCGCCTTCGAGGCGCTGGACCTGGATGCCGTCAAGAAGGACATCGAGGAGACCATCACGACCTCGCAGGCGTGGTGGCCCGCGGACTTCGGTCACTACGGCCCGCTCATGATCCGCATGGCATGGCACAGCGCCGGCACCTACCGCGTCACGGACGGACGTGGTGGCGGCGGCACCGGGCAGCAGCGCTTCGCCCCCCTGAACAGCTGGCCGGACAACGTCGGCCTTGACAAGGCGCGCCGCATCCTGTGGCCGGTGAAGAAGAAGTACGGCCAGTCGCTGAGCTGGGGCGACCTGATGATCCTCGCGGGCAACGTCGCGCTGGAGTCGATGGGGTTCGAGACCTTCGGCTTCGCCGGTGGTCGCATCGACGCCTGGGAGCCCGACGACGACGTGTACTGGGGCCCGGAGACCACGTGGCTCGGCGACGAGCGCTACTCGGGCGATCGCGATCTCGAGCGTCCGCTCGCGGCCGTGCAGATGGGGCTCATCTACGTCAACCCTGAGGGCCCGAACGGCAACCCGGACCCGCTCGCCTCGGCGCGCGACATCCGCGAGACCTTCGCACGCATGGCGATGGACGACGAGGAGACGGTCGCGCTGATCGCCGGTGGACACACCTTCGGCAAGACGCACGGCGCCGCGCCCGACTCGAACCTCGAGGACAACCCCGAGGCCGCCGGTCTCGAGCGCCAGGGCCTCGGCTGGAAGAACAACCACGGCACCGGCAAGGGCGACGACCAGATCACCAGTGGTCTCGAGGTCACCTGGACCTACCACCCGACCCGCTGGGACAACGAGTTCTTCCACATCCTCTACGCGTACGACTGGGAGCTCTTCCAGAGCCCGGCCGGGGCCAACCAGTGGCGTCCGAAGAACGGTGCCGGCGAGGACATGGTCCCGCTCGCCCACTCGAACGGCCGCCGCGAGCCGCGCATGCTCACCAGCGACCTGGCGCTGCGCTTCGACCCCATCTACGGTCCGATCTCGGAGCGCTTCAAGAACGACCCCGAGGCGTTCGCCGATGCCTTCGCGCGTGCCTGGTTCAAGCTGACGCACCGCGACATGGGCCCGCGCGCCCGCTACGTCGGCACCGAGGTCCCTGCCGAGGAGCTCATCTGGCAGGACAACGTCCCCGCCGTCGAGCACGCTCTGATCTCGGACACCGACGCAGCCCTGCTCAAGGCGAAGGTCCTCGAGTCCGGTCTGTCGGTCGCCGACCTCGTCTCGGTCACGTGGGCTGCGGCATCCACGTTCCGCGGCAGCGACAAGCGCGGTGGTGTGAACGGCGCTCGCATCCGTCTGGCTCCGCAGAAGGACTGGGAGGCCAACGACCCGCAGCGCGTCGCTCGTGTCCTGAGCGTGCTCGAGGGCATCCGGACCGAGTTCAACGACGCGCAGACCGGCGACGTGCGCGTGTCGCTGGCCGACCTGATCGTGCTCGCCGGCAACGCGGGTGTCGAGAAGGCCGCGAAGGATGCCGGCGTCGACGCCGTCGTGCCGTTCCACGCCGGACGCACCGATGCCTCGCAGGAGCAGACCGACGTCCAGTCGTTCGCGTTCCTCGAGCCGCAGGCAGACGGCTTCCGCAACTACGTCTCGAAGGAGGTCGCGGCGATCCCCGCCGAGCACCTGCTGCTGGACAAGGCGAACCTGCTCACGCTGACCGCGCCCGAGCTCACGGTTCTCGTCGGTGGTCTGCGTGTGCTCGGTGCGAACTGGGACGGCTCGCAGTACGGCGTGTTCACCGAGACGCCCGGTGTGCTCACGAACGACTTCTTCGTGAACCTGCTCGACCTCGGCACCACGTGGAAGCCGCTCGATCCCGGTTCGCACGCGTTCGAGGGGCGCAAGGACGGCTCGGACGAGCTCGTCGGCCGCGGCACCCGTGTCGACCTGCTGTTCGGTTCGAACTCCGAGCTGCGTGCGATCGCCGAGGTCTACGCCTCCGACGACGCCAAGGAGAAGTTCGTGCGCGACTTCGTCGCCGCGTGGGGCAAGGTCACGGAACTGGACCGCTTCGACCTGGTCTGATCCGGTCTCTGCCTGATCCGAACGGCCCTCGCCTCACGGCGGGGGCCGTTCGTGGTCTGTCAGCTCCTCGCGGCGCACTGCGTGTCGGTTCATCGGAAGCGCAGCGACACGAACTGCGACGGGAGCCGACACCCGTGCGCTACAGGCGGCCGGCGGCCTTCAGCTCGAGGTAGCGATCCGCGATCCGCGGGGGCAGCGCCTCGGGGTCGGCCGTGATCGCCTCTCCGCCGGCGCGGCGCACGGCGTCGGCGACGTTCTCGGCATCCCGCAGCGTGCGCTCGGCGGCAGCCGCCAGATACACGTCCTCCCGTGAGCCGCGCCCGCGGGCGATCTCGATGATCGACGTGTCCGTGACCGACCCGACGAGCACGGTCGTGGCGCGCCCCGCGGTCGGAAATGCGCCGAGGAATCCTCGGGCGGACTCCGCGGCATCCTGCGCGGTGAGCACGACGATCAGCGACGGCCTCGTCGTCAGCGTGCGCAGCGATGCGAACGCGGCGGGCCAGTCCGTGTCGACGAGGCCCGCGTGAACCGGGGCCATCGCATCCGACATCGCCGGAAGCAGCGCAGCACCGTCGACGCCTGTCACTCGGCCCCGCACGACACGGTCGAACATCTCCAGGTGCACGTGGTCGCCGGCCCTGGACGCGAGCGCGCCCAGCAGCAGCGCCGCCTCGAGGGATGCCTCCAAGCGGGTGCCGTCGCCCACTCGCGCGGCGGCCGTCCTGCCTGTGTCGATGAGGATCACGACGTGCCGATCGCGCTCCGGCCGCCAGGTGCGCAGCATGGTCGTGCCCGCTCTGGCCGTCGCACGCCAGTCGATCGATCGCACATCGTCGCCGCGGACGTACTCGCGCAGCGAGTCGAATTCCGTCCCCTGTCCGCGGACCTGGATGCTCGTGTTTCCGTCGAGCTCCTTCAGCCGGGCCAGCCGCGACGGCAGATGCTTCCTCGATGCGAACGCAGGGAGGACCCGCACGGCGCCGCGCACGTCATGCCGCGCCTGGCGACCGCCGAGTCCGAGCGGACCGACAGCCCTGATCATCACGAATTCGCTGACCAGTTCGCCTCGGCGTCGCGGATGCAGTGAAAACTCGATCCGTCTGCGCTCTCCGGCGGGCACGATCAGCCGCTGACGTTCCGTCCCGGCGCCCGCGGTCGGCTGCCACGCATCGCGCAAGCGCGCGTGCAGCGTGCGCGACCCCACGTTCTGCAACGCGATGCTCACCGCCACCGGCTCGTTCAGGCGCACCCTGGACGGGACGCGTCGAGTGACCACGACGGCTCGTGGCGATGCCGCCGCGATGACGTCCACGCACATCAGGACCAGGACCAGCAGCAGCCAGCCGCCGACGACCGCCCACGCCGCGGTTCCCGTCGTCGACGAGATCACGACGACGGGAATGATCCCCAGCCCGATCAGCAGGGGGAAGCGGCCGGTGAGGAACACTTAGATCGGCACCCTGGTCTGCTGCACGACGGCGGTCAGCACGGCATCGGCCGAGACGCCCTCCATCTCGGCATCCGGGCGCAGCTGCAGACGATGGCGCCACACCGGCACGAGCATCGTCTGAACGTGGTCGGGGGTCACAGCGGACGATCCGTTGAGCCACGCCCACGCCTTCGCCGCCGCGAGCAGCGCGGTCGAGGCTCGAGGGCTCGCGCCCAGCTGGACCGACGGCGACTGCCTGCTCGCGCGGGCGAGGTCGACGACGTAGCCGAGCACATCGTCCGTGACGTCGACGCGCGCCGCCGCATCCTGCGCGGCTCGGATCTCCTCCGCGGTCACGACCGGGCGGATGCCGGTGAGCTCACGCGGCGAGAATCCCCGGGCGTGCAGGCGGAGGACGTTCACCTCGGCGTCCCGCTCCGGCATCGCCACGACGAGTTTCATGAGGAACCTGTCCAACTGCGCCTCGGGCAGCGAGTAGGTCCCCTCGTGCTCGATCGGGTTCTGCGTGGCGGCGACCAGGAACGGATCCGGCAGCGGCCGACTCACGCCGTCGGCCGAGATCTGGCGCTCCTCCATCGCCTCCAGCAGGGCGGCCTGGGTCTTCGGAGGTGTGCGGTTGATCTCGTCGGCGAGCAGCAGGTTCGTGAAGACAGGGCCCTCGCGGAACTCGAACTCTCCGGTACGGGCGTCGTAGACGAGTGAACCCGTCACATCGCCCGGCATCAGGTCCGGGGTGAACTGCACGCGCTTGGTGTCCAGACCGAGGGCGCGCGCGAACGAACGCACCACGAGCGTCTTCGCGACCCCCGGCACGCCCTCCAGCAGGACGTGTCCGCGGGCCAGCAGCGACACCAGCAGGCCGGTCACGGTGCCGGCCTGCCCGATCACGGCCTTGTCGACCTCCTGGCGCACACGATGCATCGCCTGACGCAGTGCCGCGTCGTCCGTGATGTTCGTCGATGGGGTGGTCATGGGTTCCCTTCCACAGGCAGCGGGTCGGTTGCACTCAGCGGGGCGGTCGGCGTCATCGCGTTCCCCGTTCGGCTCGGACGGCGTCGTCGACCGCGGATTCGAGCTCGCTGAGTCGTCGTGCCTGATCGATCAGGGCATCATCGGACGCCGGGAGGGCACCGGTGAGCAGTTCCTGCACCGCGGCGCGCGGGATGCGGAGGCGGTCGGCCACGGCATCCGCGACCTCGGCGGCGCTCGCGCGCTCGTGCAGGCTCAGCCGGCGCGCGAGCCGGCGGATCGAGCCATCGCGGATGGCCTCGGCGGCGTGGCCCGCGTCCGCGGCCTTGGCCGTCAACCGGGCGCGACCGTGCATGGTCTCGGAGGCTCGCACCGTCACCGGCAGCGTCTCGGCGACCAGTGGGCCGAAGCGCCGACCCCGCCACAGGGCGGCGGCGACACCGGCCAGCATCAGCATCACGATCGCCGGGGTGACCCATTCCGGGGTGAGGTCGCCGAGCGACGGCTCAGCCTGCGCCTCGATGTCGCCGTCCGCGAACGACGGAACGTACCAGACGACGTGATCGCTCTGTCCGAGCAGCGCCAGTCCGAGCGCCGCGTTGCCGTCCTCGGCGAGGTAGGCGTTGCCGAACAGACGGGTGCCGTCGATCATCGCCCGGCGCGATCCGGACGACTCATCGACGAGCAGTGCCGCAGTGCCCTCGGCATCCGAGTAGCACCCGGTGACGCCGTCGCCGGGGATGAAGAGCCGTCCAGGGTGGATCTCGCCGACCTTGGCGAGTTCGGGGAGGTCGCAGGATGCCGGGACCGCGGCCGACGTGCTCGCCGAGGTGGTCTCGCCGAGCTCGAGCAGGTCGAGCATCCGGGTGCTCGACGACAGCAGCACGACATCGTTCGCCGCGTCCAGCAGGTCGCGGACGGCATCGCTGGACAACGTGTACGGATCCGTCATCGTCAGCGTCGTGTCATCGGAGATCGCGGCGATCGCGTCTGCGCGGGTCCGCACGACCTCGACGTCGACGCCCTGATCGCGCAGGATCTCGGTGAGGGCGAGCATGCCGTGGTCGCCGGTGGCGTCCGGATCGCCTCCGCCACGGAACGGCACGGATGCCGAGTTGCTGATCCGCATGATCAGCAGGGCGGCGCCGAGCACCAGCAGCACGATCACGACCCAGCCGAGCCACCGCCGTGAGCGGCGCGAGGTCGGCGCCGCGGTGGACGCGGCATGCTCGGCCGCCGGCTGTCCTGGGGTCGAGACGTCGAGCGAGCTCATGCCGGCACCGCCTCCGGATGCCGCGACGCCAGCCGATCGTCGATCTCTGAGAGGGTGCGGTAGCGCTCGGGGGAGGACGGATGCTCGAGATAGCGCACATCATCGAAGGACGCGGCGGCCGCCTGCAATGCCGTGGTCTCATCGGAGAACACGTGCGCGATGTCTCTGGCGATGGCCTGCGCCGTCGCACCGGGAGCCGGATCGATCAGGTCGCGCTCCAGCATGTGGCGGGCGAGTGCGCGGAAGCGCAGGATGGTCGCTGCGTCCCAGTCGCCGGATCTCGCTGCGCGTTCGGCGTCGGCGCGCAGCTGAGCGGCCGTGCGATCGTCGCGCTCGCCGAGGAGGTCGAGACCGGCGGCGCGCACCGCACGCGAGCCACGGGGGCGGCCCCACACGATGAGAGCCGCGATGAGAGCTGCGACGATCACGATGCAGACGATGACCAGCGCGAGCGGGCCCACCTGTCCGCCGCCCTCGGGAGTGAACAGGTCGTTCAGGTACCGCACGACGTCGCGTGCGAGCAGATCGAACCAGGTCGGGCGTGCTTCGTCGTAGCGGGGCTCGGCGAGCTCCTGCTCGGCCCATCGGCGTGCCTCGTCCCCGTCGGGGACGAAGGGTTCGAAGGGCAGGGTCATGCGCGCCCGCCCGGCGGCGCCCAGGGGCTGTCGGACGGCGGCTGCGCCTGGGGCGGCTGCTGCGGGGGAGCGGGCGGCGGAACGGGCTGCGCGTATGGCCGTGCGGGTTGCGTCCGCGGTTGCGCCGGCACGGAGGGACCGAAGGCGGCTGCCTGGCCGACGGGTGCGTCACCGGCGGGAGCGTACGGTCGGCCGGGAACGCCGGCGAGCGGCTGGGACTGCCCCGCGCCGTACAGCGGCGGCGCAGAACTGTATCCCGGTGCCTGACCCGGATGCATCATGACCTGGCCGTCGGTCCGCTCGGTCGGCGGCGCGCTCGTGACGGCGCGGGTCGGATCGACGGCGAACGGGTCGCCGAGCTGGTCGTGTGCCCACCCGAGGTCGCGGCGCTCGAGGAAGGCGATCAGGGTCTGATCGAGCCCTTCATAGCGGTACCGGCAGTCGATGTAGACGAATGCTGCCCCGGTGCCCTGCACGACCAGCGCCACCGCCTGGATGACCAGGACCAGGATCTGGGGCAGCGCGGTGGCGAGGACGGCCGCTGCCACCACCGCCGCCGGGTCGTCCGATCCGGTCGGCGCGAGCACGGGGATCAGCAGGCTGGAGAGAAGGGACAACGGGAAGCTCACCAGCTGCGCGGCGAATCCCATGATCAGGTTGATCAGGAACATCACGCCGAATGCGACCCAGAAGCGGCCGCGCGTCAGACGCCAGCTGCGCACCAGCGCCTCGCGCAACCCGGCGTGTTCGAACACGAGCACACTGGGCACGAGCAGCAGCTTCGTGAAGAGCCACACCGCGAGCGGAATGCTGGCAGCGATCACCAGCAGGATCAGCCCGATTCCGAGCCCGAGGAAATCGGACGATCCGCCGATGGCGCCGATCACGAGACCGACGATGATGCCGCCGGCGACAGCGATCACTCCGAGGGTGAAGAGCATCTGCAGCAGCGCGAAGCCGACCAGGCGCCAGAAGACGGGCCGCACCTGCGCCCAGAGCCGGCCGAGCCCGGCCTTCTCGCCGACAGCGGCGAAGCGCACCTCTGCGGCGACGATTCCCTGCACCAGCGCGGTGAAGCCCAGCGAGAGCAGACCGACCCCGAAGGCGACGAGGCCGTTGATGGCGAACGTTCCGATCACCAGCGGCTCGAAGTCCGGCGAGCCGGGGTCGACGTTCTGCAGACGCAGGATCGTCACGATCAGGACGGTGACCATGATGCCCGCGGCGACGATGGTCATCAGCAGCTGCATCACCACCGCGAAGCCGAACACGACCTTGGGGTTGTGCCGCAGCACGGCGAATGCGCGGCCCAGAAGCATGCCGAAAGTGAAAGGGTGCAGGGGGACGATTCCCCGTTTCGGGGCGGGTGTCCACGTCTGTCCGCTCACGGCGCTCCCTCCGACAGTCCTGTTCCCATCGTGTCATACCGGCCATGGGAACCGACCGGCTGCGGATGGTTCCGTGAATCCCGGCGTGTCGTGAAGTACGCTGGGAAAATCTGCGGCCGTTCGGTGTGTTCCCGACGGCAGCCCTGGGAAGAAAGTCGGAGCTGGGCACACATGACCTCACGCATCCTCGTTGTCGACGACGACACCGCACTCGCCGAGATGATCGGGATCGTGTTGCGCACCGAGGGATTCGAGCCGGTGTTCTGCGCCGATGGTGCGCGAGCCGTCGAGGAGTGGCGCACGCAGAAGCCGGACCTGATCCTGCTCGACCTGATGCTGCCGGGCATGGACGGCATCGAGATCTGCACGCGGATCCGCGCTGAATCCGGCATCCCGATCATCATGCTCACCGCCCGCAGCGACACTGCAGATGTCGTGCGGGGCCTCGAGGTGGGTGCCGACGACTACATCGTCAAGCCCTTCAATCCGAAGGAGCTCGTCGCGCGCATCCGTACCCGCCTTCGCCCGTCGACGCAGGCCACCAGCGAGGTGCTGCGCATCGGGGACCTGGTCGTCGATGTCGACGCGCACGAGGTGCGCCGAGGCACCGCGCCGATCGCGCTGACACCGCTCGAGTTCCAGCTGCTCGTCGCGCTGGCATCCAGGCCGCAGCAGGTCTTCTCCCGCGAGATGCTCCTCGAGCAGGTGTGGGGCTATCACTACAAGGCCGACACGCGTCTGGTGAACGTGCACGTCCAGCGTCTGCGGGCCAAGGTCGAACTCGACCCGGACAACCCCAAGATCGTCATGACGGTGCGCGGCGTCGGATATCGCGCCGGCACCGTCGTCTAGGAGTCCGCGTGATCGCGACGACCGCGACGGTCACGCAGGTCGGCCTCTGGCGCGATTGGCGCAGTTGGAGCGCCAACGTCAGCGCGCTGTGGCGACGGTCGCTGCGCTTCCGCACGCTCACCATCACGTTGCTGCTGACGGCATCCGCGGTGTTCGTGACCTGCGGGACCATGGCGCTCGTGATCGCCAACGATCTGTTCGAGTCCCGCAAGGATCAGGCGCTCGCCGACGCGCGTCGCGCTGTCGCTGCGGCGCAGAGCACGTTGGACGCAGCCGAGGTCGGCGATGATCGCGCCGCGTTCGTGGCGCTGTGGCGCGTCGTGCAGCGCGATCTGCGCGGTACGTCCTCCTCCGATCGGATCGCCGTCTTCCAGGGGGACATCGAACCAGGCGGTTATGCACCACCCACTTTCGGGTCGATCGAGCTGCTGGACGACGGGCTGGTCAGCCCGACCCTTCGCACCCGCGTCGAAACGCTCGACGACGTGCAGTCCTGGCAGTCGGTCGCGCTCGAGGAGGACGGCGACGACGTGCCGGGCATCATCGTCGGCCAGCAGATGTTCGTACCGGATGTCGGACCGTACGAGGTCTACATCGCCTACGACCTGTCCGACTCCGAGCAGACACTGGTGTTCGTGCAGCGCACCCTGTGGGTGGCCGGACTGTCTCTGGTCGCGATCATCGCCGGCATCTCGTGGATCGTGCTGCGGTCGATGTCCGTGCCGATCGTCGAAGCGGCCGAGACCAGTGCGCGGTTCGCGACCGGCGATCTCGGTGTGCGCATTCCGGTGCACGGCGAGGACGAGCTGGCGACGCTCGGCCGGTCGTTCAACGCGATGGCCGACAGCATCGAGGCGCAGATCAAGGAGCTAGGCGAGCTCTCTCTCGTGCAGCAGCGGTTCGTTTCGGATGTCTCTCACGAGCTGCGTACTCCGCTGACCACGATCCGTCTCGCCGCCGACATGCTCAACGATCAGCGGGGAGACTTCGACCCGACCACCGCCCGCACCGCCGAGCTCCTGCACACGCAGGTTCAGCGTTTCGAGACGCTGCTGAACGACCTCCTGGAGATCAGCCGCTACGACGCCGGATCCGTGCAGTTGGAACTGGAGGCGACCAGTCTGGCTCACCTCGCGGAAGACGTCATCGACCAGATGCGGCCGCTGGCGGACGGCCACGGCACCGAGTTGCGCCTGGTCGCCCCTGGCGGCTACTCGCCGGTCGACATGGATGCGCGTCGTGTGCGTCGTGTGCTGCGCAATCTGATCGGCAACGCGATCGAGCACGGCGAGGGGCGCCCGGTCGTCGTCACCGTCGACAGCAATCAGCATGCTGTCGCGATCGGCGTGCGGGACTTCGGGCTCGGGATGTCGGCTGCCGATGTCGACCGGGTGTTCGATCGGTTCTGGCGCGCGGATCCGTCGCGCCAGCGCACGATCGGCGGCACCGGGCTCGGCTTGTCGATCGCGCTCGGCGATGCGCGCCTGCACGGGGGCACCCTGTCCGTCTGGTCCGAGCTCGCGGTCGGATCGAACTTCGTGCTGACGATCCCTCGACACCCGGGTGCGCTGCTGGGGCCGTCGCCGGTGTCGCTCGAACCGGAGGATGCGCTGGGCGATCTCTCCGACGCGACGCAGCCCCTCCACATCGCGCAGGTGCGCTACGAGTTGGATGCCGAGGCGAACGGCGCTGTCGACCCCGATGCCGCGCGAGATCGGAAGGACCGACCATGAGGATCTCGACCGTGGTGCGCGGCGTCGCCGTCGTCGTCCTCGCGGCGGCCCTGACAGCCTGCGCCGGGCTTCCGACGTCGGGTCCCGTTCAGGCCGGTCTCCCGGTCGGTGACGTCGAAGCGGACTCGCCGTTCACCGAGCGGGCGTCGAGTCCGATCTCGGGCGCGGGTCCGGAAGTGATCGTGGCGGGATTCCTGGAGGCCTCCATCACGCCGACGGACAACTGGTCGATCGCCAGGGAGTTCCTGACATCGGATCTGGCCGACACGTGGCGACCCGGCGCCGGCATCACGATCGATGTCGCCGGCTCACGGTCGTATGCCTCCAGCGTGGACACACCGGAGGAGCTCGACTCCGCGGATGAAGCGGACGTCAGAGTCGATCTGGATCAGCGCGCGAGCGTGGACGCCGACGGCCGCTACACGGAGGCGGCGGGCGACACGGAGCTGGCCTTCCGCCTGGAGCGCGACGACGACGGCGAGTGGCGGATCGCAAGCGCTCCGGACGGGATCGTGCTGGACGAGGGGTCGTTCCAGCAGGTCTACAGCCGCTACTCGCTCCAGTACTACGACCAGAGCTGGCGGCACCTGGTACCGGACGTGCGCTGGTATCCGCGCGGGTCGAACGTGGCGACCTCGATCACGCAGGCCGCGATCGAGGGGACCCCGAGCGATTGGCTCCAACCGGCCGTGCACAGCGCGTTCCCTGCCGATGTGCTGCTGGACGGGAACTCCGTCCCGGTCACCGAGCAGGTCGCCAGCGTCGCTCTCACGGACGCGGCGCTGTCGCTCGACGCGGCCACGCTCGCGCGGATGAGGACGCAGCTCGAGAAGAGCCTGGCGGCCACGGGCGTGAGCGAGGTCCGCTTCACCGTGAACGGCAGCGAGCTGGATGCTGATGAAGCGGGTCTCGCGTCCGACAGTTCGGACGTCAGCACGATCGTGCTGACCGAGGACGGCTTCGGCAGCCTGGTCGGCGGCGAGGTGACTCCGATCGCAGGCATCACCGAACCGCTTGCCCAGTTCGACGAGCCCGTCTCCGCGATCGACCTCGCGCAGGGCGAGGGCCTGGCCGCCGTGCAGCTGAGCACAGGGGCGATCTGGGCCATAACGAACTCGAAGGCGAACGAACTCGATGCCCGGCCAGGACTCGTCGAGCCCTCGATCGATCCGTACGGCTACATCTGGTCGGCCCCGACCGGCGATCCGCAGGATGTCCATGCGTGGACGGAGGACGTGACCTCGCCCGACATCGTCGATGCGTGGCCCGAGGCATCGGCGATCTCGGCGCTGCGGGTCTCGACGGACGGTGTGCGCATCGCCGCGCTGGTGACCATCGGCGGTCGCCAGAGCGTCGTGACAGCGGTCATCCTGCGGGACGACAGCAATGTCCCCACCGGATTCGGGCCGACGCACGAGGTGGTCGAGCTGAGCACGCCGGCACAGGGACTCGTGTGGTTGGGCGCCGACAGCCTCGGCATCCTGACCGAAGGGGACGAGGCGGCGCTGAGGATGCAGATCGTCGGCGGACCGGGCAGCGAGCAGACCGCTCCGAACGGGAGCGCCTCCTTCGCCGGAGCGAAGTCGCCGGCGGGCGTGCGGATACTGGGCGCGGACGGCACCCTTTTCGCGCCGCGCGCGTCGGCCTGGCAGGAGTTCTATCAGGGCGTGCTCGTGCTGGGGACGCGCGCAGGATACTGAGGACATCTCGTTCTGCACGGCTCGTCGATCCGGCGGGTTCTGCACGGGCACCGTGAATGCCGCGTCGTCGGGTGCTCATGGGCTCGGGCACTGGTGCACAGTGGCGGGATGATCAGACGCGAGCCAGGGCCCCGGCTGCTCGACGAGGTCCTCAGCGTGCTGCTGGGCGCCTCCTGCGCCGGGTGCGACGAACCGGGCAGAGTGCTGTGCGACGCATGCCGTGAGCTCCTGCACCCGGCTCCCGTTCGACGCGCGCTGACCGGTGGCCTGTCCGCGACCGCTGCGTTGCCGTTCGACGGCGTCGTTGCGCGGTGCGTCCGCGCGGTGAAGGAGGACGGGAGCACGTTGCTCATCCCACCGCTGGCCGCGGCGCTGCACCCGCTGATGCCGTCCGGCGCCGATGTGCTGCTCGTCCCGGTGCCGACCTCCCGGGCCGCGTTCCGACGCCGGGGCTTCCGAATGCCGGAGCTGCTGGTGCGCGCGTGCGGCCGGAAACCCACGCGCCTGCTCGTCCAGGCCGCCCGGACTGAGGATCAGCGCGGGCTCGGCCGGGCCGAACGGGCACGCAATGTCGCAGGCAGCATGCGTGTGCGCGCCGCGGGAACCGGCGAGGAGGTGATCGTCGTCGACGATGTGATCACCACCGGGGCGACGTTGATCGAGGCATCCGATGTCCTCCGCGCGGCGGGATTCCGGGTCCGAGGAGCGATCGCTCTCGGGGCCACGCCGCGGCTCAGGTGAACGCCAGGCCGACACGGGGGAAATGGGCCGTGACATCCATGGGAACGGGGACTACGGTAGGGGTTCACAAGGCGACCACGGTCCGCCCTTGGCCGGGAGGACCGGGACAAGGAGGCAGGAATGGAAACGAGCATCGTCGGCGTGGGAGTGAGCATCTCAGATCGCTTTCGCACTGTAGTCGAGGAGAAGATCGCCCGGATCTCCACGCTCGCGGCCCGTGCGCAGCGCTTGGATGTCAAGGTCACCCACCGGGCGTATCGAGGCGGGCGGATTCCCGACGAGACCGTCGAGCTCACGCTGGTGAGCAAGGGGCCCGTCGTACGAGCGGAAGCAACGGACGGCGACAAGTTCGTCGCGCTGGATCTCGCCCTCGACAAGATGTCGGAGCAGTTGCGACGCGCGAAGGAGAAGCGCGTCGACGGCCGCCAGCACCCCAGAGGTGCCCATTTCGAGAAGGGCAGCGGAGCCCTGGAAGGAATCGATGTGCAGCCGGCTTCCGCCGACGTTCTGCACGCCGTCGCGACCGGCGCCATCCCGGTGCCGCCCCAGGAGGAGGAGGCGTATTCGCCGGTCGTCATCCGCACGAAGAACTTCGACCCGGAGTGGATGACCGTGGAGGAAGCGGTCGACCGCATGGAACTGGTCGGACACGACTTCTTCCTGTTCGTCGACGTCCGCACCGACCACCCGAGCGTCGTCTACCGGCGCAAGGGATGGGACTACGGCGTCATCTCGCTCACCACGCAGGCATCGCCCGAAGAAGCGCTGGCGTCCTGATCGACCCGTGAACGCAGCGAAGGCCCGGCTCGCGCCGGGCCTTCGTCGTGCGGGCGGTCGTCAGTCGAAGATGCCGTCCAGGATGCTGCCGATCACGAGACCGCCGAGGATGCCGGATGCGAGGTCGCCGCCGCCGCCCCCTCGACGTCCGCCGCCGCCACCCCAACCCGGAGCTGCGCCCCAGCCGTCGTTCTGCTGCTGCGGACGCGCGGAGTCGATGTCGCGCTGAGCCAGCTGGAGCGCCTCCGAGGCGAGCTGCGCGACCCGTCGAGCAGCCGCGAGCGCCTGCTCCCTGGTCTCTTCGGCAGGAAGGAGCGTCGGGACGTCGGTCCGCAGCCGCTCGGCCTCGGCGAGACGCGTGCGGGCATCCGCACCGATCCAGCCGCGGTGGCCGGCGATCAGGCTGCGGGCGACTCCCAGCTGACGGTCGGCGTCGTCGAGCGCGTGCTGCACGTGCTCCAGCGGCGGCAGCGGGTTGTCGATGCGGTGACGTGCGGTCGCGATGGCCTCGTCGAGTGCCGTATTGGCCGTGCGCAGGCGGCTCAGCTCCGCGAACGGATCGTTGCGAGAGCCCGACGGCGCCAGGGACGCAAGCGCCTTCTCGAGCTCGGAGACCGCCGACGTGACGGCGGGCACCTGCGGAGCGGTCCGAGCGGCGATGATGTCCCCACGCGAGTCGGCGATGACCTCGGCCAGCGTCGATTCGGCTCGCAGCGCTTCGATCTCGAAGTCTTCGACGGCGTCGAGCACGACGCCGGCACGACGAACAGCCTCCGACGCGGTCTCCAGCGCGAGATTGGCCTCTTCGTTCTGGCGAGATGCGCGACGCCGCTCTGAGACATCGGCGCCGTGCGTGGCGAAGGACACGAGTTGTTCGGCCTCGTCCGCAGCGGCGGAGATCTGGTCCATGGCGGATTCCGAGTACCGCGCGGAGAGCCGCTCGATCGTGGTGCGGGCATGGGGGAGGCGTGCGGTGAGAGCCTCGGCATCCTGACGCAGCTGCGCGATGATCTGCGGTGCCTGACGAACTTTGGCGATCTGCTGGGCCAGTGCAGCCGTCTTCTCGTCCAGCAGCTGCTCGGCCCATTCGCACAGCTGGGCGATGCGCGCGTTGCGGGTGCGCAGCTCTTCCGCGGTGTCGGGGATCTCGTCGTGGTTGAGCTGGTGCAGCTGGAACGCCTCGCGCAGATGCGTGCGGACGGCCTCGAGCGCGGCCTTGAGATCCGCGGTGAGGGACGCACCGAGCTCGGCCTCGGCGAACACCAGCTCGTCGCTGGCCGTGCGGATGCGCTCGTCGGCGGCGACGAGCGCCTGCTCGGCCTTGCGGGCGAGGTCGGCGTCCTGCGCCGATCGTGCCGCTTCTTCTTCGCGCTTCCGTCTGCCCCAGAATCCAGCCATGAGCCGATCCTACTTTCTCGAGCGGATGCCGCGGCTGTGCATCCGCTTGGGGCGAACGGATCCCACGGGCGACGCGGCGGTCAGGCGATCGCCGTGCGACGGGTGAGGTCGGGCGCACGTGGCGGGATGAGCCAGCTGACGACCGCGATCGAGAGCGGCAGCGCGACGGCGAGCAGCCCGAGTTCGAGCCACGGGATGTCCTCCACCAGGAGCGTGCCGCGAGATTGGATCGCGAATCCGATCGGCGGAAGGACGCCCGCCGCTGCGCCGGCGAACGTGCCGAGACCGGCGATGATCAAGCCCTGCCAGAAGCTGATCCCGCGGCGCAGCGCCCGCGTGCCGCCGACGGCGGAGAGGGTCGCATCGTCCGGCCGGCGCTCGAATCGGGCAAGGCCCAGGGCGACGGCGCTCGCGCCGAGCACGAGCACCGCGACGGCGATGAGGATCGGAATCATCCAGAACCCGTCGCGGGACGGACCCTGTTCGTAGTGCGGTGCGAGTGACACGGCAGTGGTCCCGAGGACCTGCGCATGCGCCGTGGCACGATCGAGTTCCGCTGTCGACGGCGACCCGGCGAACGAGGCGATCACCTGTGCCGGCTGCGCGGTGATGCCCAGCTCCGCCGCCTGCTCGGGGGCGATCGCGATCGCGGTCGGCTGGTGGGGGAGATCGAGGACGATGGCGTCGAGCGTCTCGGTCCGACGAGGAGGCGCCGTAGCCGGCTGTCCGTCCGCGGGCAGCCAGATGTTGTCCGGAACGACACCGTCGAAGGCTTCTGCGGCTGTCCATGCCGACAGTTCGATCTCCGCGCCCGAGGCATACCGCGGGTCGGCGACGACGGCGGCACCGTCGCGATAGGCGGACAGCTGCGCAGGCGACAGCTCGACGCCGATCGCCGTCTCGATCTCGGACGGCTCGATGACGGAGAGCGGGTTCGTCGGATCCTGCGACGAATAGGTGTAGGAGGTCTGCGATTGCGGATCGAGCAGGTACCGCTCCGGCAGCACCGCCATGAGCCATGGCGCGTCCTGATCGATCTCCGCTGACGTGTCGGCGAACTGCGGAGGCACCTGCTTCCGGATCACGGCTGCGCCCCGTGCGTCGACCATGTCGGTGAGCTCGACCGCCTGCGCCGCCGCGGCGGAGGCCGCGTCCGTCTCGATCACGGCGGACCCTCCCGTCGAGTACAGCTGGACCGACAGGGAGTTCACCGGCGCCTGATACGCCCAGTTCCGAGCCGAGAGCGAGGTCTGCATCGCGATCTGCCCGATCGCGAACACCGCGATGAAGACGGTCGCCGCGATCGCCGCGAACGCAGGCACGGTTCTGGAGGTGTTGGCCGCGGCATCCCGGGACGCCAGACGCGCCGCCATGCCGAGACGCGACAGGCCTCGTGAGGCGATCCAGAGCAGCCAGGCGCCGGAGAGGAGGATGCCCAGCTGCACGAGGATCGGACCGATCACGATCCCGAACGGCGGGATCAGCCGCAGTGGCGAGTCGTACCCGACATCGGCAGCGTTCACAGCGCCCATCGCCGCCGCTGCTGCGAGTGTCACCACCACGCCGATCAGGAGGATGACAGACCCCCAAACCGGGCGCGACGTCTTCAATCGCTGCGGACGACGCGCGCCGCGCAGGGCGCTGAGCGTGTCGGAGCGGGCGATGGCGCGTGCAGGCATCGCCGCGGATGCGGTGCCGACCACGACGGCGAACACGAGAATGCCCGCGAGCACTGCCCACGGCACATGGAATCCCCAGTACTGGGTGGCCGAGCCGTCGGCGGTGAGCAGCATGATTCCGGCGGCGGCCACCGCACCCACGACGACGCCGGACACGCCGCCGACCAGGCCGAGTACCCCGCCCTGCAGCATGATCGCGCGCAGGAGATCGCCCGCGGAGGCCCCGACACTGGCGGCGACCGCGAGCGAACGCTGCTGTCGCCGCGCCGCGACGGCGAATGCTGCTCCGGCGAGCATCACCACGACGTAGCCCGCGAAAGCCCCGGCCACGGCGAGCAGCATGAGCACGGACCACATCACGCCCTGCGCGCTGTCCGTGACCGTCATCGTCTCGTCATCGAGGCGCTCGGGCGGGTCGAGAACGACCGCCGCGGAATACGCGACCGCTCCCTGCCGGTTGAGCTGCTGCACGTCGGACCAGGAGAGTTCGAGCTGCGGAAGATACCAGCGCGTCTCCCCGGCGATCGGCGCTCCGGCGGGCAGGAAGAGCGCTGCGGTGTCGTCGGCCAGCGTCGCGGCATCCAGAGTGCCGACGATGGTGAACGCCTCGCGGGTGTCGGCGAGCACGACAGCGTCGCCGATGGATGCACCGAGCCGGTCGAGGGCGGCGGGGGTGACCATGGCCTGTTCCGCACCCCGTGGGCGCTGACCGTCGACGAGATCGAAGCGACCGGTGAAGCGCTCGTCCCAGGACTCGCCGCTCCACGCGGGGAGCACTGCGGCTCCGTGGGATGTGAGCACACGGAGCTGTCCCTCCACGATCGGGATCATCTCGGTGTCGACCGGCAGCAGGGTCGCGGCCTCCGGCAGCTGGTCCGGCACGGCCTGCGTGCCGTCGGAGTGCGAGGCGAACCCGTACCAGTCGGGTTCGGTCGGAGCCTGCACGATGGCGGAGTCCGGGCCGCCGACGACCGACACCCAGGCCCGCATGTCGCCGAGTTCCACACGAGATCGCTCCTCGGCCGTGGCGCTCATGCTGAACGCCATGATCGCGTATGCGGTCATGCCGGCGATCGGAAGCGCGATGAGAGCGGTGATGAGCAGACTCGAAAGGATCGTGCGTCGCACCTGCCTGCTGGCGAGTCGCGCGGCGACGCGCCAGCGGGCTCGGAAGGCCGTGCGGCGCTCGACGGGTGCGTCGAGCGCGGCGCTCATCGACTCGTGCCGGTCAGCAGGACATCGGCGGGGTCGTGGCGCGATTCGTCGACGATGCGTCCGTCCCGAAGGAAGACGATGCGATCTGCGAAGGCGGCGTGTCGGGCCTCGTGCGTCACCAGGATGCCGCCGGCACCCGCGTCCACACGGCTGCGCAGCATCCTCAGCACACGTTCCCCCGTGACCGAGTCCAGCGCTCCGGTGGGTTCGTCCGCGAGGATCAGGCGTCTTCCGCCGACCACGGCTCTGGCGATCGCGACCCTCTGCTGCTGGCCACCCGACAGGTCGTCGGGATACGCGTCGAGCTTCTCGTCGAGCCCGACGGAGGCCAGCGCGTCGCGCCCGGCGCGTCTGGCCACGCGCGGGCGAAAGCCGTCGAGCTCCAGCGGCAGCATCACGTTCTCGACCGCGGTCAGCGTCGGGATGAGATTGAAATCCTGGAAGACGAATCCCAGCGAGCGGCGCCGGAGCCGGGCCAGCTGCGCAGGAGACTGTTCGCTCAGGTGAGCACCTTCGATGACGACCTCGCCGGTCGTCGGGGTCGCGAGCCCGCCGGCGATCGACAGCAGGGTCGACTTGCCTGACCCGGACGCACCCATGACGGCGACGAGCTCGCCACTGGCGACCTCGAGGTCGACGCCCGACAAGGCCGAGACGGCCGTCGGGCCGCGCCCGTACTGCTGGGTGACTCCGACCAGGCGCAGGATCACATCGTCGGCGCTCATCGTGCGTTCGCCGCGTCCGTGGCGGTCTTCTGCGGCCGTCCGCGACGCGGACGATCCGTGGCCAGCTCGAGTGCCATCGCGTGCTCGGGATGCATTGCCAGGCGTTGCTCGGTGTGATCGAGCCAGCGCACCTCCGCCTCAGCGGCGAAGATCATCGAATCGACGACGAGCGACCAGGCCAGCTCTTGCGGCCCCTCAGGGTCTCCGCCGGCGTACTTGGCGCGTTGCAGCGACTGCAGCTGACGCAGAGACGCCTTGCGCTGCGTCTGGATCACCGTCGTCACATCGATGCCCGGTAGCGTCGCTGCGACGGCGAGTTTGATCGCCAATTCGTCTCGTGTCGCTTGACCTCGTTCGACGGGGGAGGACAGCCATGAGGCGACCTCGGCGGAACCGGCGTGCGTGATCTGCCAATAGACGTGGCCGTGCTCGTCGACCTCACCGCGGTGGACCAGACCGTCGCGTTCGAGGCGCTCGAGCGTGTTGTAGATCTGGCCCACGTTCAGCGGCCAGGTGGAACCGGTGCGTCGATCGAACTCGGCTCGCAGCTGGTAGCCGTAACAGGGGCCTTGGTCGAGGATGGCGAGCAGGCTCTGACGGACGGACATGCGATCTCCTTCGGGTGGAGTGTGCGAAATCTATTCTGAGTATATAGATACTGGGAAATCGAGTCCAGGATCCCGTGCAGGCGACGCGCAGGTCACGGCCCGGTAACATGGCACAGTATGCCCGGCACCGGCCCCATCGGGGCGGCCGGGATCTGACCCAGAACAGGGAGATGACTTAAGTGGCGAATCCTCTTGAGAAGCTGCTGCGCGCGGGTGAAGGTCGCATCCTTCGCCGGCTCAACCAGGTCGTGAAGGCTGTCGGTGCGCTGGAGGCGGACTTCGAGAAACTCACCGATGAGGAGCTCGCGAACGAGACCGTCGAGCTTCGCGCCCGGTTCGAGAAGGGCGAGACGCTCGACCAGCTCATGGCCGAGGCGTATGCCGCCGTCCGCGAGGCGGCCAAGCGCACCCTGGGAATGCGCGCGTACGACGTCCAGATCATGGGTGGCGCTGCGCTGCACATGGGCAACATCGCCGAGATGAAGACCGGTGAGGGAAAGACCCTGGTCGCGACCTTCCCGACGTACCTCAACGCGATCGCCGGCAAGGGCGTGCACGTCATCACGGTGAACGACTTCCTGGCGTCGTACCAGGCCGAGCTCATGGGCCGCGTCTACCGCGCCCTCGGCATGACCACCGGCATCATCGTCTCCGGACAGACGCCGGCCGTTCGTCGGGAGCAGTACGCCGCAGACATCACCTATGGAACGAACAACGAGTTCGGCTTCGACTACCTGCGCGACAACATGGCATGGCGCAAGGAGGATCTCGTCCAGCGGGACCACTTCTTCGCGATCGTCGATGAGGTCGACTCGATCCTCATCGACGAGGCGAGGACGCCGCTGATCATCTCCGGTCCGTCCTCGGGCGAGGCGAACCGGTGGTTCGCCGAGTTCGCCAAGATCGCCCGCACGCTCGTCGAGGGCGAGGACTACGAGGTCGACGAGAAGAAGCGCACCGTCGGCGTGCTCGAGCCCGGCATCGAGAAGGTCGAGGACTACCTCGGCATCGACAACCTGTACGAGTCGGCGAACACGCCGCTCATCTCGTTCCTGAACAACTCGATCAAGGCACTCGCCCTGTTCAAGAAAGACACCGACTACGTCGTCATGAACGACGAGGTCATGATCGTCGACGAGCACACCGGTCGCATCCTCGTGGGGCGCCGGTACAACGAGGGCATCCACCAGGCCATCGAGGCCAAGGAGGGCGTGCCGGTCAAGGCCGAGAACCAGACCCTGGCCACCGTCACCCTGCAGAACTACTTCCGTCTGTACGACAAGCTCGCAGGCATGACCGGTACCGCCGAGACCGAGGCGGCCGAGTTCATGTCGACCTACCAGCTCGGCGTCGTCCCGATCCCGACCAACCGGCCGATGATCCGCAAGGACCAGGCGGACCTGGTCTACAAGAACGAGACCGCGAAGTTCGCACAGGTGGTCGAGGACATCGCCGAGCGGCACGCCGACGGTCAGCCGGTGCTCGTCGGAACCGTCAGCGTCGAGAAGAGCGAGTACCTGTCTCGGCTGCTGGCGAAGAAGGGCATCAAGCACGAGGTCCTCAACGCGAAGAACCACGCTCGCGAGGCCGAGATCGTCGCGCGCGCCGGCCGGCTGGGCGCCGTGACCGTCGCCACGAACATGGCCGGTCGAGGCACCGACATCATGCTCGGCGGAAACGCCGAGTTCCTCGCGGTTCAGGAGCTCAAGGCCAAGGGCCTGGATCCGGCCGAGACGCCGGAGGAGTACGAGTCCGCATGGGATGAGACCTACGAGGCGATGAAGGCCATCGTCGCCGAGGAGAGCTCGAAGGTCGTGGAAGCGGGCGGCCTGTACGTCCTCGGCACCGAGCGCCACGAGTCGCGCCGCATCGACAACCAGCTGCGCGGACGTTCGGGCCGTCAGGGCGACCCCGGTGAGAGCCGTTTCTACCTCAGCCTCACCGACGACCTCATGCGCCTGTTCCAGTCCGGTGCCGCCGAGGCGATCCTGGCTCGGACGAACTTCCCGGATGACGTGCCGATCGAGTCGGGCCTGGTCTCACGAGCCATTCGCAGCGCGCAGTCGCAGGTCGAGGCGCGCAACGCCGAGATGCGCAAGAACGTGCTCAAGTACGACGACGTCCTCAACCGTCAGCGCGAGGCCATCTACGCCGACCGCCGGCAGATCCTGCACGGCGACGACATCGCCGATCGCGTGCAGCATTTCATCGAGGATGCCATCACCGGCGTGGTCAAGGACCACACCGCCGAAGGCCACAACGAGAGTTGGGACTTCGACGCGCTCTGGACCGAGCTGAAGACGCTCTACCCCGTCGGCGTCACGATCGACGAGGTCGTCTCCGAGGCGCAGGGCCGTAAGGGCGGCATCACCTCCGACGGACTCATCCGCGAGCTGCTCTCGGACGCGAAGATCGCCTACGAGAAGCGCGAGACGACCCTGGGCACCCCGGCGACTCGTGAGCTCGAGCGGCGCGTCGTCCTGCAGGTGCTGGACCGCCGCTGGCGCGACCACCTCTACGAGATGGACTACCTCAAGGACGGCATCGGCCTGCGCGCCATGGCGCAGCGCGACCCGCTGATCGAGTACCAGCGCGAGGGCTACGCCATGTTCCAGGCGATGATGGGCCAGATCAAGGAGGAGTCGGTCGGATACCTCTACAACCTCGAGGTCGAGGTTCGTCGCGCCGGCGATTCCGAGACGGCTTCCGTCGAGGCCAAGGGGCTGGCGGACGGCGCTCCGGAGCAGCGGCTGGAGTATTCCGCGCCGAGCGACTCGGGCGACGTCGAGGTGCGCAACGAGCGCGGCCAGGTGCAGCAGGCGGCGACCGATCGTGTTCGTCGTGCCGCCGCGGCCGCAGCCGCCGCTCCCGCAACGGACGCTCCGACCGAACGCGGCGCGTTCGGGCAGCCCACCGCGGGCGGCCAGGATTCCGGCGCGCAGAACCGCGCCCAGCGGCGCGCAGGCAAGAAGAAGTGATGCCTTCCGCCGGCTGACCGCATGGTCGGCCGGCGGAATCGAGCCGATCCGACGCCGATGGATCACGCTTTGGCCTGCGGGCGAGAAGCATCGTCTGCGCGGCGATAGGCTTTCTCAATGACTCACTCGCGCCACTTCGACCAGTCGTCGAAGCTCAAGAACGTCCTGTACGAGATCCGTGGACGGGTCCCTGCAGAGGCGGCGCGGCTGGAGGCCGAGGGCCACAGCATCCTCAAGCTCAACACGGGCAACCCGGCCATCTTCGGCTTCGAAGCTCCGCATCAGATCGTGCACGACATGCTCGCGGCGCTGCCGACGGCGCACGGGTACAGCGACAGCAAGGGCATCATCTCGGCGCGTCGTGCCGTGGTGAGCCGCTACGAGCAGATCGAGGGGTTCCCCGCGGTCGACCCGGACGACGTGTATCTCGGCAACGGCGTCTCGGAGCTCATCACGATGACGATGCAGGCGCTGCTCGATGAGGGCGACGAGGTGCTGATTCCCGCGCCCGACTATCCGCTGTGGACGGCCATGACCAGCCTCGCCGGCGGGACCCCGGTGCACTACCTCTGCGATGAGGATGCCGGATGGGAGCCCGATCTCGAAGACATCCGGGCGAAGGTCACGCCTCGCACCAAAGCCATCGTCATCATCAATCCGAACAACCCCACCGGTGTCGTCTACTCGAAGGCCGTGCTGGAGGGAATCGTCCAGATCGCGCGCGAGAACGAGCTGCTGCTGCTGTCGGACGAGATCTACGACCGCATCCTCTTCGACGACGCGGTGCACATCCCGACGGCGACGCTCGCTCCGGATCTGCTGTGCCTGACCTTCAACGGTCTCTCCAAGACGTACCGCGTCGCCGGATTCCGCTCGGGCTGGCTGGTCATCACGGGCCCTCAGGGACACGCCAAGGGCTTCATCGAGGGCATCACCCTGCTGGCATCGACGCGCCTGTGCCCGAACGTCCCCGCGCAGCACGCCGTGCAGGCAGCGCTTTCGGGAGTTCAGTCCATCGATGCGCTGATCGGGCCGAGCGGGCGACTGCACGAGCAGCGTGACGTCGCGTGGGAGGGCCTGGAGGCCATCCCCGGCGTGTCGTGCGTGAAGCCGCAAGGGGCGCTCTACGCCTTCCCTCGGCTCGATCCGAACGTGCACGACATCCACGATGACGAGAAGCTCGTCTACGACCTGCTGGTGGCCGAGCGCATCCTGCTCGTGCAGGGGACCGGGTTCAACTGGCCCACCCCGGATCACTTCCGCGTCGTGACGCTGCCGGAACCGCGGGTGCTCGGCGACGCGATCGAACGTCTCGGAAACTTCCTCGCCGACTACCGGCAGTGACGGTCGGGGCCGTCGCGTCGCCGGCGTCCTGCGCGAGTCGACGGATGCCGGCGACCAGAGGGGACCGCGGGGTCACGTCGGCGATCGGCCGCGCGTGCAGCAGCGCGGCATCCGTCGCGCGCTGATCGTACGGGAGGAAGCTGACGTCCGTGATGCCGGCGAACCGCTCCAGGGTGCGGCGGACCTGACCACGCGCGTCGATTCCGAGGGGTCCGGGGCGCACCCGGTTCACCGCCACGCGCACCGGGGTGTCGCCGACGATGCCGCGCAGCTCGGAGTGGTCGCGGAGGAACCGTGCCACGCCGAGCGGATCCGCTGACGCGACGGCCACGATCTCGTCCGCGTCGGCGAGGACGGCAGCCGTCGCGGCGTGGCGCCTCGGACCCTCGAGATCCCACGTCACTTCGTCATCGGCTTCGAACGCGGCCGACGTGTCGACCACGCACCGATCGACCCAGTCGCGGCAGGCGGCGAGCGTACGCCGCAGCCGATCGGCCGAGAGCTCGGGCCAGCGGCTCGGACGATTCAGGCCGCCGAGCACCTCGAGGCTTCCTCCCGAGGTCTCGACCGTCGCCGAGAGCCGAGTCAGCTCAGCGGAATCGAGCCCGCCGAGCTCGGCCCGCCGACAGGCAGCGGCGAGGCCAGGACCTTCATCGCTCAGTCCGAGCAGCAGCGCGAGCGAGGGGGCGACGCTGTCGGCATCCAGCAGGGCGGTCCGATGACCCGCGCGGGTCAACTCGACCGCCAGCTGAATGGCGACAGTGGAGCGGCCGGGCGCGCCGTGCGGGCCCCACACCGCGATCACGCGCGAACGGCCGTGCGGCGGGGATGCCGGCGCGGCGGGAGCATTCCCGGCGATCGCGTTCGCGATGGCCTCTGCCGTCGCATCCGACGGCAGAGCGCCGGCGATACCGAACCGGCTGAGCAGTCGCGAGTCGCTGTCGCCGAGGGCGACGATGCGGATACCCGCCCGGTCGCACGCTGAGACGACCTCGGCGGTCAGCGCCGCCCTCGTGGCCGGCATGATCAGCGCGTCGAGTTCGCCGAAAGCAGCATGCGGGACGGTCCCGATCGGCAGCACCGCCGCGACCAGGATGCCGAGGTCGGCGAGCTCCTCCGCCAGCGCCGACGCCCGTGGCTCGTCGAGCGCGATGGCGACCGCGCTCATCGCGACCCCATCGGCACGATCGACAGCGCGGCGCCTCCGGTCATGGCGGAGAGCACGTCGGAGACGTCCGAGCGTTCGATCACCAGTTCGACCGCCGGTCTGCTCTGCGCCATCACGCCCGTGGCCTCGACGAGCGATGCCACGGTCACGTCGGCGACGAGAATGCGGGGCTCGTCGAATCCCTCCTCCAACGGAGGAGCCTGCCACAGCTCGACCACGGTGCCGGGCCCGATCCCGGCCGGCAGCCCTGCGCTGCTCTCCACGACGATCGTCGTGGTGCGGGCATCGTCCGCGTCCCCGACGGCTGCGGCCGACAGCAGCTCTCCCTCGGCCAATCCGCGCGTGGCGATCTGTCCGGCGGTGAGGTCCTGTGGGGCGAGATAGCGGTCGGCCGCAGCGCCCAGCGAGACATCCACCACGCTGAAGTCCGAGGAGCTGAGCGCTTCGCCGGGGACGATCGTCCGATCGGCCTGCAGCACCGGGGTGGTGGTTCGGGAGGCATTCACGATCAGCCAGACGCCGAGGATCGAGAGCACGACCAGGGCGACGCCGATGTAGAAGCGGGCGTCACCCCATGGCGTGCGGCGGACGCGCGTGTTCGTGGTCATGATCGACATCGTCACAGAAAACGGCCCCGCGCTGAGAAAGTTATCCACAGGGGTGTCGGTCCCAGGTGCGGATGCCGCTCGGAGTGGACAATGGGAGCATGTCCGAACCGTCGTCCCGCGCTCCGCGGTTCCTCGCCCCGTCCGAGGTCGCCGAGCTGCTGAGCATCGAGGTCGATGAGGTCATCGCCCTCGTTCACGAAGGACGGCTTCGAGGGTCCCAGCTCGGGTCGCCTCCGCGCTGGCGCGTCGAAGAGAGCAGCCTGGCCGAGTATCTCGCAGAGCAGTCCGAGCAGGCCAGGCGCATGGCACTGTGGCGCCAGGCGAACGAGGCGAGCTTCCCCGAGGTGTGGGGCACCACTCCGCACCGACCCTGAAGGATGAGTCCGTCGCAGCGCTCGCGGCACGGTCGCGTCAGCGAGGCTCCAGATCGATGCGTGCGACGGCGGCGAACGCGATGATGCCGTAGGCACGGACGTCCTGCGCGCGCCGAGAAGAACCGGCGTCGTGCGCGGCCAGGTCGAAGTGGTCGGTGCCGGCGCGATCGATCGTGCCGTGTCGACGGGATCCGTCGAGGTCCTCGATCGTCACCGGCACCCGCCGACGCGCGAGATCGCGGAGTACGAAGCCGAGCGTCATCCGCTCACGCAGTTCGGAGGACGGCACGGCAGGATCGAGACTGGCCAGCAGCATCCCGTGGTCCATCCTGATGCCGCGCACGGCCGTGAGCGGGATCAGGGAGGTGCCGCGACTGTGGCTCGGTGACATCGCCAGCCAGTCCGCGCCGATCTCGACGACGCGGCCGGCGATCAACCGCCCGGCGGGCAGCTCCACGGTGACGGATGCCTCGGCGGCGGCGAGCGTGCGCAGACGGGTGCGCACGTCGATGCGTGAGATCCGTAGCCGCTCGGACTCGGCATCCAGAGCCGCGCGCTCCGCCTCCCACTCCGATGCCAGCTGACCCTCGAGGTCCTCGAACAGCCCGTCCCAGTGCACGGCATCGAGCGTAGAGGACCCGCGTCGCCGACGTACGAGTTATCCACAATGGGTGACCGAGATCCGCACGAGTGCGCGCGGACGTGTTCTACTTTCGGCACCTCACGCACGAGAACGGCACGACATGACATTGCACGAATACTTCTCATACCAGCCGACGCCGGCGGCGGAACTGCCCGACCCCGAACCGCTGCTGCGCAGCCTCACGCAGGGTGCGCTGGAGGTGTTCGCCGGCGTCAGGGAAGTCGACCAGCTGGCTCGCTGGTTCAGTGAGGAGGCCTACAGCAAGCTCGTCACGCGTGCGAACCTCGCGGCGCGCGCCCGCAGCGCGAGGGACGTGTCGCCGAGCCGGCCGGTGTTCGAGATCCTGTCCGTGCACAGGTCCGCTCCGGCGGACGGCGTCGTCGAGGCGGTGGTCGTGGTGGCGGGGCCAGGGCGTACACGGGCTGTGGCCATCCGACTGGAGGGACTGGATCATCGGTGGCGTGCGACCTCGCTCGCCGTGCTGTGAGCGGCGGACAGCATCCGAACCACGTGCGACCGGGCTCCGGCGGAGCGCTGGTCTCCGAGGAGATCACGCTCGAGTTCGAGAACTCCGCGGTCGAGGTGGTCTGACTGCACAGCTGTCACGCCGTCGAGCCCTAGGCTTGAGGGGTGTCAACGCTCAGTGATCTCGTCCACGCGCAGGGGTGCCTGACCGACAGCGATGTCGAATGGCTGCACCGCCTCGCGGGAGACGGCCAGCTCCTCGCCGACCTCGCATCCGCCGACATCGTCGTATGGGTGCGCACGGAAGACGGATCGTTCATCGCCGTCGCGCATACCCGGCCCAGCGGTGCGGCGACGCTCTTCTACCGCGACATCGTCGGGGAACGGGTGAGGCCGCAGTGGCGCACCCAGGTGCACGGCGCGTTCGAATCGGGGGAGATCGTGGATTCGTCCTCCCCGGACTGGTTCGAAGAGACACCGACGAGGGTGCGCGCCGTCCCGATCCTCGCGAACCGTTCGAAGGACGACCCTTTGCGAGTGATCGGCGTCGTGACCCGGCACACGAACCTCGGCGAGGCCAGGACGCCATCGCGTCAGCAGATCACCTTCGACGACTGCGCGAACGACCTGTTCCGCATGATCGCCTCCGGCGAGTTCCCCGATCTCGCTGCACCCACCTCGCCGCGGCGCGGTGCGCCGCGCGCATCCGACGGCCTCATCCGGATCGATGTCGACGGCGTCACCACCTTCGCCAGCCCGAACGCGCTGTCGGCGTTCAACCGGATGGGCTTCGACGATGAGCTCGAGGGCGAGTCGCTCGCCGAGGTCACCACCCGCATCCTCCCGGTGACCCGGCAGGTGGACGAATCGCTGCCGGTCGTGGTCACAGGGCGCGCTCCGTGGCGCACCGACATCGAGGCCCGAGGTGTGACGGTGTCGCTGCGGGCGATTCCGCTGCGCGATCACGGCACCCGCATCGGCGCCATCGTCCTGTGCCGCGACGTGACCGAGCTGCGTCACCAGGAGCAGGAGCTCATCACGAAGGACGCGACGATCCGCGAGATCCACCACCGCGTCAAGAACAACCTGCAGACGGTCGCCTCGCTGCTGCGCATACAGGCGCGTCGGACGCACTCCGAAGAGGCGCGCGAGGCGCTCACGCAGGCGATGCGGCGCGTGGACTCGATCGCCGTCGTCCACGACACCCTCGCTCAGGGGCTCACGCAGCAGGTCGACTTCGATGAGGTCTTCGACCGCGTTCTCAAGCTGGTCGCCGAAGTCGCGGCCGCTCCCAATACCCGCGCGCGCACCAGATCCACCGGACATTTCGGCGTTCTTCCGAGCGATTACGCGACGCCGCTCGCGCTCGCGCTGACCGAGGTCGTCACGAACGCGGTCGAGCACGGCCTGGCGGGCCAGGAGGGATTCGTCACGATCGATGCCACGCGCACGGACGAGAACCTGCGTGTCACGGTCGCCGACAACGGTCATGGCCTGCCGGAGGGGCGGATCGGTCAGGGCCTGGGCACTCAGATCATCCGCACGCTCATCCAGGGCGAGCTCGGCGGAACGATCGCGTGGGAGGGCACGGACGGCAAGGGCACCGAGGTGACGATCGACATACCCCTGCGGTGGATCAAGAAGTAGCAGATACGAGAAAGGCCCCTCCGCGGAGGGGCCTTTCTCGTATCGCAGTGTTCAGCTGGCGCGGCGGGCGCGCGCTGCGCGGCGCTTGAGCGCGCGGCGCTCGTCTTCGCTGAGGCCGCCCCACACGCCCGAGTCCTGGCTGGTCTCCAGGGCGTACTGCAGGCAGATCTCGGTGACGGTGCAGGTGGCGCAGACGGCCTTTGCCTTCTCGATCTGATCGACGGCCGGTCCGGTGTTCCCCACGGGGAAGAACAACTCGGGGTCGACGGTCAAGCAGGCGGCCTTATCGCGCCAGTCCATGGGGGCTCCTCGGTGTGGATTCTTGATGAACCAACGGATTTTCGATGGCTCTGATTCGGGCGGCGGAGATTTCGGGTTCCGCTACCCTGGTGAAGTGATGCGAGCGATTGCTCGCCCCACGCCGCTGTGGGAGCACATGACTGTTAACATTGTGTTACAGCATCCGCATGAAATCAAGGGTTTTATGCATTCATATTCAATTCTCAGGGGACCCCAGTGAACGCTCCCGGCCTCGCCCGTGCGGCGGCCGCCGTCCTCGCTCTTGAGGGCATCGCTCTCGTCGTCGTCGCTCTCATCGAGACCTTCGGCCTCGGTTCCGGCGACGCGGCGAACCTCGCGACGGCGCTCGCGCTGATCGTGTTGACGCTGGTCGGCGCCGCGGCACTCATCGCCTTCGCCCTCGGAACTCTGCGCGGGCGATCCTGGGCGCGCTCGGGGGGAGTGGTGCTCCAGGTGCTTGCGGTGGCGCTCGCGCTCGCAGCACTCACGCTGCAGCCCGTGACCTGGCTGTTCGTGCTCGGGGTCGGTGTTCCCGGCATCCTCGGCTTCGTGCTGCTGATCTCGAGCGCGCGTCGCGAAATCGAATCGGACGGACCGACTGCCGGCCGGGGCTGAGCCCGACCGATCAGGCGTCGACGCCGAGAACCTTGCGCAGGCGAGCGACGTGGCCTGTCGCCTTGACGTTGTACAGCGCGTGGGTGATGACGCCCTGCTCGTCGAGCACGAACGTCGAGCGGATGACGCCCTCGACGACCTTGCCGTAGTTCATCTTCTCGCCCCACACCCCGTAGGCGGTGTGCACGGCATGGTCGGGGTCGCTCAGCAGCGTGAACGTGAGAGCGTCGCGGTCGCGGAACTCGGCGAGCTTGGCAGGTTCGTCGCGCGAGATGCCGACGACCCGGTAGCCGGCTCCCTGCAGCGAGGCGATGCTGTCGCGGAAGTCGCACGCCTGAGTCGTGCACCCCGGGGTCATGGCGGCCGGATAGAAGTACAGCACGACCTTCTCGCCGCGCAGGTCGGCCAGGCTCACGGATGAGCCGTCCTGGTCGAGCAGCGTGAAGTCGGGGGCGGTGGATCCGGGAGCGAGGCGCAGTTCAGTCACGGTTCAACACTAACGTCCCGGCGTCTGCTCGGCCTTGTCCGCGAAGGTCTGGAGCAGCCGCTGCAGCGAGTCGAGACGCGACAGTTCCGCGGGGCTCAGCTCGCCGCGGTCGGCAGCCTCGATGAGTGCGCAGTCCGGTGCGTCCGTGAGGTGGGTGCAGCCGCGGGGGCAGTTCTCGGCGATGGCGGCGAGCTCGGTGAACGCAGCGAGGATGTTCGCCGGGTCCACGTGGCCGAGACCGAAGGAGCGCACACCAGGGGTGTCGATGACCCAACCCGTGCCGGTCGCGCCCTCGTAGCGCAGCGACACCGTGGACGACGACGTGTGCCTTCCGCGCCCGGTGACCTGATTCACATGCCCGGTGGCCCGGTAGGCGGATGGGACCAGGGCGTTCACGAGGGTCGACTTCCCGACTCCGGAATGCCCGACGAAGACCGTCGAATGCCCGACGAGCGCCGCACCGATCTCATCGACCGGCATCACGTCCTTGGCGCTGGTGAACACCCGCAGGTCCAGACCTTCGAAGTGCGCGAGGAAGGCGGTCGGGTCCTGCAGATCGGTCTTGGTCACCACGAGGAGCGGTCGGATGCCGGCATCCAGCGCCGCGACGAGGTACCGGTCCACCAGACGGGGACGCGGCTCCGGATCGGCGGCGGCCACGACGATGAGCATCTGGTCGGCGTTCGCGACCACGACGCGCTCGATCAGATCGGTATCGTCCGCGCTGCGGCGCAGAAGCGACGTGCGCTCGACGATGCCGACGATGCGCGCGAGCGTGCCCTCGTCGCCACTGGTGTCGCCGACCACTCTGGCCAGGTCGCCCGTGACGATGGGGGTGCGGCGCAGCTCGCGTGCTCTGGTGGTCGTGATGGTGCGCTCGTCATCGGTGCCCTCGTCGATCATGGCGGCGTAGCGGCCGCGGTCGACGCCCAGCACGCGTCCGATCACGGCGTCCTCGTGCGCTGGCCGACGTTTGGTCCGCGGGCGGTTGGCCTTGGGATTCGGGCGAACCCTGATGTTCGACTCGTCGAAGTCCTCGAACTCGTCGTCCAGGTCGTCGTCCGGATCGAGCCAGCTCACAGCGCCCCCAGCATCCGCTCCCACAGCAGCGTGAACTCGGGCAGCGTCTTGGCGGTCGTTCCGATGTCGTCGATCTCGACGCCCGGCACGCGCAATCCGACCAGCGCGCCGGTCGTCGCCATGCGGTGGTCGTGGTGGGCGGCCCACGTGCCGCCGGTGAGCCCCCGCGGCACGATGCGCAGCCCGTCGGGAAGTTCTTCCGCCTCGCCGCCGAGCGCGCGGATGTTGCGCACGAGGGCGGCGATGCGGTCGGTCTCGTGCAGGCGGATGTGACCGATCCCGCGGAACGTGGAGGGCGCGTCCGCGAAGAGCGCGAGACCGACGATGGTCGGCGTGAGTTCGCTCGCCGCCGACAGATCCAGATCGACCCCGCGGATGCCGGAACCTGCGCGCACGGTCAGATCACCGTGCTGACGGCTGGCGTGGGCGCCCATCGCCTGGAGGATATCCGGCAGGAGGGCGCCTGGTTGCGTCGAGTGCAACGGCCAGTTCTTTACCGTGACGTCTCCGCCGGTGACCAGTGCCGCCCCGAGGAACGGCGCCGCATTGGACAGATCGGGTTCGATCGCGATCTCCTTGGCGCGGGGCACCCCGGCCTCGACGAGCCATTCCCCGGTGGCGGGGCGTTCGATGCGGATGCCGCGGCGGCTGAGAGATTCGATCGTCATGTCGATGTGCGGCAGGCTCGGCAGGTGCTCGCCGGTGTGGACGAGGTGCAGTCCGACATCGAATCGGGGAGCCGCGAGCAGCAGTCCGGAGACGAACTGGCTCGACGCGGAGGCGTCGATCTCGATGCGTCCGCCGCGGATGCGACCGTGACCGCGGATCGTGAACGGCAGCGACCATGTGCCCTCGTCGTCGATGTCGACGCCGAGATCGCGCAGCGCGGTGATCATCGCCCCCATCGGGCGGTGCAGGGCGGTCTCGTGCGCCGTGAGGTGCACATCCTCACGCGCGAGACCGGCCAGCGGCGCGATGAAGCGCATCACGGTTCCGGCCTGTCCGCAGTCGATCGTCATCCCGCCGGCGAGGGGCGCGGGGGTGACGACGAGATCCGGACCGAACTCGTTGCCGGCCTCGACCTCCTCGATGCCGGTTCCGAGCGCGCGCAGCGCTTCGATCATGCGACGCGAGTCATCGGAGTGCAGTGGCGCGACGAGCCGCCCAGGGCCGTCTGCAATGGCCGCGATGATGAGTTCGCGGTTGGTCAGCGACTTCGACCCTGGGATGGTCACGCCGGCGTGCACCGAACCGTCGGCGGTGGGAGCGGCGTAGGCGCCGCGGGCTGGGGCGGGGGAATACCGTGTGTCACTCATCGGTTCCCACTGTAGTGAACGGTGGTGCTTACACCGAGAAGGAGTGGTGATGATCGCGACTGTCGATCAGGAATTCGCGGACATCGTCGGCCTAGACTGGCCGGTGATGGATGACACCGCACCTGCCGACACGGTCGGCGACGCTCGACGAGAGTTCGAGGAACAGGCGATCCCGTTCATGGATCAGCTCTATGCCGCCGCCATGCGCATGACTCGCAACCCCGCGGACGCCGCGGATCTCGTGCAGGAGACCTTCGTGAAGGCCTTCGGTTCGTGGTCGTCGTTCTCGCAGGGGACGAACCTGAAGGCGTGGCTGTACCGGATTCTGACGAACACGTACATCAACATCTATCGCAAGAAGCAGCGCGAGCCGTTCCAGGGCACGATCGACGAGCTCGAGGACTGGCAGCTCGGCGGCGCTGAGTCGACCACGGCGTCGCACGGTCGCTCGGCCGAGGCCGAAGCGATCGACCGCATGCCTGCCTCCGTCGTCAAGGACGCTCTGCAGGAGTTGCCGGAGGACTTCCGGCTGGCCGTCTACTTCGCCGATGTCGAAGGCTTCGCGTATCAGGAGATCGCCGACATCATGAAGACCCCCATCGGCACCGTGATGAGTCGTCTGCATCGTGGCAGACGGATGCTGCGGGAGCTGCTGGCAGATTACGCCGCTGAGCGAGGGATCGCCACGGCCACGACGAGGAGCAGGAAATGAGCGACTGCGGCTGCGAGAAGGCGCGTCAGGATCTGGAGGAATACCTCCGCAACGAGGTCTGCAAGACGGAGCACGCCGAGATCCGCGAGCATCTGGAGAACTGCCCGGGATGCCGAGACGAGGCGCTCGTGGCGACGACGCTGACCGACGTGATCGCTCGCGCCTGCAAGGAGTCCGCTCCCGAGGAGCTGCGCGACCAGGTCTTCGCCAAGCTCCGCGCCGTGCAGGCCAGCGCCCACTGACCGCGTCGACGTCGGACGGTGCCCATAGGCTGGTGCCATGACTGACGCACGCAGTGTTCCCGTCGATCCCGCGTCCGCCGAGCGCCTCGCGGCCCAGGGCCTGACCTACCGTTTCATCGACACCGCATCGGATGCCGATACCGAGGCGTTCCTCCGGGCGGACGCCCGCGGGTTCCTCGATTCCGATCCGACGGCCGAACAGGTGACGGGTGACCGCTCGAGCCTCGCAGACCGGCGCAACATCGGCGTCTTCGAGGCCGACGTCCCGCTCGGCACCTGGCCGATCGCGACGGTGAACTCCTGGGTCACCCCGCTGACGGTGCCCGGGGGCGAGGTCGACATGTGGGCGATCAGCTCGGTCACGGTGTCGGGTACCCACCGGCGGCGAGGGATCGCCCGCGCGCTCCTCGAGGGCGAGCTGCGAGCTGCGGCATCCGCCGGGGTGCCGATCGCGGGTCTCACCGCGTCAGAGGCCACGATCTACAGCCGGTACGGCTTCGCTCCCGCCATTCCGGCTGCCAGGGTCAACATCGACACGCGTCGCGCGGGCTGGGCCGGCCCCGATGTCGCAGGGCGGGTGGAGTACATCGACCGCGAGACGCTGCAGGAGAATCTCGGCACCCTGCACGAGGTCGCCAGAACCCAGCGCTCCGGACAGATCGCCGGGTGGCCGGGGCGCTGGCAGCGCATGGCAGGTCTGTCCGCCGGACACCCGAACGCCACCGCGCTCCGCGGTGTCCGCTACCGGGATGCCGACGGCGCCGTCCGCGGTGCGATGGCGTACAAGCTCACCGAGATCTCCGGGTCCTTCCGGTTCGACCTCGAGATCCAGCACCTCTCGGCCGTGACGGCTGACGCGCTCGTCGCGCTGTGGCGATTCGCAGTGCAGCACGATCTCGTGAACTCGGTGTCCGCTTCGCTGCGCCCGCTCGACGATCCGATCACCTGGCTGGTGGCGGATCAGCGTGCCGTGCATGTCAACGTGCATGATCACGGCTGGTTGCGCGTGCTCGACGTGCCGGCGGCCCTGAGCGCGCGGAGCTATCCAGCACCGCTGGATCTCGTTCTGCGCGTCGACGACCCGCTCGGTTTCGCCGCCGGTTCGTGGCGGCTGACCGTCGGCGACGACGGCGGCGCCTCGGTGACACCCGTCGACAGCGCCACGTCTGCCGACGTGACGCTGGATGCGGTCACGCTCTCCGCGCTCTACGCCGGGGGAGTGAGCGCCGTCCAGTTGCGCGCGGCAGGTCGATTGGAGACGCAGGCCGACACGGCGGCATCCATCGATGACGCCTTCCGCGCCGCTGAGGCGCCTCTGCTGGCGATCTGGTACTGATCAGCGCGTCTCACCACGACGAAGCCCACCCGCGCGGTCTCCCGTGCGGGTGGGCTTTCGTCATGCGGTCAGATCGTGAGGGCGCGCTTGAGCAGTTCGGCCTGCTCCTGCGCGTGGACCTTCGACGAGCCGGTGGCCGGCGACGCGGATGCGGTCCTGGCCACCGTGCGGAACTGACGAGGGCCGGGGACCTCGGCGAACGCGAGCGCCAGGAACGGCCAGGCGCCCTGGTTCTCCGGCTCGTCCTGGACCCAGACGAGTTCGGCGTTCGGGTACGAATCCGTGATGGCCTTGAGCCCGTCGATCGGCGTCGGGTAGAGCTGCTCCAGCCGGACCAGAGCGATCTCCGGGTTCGGCTTCTTGTCGAGCTCGGCCCGCAGATCCCAGTGGATCTTGCCGGAGTGCACGAGTACGCGCTTGACCGCTGAACGGTCGATCCCGCGGCCGTCGTCGACGACCGGCTCGAAGCGCCCCTGCGTGAAGTCCTCGACCGGGCTGGTCGCACCGCGCAGACGCAGCATCGCCTTCGGGGTGAAGACGATCAGAGGCTTGCGAGGGCGGGCATACGCCTGACGACGCAGCAGGTGGAAATAGGATGCCGGAGTCGACGGCCGGGCGACGATCATGTTCTCCTGCGCGCACAGCTGCAGGAAGCGCTCGATGCGGGCGGACGAATGATCGGGCCCCTGACCCTCGTAGCCGTGCGGCAGCAGGAGCGTGACGCTGGACTGCTGCCCCCACTTCTGATCGGCGGCGGAGATGTACTCGTCGATGACTGACTGGGCGCCGTTGGCGAAGTCGCCGAACTGCGCCTCCCAGAGCACGAGCGCCTCGGGGTTCTCGACCGAGTAGCCGTACTCGAACGCCATCGCCGCGTACTCGCTGAGCAGCGAGTCGTACACCCACACGCGGCCCTGGTTGTCGGAGAGGTTGGCCAGCGGCAGCCACTCCTGGCCGTTCGAGCGGTCGTGCATGACGGCGTGGCGCTGCACGAAGGTGCCTCGACGCGAATCCTGCCCTGCCAGTCGGACCGGCGTGCCCTCCACCAGCAGCGACCCGAACGCGAGCAGTTCGCCGAAGCCCCAGTCGATGCCGCCGTGGCGGCTCATGTCGACGCGCTTGTCCAGCAGCTGCTGGATCTTCGGGTGGACGGTGAAGCCCTCCGGCTTGTTGTTGAACGCGTCGCCGATCAGGTGGATGACCTCGGAGGCGACGCCGGTGACCTCCGGCGCGCCGATGGTCTCCTCGACCGGGGAGAGCACGGGGGCGATCGGCGTGGCGCCGGTCTCCGCCGCGTGCGTCTCGGCGAACGCGACCTCGAGGCGACGCTGGAAGTCGTCCTTGGCCTGCTCGTACTCCTCCTCGGTGATGTCGCCGCGGCCGACGAGGGATTCGGTGTACAGCTTGCGCACCGAGCGCTTCGCCTGGATCAGATCCGTCATGAGCGGCTGCGTCATCGAGGGGTCGTCGCCCTCGTTGTGTCCGCGTCGGCGGTAGCAGATCAGGTCGATCACGACGTCGCGGTGGAACCGCTCGCGGTACTCGAACGCGAGCTGCGCGACGTGGATGACGGCCTCGGGGTCGTCGCCGTTCACGTGGAAGATGGGCGCCTGGATCGTCTTGGCGACATCCGTGGCGTAGACCGACGTGCGGGCATCGGTCGGGGTCGTGGTGAATCCGACCTGGTTGTTGACGACGACGTGCACGGTTCCGCCGGTGCGGTAGCCGCGCAGCTGCGACATCTGCAGGGTCTCGACGACCACGCCCTGGCCGGCGAACGCCGCATCGCCGTGGACGAGGATCGGCAGCCACGAGAACGTCCCGATGGGCTTGCGGTCCTGCTTGGCGCGGACGATGCCCTCGAGAACGCCGTCGACGGTCTCCAGGTGCGAGGGGTTCGCGGCGAGGTACACCGGAAGCTCTGAGCGGTCGTCGGCGACGAACGTGCCCTGCGTGCCGAGGTGATACTTCACGTCGCCGGAGCCGCGCTGGTTGCCGGTGGTCTGCGTCCCCTCGAATTCGCGGAAGACCTGTCCGTAGGTCTTGCCTGCGATGTTGGTGAGCACGTTGAGGCGGCCGCGGTGCGCCATGCCGATCGCGGCGCCGTCGAGCCCGGCGGTCGCCGCACCCTGCAGGATCTCATCCAGCAGCGGGATGAGGGATTCGCCGCCCTCGAGCGAGAAGCGCTTCTGCCCGACGAACTTCGTCTGCAGGAAGGTCTCGAACGCCTCGGCCTCGTTGAGCTTGCGCAGCACGCGCAGCTGCTCGTCGTGGCCGGGCTTCTGGTACTTGACCTCGACCTTCTCCTGGAACCAGCGGCGCTGCTCAGGATCCTGGATGTGCATGTACTCGATGCCCAGCGTGCGGCAGTACGAGTCACGCAGCACGCCGAGGATGTCGCGGAGCTTCATGACGCGCTTGCCGCCGAAGCCGCCGGTCACGAACTCGCGGTCCAGATCCCAGAAGGTCAGGCCGTGGCTCTCGATCTCGAGGTCGGGGTGCGAGCGCTGGACGTACTCCAGCGGGTCGATGTCGGCCATCAGGTGGCCGCGCACGCGGTAGGAGTTGATCAGCTCCTGCACGCGGGACTGCTTGTCGACGCGCTCGGCGAGGTCGACCGCGATGTCCGGGTTCCAGCGGATCGGCGCGTAGGGGATGCGCAGCGCGGCGAAGATATCGTCGTAGAAGCCGCGCTGGCCGAGCAGCAGCTCGTGCACCTTCTTGAGGAACTCTCCCGACCCGGCGCCCTGGATGACGCGGTGGTCGTACGTGCTGGTGAGTGTGATCGTCTTGCCGATCGCGAACTCGTTCAGCGTCTTGGTGCTCGCGCCCTGGAACTCGGCCGGATAGTCGAGGGCGCCGGCGCCGATGATGCAGCCCTGGCCTTTCATCAGACGCGGCACGGAGTGCACGGTGCCGATGCCGCCGGGGTTCGTCAGCGAGACGGTCGTGCCCTGGAAGTCACCGGCGGTGAGCTTGTTGCCGCGGGCGCGGGTCACGAGGTCCTCGTAGGCCGACAGGTACTCGCTGAACGTCAGCGTGTCGGCGCGCTTGATGCTGGGCACCATCAGCGCGCGTGTGCCGTCCGGCTTGGGGAGGTCGATCGCGATGCCGAGATTGACGTGCGCCGGTGCGACCACCGACGGCTTGCCATCGATCTCGGCGTAGAAGACGTTCTGGCTCGGGAATTCCTTCAGCGTCTGGATCAGCGCCCAGCCGATGAGGTGCGTGAAGCTGATCTTTCCGCCGCGGGTGCGGGACATGTGGTTGTTGATGACGATGCGGTTGTCGATCATCAGCTTGGCCGGGATCGTGCGCACGCTGGTCGCCGTGGGGACCGTGAGCGACTCGTCCATGTTCGCCGCGAGGGTCTTGGTCATGCCGCGCAGCGTCGTGACCTTGTCCTGCTCGGAGGAGGGCTCCTCGCTCGCCTTGGACTCCGGCTTCGGCGCCTGAGCGGGAATGGGAGCGGGAGCTGCGGGTTTCGCCGTGGTGCGGGCGACCGGCTGGGAGCCGATCACCGGGATGGGGGCGGTCACCGGGTGCGTCGTGGACGCCTCTGCCGGTGCGGCCTTCGCCGCGGCATCCGGCTGGTAGTTCTCGAGGATCGGCCACCACTCCTTGTCGACGGAGTTCCGATCCGCTGTGAACTGCTCGTAGAGCTCGTCGACGAGCCATGAATTGGCTCCGAACCCCCCGTCGCCCGATCCGACGCCGGTACCTTGGCTCGACACGCTCGATCGCCCTCTTTCATCGCTGAAGCACTGTGCCATGCACGGCGGCAGGATGTCCCCTGCGCCCATGCATTCTCGAAGATCAAGCCTAACGTGTTTTGTCCCCCGAATAGTCGACACGGCATGACCGGCGGGTGCGCGGAAAGCTACCGTGGATGTATGGACTTCCTCGGCGCGCAACCCACAGTCGATCTCACCTACTCGGACGTGTTCCTGGTGCCGCGCCGATCCGGGATCACCAGTCGCCTGCAGGTGGATCTCGCGCCGCAGGACGGGACGCCGGCGACGCTGCCGCTCGTGGCCTCGAACATGAACTCGGTGACCGGTCCGCGCCTCGCCGCGGTCCTCGCCAGGCGCGGCGGTCTCGGCGTCCTCCCGCAGGACATGCCGCTGCAGGAGCTGGACGCCGCGATCCGCGACGTCAAGGCGCAGCCGGTCGCGTGGGACACCCCACTGGTCCTGCCGCCGAGCGCCTCCGTCGCCGACGCGCTCGGCCTGCTGCCCGCCACCGAAGGCCACGGCATCGTCGTCGCCGACGGGGAGGGGCGCATCGACGTCGCAGCCATCCGCGGCATCCTTCCGGCGACGCGGCTGGCGACGGCGCTGCCCGATGCGCAGCTCGGCGATCTGGTGCACGCCGGCACGCCGGCGCTGGATGCCGAGGACGTCACCGACGGCAGGCAGGCGTTCGACCTCATCACCCAGGCCGGCGTGGAGACGGTGAGCGTCGTCCACCACGGTCACCTGGTCGGCACCCTCAGCGCGCGCAGCGCGCTGCGCTCGACGCTGTACCGCCCCGCCGTCGACTCCGACGGACGTCTCGCGGTGGCCGCAGCCGTCGGGATCAACGGCGATGTGGCCGGCAAGGCCAAGGCGCTCGCCGCGGCCGGTGTCGACGTGCTCGTCGTCGACACCGCTCACGGTCACCAGGAGGGCATGCTCGCAGCGCTGTCTGCCGTGGCGGCGTTGAACCTGGGCATCCCAGTCGTGGCGGGCAACATCGTCACGGCGGACGGCGTGGCGGATCTCGTGGCCGCCGGTGCGTCGATCCTCAAAGTGGGCGTGGGGCCGGGCGCCATGTGCACCACGCGCATGATGACCGCCGTGGGGCGGCCGCAGTTCTCGGCGGTGCTCGAGACGGCAGAGGCCGCCCGCGCCGCCGGTGCGCACGTGTGGGCGGACGGGGGAGTGCGCTACCCGCGAGATGTGGCGCTGGCGCTGGCCGCCGGTGCGGCGTCGGTCATGATCGGTTCGTGGTTCGCCGGCACGATCGAGGCGCCGGGGCAGCTGCAGACCGATGCGCAGGGGCGGATCTACAAGGAGTCCTGGGGGATGGCGTCGACCAAGGCCGTCCAGGCGCGCTTCGGACGACTGGATGCCTACGAGCGTGCGCGCAAGGAGCTGTTCGCCGAGGGCATCTCCTCGTCGAAGATCTACCTTGACCCGCTGCGTCCCGGTGTCGAAGACCTGCTGGACATGATCACCTCCGGTGTTCGCTCGTCGTTCACCTATGCCGGCGCGGCGAGCGTGCCCGAGTTCCACGACCGCGCCCTGGTGGGTCTGCAGTCCGCCGCCGGCTACGAGGAGGGCAAGGCTCTGCCGGTCAGCTGGTGAGTTCTCGGCACGGGTTCGGGGAAGAAACGCTAGAATCGTCGCACTATGGACGACCCTCCCAGTTGCAGTACATCGCCCCACCGCCCGACCTTCCGATCTGAGGAAGGGGACAGTTGATGGACTTCGTCCTGCTGGGCGTGGGGCTCCTGCTCACAGTCGGCACCGGCCTGTTCGTGGCCAGCGAGTTCGCCCTCGTGAATCTCGATCGTGCGGAACTCGAAGCGCGCCAGGCGCGCGGCGAGTCCCGCCTCGCCATGACGATCGGTGCCCTCAAGCACACCTCGACGCATCTGTCCTCTGCACAGCTGGGCATCACGCTCACCACGCTGCTCACGGGGTACACGATGGAGCCGGCGATCTCGCGCCTGATCGGCCCCGGACTGCTCTCATGGGGACTCAGCGAGGCCGTCGTCGCCCCGATCTCGACGGTCGTCGGGATGCTGGTGGCGACCGTGCTGTCGATGATCCTCGGCGAGCTCGTGCCGAAGAACTTCGCGCTCGCGCTTCCGCGGCAGACGGCGAAGGTCGTCGTCCCGTTCCAGGTCGCGTTCACCACGGTCTTCAAGCCCGTCATCCGGCTGCTCAACGGCAGCGCGAACGCCGTGCTGCGCAGCATGGGCGTCGAACCGAAGGAGGAGCTGTCCGGTGCGCGCAGCGCCGAAGAGCTCTCCTCGCTCGTTCGGCGCTCCGCGATGGCCGGCGTGCTCGAGGCCGACACGGCCTCCCTGCTCGATCGCAGCCTCACGTTCGCCCGTCTCACGGCGGCGGACGTGATGACGGCTCGGCCGAGCATGCACTCCATCGCGGCCGGAGATTCGGCTGAAGACGTGATCCAGCTCGCCCGCCGGACGGGGCACAGCCGGTTTCCGGTGTACGACGACGACCTCGACGACATCACCGGTGTGGTGCACCTCAAGGCCGCCGTCTCGGTTCCCCGCGAGCGGCGGGCGGAGGTGCCGGTCGGCGCACTGGCCACAGAGCCGCTGCGCGTTCCGGAGACGGTCCACCTCGACAACCTCATCTCCGAGCTGCGCGCCAAGGGGTACCAGCTCGCCATCGTCGTCGACGAATACGGCGGAACGGCCGGCGTGGTGACGCTCGAGGATCTCGTGGAGGAGATCGTCGGCGAGGTCTCGGACGAACACGATCGCACCAGGGCCGGCATCGTCCGTGGCCGCGGGACGATCACGTTCCCCGGCGAGCTCCGTCCCGACGAGCTGCAGAGCCGCACCGGCGTGCACGTTCCTGAGGGAGAGGTCTACGACACGGTCGCCGGATACGTGATGAGCGTGCTGGAACGCGTTCCCGCCGCCGGGGACGAGGTCACGCTCGACAGCGGCGTGCTGGAGGTGGTGCGCATGGACGGTCGACGTGTCGACCGCCTCCGCTACACCCCGACGCCGGTCGATGTCGCCGCAGAGGAGGTGTCCCGATGAACGATTGGGCAGGATTGGTCTGGCTCGTCGTCCTTCTGGCCGGCAACGCCTTCTTCGTCGGCGCCGAGTTCGCCGTCATCTCGGCACGCCGCTCGCAGATCGAGCCTCGCGCTGAGCAGGGTTCGCGTGCGGCCAAGACGGCGCTCTACGCGATGGAGCACGCCACGCTGATGCTGGCGACGTCGCAGCTGGGCATCACGATCTGCTCGCTGCTGATCCTGAACGTGTCCGAACCTGCGATCCATCACCTCCTCGCCGTGCCCATGCACGCGATCGGCTGGTCGGATGCCGTGGTCGACGTCACGGCGTTCGTGATCGCGCTCGTGATCGTGTCGTTCCTGCACGTGGTCTTCGGCGAGATGGTCCCCAAGAACCTGGCGTTCTCGGTTCCGGATCGTGCCGTGCTGATCCTCGCGAGCCCCCTCGTGTGGGTGTCGAAGGTGTTCCACCCCGTGATCTGGGTGCTGAACGCGGCGGCCAACGGCGTGCTCCGACTGTTCGGCGTCGAGCCGAAGAACGAAGCGGCGTCGACGTTCACGATCGATGAGGTCGCGACGATCGTCAGTCAGTCGCGTCGTGAGGGTCTGCTGACCGACACGGCGGGAACCGTGGCCGCGGCGGTCGAGTTCACGGACAAGAAGGCACGGGATGTCGCCGTGCCGCTGCCGGAGCTGGTGACGCTGCCGGCATCGACGACGCCGGACGACATCGAGCGGGCCGTCGCCCGATACGGGTTCTCGCGCTACGTGATCGTGGACGAGGAGCAGGCGCCGATCGGGTACGTCCACCTCAAGGACATCCTGCGTGCGTCCGAGGGGGCGGATGCCGCGGCGAAGGTGGCGGCGCCGATCCCGTCCAAACGGATCCACCACATGGTCCCCGTCCAGGAGGACACCGACCTGGAGGACGCGCTCGCGGTCATGCGCCGCGCCGGTCGTCATCTCGCGAAGGTCCGCAACGCGCAGGGCGACACCACGGCCGTCCTGTTCCTGGAGGACATCCTCGAGGAACTCGTGGGAGAGGTGCAGGACGCCACCAGACGCGTCGTCCACCGCGGAGAGTGATTCACGCGGTGGCGGTGAGCAGACTCACCGCCACCGCGCACGCTCGTACTGCGACGGCCACGGGATCTCCACGCCCAGTTCGTGGGCCGCACGCAGGGCGAAGTGCGGGTCGCGCAGCCACTCCCTGCCTGCGAAGATCGCGTCGGCTTCGCCGTCCTCGAGCACGCGCTCGGCCTGCTCCGCCGCGGTGATGAGCCCCACGGCCGAGGTCGGGATCCGCCCGCCGCGTCGGACCGTACCCGCCAGCCCCACCTGGTACCCGGGGAAGATGTCGATGCGCTGATGCGCGACCAGCCCGCCGCTGGAGACGTCGATGAGATCCGCGCCGTGCTCGCGCGCCCATTCGCCGACGATCGTCGCCTCGTCGGGCGAGAAGCCGCCGTCGGCGTGGTCGGTCGCGGAGATCCGGACGAAGACCGGGACATCGTCGCCTGCGACCACGCGCACGGCGTCCAGGATGCGCAGCAGCAGGCGGGCGCGGTTCTCGAGCGGGCCGCCGTAGTCGTCCGCGCGCCGGTTGGACAGCGGCGAGAGGAACTGGTGGATCAGGTAGCCGTGCGCGGCGTGCAGCTCGAGGACGTCGAATCCGGCATCCAATGCCCGCAGCGCGGCGGCGGCGAAGGCGTCGACGAGATCGTCGATGTCTGCTCCATCCAGGGCCCTCGGGACGTCGAACCCGTGGAAGGCGACGGCCGACGGCGCCGACGTGACCCAGCCGCCCTCTGCTGCCGGGACCGATCCGCGCTGCGCGGCCCACGGCCACCAGGCCGACGCCTTGCGCCCGGCATGCGCGAGCTGGATCCCGGCCAGGGCTCCCCGCGCGTGGATCCCGGCGACGATCGGTGCCCAGGCATCCCGCTGCTCGTCGGTCCAGATGCCGGCGTCTCGGGGGCTGATGCGCCCCTCCGCGACGACGGCCGTGGCTTCGGCCACGATGAGTCCGGCGCCACCCGATGCGAACTGGGTCAGATGGGTGCGGTGCCAGTCCTGCACGATGCCGTCGACCGCGCTGTACATGCACATCGGCGACACCCACAGTCGATTCGGGAAGGTCACGGAACGCAGACGCAGCGGGGAGAAGAGCAGGCTCACCCTTCGACGGTACTGCCAGCCGGACGTCACCGGCCGCATAGCATGGGGGGCATGGTCGAGGCGCGTGAGTGGGGCAGGGACGACACCGTCCGGTTCGTGCGGACGCCAGGACCGGTGGACGACAAGTACTCCCGTGGCGTCGTGGCGGTGCGCACGGGCTCGGCCGATTACCCCGGGGCGGCCGTGCTGTCCGTCGAGGCCGCCTGGCGGGCCGGTGCAGGGTACGTGCGCTACCTCGGGTCGGCCCCTGACGCCGTGCTCGCGCGTCGACCGGAGACGGTCGCCGCGCAGGACATCGGCCGGACCAGGCCCGGCGCGTGGGTCATCGGATCCGGAACGGATGCCGCGCAGCGCACCGTCGAAGAGACGGATGCCCTGCGGGAGATCCTGGCAGGCGCAGTGCCCGTCGTCGTCGACGCGGGTGCGCTCGATCTCGCACCGGGCGCGGCCGCGCCGCTGCTCGTCACCCCGCATGCCGGCGAGTTCCATCGTCTGCGTGAACGGCTGCGCCTCGCGCCGGAGGGCAGCGGCGACCGCGTGCTGGACGCAGCGCAGACCGCTGGCGCGCTCGGGCGAACCGTGCTCCTGAAGGGATCGCGCACGCTCATCGCCTCGTCGGACGGCACCGTGATCATCTTGCCGCCGGCTCCCGGATGGCTCGCGACTGCGGGCAGCGGTGACGTGCTGGCGGGCGTCCTCGGCGCACTGCTGGCGGCGAATCCCGGAGCGTTCATCGCTGAGACGGCTGCGGCGGGCGCGTGGCTGCACGGCCACGCCGCTCGTCTCGCCGCAGGAATGGCCGATGGCGGTCCGGGGCACCCGATCGTCGCCCTGGATGTCGCCGAGGCGCTTCCGCATGCGATCGCGGGCCTGCTCTCGTGACACGCCGCACCGCGCCGCTGTGGACGGCCTTCCTGCTCGCCCACGCCCTGACGGCGTGGCTGGGCTGGGTGTATCCCAGCCAGCCGATGGGCGACGTGGTGCTCGTCTACGAACCGTGGTCGGCGTCGGCGCTCACCGGTGGCACCGTCATGGGCATCACCGAGCCGTGGGTGTACCCGCAGCTCGCACTGCTGCCGATGCTGCTCGCCAAGGCCCTGTCGCTGCCGTTCGTGGCCGCGGTGGGCGCGCTGAGCGCGTACCTCGTGGCCTGGGCCGTGCTCGTCACTGTGTTGGATGCCGTCGCCTTCGGTTTCCTCATCGGACGGCGACCATCGGCACCGCGACGGGCCGCGGCGTGGTTCTGGACGGCGGCGCTGCTGCTGCTCGGACCGATCGCGCTCTACCGGATCGATGCCATCACGGTCCCGCTCGCGATCGTGGGCGGGCTTCTGCTGCTGCGGCATCCGCTGGTCGGAACGGTGCTGCTGACCATCGGCGCGTGGATCAAGATCTGGCCCGGCGCGCTGGTGCTGGCCGCGGTCGTCGCAGCGCGCAACCGACTGAAGATCCTGTGCGCAGCCGCCGCGGGGACCGCGGGGATCATCGTCGTGTTGTTCCTGCTGGGTGCCGACCAGCATCTCTTCGCTTTCCTCACCCAGCAGACCGGCCGCGGACTTCAGGTCGAGGCAGTGGCCGCGACACCGTACCTGTGGGCGGCGCGTGCGGGTGCCGCGTCCGTCGGATACAGCTTCGAGATCCTCACGTTCCAGGTCGAAGGGTACGGCGTGCCCTTCGTGTCCGACGTCTTGACCCCGATCATGCTGCTCACGGTCGCCGTCATCACCGCGCTCGCAGCCGTCAAGGCAGCGCGCGGCGGATCGTTCGGACGGTTGTTCCCGCCGTTGGCGCTGTCACTGGTCGCGGCGCTGATCGTCACGAACAAGGTCGGGTCCCCGCAGTTCCAGACCTGGCTGATCGCCCCGATGGTCCTGTGGTTCGTGTACGACAGGACCAGGGCGCGCGGCCCCGCGGCGCTCGTGGCGGTGCTGTGCGGCCTGACCTGCCTCATCTACCCGCTCACCTACGATGCGCTGCTGCGCACCGAGTTCGTGCCCGTGCTGCTGCTCACGGCGCGCAACGTGCTTCTGATCGTCCTGCTCGTGGTCGGCATCCGCTCGATCGTCCGAGTCCCCATCCCCACACGGAGGTAAACATGCTCATCGCATTCTCGGTCGCCCCTTCCGGCAACGGCAGCGCGGATGGATCCGTGCACGATGCCGTCGCCGCCGCCGTCACGGTGGTCCGCGAGTCCGGTCTGGCGCACCGCACCACCAGCATGTTCACCGAGGTCGAGGGGGAGTGGGACGAGGTCATGGATGTCGTCAAGCGTGCCACCGAGGCCGTCATGCCGTACGGCTCGCGGGTGTCCCTCGTGCTCAAGGCGGACATCCGCCCGGGGTACACCGGAGAGCTCGATGCCAAGATCGACCGGCTCGAGACGGCGATCCGGGACGCCGATTCCGCGTAGCATTGACGGGTGAACCACTCCTCGACACTCTCGAGGGGTGCGGCGACGACGGCGCTCCTCTCTCTCGCCATCGGCTCTTTCGGAATCGGCATGACCGAGTTCGTCGCCATGGGCCTGCTGCCCGACATCGCCCAGGACCTGCTTCCCGACCTCTGGGCGGCATCGCCGGAGGAGGCGATCGGGCGCGCCGGCCTCCTGATCTCGCTGTACGCGCTCGGCGTCGTGCTCGGCGCGCCGACCATCGCGGGGCTCGTCGCGCGTTTCCCTCGGCATCGCGTGATGATCGGGCTCGCGCTCGCGCTCACCCTGTTCAACGCACTCACCGTCGTGCTTCCCAGCTTCGGACTCGTCGGGGCGTCGCGGCTGCTGGCCGGGCTGCCGCACGGCGCGTATTTCGGAATCGGCGCACTCGTGGCCGCGGACGTCCTCGGTCCGGGCCGGCGCGGCCAGGGCGCGGCGTTCATCATGACCGGACTCACGATCGCGAACGTGGTCGGTGTGCCGTTGGGCACGTATCTGGGGCAGAACTACGGGTGGCGGACGGCGTTCCTGGTCGTCACAGCCGTGTTCGCCATCGCGACGCTCTGCATCGCGCTCTTCGTGCCCGAGCACGAGGGCGATCCCGGTCGTGGCGTTCTCAGCGAGTTCGGCGTGTTCCGCATCGGTCAGGTATGGCTGACGCTGGGCATCGGAGCGATCGGGTTCGGCGGCTTCTTCGCCGTGTACAGCTACGTCTCACCGCTCGTGACCGAGATCGCCGGATCGCCGGAGTGGGCGGTGCCGATCGTGCTCGTGCTGGTGGGCATCGGCATGACGGTCGGCAACCTGCTCGGCGGGTACCTCGCCGATCGCGACCTGCAGCGCACGCTCGTGGTGGGGATGACGCTGCTCGCCGGCATCCTCGTCCTGCTCGCGCTGCTGGCCTCGCACATCATCCTGCTCGGTCTGCTCGCGATGGCGGTCGGCGCCGTCTCTGCCATGCTGAGCCCGGCTATCCAGACCCGTCTGATGGATGTCGCCGGTGACAACCAGTCGATCGCTGCGGCGCTGAACCACTCCGCGCTGAACATCGGCAACAGCCTCGGTGCGTTCCTCGGAGGGGCCGTCATCGCGGTCGGCTGGGGCTACACCGCACCTGCCTGGATCGGAGCACTGCTCGCGTTCACCGGATTGGGGATCACGCTGCTGGCCCTGCGACTGCAGCGACGCCCCGTGCTCGTCTGACCGGATCCTCGTAGAGTGGCGGCATGGTGGATCAACTGCCTCTCGCCGGGACGGTGGTGCTGCTGCGCGACCGCGCCGCGTCGCTCGAGGTGCTCATCCTGAGGCGTCCCGTCCGTGGTTCTTTCGCCGGCGCCTGGGTCTTCCCCGGTGGTCTCGTCGAAGACGTCGATCGCGCATCATCGATATCGGGACAGGACGCAGCCAGGAGCGCTGCGGCCCGGGAGTGCTGCGAAGAGGTCGGGCTCCGCCCCGTCGGCCTCGTGACGCTGTCCCGCTGGATTCCGCCGACGCAGGCGCCCAAACGCGTCGGCACCTGGTTCTTCCTCGCCCTGGACCCCGGAGGCGATATCGTGCCGTCGCCCGATGAGGTGGTCGAATGGTGCTGGATCTCGCCGGTCGATGCGCTCGCACGCCACGCGGTCGGCGAGATCGAGCTGTTCCCGCCGACCTGGGTGACGCTGCACGGGCTGTCCCGATTCGACTCGGCGGACGCGGCGGTGACCGCGGCATCCGATGCTCCGACGTATGCGACCCGGTTGCTCCCCGGCGATGTGTTCTGCTGGGTCGGTGACGCGCAGCATCCCGATGGCGGCGCCGGAGTGCATCGGTTGGAGACGGCGGAGCGGCCATGGCGCTATCGACGCGAGTGAGTCGCGTCAGCTCGTGAGCAGCCGCCGCAGGTGGTCGCTGACGACGTCGGTCTCGATGAGGAACCCGTCATGTCCGAAGTCGCTCGTGATGACGACCGCCTCGTCTCCGTCGAGCGTGTCGGGGATGCTGCGGGCGATGCGATGCTGGCCCTCCAACGGGAAGAGCCTGTCGGTGTCGATGCCGAGCACGAGCGTCGTCGCCGTCACCGTGCGCAGGGCATCCTCGATGCCACCCCTGTCCCGGCCGACGTCGTGCGAGTTCATCGCCTCGACCAGGGTGATGTAGCTGTTCGCGTCGAAACGACGGGTGAACTTGTTGCCGTGGAAGTCGAGGTAGCTCTCCACGGCGAAACGTCCGCCGTGGCCGAGCGGCGACAGGTCGGACTGCCACGAGCGCTGGAAGCGGCTGTTCAGCTCGATCGGGGACCGGTAGTTCAGCATCGCCATGCGTCGTGCCAGCGCCAGACCGCGATGCGGGCCCTCGCCGGTGGCGGCGTCGTAGTACTCGCCTCCCTCGAAACGCGGGTCCATCCGGATGGTCTCCAGCTGGAGCATGTTCGAGGCGATCTGGTCCGCGGTGCTGGCGGGTGGTGACGCGAGGATCGCGAGGCGCTGCAGGCGGTCCGGATGCGTCACGGCCCACTCGAGCGCATGCATGCCGCCCATGGATCCGCCGACCACGGCTGCCCAGCGGTCGATTCCGAGAGCATCGGCCAGCCGTACCTGGGCGGCGACCTGGTCGCGCACGGTGAGGTAAGGGAAGCGCGATGCCCACTCGTAGCCGTCGGGGGCGACGCTGGCCGGGCCGGTCGAGCCCTGGCATCCGCCCAGGATGTTCGGTGCGATCACGAACCAGCGATCGGTGTCGATCGCCGCGCCTGGACCGACGACGTCGCCCCACCAGCCGGCGGTCGCATGACCAGGGCCCGCCTCACCGCGTACGTGGCTGTCACCGGTGAGCGCGTGGTTGATGAGGATCGCGTTGTCGCGCTTCTCGTTCAGCTCGCCCCACGTCTCATAGGCGATCCGGATGCCGGGGAGCTCCTGCCCGCTCTCGGTGCGGAACGCGCCGAAGGCCGCGAACCGCCGCTCGCCGATCGGGTCGCCGTCGCGCCAGGCTCCTGTGGCGGGGGGACGCGCCCGCATCATGCTGGCCTGCGCCTCGGTCACGCGCCGCGAGGGCACCGTCTCCTCCGAGGTCGTCTGCCAGTCCATTCCTCCATTCTCGCCCGGTTCCGGTCGGCGCGGCGGAAGGTTACGGATGGCGTGTGCTCCGCGGGCGGTGCGATCGCGTGTCCGAGTACGCCGGCTGCTGCCGCGCCGGGGGACCGACCACGTTCACCCATGCCCGCGACGAAACGCGGATTCGGTGACGAATGACGGATCGATCTGTCGAAAAGGTCCGTGAATCGTCACCGCATCCGTCCATCGTCCGTCCTGCCCCCGTGAACGCGCGGATGCCCGGACCACACGGCCCGGGCATCCTGTCCCTTGAGGAGGAGGGGCTTACGCGCGGGCGGCGTCCGAGATGCGACGCGCGGCGGTGAGCGCCTGCTCGAGGTCCGCCTTGAGGTCTTCCACGTTCTCGAGGCCGAGCGACAGGCGCACGAGGCCGGGGGTGACGCCCGCGGTGAGCTGCTGCTCGGGCGTCAGCTGCGAGTGGGTCGTGGATGCCGGGTGGATCACGAGGGATCGGACGTCGCCGATGTTGGCGAGGTGGCTGAACAGCGACAGGCTGTTCACGAACTCACGTCCGGCCTGAACGCCGCCCTTGAGCTCGAACGACAGCACGGCGCCGACGCCCTTGGGCAGGTATTCGTTCGCCTTGGCGTACCACGGAGACGACGGAAGACCCGAGTAGTTGACGCTGGCGACGTCGGCGTGGTTGTCGAGCCACTCCGCGATCTCCTGAGCATTCTGGACGTGGCGCTCGACACGCAGCGACAGGGTCTCGATGCCCTGGATGAGCTGCCAGGCGCTCTGCGGTGAGATGGCGGCGCCGAGGTCGCGCAGCAGCTGCACGCGGGCCTTGATGATGTACGCGAGTGCGTCGCCGACCGCGGTGGTGTAACTGGCGCCGTGGTAGGACGGGTCGGGCTCGGTCAGCCCGGGGAAGCGCTCGACGTTCTTGGACCACTCGAACGAACCGCCGTCGACGATCACGCCGCCGATCGTGGTGCCGTGGCCGCCGAGGAACTTCGTCGCCGAGTGGATGACGATGTCGGCGCCGTGCTCGAACGGGCGGAGCAGGTACGGGGTGGCGATCGTGTTGTCCACGATGAGCGGGATGCCCGCTTCGTGTGCGACGTCGCTCACGGCGCGGATGTCGAGCACGTTGATCTTCGGGTTGCCGACGGTCTCGCCGAAGAACAGCTTCGTGTTCGGCCGGACGGCGCGGCGCCACTCCTCGGCGTCGTCCTGGTTCTCCACGAACGTGGTCTCGATGCCGAGCTTGGCCAGCGTGTACTTGAAGAGGTTGTAGGTGCCGCCGTAGATCGAGCTCGACGAGACGATGTGGTCGCCTGCCTCGGCGATGTTGAGCACCGCGAAGGTCGAGGCCGCCTGGCCGCTGGCCAGCAGCAGCGCGCCGGTACCGCCCTCGAGCGCCGCGACCCGCTGCTCGACGACGTCCTGGGTCGGGTTCTGGATGCGGGTGTAGATGTTCCCGAACTCCGCCAGAGCGAAGAGGTTCGCCGCGTGGTCCGCATTGTCGAACACGTACGACGTGGTCTGGTAGATCGGCGTGGCGCGTGCCTTGGTGACCGGGTCGGGCGCTGCGCCCGAGTGGATCTGCTTGGTCTCGAAACGCCAGGACTCGGGTGCGGACATTGGGTTCCCCCTGGAACTCTCGGATGCGGGTATGGCGGGTGCCGTTCCAGCGAGAGTACGGAACGGCGGTGCGTGTCAACAACAGTCGGGAAATGTGACGTAACACGCGTCTACGCGGGAAACCGCGCAGAACGTCGTACGGTGGATGACATGGTGACAAGGCGTGCAGTGGTGACCGGTGCGAGCACGGGAATCGGAGCGGCGACGGTTCGCGCGCTTCGAGCGAGCGGGTGGGATGTCGTCGGCGTGGCGCGGCGCGAGGATCGCCTCGCCGCACTCGTCGCCGAGACCGGGGCATCGGCGATCGTGTGCGACCTCACGGATTCCGCGGGGGTGGAGGCGCTGGTGTCCGAACTCGAGTCGACGGGGCCCGTCCACGCCATCGTGCAGGTCGCCGGCGGTGCGCGCGGCACTGATCGCATCGAAGACGGCTCGATCGACGACTGGCAGTGGATGTACGAGGTCAACGTGCTGGCGACTCAGCGTCTCGTCGCGGGTCTCATGCCGCTGCTGCGTCGCGCGGCCGAGGCCGACGGGCACGCTGACACGGTCTTCGTGACGTCGACGGCCGCCCAGGTCGCCTACCCGGGTGGCGGTGGGTACAACGCGGCGAAGGCCGCGGAGGCGATGCTCGTTCGCGCGCTGCGCCAGGAGCTCAACGGAGAACCCATCCGTGTCGTCGAGGTGGCCCCCGGAATGGTGCACACCGAGGAGTTCACGCTCAACCGGCTCGGCGGTGACCGGGTCGCGGCAGAAGCGGTCTACGCCGGTGTCGAGGAACCCCTGCAGGCCTCGGACGTCGCGGATGTCATCGCCTACGCCCTCAACGCTCCAGGTCGCGTCAACCTCGACCTCATCACGATGCGCCCGGTGGCGCAGTCCGCGCAGCACCTGCTGGCGCGCGGTCCGCTGAGCCCTCGTCTCGAGGACTGAACGACGGATGCTGCCTCGCACCCTGACACAGCTCGCCGATGAGGGGATGATCGACCCCGGCTGGGCCGACGCGCTCGCCCCGGTCGCGGACGTCATCGCGGGGCTCGGTGACCGGCTGCGCGCCGAGCAGGCCGCAGGACGCGGCTACCTGCCAACCGGGGAGAACGTGTTTCGCGCGTTTCGCCGTCCGCTGGACGACGTGCGCGTGCTCGTCAGCGGCCAGGACCCCTATCCGACGCCCGGACATCCGATCGGGCTGTCGTTCGCGGTGGAGCGGCACGTCAGGCCGTTGCCGCGCAGCCTCGTCAACATCTACAAGGAGCGCGCGGCGGATCTCGGCATCCCGCCCGCACCGCACGGCGACCTGACCGAGTGGAGCGACCAGGGCGTCCTGCTGCTGAACAGGGTCCTCACCGTGCGCCCCGGTGCGGCGGGATCCCACCGGGGGTGGGGGTGGGAGCAGGTCACCGATCTCGCCATCCGCACGCTGGCGGCGCGGGATCGCCCGCTCGTCGCCGTGCTGTGGGGGAGGGATGCCGAGAAGCTGCAGCCCCTGATCGGCTCCACACCAGTGATTGCGTCCGCCCACCCGTCTCCGCTGTCCGCGAGCCGCGGGTTCTTCGGTTCGCGACCGTTCTCGCGCGTGAACGCGCTGCTGGAGCAGCAGGGAGCCGATGCTGTCGACTGGCGCGTGTCGGACGACGACCAGGGCGCGGAACTGCCGGGGCTCGGGTTCTAAGCTGATCGCATGCAGTTCGAACCCGGAGATCGGCGTCGCCGTCTGCCGCGGCATCTGCGTCAGACTGATCCGGCGCCTGAGGTCTTCACGTATGCGATCCGACCGGCCACGGCGCGCGATCTGCCCGACATCCGGGAGATCTACAACCACTACGTCGCGAACTCCGCCGTCACGTTCGACGGCAAGCCCAGTACGCACCGCTACTGGCGCGACAAGCTCGCGACGCTCACGAAGCTCGGACTGCCGTTCCTCGTCGCAGCCTCGCCATCGGGGAACGTGCTCGGCTATGCGCTCGTCTCGCCCTGGCAGGGCAAGAACTCGTATCGGTACACCGCCGAGGACTCGATCTACCTGGGGCCGGGTGCCGGCGGCAAGGGACTGGGAACCGCGCTGCTGCAGGCGCTGATCGACGCCTGCGAGGCCGTCGGGCTGCGCGAGATCATGGCCGTCATCAGCGACAGCAACGCGGAGGCATCCATCCGGCTGCACCAGCGTCTCGGATTCGTCGAGGTCGGGCGCCTGGGGAAGGTCGACTACAAGTTCGGTCGACCCATCGGATCGGTGTACCTGCAGCGCAGGCTCACACCGAAGGGGCGGCGCTGGGGCATGCGACCGGCCCGCTGATCAGTTCTCGCGCTGCGCGATCACAGGGATCGCGGCGAGAAGCGCCTGGGTGTACGCCTCGCGGGGACGCAGCAGCACGTCATCGGTCGTTCCCTGCTCGACCACGTGACCGTCCCTCATGACGATGACGGCGTCGCAGAGGTTCTGCACGACGCCGATGTCGTGCGACACCAGCAGCAGAGTGAGATCCTCGGTCCGCGTGAGTTCGGCGATCAGCTGCAGGATCTGCGCACGCACGGTGACGTCGAGCGCTGACATGGGCTCGTCGCCGACGAGGATGCGCGGCCGGTGCACGATGGCCCGCGCCAGCGCGATCCGCTGACGCTGCCCGCCCGAGAACTCGTGCGGGTAGCGGTCCGCCATCTCGGCGTCGAGTCCCACCTGGCCGAGGACCTCGCGCACGCGCGCGCGGCGATCGCCCTCGATCCCGAGCGCCCAGAGCGGCTCGCCGATGATCCGACCGGCGCTCATCCGCGGGTCGAGCGACGCGTAGGGGTCCTGGAACACCAGCCCCGTGATCCGACGAAGCCAGTGCAGCGAACGGGCGGATGCCGCGGCATCCACTCTCCGGCCGTCGATGTCGATGGTGCCGGAAGTCGGATTGTCGAGCCCGAGCAGCAACCGGACGAGGGTGGACTTGCCCGACCCCGACTCTCCGATGATGCCGACCGAGGATCCGGCCGCGATGTCCAGATCCGTCGGGTGCAGCGCCGTGGCTGTGCGGGCGCGCTCGAACACGGTCCGCTTCGGCACCGCGAATTCGCGGCTCAGCCCACGCGCGCGGATCAGGGCGTCGGACCGGTCGGCATGACGGCTCATCGCGTGCCTCCGCCCGGTCGCCACAGCGTTGTCGTGGCATCGCGCAGCAATCCCTGCGTGATGGGGGAGGTCGGTGTGCTCAGCAGCGTCGATACGGGAGCGGACTCGACGACCCTGCCGTGCTCGAGGACGACGCCGTGCGTGGCGACCCGGGCGAGCACGGCGAGATCGTGGGTGATGAACACGAGAGACATCCCCTCGTCCTGGACGAGCGAGAGCATCAGCTCGAGGATCTCCGCCTGGATGGTGACGTCGAGCGCGGTGGTCGGCTCGTCGGCGATCAGCAGCCGAGGACGGCAGGCGAGCGCCATCGCGATCGCCACGCGCTGGCGCTGCCCGCCGGAGAGCTGGTGCGGGTATCGTTTGACGATCGACTCCGGCTCAGGGAGCCGAACCCGCCGTGCCTCATCGACCGCCCTGGCCGCGGCTTCCCGACGCGATGCACCGGTATGGATGCGGAGCGACTCGGCGATCTGGCGCCCGACGGTACGGATCGGGTTGAGTGCGGTGCGCGGCTCCTGGAACACGATGCCGATGTCGTCGCCGCGGAAGTGCGCCAGCTCTCGGTCCGGCATCCCCAGCAGTTCGGTGTCGCCCCAGCGGATGCTCCCGCTCGCGATGGCGCCCGCCGGGAGCAGGCCGAGAATCGCGAGGGCGGTGAGCGACTTGCCGGATCCGGACTCTCCGATCAGGCCGAGTCGACCCCCGGGCGGCACGTCGAACGAGATGCCGTCGATCACGCGTCGTCCGTCGATCTCGACGATGAGGTCGGTCACGGTCAGCCGCGCGGCGGCACGGGATGGAGCACTCACGCGACGACCTCCGGAACATGCACCTCGGCGGCGCGATGCGCCAGAGTCGGATCGGTCGCCTCGCGCAGACTGTCGCCGAGGAGGTTCAGACCGAGCACCGTGAGGGTGATGGCCAGCCCCGGCCAGATCACCGACAGCGGATGGATGCTGATGTAGCGCTGAAGATCCGCCAGCAGGATGCCCCAGGAAGGTTCGACGACACTGGCGCCGAACCCGAGATAGCTCAGACCCGCCTCGGCGAGCACGGCGACCGCCATGGACCAGGAGAGCTGCACGATGAACACCGGGGCGACGTTCGGCAGCAGATGACGCGTGAGGTTCTGGGTCGCGGTGAGACCGGACGCGCGGCCGGCGAGTACGAAGTCGCTCTGCTGGACGCGACGCAGCTCGGGTCGCGTGACGCGGGCGATGTTCACGCCGAACCCGATGCCGACCGCCCAGATCACGACCCAGAGCGATCCGCCCCAGACCGAGGAGATCATCATCGCGATGATGAGCACGGGGAAGGCGATGAGGATGTCGACGAGCACCGCGATCGTCTCCCGCATCCAGCGAGCGGTGAGCGCCCCAAGCGCGGCGAGCGAGACGCCCACCAGCGTCGCGACGATCGCGGCCCCGACACTGACGAACGCAGTGGTGCGGGCGCCGGTCATGATCAGGCTGAGGATGTCGCGTCCTGTGCCGTCCGTGCCGAGCAGGTGCGGCCAGCTCGGCGTCGCCCAGCGGTCGGTCAGATCGGTGGACAGCGGGTTGAAGGGCGTCCAGAACAGCGAGATCAGGGCGGTGAGCGCGATCACGAGGACGACGACGATGCCGAAGCGGCCGGTTGCCGACCGCCACAGCGCGCGCAGCCACTGCGGCGTCATGCGGCCTCCCGCTGTCGAGGGTCGACGATGTGGTGGACGAGATCGACGAGGAAGCCGACGACCAGCACGAAGCCGGTGAGGACGAGCAGTTCGCTCTGCACCTTGATCAGGTCCCGTGTGCCGACGTCGGCGACGAGCATGCGCCCGATACCGGGCAGCGTGAACAGCTGTTCGATGACCACGGAGCCGACGATGATCCCGGCGACCTGCAGTCCGAGCACGGTGATGATCGACAGTCCGACCGCGGGGATGCCGTGCTGCACGAGCGCACGGTTGCGGCTGAGGCCCTTGGCGGCGGCGGTGCGGACGAAGTCCTGACCGGCCGCCTGGAGCGTCGCGCTGCGGACGAACCGCAGCAGCATGGCCCCCTCGACGATGCCGATCGTCAGAGCGGGGAGGATGAGTGCACGCAGCGCCTGCCACGGCTCCGCCCACCCGTCTCGGGGGAATCCCTGTGCGGGCAGCCAGCCGAGCCAGATCGCGAAGACGACGATCAGCATCATGCCGGCCCACACGACGGGGACGGCGGCGAGCGCCTGCGCCGCGACGCTGAGACCGGTGCCCGTGGCGCGCCCGCGCAGCACGGCCGACAGGATGCCGAAGGGCACGGCGATCAGCAGGGCGATCACGAGCGAGAGGATGCCCAGCGGCACGGTGACCTGAGCCTTCAGCGCCAGTTCCTCGCCGACGGATGCCCCCGACAGCAGCGACGTGCCGAGGTCGCCACTCAGGATGCCGCCGATCCAGTCGAGGTACTGGGTCGCGAGCGGGCGGTTCAGCCCCAGCGACTCACGGAGCTGATCGACCTGCTCAGGGCTCGCCTGCGTTCCGGCGATGAGCTGCGCGACATCACCCGGAAAGACGCGCAGCGTCAGGAAGATCAGCACGCTCGACACGAGGAGCCCCGCGATCAGCAGGGCTCCTCGGGTGAGCGCGTATCGCAGCATGCGATGATCAGTCGGCGGCGACCGTCACGCCGGACAGGTTGATGCGCGAGTTGATCGAATCCTGCGGGAATCCCGACACGATCGGGCGCAGGGCCGTGATCGTCTCGCCGTTGTACAGCCAGTCTGCCGCATGCTCCTCTGACACGATGCGGGCGGCCTCGGCCAGCAGCTCGGCCGACGCGTCGGCGTCGACCTCGGCGAGAGCCTCGGTGTACAGCGCCTGCACTTCGGCGTTGTCGTATCCGAAGTAGTAGTCCGGGTTGGCGAAGTTGCCGAAGTCGCGCGGCTCGACGTGCAGCACGAAGCTGAGGTCGTAGTCCTTGTTCGTGTAGACGTCTTCGAGCCAGGTCGCGAACTCGACGGGCTCGACGTCCAGCGTCACTCCGACATCGGCGAAGTCCGAGATCAAGACCTGGGACACCGTGGTGCCGTAGAAGTTCGGGATCGTCAGCGTCAGCTCCAGGTCTTCCTGGCCGGCCTCGGCGAGCAGTTCCTTGGCGCGCTCCGGGTCGTAGGGAGCGATGTCCGAGAGGTCCTCGAAGCCCGGGTCCAGTTCGGGGATCGGACCGTACAGCGTCTGGCCAGCGCCGACGGCCTCGACGAGCGCGTCGTGGTCGATGGCCAGGCGCAGCGCCTCGCGCACCCGCACGTCATCGAGCGGCGCTGCGGCGTTGTTGAACGCGAGAGTCGCCTTGTCGGTGGTGCTGCCGGTCGTCAGCGAGAACTCGCCGGACTCCTCGAGCTGCGGCGCGAGGTTGGGGTCGACGGCGGTCAGCACGTCGAGGCTGCCGTCCAGGGCGGCGTTGACGCCGGAAGTGAAGTCCGGGATGTACTCGAACACGACCTCGGCCACGCCGGCTGCCTCGCCCCAGTACGTGTCGTTGCGCGCGAAGGTGATCGAGGATCCCTTGCTCCAGCGTGTCAGCGTGAACGGGCCAGTGCCGTTCTCAGCGGTCTGCAGGTCGGTGGCGTCGCCGGAGCGGAACACCAGTCCGCCAGGACCGGTCAGGGCGAACAGGAAGTTCTGGTTCGGTTCGGTCAGCGTGATCACGACCGTTGCGGCATCCGGCGCGGTGATCGAGGCGACCTGGGCGAAGTCGTCGTGCCCCTGCAGGGTGGCGTCCGTGCGCACAGCCTCGTAGGAGGCCACGACATCGGCGGAAGTCAATGCTTCACCGGTGTGGAACAGGATGCCCTCGTTGAGGGTGAACGTGTACGTCAGACCGTCTTCGGACACGTCGTACTCCGAAGCCAGACGCGGTTCGATCTCGTTGGTCTGGGTGCGCGTGACCAGGCCCTCGTAGATGTTGTCGATGAGGATCTGTTCGAGCGCCGCCCCCGAGGTGTGGCGGATGTCGAGGTTGGTCGGTTCGAGTACGAGTCCCACCGTGAGCGTGGCTTCGGGGTCGGGTTCGCCGACCGAGGTCTCGACCGGTTCGGGCGAACCGGTGCACGCGGTCAGCACGATCGCGGCGGCGGCCAGAGCGGAGACGGCGCCGAGGCGGCGTCGGGTGCGGGTGAACATGAGTGCGGGTCCTCTCAGCCGGCGGTGCTGTGTGCCGGGCGGGTCGAGCCTATGGTGCTGTGGGTACCGGGAGGGGAACGTCGGAATGCACTGTCACATTCCGTCCGGCAGATGGGCGCGGATCTGAGCCGCCAGGCGGCCGGGTGCGGTCTCCTGAACGTTGTGGGTCGCGTCGATCTCGACGATCTCGGCGTGGGGGAGCCGGGACCGGAAGTCGTCGGCGTCCTGTGCGGTGACATAACCGCGTTCGGCGCGCACCAGGGTGAGCGGTGCGGTCACTCCGGAAAGGTCATCCCAGCCGGTCGCATTCAGAACGGCCCCGGGTGCGGGCTGTGCCGCCTGATCAGGCGCCGCGAAGACCTGCGCGGCGAGGTGTGCGAAATGATGCTTCCACTCCACGCGGCCGTCGTCTCGGATGCGGGAGTTGAAGAACACTCCGCGTTCGGTGTCCTCGCGGGACCCGCCCAGGCCGAAGGCCATCGCGCGTTCGACGAGTTCGTCACGGCTCGCGAATTCCGCGACGCGGAAGAATTCGCGCAGCTCGGCGGGCCCGCCCGACGCATCGATGCCCGGTGTGATGTCGACGATGATCACGTCGCTGACGAGCTCGGGGTGCGTGCTGGCGAGTGCTGCCGCCGTGAGTCCCCCCAGCGACTGTCCGACGACCACCACCGGCGTACTGGTCCAATGCGGCAGCGCTTCGGCGATATCGGCGGCGAGGTTCCTCGGCGAATAGTCGAGATCGTCGCGCCACGACGAGTCGCCGTGCCCGGCGAGGTCGACTGCGAGCGCAGGCCTCTGCAGGTGCAGGATCGTGGTGTCCCAGGTGTGGGCGTTCAGCCCCGCGCCGTGGAGGAGCACAACCTGCGGCTCGGTTTCCCCGAAGCGCAGTGCGCTGAGGACTCTGCCATCTGCGAGTGCGAACTCCACGCGGTCGGCCGCGGGGACGGGAACGGCGACGCTCAGGGCCTGTGCGGGAAGGTAGCGGAACTCGCTGGTGTCGGTCGGCACGTTCCATATTCTCCTCTGTGCGGCAAGGCCGGCGAAATTCCGGAGCGATATGGCAAGTAATTGGTGGCGGTGATTGTTGATGTGCTCTTCTGGCGTGGTGATTTGATGTCACTTTGCGTTTCACTCGATCGGAGTGACGGACCGGAAAAGTCTTAAGCTGGAACCATGACCGAGACGCGCGTGCACCTGTCCAGGACCGAGCCTGCCGCCTACCAGGCGCTGGATGCCTTCTCCAAGACCGTCGGCGAGATCTGTGCCGCGAACGGCATCGACGATCGTCTGAAGGAGATCGTCATGATCCACTGCTCGCAGCTCAACGGCTGTGCCTACTGCACGCGCATCCATGTCGACCGCGCGCTCGCCGCCGGGCTGGACGCCGACGTGCTCACTCAGATCCCGACCTGGCGGGAGAGCGGCGTGTTCAGTGATCGGGAGCGGGCTGCGCTGGAACTCGCCGAAGCTTTCACCTTCATTCACGAGGACGGCATCCCGGATGACGTGTACGACACGGTCGGCAGCGTCTTCACGGAGAAGGAGTACGCGGCGCTGAGCTGGGCCTGCGTATCCATCAACGCCTTCAACCGCATCGTGGTGGCAGGCCGCTACCCGGTCCCGCCGCGCGGCGGTCAGGGGCAGGCGTGATCGTGCTCGCCATCGACGGCGTATGGAATGCGCGCGACGTCGGCGGCATCCCGACCGCAGGCGGTCGCGTCGCAGCCGGGCGGCTGATGCGATCGGCGAACCTGGCAGGGATCACGAGCGAGGGCGCGCGCGAGCTGAGCGCGCACGTCGATCACATCGTCGACCTTCGTGCCGATGACGAGGTCGCCATGGAGCCGTCGGCGGTGCAGGGCGTGGAGACCACGCACCTGCCGCTGTTCCTGGGTTCGGTCGCCTCGTTCTTCGAAGAGGACACCAGCCTCGACGATCTGTACACCCACCTGCTCGAGCAGAGTGGCGCGCGCCTGGTCGAGGCGCTGCGCATCATCGCGCGCGGCGGACGGACGCTGGTGCACTGCACGGTGGGCAAGGACCGCACAGGGGTGACGATCGCCTTGGCGCTGGATGCCGTCGGTGCGGACCGTGAGGCGATCATCGCCGACTACGCGTTGACCGAGTCCCAGCTGCCGGCGGAACGGAACCGTCGCATCACCGACTACCTGCGATCACAGCATCCGGATGCCCAGCACGTGGTGGCGCTGGCGACCCAATCGCCCGCGGCGGTCATGCGCGCCCTGCTGTCCTCGATCGACGACCAGTGGGGTTCGACACCCGACTACCTGCGCGCGCAGGGGATGACGGATGCCGAGCTCGCCGCTTTGCGTTCGGCACTCGTCGACGTGGATGGTGGGCAAGGTTAGGCAACCCTTCATCGAGTGATACGATGGAGACATCATGAGCAGCACCTCCGTCGAGTACCGATCCGCACGCGCCGAGCGCCGTGCGGCTCGCCAGCGCTCGCACCACCTGGTGACGGCCGATGAGAACTCGCTCGCGGATCTCGAGGTTTTCCTCGCCACGCTGCCGCTGTGCGCGACCGGCAGGATTTTCGTCGAGGTCGCCGATCAGGCCGACATCGGCATGCTGCAGGCCCCGCCGCGCATGACAGTGACGTGGCTCGCGCGCTCGACCCGTTCGGGTGCTCCTGGCACCGGGCGCGGATGCGCACCCGGCCAGGCGCTGTCGCGAGCGACCTGCGCCTGGGCGGACGAGATGCTCTGCGACGAAGGCACGGCGACGAACATCACGCTGCTCGGCGGCTACCTCGGCACAGCGGACATCGTCGAACACCTGACGATCGGCCTGAGCGTCCCGGCATCGTCGATCCACGCGCCCGAGCAGTTCGGACTGCTCCCCATCGACCGCTGAGCTCAGCGCTTCGGGCGGCGCACGTAGTTGCCGTCTTCCAGTCCCGCTTCGATCTCGAAACGGTTGCGCAGCGGGTCACGTCCGGCGAACAGGTACAGAACCGGCATCAGGAATCCGTAGCGCAGCCATTGAGCCTTGTGCACAGCCTCGTGTCGCAGGATGGCATCGCTCGGCTCCCTTTCGCCGGTGAGGAAGCATCCGCCGACGCACACGCCGCCGCGATTGAACGTCCACGACGGCATCCCGCGGAAGACCCACAGCCCGTGCCGGCGTTCGACGCGACCGGTACTCCACAGTGTGCCCCACGTCCAGCCGACGGCCGTGCCCCAGAGGTACCCGAGGCGGCTGATCGGAGAGCGCAGCAGCACCGAGGGGATGCGGCGGTCGAACCTTCGACCGCTCTCGAGTTCGGCCTGAGCGCGTGCCTGCCAGCCGGCGGGCGGGGTCCGATTCATGCGACGGCTCCGACGAGCCGCAGCAGCGTTCCCAGATCCTCCACGGCGTCCACGGGCGAGCGCGGTGCGAAGCCGGAGATCGTCGCGCCGGCGAGCGGGACGCGTTCGCGCAGGCGGCGCAGCGCCGTGCTGAGCTCGGCGGCGCTCACGCCGAAGGGCGCGGGGCTCGAGACGCCGACGATCTCGGAGGGGTCCAGCACATCGACGTCGATGTGCACCCAGACCCGTGTCGCGCCGGTCTTCGCGATGGCGGCGGCGAGCGACTCCGGGTCGGACAACGAGGAGGAGGAGATCTGGGTGAGACGCCCCAGAGGGGGCTCTTCCGCGGCATCCACAGCACGGGCGCCGACGACGACGATCCGCTCGGGAGGGATGCCGGGGGAAAGCACGAGCTGCGGCTCTCCTTCGCCGAGCACGGCGCGCAGCGCCATTCCGGAGAACGCTCCGGATGGCGAGGTCTCCGGGGTGTGCAGGTCGGGGTGTGCGTCGCACCAGACGACGGCGAGGTCTTCGGTGCCGCCGTCGAGTGCGTCGAGCGCGGCGACGGTGATGCTGCAGTCGCCGCCGATGAGGACGGCGCCGGGTTCGAGATTGTCTCGGACGAGTTCGCGCACGCGCTGAAGGGCGCTGAGGCGATGCACACCGGTTCCGAGCGACTCGCCCGCTTCGAGCGGGACGTCGAGGACCGTGGTGGCGGCGCGGGGGAGGTCACCGGCGATGGCCGCGGCTCCGTCGGTGAGCAGCATCGCGCGGGCGGCAGGGGAGCCCTGCCACTGCGGCACGACGAGGAAGTGGGCCATATCGACCTCCGGATGGGAAAAACGCGGATGCTCCGGACCGCCGGTCCGGAGCATCCGCCTGGAATCAGGACCCGAGCTGGCCCTGCGAGGTGCCGCCGGCCTTGAGCTCGGCCAGACGCGCCTCGACCTCGGTGAGCTCGCCGAGGTCGTCGAGGCTCTCGAACTGGGCGTCGAGGCTGGACGCGGCCAGCTCGACCTTGCCCTGCGCGATGGCCTCCTGACGGCGGACCTTGTCCTCGAACCGGCCGAGTTCGCTCGTGGGGTCGAGCACGTTGATCGAGGAGACGGCGTCCTGCACCTTGGTCTGGGCCTCGGCGACCTTCGCGCGCGCGAGCAGCTCGCTGCGCTTCGCCTTGAGCTCGCCGAGCTTCTCCTTCATGCCGTTCAGGCCGCTCTTGAGCTTGTCGACGATCTCGGTCTGAGCCGCGATGGTCGGCTCGGCCGTCTTCGCGTCGCGCTCCTCGCTGATCTGACGCTGGAGCGCGATCTTGGCGAGGCTGTCGAACTTGTCGGCATCCGGGGTGTTGCCCGCGGTGCGCAGCTCGTCGGCCTTGCGGCTCGCAGCGAGCGCCTTGTTGCCCCAGTCCTTCGCGGCCTGGACGTCTTCCTCGTGGTCGCGCTCGAGCAGACGCAGGTTGCCGATGGTCTCGGCGATCGCCGCCTCGGCGTCCGCGATGCTGTTCGTGTAGTCGCGCACGAGCTGGTCGATCATCTTCTGCGGGTCCTCGGCGGAGTCGAGAAGCGAGTTGATGTTCGCGCGGACGAGGGTCGAGATTCGCCCGAAGATGGACTGCTTTACCATGGGTGATTCCTTTCGGTTGGTCGTTGACGTCGTTCAGGTCTGCGGATGCCGGGTCAGAAGCGACCGCCTCGGGATCGTCCGCCACGCGAGCCGCCGCGCGAACTCCCGCGCGAGCCGCCGCCGAAGCTCGACGGCCGGTGGCCGCGGCTGCTGCTGCCTCCGCTGGAGCGCCAGCTGCTGCCGCCGCTCCAGGAGCCGCCTCCGCCTCCTCCGCCGCCGCCCGCGAACAGGCCTCCGAGGATGCCTCCGAGAATGTCGCCGCCGATGCCGCTGTCGCGGCTGTAATTTCCGCCGTACCCGGTGCCGTAGCCCGTGTCGAAGGGGTTGCCCGGCGCCCAGGACTGCACTTCGCTCTCGGCGGTGGCGATCGCTTCGGAGGCGAGATTGTAGGCGCGGGTCGCGCGCTCGATGGCGAAGGCCGGATCGGTGGCCTGCGCCGCGACCGCCTCACGATACGCGGCGTCGGCCTCGGCGAGGCGTGTGCGAGCGGTCGCGCCGATCGCACCCCGGCGGGTCATGATGTAATCGCTCGCGGCCGAGATCTGCGCCTGCGCCTGCATCAGCCGCTGCTGCAGCGTCCGTGCGGCGCGCTGAGCCTGCTCGGCGGCATCGCGCATCTGCGCCAGCGCCGCGTCGATCTGCGTGTTCGCATCGGCCAGGGTGTCGACGATGCGCTGCGGGTCGCGGCCGGTCCTGCTCAGCGCTGCGTTCGCCTCATCGACGCGGGTGCGCGTACCGGCGATGAGCGGGGCGATCACCCCCGTCGCATCCGGCGCCTGTGCGGCGGCGGCCAGGTCGGCTTCTAGGTCGGCGATCAGCGCCTTCGCCTGGTCCTCGATCGCGGCGAGACTCGTGCCGAGCGTCGTCACAGCGGCGGCGAGCTGTTCGGCCTGCACGACGGCCTGCTCCGCGGTGCGGATGGAGAAGGCGGCTTCGCCTCGCCGGCTGTCGGCGATGAGGGTCGTCGCCTCGGAGATCTCGGTGTCGGCGAGAGCCAGTCGCTCTGCGGCCTGAACGGGGTTCTCGGAGACGGTGCGGAGAGCGGCGGCATCGTAGGTCGCGGCCAGCTCCGCCACGGCGCCGGGCAGCGCCGAGACGACGGACTGCGCTTCGTTGCGACGCACCTGCACGCGCTGCAGGGCGGCAGGCGCCTCGGCCTCGACCTTGCGCAGCTCCTCGAACGTCTCGATGTTGTCATCGAGCAGTTCGTCGGCTGCTGCGCACAGCTGGATGATCTGGATGTGCCAAGCGCGGCGCTGCTCGGCGGAGTCCTCGTTCTCATCGTCGAGCTGCTGCTTGAGCGCGAACGCCTCGGCGATCCTGGTCTTCGCCTGGTCCACCACCTGGGTGAACTGCGCAGTCGACTCCTCCCCGAACTGGGCAACCGCGAAGCCCAGCTCTTCCCGACTCGACGTGATCGCGTCGTCGGCTTCGACCAGTGCGCGGCCGGCCTGACGTTCCAGATCGGTGTCGCTCATGCCCGAGAACGGATCGTTCGGATCTGGAATGGCCGGTTGCGCGCCGCGGGACTTCTTCTTCGCGCGGGCGACCAGCCAGATGATCAGCGCGACCACAGCGGCGGCGATCAGAACGAACAGCAGGATCCATCCGGCGTTCGACGGTCCGGGGAAGGCGTCGGCGGCCGAGATGATCGCTCCGTCCCAGTCGCCGTCGCCCAGACGATCCTCGACCGCCTGGGAGACGCTGTCCAGCTGGCTCTCGCTCAGCGGCCCCTCGCCGTCGGCGGAGAGCGCGTACTGGCGGGAGTCGACCGCGATCGCGAGCAGATACTGATCCGCGCCCAGTCCGTTGTCGATCGCCGTCTGATCCGCCCATTCGACGCTGTCGGACGGATTCGTGAACTCATCGACGATCACGACGTAGAGGTCGCCGGCGGCCGCTTCGCTCAGCGTGTCCAGCCGGGCGTTCGCCGCGTTGAGTTCTGAGGAGCTGAGGGCGCCGGCTGCGTCGGTGACGAATCCGGCATCCAGCGTCACGGGCGGCGTCGCCACGGCGCTCGACGCGAGGAAGCCGGAGGCGAGCACCGCCACGATCATCCCCAGGATGATCGTCATCCGTGACCGCATTCTGCTCCCTCCGGTGGGACCCTGGGCCCCCGCTGAGCACGAGTCTATTCACTGACGTGAACCGAGGGTACCGACTGTACGGAAACAGTCTGTGTCGTCGCAGGGAAGCTGTTCGCCCACACATACGCTGGAAGGCATGGACGACAGGTACGGTGCCGATGTGCTCGCCAAGGGGTGGCGCGAGCGTGCGGCGAAGCAGATCCCTCAGGTTCCGGCGGAGGCGGACCTCGTCGTGGAGGTCGCCGACGACGGGTTCTGCGGCGCGGTGACGAAAGTGCAGTCCGGCACGGTCGAATTGGAGGATTGGAAGGGCCGCAAGCGGCTGTTCCCCCTCGGGGGCGGGTTCCTCATCGACGGCCAGCCCGTCAGACTCGTCCCGCTTGCGCCGAAGGAGAGGGGGCCTCGGCGGACGGCATCCGGATCCTTCGTCGCAGCGGACCAGCGCGCCCGTGTGGCGCTGCCGAGCCGCATCCTCGTCGAAGGCCGCCACGATGCCGAGCTCGTCGAGAAGGTGTGGGGAGCCGACCTGCGCGTCGAGGGCGTCGTCGTCGAATACCTGCAGGGCGTCGACCTGCTGGACGATCTGCTCGCGGCCGAGCCACCCAGTGCGAAGCGCCGTTACGGTGTGCTCGTCGACCATCTCGTCCCCGGATCCAAGGAGTCGCGCATCGCGAATGCCGTGGCCCGAGGACCCCACGGCGCGCACGTCCGCATCGTCGGCCACCCGTATGTCGACGTGTGGCAGTGCGTGAAGCCGGAGTCGCTGGGCATCCCGCGCTGGCCGGAGATCCCGCGCGGTATCGAGTGGAAGGTCGGCATCTGCAAGGCGTTCGGGTGGCCGCACGAGGACCAGGCGGACATCGCTCGTGCCTGGCAGGCCATTCTGAGCAAGGTCACGACCTACCGCGACCTCGAGCCGACACTCCTCGGCCGGGTCGAGGAGCTGATCGACTTCGTCACCGCGCCGTGAGGCGCGGCGCGGGCCCCGGTTACCCTTGACATATGCCAGAGCCCCGCACTTTCCGCGATGAACCCGTCTCCTTCGTCCGTCGCAGCGGACGCATGTCGGAGGCGCAGGAGCGGGCGTTCGAGGAGCTCGCCGGGCACTATCTGCTCGAGGTGCCGCGAGATGTCGCTTCGACGAGTGTTCACCCGGACGCGCGGCTCGATGTGGCAGCCGAGTACGCCCGCGACGCGGCACTGATCGTCGAGATCGGATCGGGTCAGGGCCACGCGATCGTCTCGGCCGCGGCATCCCGTCCCGGCGACGACTTCCTCGCGGTCGAGGTGTTCCGTGCAGGGCTCGCCCGCACCATGCTGGATGCCGACAAGGCAGGCGTCCGCAACCTGCGCCTGGTCGAGGCGAACGCGCCGGAGGTGCTGGCGACCTACCTTCCGGAGGGCAGCGCGTCGGAGGTCTGGGTGTTCTTCTCCGACCCGTGGCACAAGAAGCGGCACACGAAGCGCCGGCTGATCCGCGATGGATTCGGCGCGACGGCGGCCAGGGCCCTCGCCGATGACGGTGTGCTGCGTCTGGCCACCGACTGGGAGGACTACGCGCGGCAGATGCGCGAGGTCCTCGATGCCGAACCGCTGTTCGAGCGCGCCTTCGAGGGGGAGTGGGCGGATCGCTTCGAGGGTCGTGTCATGACCGCCTTCGAGCGCAAGGGCATCACCAAGGGACGCGAGATCCGCGATCTCACGTATCGGCGCAGGCCGCGCGCGTGAGCGCTGCCGGCGTCGCGTTTCGGTGGGCGATCGCGCCTGCCGCGCTGGTATGCCTGGCGGCTCCGGCTTTCTTCGTCGTGCAGTGGGCCTGGCTCGGCTGGGTGCTGCTGGCCGCCGGTGTCGGGGCGGCGTGGGCGATCGAACGACGTGCCGTGACGGCATCCGCGCCCTCGCTCGCACGCGATCTGTCGCTCATCGCGATCGGGATGCTGATCGTCAGCGTCATCCCCCTCGCGGCGGAGCTCGACAACCTCGCCATGCTGCGCTTCACGCTGGCACTGGGCGGCGCCGTCCTCGTGCCGTACGTCATCTCGCGGTACGTCTACCGCGACCGCGCGATCTCGTTCCCGTGGCGCACGGGCAAGCGCTGGGGACGCCTGCAGTGGGGCTGGCTCATCGCCGTCCTGGCGCTGGGCTGGCTGATCCTGCCGTTCTACTTCATCACCAGCGGCGTCTACCAGAACTGGCCGGTCGTCGACACGCCGGAGCTCATCGTCCGCCTGTTCGTCGGCGTCGGCGCCGTGGGCATCTGGGACGAGCTGTTCTTCATCTGCACCGTATTCGCTCTGCTGCGCCGCCACTTCCCGGATGCTGTGGCGAACATGCTGCAGGCCGTGGTGTTCGTATCGTTCCTGTGGGAGCTGGGCTATCGCGAGTGGGGCCCGCTGCTGACGATCCCGTTCGCCCTGCTGCAGGGGTTCATCTTCCTGCGCACCCACTCGCTGGCGTATGTGGTCACCGTGCATCTGCTCTTCGACGCCGTCGTGTTCGCCGTGCTCGTGCATGCCCACAATCCGGGATCGCTGCCCATCTTCCTCGTATAGATAAGCTCGTCTGCAGTGACACGGGGTGCCGCCTGCGCGGCTGAGATCACACCCGTCGAACCTGATCTAGCTCGTACTAGCGAAGGGATGTCGCGATGCACACGCACGCACTCACCGAACCCGTCCATCCGTCCGCGCAGCTGCGCACCGAGCGCGGAGGGCTCGCCCTGGCCGCCGCGGCGACCGGCACAGCCTTCGAGTGGTACGACTTCTTCCTCTACGGCACGGCGGCCGCTCTGGTGTTCCCCGCAGTGTTCTTCCCTGCGCAGGAGCCGATGATCGGCATTCTGCTGTCGTTCGCCACGTTCGCGACGGGTTTCATCGCCCGCCCGGTCGGCGGACTGCTGGCGGGATCGCTGGGCGATCGCTTCGGACGGCGCCCGGTGCTCACGGCGACGCTGTTGATGATGGGACTCGCCACCGCATGCATCGGCGTATTGCCCGGGTACGCGCAGATCGGTGTGTTCGCCCCGTTGGCACTTGTCGCCCTGCGATTCGTGCAGGGCTTGGCGGCCGGCGGGGAGTGGCCGGGCGCCGTGCTGATCGCGCTGGAGCATTCGTCGCGTCACCGCGGGCTGCGCGGCGGGATCGTCGCTGCGTCGCTGTACTGCGGTCTCATCCTCGGCAATCTCGCCTTCGTCGTGGTCGTCGCGCTGCTGGATGAGCAGGCGCTGCTCGCCTGGGGGTGGCGGGTGCCGTTCCTGGCGAGCGTCGTGCTCGTCGCGGTCGGCCTGGTACTGCGGCATCGGGTGGGGGAATCCCCGGAGTTCCTCGCCCGAGACGCGAAAGAGCAGCCGCGGCGTCCGCTGCGCGAATCTCTCGGCGCTCCCCGGAACGTGATCGCCGCCGTGCTCGTGCGGACCGGTCAGAACGCCTGTTTCTACACCATCACGGTGTTCTGTCTCGGGTACGCGACGGCGATGCTGGGGTTCTCGGCGCACGCAGCGCTGACCGCACTGCTGATCGCAGCAGCGCTCGCCGCCGTGATGTGCCCCGTCTGGGGTGCGCTGGGGGAGCGGCTCGGCATGGCGCGGCTCACCGCATGGAGCCTCGGCGGCCTCGGCGCGCTGGCCGTGCCGCTGTTCCTCGTCCTGGACAGCGGGAACGCTGTGGCCATCGTCGGGGTCGTGGCCGTGACGATCGGCATCGTGAACGCGGCGGCCGACGGTGTGCAGCCGCTGTGGTTCTCCGGCCTCTTCCCGCCGCGTCGCCGCTACACGGGGATCTCGGTCGGCCGCGAGATCGCGGGTGTCATCGGCGGTGGTCTGACGCCACTCGCGGCCACAGCCCTGGTCGCGTCGACAGGGCATTGGTGGCCGGTGGCCGCGATCATGATGCTCGCCGCCGCACTCGGCGTCGTCGGCGCAGCGATCGCCCGTCCGATCGATGAGCCGATTGCGGGCTCGGGGCACACGGAACGGGCGAAAGACGACAGAATCAGAGCATGATCATCGCAGGCCTCATCCTCGCGGCGGCCGCGGCCGCATTCCACGTCTTCATCTTCGCGCTCGAGTCACTGCGGTGGATGGAGCCGGCGACTCGAAAGGTGTTCGGGGTGGCCAGCGAGGCGGATGCCCGGACGATGAAGCCGTTGGCGTTCAATCAGGGCTTCTACAATCTGTTCCTGGCGTTGACGGCCTTCCTCGGCGTCGGGCTGTACATCGTCGGGTCGACGGTCGTCGGACTCACCCTGGTGTTCGCCGGCACAGGGATGATGCTGGCAGCCGCGCTCGTGCTGATCCTGTCCGATCGGTCCAAGGCGCGCGCCGCGACGATGCAGGGTGCACTGCCGCTGCTCGCGATCGTCGCGACGGCGATCGGCGTCGGGATCGCCTGAGCACCGTCAGCGCGCGGCCTGCTGCAGGTCGTCGAACAGCGCCATGACGGCGGGGCCCATCTCCATCTGGGTCAGTACGATCCGGAAGGATCCGTCCTGGTCGATGAAGAAGTCCGTGCCCAACCCGCCGGACCAGCCGTAGCGTCCGGCGTGCTCGCCCGCAGTGACGACGGCGACGCCGAAGCCCCATCCGAGACCGTCCCAGAACCCGGGGAAGAAACTGTCCGGCGTCTTGAGCGCCTCGGGCACCTGATCCGTGCGCAGCAGAGCGAGCAGCGCCGGGTCGACGAAGCGTTCGCCGTCGACGGTTCCGCCTGAGGCGAGCATCCGTGCGAACGCCGCATAGTCACGGGCGGTCGAGACGAGTTCGGCATGACTGACGTCGAACGGGGCGGGGCCGACGTAGAAACCACCGGCGCGCGGTTCGATCTCGAAGAGCACTCCCTGCGCGTCGCGTCCGTGCGCAGCGGGCAGCCGGTCGGCCTTGTGCGGTGGCACGGTGGACGACGTGTCCACCATTCCGAGCGGTTCGAACAGGTCGGTGGTCAGGTGCTCGTCGAGCGGTCCGCCCGTCAGCCGAGACAGCAGGATGCCGAGGAGACCGAACGAGTGGTGATAGCGCCACCCGTTGCCCGGCTGGAACGCCAGCGGGAGTTCGGCGAGTGCATTCAGCCAGTCCTGGGCTCCCAACTCGACCGCGTCCTGGGACGCCTCGGTCCGGTTGGCGATCATGGCGTCCTTGAGCGGTGACGGCATCGCGAGCATGCCGTAGCCGGACGTGTTGGTCAGCAGATGGCGCACGGTGATCGGGCGGTTCGCCGGTTCGGTGTCCGTGAGGGGCGAGGTCGGTGTCCGGAGCACGCGCCGATCCGCCAACTCGGGAAGCCACCGCTCGATCGGGTCGTCCAGGTTCAGGTGGCCGTTCTGGACAAGGCGCAGGGTGGCGACCGCAGTGATCGCTTTGGTCATCGACTGGATGCGGACGATCGCGTCGTCGGCGAGGTCGCCGGCTGTGGTGATGTCCAGTCGTCCGTCTGCGGTGCCGTCCGCCACGATGATTCCCGGCGCGGTGCCGCGAGCGATATGGTCGTCCAGCAGGCGGGTCAGCTCGGTCATGAGTTCTCGCTTCGACGGGTGACGGGTTGGCGGAGGATCGTGCGGCGCTTGGCCGGGTCGCCCCGCCGAGGGTCACTGAGATAGATCTCGTGGTGCCGCCCGGTCATCGACAGAGCATGCTGCGGAATGAACTCGTCGTGCATGCGCTCGAGCAAGGCGGCCTCGTCATCGTAGGCCCCCACGTGCAGCGTCTGCACGCACAGGCCTTCCTCGAGCGTCTCCAGGCGCACCTCGCTGATCCGCGCGGCCGGGTTCTTCGCGGATGCCGTCGCCACGGCATCCGCGAACATGGCGTCGTCGATCCAGTCCGGCTGCATGAGCAGGAGAGTCCACGACCACTGCGACTTGTCCCGGGCGCTCGTGAACGATGCGTGGTCTTCGGCCCACCACAGCCCCTCCAGCGGCATGACGACGAAGTCGCGGCCGAGTTCGCGTCTGCTGGTGAACTTGAGCGTGTACGCCACCGGGTACAGCGCCTCGACGGCGGTCGCGAACTCGGGTGCGGTGTTCGGATCCCCTTGGCCGTCGATGAGGAGGTACTGCAGCGGCGGAACCTCGACGACGCGGAACGCGCCCTTGCGAGCCCGGTAGACGTCGAGAGACTTCTTGAAGTCGATCTTCTCGCTCATACGGCCATCATGCCGAGTCCGGTGCGTCAGCGCACGAAACCGGCTTGGACGCGACCGCCGGCGCGTTCCAGTTCGACGGCGACAGCATCCGCAAGACCGACGTGATCCCCGCGGAGCAGCGGTTCGGCCAGGGCATCGGTGCGCGCGCGGTCCCAATCCCGCAGCCGCCGTGGCAGGTATTTGCCCGTTCCGATCCACTGACGGTGGGTCAGGAGCATGAGTTCGGATGTCCGCTCGAACAGCGTCGCCGCCAGCACCTGGCGCTCGAGCGGATCTTCGGCATCGCGCAGATCATCGAGTACGTCGGTGATGACGTACCGCCGCGTGGTGAGATCCTCGTCCGTCGGAGACGGGCCTGCGGCCAGAACCGGGGTCCATCGTGCGAGGAGCTGGTCCAGTGCCGAACCGGAGCGGATCGCGGTTCCTTCCACGAGCATGTGCACGATGACCGGACGGTGCTGCGCCACGCCGCGACGTGCCCAATCGTCGAACCCCTCCGGCGTGTAGGCGAACACCTCGAAGATCTCGCCCCGGTGCGCGTACGTCGCCGCCATCGCCGTGCGCGAATCGTCGAAGAGCGCGTCGCCGATCAGCAGCAGGTCGATGTCGCTCGTGCCGGTGCGCTCGCCGCGTGACGAGCTGCCGCCGATGACGGCGACCTCGGCATCCGGGAAGTGCTCGGCGACGAAGCTCTCGGCGACGACCGCGTAGTCGTCGGGAGTCACAGCCATTTCTTCCACTTGAATGCGGCGTAGAGGCCGACACCGACGCCCAGCATGAGCAGAATCGCGAACGGATAGCCCCATGCCCAGTGCAATTCCGGCATCACGTCGAAGTTCATGCCGTAGACGCTGCCGATCAGCGTCGGGGCGAAGAGGATGGCGGCCCACGCCGAGATCTTCTTGACCTCGTCGTTCTGGATGAGACCGAGTTCGGTCATGCGGCGCACCTCGTCGTTCTGCCGCTGCGCGACCAGGGTGGCATTCAGGCTCAGCGCGTTCTCGAGAATCGCGCGGAACGAGTCGGCGCGCTCGACGATGCGCAGCGTGTGGTCGAGCACGTCGCGAAGGCTCCGCTGCAGCTCGATGTCGACCTCGTACTTGTCGGAGCCGCGGCGCAGAGCCTCGACCATCTCGATGAGAGGACGCGTCGCGCGCTGGAAGTTGATGACCTCGCGGGAGAGCTCGTAGATGCGTCGGGACACGGCCTCGTCGCCGGCGAAGATCTGATCCTCGATCTCATCGATGTCGTTCTCGAGACCGGCGATCACGGGGCCGTACTCGTCGACCACTTCGTCGAGGATCGCGTACAGCACGGCCTCAGGGCCCATCGCCAGCAGCTCGGGCGTCGCTTCCAACCGTCGCCGCACGATCGCGAGGCTCGGCGACTCGGCGTGCCGGATCGTCACGACGAAGTCCTTGCCGACGAAGATGTGCAGCTCACCGAACTCGACCACCTCGGTGGCGTCCAGATAGCGTGCAGGGCGCAGCACCACGAAGAGCGTCTCGCCGTAGCGCTCCAGCTTCGCGCGCTGGTGGCCGGACAGCGCGTCTTCGACCGCGAGCGGGTGGAGCGAGAACTCCTCCGCGATGGAGTGCACCTCTTCAGCGCTCGGACGATACAGCCCGATCCACGCCATCCCGGCGTTCTCGCGCATGGTCTCGTACGTGTCGGTCAGGTTGCCAGGGGCGCCGGTGCGGCGTCCGTCGACGTATACGGCGTTGTCGATGAGTGCGGTCATGATTCACCTCGATCAGGGGCGTTCGACGCGACGCCGAACGACGTCGCGGTGGGGCGCGCATACGCGCGTTCACGCCACCGCCTGCGTGCGAGGATCAGCGCATCGAGATGCCGACCAGCGAAGCATGAACGGTGGCGCGGCGACTATCACTGGACATCGCGCATCACCTGCTTTCGGGTCGGTCGAGGGCCGGTTCGGCCTTCTGAAGGGTACACCACGGTCCTGGTGCGGCTGAACGCCCAGACCACTGCGGCGGCGGCCAGTACCGCGATGAGCAATCCGATGATGTGCAGCCACAGCGAGACGACACCGCGTTCGGGCAGCAGGAAGCCGTACGGGACCCAGCCGTCCGTTACCCCTCGCACGAGCACCACGATCAGCCACACCAGGGGATAGGGCAGCACGATCCAGATCATCCGCCAGGGAAGAGGCCTGCGATCCGGGGAGAAGATCCAATCGGCCAGGACGATGATCGGCAGCGCGATGTGAAGGGCGGCGCTCACCCAGGGCGGTGCGGATCCCGTTCCGGGCACGAGGACGTTGTAGACCACGCCGACGATGATCAGATAGGTCGTCGCGACGGCACGGATGCCCACAAGCCCGTTGCTCATCGACCGGCCGCGGAGCATCGAGACTCCGGCGACGATCAGCACGACAGCCGTTCCCAGGGTGGTCTGGTTGGTGAAGTAGCCGAAGTAGTCGAACGGATTGGTGTCCCCGACCGCGATGCGCAGTGCGTACGCGTACAGCAGGATTCCGATGGTGACGGTGCCGACGATCACTCGCGCGACTCCGATGGCAGGCGGCGCGATCGAAGAGGACACGGCGTCAGCATAGGCGGTGAGGCCGGTCCTGCCCCGTCCCGATGCGGACTTCCGCACCCGCAGGTGACATCCGCGCCGATGCGCGCCAGACTCGTCGCATGGCTGCCTGGGTGCTGCACGTCGATATGGATCAGTTCATCGCCGCGGTCGAGGTGCTGCGTCGTCCCGAGCTCGCGGGGCTTCCTGTGATCGTCGGCGGGCGGGGTGATCCGTCCGAGCGGGCGGTCGTGTCCACGGCATCCTATGAGGCGCGCGCCTTCGGTATCGGCTCGGGGATGCCGTTGAAGATCGCTGCGCGCAAGGCGCCGCCGGACGCGGTCTTCCTGGCGGTCGACCATGAAGCATACGAACAGGCATCCCGCGAGGTGATGACGACTCTGCGCTCTCTGCCCGGTGTCGTGCTGGAGGTCATCGGCTGGGACGAGTGCTTCCTCGGGGTCGAGACGGACGATCCGGACGCTGTCGCACGCCGCGCACAGGAAGCCGTGCACGAGGCGACGGGCCTGCACTGCTCCGTCGGCATCGGCGACAACAAGATCAGGGCCAAGATCGCGACCGAGTTCGGCAAGCCTCACGGGGTGTTCCGACTGACTCGGGAGAACTGGTTCGAGGTGATGGGGGAGAAGTCCACGCGCGACTTGTGGGGCGTCGGCCCCAAGGTGCACAAGCGCCTCGCCGAGCATGGGATCACCAGCGTGCGGGAGCTGGCGGACGCGGACGAGAGCGAGCTCGTCGCCGAGTTCGGTCCGAAGATGGGCGTCTGGTATCACGGGCTCGGGTCGGGAATGGGCCCTGAGGTCGTCGACGACACGCCGTGGGTCGCTCGCAGTCACAGCCGTGAGACCACGTTCCAGCAGAACCTCACCACACCAGCCGAGGTCGAGCAGGCCGTGCGCGAGCTGGCCGGTGAGGCGTTCGAGGACTGCGCGGCCGAGGATCGGCCGGTGATCCGCGTGCATCTGAAGGTGCGGTACGCGCCGTTCGAGACGAAGACGTTCGGACGCAAGCTCACGGCGCCGACGATGGACCGCGATGATGTCGTGGCGGCTGCCGTCGCGCTCGCCGCGACCCTCGATCAGGAGCGAGAGGTCCGGCTGCTGGGCGTTCGGGCGGAGATGGCGATGCCGTCCGGCGGGGATGCTGTCGAGCGGACGCCCGTCCGAGGCAGGATCTGATCGCCGTAACCCGCCCGTGACGCGGAGGATGCGCCCCCGCAACATCTCCTGCCTAACGTTCTGAGCACGCAACGCGAGGCGCCGCGCGCCAGGAGGAGTGAAGACGAGATGATCTCGAAGCAGGATGCCGGTGAGCTGATCGATGAACGGCGCGGCCGAGCCGGACTGAGCTGGCGGGTACTCGCCGAACGACTGGGCGTCCCGCACGTGTGGCTCGCGGCAGCTGTACTGGGAATGCACCCGGTCCCTCGTGCGCAGGCCGAAGCACTGGGCGAGGCACTGGAACTCGAGGACGAGCTGGTCGCGGCGCTGATCCGACAGCCCAATCGCGCCCCGGCATCCGAGGTGTCCAGCGATCCGACGATCTACCGATTCCACGAACTGGTGCAGGTCTACGGTCCCGGGCTGAAGTCGCTGATCCATGACGAGTTCGGCGATGGGATCATGAGCGCGATCAACTGCAGCGTGTCATTCGATCGCGTGCCGCATGCAGACGGCGACCGCGTCGTGATCACGATCGACGGCAAGTTCCTGCCCTATGCGTGGGTGTCGGGGACCGACTGAGGACCCTTGCGCGTTTCGCCTCTTTGGCGAGACGCTGGGGCGATGACGATCTCGGAGACCGACCTTGTCCATCTGCGGCGATGCGTGGATCTCGCGCGTGAGGCGCTCGAGGACGGCGACGAGCCGTTCGGGTCTGTCCTCGTGTCCGCCGACGGAGAGGTGCTGTTCGAGGATCGCAATCGCGTGAAGGACGGCGATGCCACGCGGCATCCGGAGTTCGAGATCAGCCGCTGGGCCGCGGCGCACCTGACTCCGGCGGCACGTGCGGATGCCGTCGTCTACACGTCCGGCGAGCACTGCCCGATGTGTTCGGCCGGCCACGGCTGGGTCGGGTTGGGCCGGATCGTCTACGCCGGCTCGACCGCGCAGTTGCTGGCCTGGGCGGCCGAGCGCGGTGTCCTGGCGGGGCCGGTCGCCCCGCTGGCGATCCAACAGGTCGTGCCGGATGCCGTGGTCGACGGCCCGGCGCTCGACTTCGCGGACGAACTGAGGGGACTGCACGAGCGGCGGTGGGAGCGCGACGGCGTGTAGCGGTCACGCTCCCACCGGGGCGGTCAGAACTTCAGCAGCACCTTGCCGATGCGGCCCGCGGTGTTGCTCGCGCGTACGGCGTCCGCGGCATCCGCGGCGTCGAAGGTTCCGGCGACCGGCAGCGTGAGCGTTCCGTCGGAGACGCGCTGGATCAGCTCTCCGAACAGAGCGCCGCGGGTCGCGGCTTCCATCGTCTGGCTGACCTTGCTGCCCCAGAAACCCTTGACCGTGGCCTGCTTGAAGATCACGTCACCCGAGGAGATCTCCATGACGGGGGAGCTCATCGCTCCGAAGGCGACGAGGGTGGCGTTCTCGGCGAGCAGCGACAGCACGTGACCGGATGCCGCGCCGCCGACCGAGTCGACACCGGCGACGATCGGGGCGCCGCCGGTGAGCTTCGCCGCCTGCTCGCGCCAGTCGTCCTGGTCGGTGGAGATGACGTTCTCGATGCCCTGCGAGCGCAGTTCCTCGACGCCTTCGGTGCGGCGGACCAGTCCGAGGACGTTGACGCCGCGAGCCTTCCCGAGCTGCGCGAGCATCCGGCCGACGGCACCGTTCGCGGCATTCTGGACGATCCAGTCGCCCTCGTCGACCTCGAGGAACTGCAGCAGGCTGATCGTGCTGAACGGCATCGAGATCAGCTGAGCGGCGGCCTCATCCGGGAGGGACTCCGGCACGGGGATCAACCCCGCTGCGCTCGTGACGATGTACTCGGCCCAGGCGCCGAAGGTTCCGCCGCTGGCGACGCGTTGGCCGACGGACAGGTTCTCGACGCCTTCGCCGAGGGCGTCGACGATGCCGACGGCCTCGGTTCCGGATGCCGCGGGCAGCTCGGGCGTGAAGCCGTACGTGCCGCGGATGGTCCACAGGTCGTGGTTGTGGATGGGGGACAGCAGGATCCGCAGCCGCACCTGGCCGGGTCCTGGTTCGGGGAGCGGGCGATCCTCGAGGACGAGGACGTCCTCCGCCGGGCCGAACGTGTGGTGGATGAGAGCGCGCATCAGTCCTCCGAAACCGTGATGACGACGTCGATGTTTCCTCGCGTCGCGTTCGAGTAGGGGCAGACCTGGTGCGTGGCATCCGCCAGCGCCTGAGCCTGATCGTGCGGAAGGTCGGGGATGACGACCTCGAGCTGCACGGCGAGCCCGTATCCGCCGGCGCCGTTCGAGCCGATCTGCACGCGCGCACCCACCGAGGAGTCGGTGATCGACACCTTCTGCGCGCGGGCGACGCTCTGCAGTGCGGAGTGGAAGCAGGCGGCATAGCCGGCGGCGAACAGCTGCTCGGGGTTGGCGCCGTCGCCGGAGCCGCCCATCTCCGCAGGGACGGCGAGGCTCAGCTCGAGTCGTGCATCGCTGGTGGCGACGCGGCCGTTGCGGCCGGCGCCGGTGGCGAGGGCTTCGGCGGTGTACAGGGCTTCCATCGTGTGGATTCCTTCCGATTGTCAGTTGGTGCTGGCGGGTGCGACGGCCTGCAGCAGAGCGGTCAGCTCCTGCAGCTCGGCGATCAGGCGGCGACGGTGGGCATCGTCATGGATGCCCGCGAGCTCGGCGACCTGCGCGCGTACGGGGGCGAGCTCGGTGCGCAGCGCGCGGCCTTCTTCGGTGAGCTGGATGGTGACGACGCGTTCGTCGGCCGCACTGCGGGCTTTCGTGACGAGGCCGGCCTGCTCGAGGCGACGAACGAGAGGGGAGAGGGTGCCGGAGTCGAGCTGCATCGCATCGCCCAGGGAGCCGATCGTCTGCTCGCCTTCGCTCCAGAGGACGGCGAGGACGAGGTATTGCGGGTACGTGAGCTTCCACGGCGCGAGCAGAGTGCGATAGGCCGTCGTCGTCGCGCGCGCCGCCGAGTAGAGGGAGAAGCACACCATCTCGTCCGTGATGCTCATGATGTAATGATTGCACGCAATTAAGTTGTGCACAATTCATTGAGGACGAAGACGCGCGTCGCACGTGTCTCGGATACGCGAAGAGGGCCGTCCGGATGGACGGCCCTCTTCGTCGTGAATGTGCCCCCGACAGGAGTCGAACCTGCGACCTACGGTACCGGAAACCGGCGCTCTATCCACTGAGCTACGGAGGCGTACCGAACGACGATATCACTGCTGGGGCACGGTCTCCGACCCGACCGGCACAGGCGCCAGGTCGCCGCCAAATTCTGCGAGCGCCTCGACGACCTTTCCCGCGAGGTACTGGTGACCTGCGGTCGACGGATGCTTGCGTCCCAGGTCGACGTCGATGACGTCGAGATAGTTCTCCGGCGTGATCCATTCGGCCCCGATGGGCGAGATGTACCACCAGCCGCGTCCGGCAGCGAGTTCGGCGAGGTCGACATCGATACGCGCTGTGCCTTCGCCTACGGGCAGCTCGTGCGGGGCGGGGCCCAGCACCACGATCGCGGCATCCGGATACAGGCTCGCGAGAGCATCCCACGCGGCGTTGACGGCTTCGCGATAGCCGGCCTCGCCCTGCAATCGATCGTTGATCGATCCCTGGATGATCACGAGATCCGGATCGAGCCCGGGGTTCAGCGCGGCGATGCGCTCGCCGAAGGCGGGACCGTCGAGCCCTGGCTTGAGATAGCCGCTGCCTCGGACTCCCTTGACGACGGATTCGCCGTTCAGCAGGCCGCCGAGCAGATACGCGTACCCGTGCGTGAACGGGGCGGCGGCGGAGCCGTAGGTCCACGAATCGCCGAACACGAGCACCACCGGATGCTCCGGCAGTGCGAGGGGCGCGGGCTCGGCGACCATGGCGGCATCTCCGGCACCGACGGGGGCCGCTTCGGGCAACGGTGCCCACGGCCGCCACAGGCCGAGAAGCACCGCGGAGACGGCCACCAGGCCCAGTGCGCAGAAGGCGAGAACGCGCCCTCGATGCGCGCGGGAAGCCAGGTTCATGGCATGAGAGTAGATCACGATCCGCTCAGCGCAAATTCCGACCCGGTCGGAGCCGTAAACTGGGGTCGCTATGAACCCTGATTCCCTCGCCGAAGCCCTCCTTGCCGTCGTCACTCCGATCGCGGCATCCCTGCGACCGGACGAGGAGCTCGACCTCACCGCATCCGACATCGTGCTGGAGCGCCCGCGCAACCGCGACCACGGCGACTGGGCGTCGAACCTGGCCATGCGCCTGGCGAAGCCGCTCGGCACGAACCCGCGTGCCCTCGCCGAGCAGATCGCAACGGCTCTCGCCGACATCGATGGCGTCGCGAGCACCGAGGTCGCCGGCCCGGGGTTCATCAACATCCGCCTCGAGGCGGGCGCGGCCGGTGTCCTGGCGAAGACGATCGTCGACGCGGGGCCTGCGTACGGAACCAACGATTCGCAGCGCGGCGTGAGCGTGAACGTCGAGTTCGTCTCGGCGAATCCCACCGGACCGCTGCACATCGCGCACACCCGCTGGGCCGCGCTCGGCGACTCGATCGTGCGTCTGCTGCTCGCCAGCGGGGCCAACGCGGTCCGCGAGTACTACATCAACGATGCCGGCGCGCAGATGGATCGTTTCGCGACCTCCGTGCTCGCGGCGGCCAAGGGCGAGCCGACGCCGGAGGGCGGCTACCCGGGCGAGTACATCACCACTCTCGCCGGCCGCGTGCTTGAGGCGCGTCCCGATCTGCTCGGCCTTCCGGAAGGCGAGCAGCTCGTCGTCGCCCTCGACCTCGCCTACGAATACCAGCTCGCCGAGATCAAGAATTCGCTCGAGCGGTTCAACGTGCCGTTCGACGAGTGGTTCTCCGAGCGCGCCCTGCACGCGAAGGATGCCGCGGGCTCCAGCCTCATCGACCAGGCCGTCGAGCGCCTGCGCGAGCAGGGCCACGTCTTCGACGAGGACGGCGCCGTCTGGGTGCGCACCACCGATTTCGGCGACGACAAGGACCGCGTGATCCGCCGTTCGAACGGGGAGTACACGTACTTCGCCGCAGACGCCGCCTACTACCTGAGCAAGGGCGACCGCGGCTTCGAGAACAAGATCTACCTGCTCGGCGCCGACCACCATGGCTACGTGCACCGCCTGAAGGCGATCGCCGGCGCTGCGGGGGAGGATCCCGAGAAGAACATCCAGGTGCTGATCGGTCAGATGGTGTCGATCAACGGCGCACGGCTCAGCAAGCGCGCCGGAAACATCATCGAGATGGACGACCTGCTGAACTGGCTCGGAACCGACGCGCTGCGCTATTCGCTGGAGCGGTCTCCGGCGGACTCACCGCTCGACCTCGACCCGGAGCTGCTCCAGAAGCGCACCAACGACAACCCGGTGTTCTACGTGCAGTACGCGCACGCTCGCACGCACAATGTCGCCCGCAACGCCGGCGACTCGGGTGTCGACCGCAGCGAGTTCGTTCCCGAGACCCTCACGCATGAGACGGAATCCGCGCTGCTGGGCGCCCTGCAGGAGTTCCCGCGCATCGTCGCCTTCGCCGCGCAGGTGCGCGAGCCGCACCGCATCGCGCGCTACCTCGAGGAACTCGCGGGCCTGTACCACCGCTGGTACGACAACTGCCGCGTCATCCCGCAGGGAGACGACCCGATCGAGAGCGTGCACCGCACTCGTCTGTGGCTCAATGACGCCGCCGGCCAGGTCTTCCGCAACGGGCTCGATCTGCTCGGCGTCTCCGCTCCGGAGCGGATGTAGTCCGACACCGGCCTACCGGCCAAGGAGGGGGAACATGAGCGACGACAACCGCACCGAACCGTACCCGGACGTCTCGATCGAGCACCCGACTCTCGTGATTCCGGGGTCGGCGGGCGTCGCCGCACCCGCGCCGAAGCGCACGCGCTGGCGCTGGGTCGTGGGCATCATCGTCGTGCTGCTCATCGTTCTCGTCGTGGCCGCAGAACTGATCGCACGCGCGATCCTCCCTGGGATCGTGCGCGGCATCGTGATCGAGCAGCTCGAGTTGCCGGACGACCAGCAGCTCGACGTGCACGCTGAAGGAATCCTGCTCCCTCAGCTGATCGCAGGGAGTCTCACCGACCTGAGGCTCTCCACCGAATCCGTGACCATCGGAGACCTCACCGGTGCCGTCGACGTGACAGCGCTCGGCGTTCCGTTGCGTGGTGGCGACCTGGACTCGGCCAGCGGAACGGTCCGGATCGATCAGGACCAGTTCCAGTCGCTGATCGGAGAGACGGATCTTCCGATCGATTCGCTCACGTTCGATGCGCCGGACGTCACAGCCGCCGGTTCGGTCGATGTCCTCGGCTTCGCCCTGCCGCTCGCCCTCACCGCGACGCCCGGCGCAGAAGGCGGCGAGCTCACCCTCACGCCGGTCAAACTGCTCGTCGGGGGCGTGGAGCTCAACGCCGACCAGGTCTCGGATCGCTTCGGCGACCTCGGCGAGCGTCTGACCCAGACCCAGCACATCTGCATCGCGGATCGCCTCCCCGCGGGGCTCACCCTCACGGGGCTGACGATCGAGGGCACTGAGGCTGTCGCCGACCTGGCCGTCGCCGGAGGCATCGTCTCGGATCCCACGCTGCAGGAGAACGGCGTCTGCGAGTAAGGCTCAGGCGGAGGACGCCGGAGCCTGTTCCGACGGCGATCCGGCCGGGGCCGCATCCCTGGCGGCCTTCAGCGCGGTGACAGCGACGGCGACATCGCGCTCGGCCCGCTGGACTCGTCTCTGCGCGAACGTACTCGCGCCGAATCGCGCGCTGACCCGGTCCTCGGACTCCTCGATCCCCGTGACGATGTACGCGCAGGAGATCAGGATCACCTGGGTGGAGAAGTTCATCCAGATCAGCAGCGCCAGCAGAGAGGCGAATGTCGCGAGCAGGGGATTGGATGCCGCGCCGCCGACGAACAGGCTCGACAGCTCCTGCAGCACGATGAGTCCGACGGCTCCGAGAAGCGCGCCGGACCAGAGCGCTCGCGCCGGCGCACGGCGCCCGGACAGCAGCGCGAAGACACCGGCGACCAGAGCGGCGTCGAGCGCGAACACGACGAGGAGCGAGACTGCCCGAATTCCCCATTCCGCCCCGACGGAACCGGTCGGGATGCCGAGCAGCCCGGTCACCCACGTGATTCCCAGTCGGCCGAGCGCGGTCAGCACGGCTGCCGCGAGGAAAGCGGCGGCGATGCCGGCGGCCAGCAGCAGGTTGCGCAGCACGACCCAGACGATGAACACATCCGCCTGAATCGTGTCGGCGATCGTCCGCACCGCGGTGCGCAGCGACCCCACAGCGCCGAGCGCCGCACCGACCAGCGCGACGATCGAGATGATGCTCGCGATCGACAGTCCTGCAGGCGCAGCGATGTCGTCGAGGTCGGAGATGACCCCGTTCTCACCGAAGAGACCCGGGATCGCGGCATCCACCGCGGCGACGAGCGCGTCCCACGCCTGCGGGTTGTCGGCGAGCCACACCGTGGCGAGCGAGAAGCCCAGCAGCACGCCCGCGAACACGCTGAACAGGGCACGGTAGGTGACGCTGTCGGCCAGCATCGCGCCGCGCCGCTCTCCGTACAGCAGCACCGCCCTCACGAGCTTGCGCTGCAGCGCCCAGGCGATGATGCGCTCGAGCATCCGCGGCAGACCGCCCTTCTTCGGCGATGAGGGAGAGGGCGCGTCGTGTGCTGACTCCATGCGGCCAACCTAGGCCACGCATGGCCGCGGACCCAGGGGGCTTGCCAGCATCCGCCCGGATCGTCTAGGCCGGTGGAACACAGCGTCACCGTGGCAGGGCCGGACGACCCGTTGCCCTAGAATCGGGGTCAACCTCGCCGTGCGTCTCGTCGCCCGAGAACCCGAACCCACGATTGGTCCGCTGTGCTTCCCCCTGCCGATTCACTCGCCCCGGAATGGCTCCACGTGCCCGAGGACGCCAATGATCTCGCCCCCGGTGTCTGGCCGGCATCCGCGGTCAGAGACGACGACGGCCAGCTCAGGATCGCCGGCCTCGGTGCCTCCGAACTCGTGCGCACGCACGGTTCGCCGCTGCTCGTGCTCGACGAGGACGAGGTGCGCTCCCGCGCGCGCGCGTTCCATGACGCGTTCGCCGCGGCGACGGCCGAGCACGGCACGTCGGCCCGCGTCTACTACGCGGGCAAGGCGTTCCTCTCGACCGCCGTCGCGCGGTGGGTCACCGAGGAGGGACTCAACGTCGACGTCTGCACGCGAGGCGAGCTCGAGGTCGCTCTCGCCGCAGGGGTCGAGCCCTCGCGCATCGGCTTCCACGGCAACAACAAGTCGGTCTCCGAGCTCGAAAGGGCCGTGGCGGTCGGCGTCGGCACGATCATCGTCGACAGCGTCATCGAGATCGAACGGCTCGGCGCCATCACGGCGCGCACCGGCGCACGTCAGAACATCCTCATCCGGGTCAACAGCGGCGTGCATGCCGAGACGCATGACTTCCTCGCCACGGCTCACGAGGATCAGAAGTTCGGCTTCGCCTTCCCGGATGCCGAAGCGGCCGTCGGCCGTATCCGCGAGATCGAGGGCCTGCGTCTGCTCGGCCTGCACTGCCACATCGGCTCGCAGATCTTCGGCGTCGCGGGATTCCGCGAATCGGCGTCTCGCCTGCTGGAGCTGCACGAGCGGCTGCGCGCCGGAGGAGAGCTGCCGTTGCTGAACCTCGGCGGCGGCTTCGGCATCGCCTACACCCGGCTCGACGACCCGACGCCGATCTCGACGCTCGCCGCCGAGATCGTCGACGCCGTCGCGAGCGGGTGCGCCGTCCGCGGCATCCCGCTTCCGGAACTCGCGTTCGAGCCGGGGCGCGCGATCGTCGGCACCGCCGGTGTCACCCTGTACGAGATCGGCACGACCAAGGACGTCGCGCTCGACGCCGGCGTGCGCCGCTACGTCAGCGTGGACGGCGGAATGAGCGACAACGCCCGTCCCGCTCTGTACGGCGCGCAGTTCTCGGCGCGACTCGCATCGCGAGCGGGTGCCGGAGAACCCGTGCTGGTCCGCGTGGTCGGCAAGCACTGCGAGTCCGGTGACATCGTGGTCGACCACGAGTATCTGCCCGACGATCTGACGCCGGGCGACCTGCTCGCCGTCCCCGCGACGGGCGCGTACTGCGCGTCTTTGTCGAGCAACTACAACCACGTCCCGCGCCCCGCCGTCGTCGCCGTGTCCGGCGGCGCGTCCACGGTGATCGTGCGCGCGGAGACGATCGATGACCTGCTTGCGCGGGATGCCGGTGTCACCGGTATCCGCACCGTTGACGGCGGGGCCTCCGGCCTCGCAGAAGGAGAACGATGACCCGCGGGAACGATCCGGCACAGTATCGAACGCTTCGAGTGGCGCTGCTCGGCGCCGGAGCTGTGGGGTCGCAGGTCGCCTCCCTGCTGTTGCGCCACGGCGATGAACTCGCCGACAGGGCCGGTGCGCGTCTGGAACTGTCAGGGATCGCCGTGCGCAACCCGGATGCCGCCCGCGACGTCGAACTCCCGCGTGAGCTGATCACGACGGATGCCGAGAACCTGATCCTCGGCAGCGACATCGTCATCGAGCTGATGGGCGGCATCGAGCCCGCCCGCACCCAGCTGCTGGCGGCGTTGAACTCCGGCGCCGACGTCGTCACCGCCAACAAGGCTCTGCTGGCGTCGCACGGCCCCGAGCTGTTCGACGCCGCAGACCGGGTCGGCGCGTCGGTCTACTACGAGGCCGCCGCTGCGGGTGCCATCCCGATCATCCGGCCGCTGCGCGACTCGCTCGCCGGCGATCGCGTCGTGCGGATCATGGGCATCGTCAACGGCACCACGAACTACATCCTCGACCGGATGGACACCGAGGGCGCTGACTTCGATGGCGTGCTCGCCGACGCGCAGCGACTGGGCTATGCCGAGGCGGATCCGACGGCGGATGTCGAAGGATACGACGCCGCGCAGAAGGCGGCGATTCTCGCGAGCCTCGCCTTCCACACGACCGTCCCGCTGGACACGGTGCATCGCGAGGGCATCACCGGTGTCACCGCCGGGATGATCCAGCAGGCACGAGAGGCCGGCTACGTCATCAAGCTGCTCGCGGTGTGCGAACGCATCACGGTCGACGGCGTCGAGTCCATCTCGGTGCGCGTCTACCCGGCGCTCGTCGCCCGCAGCCACCCGCTCGCCTCTGTGCACGGCGCGAACAACGCCGTGTTCGTCGAGGCGGAGGCGGCCGGCTCGCTGATGTTCTACGGCGCAGGTGCCGGTGGCGTGCAGACCGCATCCGCCGTGCTCGGCGATGTCGTGTCCGCGGCCCGCCGTCACATCGCGGGAGGGGTCGGGGTCGGCGAATCGACAAGGGCGAACCTGCCGATCGTCCCGATCGCGCACGTCACCACCCGCTACCAGATCACGCTCGAGGTCGAGGACCAGCCCGGCGTCCTGGCGCACGTGGCCGGCATCCTCAGCGAAGGAGACGTTTCGGTCGCGACCGTGGTCCAGACCGCGGAGGGCGAAGGAACAGCACGCCTCGTGATCGGAACGCATCGCGCCACGGAGCAGGCGCTCAGCAGCACGGTCGAGCGGCTGGACGCGAGCGAGGTCGTCGACCGCGTCATCGCCGTGCTGCGGGTCGAGGGGGAGTGAGATGACGTCGATCGTCGTCCGCGTTCCAGCGACGAGCGCCAACCTCGGTCCCGGCTTCGACACTCTCGGCCTCGCACTGAGCGTCTACGACGAACTCGTCGTCACCCCGGTGCCCGATGACCGTCTCGAGATCGAGGTCTCCGGTACCGGAGCGGCGGAGATCGCCAGGGACGAGTCGAACCTCGTCTACCGCTCGATCGTGCACGTATACGCGGATGCGGGGCGCGAGGTGCCCGGGCTGCGCATCGCCGCGCGAAACGGTGTGCCGCACGGCCGCGGACTCGGGTCCTCCGGTGCTGCTGTCGCCGCGGGCATCCTCGCGGCGCAGGGTCTGCTCGAGGGCGACGTCTTCTTCGACGACGACGCCCTGCTGCGCCTGGCGACCGAGCTTGAGGGACATCCGGACAACGTCGCCCCTGCACTGTTCGGCGGGCTCACGATCGCGTGGACGGGCGAGGACGGGCCGCGGCACAAGAAGCTGCAGGTGCACCGCGGCGTCGCGCCGCTCGTGCTGGTTCCCGAGCACACCGTGTCGACGACGCTGGCGCGCTCGCTCCAGCCGATGCAGGTGCCGCGCGAGGACGCCGTGTTCAACGTCTCACGGTCGGCCCTGCTGATCGCCGCGTTGACCCAGAGCCCCGAGCTGCTGCTGGATGCCACCGCCGATCGGCTGCACCAGGACTATCGCGCGCAGGCGATGCCGGAGACCTATGCGCTCGTGCAGGCGCTGCGTCAGGCGGGCTTCGCCGCTGTGGTGTCCGGCGCCGGACCCAGCGTCCTCGTGCTCTGCGACGGCCCCGGACGACGCCTGGAGGCGGCGGATCTGGCCGCTGCCGTGACCGACACCCCGTGGGACGCCATCATGCCGGCCGTCGATGTGCGGGGTGGTACAGTAAAGGTACGAGCGGAGGGGTCCGCGTAGTTTCGTGAATCTGGCCCCCATCGCAATCTGCGAATTCCGTACGTCACATCCAGAGCCTTCATCGCTCTGGCCTACGAGCGCCAAGCGCCCGTGCGTACGAACGTGCACGGCACCCGTCGTGCGCGGCTGACGCTCACATCCCACGACATATAAGGGAGTACTCGTGGAGAATTTCTCCGAGACCCAGAACGACCAGCCCGCTGCGGCGTCCGCGCCCTCCGAGGCACGTGCGGCTGACGCATCGGCCGAGATCAAGGCGCCGGCACGCAAGCGCGCACCGCGCCGTGCGACGACCGCGACGGCGGCAGCGAAGGCGGCGGCCGCCGAAGCCTCCGCAGCTGCCCCCGCCGAGGCGGCTCCTGCGGCGGACGCACCGGCAGAGCCCGCGCCCAAGACCCCGCGTCGCAGCCGGGCCAAGAAGGCGGATGCCCCGGCATCCGACGCACCGGCCGCCGACGCACCTGCCGCGAGCGCCCCGGCTTCCGAGGCCCCTGCCGCAGAGGCCGAGGCACCCGCAGCCGCGCCGAAGGGGCGCAAGCGTCCTACGAAGAAGGCCGCCGCACAGGCCGAGGCTCCTGCCGAAGCGGCGTCCGACGCCACGTCCGAGGCGAACACCGCCGCGGCGGCATCCGAGGCTCCCCAGCGCGAGGCGAACGATGGCGCGAAGGACGACTCGTCCGGCGACGCGCCGAAGCAGAACGGCTCCGAGGCGGACTCTGCCGGCGACAACGGCGAGGAGGGCTCCGGCCGCAGCCGCAGCCGCAGCCGCAGCCGCAGCCGTGGGCGTGGCAGCAACGCGCAGGACGGCAACCCGCGCGGCGGCAACGCCCAGAACGGCAACGCCCAGGAGCAGCAGGCGCCGTCGGACGACGAGCAGTCCTCCGGCCGCAACCGCCAGCGCAACAAGCGCCGCGGTGCCGCGAACACCACCTCGGACGAATTCGACACCGAGATCGGCGAGGACGACGTGCTGATCCCGATCGCCGGCATCCTCGACGTCCTGGACAACTACGCCTTCGTGCGCACCTCCGGCTACCTCGCCGGCGCGAGTGATGTCTACGTCTCGCTCGGTCAGGTCAAGAAGTACAACCTGCGCAAGGGCGACGCGGTCGTCGGCGCGATCAAGCAGCCGCGTGAGGGCGAGCAGCAGGGGCGTCAGAAGTACAACGCTTTGGTGAAGGTCGACTCGATCAACGGCCTGTCCGTCGACGACGCGGCCACGCGCGTCGAGTTCGGAAAGCTCACCCCGCTGTACCCGCAGGAGCGTCTGCGTCTGGAGACGGCTCCCGAGAAGCTGACCCAGCGCATCATCGACCTGGTGGCGCCGATCGGCAAGGGCCAGCGCGGCCTGATCGTCGCGCCCCCGAAGGCAGGCAAGACGATCGTCCTGCAGCAGATCGCGAACGCGATCTCGCAGAACAACCCCGAGGTCCACCTCATGGTCGTCCTCGTCGACGAGCGTCCGGAAGAGGTCACCGACATGCAGCGCTCGGTGAAGGGCGAGGTCATCGCCTCGACCTTCGACCGCCCTGCAGAGGACCACACCACCGTCGCCGAGCTGGCGATCGAGCGTGCCAAGCGTCTGGTCGAGCTCGGCCGCGACGTCGTCGTGCTGCTCGACTCGATCACGCGACTCGGCCGTGCGTACAACATCTCGGCTCCGGCTTCCGGCCGCGTCCTCACCGGTGGCGTGGACGCTTCGGCGCTGTACCCGCCCAAGCGCTTCTTCGGCGCTGCCCGCAACATCGAGAACGGCGGATCGCTCACGATCCTCGCCACAGCGCTCGTCGAGACCGGATCCAAGATGGACGAGGTCATCTTCGAGGAGTTCAAGGGCACCGGCAACAGCGAGCTGCGCCTGTCGCGTCAGCTGGCCGACAAGCGCATCTTCCCCGCCGTGGACGTCAACGCGTCCAGCACGCGCCGCGAGGAGATGCTGCTGAGCGCCGACGAGGTCAAGATCACGTGGAAGCTGCGTCGCGCGCTGGCAGGGCTCGACACCCAGCAGGCCCTGGAGGTCGTGCTCGGCAAGCTCAAGGAGACCAACTCCAACGTGGAATTCCTCGTCCAGATGCAGAAGTCGATCCCTGCTCCTGCCACGGGCTCCAGCCACGGGCACGAGAACAACATCCGCTGAGTCCGTCGAGCTGACGAAGTGTTCGAGTCCGTCCAGGCGCTCATCGACGAACACCGCCGGGTCCAGGAGGAACTCTCCGACCCGGCGGTGCACGCCGACGCCGCCCGTGCCAAGCGCGTGAACCGGCGCTACGCCGAGCTGTCGAAGATCGTCGCAGCCCACGAGACGTGGATCGCGGCATCCGAGGATCTGGACGCCGCGCGAGAACTCGCCCGCGAGGACGAGGCCTTCGCGGCAGAGGTCCCCGAACTCGAGACCGCTGTCGCGCAGGCGCAGGAGAAGCTCCGGCGCCTGCTGATTCCGCGTGACCCGGATGATGCCCGTGACGTGATCATGGAGATCAAGGCGGGGGAGGGCGGCGCGGAGAGCGCGCTGTTCGCCGCCGACCTGCTGCGCATGTACGTGCAGTACGCGGCATCCAAGGGGTGGAAGACCGAGCTGCTGGAGCGCAACGAGTCCGACCTCGGCGGCTACAAGGACGTCCAGGTCGCGATCAAGGGCTCCTCCACGGACCCCGCGCAGGGCGTCTGGGCCCACCTCAAGTACGAGGGCGGGGTGCACCGCGTGCAGCGCGTGCCCGCCACCGAGTCGCAGGGGCGCATCCACACCTCGACCACCGGAGTCCTCGTCTTCCCCGAGGTCGACGAGCCCGACGAGATCGAGATCAACCAGAACGATCTGAAGATCGACGTGTTCCGCTCCTCGGGACCCGGTGGTCAGTCGGTCAACACGACCGACTCCGCCGTGCGGATCACGCACATGCCCACCGGCATCGTCGTGTCCATGCAGAACGAGAAGTCGCAGCTGCAGAACCGCGAGGCCGCGATGCGTGTGCTGCGCGCGCGTCTCCTCGCCAAGCAGCAGGAAGAGCTGGATGCCGTGGCATCCGATGCCCGGAAATCGCAGATCCGCACGATGGACCGATCCGAGCGCATCCGCACGTACAACTTCCCGGAGAACCGCATCGCGGACCATCGCACCGGCTTCAAGGCCTACAACCTCGATCAGGTGATGGACGGAGCGCTCGAACCGATCATCGAGAGCGCGATCCAGGCCGACGAAGAGGCGCGTCTGGCCGCTGTCGGCCAGGACTCCTGACCGCGCGTCCTTCCTCGTGGGCCACGGCCCTGAGCGCTAGGCTCGGGGCGTGATCACGCATCTGCTGCGCCTGGGCATCTATCTCGCCTCGGCTGCGCTCGGCCTCATCGTCGCCGACCTCATCCTCGAGGACTTCAGCATCGTCTGGAGCGAGTGGTGGGGATTCCTGCTGTGCATTGTCATCTTCGCGCTCGTGCAGACGGTGCTCGCGTGGATCGCCGAGAAGATCCTGCACCGCGTGCTGCCGATCCTGGTCGGCGGGGTGGGGATCCTGTCGACGATCATCGCCCTGCTGATCGTCGTGCTGCTGCCGATCGGCGGTCTGCGTCTGGACGGCTTCGCCGGGTGGATCGCCGGAGGTGTGATCGTCTGGCTGGTGACGGCCATCGTCACCGTCGTGCTCACCAAGCTCCTGCTCGACGACAAGCGCAAGCAGGCTCGCTCGAAGGCGTGAGCCGGTCAGATCACGTAGTCGGGCGCGGAAAGCAGGTGCGAGAGGTCTTCGCCCGGCGTGCGCGAGCGCACCTTGGCCGGCACACCGGTGAGCACGGAGTCCGCCGGCGCGTCCTTCGTGACCACGGCGTTGGCGCCGATCGCGCTGCCCGCACCGATCACGACGGGCCCCAGGATCTTGGCGCCGGCACCGACCACGACCCCGTCCTCGAGGGTCGGGTGCCGCTTGCCGGAGTCCCTGGTCCGGCCGCCGAGCGTGACACTGTGATACAGCATCACGTCGTCGCCGATCTCGGCCGTTTCGCCGATCACGACACCCATGCCGTGATCGATGAAGAAGCGCCTGCCGATCGTCGCGGCGGGGTGGATCTCGATGCCCGTCAGCCAGCGGGCGAACTGCGAACCGAGGCGGGCGGGGAAGCGCAGCCCTCGGTTCCACAGCGCATGATTGATCCGGTGCGCCCAGATGGCGTGCAGCCCGGGGTAGAGGATCGCGACCTCCAGACCGCTGCGCGCGGCGGGGTCACGAAGCCGGGCGGATGCGACGTCCTCGCGCATCCGCCCGGCCCAGTGCATGCCGGATGTCGGCATCAGTCCTCGCGAAGGTCCTCGAACAGCGCCGTCGACAGGTAGCGCTCACCGGTGTCGGGGATGATCACGACGATCTTCTTGCCGGCGTTCTCAGGGCGGGCTGCGACCTGGAGCGCAGCCCAGGCGGCCGCGCCGCTGGAGATGCCGACGAGCAGCCCCTCGTTGGCGGCCAGAGCGCGAGAGGTGGAGATCGCGTCCTCGAACTCGACGGTGACGACCTCGTCGAACACGTCGGTGTCCAGGATCGGCGGAACGAAGTTCGGCCCGATGCCCTGGATCTTGGCAGGGCCGGGGGTGCCCTGCGACAGCAGCGGCGAGGCGGTCGGCTCGACCGCGATGACCTGGACGCCTGGCTTGCGCTCCTTCAGGACCTGTCCGACGCCGGTGATGGTGCCACCCGTGCCGATGCCCGCGACGAAGATGTCGACCTCGCCGTCGGTGTCCCGCCAGATCTCCTCGGCGGTCGTCTCACGGTGGATCTGCGCATTGGCCGCGTTCTCGAACTGGTGGGCGAGGATCGCTCCGGGCGTGTCCGCAGCGATGCGCTCGGCCTCGGCGACGGCGCCCTTCATGCCGACGGTCGGGTCGGTGAGGACGAGTTCGGCCCCGAAGGCCTTCAGGAGCACGCGGCGCTCCTTCGACATCGAGGCGGGCATCGTCAGGATGACCTTGTAGCCGCGGGCGGCGCCGACGAGCGAGAGGGCGATGCCGGTGTTGCCGCTGGTGGCCTCGACGATGGTTCCACCAGGCGTGAGCGATCCGTCCTTCTCCGCGGCGTTGATGATCGCGATGCCGAGACGGTCCTTGACGCTTGATCCGGGGTTGAAGTACTCGAGCTTCGCGAGCACCTCGGCGCCGAGGCCTTCGGTCACGTGATTCAGCTTGACCAGCGGCGTGTTGCCGAACGCCGTGGTGATGTCGGAGTGGATTCCGGGCATGAAGACGCCTTTCCTGAGCGGGTGACTGTCGTCAGCCTAGGGGAGCACGTACCGGAAATCGCATATGTGACTCTTCGTTGCGCCGTACGCTGGTGGGATGCCCGTCTCGATCGCCGCGCTCCTGCGCTCCGTCGCCCAGCAGCTCGCGGAAGCCGGTGTTCCCGATCCGCTCGTGGACGCCGAGCTGCTCATCGGCCACGTCACGGGTCTCGGCCGCGGCTCCGTACAGGCGGCGGTCGTCCGTGGGGATGCTCTGGACGAGGCGGATGCCGAGGCGCTGGCGCTGCTGGTCGATCGTCGCGCCGCCCGCGAACCGTTGCAGCACATCACCGGCACTGCGCCCTTCCGGCACCTGGAGCTCGCCGTCGGGCCGGGAGTCTTCGTCCCTCGACCGGAGACGGAACAGGTCGTCCAGTTCGCGATCGACGCACTGCTGAACGCTCCGGACGCCGCGCCCATCGGGATCGACCTCGGCACCGGCTCCGGCGCGATCGCACTCGCGATGGCGACCGAGGTGCCGCACGCGCGGATCTATGCCGCCGAGGTGTCGCTGGATGCGCACGCATGGGCAGCCAGGAACACGGCGCGCGCGTCCAACCTCACACTCGTCCACGCCGATCTGGCCGATGCGTTCCGCGAGCTCGACGGCGAGGCGGCGGTCGTCATCTCCAACCCGCCATATGTCCCGGATGACGCGATCCCGCGCGATCCCGAGGTGCGGCTGTTCGATCCGGCGCTCGCGCTGTACGGCGGTCCTGACGGGCTGGACGTCGTCCGTGTCCTGAGCACCCGCGCGCTCGAACTGCTGCGCGAGGGCGGTCTGCTCGTCATCGAGCACGGTGAGCAGCAGGGGGCGGACATCCGCGCGCTGCTCTCGGCCGACGGGTGGCGCGCCTGTGCGACCCATCCCGACCTCACGCACCGGGACCGTGCGACCACGGCCGTCCGGCCGTGAGGTGCGACCACCGGTCCAATCCCCTTCTCCCAGACGCGTCCGCGTAGAATCGATCCGTCATGTCCCCCATCTTCGACTGCCGCGATGAGGAGCAGCTGCTCGCCGGTATGCGCCGCGCCCGCCAGGCCATCGGTCGCGGCGAACTCATCGTCATCCCCACCGACACCGTCTACGGTGTCGCCGCCGACGCCTTCTCGCCCGCCGCCGTGCAGCGGCTGCTCGATGCGAAGGGGCGCGGTCGCAACCAGCCGCCCCCCGTGCTGGTGTCAGGGCCGGCGACCCTCAGTGCGCTTGCCGAGAGCGTGCCGGAGCCGGTGGAGCGTCTCGTCGAAGCCTTCTGGCCCGGTGGCCTCACCATCGTCCTTCCCGCGCAGCGGTCGCTGACCTGGGACCTGGGCGAGACGCAGGGCACGGTCGCCGTGCGGATGCCGGACAGCAGGGTCGCTCTCGAACTTCTGGAGGAGACGGGTCCGCTGGCGGTCTCCAGCGCGAACCTCACCGGTAAGGATGCGGCGATCGCGGCATCGGACGCGTTGGACATGCTCGGCGACAAGGTCGCGGTCTACCTCGACACCGGCCTGAGCCGCGACGGCATCGCATCGACGATCGTCGACGCCACCTCGCTCGTCTCGCGCGGGGAGGACTCCCCGAAGCCCGCGGTCCGCATCCTGCGTGAGGGCGCGATCACACGGGAGCAGCTCGAGGACGTCCTCGGCGACCTGCTCGAGCCTGCGGAGCAGCCCGGCGACGTCGATCCCGACGACGCCCCGGACGGCACGGCGTGAAGCAGTATCTGTTCACGATCATCCTGACCGCGACCATCACGTTCGCGCTGTCGTGGGTGGTCTGGCAGTTGAGCCTGCGGTTCAAGCTGTACCCCGGTATCCGCGAACGCGACGTGCACACCACGCCGACCCCGCGGCTCGGCGGCGTCGCGATCTTCCTCGGCATCGCCACCGCCATCGGCGTCTCAGCGGCGAATCCGTTCTTCGAGACCCTGTGGATCCCGCCGCAGACCATGTGGTCCGTGCTCTGCGCCGCTCTGCTGATCGCGGTCATCGGGGTCATCGACGACCTGATCGATCTGGACTGGATGATCAAGCTCGGGGCCCAGTTCCTCGCCGCGGGGATCATCACCGTCTGGGGCGGGATGCAGATCCTGTCGCTGCCGTTCGGCGAGATGATCCTCTTCTCCAGTTGGGTCAGCATCGCCGTGACGATGTTCGCGATCGTCATCGTGATGAACGCGGTGAACTTCATCGACGGACTCGACGGCCTCGTCGCGGGTGTCTGCCTGATCGCAAACAGCGTGTTCTTCGCGTACTCCTACATCGTCTCGCGGGACATCGGCGCGACCACTTACTTCAACCTGTCGACGTTCCTCGCCGCTGCGCTCATCGGCGCCTGCATCGGCTTCCTGCCGTGGAACTGGAGCCCGGCGAGGCTGTTCATGGGGGATTCCGGCGCTCTCGTCATGGGATTGCTGATGGCGACTTCGACGGTGGTGCTCACCGGCCAGTGGCCGGCGTCCGCGCTCGACCCTGAGGAGTTCGGCCGCTCCCAGCTTCTCGGCGCGTTCATCCCGATCCTGCTGCCGATCGTCGTCGTGATGCTGCCGCTGCTGGACTTCGGCCTTGCGGTGTTCCGGCGAATGCGTGCGGGGAAGTCGCCGTTCTCGCCGGATCGCAAGCACCTGCATCACCGCATGCTCGATCTCGGCCACCGTGATCGCGACGCCGTGCTCATCTTCTACGCCTGGACAGCGGTGATCTCGCTCGCGCTGCTGCTGATGTACATCGGCACCAGAGAAGACTGGCCAGGGCAGTACTGGATCGGCGCGATCTTCGGGGCGATCGGCGTCGCCGCTTGCCTCGTGGTCACGTTGATGCCCTCGCGCCGCGCCGCCGCGGCGGACGCGCCCTCCATCGAGTCGCCGACGTCAGCGTCTGCGCCCACCGAAGCACCCGACCGCGAAACCCTGGAGCCCCGATGAGCCCGAGTCCCGTGTCCAGCACCCCGATCCTGCGTCGGACTCTGATCTGGTCCGCCGTCGCAGCCGGCATCCTGGCCGTCCTCGCCGGGGGGATCGGCTACGCCGTCGCCGGGGGCGAGGGGCTCGCGAGCGGCCTGCTCGGCGTACTGCTCGCCGTGGTGTTCCTGGGGATCACCGGCTTGAGCATCCTGATCGCCAACCGCTGGTACGGCGACCCCCTGTATGTGCAGTTCTTCTTCGCGATCGTGCTCGGCGGCTGGCTGCTCAAGCTGGGCCTGTTCATCGTCATCATGATCGTCCTCGCCGGACAGCCGTGGATCGCGCCGATGGTGTTCTTCCTGTCGATCGTGGCAGGGGTGGCGATGTCGCTGATCATCGACGTGGTCGTGCTCACGCGGATGCGCCTGCCCAACGTCAGCGACATCTCGCTGCCGACCGTCAACCCCGAGGACGAAGAGCCGACGAAGGGCGAGGACGGGGCCGGGCCGAACTTGGCCAAGTCCTGATTCTGATAGTGTTGAGGAGTGCCCCGCTCGTTCCCTCGAGCGCTTGTGCCGTCACGCATCACCGACCATCGTCGCCCCGGTTCTGAACCGGTGCCCCGAAGCTGGAGCCCGCGCTGTCTAATCTTGCTGCGACCCTGATTCCCCGCCTGGCCGCCGATGGCGAGTTCCACGGCCCGTCGATGGACGATTTCTTCCCGGAGATCTTGTTCGAAGTGCTCGGCGTCCCCGTGCACAGAATCCACCTGGTCCAGCTCCTCTCGGTGCTGGCAGTGGTTCTGCTCCTGTGGCTCGGCACACGACGCATGCGCGTCGTCCCCGGTCGCTTCCAGAGCGTCGTCGAGATGGGTCTCGGTTTCGTCCGCAGCGGCATCGCGCACGACCTGCTCGGCCGCAAGGACGGCGACCGGTTCCTGCCGATCCTCACGACGATGTTCTTCATGATCCTGTTCATGAACATCACCGGGATCATCCCGTTCCTCAACATGCCGGGTACCGCGATCATCGCCGTGCCGCTCACGCTGGCCATCATCAGCTACGTGACGTTCATCTACGCCGGTATGAAGAAGAGTCCGCTCGGCTTCTGGAAGAACTCGCTGTTCCCTTCCGGTGTCCCGTGGCCGGTCTACATCATCGTCACGCCGCTCGAGTTCATCTCGACCTTCATCATCCGGCCCGTGACGCTCACGCTCCGACTGATGATGAACCTCGTCGTCGGACACATGATCCTGGTGCTGTGCTTCTCGGCCACCTGGTTCTTCTTCTTCACTGCCGGCGGCGCATGGTCGCTGCTCGGCATCGGAACCCTCGCCTTCGGCGGCGCGTTCACGATCTTCGAGATCCTGGTCGTCGTCCTGCAGGCCTACGTCTTCACCGTCCTCACCGCGATCTACATCCAGCTCGCGGTGGCAGAAGAGCACTGAGCGGGTCGGCAACTGCCTTCCCACCCAACGAAAGGAAAAACCCGTGGACGCAACTACGGTTCTCGCTGACATCAACGGTCACCTCGCGGCAGTCGGCTACGGCCTCGCAGCGATCGGTCCGGCCATCGGTGTGGGCATCGTCGTCGGCAAGACGATCGAGGGCGTCGCTCGTCAGCCCGAGCTGGCCGGCCGCCTGCAGGTTCTCATGTGGATCGGTATCGCCTTCACCGAGGCGCTTGCATTCGTCGGCATCGCCGTCGGATTCATCCCCTTCCCGTAATCCACACCGACTTCTGAAGGAGACAGGATGCTGAACGCTCTTGTCACGAACCTCGCGGCCGAGGAAACGCCTAACCCGCTGATCCCCGCGTGGTACGACATCATCTGGTCGGCCCTGTGGTTCGTCGTCATCCTCGTCGTGGTGTGGAAGGTCGCCCTTCCGCGCTTCACGAAGATGCTCGACGAGCGCTCCGCAGCCATCGAGGGAAACATCGCGAAGGCGGATGAGGCTCAGAAGCAGGCCGAGGCCGCGCTGGAGGAGTACACCCGCCAGCTCGCCGAAGCACGCACCGAGGCCGGTGAGATCCGTGAGGCCGCCCGTGAGGACGGCAAGAAGATCATCGCCGAGGCCAAGGATGCAGCGACGAGCGAAGCCGCGCGTGTGACCGCAGCCGCGCACACGCAGATCGAGGCCGAGCGTCAGACCGCTCTCGTCTCGCTGCGTTCCGAGGTCGGCACGCTCGCACTCGACCTCGCCGGCGGCGTGGTCGGCGAGACGCTCTCCGACGACGCACGTGCCACGGCCGTGGTCGACCGCTTCCTTGCCGACCTCGAGGCATCCGAGGCGGCCAAGTAATGGGCAGCGCGACCACTCAGGCTCTGTCGGCGACGACGGCGGCTCTCTCGCAGGCCAAGGGCGTGACCCTGGGTACGGCGGAAGAGCTGTTCGCCGCCGCACGGCTGGTGGGCGGTTCGTCCCAGCTGAGCGGCGCGCTCGCAGACCCGTCTGCCACGGCCGAATCACGCGAGAAGGTCATCCGGACGGTGTTCGCGGGGCTGTCGGCGAGTGCGCAGGACGCGCTCGTCTCGCTCTCCGTGCAGCGCTGGTCGGACGCGTCCGACCTCGTCGACGGCATCGAGGAGCTCGCCATCCGCGCGGTGGCGATCGCGAAGCCGAAGGACGACATCGAGGGGGAGCTGTTCGGCTTCCTCCGGGTCGTCTCGGGCAACCCCGAGCTCGAGCTCGCGTTGGGCAGCCGCCTGGGCGACTCCGAGGCGAAGGGCGCGCTGGTCGAGAAGGTCATCAGCGGTGCGACCGGTGCTCCGGCCACGCTGATCATCTCGTCGCTGGTGCGTCAGCCGCGCGAGCGACGGGTGCGTCAGCTGCTCAACCGCGCCATCCGCATCGTCGCCGCGCAGCGCGGCCTCATCGTCGCGACCGTGCACACGGCGAAGACGCTGAGCGACGCTCAGCGGACCCGCCTGATCGACAGCCTGTCCCGTCGCTACGACGGCCAGATCACCCTCACCGAGATCATCGACCCCCACGTGGTCGGAGGCCTGCGCGTGCAGGTCGCCGATGACGTCATCGACGGCAGCATCTCCGCGCGGCTCGCCGATCTTCGACAGAAGCTCGCGGGCTAAACACGACTTCGCGCGGGGAACCGCGCACCCAGATACAAAGGGAAGACAATGGCAGAACTATCGATCAGCCCCGACGTCATCCGTGACGCGCTGAAGGACTTCGCCGCCGCATACGAGCCGAGCGGCGCTGCGGCGACCGAGGTCGGCACCGTCATCGACGCCGCCGACGGCATCGCGCACGTCGAGGGCCTGCCCGGCGTCATGGCGAACGAGCTCGTCACCTTCGGCGACGGCACCAAGGGCCTGGCCCTGAACCTCGACGAGCACGAGATCGGTGTGGTCGTTCTCGGCGAATTCACCGGCATCGAGGCCGGCCAGGAAGTCACCCGCACGGGTGAGGTCCTCTCGGTCCCCGTCGGCGACGGCTTCCTCGGCCGCGTGGTCGACCCGCTCGGCACCCCGATCGACGGCCTCGGCGCGATCGCCGCCGAAGGTCGCCGCGAGCTCGAGCTGCAGGCGCCCGGCGTCATGCAGCGCAAGAGCGTCCACGAGCCGCTGCAGACCGGCATCAAGGCCATCGACGCGATGATCCCCGTCGGCCGTGGTCAGCGCCAGCTGATCATCGGCGACCGCCAGACCGGCAAGACGGCGATCGCGATCGACACGATCATCAACCAGAAGGCGAACTGGGAGTCCGGCGACCCGACGAAGCAGGTGCGCTGCATCTACGTCGCCATCGGGCAGAAGGGCTCCACGATCGCATCCGTGAAGGGTGCGCTCGAGGACGCCGGTGCGATGGAGTACACCACCATCGTCGCCGCTCCGGCCTCCGACCCGGCCGGCTTCAAGTACATCGCTCCCTACACGGGTTCCGCGATCGGTCAGCACTGGATGTACGGCGGCAAGCACGTCCTCATCATCTTCGACGACCTGTCGAAGCAGGCTGAGGCCTACCGCGCCGTCTCCCTCCTCCTGCGCCGCCCGCCGGGCCGCGAGGCCTACCCGGGTGACGTGTTCTACCTGCACTCGCGTCTGCTCGAGCGCTGCGCGAAGCTGTCGGACGAGCTCGGCGCCGGTTCCATGACGGGTCTTCCGATCATCGAGACCAAGGCGAACGACGTCTCGGCGTACATCCCGACCAACGTGATCTCCATCACCGACGGCCAGATCTTCCTCCAGTCCGACCTGTTCAACGCCAACCAGCGTCCGGCGGTCGACGTGGGTATCTCGGTTTCGCGAGTCGGCGGTGACGCCCAGGTGAAGTCGATCAAGAAGGTCTCGGGTACGTTGAAGCTCGAGCTGGCTCAGTATCGCTCGCTCGAGGCTTTCGCGATGTTCGCCTCCGACCTCGACCAGGCATCGCGCCGCCAGCTGTCCCGTGGCGCGCGCCTGACCGAGCTGCTGAAGCAGCCGCAGTACTCGCCGTACCCGGTGGAGGACCAGGTCGTCTCGATCTGGGCCGGCACCAACGGCAAGCTGGACACCATCGAGGTCTCCGACGTTCTCCGCTTCGAGCGCGAACTGCTCGACCACCTGCGTCGCAACACCAAGGTGCTCGACACGCTCCGCGAGACGAACGTGCTGGACGACGACACGGCCGCCGAGCTGGGCAAGGCCACCGATGCGTTCATCCTGGAGTTCCAGGGCGGCAAGGGGCAGGCCATCGGCGCCCCGGGTCACGAGGAGCACGCCGCGGCCGCTGCCGAGGACGTCAACCAGGAGAAGATCGTCAAGGGTCGTCGCGCGTAACGCGCGGGGTACGCACTTATGGGCGCTCAACTCAGGGTCTACAAGCAGAAGATCTCTTCTGCTCAGACGACCAAGAAGATCACGAAGGCGATGGAGCTCATCGCGGCTTCGCGCATTCAGAAGGCGATGGCGCGCGTTCGCGCGTCGTCTCCCTTCGCGCGAGCCGTGACCCGAGCCGTCTCCGCCGTCGCGACGTACTCGAATGTCGACCACCCGCTCACCCGTGAGCCCGAGACGGTCCACCGCTCCGCGGTCGTGATCTTCTCGTCGGACCGCGGCCTCGCCGGTGCCTTCAACTCGCAGATCCTGCGAGAGGCGCTGGAGTTGTCGGAGCTCATCCGCTCCGAGGGCAGCGAGCCGGTCTTCTACCTCATCGGTCGCAAGGCTGTCGGCTACTTCCAGTTCCGTGGCATCGCTTCGGCCGCGGAGTGGACCGGCGACACCGACACTCCGCACTTCTCCACCGCGGAGGAGATCTCGGCGACACTGCTGGAGGCGTTCTCCCGCGGCGGCGTCGACGGGGGAGTGGACGAGATCCACCTCGTCTACAACCGTTTCGTGAGCATGATGACGCAGAGCCCGGAGACGGTGCGTCTGCTTCCGCTCGAGATCACGGAGTCGGACGAGTCGGACGCCGGCAGCGCGGTGTACCCGCTGTACGAGTTCGAACCGGATGCTGAGACCGTGCTCGACGCGATCCTGCCGGTGTACATCCAGAGCCGGGTCTTCAACGCCCTGCTGCAGTCGTCGGCCGCCAAGCAGGCCGCGACGCAGAAGGCGATGAAGTCGGCCAGCGACAACGCCGACAAGCTCATCACCGACTACACCCGTCTGCGCAACAACGCGCGTCAGGCGGAGATCACGCAGCAGATCGCAGAGATCGTCGGCGGCGCCGACGCGCTCTCGTCGAGCAAATAAGAACCTCAAGAAAGAGACGAAGATATGACCCCCACCGCCACAGCTGATGCTGCGACCGCGGTCGTCGGGCGCGTCGCACGCGTCACGGGCCCGGTCGTCGACATCGAGTTCCCGCACGACTCGATCCCCGAGATCTACAACGCTCTGAAGACCACGATCACGATCGGCGACGAGTCGACCGAGATCACGCTCGAGGTCGCTCAGCACCTCGGCGACGACCTCATCCGTGCCATCGCCCTGAAGCCGACGGACGGCATCGTCCGCGGCCAGGAAGTGCGCGACACCGGCGAGGCCATCTCGGTCCCCGTCGGCGACGTCACCAAGGGCAAGGTCTTCAACGTGATCGGCGAGGTCCTCAACGCCGAGCCGGGTGAGCAGATCGAGATCACCGAGCGCTGGCCGATCCACCGCAAGGCGCCGAACTTCGACCAGCTCGAGTCGAAGACCCAGATGTTCGAGACCGGCATCAAGTCGATCGACCTCCTCACGCCGTACGTGCTGGGTGGAAAGATCGGCCTGTTCGGCGGCGCCGGTGTCGGCAAGACCGTCCTCATCCAGGAGATGATCCAGCGTGTGGCCCAGGACCACGGTGGTGTCTCGGTGTTCGCCGGTGTCGGCGAGCGCACGCGTGAGGGCAACGACCTCATCGCCGAGATGGAAGAGGCGGGTGTCTTCGACAAGACCGCCCTCGTCTTCGGCCAGATGGACGAGCCGCCGGGAACGCGTCTGCGCGTGGCACTGTCCGCTCTGACGATGGCGGAGTACTTCCGCGATGTCCAGAAGCAGGACGTGCTGCTGTTCATCGACAACATCTTCCGCTTCACGCAGGCCGGTTCCGAGGTCTCCACGCTGCTGGGCCGCATGCCCTCGGCCGTGGGTTACCAGCCGAACCTCGCCGACGAGATGGGTGTGCTCCAGGAGCGCATCACATCGACGCGCGGTCACTCGATCACCTCCCTGCAGGCGATCTACGTGCCGGCCGATGACTACACCGACCCGGCTCCGGCGACCACGTTCGCGCACCTCGACGCCACCACCGAGCTCAGCCGTGAGATCGCGTCGAAGGGTCTGTACCCGGCCATCGACCCGCTGACCTCGACGTCGCGCATCATGGATCCCCGTTACCTGGGTGACGACCACTACCGCGTCGCGACCACGGTCAAGCAGATCCTTCAGAAGAACAAGGAGCTGCAGGAGATCATCGCGATCCTCGGTGTCGACGAGCTCTCCGAGGAGGACAAGATCGTCGTGTCGCGTGCACGTCGCATCCAGCAGTTCCTCTCGCAGAACACCTACATGGCCAAGAAGTTCACCGGTGTCGAGGGCTCCACGGTCCCGCTCAAGGACACGATCGAGTCCTTCGACGCGATCGCCAAGGGCGAGTTCGACCACGTCGCCGAGCAGGCCTTCTTCAACGTCGGCGGCATCTCCGACGTCGAAGAGCAGTGGGCGAAGATCCAGAAGGAGAACGCCTGATCATGGCCCTGAACGTCAGCCTTGTCTCCGCGGACGCGGAGGTCTGGTCGGGCGAGGCGAGCCTCGTCGTCGCGAAGACCGTCGAGGGGGAGATCGGCATCATGACCGGTCACGAGCCCGTGCTCGCCATCCTCGCGCAGGGCGAGGTGCGCATCACCCGTGAGGACGGGTCCAAGGTGCTCGCCAACGCGCAGGACGGTTTCCTCTCGATGGAGGGCGACACCCTGACGATCGTGGCGGGCAACGCCGCGCTCATCGCCTGATCCGACCGATACACCTCATCGAGGCGCCCGTCTCCGGTTCTCCGGGACGGGCGCTTCGATGTTTCCGTTCTGGAAGACCTATGAAGATCCTGCTCCCGCCGTCCGAGACCAAGCGCCCGGGTGGCGATCTCCCCGCGCTCCGGCTCGGCTCGCTGTCGCTGCCCTCTCTGGAGGCCCGACGCGAGGCGGTCATCGACGCTCTCGTCGACCTGGCCGGTGACGAGGACGCGTCCCGGCGTGTGCTGAAGCTGAGCGCGCGTCAGGTCGGGGATGTCCTCCACAATCGCGAACTGCGGACGGCACCGACCATGGCAGCGGTGGACCGCTATACCGGCGTCCTCTACGACGCGTTGGATGCGCCCGGTCTGGATGCCGCATCCAGAGCGCATCTGCACGAGCACGTACTGATTCATTCGGCTCCCTTCGGCCCGATCGCCGCCCTGGATCCGATCCCCATGTACCGGCTTGCCGCGGGGGCGTCGCTTCCCGGCGTCGCTCCGCTCCGGCGCCACTGGGCGGATGCCGCGACGCGCGCGTTGGCGGAGGAGAATGCGCCGTTCGTGCTCGATCTGCGCAGCGAGGCGTATGTCGCGTTGGGGCCGATCCCGGCATCCGTGCCGTCGGCGTACGTCCGGGTGGTGACGGAGGCAGACGGAGCCGCCCGCGCGCTCAACCACTTCAACAAGAAGGCCAAGGGGGCCTTCGTGCGTGCGTTCGCTGAGGATCGTGTCACCCCCACCTCGGCACGCGCCCTCATCGACTGGGCCGAATCCCGCGGAATCCGACTTCGTGAGACCGGGGATCCGGGTATCTGGGAACTCGTCGCATCCGTGTGAACGACAGCGCGATCCCGCGCCGCGCGCTTCGTTGCTTGCAGTTGGGCGGTATGGGAGAGTAGTCCTGCTTCGGCTTCGGATGAAGCCACTCTAGGAAGGACTTCCATGTCGAACGATGCAACCGGATCCACGGATCCGAACAGCGGAGATCAGACCGGAGCAGGCATGCCGCCGACTCCGCCCGCCGCGCCGGAGCCTCCGGTCACACCGCCCGCTCAGCCGCCTGCCGCACCTCAGCCGCCGACCGCGCCCCCGGCAGCTCCTCAGCCGCAGGGACCGTCGCAGGGGCAGCCTGGCGCGCCGGTGTACGGTCAGCCCGGGCAGCCGGCGCCGGGGTACTCGCAGCCCGGACAGCCGGGATACCCGCCCGCAGGGCAGGCTCAGTACGGCCAGCAGCCCGGGTACGGTGCCGCTCCCGGATACTACGGCGCAGCCGCTCCCATCCAGCAGAGCAACATCACCGCGAACCTCTGGCTCTCGGTGTTCTTCAGCTGGGTTCCCGCGCTGATCTTCTTCCTCGTGGAGAAGGACAAGGTGGCGCCGAACTACCAGCGCGCCAACGCCGCAAACCTCAACTACCAGATCATCGTGGCGATCGCGTACGCGGCCGCCGGCCTCATCACGATCGTGACCTTCGGTATCGGTGCGATCCTGTACGCGCTGCTGCCGATCGCTCAGCTGATCATCGGCATCATCCACGCGATCAACGTTCCGACTCAGTTGCAGTCCGGCCAGGAGGGCAAGTTCTACCTGTCGCCCAACTGGGTGAAGTAATCGCGTCGGCTTGACGCGAGGAAGGGAGCTCCCGACACTCGGGAGCTCCCTTCCTTCGTAGCGGGGTCGTTTCAGCGCTTCTCGGTGTTGTCGGCCGTGCGCTTCGTGTTCTCGGCCACCACGATCAGGGCGACGACCGCCTCGATCCAGAACCTCAGCACGATGACGGCGACGAATGCGCCGATCGGGGCTGCGACGATCGCGAGCAGGAGGACCATGAATCCACCGCCGGCGTTGAACTGCATGATGCCGATGCCGCTGGCGATGCCGCCGAAGAAGTAGATGAGGAACGCCAGCGCGATCACGATGAGCCCGACGGCATAGAAGATGCCGGCGAGCTTGCGGGAGATGAACCGCTGGAACGAGAAGTCGAACAGCGATCGGAAGAACGATCCGGTGCTTGCCGGGCCCTGGGTCGGCGCGTGAACACCCGGTCCGTGCGATCCTGTTCCTGCGGGTCCGCCGGGGCCGGGGTACGCGCCTGGTGCTCCCGCACCGGGGCCCGCCTGGCCGGGGTACGCGCCCGGTCCTCCTGCGCCGGGGGCACCCGCGCCCGGCCCGCCCGTGGCTGCCGGCCCACCGTGGGCCGGCGGCTGCGCGGCGGGCTGCCGTGGTGCGGCCGAGGGCTGGTGCGCTGGGGGCATCGGCGGTGGGGTCTGGTCACCAGCGGGGTTGGACGGCGTGTTGTCGCTCATGCGATCATCCTCCTCGGGGAATGAGGTCTCTGGGGGACCTTTTCGCGCCCACCCTAGCGAACGCACCGAACGAGGTGGTGGACCCTGCCGGGTTTCGGCGTATCCGGCAGCCGCGACCGCTGACACCGGATAGCGTTGATGCATGGCGTTCTCGCACTGTTCCGTGTCCACTACGATGTGTGGGAGTCCTGCGGCCACCCGGAACGCCGTCGGAGCACCGGAGGAAGCTCGTGGCTGACAGAACAGCGCAGACGTTCGATGTGGATGATCGCTTCTCGCTGACCTGGGCGGGCGCGACCGATCGCGGTCGCCGTCGCGACACGAATCAGGATGCGTTCCTGGCGGAGTATCCGCTGTTCGTCGTGGCAGACGGCATGGGCGGCCACGCCGGCGGGGAGATCGCGAGCACGAGCACGATCGACCGCCTGCGAACGGTGGTCGCGAGCGGGGCGGTCGACGCGGAGGCGATCGAGAGCGCGCTCGCTCTGGCCGTGAAGGATATCGCCTCGCACCCGGACACGACCGACGAGGGAACCGGCACGACGTTGACGGGCGTCTTCATCGACGTCTCCGCCGACCCGCCCCGCTGGGTGTCGCTGAACATCGGAGACTCGCGGGTGTATCTGCTGCGCGACGAGCAGCTGGTGCAGATCACGACGGACCATTCGGTCGTCCAGGAACTCATCGCGTCCGGCCGTCTCAGCCCCGAAGAGGCGGAGGGGCATCCGTACAGCAACGTGATCACGCGCGCGGTCGGCGCCAGCGAGCTCTTCGCGCCCGATTACCTCGGTATCGAGGTGCACGACGGCGATCGATTCGTCATCTGCTCGGACGGCCTGACCAAAGAGCTCACGGATTACGGCATCCATCATTTCCTGCGCGAGCACCCGGATCCCTCCGGTGCGGTCGACGCGATGCTGGATGCCGCGCTGGAGAACGGCGGTCGGGACAACGTGACGCTGATCGTCGTGCAGGTCACCGCTCACTCGACCTCCACAGAACACTGATCCGTCGGTCCGGGCGCTGAGTCTGTGGACAGCGCCGTCTGCGCTGTCGTGATGCGGTTCGCTGGGATGCATGTCGTCCGAACCCATCTCGCTCCCCGCGGCTGTGCAATCGCCTCGGCGTCCACCGATTCCGTTCGTGGCAGCTCTGGTCCCCGTAGCCGCCGGTCTCGTCCTGTGGACGGTCACCGGGTCGATCCTCTCGCTGTGCTTCGCGCTGCTCGGCCCCCTCATGATCTTCGGATCGCTGCTCGATGGCATCCGACAGCGTCGAAAAGAGACGAAGCGGCTGAAGGCTGAGGCGGAGACGGCGTGGGAGCGCGTCGACGCCGAGTTGACCGAGCAGCGGAGCCAGGAGAGAGCGCGGCTGTGGCGCCGACATCCCGATGTCGCGCACTGCCTGACCGAAGAGTCGTTGCACGAGGACCGTCCGGCGGAGGCCGGTACGGCTCTGGTCCTCGGCTGCGGTGAGCGGCCGAGTGAGATCCGATTGAGCGGCGGCGACGATGATCGAGGGCGAGAGATGCGGCGCAGTGCCGCGATGCTCGACGATGCTCCTGTGGTCGTCCCGCTGGGCCGCGGCATCTGCATCAGGGCGCCCCGGTCCGTCGGTCTGGCGATCGCTCGTGCGCTGATCGCACAGCTGTGCCTGCGGCACCTGCCGACACGGTTGGCGCTGGCGGGGCCATTGCCGGAGGGGCGGGTGTTCGCGCACGCGCGCTCGGCATCGCGGGGTGTCTGGACGATCGGGGTCGCGATGGAGGGAAGCATCCCGGCGGCAGACGCCCTGATCTGGGTGCGCGCGGCTGAGGACCCGGTGCCGGATGGAATCACGACTGTGATCGACTGCGTGCAACCGAACGAGGCGACCCTGCGCACAGCCGACGGTACGCAGCAGATCTCGGCGGAGTGCGTGTCGGCCGCGCAGTTCGCGGCGCTCGCGAACGCCAGCTCGGATCGAGCAGGCGAAGACGCGGAACTGCCACGCCGCGTGCAGTTGGCCGAGCTCGCATCCACCGCCGGCGGGGGCGGGCTCTCCGCAGCCATCGGACGGCGGATCCACGGCGACGTGGTCGTCGACCTGGTCGCGGATGGCCCGCACGCGATGGTCACAGGGATGACCGGTGTCGGCAAGAGTGAACTGCTGGTGACGTGGGTCGCTTCGATGGCGGCGGCGCATGGACCGGACGAAGTCGTGTTCGTACTGGCCGACTTCAAAGGCGGCACGGCCTTCGATCCGCTTGCCGGGCTGCCGCACGTGACGACAGTACTGACCGACCTGGACGAGGACGGCGCGCGCCGCGGGGTCGAGAGCCTCACCGCAGAGCTTCGGCGGCGTGAGCGCGTGCTGGCCGGCGCCGGAGCGAGGGACATCGCGGACCCGGCTGTGCAGATGCCGCGATTGGTGATCGTCGTCGACGAGTTCGCGGCCCTTCTGCAGGAGCATCCCGATCTCGGAGCCGTCTTCACCGACATCGCTGCACGGGGGAGAGCCCTCGGAATGCATCTGATTCTCGGGACGCAACGCGCGTCAGGGGTGATCAGGGACGCGCTGGCCGCGAATTGCCCGCTGCGCATCAGTCTGCGCGTCTCAGACCCGGCTGACAGTCGGATGGTCATCGGGTCGGATGCCGCGGCAGAGCTCGAAGGAGGGTCGCTGTCGCGCGGTATCGCCTTCGTTCGGCGGCCTCAGGACGCCGCCGCCGATGCCATGCGCGTGGCTCTGACCCGAGCGGATGAGCTGAGGACGATCGGTTCACGCTGGGCGCAGGCAGAACGGCCGGTCGGGCCGTGGCTTCCCGCCCTGCCGACCGAACTCGCGCTCGCGGAGCTCGCCCCCGCATCCGACGGCGAGGTCCTCATCGGAATCGCAGACGAACCGCAGCGTCAACGGCAGCCGGCGATCACGCTGCGGGTGGGTCGCGAACGCGGGCTCGGAGTGATCGGCGGTCCTGGGTCCGGCAAGACCACGCTGCTGCGCACGTTGCGCTTTCAGGACGAAGACTCGTTCACGATCCCCTCCGATCCGGAAGGCGCCTGGGATGCCCTGGCGATGCTGGAGAGCGGTCGCGTCGCAGCGGATCTCATCCTGTGCGACGACGTGGATCGGCTGCTTGCGGCGTACCCGACGGACTACTCCCTCGCGTTCGCGGACCGCCTGGAACAATTCGTGCGCTCCGCGGAGAACCGATGCATCGTCCTCACAGCCGGCCGAGCGACAGGTGCCGCATCCCGCGCGCTCGAAGCCCTCCCCGAACGGATGCTGCTGCGATTGCCGAGCAGGAGCGAGCACCTGGCTGCCGGTGGCGAGACGGCGTCGTTCCTTCGCGACCGCACGCCGGGGCGCGGGCACCTCGCATCGCATGAGGTGCAGGTCGCATGGGTACCGCCCGAAGAGGACGCCGACGGTGCCGATCGATGGGACGACGGCGAGTACTGGCAACCGCAGCGCGGCCTGGTTGGGGTGATCGGCAATGGCTCGACGCGCCTACTGGCCGGATTTCGCGCAGCGTTCCCCGACCGGGAGGTCGTGCCGGCTGGCCCGAGCGCGGCCGGCGCGGCGGGTGCGGGACCCGAGCCGGTCGGACGTGCTCTCGCCGTCGACGCGCCCGGTGCGCTCTCGCCCGCCCGCATCATCGTCGGAGACGGCGAGGCCTGGCAACGCGACTGGTCGCGCTGGCAGAGCGTCCGTGCGGAGGGCGAGGTTCTCGTGCTCGCGGAATGCGCGGCACAGCTGCGCACCATGGTCGGCATGCGCGAGCTGCCCCCTTACGCGCGACCGCACCGAGCTCGTGCGTGGCGTGTGCTGGACAGCCGGCCGCCGACTCGCGTGCTGCTTCCTCGCGAGCTGGAGGCCGGCTGAAGGGGCCGTGGGGTGGTGCCGGTCAGAGCACCTCGGCCAGCGGCGTCAGCGGCAGGTCGTGTGCAGCGGCGACGCCGGGATTGACGACCGCTCCGCCGGTGACGTTCAGACCGGACGCCAACGAGGCATCCTTCGTCGTCGCGGTGCGCCACCCTCCGGCCGCGATCGCACGCGCGTACGGCAACGTGGCGTTCGTCAGTGCAGAGGTGGAGGTGTTCGGGACTGCGCCCGGCATGTTCGCGACACAGTAGAACACCGTGTCGTGCACGGCGAACGTGGGGTCGTCGTGGGTGGTCGGATGCGTGTTCTCGAAGCATCCGCCCTGATCGACGGCGATGTCCACGAGCACGCTTCCTGGTCGCATCTGCTCGACCATCGCGTTCGTCACGAGTTTGGGAGCTCGCGCGCCGGGGATGAGGACGGACCCGATCACGAGGTCGGATTCGACGACCGCGCGGCCGAGATCCATGGGGTTCGAGGCCGCCGTCTTGACGCGACCTGCGAAGTGATCGTCCAGCATCCGCAGCCGCGGGATGTTGGTGTCGAAGATCGTGACATCGGCGCCCATGCCGCTCGCGATCACTGCCGCGTTCGCGCCGGCGACGCCCCCGCCGATCACGGTCACCCTGGCAGGTCGTGTGCCGGGGACACCGGACATCAGAAGGCCGAGGCCACCCTGTGAACGCATCAGGGTGTGGGCGCCCACGAGCGGCGCGAGCCGTCCGGCGACCTCGCTCATCGGGGCGAGGAGCGGAAGGCCCCCTCCGGCGAGCTGCACGGTCTCGTACGCGATGGCGGTCATGCCCGACGCGACGAGCCGGTCCGTCAGAGGGCGGTCCGCGGCGAGGTGCAGGTACGTGAAGAGCGTCAGGTCGTCCCGGAAGTGCGCGTACTCACTCGCGACGGGCTCCTTGACCTTCATCACCAGCTCCGCGCGTACCCAGACCTCGGCGGGGTCCTCGACGAGGACGGCTCCCGCAGCGGCGTATTCGGCATCCGGCATGGACGATCCGGCACCGGCGCCGGACTGCACGATCACTTCGTGTCCGGACAGCACGAGGTCGTGCACGCCGGACGGCGTCAGTGCGACGCGGTACTCGTTGTTCTTCACCTCGGTGGGGACGCTGATCCTCATCGTGGCTCCTTTCCTCCCCTCCTCGTCGAGGGGGTTCACCGCCCCTGGTGGGGGCTCAGATGGCGTTGCCGGGGCGGATCACTCCGACATCGCTCCCGCCGCCGGTGATGGCGAGGGGAAGTGCTTCGGCCAGTGCATACACGTCCGCGTCGGCGAGAGCACCGGCGCGGGCGAGCAGGGTCGCCGCGACGATCGTGGAGGCGCGGGCCGAGCCGTCGAGCATCTTCAGTGCGACGGTGGTGCCATCGGGCGCCACCATGACCATCACGCCCTCCGCGCCGCCCTTCGCGAAGACGCCGAGTTTCTCGATGGCGATCGTGTCAGGCCGGCCGGGACCCTCGATGGTCCAGGGGTTCTCGCGGACCGCGCGCACGAGTGTTCCCGCCACCCGGTGCAGCGCGAACGGGGAGCGCTCGGATGCCGAGCCGATGCGATGGATCGCCCGAGCGAGACCGGTCAGCGTCATCGCGTAGACGGGGGCGCCGCAGCCGTCGATCGCTGTGTGCCCGACCTTCTCACCGGTCAGGCGCTCGACGACCTCGCGGATGTGGGCCTGCAACGGGTGGGTCGGGTTCAGATAGCCCTCGGTCGGCCAGCCCGTCGCCACGCAGGCGCGCAGCATCGCGGCATGCTTGCCTGAGCAGTTCATCCGGATGCGGCTTGCGGATCCGTGGTCGCGGACGAGGTCGTCGCGCGCGCCGCTGTCGCTGGGCCACGCGGGGGGACAGGCCAGGTCGTCTTCGTTCAGCCCTCCGGCGACGAGCATCTCGCGCACGGTCTCGACATGGCGATCCGTTCCGACATGACTCGCGGTGGAGAGCGCCAACTGCTCGCCCTCGAGCGGAGCACCCGCAGTGATGCACGCGACTGCCTGCAGGGGCTTGAGACTGGAACGAGGAAGGATCAGCGCGTCCGCGTTGCCGTGGCGGGCGACGATGTCGCCGTCGGGGGAGAGGACGACGGCCGCCCCGACGTGTCGGGATTCGACGAAACCACTCCGTTCGACGACAGCGAGTTCGACGGCATCCGCAACGGTGAGAGTCTCCAGCACCTCACCAGCCTAACGCGGGTGCCAGACTGGGGACATGAGCCTGGGTGAACACCACTACGAACTGACCTCGACCTGGACCGGCAATCGTGGCACGGGTACCAGCGGGTACCGCGAGTACGCCCGCGACGTGACGATCGCGGTCGACGGGAAGCCGGAGCTGCTCGCGTCGTCCGATAAGCCGTTCCGCGGCGACCCGGAGCGCTGGAACCCCGAGGACCTGCTGCTCGCGTCCTTGTCGGAGTGCCATCTGCTCTCGTATCTGCACGCGTGCGTCACGGCCGGAGTCGTCGTGATCTCCTACCGCGATCGTGCGACCGGCGTGATGCGCGAGGACGGCAAGGGCGGAGGTGCCTTCGCCGAGGTCGTCCTGCATCCCGAGGTCGTCGTGGCGGATGCCTCGATGATCGCGGCGGCCGAGCAGGCGCACGCACAGGCCAACGCCTGGTGCTTCATCGCGAACTCGGTGAACTTCCCCGTGCGCCACGAGGCGACGGTGACGGCGGCACCCGAGGCCTGATCAGCGCCGCTCGTGCGGCAGCGCCTGCTTGATCTTCTCGATCGTTCCCTGGGCGGGCGCCTCGTTGTACGCCTCGGCGAGCTCTTGGCCGGAGAGCGCATGGATCGCGGCCATGATTTCGTCCGTCGCGAGACGTCGCGCCCTGCCGCTGGAAGCCTGCCCGTGCGCGGACACGTCGATCGGCTCCCCGAACTTCACGGTGATCCGCTCGCGCATCGACGGCATCTTGGCACCCTTCGGCATGACGCGGTCGGTGCCGATGAGGCCGACAGGGACGACCGGTGCGCCGGTCTGGAGGGCGAGGAATGCGACTCCGGTGCGGCCCTTGTACAGCCGTCCGTCGGTGGAACGCGTGCCCTCGGGGTACAGCGCGACCGCGAGTCCCTCCTCGAGGAGCCTGCGCTGCTGGTCGAGCGCGTCCAGCGCCGCCTGCCCTGCGCCTCGTCTGACCGGGATCGCGCCGATGGACTCGAAGAATGTGCGGCTGAGCGCGCCGCTGAGGCCGGTGCCCTCGAAGTAGCTGGACTTCGCGAGGAAATGCACCGGTCGAGGGGCCGCGACCGGGATCGCGATGGAGTCGATGAACGACAGATGGTTGCTCGCGAAGATGACCGGGCCGGTGCGAGGCACATTCTCCTTGCCTTCCACACGCGGTCGGTACACCATGCGTGCCAGCGGGCTGATGACGGCACGGCCGAGCGCGTACGTGAAGCCTGCGTGACGGGGCGTGTCGGACTCTTCCACCGACGTTTCGGGCGCGTCGGAAGGCTCAGAGGTCATTCGGTCAGCCTACGCCCGGGACCATTCCGTTACCGGAATGCAACCGCCGCGACTCGTGATCCGCTGTGTCTCCCAGCCCGGGCAAAGGCGGATGCGCCAGGATGGTTGGCGTCCCCTTCCCTGACTCGAGGTCCTACTGTGCGCACGCGTCCGATCGCCCTCCTTTCCACCGTCGCCGCGGCGACCCTGCTTCTCGCGGGGTGCGGCTCGAGCACACCAGAGGCCACGGAGACCCCCGATGCCTCGAAGGACCTCTGCTCCGTGGCGGCGGCGTCCGGCGATGCGTCGGACGGCGTGACGATCGACGGCACGTTCGGTGAGGTCTCGACCGCGACCTTCGAGACGGGGCAGACCGTGGAGGAGCTGGAGCGCACCGTCGTCAGCGAGGGCGACGGCGATGAGATCGCGGATGGCGACTACGTCGAGTACGCGCTGAGCGCATTCGCGGCGGACACGGGCGAGCGGCTCGGCGACGCCGGTTACACCGACGGCGAACTGCTCCCGGCGCAGATCACCGCAGACGCGTCGCTCGCACAGGTCATGGGCTGCGCCACCGTCGGCAGCCGCCTCTCGGTCGCGTTCCCGACCAGCGAGCAGGCCGCTGCCCAGTTCTACATCATCGATGTTCTCGGTGTGACCCCCACCGCTGCCTGGGGAGCCGACCAAAAGCCTGTCGACGGCATGCCGACCGTCGAGCTGGCCGACGACGGTGAGCCGAGTGTGGAGATCCCGGACGCCGACGCACCCGCCGAGCTGCAGATGTCCGTGCTCAAGGAGGGTGACGGCATGCCCGTCAGCGCCGGCGACACGACGCTGCTGCAGTACACCGGCGTCAACTGGGACACCGGCGAGGTCTTCGACTCGTCGTGGAAGAACGGTGCGCCGATCAAGATCGACGGCAACACCTACGTCGAGGGCTTCGTCCAGGCACTCGAAGGCCAGAAGGTCGGATCCCAGGTGCTCGTGGTCATCCCGCCGGCGCTCGGCTACGGCGAAGCAGGCTCGAGCGAGCACGAGCTGGCCGGACAGACCCTGGTCTTCGTGATCGACATCCTCGCGAACCAGACCGCCGCCATTCAGTAGCCACTGCGCCGATAGGCTGGCGGCATGCGTCGCATCATCGTCCTCGGCTCCACCGGTTCCATCGGCACCCAGGCGCTGGAGGTGATCCGCGCCAACCCGCGGCGTTTCGAGCTGGTCGGACTCGCGGCAGGCTCGAACACCGAGATGCTCGCGCAGCAGGCGCAGGAGTTCCGTGTCGACGACACCGCACTCGGTGCCGACGAGGCACAGGCGCTGGTGCGCGATGTCGAGGCCGACGTCGTCCTCAACGCCATCACCGGGTCGATCGGACTCTCCTCGACCCTCGAGGCGCTGAAGGCCGGCCGCACCCTGGCTCTCGCGAACAAGGAGTCGTTGATCGTCGGTGGGGAACTCGTGCTGGCTGTGGCATCCGACGGCCAGATCGTCCCCGTCGACTCCGAGCATTCCGCGCTCGCACAGGCCCTCCGCTCCGGCGCCAAGGACGAAGTGCGCCGCCTGGTCGTCACGGCGTCCGGCGGGCCTTTCCGCGGACGCACGCGCGCCGAACTCGCTGACGTCACACCGGCTGAGGCTCTCGCCCACCCGACCTGGAACATGGGCCGAGTGGTGACGACGAACTCGGCCACCCTCGTGAACAAGGGACTCGAGGTGATCGAGGCGCACCTGTTGTTCGACGTCGACTACGACGACATCGAGGTCGTCGTGCACCCGCAGTCGATCGTGCACTCGATGGTCGAGTTCGTCGACGGCTCCACGATCGCCCAGGCATCGCCGCCGGACATGCGGCTCGCCATCTCGCTCGGGCTGGACTGGCCGCACCGGGTCGGCGGCGTCGGTCGCCCGATGGATTGGACCAGGCCGACGCAGTGGACGTTCGAGCCGCTGGACGACGAAGCGTTTCCCTCCGTCGCGCTGGCGAAGGCGGTCGGGCGGGCGGGATCGACGTTCCCGGCGGTCTACAACGCGGCCAATGAGCAGGCGGTGGATGCGTTCCACGACGGCCGGCTGCCCTTCCTCGGAATCGTCGACACGATCTCCGCAGTCGTCGATGCGCACGAGCCGCCGGATCAGCTCACTGTCGAGTCGCTGAACGAGGCCGAGCGCTGGGCTCGCGAGCGCGCTGATCGACTCATCGCGTCCTGATCGCGAAACGTACGCCGCGGGGTGATACCTGGCCAGTGCAGGTACGCCTCATCCCGCAGACCACGTCTCGCGGGCCGCGTCGGGCTGAGCGGGACGGCGCCGAGCTACGGGACAGGCCAGCCGGCATCCTGCAGGGCCGCGCGAGCGAGACCGCGGGCGGAGAACGGCGTCCGAACCCCATCGATCTCGCGGTAGTCCTGGTGCCCAGGACCGGCCCAGAGGATCGCGTCGCCGTCGCCGACCATGCCGACGGCCGTTCGGATCGCCTCCTCGGGAGCTGCGACCTCGAGGATCTCCGCGCCGGATGGCGCACTGCGTGCCCCCTCGAGGAGCGCGGCGCGGATCGGCGCCGGCTCCTCGTAGCGCGGGTGGTGGTCCGTCACGATGACGACATCCGCGCCCTCGGCGGCGACCCTCCCCATGATCGGTCGTTTGAGCGTGTCGCGGTTCCCCGATGCGCCGAACATCATCACGACGCGTCCAGGGGTGACTTTCCTCACGGCCGCGAGCGTCTTCTCGAACGCATCAGGCGTGTGCGAGAAATCCACGTAGACGGCGGGGCCGCGCGCGCCGGACACGAGCTCGGTGCGCCCTGGCAGCGCGGCGGCGATGCGACCATCGCGCGTGACGGCGGCGGCGATGCGGTCGAATGAGTATCCGCCCTCGACGAGCATGGCGATCGCCATACCGGCATTGGCGGCCATATGCGCGCCGATCACCGGAACCATCGTGGTCACTTCGGCGCCGTCGGGCGCTCGGACGGTGAACGTCGTGCCGCGCTGATCCTCATCGAGGATGTGCACGATCCAGTCGGCATCGGCCGCGGCATCCGGATCCGTCGCGAGCTGCGGTGCCCCGACGGTGACCACCGGGATCTCGGAGCGCCGGACGACGTCCCATCCCGATGGAGTGTCCACGCAAACGACACCCCGCCGCGCGCGATCGGCACGGAACAGCGCCAGCTTGGCTTCGAAGTACGTCGCGAGATCGCCGTAGTCGTCGAGGTGATCGTGTGTGAGGTTGGTGAAGCCCGCCACATCGAACACGATGCCGTCAACGCGATGCCGGGAGAGTGCCTGGGCGCTCACCTCGACCGCGACCGCTTCGACCTCGCGCTCGCGCATGAGAGCGAGCAGAGCGTGCATCTCCGAGGACTCCGGTGTCGTCAGACGAGACACGATGCTGCGCCCGGCGATGTGCCGCTCGGCCGTCGAGCTCAGACCGCTGATGACGTGGAGCTGGTTCAGGATGCCTTCCAGCAGGTGCGACGTGCTGGTCTTGCCGTTCGTTCCTGTGACGGCGAAGAGCGTCGGCATGTCCTGATCGGTGCCGTACAGCCATGCACTGATGTCGCCGAGCGCGGCACGCGGGTCATCGGTGATGAGAACGGGAAGCCCGCTCGCGGCCGCGAGCTCCGCGCCGGTGCCGTCGGTCAGGATCGCCACTGCGCCCTGGTCGGCCGCGGTCTGCGCGAACTCGGCGCCGTGCCTGCGCGCTCCGTGGATGCCGACGAAGACTTCCCCGGTGCGCAGATCGGATGTCGCCAACGTGATCCCGCGGGCGAAGATGCCTTCGACCGTGCCGCGAACTCTCAGACCGAATCGCTCGGCGAGCTCCGCCAGCGATCTCCGGGGCGGGTCCTCGGGACGAAGGACGGGAGGCAGGGGAGCGGATGCGGGTTCAGTGACCATGTCGTGTCCAGTTTCTCACGCGGCGTGCGGATGCCGACGGGCGGGGACGCCGGGGCGCCCCCACCCGCTGCGTCAGGCGGAGCGGCGTCGGTAGGCCAGGATCGCCACCACCAGTGCGGCCAGGCCAGCGACAAGACCTCCGGATCCGAGGACCAGTGCCAGAGGGTCGCCGGCGGCGGATCCGTCGGATGCCGCGGGCTCGGCGTGCTCGGCATCCGCACCGTGCCCGGCAGCCGTCTCCTCTGCCGCGGCCCTCAGATTCACCACCGGGGCCGGCGCGTCGAGGTCGTGCGGGTCTTCGCCGGCCTCGGCGAGCTCGACCCACGCGGTGGAACCGGTCTCGCAGATCTGCTCGACGGGGAAGGCGAGCGAGCCGGCGGCGTCCTCACCAGGACGCACCTGCATGCTCACGGCTCCCCGCAGGTCGGTCGGAACCGGCGCGGCGGCCGCATACGTGACGACATCGACGAGGCCGTCGTCACCGCGTTCGACGGTGATGTCCCAGGCAGCATCGGCCGTGGGCGACACCGAGGCGAGGCCGTCCGGCATCGCGATCCGCAGTGCGGTGGTGGGCGAGCTCTCACACCCGTGCGTGAACGAGAAGGTCAGCACCGTCGCCTCATCCGCGGTGAGGGTGTCTGGCGTGACGCCGACATGTGCGGATGCGACGGCCGGCGCGGCGATCGCGAGGCCGGCGCCGACGGCGACGGCGAGAGTGGCGCGGTGCAGAAAGGAACGGGACATGGGTGATTCTCCTGAGTCTGATGGGCGGCATCGCGTCGCGCGGTGCCGAGGAACCGCCGGAGTGGTCGGCGGGAGCGCACGTCGAGGCGAGCATCCCGGAGGATGCGACGCGGGACGTGCGGATCAGACCGAGGGCGGGCCGCGTCGAGTGACGACGCAGCGCAGCGGGGTCAGCGTCGTCGTGACGCCGACGCTCGCGGGCATGAGCCGAAGGCGTGGTTGCACCGCAAGCGCGGGCAGCACTGGCAGAAGACGAGCGCGTGCCCATCCGGCGATGCCGCGCAGCATCCGCTCGCCGTGCCAGAGCAGGATCGTCGTCGCGAACGCCGCCACGACGTGCGAGATCAGCATCGGCGCGTCGGGAGCGACGGCGGACACGACCGGGCCGAGCGTCACGACGTGGTGCGCATGAGAGCCCAGCGGGGCTGTCGCATCGGTCAGGCTGCCGGCGAGCACCTGGAACAGGACATGGAAGACGAGTTGAGACACGAGGACGGTCAGCGCGGTGCGCGTCGCCGAGGGTCGTCGCCCGATCAGCGTCGCGGCGAGGGGGACGAGCAGAATCGACAACGCCAGGACAAGGAGAGGATGCGGTGGCATCCCCCCACCGACCGTGTGCGAGACAGCCGCGAGCGTCGTCGCGGTCGAGGTCGCCGCAGCCGCGCGCAGGAGTCGCAGCTGCCGAGAGGTCACGGGTGAAGTCTATGTGGAGACTCAGCGGATTCCTCGTGACGGACCAGTACGGTGATGAGGTGGAAATCCTGCTCTACGTGGTCGGCATCCTCTTCATGCTCGTCGGCCTCGGCGTCTCGATCGGGTTGCACGAGGTCGGCCATCTCGTCCCCGCGAAGCTGTTCGGCGTGCGCGTCGGGCAGTACATGATCGGGTTCGGTCCGAAGCTCTGGTCGAAGAGGATCGGTGAGACCGAGTACGGCTTCAAGGCGCTGCCGCTCGGCGGCTTCATCTCGATGTCGGGAATGTACCCGGCCTCATCGAGCGACAAGCCGGCCGGCGGGATGTTCCGCACCCTGATCCAGGATGCCCGCTCGGCCAACGACGAGACGATCGCCGCGGGCGCCGAGGACCGCGTGTTCTACAGGCTGCCCGTCTACAAGCGCGTGGTCGTGATGCTCGGCGGTCCGGTGATGAACCTGCTGCTCGCGATCGTCATCTTCACGGTGCTGGCCTCCGGCATCGGGCTGCAGCAGGGCACGACCACGATCGCATCGGTGTCGGAATGCGTGCTGCCGGCCGGTACGACGCAGACCGAGTGCGCTCCGGAAGATCCGGCGACTCCGGCCGCCGAGGCGGGCGTTCAGCCGGGCGACGTGATCGTCTCGATCGACGGCACCGACGTGGCGACCTTCGCCGAGGCGACCGAGATCGTGCAGGCCTCCCCGGGGGAGACACTCGGTGTCGTCGTGGACCGAGACGGTGAGATGGTCGCCCTGGAGGTCACGCCGATCGAGGTCGAGCGGACACTGACCGATGCCTCAGGACAGCCGCTGCTCGACGAGAACGGCGAGCCGATCGTCGCCGAGGTCGGCTATGTCGGCATGGGGTCGCAGATGGGCTTCGTGCAGCAGCCGCTGACGGCCGGCTTCGCGATGACGATGGATGCCGCGGGCCGCGTGACGCACATGATCGCGACCCTCCCGGTGCGGCTGTGGGATATCGCCGTGTCGACCTTCACCGGGGGCGAGCGGGATCCGAACGGTCCGCTCAGCGTCGTGGGCGTCGGGCGCCTCGCGGGAGAGGTGGCGGCCACGGACGCACCTGCGCTGAACAGGTTCGCAGTGCTGCTCAATCTCCTCGGTGCGCTGAACATCGCCCTGTTCGTGTTCAACATGATCCCGCTGCTGCCGCTGGACGGCGGGCACATCGCGGTCGCGCTCTGGGACGGCATACGTCGCGCCTGGGCCAGGCTGTTCCGCCGGCCGCTGCCGGCGCCGGTGGATGCGACGCGCCTGGTGCCGCTGACCGTCGTCGTGGCCGTGCTGCTGATCGCGATGGGCGCTCTGCTGCTGATCGCCGACGTGTTCAATCCCGTCGATCTCCTGGGCGGCTGACTTCCGCGCTCGTCCCCGCGCGTCCGCGTGACGCCGATCGACGCTCCACGGGGGAGAACCTCGACGGGTGGCCGCTGACGGCTTCCGGACGGCCGTCAGGCCATGGCGTGCGCGACCAGGCGCTCCAGGGTGCGGATGCCGTCGCGCGACAGGATCGACTCCAGGTGTCCCTGCACACCGGCGGCGTGCGGCGCGCGCAGTGCGTACACGTCGCCGGTCACGGCATCGGCGGACACCTCGACGTCGTCGACACGGGTCGTGCCCGGCGCGACGCGCGCCGTGAAAGTGTTGTAGAAGCCGATCGAGGCGTCTTCGCCGAACACCGGCACGACCTTCTGCAGTCCCTGATGAGGGCTGTCGAGCGGAGCGAGGTCGATCCCGAAGCCGTCGGCGAGGATCTGATGGCTCAGGCAGACCGCCAGCAGGGGGCGCTGCTGTTCCCGTCGGCGCGCGACGAGGGCTCGCATCCGAGAGATGCGGGGGCTGGATCCATCGCGCGGGTCGCCGGGACCAGGGCCGGCGACGACGATGTCGGCCGCATCGGCATCCGTTTGGGTGGCTTCGCTCCACGGCATGATGCGGACGTCGAGCCCGAGATGGCGCAACTGGTGCGCGAGCATCGTGGTGAAGCGGTCCTCCGCGTCCACGACGAGCGCCGAACGACCGGCGAAGGGCCCGGCCGAGTCGTCGCCCTGCGGATTCAGCCAGAACTCGGCGAGGCGGGCGTTGCGTGCGTTCAGAAGGGCTTTCACCTCGGCATCCGCGGCGAGATCGACCGGGGCGGCCGGGGCGTCGGCGTCCACTGCGTCGTCGCGGTCGATGGCGCCGATCGCGCCGAGGACGCCGGCGGCCTTGCCGTGCGTCTCGCTGACTTCGCCCTGGGGGTCGGAGTGGCGCACGAGCGTCGCACCGACCGGCACACGCAGCGCGCCGTCGTTCGCATAGACCGTGCGGATGAGGATGGGGGCGTCGAGATCGTGGCCGCCGTGCTCATTCGGCGTGAACAGCGCGGCGACGCCGGAGTAGTAGCCGCGCGGCTTGGTCTCGTGGCGGCGGATCACCGTGCAGGCGTTCTGCATCGGGGAACCCGTCACCGTCGGCGCGAACATCGTCTCGCGGAGGATGTCGCGGGGGTCCAGCCGGCTGGACCCCCGCAGCATGTACTCGGTATGGGTCAGTCGCGACATCTGCTTGAGATGGGGACCGGTGATGCGGCCGCCATCGGAACACACCGCGCTCATCATCTTGAGCTCCTCATCCACGACCATGAAGAGCTCCTCGGTCTCTTTGGTGGAGGAGAGGAATTCGACGAGCGACTCCTTGGTCGCTCCACCCGCGGGATGCCGGAAGGTGCCGGAGATCGGATTCATGGTGACGATGCCGTCCTGTGCCACCACGTGCGCCTCCGGGCTCGCGCCGACGAGGATCTGACCCGGAGTGATGACGGCGAACGTCCAATAGGCGCCCCGCTCGTGTTCGAGCAGCGCACGGAACCAGGTGAGGGCCGCAGTGCGGTCGTCGCCGTCGAAGCGAGCGGTGTAGTCGCGACGGATGACGAAGTTCGCGCCCTCTCCGCGGCCGATCTCCTCGGCGATGACGCGCTCGACCACGGCGGCGTAGTCCTCGTCGGAGATGTCGAATCCGGCATCCTGCAGCGCGATCGGCGCGTGGGGGAGCGACGCCACCAGCTCATCGAAGGGCAGATGCTCGTGCCGGTCCACGATGATGCAGCGCAGCGGGGTCGCGTCGTCCTGCGCCTCGAAGCCGCGCTCGCGGACCTGGCGGTACGGGACGAGGGCGAACACCTCCTGCGGGGCGCCGTCAGACGCTCCGCCCGCCGTCAGCGGGATATCGGCCAGCAGATCCACGTCGACGACGTCGCCGGTGAGCAGCTCGACGCTGTCGGAGCCCTCGCGTGCGATGAGCACGAACGAGGCGCTCTGGTCGGGCAGCTGAATCATCGGGGTCTCCTGAGGATCGGGCATCCGGCGCGACTCAACGAAAAGACCGCCCCGGGGGCGGTCTGGATTCGTGGGAACGCGAACACACCGCCTAGGAGACGGGCCACCAGGTGCGGTTCGCGAGCATGGGGCGAAACTATCACACTGCGTGCATCCAGCCTGGCCACGTTTCGGGCGCGTAATCTGGAGGGGTGCCAGCAGTCAATCTTGGGATGCCTCGCGTCCCCGAAGTCCTGAGCCCGCGCCGCAAGTCCCGTCAGATCAAGGTCGGAAAGGTGCTGGTCGGTGGCGATGCTCCCGTCAGTGTGCAGTCCATGACGACGACGAAGACGACGGACATCAACGGCACGCTCCAGCAGATCGCCGAACTCACGGCCTCCGGCTGCGAGATCGTGCGCGTCGCGGTGCCCTCCCAGGACGACGCCGATGTGCTGCACATCATCGCGAAGAAGAGTCAGATCCCGGTCATCGCCGACATCCACTTCCAGCCGAAGTACGTCTTCCAGGCGATCGACGCCGGTTGCGCGGCCGTGCGGGTGAACCCGGGCAACATCCGCAAGTTCGACGATCAGGTCGGCGCGATCGCGAAGGCGGCGAAGGACGCCGGCGTATCGCTGCGCATCGGTGTGAACGCCGGTTCGCTGGATCCCCGTCTGCTGCAGAAGTACGGCAAGGCCACACCGGAAGCGCTCGCCGAGAGCGCGCGGTGGGAGGCATCGCTGTTCGAGGAGCACGACTTCCACGACTTCAAGATCTCCGTCAAGCACAACGACCCCGTCATCATGGTCCAGGCGTATCGGCAGCTCGCACAGATGGGGGACTGGCCGTTGCACCTGGGAGTGACCGAGGCCGGTCCGGCCTTCCAGGGCACCATCAAGAGCGCGACCGCCTTCGGCATCCTGCTCGGCGAAGGAATCGGCGACACGATCCGCGTGTCCCTCTCCGCGCCGCCGGCCGAGGAGGTCAAGGTCGGCCATCAGATCCTGCAGTCGCTGAACCTGCGCGAGCGCAAGCTCGAGATCGTGTCCTGCCCGTCCTGCGGACGTGCGCAGGTCGACGTCTACACGCTCGCCGAGGACGTCACGGAGGGGCTCAAGGACATGACGGTGCCGCTGCGCGTGGCCGTCATGGGCTGCGTCGTCAACGGACCCGGTGAGGCGCGTGAGGCGGATCTCGGTGTCGCCTCCGGAAACGGCAAGGGCCAGATCTTCGTCAAGGGCGAGGTCATCAAGACCGTCCCCGAGGCGGACATCGTGGCGACTCTCATCGAGGAGGCGAACCGGATTGCCGCCGAGATGGGGCCGGATGCGCCGCTCGGCACCGCTCAGGTGACGACCGTCTGATGAGCGTGATCACGGTCGGAGGGCTCGGCGAGCAGCACGTCATGGCCGAGCGTGCCACGCTGGTCGCGGAGGTCGCGGTCGCGCACGCGGATCGCACCATCTCGATTCGGCAGGGCTCCGGTGTGCACGCGCAGCTCGCGGAAGAGGCGGTGCGCCTGCGCGCATCCGGTTCGGCCACATGGCATTCCGTCGACGTGCTCAGCACAGGCGCCCGGGTGTGGACGGACAAGGACGGTGTGAAGCACCGCGACCACCTCACCCGCGGGACGGTCCGCATCAAGCTGTCTCGCCTGGCCGAGGTGGCCGATGTCGTTGCAGCGCTGAGCGCCCTGGGCGCAACCGTTTCGACGTCGTGGGCGCTGACCGAGGCCACACGCGACGCGGTGACTCGGCACCTGCGCGCGGTCGCTGTCAAGGACGCACGCGCCAAGGCCGATGATTTCGCGGCCGCGCTCGGGCAGGCGGTCCAGCGCGTCGTCGCCATCCGTGAGGAGGACGGCCATGCGCCTCAGGGTGGACGGGGAGCAGGCGGCGGAGCAGAACTCACCATCCCCGAGATCACCGTGCGCGTTGCGGTGAAGGGCGATTTCGAAACCGAGTGACGTCCGTGACCGCGTGACGGTCGTGACCGATGGAGGAGGACGAGGATGTCTGAACTGAGTGTGCCCGCGCCTGTGCAGGCGATGGTCGATGCGATCAACGCCGCCGATACCGAGGCGTTCGTGGCGGCGTTCACGCCGGACGGTTTCATCGACGACTGGGGCCGGGTGATGCGGGGCCGCGACGGCGTGCATCGCTGGGCCGGCAGCGACGCGATCGGTGCCGGGGCGAAGATGACGCTGCTGACCGCGTCGACCGACGGCGACGAGACACGCGTGCGCTTCGCGTGGTCGAGTCGTGTGTTCACCGGCGAGTCGGACGGTGTCTTCGTGGTGGACGGCGACCGTCTCGCCAGCTTCGCGATCCTGCCGAATCACTGATGGCGCAGTCAACGGATGTCTTGTTCGCCTCGGGTGACACGAAGGGAGACAGCGTCGTACGCACGGTCGTGGCGCACGCCGCGGGGGCGATCGTCATCGTGGATGCGACGCCGTTCCACCCGGTCGATCACACTTGGCCGGATCAGCCGGGGGATGCCGGGAAGATCTCTTCAGGCGATGAGTCCGCAGACATCGTCGACGCCGTGATGGTCGCCGCGAGCGATGATGGCGCACTGCACGTCGGGGACGAGATCCCCGTCAAGCGCGGTGCCGACGGCTGGACCTGGCTCGTCGGTCACCGCCTCGCGGGAGATGCGCCGGCGTGGTTGGTCCCGGGGGCTCGCGTGACGCTGGAAGCGGATGCCGAGCGCCGTGCGGGGCTCAGCCGTGGTCACACCGCCTGCCATCTGGCATCGCTCGCACTCGACCTAGCGGTCGCGGATCTGTGGCGCAAGGACCCCGGGACCGACGCGCTCGGCAACGCGGATTTCGAGGGACGGGCGAATCAGACGAGCCGGATCCACGAGGACGGCGCGGTGGACGAGTACCGGTTGGGCAAGAGCCTGAGACGCGCCGGCTTCGACACGGAGGCTTTCTCGTCGACGCTGCTCGAGCGCGAGGAGCGGATCAACGCGCAGTTGGCGGCGTGGGTCGAGTCGGCGGCGCCGAGCAGGATCGCGACGGATGGTCCGACGATCGTCGACATGCGCCGGTGGGAGTGCGAACTCCCCGAGGGAACAGCGTCGATCCCGTGCGGCGGGACGCACGTGAGGGCCCTGTCGGAGTTCGCATCGATCACGGTGTCCTTGGAGCTGTCGGATCCTCAGCTTCTCGTGATGCGGACGGTCGCGACCCCCGCGGGTTAGACGGAACGCGCCGCCTCGCCCAGCTTCGCGCCCAGTCCGCCGGCCAGGACGTGCGCCTGCGTGAGTGGGATCCAGCGGCAGGTCCACGCCTGCGCCGCGCCTCCGGTGGACGGGTCGCTTTCGCCGGACGACCAGACGGATTCGATATCGACGTGATCGACTGCCAGCACGAAGAAGTGCCTGCGGGCGATCTCGTCGCGCATCGGTGCGAGGTCGTAGTCGACGATGCCGACCTCTCGCAGCACGCGACCGTGCAGACCGGTCTCCTCCTGCAGCTCGCGGACGGCGGCATCGGCCGCGGCCTCGCCGGGTCGGATGCTTCCTGCGGGCACCTGCACGCCGGTGATATCCAGCGGGACGTCGTCGTGCGTGAAGACGAGCAGATGCTGATCGGCGATCACGTAGCAGACGGCTTTTTCGATGACGACGCTGCGGGCTTCGGGCACGGATCGAGCTTAGGTCCCATCGGGAGGTTCTGACGGGGCAGAGGTGAGCGTCGTTCAGAGCGGCCGGTGGGCGGCGCGAACGCGCTCGGCCAGCGCCTCGAGCTCATGCCGTCGCGAGGGCTCGTAGTCCATCGCGTGATATCGCCGGTTGTCGTACCGGATCGTCAATCGCAGATGCCGTCCGTCTTCGAAGACCAGTTCCGGGCGGTAGGCGATGTGGAGCCGGACGGCTTCGCTGTACCCGAAAATCTCGAGAACGGTGCCATCGAACACCAAGAGCACGCCGTCCGTCACCCATGCTTCGTGTGTCGCGGTCATCCGCACGCCTTCCTCGGCCATCCGCCGTCCACGTCCGTACGCGAGTCACCCTACAACGACGGTCGCGCAGGGGCCCTTGCCCGTTGCAGGCACGGGGCCGAACCTGGCCGGCCGTTCCGGATGCCTATGAACAAGATCCGTCAGGCCGTCTCGCCGAACCGTCAGGCCACCGGTCTGAAGCGTCTGGGCGGCGGGTCGCCGTCGGCGAAGACGTAACGCAGCGAAAGTCGGCGTGGCAGAGCGAAGGCCGTGCCACTGGAATGGTTCAGCACGAAGTCTTCGGCGCCGTCGCGGGTGATGCTCCATCCGCCGTGATGAAGCTGCATATGGTGAAATCTGCAGAGCAGGATTCCCCGTTCGATGTCGGTCCGGCCGCCGCCTGACCAAGTATCGATGTGGTGCGCTTCGCAGTACGAGGAGGGGCGGTCGCAGTTGCGCCACCGACATCCGCCGTCCCTGACGGCGAGGGCGACGCGCTGCGTCGGAGTGAAGAGTCGATGCTCGCGGCCCACCGCCAGGGGATTCCCGCGCACGTCCACGTGAATGTCGACTGTCCCCGTGTCGCAGATGTGCTGTTCGGCCACGACACGGGGGAGCGCGATGAGACCGTCCTCGGTCAGTGCGGTGCCCCCGCCAGCGCCTGAGTGGACCGTCTGGACGATTCGGACGCCGGCCTGCTTGACGCCGAAGACCGTAGGGGCCTCTGCGCGGGCGCCGGCGTGGAGAAGGTCGATCAGCAGGTCGTACGCCAACTGCTCGTTGCTGCGCGGGTCTTCGATGAGCGTCTGCGCGTCGTCCTTCTCGGAGTCGTCGACGAATCTGGGCCCGCCGCGGCGCGGTCGCATCGCGGCATCCTCGATGGTCTTCACGAGAGCGAAGCCCTCGTCGTCGTGGACGGCCGAGCTGTGGTGGATGCCGTCTCGGTCCGTCCAGGTCCGAAAGGATCGGGCGTTGTGTCGCTCGAGGTAGCGGCGTTCGGCGCCCTCCGGGTCGAGGACGTCGCGCAGGGTGCGCGCAGCGGAGCCGAGCTCTTCGACCGTACGGTGTGCGGCTTCGTCGACGAGCTGCTCGGCGGCCAGGAGCCACGCGTCGCGGCGTTCGGCATCCGACGTCGAAATCGTGGCGGTCTCGGAACAGAGCGGTTCGCCCAGACCACGCAGGATCACGTCGTGCTGCACGGCGGAGATCAGCCCGGTCAGCAGTGCCTCATCGACCGGAGCGTGCCAGGGGACGTTCGGCCGGGCGTCGCTCGACTGCTCGGCACTGTCCGAATCGGTGTTCCCCGTGTTCTCCGCTCGCAGCAGAGACGTGCCCACCCTGATGTGCTGCGTCGCGTCGGAGCGTGTGCCGCCGGTCACCTCCTGCAGGAGGCTGACCGGGCTGCGGTGGCCACGCGATTGCGCCAGGCCGCCATGGCCGGACGAACGTGTGGAGCGGGCGGCCGCGATCCCCGCTCCGAGCACCGTGACCTTCTCGAGGCATCGGGACACCGCGGCTGACGCGCCCATCGCCTCGACCAGTTCGTCGTCGGACAGCGCGCTCAGCCTCGCGACGAGATCGGTCGCCTCGGCGTCCTCACCCAGCAACGCGCGCAGAGTCGAAACCTGCCCGTCGATGTCGGTGAAGTAACTCATGCGACCATGATCCTCGGGACCACCGACACTCAACCGGGGAGCGATCACGCGGTCCCTCGCGACGATGGCGGCCTGCCGGGCCCGCTCCCGTTCGCTCCGAGCGCCGGGCGACTGGTTTCCTCGGCGTCAGTCGTCGTCGGTGACTGCACGCCGTTTGAGCGAAGGCGACGGCCCACCGGTCTGCGCGGGCACGTCGCTCCTGGCCTGACCGTCCTCGACGAACGTCACCCGCACATGGCTTCCTCGCTCGATGACGGAGCTAGCAGGAGGGTCTTGCGCCGTCACCCAGAAGAGTCCGGGCCAGGTGCGCGCGCGAATACCCGGGCCGTCCGGGTCTGCGCCTGACAGGACCAACCCGACCGCGGCCGCGAGCTCATTGGCGATATCCACGGGTTGCCCGACCAGGTCGGGAACGATTGCCGTTGGGCGTTCAACCATCTCTGTATCTCCTGTCGGACTCAAGGGCGAATGCGCGTCTCGCGCGAAGGTGCGCATCGCGAGTAGGTGGGGCCTGACCTGCGGGCAAGTCCACCTGCCGGTCTACCAATTATCCGAATGAGGATGTTGGGGCGACAGACATACAGCCGGGGATCGATCACGCGATCACTCACTACGATGGCGCCATGTCCCTTGCCCTCTTCGACCTGGACGGGACCCTCGTCGACCAGGCACGCGCGGCAGCCCTGTGGTCGGCTGAGCTCGGCGAGCAGCACTCGCTGTCGCAGGATGAGATCACCAGCGTCGCTACCGCTCTCGCCGCGCGCCGCTCCAAGGGTGCGGTCTTCCACGAGATCGTCGACGAACTGGGCCTTCGTGAGGATCCACTCCGACTCTGGGAGGCCTATCGCCTGCGGATGCCGGAGCTGGTCATCTGCGCGGACGGCGTGCTGGCAGCGCTGTCGATGCTTCGCACCGCCGGGTGGACGATCGGGATCGTCACGAACGGTGAGGTCGACAACCAGGAGGGCAAGATCTTCCGGACCGGACTCTCGGAGGCTGTCGACGGGTGGGTGATCTCGGCGGATGCAGGCGCGCGGAAGCCGGACCGCGCGATCTTCGAGCTCGCGGCGCGACGTCTGGGCGTTCCTCTCCAGGGCTGGATGATCGGCGACGGCCTCGAATCCGACATCGCCGGCGGCGCCGCCGCAGGGCTGAGCACGGCGTGGATCAGCGACGGGATCGACAACGACGAGACCTTGCTCGCGACGATCATCGTGGCGAGCGTCCCTGACGCGGTCGCTCGGATTCTCACGACCGACGCCCGCGCATGATCTCCTCAGATTCTTGAAAGGACAACTTGTGAGTGCATTCACGGGCCTCAGCGCCTTCCCGCTCACGCCGCTGATCGACGACAGGATCGACGGACCGGCCTTCGCTCGTCTCGTCGGTCGGCTGGCGGATGCGGGCGTCGACTCGATCACCGCCCTCGGATCCACCGGCTCGTACGCCTACCTGAGCATCGACGAGCGCGCGCTGGCCGCACGAATCGCGGTCGAGAATGCCGGTTCGACGCCGGTGCACATCGGTGTGGGGGCGTTGCGCACCACGGACGTGCTTCGCAACGTCGAGCACGCCCAGCGAGCAGGCGCGGCCGGGCTCCTGCTCGCTCCGATGAGCTATCAACCGCTGACGGACGACGAGGTCTTCGACCTTTTCCGCGCGGTCAACGAAAGCACGGATCTGCCTGTCATCGTCTACGACAATCCCTCCACGACGCACTTCGCCTTCACGACCGAGCTGTACGCACGCATCGCTGAACTTCCGGGAATCGCCTCGATCAAGATCCCTGGTGTTCCCGGCGACGAACTCACCGTGCGTGATCGTGTGGCCGAGATCCGTGCGGCGTTGCCGGCGAATGTGACGATCGGAGTGTCCGGTGATGCATTCGGAGCTGCCGGGCTGATCGCCGGCTGCGATGCCTGGTACTCCGCGATCGCCGGTACGCTCCCGGAGACCGCGCTCCGAATCACGCGAGCGGTGCAGGCCGGTCAGCCGACGGATGCGGTGGCGGAGTCGGAGCGGCTGGATCCGCTCTGGGAGCTGTTCACCGAGTTCGGCGGGAGCCTGCGTGTCATCGTGGCGATCGCCGAACATCTCGGACTGGTGCCGGAGAGGTCGCTGCCGCTGCCTGTCCAAAGTCTCAGTGGGTCGCAGCGATTCCGAGCCATCGCGGTGTTCGACCAGCTCCGCGCGACGCGCGCTGTGCTGGACTGACCCGACGCGCCTCAGCGCCGTCGCCCGGTGGGCCATGGCGTTCGTCACGCATCCGAGAGGTCCAGCTCGTCAGCGATCGCATGCCGCGTCGTCCGCATCGACAAGACTTCGCTCCGGACCGCGGCGCCCTGCATGAACGACGCGACGGCGTCGACGTAGGAGTCCGGCTGCTCGACGTATGCGAAGTGACCGGCCCCGGCGATCGTCCGGACTTTTCCGCCCGTCGATTCGCGGTACGCATCGATCACGTCCGGTGACGCGACGAGGTCGCGCTCGCCGTGCACCAGCATCGACGGCACGGTCACGCGCGCCAGCGCCGGTCGTCGATCGATGTACATGTCGGTGAGGAGGGCGAGGTGCGATGCCCCTCTGGACCAGTCGGCATCCTGCGGCGCTCTCGCCATCATCGTCTCGTATCGCGCCCGTGACGCCGCATCGAAGAGGAACAGATCCAGATAGTCGTTCCCCAGTGGCAGCATCGCTTCCCAGGTGCGGTCGTCGGCCGTGATCCGACGGTCGAGTGAAGCGAGCTGGCGGCACCGCTCCGCCTCCGCGGACATGCCGTGCTCGTCGAGCATCGCGGCGGCTCGGGGCAGCCGGAACCTGTCGGTGCTGTCGGCGTCGAGCGCCGGGCAGTCGAGTATCAGGTTCTCGACCGAATCGGGATGTGCGATGGCGTAATCGAGGGCGTAGGCCCCACCCGCCGAATGACCGATGACGTTCCACCGGTCGATCCCCAGCGCGCGGCGGATCGCCTCGAAGTCGTCGATGAGGAGTTCGATCGTCAGCGGCGGCCGGCCTTTCGCCGTGTCGGACCGGAGCACGCCGCGCTGATCGACTCCCACCACTCTGATCCCGCGAGCGACGAAGCGGTCCGCGACTGCCTCCATGAAGTCCCAGCAGGAATTGCCGGGGCCGCCGTGAGCGAACAGCAGCGTGCGATCGAAGTCCCGTCCCCGGTCATCGATGAAGATTCTGGTCCCATTGATCGCGAGGGTCGAGTCCATGCGGACGACCCTATCCACGTGGTGGCGACCGCAACACCGTGCTTGTACAACTCGACGCGTCCGAACGCGAGTTCGTCGCGACTGTGCCGGGGCGTTCGGGAACGCCATCGGGCGTTGCACGATCGAGATCTCGGGTGACGTCGTAACCGGACGGCGCGCGGATACGATCATCCGCATGACGCGACTGCGGGGGATCGTTCTGGGTATGGCCACGGCGATGCTGGCCGCTTCGCTCGTCGCCTGTGCGCCGACGGATTCGATGACATCCGATCCGACGGCGAGACCGACTGCCTCAGCGCCGCAGACGCCGACAGCACCGACGCCTGCAGCGCCGGAGACGCCCACTCCGGCTTTCGGCGGGAACTGCGATGCGCTGCTCGGCGAATCCGCCGCGACGGAGATCACTGGTACGCCCATGCTCCGCTACCAGGATCACTGGTCGTTGCGAGAGGTCGAGCGTCTTGGCGGGATCGATTGCGCCTGGAGCTCGCAGGATTACGGCGTCGCGGATGTTCAGATACGTGCGCTCCCTGCTGATCTCATCGACGCTGCCGTCATCGCCGACCCCGCGCTGAACGCGTGCCACGGCGAGTGGCGCGTCTGCGTGGCATCGGCGGTGAATGACGGCGTGTGGGTCGCTGTGCAGGTCTCGTCCTCCGCGATCGAACTCGATGACGCTTCGGCTGGAGAGTTGATGACGGCAGTCATCGCGCGCCAGACGGACTTCCCGGCACCTGTACCGGCGAGGGACAAGACGGGGTGGTGGGGCCCCACGGCCTGCGACGATCTCATCGTTGGTCTGGGTGATGTCGGGATCGCTGTCGAGCCCGCAGAACCCGCGGACGTCACCGATGACGTACTGTGGCCGAGTGAGGTCGTGGACGCCATCCGATTCTCAGACTCATGCGAGGTCGTGACGGATATCGCAGCAGTCCGCACGACCGTGCACATCCACATCGGACCAGGTGGCGCCGCGGGCTACCAGGAGGCGCGCGCGCTCGAAGGCTCTGTGGAGGTGCCGCACGCCGGCGATGTCTTCGTCTCGGTCCGAGACCCCTACCCTCTCGACGGAGCGTCAGACTGGCTGGTCGCCAGCGATGGCACGAACTTCGTCGGAGTGGCCGGCGCTGATGATTCGCCGGCGCAGGCGGATCTGCTCTCGGCGCTCCTCGAGGTCCTCACAGCCTGATGTGCGGGATCTCGATCCTCAGAAGGCTGTGAGAGCGTCGGCGAGCATCCGATGCCCCTGCGCTTCGAAGTCCGCGTCGCCGACCTGGAATGCCCAGCAGGCCGTTCCGACCGCCTCTTTGAGCTGGTCCCAACGCCAGTGCTCCGCATCGCGAGGGTCGTCGCCGTAGCCATCGAGGAGCGCGTGCTCGAGGTCCGCTCTTCCCCGCCACTGCTGGGCTGCGAGCCGCGCCAGATCGCTCGACGGCGGCCGGAACGCGAACCGGCCGAAGTCGATGACGCGTACGACGCCGTGATCGATCAACCAATTCCGCGGCTGCCAGTCGCCGTGCGTCGGAACGACCCGAAGCGGACTCGTCGGTGCGTTCTCGAGCGCCCGCCGCGCTGCCTGCTCCTGCGCACCATCGATGCGATGAGGCTGGTCGAGCCACGCGAGAGCGCGCGCTGCCGTGGCGGCCGCGATCTCGGCGTCCCAGCGAGATTCGACATCGTGCAGCCGCCGAAGCAGCGCACCGGCCTGGAGATACGTGTGACGGTCCCACTCCGCGTCCGTCCCTTCGACGAGTTCGCCCGGAAGGTGGTCGAGCACCATCACGCGCAGCGAGCGGTCGGCATCGCGCAGGCGGGCCGCGTGCCCGCTCGCCACCAGCGCTGCGGTGTACATCGGATGCGCTGACAGCTCGCGCGCGATGTGATGGTTCGACGTGCCGCCGGCCTTGACGACGACGTCGCCGTCCGAACTGCTCACGTGCAGAACGGTCGAATCGACGACGCCCCAGGACATGTCGCGCACGAGCTCGGCGTTCCGCAGCCGGGCCACCGCCCACTGCCGCTGCTGCGGCGTCAGGCGAACGTGCCAATCGGTCACAACGCGAACTCCAGCTCGCCCTTCATGATGTCCGCGCGTACGAGGGTCGGCGACACGGAATCGCCGGGCGCTGCTCCGACGGGCACGGGTGCGGACGCGGTCACCGCCGGTTCGGCGATCTGAACCGTCGCCCTGCCACCATCGCGCAGTTCGACCACCGTGGCGTCGATTCGCGAGCCGACGTACGGTGTCATCAATGCCGCCTCGACGCAGTTGATCGTCGCGGAGTTCAGCTTCGATGCGCGCTGCGACGACGCCTGCATGAGTCCCGGCAGCTCCGCAAGCGACTCGCGTGCCCATGCCGGAGGCTCCTGTCCCGAGGCGGCGGCGAGGCAGATCGCGAGCGACCAGCGATCCACGAGACGGCGCAGGGGAGCGGTTGCGTGCGCGTACGGCGCTGCGATCGCGGCCTGGTCGACATCGGGCGGCACGTCCCCGTCGAACACCGCATAGCCCGCCCCGCGGAACAGCATGGCGGCCGCCTCGAGAACGGGCAGCGTCATCGGATCCGCGCGATCCAGCCCGCGCAGGTACTCGCCGTAGGCTCCTGTCGTCCACGGCCGTCCGAGAGCCTCGGTCTGCCGGCGGAACGCTTCGAAGGACTTCTCGTCCGGCTCCGGCATCGTCCGCAGGACGCCGACCTTGGCATCGAGCATGAGGGATGCCGCGGCCATGCCGGTCATCAGCGACAGCTGAGCGTTCCACTCCTCGACGGGCAACGGGCTGCGGCGTACGATCGCATAACTGCCGTCGTCGGCGCGCACGACCTCTTCGTCGGGCAGATTGAGGCTCGCGCCGCCGCGTGCTCGCTCCTGCTCCAGTCGAAGCTCGCCGATCTCGCGCAGCAGCGTCGCGGGCGTCTCCTCGCCGGCGTCCACGGATCGCTGCACAGCCGCGTACTCGAGTTGCTCGCGCGAGCGGATCAGCGCTCTTTCGAGGCGGAAATCCGCAACCTCGCCGTCCGCAGCGAGCCGGAAGGTCCACACCAGTGCGGGCCGCTCGACGCCTGGGAGGAGCGACGCGCGATCCTCACTGAGCGCGCGCGGGTGCAGCGGGATGGACCCGTCAGCCGCGTACAGGGTCTGGCCGCGCTCGCGCGCCGCAGCATCCAGCGCGCCGCCCGGCGCGACGAACGACGGGACGTCGGCGATGGCGTACCGCACGTCGAAGCCGGACCCGGCGCGCGCCAGGTGGAACGCCTGGTCGAGATCCTTCGACCCCGGCGGGTCCAGAGTCGCGAAAGGCACGTCTCGAAGATCGAGCTCGGGGGCGGACGGCGACGCCGATGCCGCTTCCGCCTCGGCCTGGGATGAGAACTCGACCGTCGTGTCCAGGGATGCGCGAAGCGCGGCCAGTGCTTCGGCCAACTCGCTCTGAGCGGCGGACGGAGCGACATGTGCGCGGCGCTGAGGCATGCATCGAGACTATCCAGAGCCGATGACACCAGGGGGCGTTAGCGTGTGATCATGACCGTTGCTGAGAAAGCCCAGACCCTCGTCTCCCTGCATCGCAACCCGGAGATCCTCCGCGTGGTGAACGTCTGGGATGTCGTGTCCGCCCAGACCATCGCCGCACTCCCTGAGACCAAGGCCCTCGCCACCGCGGGGCACTCGATCGCCGCCACCTTCGGATACGCCGACGGCGCCATCCCGCGCGAGATCATGCTCGACATGGTGTCTCGCATCGCCTCCGCCGTCGACGTCCCCGTCTCCGCGGATCTGGATGACGGATACGGCGACGCGGGGGAGACCACCCGTCTCGCGATCGCGGCCGGCGCCGTCGGCGCGAACATCGAGGACCGGCTGAAGCCGCTCGCCGAGTCCGTCGCGGATGTCACGGCGATCATCAAGGCCGGAGAAGCGGAGGGGGTGTCGTTCGCGCTCAACGCCCGCACCGACGCGCTCGTCCGCGGCGGTGACCGTCCGATCCAGGAGAGCATCGCCGATGCGATCGAGCGCGGCCGCGCCTACCTCGACGCCGGCGCGACCACCGTGTTCGTCCCCGGCATCCTGGATGCCGACGTCACCCGCCAGCTCGTCGACGGCATCGGCGACAACCGCGTCAGCGTCATCGGCCTGCCCGGTGCACTCCTCGCCGCCGAGTACGAGGCGCTGGGCGTCGCCCGCATCTCGTACGGCCCCATGACCCAGCGTGTCGCCCTGACGGCACTGCAGGACCTCGCGTCGAGCCTGTACGCAGATGGTGCGATCCCGGCGAGCACCCGCGCACTGAACTGATCGGATCGGACGAGTGGCCGCGCGCCCTAGACTTGTCGCGTGGTCACTCGTCTCTCGAACTTCTTCCTCCGCACGCTCCGTGAAGACCCCTCCGATGCTGAGGTCACCAGCCACCGGCTGCTGGTCCGCGCCGGCTACATCCGGCGTGCCGCGCCTGGCATCTTCACCTGGTTGCCGCTGGGCTTGAAGGTCAAGGCGAAGATCGAGGCCATCGTCCGTGAGGAGATGACGGCATCCGGTGCGCACGAGGTCCATTTCCCCGCGCTTCTTCCGAGAGACCCCTACGAGGCTTCCGGCCGATGGGAGTCATACGGTGACAACATCTTCCGGTTGCAGGACCGCAAGGGAAGCGACTATCTCCTCGCTCCCACCCACGAGGAGATGTTCACCCTGCTCGTGAAGGACCTGTACTCGTCCTATAAGGATCTGCCCCTGACGATCTTTCAGATCCAGGACAAGTACCGCGACGAGGCGCGCCCCCGCGCCGGCCTGCTGCGCGGCCGCGAATTCACGATGAAGGACGCGTACTCGTTCGATTCTTCCGATGCCGGGCTGGAGGTCAGCTACCAGAACCAACGGGATGCCTACGAGCGCATCTTCCAGCGACTCGGCCTCGAGTACGTCATCGTCAACGCCGACAACGGTCTGATGGGCGGCGCGCGGAGCGAGGAGTTCCTGCACCCGACGCCCGTCGGCGAGGACACCTTCGTGCGTTCGGCCGGAGGCTACGCCGCGAACGTCGAGGCATTCACGACGGCCGTGCCCGAGCCGGCCGACTTCTCGGACGCTGAGGCGGCCACCGTCTTCGATTCCCCGAACACGCCGACGATCGAGACGCTCGTGGCGCATTGCAACGCGCACCTCGATGGTGAGTACACCGCGGCGGACACGCTGAAGAACGTCGTCCTTGCGCTCACGCACGCCGACGGTTCGCGGGAGCTCGTCGTCGTCGGCCTCCCCGGCGACCGCGAGATCGACGAGAAGCGCGCCGAGGTGGCGTTCGCGCCCGCCGAGGTGTCGACGGCCACAGAAGACGACTTCGAGAACAACCCCCTCCTCGTCAAGGGCTACATCGGACCGTGGTCACCGACCGGCGCCGTGCTCGGCGAGGAGTCGGCGACCGGCATCCGGTATCTCGTCGACCCCCGCGTCAGCGAGGGCACGAGCTGGATCACCGGTGCGAACATGGACCAGAAGCACGCCCACTCGGTCATTGCCGGCCGCGACTTCTTCGCGGACGGCGTCGTCGAGATCGCGAACGTGCGTGCCGGCGACCCGGCACCCGATGGTTCCGGACCCGTCGAACTCGCGCGCGGTATGGAGATCGGCCACATCTTCCAACTGGGTCGATTCTTCGCGGAGACGCTCGGGCTCAAGGTCCTGGACGAGAACGGCAAGCTCGTGACCGTGACGATGGGTTCCTACGGCATCGGCGTCACACGCATCCTCGCGATCATCGCCGAGCTCAACAACGACGACAAGGGCCTGATCTGGCCGGCATCCGTCGCGCCGTTCGACGTGCACGTGGTCGCGGCCGGCCGTGATCAGGTCGCGTTCGAGGTCGCGGAGCAGGTCGCCGCGCGCCTCGAGGACGCCAGCCTCGATGTCCTCTACGACGACCGGCCCAAGGTCTCACCCGGCGTGAAGTTCGGCGATGCCGAGCTGGTGGGTGTGCCGCGCGTGCTCGTCGTCGGCCGCGGCGCAGCCGACGGGCAGGTCGAGTTGTGGGACCGTCGCACGGGCGAGCGCGACGCGCTGTCGGTGGACGAGGCGATCGCTCGACTCACGGCCTGAGCGGTCTCACCGCGAGTCGGAGGCTGTCGCACCGCCGTCGATCAGGCGCCTGATCTCGGCGGTGAGCAGCTCGGACTGCGCGAGCAGCGCCGCCAGACGTTCGGCTTCGGAACCCGTGTCTTCGCCGTCGGTGCGGGACATCCCGGCGGTGACTGCACCGGATGCGGCGCCGCCGGCGACTCCCGCCGAGGCGGCCCGCGTCCGATCATCGGCGCGATCTGCTTCGTCCGCGCCGGTTTCGCCGGCGCGCGACGAGTTCTCAACCTTTTCCGCAGCCTCCTCCCTCGCGGGGCCGAGGAAGAGGTTCGCCAGGTAGCCGGTGAAGGTCCCGAAGATGCCGACGCCGACGATGATGATGAGCACCCCGAGTACCCGACCGGCCTCGGTGACCGGGTACTGGTCGCCGTAGCCGACCGTCGAGATCGTGACGATCGTGTACCAGAGCGCGTCCGAGGCGGACGTGATGTTCGCGCCCTCGGCATCCTCTTCGATCGCGAGCACCGAGAGGCTCCCGAACTGGAGCACCAGGATGCCCAGCAGCAGCAGCGTCATCAGGGTGCTGTTCGCTCGGTCCTTCACCAGCGTCGTCCAGATCTGCCTCGGGCCGAGGTCGCGCATCAGTCTGAACACGCGCAGGAGTCGGAAGACCCGCAGCACCTTCAGCTCGGGGAACGGCAGGCTCGCCAGCAGATCGGCCCAGCCGAACCCGCGGAAGAAGTATCGCCAGCGCGCGTCGCTCGTCATCATCCGATAGACGAAGTCGATCAGGAAGATCACGCTGATCAGCCCGTTCATGACGGCGAGCACGATCTGCATCGCTGTGTCGCCGTGGAGGGCATAGACGAAGACGAGGTTCAGAATCGACAGCAGCGACAGGATGCCGATGAAGATCTCATAGGCTGGATTCTTCAGTTCCGTGCGCGCCCTGCGCCTGGCACGGATCCTGTCGATGACATCGCCCACAGCGCGCCCCTTCCTCGATGCGGCGTCCGCGCCGCGGTCGGCATCCATTGTGGAGCACGACCGAGGGCGACGTGCGCAGACTCACCCTCCGGGGTGAGCAGCACGGGCGTGCCAGAGTAGAGGCATGGATGAGCTCCGCACCCGGGTAGAGGCGCTGCTGGACGAAGCAGGCATCACCGGCAACCGCACACTGGTCACCCGCATCCTGCTCGCCGGTGTCCAGCTCGGGCAGGATCGCACGGATCGGCTCGACCTGAAGATCGCCTCATCGGCCCTCAGCGAGATGCGCGACGCCTTCCGACTGTTCGCGCCGTACTCCGACGTGCCCAAGGTGACCGTCTTCGGGTCAGCGCGTACGAGGCAGGAGGACCCGCTGTACCGCTCGGCGCGTGACGTCGCCGCCGAGCTGGCGGAACGCGGTTGGATGGTCGTGACCGGCGCGGGCCCCGGCATCATGCAGGCCGCAGCCGAGGGGGCGGGTAAGCAGATGGCTCTCGGCGTCTCGATCCGACTCCCGTTCGAGGAGAAGCCCAACGCCGTCGTCGCCGAAGACGCGCACTCCGTCGAGATGAAGTACTTCTTCACCCGCAAGCTCATGCTGGTGAAGGAATCCAGCGGGTTCATCTGCCTCCCCGGCGGCTTCGGAACCATGGACGAGATGTTCGAGCTGCTGACGCTTCAGCAGACCGGCAAAGCCGAGCCGACGCCGATCGTGCTCCTCGACGCCCCCGGCGGCACGTTCTGGCGCGGTCTCGAGCGATTCGTCGTCGACCAGCTCATCCCTGCGGGCGTCATCTCGCCGCACGACTTCGATCGCGTGCTCGTCACGGACTCCGCAGAGCAGGCCGTCGCCCGGATCACCGGATTCTGGCGCAACTACGATTCGCTTCGCTGGGTGGACGATGTGCTGGTCCTGCGGGTGAAGACGGCGCCGACGGATGCCGAGCTGGAGGCTCTGAACACCGAGTTCGCGCCGTTCGTCGCGTCGGGGCTGATCGAGCGCACGGATCCGCTCCCCGTCGAGGTGAGCGACCGTGATCGCGTCGAGCTCCCGCGTGTCGCGCTGCGCCTCCGGCAGCGAGAAGTCGGCGGGCTCTACCGCTTGATCGACGCGCTCAACGCGCTGGAGTCCGCGGGCTGAGTCACCCGGTCTTCAGCGGTCGTTCACTCGGCGGTCATCCGGTGCGAGCAACGTGGCATCGGCAACACCACCCGACGACAAGGACCGATGATGAGCCTGACCGACATCCCCCGCCGCACCCTGCCGATGGCACCGCATGTGAGCGGGAAGCGCTCTGCGGTGACCTGCGAACTCAAGTGCGCGAACGCCTGCCTCGGCCCGGAGTGCAACACCTCCTCGAACGAGAGCTTCCGGTCGATCGCGTCGACCGTCTTCTCGCGCCGCGCAGTCCTCGGACTCGGCGCGGCGGCGGCCGTCGCCGTCGTCGTGGGAGTCGGGCGAGGCGCACCCACGTCGACGCCGCAGGCCGCAGGCGTCGCCGGCACCGGCGCATCCTTCGGGCGGCCTGCGCGCGGCAGTCTTCCTTTCACGGCGATCGCGCCCGTGCCCGCCGAGGTCGATGCGTTCACGGTTCCGACCGGATACACGTGGGACCCGCTGATCCGCTGGGGGGACCCGCTGTTCTCGCGCACTCCCGCCTTCGATCTGAACGCGCAGACGCCCGAAGCGCAGGCCGAGCAGTTCGGCTACAACTGCGATTACCTCGACATCATCGCCGATCGCAGCGGCAAGACCGGCGTTCTCGTCAACAACCACGAGTACGTCAACCCGGGCATCATGTTCCCCTCCACGACGGACGCCGCCGAGCTCCGCCGTCGCGGTGACATCTACAAGGCAGCCCAGGGTCTCTCGGTCGTCGACATCCGTCGCCGCCGGACCGGCGAGCCGTGGAGCTATGTGGTCGACGGGCGCCGCAACCGCCGCATCACGGTCGAGACCGTCTTCGAACTCACGGGTCCCGCAGCGGGGAGCGACCTGGTCAAGACCGCCGCAGACCCCGAGGGTCGCTGGGTGCACGGCACGCTGGGCAACTGCGCGGGAGGAACGACCCCGTGGGGGACGATCCTGTCGGGCGAGGAGAACTTCAACGGATACTTCGCGTGGGCCGCGAACACGCCGCAGCAGAAGCGCTACAGCGGTTCGAGCACGACGTCGACGTCGACCGGATGGGAGACGTACGACCCGCGCTTCAACGCGCACGACCCCGGCTACGTGAATGAGCCGAACCGCTTCGGCTACATCGTCGAGATCGACCCGCAGGATCCGACGTCCACGCCGCTCAAGCACACCGCGATGGGGCGCTTCAAGCACGAGGGCGCCAACGTGCACGTGGCCGAGGACGGTCGTGTCGTGGCCTACATGGGCGACGACGAGCGCAACGACTACCTGTACAAGTTCGTCTCGAAGAACCGCATCTCCGGCTCGCGCAAGAAGAACCTGCGCCTGCTGAGCGAGGGCGACCTGTACGTCGCGAAGTTCACGGGCGATTCGCCTGCCGCGGAGATCACCGGCACCGGTGCTCTGCCGTCCGACGGCGCGTTCGACGGCAGCGGCCAGTGGATCCCACTCACCCAGGACGGCGCGAGCGTCGTGCCGGGCTTCAGCACGGAAGAGGTGCTCGTCTACACCCGCCTCGCGGCCGACACCGTCGGGGCGACCAAGATGGACCGTCCGGAGGACGTGGAGCCCAACCCGGTCACGGGCAAGGTGTACGTCGCCCTCACGAACAACTCCGCCAGGACCGTCGCCGACGAGGCCAACCCCATCGTCAGGAACCGGTACGGCCACGTGCTGGAGCTCACGGAGACGGCCGGGCAGAGCGGAACGACGTTCGGGTGGAGCGTGCTGCTGCTGTGCGGGGATCCGAACACGTTCGGCAATGCGTACTTCGCCGGATTCCCGAAGGACAAGGTCTCGCCGATCTCCTGCCCTGACAACCTCGCGTTCGACTCGGACGGCGAGCTGTGGATCTCGACCGACGGCCAGCCAGGCACGATCGGCTACGGCGACGGACTTTTCAAGGTTCCGCTGAACGGCGCAGAGCGCGGCCACGTCCAGCAGTTCCTCGCCGTGCCGCGCGACGCAGAGACCTGCGGTCCGGTCATCCACGACAAGGACGGTCTCGTCTTCGTGGCCGTGCAGCATCCGGGCGAGGACGGCACGTTCGAATCGCCGCGGTCGCTGTTCCCGGACTACGGATCCACGGCACCCGGTGACGTCGCGACGGCGCCTCGTCCGTCCGTCGTCCAGGTCTACCGCGGCTGACAGACGCTGCGCGGCGCCCTTCATCCCTGTTCGCGGGGGTGGAGGGCGCCGTCGCGTTTCCTTCGACTCGGTCGAAGTGGCTCGCGTCCGGTATCCTGGTCCGATGCCCGCGGGATGCCCGCGGATAAGAGCTGAATAGGGAGACGCCCATGGATATCGAACTCGGACTGCTGCGCGGGCTCGAGAAGGAGAAGGCGATTCCGTTCGACGAACTCGTCTCGATCATCGAACAGGCCATCCTCACCGCCTACGGCAAGCACATCTCCGAAGACGGGGTCGTCCCCGCCGGTGTGCGCGTCGATCTGGACCGCAAGACCGGCCATGTCGCCGTGATGCAGCCCGTGCTGGATGAATCCGGCGCCGTGATCGGCGAGGAGGACACGACGCCCGATGACTTCGGACGCATCGCTGCCTTCGCCGCCAAGCAGGTCATCAGCCAGCGCTTGCGTGACATCGCCGACGACGCGGTGCTCGGCGAGTTCCGGGGCAAGGAAGGCGACATCGTCGCTGGCGTGATCCAGCAGGGACCGAATCCCCGCATGATCCACGTCGACCTCGGTTCCGTCGAGGCGATCCTGCCGCCCGAGGAGCAGGTCCCCGGCGAGGAGTACTCCCACGGAACCCGACTGCGCGTCTACGTCACGAGCGTGGCGAAGGGGCTCAAGGGTCCCCAGATCACCGTGTCGAGAACGCACCCTGGCCTGGTTCGCAAGCTCTTCGCTCTCGAGGTTCCCGAGATCGCGGCGGGGCTCGTCGAGATCGTGTCGCTTGCGCGCGAGGCGGGACACCGCACGAAGATCGCGGTCACGGCGAACGATCCGGCGATCAACGCCAAGGGCGCGTGCATCGGTGAACTCGGCCGTCGAGTGCGCGCTGTCACGGAAGAGCTGGCAGGGGAGAAGATCGACATCGTCGACTACAACCCGGATCTCGCCACCTTCGTCGCACAGGCGCTGTCGCCGGCGAAGGTCACGAGCGCTTTCGTGCTCGACGCGAACACGAAGGCCGTCCGTGCACTCGTACCCGATTACCAGCTCTCGCTGGCGATCGGCAAGGAAGGCCAGAACGCCCGTCTGGCGGCGAAGCTCACCGGTGCCAAGATCGACATCCAGCCGGACAGCATCCTCGACGAATGATTCCGCGAGCGACGGCCGGTCGACGTCGCTCGGGCATCGGTCCTGAGGTGTAAGATGGAACCTGTACGAACGTGTGTCGGTTGCCGTGCACGTGCCTCCCGGTCAGACCTCCTCAGGGTGGTCGCCCAGGACGGCGCCCTCGTCATCGATGAGCGCGCGGTTCTTCCCGGAAGAGGTTCGTGGGTGCATCCGGATCCGCAGTGCCTGGACAAGGCGCTGCGGCGCCGGGCCTTCGCACGAGCACTCCGTGTCACAGCTCCGCTGGACACGCAGACCATCGAGAAACGGCTGAACGGCTATGGAAACAAAGTGAACGGCTCGAAATGAGACCCGTCCGCGACTAGTGGTCTGCCCTGCCTGGGTGGACCGACCCAGACAGGAGAATTGTGGCTGCCAAACCACGTGTGCACGAGATCGCCGCTGAACTCGGCGTCGACAGCAAGGTCGCACTCGCCAAGCTCAAAGAGCTCGGCGAGTTCGTGAAGAGCCCGTCATCGACCATCGAACCGCCGGTGGCGCGCAAGCTGCGCGCGGCGATCGAGGCCGACGGAGCTGCGAAGCCCGCGGCCAAGACGGAGCCTGCGAAGCCGAAGGCTGCGCCCGCCCCCAAGCCCGGCGCTGCTGCGCCGACCCCCGGTCCCAAGCCGGGTCCGAAGCCGGCCCCCGAGGCGCCGGCTCCCGCAGAGCCTGCGGCACCGGCACCGGCACCCGAGGCCCCTGCCTCAGCCGAGCCCGCTCCCGCACCGGCGGCCCCGAAGGCTGACAAGGCCGCACCCAAGCCCGGTGCTCCGCGTCCGGGCAACAACCCGTTCTCCTCGGCGCAGGGCATGGGGCAGCGCCCCGCAGGTCCCCGTCCGGGCAACAACCCCTTCGCCTCGGCGCAGGGCATGGGCCAGCGTCCGACCCCGGGGAACATCCCGCGGCCGCAGGCGCCGCGTCCCGGTGCTCCGCGTCCTGGTGCTCCTCGTCCCGGTTCCCCCCGCCCCGGCGCTCCGCGCGGTGGTCAGGGTGGTCGCCCCGGTGGCGCTCCGTTCCAGCAGCGGCCTGGCGGTCCCGGTCGTCCGGGCGGCGCAGGCGGCGGCGCGGGTGCCGGTGGTTTCCAGCGTCCGGCCGGCGGCTTCGCCGGTCGCCCCGGCGGTGGCGGTGGTCGCGGTCGCGGCCCCGGTGGTGGTACGGCAGGCGCCTTCGGAAAGGGAGGCGGCAAGAGCAAGCAGCGCAAGTCGCGGCGGGCGAAGCGGCAGGAATTCGAGATGCGGTCGGCGCCGGTCGTCGGCGGCGTCAACGTCTCGAAGGGCAACGGCGAGGTCATTCGCCTTCGCCGTGGCGCATCGATCGCCGACTTCGCGGACAAGCTCGAGGCTCTGCGCGGGTACGTCGTGCAGCCCGGAACGCTCGTCACCATCCTCTTCAACCTGGGCGAGATGGCCACGGCCACCGAGTCGCTGGATGAAGCGACCTTCGAGGTCCTCGGTGAGGAGCTCGGCTACAAGATCCAGATGGTCTCGCCCGAGGACGAGGACAAGGAGCTCCTCGAGGGCTTCGGTCTCGACCTCGAGCAGGAACTGGCCGAAGAGGATGAGTCCGATCTCGAGATCCGTCCTCCTGTGGTCACCGTCATGGGCCACGTCGACCACGGTAAGACCCGACTTCTCGACGCGATCCGTCAGACGAACGTCATCGAGGGCGAGGCCGGCGGCATCACCCAGCACATCGGTGCGTACCAGGTCTGGACCGAGCACGAAGAGATCGAGCGCGCGATCACCTTCATCGACACCCCGGGTCACGAGGCGTTCACCGCCATGCGTGCCCGTGGTGCGCAGGTGACCGACCTGGCGATCCTGGTGGTCGCGGCCGACGACGGCATCATGCCGCAGACGGTCGAGGCGCTCAACCACGCTCAGGCGGCCAACGTGCCGATCGTGGTCGCGGTGAACAAGGTCGACAAGCCCGAGGCCAACCCGGCCAAGGTGCGTCAGCAGCTCACCGAGTACGGTCTGGTCGCAGAGGAGTACGGCGGAGACGTCATGTTCGTGGATGTCTCGGCTCGTGCCGGCACCGGCATCCAGGAGCTCCTGGACGCCGTCCTGCTCACGGCCGACGCGGGGCTGGACCTCACGGCCAACCCGAACAAGGCCGCTCGCGGTGTCGCCATCGAGGCGAAGCTCGACAAGGGCCGCGGTTCGGTCGCGACCGTGCTGATCCAGTCCGGAACGCTCCGGATCGGTGACGCGATCGTCGCGGGCACGGCATACGGCCGCGTCCGTGCGATGGCCGACGAGAACGGCGAGGCCGTCCTCGAGGCGTACCCGTCGCGCCCCGTGCAGGTGCAGGGTCTGAACTCCGTGCCCCGCGCCGGTGACGTCTTCATCGTCACCGAAGAGGACCGCATGGCGCGCCAGATCGCCGAGAAGCGTGAAGCAGTCGAGCGCAACGCTCAGCTGGCCAAGGCCCGCAAGCGCATTTCGCTCGAGGACTTCACCCGTGCTCTCGAAGAGGGCAAGGTCGAGTCGCTCAACCTCATCATCAAGGGTGACGTCTCCGGTGCCGTCGAGGCGCTGGAGGAGTCGCTCCTCAAGATCGAGGTCGACGATTCGGTGCAGCTGCGCATCATCCACCGCGGTGTCGGTGCGATCACCGAGTCCGACGTGAACCTGGCGACGATCGACAACGCGATCATCGTGGGCTTCAACGTCCGTCCGGACACGAAGGCGCGCGAGCGCGCTTCCCGCGAGGGCGTGGACATCCGCTTCTACTCCGTCATCTACAACGCGATCGACGAGATCGAGAGCTCGCTCAAGGGCATGCTCAAGCCGGAGTACGAAGAGGTCCAGTCGGGTGTGGCCGAGATCCGTGAGGTGTTCCGCTCCTCGAAGGTCGGCAACATCGCGGGTGTCATCGTCCGCTCCGGAACGATCACGCGCAACGCCAAGGCGCGCGTCATCCGCGACGGCGTCGTCATCGCCGATGGCCTGGCCATCGAGTCGCTGCGTCGCTTCAAGGACGACGTCACCGAGGTCCGCACCGACTTCGAAGCCGGTATCGGCCTCGGAAAGTACAACGACATCCAGATCGGCGATGAGATCGAGACCATCGAGCTCGTCGAGAAGCCACGTGGCTGATCGAGTCTGATCGTCGGGCGGGGATGCGCAGTGCATCCCCGCCCGACGAGTCTCAACGAGGGAGAAGGAAATGGCTGGAGAACGACAGGCGCGTCTCGCGGATCGCATTCGCGTCATCCTGGCCGAGCGGCTCGACAAGGGCCTGCGCGACCCGCGCCTCGGCTACGTCACCATCACCGATGTCCGCGTCTCGGGTGACCTTCAGCATGCCAGCGTCTTCTACACGGTGCTCGGCACCGAGGAGGAGCGCGTCTCCAGCGCCGCGGCACTGACCTCGGCGACGGGGATGCTGCGATCCGAAGTGGGTCGCCAGCTGAGCACCCGTCTGGTGCCGACGCTCGAGTTCATCCCGGACGCGCTTCCGGAGAACGCCGATCACATCTCGGCACTGCTGCGCGAGGCGCAGCAGCGGGATGCCGAGGTCGCCAGGCTCGCTGCGACGTCGAAGCACGCGGGCGACGCAGACCCGTACCGCACCGACGACGAGGAAGACTGACTTCCTGACCCTCGCGGTACGTTCCGCACGGATCGCACGGTCGTTTGTTAGCCTGTCGTCGATCGGGACCGCCTCCGCGGGATCCGAGAGGGCAGGGTCATGGGCGACACGGGTGCACGGCACGCCGCTGACGCCCGACCCGTCGGCGCACCCGACGCACGCGTCGTCCTCGACGGTGTCAGCGCGCTGCGCGCTCAGGGCCTCGTCGTCGCCCCGCACGTGCTCGCTCGCCTCCATGCGAGAATCGGCACCGCTGACGAACTGGTCCGTCACGTCGTCGGTGCGCTGACCGAGAGCCAGCGGCAGGGGCTGCGTGCGCTGCCCGTTCCGCTGCCGGTGCCCTCGTCCGCGCTCGGCGTGGACGGATCGTCTGCGCTGTCGGACGGTGAGCGGGATGCCCTGATCGTCCTCGCGCTGGGAACGACGGATCGGCTCGATGTGGTCCTGGCGACGACCGGGCTCTCCGCCGAGGATCTGTCGACGGGCGCCGTGGGAGGGTATCTGGACGTGAACGCGGGCCGTGTGACGCTGCGCGAACCGGCGCTGGCCGACTGGCTGGAGGGGAGCGCCTCGCCCGCTGAGAGCGCATCGGCGCACCGGCGCCTCAGTGAGTATCACGCGCAGGAGGGCGATGCGGTGCGCGCCGCATGGCATGTGGCGCGTGGCGCGACGGCGAAGACTCCGGCGGTCGCCGAGCAGCTTCTGCCTGCGGCACGCGGACTGGCGGAAGCGGGCCAGTCGCTGATCGCATTCCACATCGCCGTCGAGGTCTTCGATCATGTCGATGGAGAGGATGCGGATGAAGCACGGCAGATCGCCGGCAACGCAGCCCTGTGCGCCGGGTTGCTGGCGGACGCCGTCGCCTGGTTGGGGACCCTGTTCCCCGGCGGTTCGCCCGCGTACCGCTCGCGGGCGCTCGCACCGCTCGTGATCGCCGAGACCGCGCTTCGCGGAACGCTCCCGATCGCGGATGCCGCGGCGCTCCGCCCGGATGACGCCGAGGGCAGGTACGCCTGGCACGGCTGGGCTCGCGCGGCGGGGATGGCGGCGATGCTGTCCGCCGAACGCGGAGCGGACGGTGCCATGCGGATGTGGCTGTCCGAAGTCCGCGATGCGGATGTGCGGGCGGGAGCGGATGGTGCGATCCGCGGCCCGGCAGTGGCGCTCTGCTGGCTGCTCAGCGGTGACGAGGCGGATCCCCCGCTCGAACAGGGCCCTCTGTCGTACGGCGTGGTCACCGCTGTGCGCCTCGCCCTCGCCGGAGACATCGACCAGGGCCTCGGCATCCTTGCCAGGCACGAGGCGGGTATCGTCGACGAACCCGACGCGTTCCTGCAGGGCTTCGAGCGCACACCGCTCGCCTCCGCGTACCGAGCCGTGATCGAGGTGCTCCTTCGCTTCTGGCAGGGTGACATCGCGACCGCACGCTCACGGATGCAGGAGGCGATGGTCAGCCACCCCATCGGCTTGCCGTTCGCCGGTCTCGGCGCCGTCCTGGCGCGGCGGCTGGATCTTGCAGTGCTGGGCGAGGTCGGCCCAGTGGTGCGCAGCCTCACCGAAGCGCTGCCCAACGGCATCCGGCCCGATCTCCTCGTCGACCGTGCGCTCCAGGCCTACCTCGCCGGTGCCGTGCAGGACGCGGGTGTGCAGCTGCGCATCTGGCACGACCGCGGGGGACCGAGCCCTGCGCTGGCGGTTCCCGGTCTCGAGGAGCTCGGCCCCCACATCGCTTCGGATGCCGTGGAGCCGGCCGACCAGAAGCTGTCGCTGGAGCTGTACCTGCGGATCCGGACGGCGGCGCAGGGGGCGTGGCAACGCGAGTACCCGGACATCGCGGAGCGTGCGCGCTCGGTGCGTTCCCCGTTCGAGCGCGGTCGCGTGGAGGCGCTGCTCGGAACGACCTGCGTGATCCGCGACGACCGTGCGGCCGGGCGGCATCATCTGCTCGCGGCGCACAGCCTGTTCTCGGACGCCGGTGCGGATGCCTGGCGGGACAGCGTCGAGCGCAAGCTCGCCAAGCTCGGAGAGCAGATCGAACGCCTCGCGGGCCTGGACACGGTGCCGATCAACGTCTCGGTCCTGGATCCGATGGCCGCGTGCCGCGCAGCCTGGGCGCCGTTGCTGACCGAGCGGGAACTCCAGGTGGCGATGCTCGTCGTCGACGGCATCCCCAATCGGGAGATCGCGGATCGGCTGAGTCTGTCGGTCCGCACGGTCGAGGTCCATGTCGGGCGGGTTTTCGCGAAGCTCGACACACGCAGCAGGGTCGAGCTCACGGTGCTCGCGCATCGCACGAACCTGCACGTCTGAGACGCTCAGCGCGGCAAAGAGAGGAAGCCGTCGGCGGCCTCGGCGAGACCGTCGGCGATCAGCGAGTCGATGGCGCGATGGCGCTGCGCGGTGTCCGGCCAGTCGGGGATCACATCGACCAGCGGTACTCGGGCGGCAGGCGCCAGTCGCAGCGTCTGGAGCACCGCGCCTCTGGCCTGCCGGTCAGAGCCCTCGTACTTCGCCTGGCGGCGACGCGTGTCCACGCCCACCGGGCGGCCGAGGGCGAACCAGCGGCACGCGTCGCGGATCGGGCACTGCTCGCACTGGGGAGCCCTGGCCGTGCAGACCACGGCGCCGAGTTCCATCACGGCGGCGTTGAACAGCGCCGATTCGGCGTCGTCCGCAGGCAGGAGCCGCTGCATGGACTCGAGATCGCGTCGGGACGGCGGCCCGGGCTGGGCGGTGCCGTCGATCACGCGCGCGAGCACACGGCGCGTGTTCGTGTCGACGACCGGATGGCGGTCGCCGTACGCGAAGACCGCGACAGCACGTGCCGTGTAATCGCCGATACCGGGGAGTGCGAGCAGATCCGCGACGTCGCGCGGGACCACTCCGTCGTGTCGCTCTGACACGGCCACCGCCGCGCCGTGAAGCCACAGCGCGCGCCGCGGATAGCCGAGATTCGCCCACTGCGTCACGACCTCGGCCGGCGAGGCCGCAGCCATCGCAGTCGGATCCGGCCAGCGACGCAACCAGGCCTCGAGGTGCGGAATGACCCGGGAGACCGGAGTCTGCTGCAGCATGAACTCGCTCACGAGCGTTCCCCATGCGGCATACGCGTCGTGGAATTCGGATCGTCGCCAGGGGAGATCGCGGGCCTCCGATCGATACCACTCCGAGACCTTCACGAGGTCGGGCAGGGGTGTCGGTGACGCGGGCACCTCGTTAGCCTAGACGGATCGACCATGCTCATTCGCGGGGGAGAGCAGGGAGAACCGCCATGAGGATTCGCAGGGGCGCCATCGCACTGCTGACCGCCACGCTGCTGCTCGCCGGGTGCGCAACACCGGTGAGCGGACCGGAGCAGACGCCGACGGGCTCCGCGCCCGCTGCGCAGTCGACGCCGTCCGCGACGGCATCCCGAAGCGCGGGCGAACCGGACCCGGATGACCCGTCGACCTGGATCGTCAGCGCGGATGGCATGGGCCCGGTCCTGATCGGCGGCGAATTCGACGCCGCTCTGGCGGAGTTGCCCACCAGTTGGACCAGCGACGGTGCTGCGTGCTCCTGGGCGGCGTTCTGGAACGCCCCCGACAACTCCTTCAGCATGCACTTCGTCCGCGGCGCCGAGGATCAGAGCGAACCGATCTCGGAGATCTCGGCATCCACCATGGCCGACTCGGTCACGGGCGCGGTCGGCCCGGAGACGGCGGAGGGCATCGGCGTCGGCGCGACGAGGGACGAGATCCTCGACGCGTACCCGGAGGCCGAGGAGGGTACGGCCACGGTCGACGGCGAGTGGATCCGCGTGGCGTCGGAGTCCGACGGACAGATCTTCTTCCAGTTCCTGACAGGAGCCGAGCGGGCCTGGGCGGTGACCGTCACCACGCGCGACGAACCGTCGTACGAGGTGTGCGGATGAGTCACGGCTTAGGCTGGGGGAATGGTCTCTCCCGGCATCCTGCTCGTCGACAAACCGGGCGGTATCACCAGTCATGACGTCGTGGCGCGCACGCGCCGCGCGTTCGGCACCCGCAAGGTGGGCCATGCGGGCACGCTCGATCCGATGGCGACGGGTCTGCTGGTTCTCGGCATCGAGGGTGCGACCCGCCTGCTCACGTACATCGTCGGCGCCGACAAGACCTACTTCGCCACGATCCGGCTGGGCCAGGCCACGACGACGGACGATGCAGAGGGTGAGATCACGGCACGTGCGGATGCCGGGTCCATCGCGGCCGTCTCGGACGAGCGGATCACCGCAGGGATCGCCGGCCTCAGCGGTGCCATCTCGCAGGTGCCGAGCGCCGTCTCGGCCATCAAAGTCGACGGACGGCGCGCCTACGACCTGGTACGAGCCGGCGAGAGCGTCGAGCTGAAGGCGCGAGAGGTCACGGTCTCGCGGTTCGCCGTGCTGGAGCGGCGCGATGACGCCGAAGGCGTCGAACTCGATGTCGTTGTGGACTGCTCGTCGGGCACCTACATCCGCGCGCTGGCGAGAGACCTCGGTGCCCATCTCGGCGTCGGCGGGCACCTCACGGCGTTGCGACGGACGCGGATCGGGCCCTTCGACATCGCGGATGCCGTGACGACAGACGATCTCGCAGGAGCGGCGACCATCGAGCCGGCCGACGCCGCGGCGCTCGTGCTCACGCGAGTGGACGTGAGCGCCGACGAAGCGCGCGACCTGCGCCACGGCAAGCGCCTCGTCGGGCAGGCCGACAGGGCGGAGTCCTTTCCCGCGGCGGCCGTCGCGCCTGATGGTTCGCTGGTCGGGATCGTCGAGCGACGCGGGGCGGACCTCAAGAGCACCATGAACATGCCTGAGGAGACCCGATGATCCTGTGGTTCACGATCCTGCAGATCGCCGTGGCGGTCGCCGCGGGCCTGTTCTGCATCGTCGCAGGCCTTGCTGGGCGCCGACCGAGCGACTACACGGTCGGCAGCCTCGCGATCGTCGAGCTGCTGCTGATCGTGCAGGTCGTGGTCGCGATCGTGGCCCCGTTCGTCGGCAATCCGCCGTCGGGAGACCTGCTGGAGTACTGGGTGTATCTCGTCTCCGCGGTCATGCTGCCGGTGGGCGGAGTGATCTGGGCGCTCATGGAGCGCAGCCGGTGGAGCACGGTCATCCTCGGCGTGGTGGCGCTGTCCGTGGCGATCATGGCATGGCGCATGCACGTCATCTGGACCGTTCAGATCGCGTGAGCATCGCGGCGGGTGCTGCGAGGCGGTCGGCGGGTCGGAGCTGCGGCGTCCATCAGGCATCGGCGCGCCTAAACTGGAAGGCGCTATGAGCACCACCGCCACCCGCACCAGGATGACCGGCATCGGCCGCGTCCTCGTGATCGTCTACGCCGTGATGGCGCTGGCTGCCACCGGCCGCAGCTTCGTCCAGATCGTGCAGCGCTTCGACGAGGCGCCCCTGAGCTACTCGCTGTCCGCCGCGGCCGCTGTCGTGTACATCCTCGCCACCTTGGCGCTCGTGCTCTCCAACCGTCGCGGCTGGTACACGATCGCGTGGATCGCCATCGCGTTCGAACTCGCCGGCGTGCTGATCGTCGGCACGCTGAGCCTGGTGTACCCCGAGCTGTTCCAGCACGAGACCGTCTGGTCGCTGTACGGCCGCGGATACCTGTTCATCCCGCTCGTTCTGCCGGTGTTCGGACTCTGGTGGCTGCGCGCTCATCGACCGTCAGAGGTTGCCGCATGATCGTCTTCCGCGATCCCTCAGAAGTGCCGGAGGGCTTCGGTCCGTCGGTGGTCGCGATCGGCAAGTTCGACGGCGTCCACACCGGACATCGCGCGGTCATCGACCGGCTGCTCCAGGATGCTGCGGCTGCCGGTGCCCGTGCCGTCGCGGTGACGTTCGACCGCAACCCGCTCGCCGTGCTGCGCCCCGACCGGTGCCCCGAGAACGTGGTGAGCACAGAGCGCAAGCTCGAGCTCCTCGGCGATCTCGAGCTGGACGCCGCACTCGTCCTGAGATTCGACGAGGCGCTCGCGGGCCTGGAGGCCGAGGACTTCGTCCGTCAGATCCTCGTGGACGCGCTTCAGGTCGAGACCGTGCTGGTCGGACGCGATTTCCGGTTCGGTCGTGGTGGAGCCGGGGACCCCGACCTGCTGCGTCGGCTCGGCCCGGAGTGCGGCTTCTCCGTCGAGGTGGTCGAGGACGTCTTCCTCCCCGGCTCGGAGCGCCGGGTGTCCTCCAGCTGGATCCGTGAGCTTCTGGCAGAGGGGTCGGTCGAGCAGGCCGCGGATCTGCTGGGTCGCGCACCGGACGTGCGAGGCGAGGTCGTGCACGGGCTCAAGCGCGGACGCGAGCTCGGCTTCCCGACGGCGAACCTCTCGGACATCGTCGATGCGCTCGTGCCCGCCGACGGTGTCTACGCCGGGTGGCTGGTGGATCATGACACCGGCATCCGGCATCCGGCCGCCATCTCCGTCGGGACGAACCCGACGTTCGACGACGTCCCGCGGCGGCAGGTCGAAGCGCACGTGCTCGACGAGACGAGTCTGGATCTGTACGGCCACGACGCCACCGTGCAGTTCACGCATCGGCTGCGCGGAATGGTCGCGTTCGAGGGCATCGAGAAGCTGAAGGTGCAGATCGGGGCCGATGTGGATGCCGCGCGCGAACTGCTTGCTGTGGGCGGGACCGTCGCGCAGTAGCATCAGAGCATGAAGCGGGTGGGACTGAGCGTCGGCGTCGGCATGCTGATCCTCGCGCTCGTCGGGTGCGCGCCGGAGGCCGCGCCGTCCGCGTCGCCGACGTCGGCACCGTCCGAGGTTGTATCGCCCGACCCGACGCCGTCGCCGACGCCCTCGCCGGAGCAGAGCGAGGCGATCTCGCTACCGGAATCCTGCGATCAGGTGTTCAGCCCCGCACTACGCCAGCGGTTCGAGGACGGTGGTCTGCCGCTGAACGATCCGACGCTCACGATGGCATCCACCGACGTCGCCGTCGCGCTGGAGATGCTCGCGACGCTCGAGAGCCTGCGGTGCACATGGGGTGTCGCTTCAGAAGTCGGCATCACCACGACGCTGGCGCTGGTGGACGTCGAGCAGCGCACCGATCTGCTGGAGGCGTTCACGACGCAGGGCCTGGAATGCACGGAAGCGGACGGTGCCGCGCGCTGCGCGGTCGAGGTCTCGTACGATGACGAGGAGTCCGGGTACACGGGGGTCGGCGGCGAGATCCAACTCGTCCGGGACGGCGTGTGGGTGTCCACGAAGTGGCTCAACACGGAGATGACCGGATACCTCGAAGACATCGAGTCGACACTCTGGCCTTAGGGGAGGCGGTCCGACGCGCCGTCGCGGGAGTATCAGCGCGCGGCGCGCTCAGAATGGCGTAAAATGGCCCCAGGCTCCACTGAACGCTCGACGTGACGAACGCGGGGGAGCCGGGTATCACCCGTCCGCACGGTCCTGGCTGGCGCCACACGCGGACATCGAGAACGGCTCGGAGGCCGTCTGCGGCACTCCGTCGATTCACGCTCAGGAGGAGCATGCCGACTACGGCAACCGCCGCTACGCGGCGCAGGAAGACATCCCGTCGAGACGACGACGCACCGCTGATCCCGATCCTTGCGCGCAAGGTTCGCGAGGTGGAGGCGAAGGCTCAGCGCGGAAAGCTCGGCCCGACCAACCGGGTCAAGTTCCAGGTGATCGCCTTCCTGGTGCGCGAGGAGCGTGCGAGAGTGAAGGCGGATGCCGAGATCGCCGACTCGGCGCGCGCAGAGCTGCTCAAGCGCCTGGACGGCGTCGCGACGATCCTCGCCAAGACCGCGGCGCGCGACACCTCGCTGATCCAGCTGCTGGAGGTGGATTCGGCGACGAGTCCTGTCGCCAAGCGGATGCGCAGGGACTGGCTGCTCGAATCGGGCGCCGAACTCGCCCCGGAAGAGCTGATCATCACGGACATCGCTCCGATCGTGCAGGCGCCTGTGGTCTCCGCCGCCGCGGCCGAGCGTCAGGTCACGCCGCCGTCCGTGGAAGCGCGTCAGCTCGCGAACCCGTTCCTCGCCCCTGATCTGACGCCGCGACCGGCATCCACGCCGCGTCGCCGCTTGGACGGGTGGGAGCTGATGGGCCCGTTGTACAAGGCGTTCGAGACCGGCGCTGGCGGCGCATCCGCGTCGATGGATCTGCCTCCCACGCCCGAGTTCGACCACGTGTCCCCGAAGGGGCTCGAGGTCATGGTGCACCAGTCCCGCTTCCTCGAGGCCGTCAAGGCGGGGCACCGCAGCTTCCTGCTCGCGGATGAGCCCGGCCTCGGCAAGACCGCGCAGTCGGTGCTCGCCGCATCGGTGGCGGGCGCGTACCCGCTGCTGGTCGTCGTGCCGAACGTCGTGAAGATGAACTGGGCGCGCGAGGTCGAGCGGTGGACGCCCCAGCGGCGTGCGACCGTCATCCAGGGCGATGGCACCGACATCGACGCGTTCGCCGACGTGTTCATCGTGAACTACGAGATCCTCGACCGCCACCTGTCCTGGCTCGGCTCGATCGGGCTGCGCGGGATGGTCGTGGACGAGGCGCACTTCATCAAGAACCTCACCTCCCAGCGTTCGCAGAACGTGCTGGCCCTGGCGTCGCGCGTCCGCGCGCAGACGCCGGGCGGGAACCCGCTCATGATGGCGCTGACCGGAACGCCGCTGATCAACGACGTCGAGGACTTCGACGCGATCTGGCGCTTCCTGGGGTGGACGACCGGCGACAAGCCGGGCTCTGAGCTCATGGAGAAGCTCGACGCCACGGGGCTCACCCCGGCCGACAAGGCGTTCTACGCCGAGGCGCGGGACGCGGTCATCTCGATGGGCATCGTCCGGCGCAAGAAGAAGGACGTCGCGGCCGACCTGCCGGACAAGCTCATCGCCGACCTCCCGGTCCAACTAGACGACGAGTACGGCCGCAGCATCCGACAGGCCGAGCGCGAGCTCGGCGAGCGTCTGGCGGCCAAGTACCGCCGGATCATCGAGTCGCGGGGCGACCGCGGCCTGGCGCACGGCGAGATCGACGAGGACATCGTCCGTCTGGTCGCGACCGGGGAGCTCGAGGAGTCGAAGGCGGCAGGCACCGGCGGCGACAACGTCTTCACGATGGTGCGCAAGATCGGTCAGGCCAAGGCGCATCTCGCCGCGGACTACGCCGCACAGCTGCAGCGCTCGGTCGGCAAGGTCGTGTTCTTCGCCAAGCACATCGACGTGATGGACCAGGCGGAGGCGCACTTCGCGGCATCCGGCATCCGCTACGTCTCGATCCGCGGAGACCAGACGACGCCGGTGCGTCAGCAGGCCATCGACGACTTCAACGGCGATGAGGGAGTCGGCATCGCCGTCTGCTCGTTGACCGCTGCCGGCGTCGGGCTCAACCTGCAGACGGCTTCGAACGTGGTGCTGGCCGAGCTGAGCTGGACCGCGGCCGAGCAGACGCAGGCGATCGACCGCGTGCACCGCATCGGTCAGGACGAGCCGGTCACGGCGTGGCGCATCATCGCGGCGCACACGATCGACACGAAGATCGCCGAGCTCATCGATCAGAAACAGGGTCTTGCCGCGCGCGCGCTCGACGGCGAAGCCGTTCCCGAGGCGGCGAGCGAATCCGTGCAGCTGGCGGCGCTCATGCATCTGCTGCGCCAGGCGCTGGGCGGCGAATAGAGGGATCAAGATCGGCGGTTCTTGCGTCGTTTCCCGGCTTGCGGGCCGCGGATTTCGCGAAGATCGTCGAGATTGTGTCCGAGTGGCGGTAAGAACAGCTGTTTTCGACGCCTCGAATGGCGCCGGAGGCGTCATCGGCAGTAGTGTCGATCGCAGGCAGCGTCGCCTCGTCCACACCCTCCCACCCGAACGAGTGAAGGCAGCAGCATGAAGATCGGCATCCTCACGTCAGGCGGCGACTGCCCCGGCCTCAACGCGGTCATCCGCGGCATCGTGCTCAAGGGCACCACGGCGTACGACCTCGAGTTCGTCGGCATCCGGGACGGATGGCGCGGGGTCGTCGAGGGCGACTTCATGCCGCTCACGCGTCACGAGGTGAAGGGGCTGTCCAAGGTCGGCGGAACGATCCTCGGCACCAGCCGCACCAACCCCTACGAGGGGGAGCGCGGTGGCGCCGAGAATATCGCCAAGACCCTGTACGGCCACAAGATCGACGGCATCATCGCGATCGGCGGCGAGGGCACTCTCGCCGCGGCAGATCGGCTGTCCAAGGACGGCATCAAAGTCCTCGGCGTGCCGAAGACGATCGACAACGACCTGCAGGCGACCGACTACTCGTTCGGCTTCGACACCGCCCTCAACATCGCGACCGACGCCATGGACCGCCTCCGCACGACCGGCGATTCGCACCAGCGCTGCATGGTGGCGGAGGTCATGGGCAGGCACGTCGGCTGGATCGCCCTGCACGCAGGCATGGCCGCCGGCGCTCACGTCATCTGCATCCCCGAGGTGCCGATGTCGATCGAGGAGATCGCCGAACTGGTCACCAGCGCACACGACCGCGGCCGCGCTCCGCTGGTCGTCGTCTCGGAGGGCTTCAAGCTGTCCGGCATGGATGAGGCCTACAGCGACAAGGGGCTGGACGCGTTCAACCGTCCTCGCCTCGGTGGAATCGGCGACCAGCTGGCACCCGAGATCGAGCGCATCACCGGCATCGAGACGCGAGCGACGATCCTCGGACACATCCAGCGCGGCGGTTCGCCTTCCGCCTTCGACCGTGTGCTCGCGACGCGTCTCGGGCTGCACGCCGCCGACGCGATCATGGACGGCGCCTGGGGCCAGATGGTCGCCATGCAGGGCACCGACATCGTGCGGGTGCCTTTCGCCGACGCACTCGGCGAGTTGAACACGGTGCCGCGCTACCGCTACGACGAGGCCGCTGCGCTCTTCGGCTGATCCGCGCCGAGCGCTTCGCGCGGCACGGGTGCCGGTTCTAGTCCGCGAGCCCCAGCACATCGAGCATCCAGGCCAGCTCGAATGCGCGTTCGCGCCAGGAGTTGTACCTGCCGCTCACGCCGCCGTGCCCCGCGACCATCTCGCACTTCATCAGCACGTCGGATGCTCCGGCCTCGCGGAGTCTCGCGACCCACTTCGCGGGCTCGACATACGCGACACGGGAATCGTTGAGGGAGGTCATCGCGAGGATCCGCGGGTAGCGCTCGCCCTCGCGCACGTTCTCGTACGGCGTGTAGGACTTCATGTACGCATAGACATCGGGATCGTGCAGAGGGTCTCCCCATTCGTCCCACTCGATCACCGTCAGCGGCAGCGACGGGTCGAGGATCGTCGTCAGCGCATCCACGAACGGGACGGCAGCCAGGATGCCGCCGAACAGCTCCGGCGCGAGGTTGGCGACCGCTCCCATGAGCAGCCCGCCGGCGCTTCCGCCCTCGGCGACCAGCCGCTCAGGCGAGGTCACACCGGTCGAGACCAGATGCTCGGCGCAGGCGAGGAAATCCGTGAACGTGTTGCGCTTGTGCAGCAGCTTGCCGTCCTCGTACCACTGGCGCCCCATCTCGCCGCCCCCACGAACATGGGCGACGGCGAAGACCACGCCGCGGTCGAGCTCGCTCAGTCGCGCGACCGAGAAGCCCGGATCGATCGAGTGCTCGTACGACCCGTATCCGTAGAGGTGCAGCGGGCGAGGAGCGTCGCCAGGGGCGCCGAAAGAGCGCTTCCAGACGAGTGAGATCGGCACCTGCGTGCCGTCGGATGCCGTGGCCCACGCCCGTTCCTGGCCGTATTCGGCAGAATCGTAGCCGCCGAGCACCGGCTGCTGCTTGCGCAGGACGAGCGTCCGCGTCGCCAGCTCCAGGTCGTACACCGTCCCCGGCGTGACGAAGGACCCGTAACCGAGCCGCAGGAACGGCGAGTGCCATTCGGGGTTCCCACTGACGCCGGCCGAGTACAGCGGTTCGTCGAAGCGCAGCTCGTCGACGGCATCCGTCGTATAGTCCAGCAGACCGACGCGCTCGATCCCGTCGCGGCGGTACTCGACCGTGGCGAAGTCCCGGAATGCGTCCATGCCTAGCAGACGGCGGCCTGGCTCGTGCGCGATGACGATGCGTCGCTCCGACTGCGGATCGGACGCCGAGACCGAGACGAGTTCGAAGTCGAGGGCCTGCTCGTTGTGCAGGATGAGCAGCCGATCGTCGCCGTCGACGACAGCGTGGTCGATCGAATACTCGACGCCCTCGCGCCGCGGCCAGATCAACCGTGGCTCGGCGGTCAGATCGTCGGACAGATCGACGAGGTACTCCTCGCTGGTGATGCTGGAGCCCACCCCGATGACCAGGTACTTGCGACTGCGCGTGATGCCTGCGCCGAGCCAGAACTTCTCGTCCGCCTCGTGGAAGAGCTTGACGTCCTCCGCGACGGGAGTGCCCAGCCGGTGCAGCCAGAGGGTGTCGGGACGCCACGCGTCGTCTCGCGTCGTGTAGATGACGCCGGTGCCGTCGGGGGTGAAGAACGCGCTGCCGGTGTTCTCGATCTCATCGGAGAGCGTCTCCCCGGAGCCGAGGTCGCGCACGTGGACGGTGTACAGCTCGTCGCCGTCGAAATCCGTCGACCACAGCAGCTTCGTCGCGTCGTCGGACGTGTCGAACGCGCCGAGCGCGAAGAACTCGTGACCGTCCGCCTCGGCGTTGCCGTCGAGCAGGATCTCCTCGCCCGGCACCGGAATGCCGGGCTCGAGCACCGGGGGAGTCCAGTCGTCCGCCGCGGCGGCGGCACGGCAGTGGATGCCGTACTGCGAGCCCTCCTCGGTGCGGCTGTAGTACCACCAGTCGCCTCGGCGCGTCGGCACTGACAGGTCGGTCTCCCGGACGCGCCCCTTGATCTCCTCGAAGATGCGTTCGCGCAGCCCTTCGAGGTGGGCGGTCGCCTCCTCGGTGAAGGCGTTCTCCGCCTCGAGATGAGCGATCACCTCGGGGGAGTCCTTGTCGCGGAGCCACTCGTACGGGTCGTCGAAGACGTCACCGTGGTGGGTGCGGATGCGGGAACGGCGGGCGGCTGCGGGGGCGTCGGTCACCGTTCCACGTTAGCCGAGGCCGAGTTGACCGGCGCCGACGACGGTGGGAGGATTCTCGGGGGCCGGTAAACGGAAGTAAAACCCACGGTGAACTCTTCGTTCACCACGTCGATCCCGTCGACATCTCCCTCTTCCCGAACGACCGAAAGCGAACGGTGGAAACCGCAGCCCTCATCGTCGTGCTGGTGATCCTGCTGGCACTCTTCTTCGACTTCACGAACGGCTTCCACGACACCGCGAACGCGATGGCGACGCCCATCGCGACCGGTGCCCTCAAGCCCAAGACCGCTGTGCTCCTGGCTGCGGTGCTCAACCTGGTCGGCGCATTCCTGTCCACCGAGGTGTCCAAGACGATCTCCGGTGGCATCATCCGAGAAGACGCCATCATCGACTCCGGCGCCGAACTGTTCCTCGCCCTGATCTTCGCGGGCCTCATCGGCGCGATCACCTGGAACATGCTCACCTGGTTGCTCGGCCTGCCGTCCAGCTCCTCCCACGCACTGTTCGGCGGCCTGATCGGCGCCACGCTCGTCGGCGCCGGCCTCGGCGCGATCGACTTCGGCATGGTGCTGTCCAAGATCGTCCTTCCCGCGCTCATCGCCCCGCTGACGGCGGGCATCATCGCCTTCATCGCGACCAAGATCGCGTACACGATCACGCGTCGCTACGACAACAAGCCGGACGGCCGTGACGGGTTCCGCTGGGGTCAGATCTTCACCTCTTCACTGGTCGCGCTCGCGCACGGCACGAACGATGCGCAGAAGACCATGGGTGTCATCACCCTCGCCCTGATCACCATCGGCTGGCAGTCCGCCGAGCATCACGAGCCCGAGTTCTGGGTGATCGTGGCATGTGCGTTCACGATCGCACTCGGCACCTACCTCGGTGGCTGGCGGATCATCCGCACGCTCGGCAAGGGGCTGACCGACGTCAAGCCGGCGCAGGGGTTCGCGGCCGAGAGCTCCACGGCGGCGACGATCCTCGCCTCCAGCGCCCTCGGCTTCGCGCTGTCCACCACCCAGGTGGCGTCCGGCTCCGTGATCGGCTCGGGTCTCGGACGTCGCGGCTCGACCGTGCGCTGGCGGACAGCCGGTCGCATCGCGATCGGCTGGCTGCTGACGCTGCCGGCCGCCGGCGCGGTCGGTGCTCTCGCCGCCCTGCTGGTCGTGTGGCTCGGCCCCTGGGGCGTGGCGATCGATGCGGTGCTGGCCGTCGTGATCATCCTCGGCCTGTTCCTTCGTTCGCGTCGCAACGCGGTCACGCACGCGAACGCCATGAGCGACGTCGCGGAGTCCGGCCACGCCGTCGAACTCCCCGACACCCCGCCGCCCACGCGCCGGCAGCAGCGCATCGAGCAGGCCCGCGCCGAGGCGAAGGCGCGCCAGAAGGCCAAAGCGGATGCCAAGGCGAGCGCCAAGGCCAAGAAGAAGCAGCAGCAGACCACGACGACCAAGGAGAAGGGCGAATGAGCGTCTCCATCGACTGGCTGGCCTTCCTCCAGGTGTTCGTGGCGGCGCTCGTCGGCGCCGCGGCGATCGTCACGTTCTACGCGATCGGGCTGCGCCTGCTGGTCCGCAGTGGACACGCACCCGTCGTGAGCCCGGCCGAGTTCACCGATGCGATCACCGTGGTCAGCGAGAAGGAACTCCGGCGCGCGGAGAAGCAGGCGGCCAAGGCGGCCAAGAAGAGTCCGCTGACCGACGGCCAGAAGCGTCTCGCGCTGGTGGGCGCGTACGCCTGCTTCGCGATGTGCGCCGTGGCTGTCATCGCCGGCATCCTGATCATCGTCATCGGCCACTGACCTCGCCGTAGGCTGGGGGCCATGCCTGGCCCCTACGTCTTCGGTCGCCATCAGCCGGCGTCGCACACGATCATCCACGTCAGCGATCCGCACTTCCTCGCCGCCGGCGCACGGCTGGCGGGGCGCTTCGACGTCGAGCAGACGTTCTCTCGAACGCTCGAAGCGATCCGCGCCGTGCATCCGTCGCCCGCGGCGATCGTGATCACCGGTGACCTCACCGACCTCGGCGAACCCGACGCCTATCGACGGCTTCGCGCCGCCGTCGGGCCGGTCGCCAGCGAGCTCGGTGCACCGGTCGTCTGGGTGGCCGGCAACCATGACGAACGTCCTGTTCTGCGTCGAGAGCTGCTGGATGTCGAGGCCACCGAAGAGCCGGTCACCGGCGTGTGGAACCTCGACGGACTGCGGTTGATCGCGCTCGACACCTCGGTCCCGGGGTGGCATCACGGCGACCTGGACGAGGGGCAGCTCGCGTGGTTGGCGGATGAGCTGCGCGTCCCGGCGCCGCACGGCACGCTGCTCGCGATGCACCATCCGCCGATCCCCAGCCACCTGCCGCTGTTCGACATCCTGGAGCTTCGCCATCAGGACGAGCTGGCCGCCGTCATCCGCGACACGGATGTGCGCGGCATCCTGGCCGGGCATCTGCACTACTCGTCGCACGGCACATTCGCCGGGGTGCCGGTGAGCGTGGCCTCCGCGACCTGCTACACGATGAACGTGGCGAAGCCGGCCCGCGACGTGAACGGGATGGACGCGGCGCAGGCGTTCGCGCTGGTGCACGTCCACGACGACACGATCACGCACACGGTCGTGCCGGTGACCCAGGCCGAGACCGCTGACATCTTCTCGGAGGCGTGGCTGGATCGGATGGCCGCGTTGTCTCCTTCGGAGCGCATGGAGGCGTTCTCCCGCAAGCCCGGTTGGCGCAGCGCGGCGGACTAGACTGGGTGCATCCCCCGCTTCTCACTCAGCCACGACCCACGAGGATGTGACACATGGCCGCTGATGCGCCTGCCCTGACCCGTACCGAGACCGATTCGCTCGGCAGCATGGAGATCCCTGCGGACGCCTATTGGGGCATCCACACCGCCCGCGCCGACGCGAACTTCCCGATCAGCAAGCGGCCGATCTCGGTCTATCCCGACCTCGTCAGGGCGCTCGCGATGGTGAAGCAGGCGAGCGCGCGGGCCAACCGGGAGATCGGTGTGCTCGACGCCGAACGGGCGGACCTCATCGACGCCGCCGCCCAGCGCGTGATCGACGGCGAATTCCACGACCAGTTCACGGTCGGTGTGATCCAGGGCGGGGCAGGCACCTCGACCAACATGAACGCCAACGAGGTCATCACCAACATCGCGCTCGAGATGGCCGGCCGCACCAAGGGCGACTACGCGTTCCTCTCGCCGATCGACCACACGAATCGCAGCCAGTCCACGAACGACGTGTACCCGACCGCGATCAAGGTCGGCCTCTCACTGACGCTGCGCTCGCTGCTGGAAGAGCTCGATCTGCTGCGCCGTTCGTTCCTGGCGAAGGCGGGGGAATTCCACAACGTCCTCAAGGTCGGGCGGACGCAGCTGCAGGATGCCGTGCCCATGACGCTCGGACAGGAGTTCCACGGGTTCGCCACCACCCTGGGTGAGGACCACAGCCGCCTGACCGAGAACGCCTCGCTGATGTTCGAGGTCAACATGGGCGCGACCGCGATCGGCACGGGGATCACGACTCACCCGGATTACGCCCCGGCCGTGATCAAGCACCTGCGCGAGATCACGGGTCTCGATCTCGAGACGGCGACCGACCTCGTCGAATCCACCAGCGACACGGGCGCCTTCATGTCGTTCTCGTCATCGCTCAAGCGCAACGCCATCAAGCTGTCCAAGATCTGCAACGACCTGCGCCTGCTGTCCTCCGGTCCGCAGGCCGGACTCGGTGAGATCAATCTCCCGGCAAAGCAGGCCGGCTCCAGCATCATGCCGGGCAAGGTCAATCCCGTGATCCCCGAGGTCGTCAACCAGGTCGCCTTCTCGGTCGTCGGCGCCGACGCGACCGTGACGATGGCGGTCGAGGGCGGGCAGCTGCAGCTGAACGCGTTCGAGCCGGTCATCGCGCACTCGATCTTCCAGTCCATCACCTGGATGCGGCAGGCGATGTGGACGCTGCGCGTGAACTGCGTCGACGGGATCACCGCGAACACCGACCGCCTCGGTGCGATGGTGGGAGCGTCTGTCGGGGTGATCACCGCGCTCACGCCGTTCATCGGCTACGCGGCGGCCGCTGCTCTCGCCAAGACCGCACTGCTGACCAATCGCAACGTCGCAGACCTCGTCGTCGAGGCGGAGCTCATGACGCGCGACGAGGTGACCAAGCAGCTCTCGCCGGCACGTCTGTCCGGTCTCGAGGCGGTCACCCAGGCGATCCCGATCATCACGCCAGAAGTCAGCGGCTGAGGGCCGAGCCCGCCCTCTCGGATCAGTCGTAGATCCGGCAGAGCGTGGTGAGCTCGCCGATGCCGTCGATTCCGACCGTGACCGTCGACCGGTCGCGAAGGAAGATCTGCGGGTCGCGGGAGTATCCCGCGCCTCCGGGGCTTCCGGTCGAGATGAGAGTTCCCGGGAGCAGGGTGATCGACTGGGACAGGTGGGCGATGAGCTTCGCCACGGAGCGCACCATCTGTCCCGTCGAGGCATCCTGCACGGTGCGCCCGTCGACGATCGTCCAGATGTGCAGGTCCTGCGGGTCCGCGATCTCGTCGGCGGTCACGACGACGGGACCCGTCGGCGTGAAGCCATCGAACGACTTGCACCGCGACCACTGCGCCTCGGCGAACTGGATGTCGCGTGCCGTGATGTCGTTGACGACCGTGTAACCCCAGACGTGGGACAGCGCGTCGTCGGCGGAGACGTTCTTCGCCGCGCGTCCGATGAGCACGCCCAGTTCCGCTTCGTAGTCGACGGATTCGCTGAGCGACCGCGGCCAACCCGTGGTCTGCTCGTGGCCGGTGAGCGAATTGGGCCACAGCGTGAAGACGGTCGGAGCGGAGTCGGTCTTCAACCCGAGCTCGCTCGAATGCGCCGCGTAGTTGAGGCCGACCGCGAGGACGACGGGCGGCGCGATGACGGCCGACGCCCAACCGAAGCCGGCCAGCGGATGCCGCGGAGCGGTGCCCGCAGCCAGAGCGGTGCGCACGGCATCCAATGCTTCGTCGCCCCCGTCGATGAGGTGCTGCAGCGTCGCCGGCGCGGCGTCGAGGAGGTCGGAGACGAGGATCGCGTCCGTGCCATCGATGACCGCGAGCGCGGCGTCGGGCGAGTCGGAACGCACCAGATGGGCGAATCGCATGTCTCTACGGTACCCGGCGCGCAGGCGGCTGCGGGGATGGTGGCTCTAGGCTCTACCCATGACCTTCGGAGGATCCGACCAGCCTCAGCAGCCGTACACGCCGCCGCCGCCGGCCCAGCCGCCCGTCCAGCCGCAGCCGCAAGTCCCCCCGGGGCAGGGCTACACCCCGCAGCCTCCGCAGCCGTACACGCCGCCGCCTGTCCAGCCGCCTGCACCACCGCTGCACGCACCCGCAGCGCCGCCGGCGCAGCGTCTTGCGCAACCGGGCGCGCCGCAACCGCTCTACGCGCCGCCGCAGCAGCCGCAGTACACGCCGGCGCCCTTCGGGCGCCCCGTTTACGCGTCCGCCCTTGCTCAGCCGGCTGTCTACACGCCTCCGGCGGCCCCGGCGGCTCCGGCCCCCGCGCCCGCCCTCCCGCAGCTGCCGATGCCGGTGAGGAAGGGGCGTACGGTCTCGATCTGGCTGTTCGGCGTTCTCGGCTTCGTGCTCATCGCGCTCGCCGGCTACTTCGTGTGGGCGTTGGGCTCCGTCGCGTCGATGATCGGACTCGTGCTTGCGCTGATCCCGCTCGCCATCGTCTTCTTCGGCGTGCGGTTGATCGATCGCTGGGAGCCGGAGCCCAAGCGCATCGTGTTCTTCGCCATCGCCTGGGGCGCTCTCGCCGCGGTCGGTCTCACTCTGCTGTTCGACATGATGTTCGGCTTCGAAGACGTCGATGCCGCAGCGGTGATTCAAGCGCCGATCGTCGAGGAGCTGTTCAAAGGGCTGGGCGTCTTCCTCATCTACCTGATGGCCAGGCGCACGTTCGACGGTCCGGTCGACGGGATCGTCTACGGGGCGCTGGTCGGGGCGGGCTTCGCCTTCACGGAGAACATCCAGTACTTCGCCATCAGTCTGATCGAGGGCGGGGGAGAGCAGCTGACGATGACGTTCGTGCTCCGAGGGCTCATGTCGCCGTTCGCACACGCCATGTTCACGGCACTGACCGGATTCGCGATCGGGCTCGCCGCCAGGCGTGGCGCCTCTGTCCCCGGCGTGCTGGGGGCTGGCGCACTGGGCATGCTCGGCGCGATGCTGCTGCACGGGTTCTGGAACGGTTCCGCGACCTTCGCCGACTTCTTCCTGCTGTACGTGACGCTGCAGGTGCCGTTGTTCGTCGGCTTCATCCTCGGCATCGTCGCCCTCAAGCGGGAGGAGGCGCGCCTGACCAGGGAGCGTCTGTCCGAGTACGCGGTCGCGGGGTGGTTCACACCGCAGGAGGTCGACATGCTCGCGACACCGGCGGGGCGCAAGGTCGGCCTCAACTGGGCGGCCACGCTGCGCGGCGACCGCCGTCCCATCATGCGCGGATTCATCAAGGATGCGACTGCGCTCGCCGCCGTCCGTCAGCGTGCCATGACCGGTCGCGACCGCTACGCGGCCGAGGACGAGCACGCGCTGCTCATGCGCACGAGAGCGGCGAGGGCGGCGTTGCTCGCGTACTGAGCGGCGATTCACCTGCCGATAGCAAGACTCAGCGCCCGGTGCTGCGGCGATGCCTGCGAGACTCCCGGGCGCTGAGTTGATCTGAGACCAGGGTGCACCCGGTCGGACGCACTGTCAAGAGGGATTTCGCGGCTCCGGTGTTCGCTGTCAGCAGGGTCCGTCACGTTGACCGGGGCAGTCGGCTCGGGTTGTATGGAGGCATGACTGATCGTACGAAGCCTGAGTTCGACGCTCCCTCCGGTCCCGCTCCTGTGGAGCTCGTGGTCCGAGACCTCATCGAGGGTGACGGCCCCGAGGCCAAGCCCGGCGACACCGTGACCGTGCACTACGCCGGCGTCGAGTTCGACTCCGGTGAAGAGTTCGACTCCTCCTGGGGCCGTGGCGAGACCATCCAGTTCCCGCTGCGCGGCCTGATCCAGGGCTGGCAGGACGGCATCCCCGGAATGAAGGTGGGCGGCCGACGTGAGCTCGTCATCCCGCCGCACCTGGCTTACGGACCCGCGGGTGCCGGTCACTTCCTTTCGGGCAAGACCCTGATCTTCATCATCGATCTGGTGGCCGTCGGCTGACCCGATGAACTCGAGGGCCCTCGTGACGCGCAGTGCGCACGGGGGCCTTCGGCATATCACCCACTGTTCGGAATACATTCACACGCATACGAGTTACCCTGTATCGAACGCCGCGAACGCGGCCTGACTTTCTCGAGGAGAGCACATGACCACCATCGACGTCCCCGGCTACCGCGCAGGAACCTGGGTCCTCGACCCCGCCCACAGCGAGGTCACGTTCAGCGTCCGTCACATGATGATCTCGAAGGTCCGCGGCACCTTCGGCATGAAGAGCGCGACGCTGGTCGCACCGGAGAACCCGCTCGATGCGACGGTGACGGCCAGCGTCGACGTGGCCTCGGTCGACACCAAGGACGAGGGTCGCGACACGCACCTGCGTTCGGCCGACTTCTTCGACGTCGAGAACCACCCGACCATGGAGTTCGTCTCCACCGGCGCCCGGGTCGAGGACGGCGACTTCCTCGTGGACGGCGACCTGACGATCCGCGGCACCACGAAGCCGGTCACCTTCGCGTTCGACTTCGGTGGCTTCGGTGTCGACCCGTGGGGCAACTACAAGGCCGGCGCGTCGGCCAGCACCACGGTCAACCGTGAGGACTTCGGCCTCACCTGGAACGCCGCGCTCGAGACCGGCGGTGTCCTCGTCGGCAAGGACATCACGATCAACCTCGACCTGCAGGGATCCCTCCAGCAGGACTGATCGCTTCCCGCCAGAACCCCGATTCCGTCAGGGCTCGGGGTTCTCTGCGTCATAGGTGCGGAAGCGCGGATGCCTCCGCACGAGCATCGCCACGAGCGCGATGACCAGGATGCCGCCGAGCAGCGGAGGGAACCACAGTGCTGTGAGGGTCGCGAGTGTTCCCGCATACAGCGCGCCGAGGCGGGGGTCTCCGGCCACGACGACGATGAAGATCCCCTGCAGGCGCCCGCGGATGCCGTCGGGCACGGCCGCCTGCATCATGGTGTTCCGATAGATCGAGCTGATGTTGTCGGCGGCGCCGGAGGCGGCCAGCGCGACGCACGCCAGCGCGATGAGTGCGAGATTCGGCGACGTCTCAGACGCGGGTGGCAGCGCAGTGCCGAGCACCAGCACCAGGCCGAACATCAGGATCGATCCGCCGTACACGGCGATGGCGCGCTGGATGCCGCGGCCGTGCCAGCGGTACCGCACGACGCGGCCGGAGAAGAGGCTCGACAGGAACGTTCCTGCGGCGACGGCGGCCGTCAGTATGCCGGTGGTCACTGCTCCGCCACCCAGCAACACAGTGCCCAGTGCGGGGAAGAGTGCGAGCGGCTGACCGAACGTCATCGCGATGACGTCCAGCACGTACTGCATCCGGATGTTTCCCGCGCGCTTCAGGAACCGCCAGCCGTCGACGAGCGATTCCAGGCCGGGCCGCAGGACCGGACCCTCTGGGCGCAGTGCGGGCAGCGTCCACAGCCCCAGGAACATCGCGAGCATGAGCGCGACGTCGATCGTGTATGTCCAGCCGTATCCGGTCGTAGCGACGAGGATCCCGGCCAGCGCCGGCCCGACCATGACCATCAGACCGAACGTGACGCCGTTCAGAGCGGATGCGGCGGCGAGCAGGTCGCGGGGGAGAAGGCGGGGCACGATCGCGGTGCGCGTGGCCATGCCGACCGAGTTCGCGGCGGAGTTGATGATGCTCAGGGCGTACAGCCACCAGATCGTCTCCAGCTGCGTCCAGGTCAGCAGCGCCAGCATGGCTGTGGACGCGAACGTGATGACCGCGGCGATCAGGGCCACCGTGCGCCGATCGAACGCGTCGGCCAGCATCCCGCCGTACACGCCCGCCAGGATCATGGGCACGAGACCGGCGAAGGCGATCATGGACACCGCGAACGTGCTGCCGGTCAGCTCGAACACGTGCAGCATCACCGTGACGATCGTGAGCTGTCCGCCGAGTCCGGCGAGGGTGGAACCGATCCACATCCGAGTGAAGGCTCCGCTGGCCCGGAACGGTCGCAGGTCGATCAGGGCGGAAGACACGTCACGAGGCTATCGGCACACGGCTGTCGTCGGCTCACTCGCGGGCTGGTAGACTCGTTCAGTTGCCGTTCGATCGGCCGCGGATAAAGAGAGCCCACGCATCAGGCGTCGGGCGCCGCGCAACAAGCAGAGAGGGGATCGAATCTATGGCACTGGAAGCAGACGTCAAGAAGGCGATCATCGAAGAGTACGCGACGCACCCCGGTGACACCGGATCCCCCGAGGTGCAGGCCGCGATGCTGACGCAGCGCATCAAGGACCTCACCGAGCACCTCAAGGAGCACAAGCACGACCACCACTCGCGTCGTGGCCTGTTCCTGCTCGTGGGTCAGCGCCGTCGTCTGCTCGGCTACCTCCAGAGCGTCGACATCGAGCGTTACCGCTCGCTGATCGCACGCCTGGGCCTTCGCCGATAACGCGGAGCGAGCCAGCGTACAATCGCGCAGAACATTCTTGAGAAGGCCTCCCCACGGTGTGGGGAGGCCTTCGTCCTTTCCGGGACTGCGCGAGTCCGGCTGCTCGGAGTCAGCCGGCGTACTGCCACTGCTGGGTGATGCTCGCCGGATCGCAGACAGCGAGGGACACACCCCAGGACGTCTCCGGCGTCGACACGCACAGGCCCGGATCGGCGACACTGCTGATCGTCCGGTCGCCGTTCACCGACCAGCGCTGCTCCTCGGTGCCGTCGCAATCGAGGATCTGCAGGGCCGAGCCCTCGGTGACACCGTCGACTCCGGCGACGCATTTCGATCCGTAGATGCTGAGTGCGCCCGCATCCGTCCAATGGAACGACTGATTCTCGCCGCCGTTGCAGTTCCACAGACCCAGTCGCGTTCCCGCCGTGGTCGACGCGCCTGGGACGTCGATGCAGACGTCGTGCGCGACGCTTCGGATCGGCGCACCCGGAGGGGCCGGCGGCAGGTCGTTGAGCTGCTCTCGCTTCAGCAGACCCCAGCCCCATTGCAGCTGCGCCAGACCGGAGGTATTGGTCACCGTCAGCCCGCCGGCGGCGTCCTGCTCGGTGAGGGAATACGAGTCGCCCGTCCGCAGCCCCGGCCAGTAGACCGTGCCCATGCCGTTCGCACGAGCCACCTCGGTGAGCGCGCCGAGATAGGCGGTTGAGACGTTGCCCTCGTGGTTGCCGTAGTTCAGACCTGTCGTCATGGGCGACCCGGCCTCGGTGATCAGCGTCCGCCACCCATAGGGGCCGAGGCGGGGGAGCAGGTTGGCCTTCCAGGCCTCTTCGGTCGTGTCCGATCCCCAGAAGCCGTAGAAGTGCAACGACAGCAGGGTGCCGGTGAGCTCGGGAGCGGCGCCGACACCGTCGACATGATCGTTGTACCCGGTTCCGGAGACGATCACGCGTTTGCGCGGCACATCGCTGTGGTCGGCGAGCCACCCGGACGTCAGCGTCACCCATTCATCGAGCGAGTAGCCGAACGGCTCGTTCATGATCTCGAAGTACACCCGCGGATTCGCGCCGTACTGCGACACCACGGTCTGCCACATGGCGTCGAATGCAGCCGCATCGTCGACCCTGCCGTCCTTGGCGTCATCGGCCTCCCAGTAGCTGAGGATGACCTTGAATCCCCTGTCCACCGACGCGTCGATGGCCGCGCGGTAGGAGCCCCACCACTCGGTTCCGACGCTGGCGGGATTGATCGGCAGACGGACCGTGTTCGCACGCAATTCGCGCTTGAACTCCGCGATGATCCCCGATGCCTTCGAATAGGTGGCGGCATAGTCGTCGAGAGTGCTCAAGCCGGAAGGCACGACCTCGTCATCGGCGTAGTTGTCGCGTGGATCAGCCCAGTTCACGCCGCGGAACTCGCTCGTGTCGCCTTGCGCTGCCGCCGGCGAGGCGTTCGATGCGGCGGTGGCGGGTGCGGGAATCAGGCACAGCAGGACGGCCGTCGCGACAGCGGCGACCGAGATCATTCTCTTCATCGAGGGATCCAATTGTGGGGGGCGCCTGGCGCCGTCGATCATCGGGACATGCGACAGATTGGCATGCACGGTGAATAAACACAAGGGTTGATTTAATTGACCTTCGCGCCGACCAGGTCGGAATGATGAATCGCCGCCACGTCAGGGTGCGCGCGCAGGCGCGACTTCAACGCGTTGTCGCCGTAGAGGCTGTGGATCGGGTTGCCGGGGTCGTGCGTCACCCCGGTGGCCTGCGATGCGAGCTCTGGCGGAAGGTCGATGATCGGCAGCCTCCTGTCCAGGGCCGGGTTGAAGAAGAACGGCACGGAGATGCGCTCGTCCGGCGCCTTCGGCGAGATCACGCGGTGATTCGTCGCTTTGAGATAGCCACCGGTGGCGTACTCCAGCAGTTCACCGATGTTGACGACGAACGCGCCATCGACGGGCGGGGCGGCGACCCACTGGCCGTCGCGCTCGACCTGGAGTCCTCCCTTGCCCGGCTCGACCCACAGCAGAGTCAGTACGCCGGAATCCTTGTGCGCACCGACGCCCTGCTGCGGCTCGGGTTCGCGGGTGCCGGGGTAGCGCACGATCTTGATCAGGGTCGACGGCTCACCGAAGTTCGACTCGAAGTAGTCCTCCTCGGCGCCGAGCGCCAGCGCCCAGGCGCGCAGCAGCTTCCTGGCCACGTCGCTGAGCTTCGCGTGCCACTCGAGGACCACGTCCTGCAGGTCCGGCTGCGCGGCGGGCCACAGGTTCGGACCGATCAGGCGGTTGAACGACGGTCCGCCCTCGACCACCTCGCGCTCCGGACCGATGTCGATCTGCTCCCGCCAGTCCACCTCGCCCTGCGTGCGTTCTCCGCCGATGCGCGTGTATCCGCGGAAGTGCGGGCTCTTGACGTTCTCGATCGCGAGCTTGTCCGCCTCCGGCAAGGCGAAGAAGTCCTTCGCCGCCTGGTGCAGGCGAGCGGTGAGCTCGGGGGATACGCCGGTTCCGGTGAGATAGAAGAAGCCGACGTCGTGCGTCGCGGCGCGCAGGTCATCGCGGAATCGCGCTGCGGAGTCGGCGCCCTCGTCGAGACGCGACAGGTCGAGGATCGGGAGGTTCAGATCAGCCATGACCCGAGGCTAAGTCTGTCGGCTCGCCGGGGCGAGCCGTATTGCGCCGCGTTACCGCCGAGGCGTCAGTCGCGGGTTCGGGGCCTGCGCGATCCGGTCGGATCGTTGCGGCGGGTCGGGTCCGGTACGAGCGATCGGTCGCGGAACAGCCACGCCGGTCGCGGCTCGACCAACGGCCGGAACAGCCACCTGACCGGGCGGGTTGCCAGAACGACTGCGATCGCGACGGAGAGCAGGATGACGCTGGGCAGCCACAGCCATGTGGGTTCGGCGTCGCGCAGCACGCCGGATTCGCGGAACGGGTACAGAACGAACGAATGCAGCAGGTAGACGTACATCGTGTACTGACCGAACTGGGTCCACCACGTCGTTCGGCGGGGGATGAGCACGAAGAAGGCCGCGCTCAGCAGCAATCCGAGTGCGATCAGAACCAGGCGCACTCCTCCGGACCACCATTCCTCGCTCCCGAGATCGGAGTAGGAGTCGACATAGAAGAACCACTTGTCCAGGTCGACGCTGGACCAGATCTCCACCCAGTTCCACGCCACGAAGCCGTCGACCACGAAGATCACGACCGCCACGACGCGCAGCCACCACGGCCGGAAATCGATCAATCGGAAGCGTTCCACGATGTCGTGCTCGCGCAGCCACCAGCCCAGCACGAAGAACGGCAGGAACCCGAGCGTGCGCGACAGGGAGAAGGTGCTGTCCACGTTCGGCAGGTAGCCGGCGCCGATCGAGATCAGCAGCGACCACACCACAGGCCATCGCAGCAGAGCGAGGTAGGGCAGCACGAGCCGGAAGATACCCAGCGCGAGCAGGAACCAGAGCGTCCAGGACGGCTGGGTGAGGTTCGGGCTCGCCTGGCCCTCGACGAGCCACTTGGTGAGCGTCCAGAGCATCTCGAAGATGACGTAAGGCACCAGGATGTCGGTGATCACGCGCGCCATCTGGCGCTTCGTCGGCGGCGCGGACTTCGAGAAGTAGCCGGCGATGATCGCGAAGGCGGGCATGTGGAACGCGTAGAACGACAGATACAGCGCCATGGCGATGTCGGAGTCGTAGGTGAGACGCTGGATGGCATGACCCAGCACCACCAGCACGATGCAGGCGTAGCGGGCGTTGTCCCAGAACGGAACGCGACGACGCGGCCGCGGAATGGATCCGGTGACCGGGCCGGTCGGAGGCTGCGCGGCACTGCTCATGCTCCGAGGCTACCCGGGGTCGGGCGGAACGTCCGGGGAATAAAGTTGTGCGCGTCGCGTTGACACGGATACATTCAAATGAATAGAAGCGGATGCCACAGCATCCGTTCTGGAGAGACACGGAGCATCACATGAGCGAGCAGACCGTCACCGCGGGGATGCAGTTCGGCATCTTCAGCGTCAGCGACATCACGCAGAACCCCGTCACGGGCGAGACGCCGAGTGAGGCGCAGAAGATCAAGGACGCGATCACGATCGCGAAGCACGTCGAGGACGTCGGCCTCGACGTCTACGCCATCGGCGAGCACCACAATCCGCCGTTCTGGTCCTCATCGCCCTCGACGACGCTCGCTGCGATCGCCGGGCAGACCGAGCGGATCATCCTCTCCACCTCGACGACCCTGATCACCACGAACGACCCGGTGAAGATCGCCGAGGACTTCGCGATGCTCCAGCACGTGTCGGACGGACGCACCGACATCATGATCGGGCGCGGCAACACGGGTCCCGTGTACCCGTGGTTCGGCAAGGACATCCGCCAGGGTCTTCCGCTCGCGATCGAGAGCTACAACCTGCTGCACCGGCTGTGGCGCGAGGACGTCGTGGACTGGGAGGGCAAGTTCCGCACCCCGCTGCAGGGCTTCACCTCGACGCCTCGTCCGCTCGACGGCGTGGCACCGTTCGTGTGGCACGGTTCGATCCGCACGCCCGAGATCGCCGAGCAGGCCGCGTACTACGGCGATGGATTCTTCGCGAACAACATCTTCTGGCCGAAGGAGCACTACCAGCGCCTGATCGAGCTGTACCGCCAGCGCTGGGCCCATTACGGGCACGGTGCTCCGGAGACGGCGATCGTCGGACTCGGCGGACAGGTCTTCATGCGTGCGAATTCGCAGGACGCCGTGAACGAGTTCCGCCCGTACTTCGACAACGCGCCGGTGTACGGTCACGGCCCCAGCATGGAGGACTTCACGGAGATGACTCCTCTGACGGTCGGCTCGCCCCAGCAGGTGATCGATCGTTACGCGGCGATGCGCGACACGTTCGGCGACTACCAGCGCCAGCTCTTCCTGCTGGATCACGCCGGTCTGCCGCTGAAGACGGTGCTCGAGCAGCTCGACATCCTCGGCGGTGAGGTGGTGCCGGTGCTGCGACGGGAGTTGGCGAAGAATCGTCCAGCTGCCGCTCCGGATGCTCCGACGCACGCTTCTCTGGTCGCAGCGGCATACGGCGACGGCCCGACCCGTGAAGCGCGCCCCGGTGCGAACCGCGGGGACAACCTGACCGCCGGATCGCCGTACCAGGACACCCCGCAGCCGGCCGGGGCCGCATTCGGGCTCGGCCGGAAGGAGGCCTGAGATGACCACGCGTCGGATCGCGGTCGTGTCGGCGGGACTCTCGAACCCGTCGTCGACCCGCATGCTCGCCGATCGACTGGCCGCCGAGACGACTCGGCTGCTCGTCGAGCGCGATATCGAGGTCAGCGTCGACGTGATCGAGCTGCGCGATCTCGCGCACGACATCACGAACAACCTGCTCACGGGATTCGCCCCACCCGCGCTGGAGACGGCGATCAACACGGTCGTCTCTGCAGACGCCCTGATCGCCGTCACGCCGATCTTCTCGACGAGCTATTCGGGTCTGTTCAAGTCGTTCATCGATGTGCTCGAGGTCGACTCGCTCACCGGCAAGCCCGTCCTCATCGGCGCGAATGCGGGCACGGCACGTCATTCGCTCGCGATCGACTACGCCATCCGACCGCTGTTCGCCTACCTGCACGCCGAGCCGGTCTCCACCGGGGTGTTCGCGGCATCCAGCGATTGGGGCGGCGGAGGAGATGAGGTCGCTCCGCTCGGAAAACGCGTCGAGAAGGGCGCGAGGGAACTGGCCGACGCGATCGCCCGCAAGGACGCCGCGTCCGCCGGTGATCCGTTCGACCCGGCCACCTATCTGGGCGAGGGACGATCGTTCGGTCACCTGCTCGGCGGCCTCGCCGGCGACTGACGCCAGGACGTCGCACCGCCGGACAGAACGAAGGCCGCCCCGAGTGGGGCGGCCTTCTCTGTGCGGTCAACCGCTCTTGCGTCGGAACTCGCGGTGCGTCTGGGCCGAATGCGTCCCGTGGATGGCGGAGTCGCCGTCCAGGTGCGCCTCTCCCTGGCGATGCTGCGCGTTCTTCTTCTCGAGCGCTTCCTTGAACTTGCGCTTCATCTCGTCCGAGGAGGAGACGGCGTCGTCTGGCGTGCTCATTCGGCCAGCCTAGTCGGACATGGGCTCAGAGGGGGAGTGGCTCTTACTGCGTGAACGACGGCGGAGCACGAGATCGATCAAGGCGCCGATCGCCACCGCGCAGATCACGGACACGACGATCGCGACCACGGGGCCGCCAGGAAGCACCGCCGCGATGAGCGCGCCGATCGCGGCCTGATAGGCCGCCCACCCGGTGGCGGCGAGTGCGACGAGTGCGCCGTACCGAGGCAAGGGGATGCGCGTGGCCCCTGCTGCCAGATTGATCGCCAGACGGGCGAACGGGATGAACCGGGCCGTGAACAGCACGACAGCCGTGCCGGACTCCAAACGTCCTCGCGCCCAGCGCTGGGCACGTCGTACCCGCTCGGCGCGCATCCATCTCCACCGGTCGGTGCCCGCCCACCGCCCGATCGCGTAACAGAGCAGATCGCCGACCATCGCGGCGGCCGCGGCGCAGACGATCACGGCCCACAAGTCGGGCGAACCGGTGGAGATCGCGAGGGCGCCGAGGGCCGTCACCGCGATCTCGCCGGGGACGACGACGAAGAACGCGTCGCCCAGGACCAGCAGCGACATCACCGCCAGCGCCCAAGGACCCGCGACGAGTTCGGCGATGCCATCAGTGATCACCCTGCCACTGTGCCGTTCCGAGGTGAACGGGAACCGAATCGGGGATAGCGGGTGACCGGCAGCCGTGCAACGGGTGAACTCTGCGCGACAACCGGTGCTCCTGGCGGTTCGGGGGCGAACGGGCGCGGCATCCTGACACCGTGAGAGTCGCGATCGTGACCGAATCCTTCCTGCCGCACATGAACGGTGTGACGGGATCTGTCATGCAGATCCTTCGTCACCTCGAGCGCGAGGGGCATGTCGCCCACGTGCTCGCTCCGGATGCCGTCGGCATCCCCGAGTCCCTGCACGGCGCCCGCGTGGAGCCGGTTCCGAGCCTGGCGCTGCCGGGCTACCGCAACGTCCGGGTCGGGGCTGCGACCGCGCACCGCGTGACGGCATCCCTAGAGCGCTTCCGCCCCGATGTCGTCCATCTCGCATCGCCTTTCGCGCTCGGCTGGCGGGGAGTCCTCGCCGCCGGGCGTCTCGATGTCCCCGCGGTCGCGGCCTATCAGACCGATGTCGCCGCGTACACCGAGCGCTACCGCCTTGCGGCGACCACGGCGTTCGCGCAGAACCACATCGTGCGGCTTCACCGCCGGGCGACCCTGACGCTCGCGCCCTCGACGGAGTCCGAGCGGCAGCTCGCCGGACTCGGCGTGGATCGGCTGCGGCGGTGGGGCAGAGGCGTGGATGCCGAGCGATTCCAGCCCGGCCGGAGAAACGACGCCTGGCAGCGGACATCCACCGGACAGGTGCTGGTCGGCTACGTCGGACGCCTGGCGGCGGAGAAGCAGGTCGAAGATCTGCACGTGCTGCAGGACATCCCGGGAGTGCGCCTGGTGATCGTCGGCGATGGCCCGGCCAGGACGCGCCTGGAGACCGCGCTGCCCGGGGCACTGTTCCTCGGGCATCTCGATGGCGAGGACCTTGCGATCGCGATGGCGTCGTTCGACGTGTTCGTGCACACGGGGGAGAGCGAGACGTTCGGACAGACGCTGCAGGAGGCGCACGCCAGCGGCGTCCCCATCGTCGCGACCGGCAGCGGCGGCCCGCTGGATCTGGTTCGAATGGGAATCGACGGTTGGCTGTACCGACCGGGCGATCTGGACGACCTGCGCATGCGGGTGGCCGATCTGGCCGGTGACGCGCGCAAACGGCGCGCATTCGGCGAAGCCGGTCGCATCGCCGTTGCCGGCCGGAGCTGGTCGGCGGTGTGCGCGCAGCTGCTCGGCCACTTCGATGAGGCCGCGATGCTCCATGGAGTGGATCGAGCGCTGCGCTCGCCGCGGGCGCAGCGGCCTGAACCGGCGCTGTCCTACCCCGGACGTCGCTGGAATCGCTTCGTCGCTCTCGGCGACTCTCTCACCGAAGGGCTGTGCGACCCGGCCCCCGATGGCGCGCTGCGTGGCTGGGCCGACCGGCTGGCGCTCCTGCTCGCGGCGCGTGGCGGGCTGCACTACGCCAACCTCGCGGTGCGTTCACGACGCGTCGACGACGTCTGCGGCGAACAGTTGCAGCGCGCCCGTGAACTGCGGCCGGATCTGGTGTCGATCCTGGTGGGCGCCAACGACCTGGTCCGCTCCCACGCCGATGTCGCCGCACTGGCGGCGAGGCTCGAGGAAGCCGTGCGAACGCTGCGCTCCGACGGTGCCGATGTCCTGCTCGTGACGCCGTTCCTGCCCGATCGTCGAGCGGCCGGACTCTTCGCTCGTCGATTCGGCGAGTTCGCCGGTGCGCTCGCCGGGATCGCCGCCCGGACCGGAGCCATGCTCCTGGATACCGACCTGCACCCGTCCCTCGCCGACCGCGAGAACTGGGGAGAGGATCTGGTTCACCTCGGCAGCCGAGGTCATCGATTCCTCGCGTACCGTGCCGGCGAGGTTCTGGACGTGCCGCACGCCGAGGCGCTCGGCGCCCTGGACGCTGTGCTCCACGACGCAGAGCCCGCGACGCGTGCAGCCTGGTGGCGGGAGCATGCGCTCCCATGGGCGTGGCGTCGGATGCGCGGTCGCGTCGCCGGGGACGGACGCGTCGCCAAGCACGAGGACTACGTGTACATCGGACGTTCGACCAGCCTGCGCGGCGCCCGCGTGCGCTGAGCGCCGCTCGTGACGGGTGGGGATTCCCACTGCGATCGAGGGAATTCCGGTCCTCGCTGGTACGCTGGCAGGGAGTGGAATCGGCGAGAAGCTGGTCCCCTGTGGTGGGTTCCTCGGCACGAGCGGTCGGGTGGTCTTCTACTGGTGGCCAGCGCAGGTGAGATTCGCGGGAATGCCCGCGCGCCCGGACTCTTCGTCTCCGCTCCGATGCACGCTCGCGGATCACACGGAACCGCGAGAGGAAACAAAGAAGGAGAGACCTCTTGGAAGGTCCTGAAATCACCGCCACAGAGGCCGTTCTCGACAACGGCCGCTTCGGCACCCGCACCATCCGCTTCGAGACCGGCCGCCTCGCGCAGCAGGCTCAGGGCGCAGTCGCCGCGTACCTCGACGGCGAGACCATGCTCCTCTCGGCCACCAGCGCAGGAAAGCACCCGCGCGAAGGCTTCGACTTCTTCCCGCTGACGGTCGACGTCGAGGAGCGCTCCTACGCTGCCGGCAAGATCCCCGGTTCGTTCTTCCGTCGCGAGGGTCGCCCCTCCACCGAGGCGATCCTGGTCTGCCGTCTGATCGACCGCCCGCTGCGCCCGTCGTTCGTCGACGGCCTGCGCAACGAGGTTCAGATCGTCATCACCGTCCTGTCGATCGCGCCCGGCGAGTTCTACGACGCGTTGGCGATCAACGCGGCATCCGCTTCGACTCAGATCTCGGGTCTGCCGTTCTCGGGACCGGTTGCCGGTGTCCGTCTGGCATTCATCCCGGGAGGCGGACAGCACGAGGACCAGTGGGTTGCATTCCCGACCGCGGAGCAGGTCTCCGAGGCCGTGTTCGACCTCATCGTCGCCGGCCGTGTGGTCACCAAGGCGGATGGCACCGAAGACGTCGCGATCATGATGGTCGAGGCCGAGGCCACCGAGAACAGCTGGAACCTGATCAAGTCGGGCGCCACCAAGCCCAACGAAGAGGTCGTGGCCCAGGGCCTCGAGGCGTCCAAGCCGTTCATCGCGCAGCTGGTCAAGGCTCAGGCCGAACTCGCCGCTTCGTCGTCGAAGGAGCCGGGTGTCTACCCGGTGTTCCTGCCGTACAGCCAGGAGACCTACGACTTCGTCGCGCAGCGCTCGTACGACGACCTCGTCGGCGTCTACCAGATCGCCGACAAGAAGGAGCGTCAGAGCGCTGACGACGCCATCAAGGAGCGCGTGCACGCCGAGCTGATCGCGGCCGTCGAGGCCGGCGAGCTGCAGGCTGTCGCGACCCTCGAGTTCTCAGCGGCGTACAAGTCGGTCACCAAGAAGATCGTCCGCGGACGCATCCTCACCGACAGCATCCGCATCGACGGTCGAGGCCTCGCCGACATCCGTCCGCTGGATGCCGAGGTGCAGGTCATCCCTCGCGTACACGGCTCGGCGATCTTCCAGCGCGGTGAGACCCAGATCATGGGTGTCACCACGCTGAACATGCTCAAGATGGAGCAGCAGATCGACTCGCTGTCCCCGGTGACGAGCAAGCGCTACATGCACCACTACAACTTCCCGCCCTACTCCACCGGTGAGACCGGTCGCGTCGGGTCGCCGAAGCGTCGCGAGATCGGGCACGGCTTCCTCGCCGAGCGCGCACTCGTGCCGGTGCTGCCCAGCCGCGAGGAGTTCCCGTACGCGATCCGTCAGGTCTCCGAGGCGCTGAGCTCCAACGGCTCGACGTCGATGGGTTCGGTCTGCGCGTCGACGCTGTCGCTGCTGAACGCAGGTGTGCCGCTGCGCGCGCCCGTCGCCGGCATCGCGATGGGTCTCGTGTCCGACGAGGTCAACGGTCAGACCCGCTACGCGGCGCTGACCGACATCCTCGGCGCCGAGGACGCGCTCGGTGACATGGACTTCAAGGTCGCAGGCACCAGCGAGTTCGTCACGGCCATCCAGCTGGACACGAAGCTCGACGGCATCCCGTCCGAGGTCCTCGCCGGCGCGCTGACGCAGGCGAAGGATGCGCGTCTGACGATCCTGAACGTCCTCAACGCGGCGATCGACACGCCGGACGAGATGGCTCCGACCGCGCCTCGCGTGATCAGCGTCCAGATCCCGGTCGACAAGATCGGCGAGCTGATCGGCCCGAAGGGCAAGACGATCAACGCGATCCAGGACGAGACCGGCGCGCAGATCTCCATCGAGGAGGACGGCACCGTCTACATCGGCGCAACCGATGGCCCGTCGGCGGAGGCCGCTCGTGCACAGGTGAACGCGATCGCCAACCCGACCAACCCGGAGATCGGCGAGCAGTTCCTCGGCACCGTCGTGAAGATCGCCACCTTCGGCGCCTTCATCTCGTTGCTTCCGGGCAAGGACGGCCTGCTGCACGTCACCGAGGTGCGCAAGCTCGCCGGCGGAAAGCGCGTGGAGAACGTCGACGACGTGCTCTCGGTCGGGCAGAAGATCCTCGTGAAGATCACGAAGATCGACGACCGCGGCAAGCTGTCGCTCGAGCCCGTCCTGGACGACGCTCCGGCCGCCGAAGAGGCGCCGGCGGTCGAGTCCACCGAGGCCTGATCCTCTGATCCATCGAAGACCCGGATCCGCCCCGTCCACGGGAGGATCCGGGTCTTCGTCGTGTCCGGCGTGATGAAAACGTTATGGCGAATTCTCTCGCCGTTCGCCGGATCGGCGGGGGAGTGCGCGAGAGTCATCTACTCTCGAAGAAAAGCACCGGGGGGTGCATACAGCGCATGACAATGCAGGTCGACTCGCGGGGGTGAGAGCATGCGGATATTCGGCGTCGGTACCGCCGGGACACCCGAGGTGGCCCAGAGCGCCCACCCGCAGCATCCGTCCGCGCCGATCCCGGTCGTCGGACCCGGCGTCGGTGAGAGCCTGCGCGTCCCGCTCGGCGAGACCGGTCTGGAGACCTTCCCCCTCATGCTGGGCGCTGCCGAGTTCGGCTGGAACGTCGATCTCGAGACCAGCCACGAGATCCTCGATCGCTACGTCGAGTTCGGCGGCAACGCCGTCCACACCGCCGACGGGTTCTCGGGCGGTCGCAGTGAGCACATCATCGGCCAGTGGCTGCGATCGCGAGGACGCAGGGACGGGATCGTCCTCAGCGCGCGAATCGGCTCCCACGCCGACAACCCGGGCCTCGGGTCCGTCAACCTCGTCCGTGCGGTCGAAGGTTCGCTGACCCGCCTCGGCGTGGATCGCGTCGACGTGCTCTATCTGGATGCGACGTTCGACGCGACGACGAACATCGAGGACACGCTGGCGACCGTCGAGTGGCTGCGCGAAGCGGGGAAGATCGGTGCGGTCGGCGCCTTCGGGTTCAGCCCGGAGCGGCTCGTCGAAGCGCGTATCCTCGCGTCGGCGGGCTACCCGCGGATCGAGGTGCTCGATGCACCCTACAACCTGGTGCGTCGTCAGCCGTTCGAGGGCGACATGCGGCTGGTCGCCGGTGCGCAGACGCTGGCTGTGACCCCGTCGCACGCCCTCGAGCACGGCTTCCTGTCGGGGCGGCATCGCAACAAGGCGCGCGCATCGCAGGGGGTTCGCGGGTCGCAGCTGCGTGAGCACCTGAACCGTCGGGGCAACCGCATCCTCAGGGCTCTGGATCAGGTCGCCGATGAGCTTCAGGTGCCGGTGGCGGCAGCGTCGATCGCATGGCTCCTCGCGCAGAGGACCGTCGTCGCGCCCATCGTGAACACGTTCGCGACCCAGCACGTCGACGAGCTCATGCAGGGGGCGGGCGTCGCGCTGTCGCGGGCGCAGATCGCCGACCTCACCCGCGCGGGCGACTGAGCATCCGCGTCGCTCGGTTAGGCTGGACAGGCCTGCCGAAGGGGCCGGGCGACGAAGCGAGTGGGTTGTGACGCACTATATATATCTGGTCAGACACGGTGAACATCAGGATGCCGAGCACGGCGTCGACGACGGACCCCTTTCTCCTCGGGGACAGCGACAGGCGGAGTTGATCGCCGATCGGCTGTCCGGACTCCCGCTCGACTCGGTGTGGCATTCGCCGCTGCTGCGGGCGACGGAGACGGCGCGCGCGATCTCCGCGCGCCTGCCCGCTGTCGATCCCGAACCCTCGGCGCTGCTGTTCGACTGCGTGCCGACGGGCCTCACGGAGGACACCCCTGCGGCGTTCGAGCCGTTCTTCGGGTCGGTCACGGATGCCGAGATCGAAGCGGGTGGCGCGCAGATGGCAGACGCGGTGAACGAATTCCTGGTGCGCAAGCAGGGGGACGTCCACGAGGTCCTGATCACACACAACTTCGTCATCTCGTGGTTCGTGCGAGAGGTGCTGGGCGCGCCGGAGTGGCGTTGGATGACGTTGAACCAGGCGCACTGCGGTCTGACGGTGATCGCGCAGAAGCAAGGACGTCCGTGGACGCTGCTGACCCACAACGACCTCGGACACCTGCCTGTGGAGCTGCGAACAGGGCTTCCGGACACCATCCCCGTCTGACAGCCGGGTCAGATCAGCGTCTTGCGATACCAGCGCGTGGCGTTCGGGTTGTCGTTGTATCGCTCGATCTGCTCGAAGCCGCTGCGCGCATAGAGGGCGCCGGCGGCTTCCAGCGTGTGATGGGTGTCCAGCACGAGCTCGGCGGCTCCCCACCGGCGTGCGCGGTGCTCGAGCTCGTCGAGGATCGCGCGGCCCCAGCCCTGGCCGCGCGTCTCGGGCCGCAGGAACAGGTGCTTGACCTCGTAGCGGATGCCGGCGGCCGAGTCGTCCAGCTGTCGGATGCCTCCGCAGCCGACGGGCGCTCCGGCCGATCCCGCGAGCAGGAAGACGCCGGCGGGCGGCTCGAACGCGCTGGGGATCGGGAATGTCGGCGTGTACGTCCCGCCGGGGAATTCCGCCGCCCGCAGGGCGAAGTACTCGACGAGGATCGCGTGCGATACGGGGTCAGCGGGAGAGGCATCGCGGAACTCGAGCATGGAACCAACGCTACTTGTGTCGTGAGCGTGTCGAATCCCGGACGCCCCGGTGGTTCGTCGGCGTGTCCGGGCCGTGACACGCCGGCCGAGCAGCGACCCACCCGGGATTCGGCACATCGCGAGCGCGCCGCGCGGCGTCCGGGGCGGGTACGGCCGCGAAATAGACTGGGAGCATGACCACGCAGGTAGCACTCGTCGGCGGCACAGGGAAGCTCGGGTCGATCATCCGGGCCGTGATCGACGACCTCGACGGCTTCGAGGTGTCCCGCGTTCTCACCTCGACGAGCGACTGGTCCGAGCTCGATGGCGCCGATCTCGTGGTCGACGCGTCGACCCCTCAGGTCAGCGTCGAGGTCGTCAGGGCGGCGCTCGAGCGCGGTCTCAACGTACTCGTGGGCACGTCCGGCTGGTCGAACGAGCGCATCGCGCTGGTCCGCCCGCTGGTTGAAGCCGCGGGTACCGGGGCCGTCTTCATCCCGAACTTCTCGCTCGGCTCCGTCCTCGGCTCGGCTCTGGCGTCCGCCGCTGCTCCGTTCTTCGACTCGGCCGAGATCGTCGAGGCGCACCGCGACACGAAGATCGACTCGCCCAGCGGCACGGCGGTCCGCACCGCGGAGTTGATCGCGACGGCCCGCGCCGATCAGGGACCGGTGAGTGCTCCGCACGTGGACCAGCGCGCCCGGGGTCAGCAGGTCGCCGGCGTACCGATCCACTCGCTGCGCCGGCCTGGCGTCATCGCCCGACAGGACGTCGTCCTCTCCGGCCCCGGTGAATCGCTCACGTTCACGCACGACACAGTCGAACCCGCGCTCGCGTACGCGCCGGGGATCCGGCTCGCCGTTCCCTTCGCGCTCCGTGCGCAGGGCGTCGTCGTCGGGCTGGAGAACATGGTCGACATCGGCATCCGAGCCCGTTCGTGACCGCTCGCATCGGCATCGTCCTGATGGGCGTCTGCCTGATCCTGTACTTCGTCGTCGCCGGACAACAGGCTTTCCTGTTCATCGGTACGGGCGAGCCGATCGCCGCGGCCATGGGTTTCGCCGCGATCATTCTGCCGTTGATCGGAGTCTGGGCGCTGGTCCGCGAGCTCCAGTTCGGGATGTCGGCCGACCGTCTGGGGCGGCGACTGGATGCCGAGGGCGGCATGCCGGAGGCCGAGACCGAGCTGACCCCGAGCGGGAAGATCGCGAAAGAGGATGCCGACGGAATCGTCGACCGATATCGAGAGGCAGCGGAGCATTCGCCCGAGGACTGGCGTGCGCGGTATCGGCTCGGCGTCGTGCAGGATGCGGCGGGGCGTCGCAAGGACGCCCGCGCCAGCATCCGGGAAGCGATCCGCGTGGAGAAGCAGACGCGCTGACGCACCTGCTCGCCGGACGGATGCGATCGGGCAGGAGACTCAGGCCAGCGTCGCCTCGAGCGTGATCTCGATACCGGAGAGTGCCTGCGACACCGGGCATCCGGTCTTCGCGGCCTGGGCGATCTCCTGGAACTTCTCGGCTGACAGACCAGGTACGGACGCGTTCACGTTCAAATGGCTGCCGGTGATGCCCGTGCCCGGCTTGAAGGTGACCGACGCGGTGGTGTTGACGCGCTCGGGGGGTGTGCCGTTCTCGGCCAGTGCGTGCGAGAACGCCATGCTGAAGCACGAGGCGTGGGCCGCCGCGATCAGTTCCTCCGGCGTCGTCGTCGTCTCGGAGCCCTCGCTGCGGGCCTTCCAATCGATCGGGAAGGTGCCGAGGTGCGAGGTGGCGAACGAGACGGTGCCCGATCCCTCGGTGAGGGAACCGGTCCAGGTGGTGGTGGCTTCGCTGGTGACGGGCATGATGGTCCTCCGAAGGTCAGGCGGGTGGTGGAGCCAGCCTAGCGAGCGGTCGGTGCGGACGGAACCGGGTGGGTCAGGAGGCCTGTGCCGATCGCCCGACCCAGCCCGCTCGCTGCAGCAGGAGGTACAGCTGGCATCCGAGGCAGAAGCCGAATGCCGCGTTCAGGAAGGCGGCGATGAACGCCGCGGCGGCCGCGATCGGCAGCGCCCACGGAACGCCGAACAGGTGCAAGACGAGCCCGAGGCTCACGACGAACAGGCCGACGCCCTGCGCGAAGCGAGGAGGCCGCGGATCCTCGAGCTCTGTCGGCGCTGACAGACGCGGGCGGATCGAACGGCGGAACACCACGCCCCACGGCGCCGTCCGCGGCCAGGCGACGGCCCAGAGGAAAAGCAGAGCGATCACGACCAGGAGCAGGAAGCCGGGGTCCAGGGCGCGTTGCGCGATCGGGGCGAAGCTCGCCCCGTCCCGCGCGGTCGAGACGCCGATGAGCGACAGCACGAAGGCGATGAGCAGCAGCGCGGCAGTGATGCCGGCGGCGAAACGCGGGCCGCGCGGGTCGATTCCGGCGGGGGAGGCGGCGGTGCTGGACATCTCTGCTCCGGTCTGCACGCCTCAGACGGCGGCGAGGGCTTCGGTGAGGGCGTGCGGGTGGGGCACGCCGTTGAAACGGGCGCGCACGGCCCCCGTGCCGTCGACGACGAAGGTCGTCGGTGTCTGGAGGATCCGGTAGCGGCTGGACAGGTCGGGACGATGGGTGAGATCGACCTCGACGTGCGCGAGATCATCCTCCTGAGAGGCGACCGTGTGCAGCATCCGGCGCACCTGAGGGCATCGGGCGCACATCTCGGTGCTGAACTGGACCAGCGTCGCCCTGGGGCCCAGAGCCCCTGACGCATCGACCGGATCGAACCGCAGGTGGCCCCCGCCGCGGCGTCGCCCGTCGGCGAGGCGCAGGGCGACGCCGATGATCACGCTGAGCACGATCAGCGCACCGGCGATGGCGAGGGCGAGTGCGGGCGACATGGATCGAGGGTACGACCGATCGGTGCGGCTCGGGGTCGTTGTTGCGAAGCATGACCGACGCGACCATGTCGGTGGTCTGCGGGTATCGTGTGGAGCATGAGCGAAGCCGTCCCGACGCCGTACGAAGACCTGCTCCGTGAAGTGCTCGCAGAGGGCACGCACAAGGATGACCGCACCGGCACCGGCACGCTCAGCGTGTTCGGCCGCCAGTTGCGCTTTGACCTGTCGCAGGGGTTCCCCCTGATCACGACGAAGCGGGTGCATTTCAAGTCGATCGCGTACGAGCTGCTGTGGTTCCTCCGCGGTGATTCCAACGTGGGCTGGCTGCAGGACAACGGCGTCACCATCTGGGACGAGTGGGCGGATGCATCGGGCGATCTCGGTCCGGTGTACGGCGTGCAGTGGCGGTCATGGCCCACCCCGGACGGGGGCCACATCGACCAGCTGTCCGAGGTCATCGAGCAGATCCGGCAGTCGCCGGACTCCCGGCGCCTGATCGTGTCGGCCTGGAATCCGGCGGACATCCCCGACATGGCCCTGGCGCCGTGTCATGCGCTGTTCCAGTTCTACGTGGCGGACGGCAAGCTCTCGTGCCAGCTGTATCAGCGCAGCGCCGATCTGTTCCTCGGCGTTCCCTTCAACATCGCCTCGTATGCGCTGCTCACGCAGATGATCGCGCACCAGGTGGGCCTCGAACCCGGCGATTTCGTCTGGACCGGCGGCGACTGCCACATCTACGACAACCACGTCGAGCAGGTCCGCGAGCAGCTCAGCCGTGAGCCCTATCCGTACCCCACGCTCCGCTTCGCACGGAAGCCCGAATCGGTGTTCGACTACTCGTACGACGATTTCGTCATCGAGGACTACCAGCACCACCCGCCGATCCGCGCGGCGGTGGCGGTATGACCTGGGTCGGCCTGATCTGGGCCGAAGCGCGCGGGGGAGTGATCGGTGCAGAGGGCGGTATGCCGTGGCATGTGCCCGAGGACCTCGCGCACTTCAAGGACGTCACACTAGGAGCCCCGGTCATCATGGGGCGCAAGACGTGGGATTCGCTTCCCGAGCGGTTCCGACCGCTGACCGGGCGCGAGAACGTGGTCATCACCCGGCGGCAGGACTGGGCGGCCGACGGGGCGCGTCGCGCGGCCACCGTGTCCGAGGCTGTGCGCGGGCGCGATGAGGTCTGGGTCATCGGCGGGGCCGAGATCTTCAGTCAGGTGATCGGCGAGGCCGATCGGCTCGAGGTCACCGAGATCGACCTCGAGGTCCCCGGCGACGCCTACGCTCCGGACAAGACCGGCTGGCGGCTGGTGTCCGAGGGCGACTGGCAGACCTCTCGCACCGGTATCCGCTACCGCTTCCTGCGGTACGAGCGCTGATGCCGATCGCTCTGATCACCGGGGCCAGCGCCGGCCTCGGCGCGGAGTTCGCCCGGCAGCTTGCGCAGAAAGGCGCGGATCTCGTGCTGGTGGCGCGATCCACGGGGTCTCTGGATGCGCTGGCCGACGAACTGCGCGCGCACCAGGGAGTGGCTGTCGAAGTGCTCGCCGCCGACCTCCTGGACGACGCGGATCTGGATCGTGTCGTCTCGCGCATCGCCGATGCTGAGCATCCGATCGACCTGCTGATCAACAACGCCGGGTTCGGACTCCCTCTGCACTTCGCGGACAACGACATCGACGAAGAGGTGCGGCATCTGCGTCTGCACGTCGAAGTCTCGATGCGCCTCATGCACGCGGCGCTCGCGGTCATGCGCGGCCGCGGCGGCCGCATCATCAACGTCGCCTCGGTCGCCGGCTTCATCTCCCGCTCGACGTATTCGGCGTGCAAGTCCTGGCTGATCGGCTTCAGCCGCTGGGCGAATGCCGAGTATGCGCGGGACGGCGTCAGCGTGACGGCGCTGTGCCCCGGCTTCACCCACACGAGCTTTCACGAGCGGATGGGTCTGCCGCCAGGTGAAGAGGGGATCCCGTCGGTGATGTGGCTCGACGCGGCCGATGTCGTCCGCGAAGGCCTGCAGGACGCCGCGCGGGGAAGAGCTGTCTCGGTCCCGTCCCTGCGCTACAAGGCGATCGTCGCTCTCACCAAGGTCCTGCCGGCCTCGCTCACCTCGCGCGCGGCCAGGCGCGGTCGAGTCTGAGCTGCTGCGGTCTCAGCGGAATCGGCCGAGACGGATACCGGCGTAGGCGATCGCCGCCACGGTCTCTCCGTCGGTGATGCGACCATCGGCGATCATGCGCAGCACCTCGGCGAACGGCACCCATGACACGTCATCGATGCCCTCTTCCGACCGCGCGTCGCCGACATCCGCGGGGGCGAGTCCCCGAGCGAGGAAGACGTGTTCCGGCGCCACGGTGACCCCGTTCAGGGCATTCATGGTGCCCAGTGGCGTCCAGTCATCCGCCTCGAGGCCGGTCTCCTCGCGGAGCTCCCGCTGCGCGGCGACGAGCGGCGCCTCTCCATCGCTTCCGCCGGCGGGCACCTCGATCGAGCGCCCTGTCGTGTACCGCTCCAGGCTCACCAGGCAGACCCGATCCCGCTCGTCCACGGCCACGATGAACACTGCGGGGTGACGCATCGTGACGACGCCGTAGATCCCGGAACCGGCGGGGCCGGTCACGGAGTCCTCTCGGACAGAGATCCAGGGATTCTCGTAGACGACGCGGGATCCCTCGGTCTGCCAGGCCATGCGGGCGAGTGTATCGCCGCACGTGAGCGGGTGCCGAACCGATACGCTGGAAGCATGACGCATTCGGGCAACCCTTTCGGACAGGTTCTCGTCGCGCTCGTCACTCCGATGACGGCCGACGGCGAAGTCGACTGGCCCGCCGTCGAGAAGCACATCGACGACGTCATCACCGCGGGTGCTGACGGCGTCGTGGTGACGGGAACGACCGGCGAGACCTCGACCCTGACGGATGCCGAGAAGCTCAAGCTCGTCGAGGTGGGCAAGTCCGTCTCCGCCGGTCGCGCCAAGATCATCACCGGCGGCGGCTCCAATGAGACCGCCCACGCGATCGAGCTCTACAAGGCCAGCGAGAAGGCCGGCGCCGACGGCATCATGATCGTCACGCCGTACTACAACAAGCCGACTCAGGCCGGCATCCTGACCCATTTCCGCCTGGTCGCGGACGCCACCGATCTTCCGGTGATCCTGTACGACATCCCCGGTCGCACCGGCGTGCCCATCCAGTACGAGACGATCCTGCGACTGGCAAAGCATCCGAACATCCTCGCCGTGAAGGATGCGAAGGGCGACTTCAGCGAGGTGAGCCGCGTGCTCAACCAGACCGACCTGATGTACTTCTCGGGTGATGACGCGAACGCGCTGCCGCACTTGGCCATCGGAGCGACCGGACTCATCGGCGTGACCGCCAACATCACCGCGACGCCGTACCGCACCATCGTCGATGCCGTGAACCGCGGCGATCTCGCCGCGGCGACGGCCGAGCACAAGCGCCTCGAGCCGCTCGTCCGCGCCGTCATGACGCATGTCCCCGGCACCGTGTCGGCCAAGTACATCCTGCACGGGCTGGGACGCATCTCCAGCCCGCGCGTCCGCCTGCCCCTGGTGGGACCGGAGGAGTGGGAGGCCGCCTTGATCGAGGATGAGCTCGCCGTCGTCACCGATGTACCCGGTGCCGACTTCTCCAACTTCCGCCCTGACCGCAACGCGGCCGCCGGCGGTGCGCTGCCGAAGGTTCACGGCACGACGCGTTGAGACATCACGGGCGCGGAGCGCGCCTGACGCACGACCGGGCGCGCGACGCGCCCGACTGAGGAGACAGCATGTCCATCCCGATCGCTGAAGCAGCACCTCTCGAGGAAGGGACCCTGCGCGTCACACCGCTCGGCGGTCTCGGCGAGATCGGCCGCAACATGACCGTGTTCGAGTTCGAGGGCAAGCTCCTCATCGTCGACTGCGGCGTGCTCTTCCCCGAGGAGCACCAGCCGGGCGTCGACCTGATCCTGCCGGACTTCGAACCGATCCGCGACCGCCTCGACGACATCGTCGGCGTGGTCCTGACGCACGGTCACGAAGACCACATCGGAGCGGTCCCGTACCTGCTGCGGCTCAAGAACGACATCCCGCTGATCGGCTCCGGCCTGACCCTCGCGCTCGTCGAGGCCAAGCTCAAGGAGCACCGGATCAAGGCCTTCACGCTCACCGTGAAGGAAGGCCAGCAGGAGAAGGTCGGGCCCTTCGACCTCGACTTCGTCGCGGTCAACCACTCCATTCCGGATGCCCTCGCGGTCGTCATCCGCACGCCGGCCGGTCTCGTGCTGGCCACCGGTGACTTCAAGATGGACCAGCTGCCGCTGGACGGCCGGATCACCGACCTGCGTGCGTTCGCACGCCTCGGGGAAGAGGGCGTCGACCTGTTCCTGGTGGACTCCACGAACGCGGACGTCCCCGGCTTCACGCCGACGGAGCGCTCGATCGGACCCGTGCTCGATCAGGTGATCGGCAAGGCGCCGCGCCGCGTGATCGTCGCGAGCTTCTCGAGCCACGTTCACCGCGTGCAGCAGGTCATCGACGCGGCGCACGCGAACGGGCGTCGTGTCGCCTTCCTCGGCCGCAGCATGGTGCGCAACATGACCATCGCCGAGCAGCTCGGCTACCTTCACGTTCCGGACAACGTCCTGATCGACTACAAGAAGGCGCGCGACCTCCCGGATGACCAGATCGTCTACATGTCGACCGGATCGCAGGGTGAGCCCATGGCCGTGCTCAGCCGTATGGCGAACCTCGACCACGCCATCGAGGTCGGAGAGGGCGACACCGTCATCCTGGCGTCCAGCCTCATCCCGGGCAACGAGAACGCCGTGTACCGCGTGATCGACGGGCTGACCAAGCTCGGCGCCAACGTCGTGCACAAGGCCAACGCCAAGGTGCACGTCTCCGGTCACGCGGCGGCCGGCGAGCTGATCTACTGCTACAACATCCTGCGTCCGAAGAACGTGCTGCCCGTGCACGGCGAGTACCGCCATCTGGTCGCCAACGCCAAGCTCGCTCAGGAGACGGGGATCCCCGAGGAGAACACGATCCTCGCCACGAACGGCACGATCATCGACCTCAAGGACGGCGAGACCCGCATCGCCGGACAGCTCGACATCGGCTTCGTCTACGTCGACGGCTCGACGGTCGGCGGGATCACGGATGCCGACCTCAAGGATCGTCGCATCCTCGGCGAGGAGGGATTCGTCTCGGTGATCGTGGTCGTGGATGCAGCGACCGGTCGCATCATCACCGGCCCGGAGATCCACGCCCGCGGAATCGCGGAGGACGACGCGGTGTTCGACGACGTCGTGCCGAAGATCGTCGCAGCGCTCAAGGAGGCCTCGGGCAACGGGGTGCGCGACACGCACGCGCTGTCGCAGGTCGTGCGACGCACCATCGGCCGCTGGGTCAACCAGAAGCTGCGCCGGCGCCCGATGATCGTCCCGCTCGTCATCGAGGCGTGACGCTGTCGCGGCGCGTCGGCGATCGGCGGGAAAGCCGCGTCACTGCGGGGAAATGTCGGACCCCGGACATACCGTAGAGGACATGGCCAGGAGTACCACGAAGACCCCGCGCGCGTCCGAGAGCGCTTCGGCGCGCTCGAAGCGGCAGACGGGATCGCGGTCGTCGTCGAAGGCCGCACCGGCGCCGAAGAAGTACATCGACGACGCCGACAAGCCGCCCATCGTCATTCGCGCCTGGACGGGCCTGGCGCACGGCGTCGGAGGTCTGTTCCGCGCCTTCGGCCCTGAGACGCTCGAGAAGGACGACCGCCGCGACGGCTTCCCGCTGTTCCTCGTGCTCCTGGCGTGCCTCGGGGCCGTCGACGAGTGGTTCTTCATCGGCAATGAGGTCGCTCAGACCATCAGCGCGTACACCGTCGGCGGGCTCGTGGGCCGAACGGCGTTCCTCATGCCGGTTCTCCTGCTCCTGCTGGCGGGTTGGCTGTTCCGGCATCCTTCGTCCGTGCACGACAACGGCCGCATCGGCATCGGCTTCGCTCTGATGGTGCTGTCGATCGCCGGAATCTGCCACGTCGCGGGAGACCGGCCGCAGCCCAGGGATGGGATGCCGGCGCTGAGCGCCTCCGGCGGTCTGTTCGGATGGATGCTGGGCGAACCTCTGGCCTTCCTGTCGCCGATCGTCGCCTACGTGGTACTGAGCCTGCTCATCGTGCTCAGCATCCTGATCCTCACCAAGACCCCGCCGAACCGCATCGGTCAGCGTCTCGGAGACCTCTACGCCTGGATGTTCGACGCGGAGCGACCGGAGAAGGCCACGAAGGAGCTCCCGGCCGTCGACGACGCGGACAAGACCGATGACCCGGATGTGCTCCCGTGGTGGCGCAGGAACAAGACGGGCCGCGAAGAGGACCCTGATCCTTCCGCCGGGTCGCAGGACATCACCGAGCTGCTCTCGACGCAGACGGCTCCGACCAGGGCGACCCCTGCCTACGATCAGGCTGTCGTCGTCGCCGACCCGCAGGATGCCGCGACCGAAGTGCTCACCGACGTCGAGGCGCTCACTGCGATGCTCTCCGAGCAGCAGTCGACCGCTCTGATGGACGACAGCGGAGACACCGGGGAGCAGCCGGAGCTCCCCGGGCTCGACGGCTTCGGCACAGAGGGATCCGGTGACCGCGGGCGTCAGGCGCCGGTGGCGCCGTACCACCTGCCGCCCGCCTCCGTGCTCGCCGAGGGCCCGCCGCCCGTCGTGCGCTCCGAGGCGACAGACCGCGTGATCGAGCAGATCACGAGCGTGCTGACGCAGTTCAAGGTGGATGCCAAGGTGACCGGCTTCTCGCGAGGTCCGACGGTGACCCAGTACGAGGTCGAGGTCGGACACGGAGTCAAGGTCGAGAAGATCACTCAGCTCGCCAACAACATCTCCTATGCCGTCGCCTCGAATGACGTGCGCATCCTCTCGCCGATCCCCGGCAAGAGCGCGATCGGCATCGAGATCCCGAATGCCGACAAGGAGATGGTGGCGCTCGGCGACGTGCTCCGCTCGTCGGCGGCGCAGAAGAGCACCCACCCGATGACGATCGGCGTCGGCAAGGATGTCGGCGGCAACATCGTCGTCGCCAACCTGGCCAAGATGCCTCACCTCCTGGTCGCCGGTTCCACGGGATCCGGTAAGTCCAGCTTCGTCAACTCGATGATCACGAGCCTGCTCATGCGCGCCAAGCCCGCCGACGTGCGGATGGTGCTCATCGACCCGAAGCGGGTGGAACTCACCAGCTATGCCGGTGTGCCGCACCTGATCACTCCGATCATCACGAACCCCAAGAAGGCCGCAGAGGCGCTGCAGTGGGTCGTGAAGGAGATGGACATGCGGTACGACGACCTCGCGTCGTTCGGTTTCCGCCACATCGACGACTTCAACCGCGCCGTGCGCGCCGGCGAGGTAGAGGTCCCCGTCGGCAGCGAGCGGGTGCTCAAGCCGTATCCCTACCTGCTGGTGGTCGTCGACGAGCTCGCCGACCTCATGATGGTCGCACCGCGCGACGTGGAGGACTCGATCGTCCGCATCACGCAGCTCGCCCGCGCGTCCGGCATCCACCTGGTGCTGGCGACGCAGCGACCGAGCGTGGACGTCGTCACCGGGCTCATCAAGGCGAACGTGCCCTCGCGCCTCGCTTTCGCCGTGACGAGCGTCACAGACAGCCGCGTGATCCTCGACTCTCCTGGTGCTGACAAGCTGATCGGTCAGGGTGACGCGTTGTTCTCGCCGATGGGATCCTCCAAGCCGTTCCGGCTGCAAGGCGCGTGGGTCAATGAGAGCGAGATCGACGCGGTCGTCAAGCATGTGACGGCGCAGGCGCGTCCCGAGTACCGTCCTGATGTCGCGGAGGCGGTGGAGGGGAAGAAGAAGGAGATCGACGAGGACATCGGCGACGACCTCGAGGTTCTGCTCGCCGCCGCCGAGCTCGTCGTCTCGTCCCAGTTCGGATCCACTTCCATGCTGCAGCGGAAGCTGCGCGTCGGCTTCGCCAAGGCAGGGCGCCTCATGGACCTGCTGGAGTCGCGCGAGATCGTCGGACCGTCCGAGGGATCCAAAGCGCGGGACGTGCTGGTGACGGCCGAGCAGCTCCCCGAGGTGCTCGCGCATATCCGAGGCGACGAGCCGCCGGCATCCGCGTCGAACACCGCGGCTGCCCCCACGCAGTCACCGGAGTACGATCCGGTCGAAGAGCAGTTCCGCGGACTGCCCGTCGAGGAGGCCGAGGGCGACGAAGACGCCTGGGGCCTGACGGGTCGCGACTGATGGCCATCCCGCGGCAGCTGCCGAATGCGATCACGATCGCGCGCATCCCGCTCGCTGCGGTGTTCTTCGTTCTGCTCCTGCTCGGCGGCACGTACGGGGCCGGCGATATCGTCATGCGGTGGATCGCCGGCGTTCTCTTCGTGATCGCGATCTCGACGGACTGGGTCGATGGATATCTGGCACGCAGGTACGACATCGTCAGCGACTTCGGGAAGCTCTGGGATCCGATCGCGGACAAGCTTCTCACCGGTGCCGGTTTCGTCGGCCTCGCCATCCTCGGTGAATGGCCGTGGTGGATCGTGGTCATCATCCTGATCCGGGAGTGGGGCATCACCGTGCATCGCTTCGTCGTCGCGAAGCAGCACATCGTCGCCGCCGCATGGATGGGCAAGGTCAAGACGGCGCTGCAGGGCGTGACTCTGGGCTGGTGGCTGCTGCCTCTGCACGAGTTCATCGGAATGGATTGGTGGACAGGCATCGGCACCGTGCTGATGTACGCGACGCTGGTGCTCACGGTGCTCAGCGGGGTCGACTACGTCATCGCGCAGATGCGGGGCTCACGTTCGGCAGGCCGATCGTGAGCAGCGCCGCCGACCTGGTCGCCCTGTTGAGCGAGCGCGGGTGGACGCTGGGCATCGCGGAATCGCTGACCGGGGGAGCGGTGAGTTCGGCGGTGGTGGCAGTGCCTGGAGCCTCGGTGGTCCTCAACGGGGCGGTGGTCTCCTACGCGACGCCCGTGAAGCACACGTTGCTCGGGGTGGACGGCGATCTGCTCGACGAGCACGGTCCAGTGCATCCGCGTGTGGCGGAGCAGATGGCCGACGGCGTGCGCGCCGCCGTCGCAGTGGATGGCCGCAACGCCGACGTCGGCGTCGCGACCACCGGTATCGCCGGCCCGGCGTCCCCGGACGGCCAACCAGTCGGAACTGTTCACATCGGGATCGCGACCCCGGCCGGAACCCGTTCGGTCGCCTTCCGATTCGGCGGTGATCGAGAGGAGATCCGTCGCCAGTCCGTCGACGCCGCGATCTCGACGGCCCTTCGCACCCTTCAGGAATAGGGCGAGCGGTTCGTCGGTTGTTTCTGATGTGCTGAATGCCCAGGATGCCGTGCTCACAACTGAACCACAGAATGAAAAGCTAGATTTTTCCACAGCTGGTCGGGTTAGACTGGCGATCCGCTCGGCGTCGACCTCGACGACCGGGAACGAAAGGAGGTTCCGATGATTCTTGTACGCCAGGAGATCGGCGATGTGCTGAGGGACTTCCGCCTTCAGAAGGGGCGCACGCTCCGTCAGGTGGCCAGCAAGGCCTCCGTCGCGCTCGGCTACCTCAGTGAGGTGGAGCGCGGCCAGAAGGAAGCTTCGAGCGAGATCCTCGCCTCAGTGGCCGAGGCGCTCGACGTTCCCATCTCCACCATCATGCGCGAGGTCGGTGACCGCATCTCGGTGATCGAGGGTCTGCAGGTGTTCCCGGACGTCGTTCCGGACGACCTGGTGGCCTCGATGGAGACCCAGCTCTCGCTGCACTGATTCCGGACACGGCTGTTCGATGCGACGAAGTGAGTTCTTGCGTGCCGTGGATGCCGAATTCGGCGCGCGTTCGGCGACTCTGGTGAATGATCTTGTGCTCGGGCAGATCGGCTCGCGCACAGCATCGGAGGCCCTTGCGTCGGGGGTGCCACCGCGCGAGATCTGGCTCGCGCTCTGTGCGGAGACCGACGTTCCTGTCGAGCGCCGCCACGGCGCCGGGCGGCTGGAGCCCCGCCGGCGCTGACCTGCGTTGCGTCCGCACGCTCTGGCGTAACGATCTTCGATAGCCGGATCGGCGTGTCGTCGAAGATGTGTTCGAGATGGGCGTATCGTTCTGCACAAGTGGTGATCAGCCCCTTGTTGTCCACAGTTCCGGGGACCCTGCGACGCGATGTCGTAGGCCCCGCCTACCGTGGGGGACATGGCCGAAAGCCATACGCCTTGTCGGAGAGTCAACCCAGCCAGGGAAGGCCGCGACAGCCTACAGGCGGCAACAGTGCGAGCAGAAGGAGCACGTCATGCCATCACCCGCAGACCGCGAGAAGGCCCTCGAATCGGCCCTCGCCCAGATCGACCGCCAGTTCGGGAAGGGCTCGGTCATGCGACTGGGCAGCGACGATCGTGCCCCGGTCGAGGTCGTCCCCACCGGCTCCATCGCACTGGACGTCGCCCTCGGCGTCGGTGGCCTGCCGCGCGGACGGATCATCGAGATCTACGGCCCTGAGTCCTCCGGTAAGACGACGCTGACCCTTCACGCGATCGCGAACGTGCAGCGCGCAGGCGGTATCGCGGCGTTCATCGACGCAGAGCATGCGCTCGACCCGGACTACGCCAAGAAGCTCGGCGTCGACATCGACGCGCTCCTGGTGTCGCAGCCCGACACCGGGGAACAGGCACTGGAGATCGCAGACATGCTCGTGCGCTCCGGCGCGATCGACCTCGTCGTGATCGACTCCGTCGCAGCGCTCGTGCCCCGCGCGGAGATCGAAGGCGAGATGGGCGATTCGCACGTCGGTCTTCAGGCACGTCTGATGTCGCAGGCACTCCGCAAGCTCACCGGTGGTCTGAATCAGACCAACACGACCATGATCTTCATCAACCAGTTGCGTGAGAAGATCGGCGTCTTCTTCGGCTCGCCCGAGACCACGGCCGGTGGTAAGGCGCTGAAGTTCTACGCCTCCGTGCGACTGGACATCCGTCGTATCGAGACGCTGAAGGACGGTACCGAGGCGGTCGGAAACCGTACGCGTGTCAAGGTCGTCAAGAACAAGATGGCCCCGCCGTTCAAGCAGGCCGAGTTCGACATCCTCTACGGCATCGGCATTTCGCGCGAGGGCAGCCTGATCGACTTCGGCGTGGAGCACGGCATCGTCAAGAAGTCCGGCTCCTGGTACACCTACGACGGAGACCAGCTCGGTCAGGGCAAGGAGAACGCTCGCACGTTCCTCATCAACAACCCCGACATCGCGCTCACGATCGAGACGCAGATCAAGCAGAAGCTCGGCATCGGTGGTGCCGCGGCCGCGCCTGAGGCTGCGGACGAACTCGCTCAGCGTCGTCCTGCCTGATGACCGGTGAGAACGGGGGCGAGGAGAGCCTCGCCCCCGTGATCCCGCTCTTCGGCCGTACCGCGCCGACGACCGGACCTCGTCGGTCGGCGGACGCCGTGGCTGACCCTGGTGCCGCCGCGTCTTTCCCCGGAGCGGCCACTTCTGCAGCGGGGCGCTCCGGCGATGACGGCGCCTGGCACCCGACATGGGCGACAGCCGGAGACGATGCAGGTGTCGGTACGCCGAGCGTGAATCACCCCGCATACGGTGCGGAGGCTCGTGCGACGCCGAAACTCAGAGCGCTGCGCCCGCACGAGGATGCTGGATCCGAGGGAGAGGTTCTGGATCCCGACGGCATTCGTGAGAAGGCCGAAGAGCTGTTGGTGCGCAAGCTGCGGGCGCGTTCCCTCTCGATCTCCGAGGCGCGCACGGTGCTGAGGGGTTATGAGCTCCAGGGGCAGCGCGTCGACGCCGCGCAGATCGACGATGTCATCGACGACTTCTGCCGCCGAGGCTATCTCGATGACGCGATTCTCGCGGGTCACCTCGTCACCTCCGGTGTCGAGCGCAAAGGTCAGGGGCGGGTCGCGCTCAGCCGCGCTCTCGCTCAGCGAGGCATTCCGCGTGATGTCATCGACGCGGCTCTCGACGAGCTTCCGGATGATGACGCGGAGCGCGCGTTGGAGTTCGCCCGCACCAAGGCGCGGTCGTTGTCTCGGCTCGACAACGACACGGCGCTGCGGCGTCTGGTCGGACAGCTCGCGCGCCGCGGCTACAACGGCGCGGTGGCGATGAACGCGGCCAAAGCGGCGCTGGCGGAATCAGGTTCCGGGGCATCGGGGGGCGGCGTGCGGTTCGTCGACTCCGACTGATCCGCCGCGGGCGCTGCGTCGATCGGTCGCTCGTACAATGGGATGATCATGACTATTCCGCGCAGCGAACCGACAATCATCGCGCCGTCCTCTGCTGCCGTCGACGTCGACGGCCGGCAGCGCTCCTACGAGGTGCGCACGTTCGGATGCCAGATGAACGTGCACGACTCCGAGCGACTCTCCGGGTCGCTCGAGAGCGCCGGGTACATCAAAGCCCCCGCAGGGGAAGAGGCCGACGTCGTCATCATCAACACCTGCGCCGTCCGCGACAACGCGGCGGGCAAGCTGTACGGCACGCTCGGACATCTGAAGAGCCGCAAGGACAAGCGCGAAGGGATGCAGATCGCCGTCGGCGGGTGCCTCGCGCAGATGGACAAGGACGCTGTGCTCGACAAGGCGCCCTGGGTCGACGTCGTCTTCGGTACCCACAACATGGGCTCGCTTCCCGGCCTTCTCGAGCGAGCACGCCACAACGGCGACGCCGAGCTCGAGATCCTGGAGTCCCTCGAGATCTTCCCCTCGACGCTCCCCACCAAACGGGATTCGGCGCACAGCGGCTGGGTGTCGATCTCGGTCGGCTGCAACAACACCTGCACGTTCTGCATCGTCCCGAGCCTTCGCGGCAAGGAGAAGGACCGTCGGCCAGGTGACATCCTGAACGAGATCCGGCTGCTCGTCGAAGACGGCGCGATCGAGGTCACCTTGCTGGGTCAGAATGTGAACTCCTATGGGGTCGAGTTCGGCGACCGACAGGCGTTCGGCAAACTGCTGCGTGCTGCGGGCGAGATCAACGGGCTGGAGCGCATCCGCTTCACGAGCCCGCACCCGGCCGCCTTCACAGACGACGTGATCGATGCGATGGCCGAAACGCCGGCTGTGATGCCCCAGCTGCACATGCCGCTGCAATCCGGCAGCGACCGCGTCCTCAAGGCCATGCGTCGCTCGTACCGGAGCGAGAAGTTCCTCGGCATCCTCGACCGCGTGCGCGATCGGATTCCGAACGCCGCGATCTCCACCGACATCATCGTCGGTTTCCCCGGGGAGACGGACGAGGACTTCGAGGACACGATGCGCGTCGTGGAACAGGCGCGTTTCGCGAATGCGTTCACCTTCCAGTACTCGATCCGCGAGGGCACGCCCGCCGCGACCATGGAGGACCAGGTTCCCAAGGAGATCGTGCAGGAGCGCTACAACCGCCTGCTCGCCCTGCAGGAGCGGATCTCGCTGGAGGAGAACCAGAACCAGGTCGGCCGCGAGGTCGAGGTGCTGGTCTCGGTCGGCGAGGGCAAGAAGGATGCGGAGACGCACCGCCTGACCGGGCGCGCCGAGGACAACCGCCTCGTGCACTTCGAGGTGACCGAGGGATCAGAGATCCCGCGTCCCGGCGACGTCGTGACCGTCACGATCACGCACGGAGCACCGTTCCATCTGCTCGCGGACGACTCCACGGGCGCACCGCTGAAGATCCGCCGCACGCGCGGCGGAGACGCGTGGGACCGCGCACAGGCCGAGTCGTGCGGCGTACCGGCGTCGACGGGCGCCTCCGGCACCGCAGGCGCCGTGTCGCTGGGTCTGCCGACACTGCGCGTCGGGGTGTGACCAGGCTGCCTGGCCGTCGAGACCCCACGCTGCCGGCGCGACCCCGTCTTGTCGGCGCGAATGCGACGAGGTCTCGCTGCCACGACGGGGTCTCGCCGGCGGGCGCGCGGCGGTTCGCCCAATGAGCGCGCGGTTGTGGGCGGTCGTCGGGTCGACAGGTACGGGAAAGACCGACCTCGCGCTCCGGCTCGCCGCGGAGCTGCGGAGTCGGGGCAACCCCGCCGAGATCGTCAACGCCGACGCCATGCAGCTTTACCGGGGCATGGACATCGGTACAGCGAAGTTGCCGCTCGAGGAGCGCCGCGGCATCCCGCACCATCTCTTCGATGTGCGGGAGGTGACCGAAGAGGCCGCTGTGGCCTGGTATCAGCCGCTGGCCCGTTCCGTGATCGCGGACATCCATGCCCGAGGCGGAGACGCGATCCTCATCGGCGGATCGGGACTGTACGTGTCGAGCGTTATCTTCGACTTCCGGTTCCCGCCCAGAGACGCCGTGGTACGAGAACGTCTGGAGAGTGAGCTCGAGGCGGGGGGAGCGGGCGCGCTGTACGCGCGTCTTCAGACCCTGGATGCCGCGACGGCTGCGCGCGTGGATCCGAAGAACGGCAGAAGGATCGTGCGCGCGCTGGAGGTTCTCGAGCAGGGCGAGACCACCCACGGCGCGGCGCTGCCGGAACAGCCGGTGCTGTGGCGACAGGACACCCGGATTCTCGGGGTGCACGTCGAGCGTGCCGAGCTGGTGGAGCGCTTGGATCGCCGGGTCGAGCGGATGTGGGCGCAGGGGATGCTCGACGAGGTCGCCGCGCTGCGTGCGCGTGGACTCGAGGACGGCGTCACCGCACGCAGGGCGATCGGCTATGCCCAGGCGCTCGCGCAGCTGAGGGGCGACATGACGCAGGCCGAGGCGATCGCCGAGACGCAGGCGTTGACCCGTCGATACGCGCGGCGCCAGGTGTCGTGGTTCAAGCGATATCCCGGAATCGACTGGGTCTCGCCGATGTCCGAGGCCACTGGCATCCTGGGGTCATGACCACCCACTACTTCACCGCCAGCAGCCTCGACGGCTTCATCGCGACGCCGGAGCATTCGCTCGAGTGGCTGCTCAAGCAGGACTTCGACGAGGAAGGTCCCATGGCCTACCCCGTGTTCATCGAGACGATCGGCGCACTGGCGATGGGGTCGTCCACCTACGAGTGGGTCATGCGCAACGAAGAGGGTCGGTGGGGCTATACCCAGCCGACCTGGGTCTTCACGCATCGCGAGTTGGCCGCGCCCGATGCCGGGGACGTCCGTTTCACTCAGTCCGACGTGCGCGAGGTGCACGCCGAGATGGTCGAGGCTGCGGGTGGCAAGGATCTCTGGATCGTCGGCGGGGGAGACCTGGCCGGTCAGTTCGCGGATGCCGGGCTTCTCGACGAAGTCTGGCTGCAGTACGCGCCGGTGACCCTCGGCGCCGGCGCACCGGTTCTGCCTCGGACGCTCGACCTCGAACTCGTCGAGTTCGCGCGCAACAAGAGCTTCCTCTGCGGTCGGTATCGGGTGCAGTCGTCCCAATAGGCTGTCGAGGTGGCACGCACCTGATCACCGATTGACCTCTCGACGGTCAATAGACTGGACCCATGGTCGCATTCACCAAGGGTCACGGTACGGGCAACGACTTCGTCATCATCGCCGACCCTGACGGCGAGCTCGAACTGAGCGCCGAGCAGGTCGCCGCCATCTGCGACCGGCACTTCGGCATCGGCGCCGACGGCGTGCTGCGTGTCGTGCGCTCGAACGCCATCGCGGAGGGCACCGCGTCGCTGGCGGAGGAGCCTGCTGCGGAGTGGTTCATGGACTACCGCAACGCGGACGGTTCGATCGCCGAGATGTGCGGCAATGGCATCCGCGTGTTCGCGCATTACCTGGTCCGCGCAGGACTCGCGTCGATCGAGCCCGGATCGACGCTGCCGATCGGCACGCGTGCCGGCGTACGCGACGTCACGCGCAGTGAGACCGGATATCAGGTGGACCTCGGGCGCTGGAAGCTGTCCGGAGTCGACCCTCTCGCCCGCGTGCGGGGGCTCGACGTGGCCCGCCCCGGCCTCGGCATCGACGTCGGAAATCCGCACGTCGTCGTGGCGATCGCATCCGAGCAGGAACTGGCCTCGCTCGAACTCGAGTATGCGCCGATCCTGGACCCGCAGCCGCCCGCCGGTGCGAACATCGAGTTCGTCGTTCCCGGTGAGCCGCTGGTGCGGGACGGCATCGGGCACGTGTCGATGCGCGTCTTCGAGCGCGGTGTCGGCGAGACGCTCAGCTGTGGCACCGGCGTCGCAGCGACGGCTCTCGCCGTACGGCACTGGGCCGGCGAGCGGGCGCCGGACAACTGGCGCGTCGAGGTCCCCGGAGGGACGCTCGGCGTTCGAATGTTCCCTGCGGAGGACGGCGAGCACGTCGCGCTTTCCGGCCCTGCACAACTCGTCTTCCGGGGCGAGATCGACCTCGCCTGATCAACGGATCGGGTGGTGGACGTGCAGCCGATCGAGCTGGTGATCTTCGACTGCGACGGCGTGCTCGTCGACAGCGAGCGCCTGTCCGTGCGCATCGATCGCCACGTTCTCGCCGACCTGGGATGGAATCTCAGCGAAGACGACATCGTGCATCGCTTCGTCGGGCGCTCAGCGGCCCATTTCCGCGCAGACGTCGAAGCCCATCTGGGGCATCCCCTTCCTGACGACTGGGAGGCCCCGTACCAGCATCTGTACGATGAGGCGTTCGAGCGCGACCTCGAGCCTGTGGACGGGATCGTCGCGGCGCTGGAGCGCATCGCGGCGGTCACGGCGACGTGCGTCGCGTCCAGCGGCTCTCATGCGAAGATTCGCCGCACCCTCGGGGTGACGGGGCTGCTGCCGGATTTCGAAGGCCGGATCTTCAGCGCCTCCGAGGTCGCCGAAGGCAAACCGGCTCCCGACCTCTTCCTGCACGCCGCGGCTCGCATGGGCGCTTCGCCCGCGCGGTGCGTCGTCATCGAGGACAGCAGGTTCGGGGTCGCCGCTGCGCGCGCGGCCGGTATGCGCTCTTTCGGATACTCGGGCGGCATAACGCCATGTCATTGGCTGGAAGGGGAAGGCACGACCGTCTTCGACGACATGAAGCGTCTCCCCGATCTGCTCGGCATAGCGGGGCGATAAGGAGCCTCAGCAGGCGCCGGATCCGCCGAAGGCGCGAGCCCTCAGCCGATGTCGATCGGCTCGGTCGGCGGCGTGCCGTGCTTTCGCACCTTGAGCACTCGGTATCCCTTGCCCGTCGCCGCGCGGAACACGCTGTAGCCCGGGTGGAAGGTCGCCGCCATCCAGCGCTGCAGGGAATCGGCGCCCAGATTGCGCTGCACGACCAGCCAGGCGTCGCTGCGCTCGTCGAGTCGGGGAATCCACTGTTCGAGCATGTCGTGCAGGATGTCCTTGCCGACTCTGATCGGCGGATTCGAACGGATCGTGCGGAACGTCACGTCGGCGGGAACATCCTCGGGGCGAACGGCGTTGACATTGTCGAGGCCCAACGCTCGGGCATTGCGTCGAACAAGATCGAGCGCCCGCTCGTTGACGTCGACGGCCCACACCGTCGCATGCGGTGCCAGCATCGCCATCGTGAGGCTGATGGGTCCCCATCCGGCTCCGAGGTCGAGAAAATCCCCACCGGGTGGAACGGGTGGCATGTTGGCGAAGAGGACTGCAGTGCCGGCATCCAGCCGCTCGGGGCTGAAAACACCCCCAGCTGTCGTCACCGTGACCGGCCGACCGGCCAGTGTCACATCGATGGTGCGCAGATTCTCGGGGCTTGCCGGGGCCGCAGTGAAGTAATGGTCGGACCCCATAGAGGTGAGCGTACCGGACGGTGGGGGTTAAGGTTAAGGCGCTCCACGTGAGAAACAGAGAACAGGGACGGATGACGGAAACCACCAACGACAAGCGCACGGACGAGACGGTCGATCGCGTCCTGGCGAACGCCGAACAGCGCACTGAAGCGCACGTGTTCGGAGCCGCACAGGCGATCCAGGATGCCGCGACAGCGACCCACACCGACGCCGACGGCGCCCAGTGGGACCTCGAGGACCGCCACGCGCTGCGTCGCGTAGCCGGACTCTCCACCGAGCTCGAGGACGTCACAGAGGTCGAGTACCGTCAGCTGCGGCTCGAGAACGTCGTGCTCGTCGGCGTGTACCCGCAGGGCGCGCAGGAGGACGCGGAGAACTCGCTGCGCGAGCTCGCCGCCCTCGCGGAGACGGCTGGTGCCGTCGTGCTCGACGGTCTGCTGCAGCGCCGTCCGCACCCCGACCCCGCCACCTACGTCGGACGCGGCAAGGCGCAGGAGCTGAAGGGCATCGTCGCCGCCACCGGCGTAGACACCGTCATCGCCGACACCGAACTCGCGCCCAGTCAGCGGCGCGCGCTCGAGGACGTCGTCAAGGTCAAGGTCATCGATCGCACCACCGTGATCCTCGACATCTTCAGCCAGCACGCCAAGAGTCGCGAGGGCAAGGCCCAGGTCGAACTCGCGCAGCTCGAGTACCTGCTTCCGCGCCTGCGAGGCTGGGGTGACTCGATGAGCCGTCAGGCCGGTGGCCAGGTCGGCGCCGGTGGCGCCGGTATGGGATCGCGCGGCCCCGGTGAGACGAAGATCGAACTGGACCGTCGCCGCATCCGCACCAAGATGGCCTTGCTTCGTCGTCAGATCCGCGACTTCGCGCCGGCCCGCGAGGCCAAGCGCGCCGAGCGCAAGCGCAATACGATTCCCTCGGTTGCGATCGCGGGATACACGAACGCGGGCAAGTCGAGCCTGCTGAACGCGCTCACCAGCGCAGGTGTGCTCGTCGAGAACGCCCTGTTCGCGACGCTGGATGCCACCGTGCGCCGCACCGAGACCGCGGACGGCCGCGTATTCACGCTGACGGACACGGTCGGGTTCGTGCGCAACCTGCCGCATCAGCTCGTCGAGGCATTCCGTTCGACGCTGGAGGAGGTCGGCGAAGCCGACGTCGTGCTCCACGTCGTCGACGGGTCTCACCCTGACCCCGCGGGTCAGCTGCAGACGGTCCGCGACGTGCTGGGCGACGTCGGCGTGCGCGACATGCCGGAGATCGTCGTCTTCAACAAGGCCGACCTCATCGACGAGGACGAGCGGCTCGTGCTGCGCGGCCTCGTTCCCCGCGCTCACTTCGTCTCATCGCGATCGGGCGAGGGCATCCCCGAGCTGCGCGCCGCCGTCGAAGAGGCGCTGCCGAAGCCGGCGGCCGAGATCCACGCGCTCGTGCCCTATGACCGGGGCGATCTGGTCGCTGCGATCCACGAGACGGGCATGCTGCTGTCATCCGAGCACGGCGAGCATGGCACGATCGTGCACGCACGCGTCTCGGAGCGTCTCGCGGCGGAACTCGCCCCGTTCTCCGTCACGAACTGACCCGGGTCGGGCGCGAGCCGGACTCGCGCCCGATCAGCCCGCGCTGAAGCGCGCCTCGACGGTGGCCGAGACGACGATCTCGTCCGGCTCGTATTCCATCGACGGCCCGGAGTCTGCCGCGGCGAAGGCCGCGCCGCGGGCTTTGAGTGCGGTGAGCTGAGGGGCCTGCTGCCCGCTGGAGATCAATCCGACGTCCGCGATCTCCAGCGGAATCACGGTGGAGCGCCCGAGGGCGCCCGCATAGGCCTCGGCTCGCGCGACGGCGACGCCGACGGCATCGGCGGCCACCTCGCGTTCGACCCGCGCTCGGGTCTCGGGGGTGAGGTGCCAGTCGATCCAGCCCATCTCGACACCATCCCAGGCGGAGACATCGGACACCCAGATCGACAGCTCGGATGCCTCGGTGAACGTGGCGGTGAAATCCACCGCGGCGTAGTAGACGGGGGAGAGGCGCTTGCCCTCGCTGCTCCAGGGGCGCTCGGCACGGACCGAGAGACGCTGGCTGGCCCAGTCGTGAACAGTTCCGGCATCCGATCGCTCGGCGAGCCCGGTCCGAAGCGGCTCAGCCAGGCGAAGGACCTGATCGACCACGGCCGCCCTGTCCGCCCCCTCGGCGCGCACGGACAGCCGGATCGTGGCGCGTTCCGGGGCGATATGCGCCTCGCTCTGGCCCCGCACTGTGATGATGACGTCGCTCATGCGATGACTCTACGCGAGGGTCGGGAATGGCGTCCCCGGCCGATACGTTGTAGTCTGAGATGCTCGGGTGTTCCGGCATCCGATTGGTAATTTCACAGTGCGACAGCGGTCCCTTCGCAAGAAGGTCCACGGGGCTGATCGGTTTCGACAGCGCCTGTGAATCCACGAGAAGCGGGCCGAGGATGCAGGGTTATCTCGTGAACGCTCCCTGCAAAACAATAGTTGCCGAAACAAAGCGCAACGACTTCGCCCTCGCTGCATAAGCGAGCCCGATAGTCCGTCAGGCCGTATGTGATTCCGATACGGATCCTGGCGTCATCTAGGAATCTTGCTGCGTGATGGCGTCTGGACGTCACGCGGGACTCTTCCCAGGCTGGGCTTGTCGACTTAGGTGTCTGTGACAAAGGTCGGAGCCGAGGAGAACGTCTGCACAGACTGCGCCCGGAGAAGGCGTGGAGACTCAGCGTTGGACGGGGGTTCGATTCCCCCCAGCTCCACCGAACCGCTGTCGCGAAGCAAGAGGTCCGCCTCCCGTGTTCTCACGGGAGGCGGACCTCTTCGTCTTTCACCACTGCGCGGTCACGGCCAGTTGATCAGGACCAGGCTCTGCTTCGTGTCGGCGAAACGCACCCAGCCATCGCCGAACAGGTATGTCATGCCGTACCCGTTCTCGTCGACACCCATAGCCGACCCGGCTGGTTCCGTGAAGTAGAGTGCGCCGTCTTCGTCCTCGCGCTTCCACCCCTGCGCGATCAGTTCGCTTTGCGCAGCGGCAGCCTGATCCGTCGTCAGCTCACCCCAGGCGAAGAACTGGCCGTGGTCGGATGCCTCCTCCCAATTCGCCCAGGAGCAGTGGATGCCGTTCTCGACGGCGGTCTCGCCGATGCGGAACTCGGACTGCTTCGCGCTCCATCCGAGCTCGGTGAGGGTGTTGACGTATCCGTCGGCGATGAGGGTCTCGCAGGTGGGAGCCGCCGCGGGCTCCGGCTCGCCGGTCGGCTCGTTGACGACCGGTGCGGTCGTCTCGGCGGCGGGCGGCGGGGTGGCCGCCTGGGGCTCGACAGGCGTCGGAGCCTGTGCGCACGCGGCGAGAGTCACGACGAGCAGAAGGGCGGCGGCTGCGGCGAGGGGGATGCGGGGGATCATCACGGGCCTTGTCGGGTGGGCGTCAGTCGGAAGGGTGCAGGAGCTCGAGGAACGCATCGTGCAGCACCCCGTTGGTGGCGAGTGTCGAAAGCGCTGACAGCGTCTCGACTCCGTCGTAGGAGGTCATGCGTCCGCCTGCCTCGCGCACGATCGGCACGGCGGCGGCGATGTCGTATTCCTTCACGTCGAACTCGGCGACCATGTCGATGCGGCCTTCGGCCAGCAGCATGTACGCGTAGATGTCACCGTAGGCGCGGTCGCGCCAGACGCGCGCCGCGAGGCGGATGAGGTCGTCGAGCTTTCCGGCATCCGCCCACTGCCCGATGCTCTGGAAGCTGACGCTGGCATCGTCGAGGGCGTCCACGGATGAGACGCGCAGCTCGCGCGGTTCTGCTGCGGTGCCCGTCCAGGCGCCCAGCCCCGAGGCCGCCCACCAGCGGCGTCCGAGCGCCGGCATGCTGACGACGCCCACCTGTGGCACGCCGTCGATCGCGAGCGCGATCATGGTGCCCCACAGCGGCACACCCCGCAGGAAGTTCGCCGTGCCGTCGATCGGATCGATGATCCACTGGCGGTGCGTTGAGCCCTCCGTGCCGTACTCCTCGCCGAGGATGCCGTCGTCGGAACGCTCGGCCGCGAGGATGCCGCGGATCGCACGCTCTGTGGCCAGGTCGGCGTCCGTGACATGGGATCGGTCCGCCTTGCGGGAGACCTCGAGATCGGCGGCGTCGAAACGCGGCAGGGACTGCTCATCGGCGGCCTGCGCGAGACGGAGGGCGAGTTCGAGATCGCCCCGGAGATCGGCGGCAGAAACGGAGTCGGTCACCCCCTCAGAATAGTCGTCAGGGTGCGGCCGAGTCCGGCGCGGGCGGGCTCTTCACAGGCTCTCCCTAGCCATGTCGGCCTCGATTTCATTTGCGGGCGACAACCTGGTAACGTAATTCCTCGGCCGGGGAAGACCGGCAACGCACCTCTAGCTCAATCGGCAGAGCAACTGACTCTTAATCAGTGGGTTCTGGGTTCAAGTCCCAGGGGGTGCACGGATCAGCCTCAGAAGACTCTCGCCAGTCATCTGGGGCTTTTCTGCTCTGTCAGCGCTTCGCCGAAAACGGCGGGAGGTTCTCGACGATGAAGATCATCAGACGCGTTCGACAGGTGCGGGTTTCCGGCGTCATCGCGCTCCTGGCCGTCATGATCGTCGCGGTGGGCTGCACCCCGGCCGTGGAGACCCGGACTCCGGCCACGCCGACGCATACGAGCGCTCCTGCGGACGGCGTCGCGGCGACTCCCGGACCCGTTTCGATCGTCGCCGACGGTCTGCACGTACCGTGGTCCCTCACGTTCCACGAGGATGCGGCACTGGTGAGCGAACGCGAGTCGGCGCGCATCCTCGAGATCGGCGGTGACGGCGCCCTGCGGGAGGTGGGCACCATCGCCGATGTGCAGCCGCGTGGTGAGGGAGGGCTCCTGGGCATCGCGGCTCACGACGGCCATCTGTACGTGTATCTCACCGCCGAGCAGGAGAACCGTATCGATCGCTACGAGTTGACCGGTCGTGCGGGTGAACTCGGACTCGGCTCCGCGGAGACGCTCGTCGCCGGAATCGAGGCGGGGACGAACCACAACGGCGGGCGCATCGCCTTCGGTCCGGACGGCATGCTCTACGTGACGACGGGAGACGCCGGGAACCGCTCCGCCGCTCAGGATCTGGACTCCCTCTCGGGAAAGATCCTCCGCATCACACCGGACGGGGCGATCCCGGACGACAACCCGTTCGCCGGATCCGCCGTGTACAGCTATGGTCACCGCAATCCTCAGGGGCTCACCTGGGACGAGGACGGTCTGCTGTACGCGAGCGAGTTCGGGCAGGACACCTGGGACGAGCTCAACCTCATCGAGCCCGGCGGCAACTACGGATGGCCGGATGCCGAAGGCGCGGCGGATCTATCGGGACGGATCGATCCGCTCGCGCAGTGGGCGCCGGCGGACGCCAGCCCGAGTGGCATCGCGATCGTCGAAGACACCGTCTTCGTCGCCAACCTGCGTGGCGAGCGACTGCGCGAAGTCCCGCTGTCCGACTCTGCGGCCTCCATGGACCGTTTCGTCGGTGAATACGGGCGACTGCGGGACGTCGTCGTCGCCCCGGATGGCGCACTCTGGGTGATCACGAACAACACCGACGGTCGCGGAGACCCGCACACAGATGATGACCGAGTCATCCGCATTCCGCTCGCAGGCTCGTGAGATCGACGCACGGGCCCACCGTCTCATTCGACGGTGGGCCCGGTGGCGGATCGTTCGCGGTCAGCGCGCGACGGGCACGGTCCCGGTGTCGTCGCTGACGGCATCCGAGCCCGAAGCGGTGGCGGCGCCCGCGCCACCGCCGCGCAGCTCGGCCTCCAGCCGCTCCGCCTCGTCGCCGCCGATCGCTTCCCCTCGTGCGACGAGGCCCGCCTGGTCCGACAGCGGGATCTGCTTGAGGAACAGCGAGAGCACGAGCGCCAGCAGGACGAACGGGATGAGGTACCAGAACACCGGCGCCAGGGCATCCGCGTAGGCCGTCACGATGCCGTCGCGGACTTCATCAGGCAGAGTGCTCAGAGTCGCCGGGTCGATCGTGGACGCGGCCTGCGACGCGGCATCCGGTGATGCTCCTGCCTCGGCGAACACGCCCAGCAGGTTCTCTGTGAGCCTGGTCGTGAAGATCGTTCCGAAAACCGCGGTGCCCAGCGACGCGCCGACCTCGCGGAAATAGTTGTTCGTGCTCGTGGCCGTGCCGATCTCGCTCGCGGGGACGGCGTTCTGCACGACCAGGACGACGACCTGCATGATGAGGCCGAGTCCTGCGCCGAAGAAGAACAGGAAGACGCAGATGAGCCAGATCGGTGTCGATGCGGAGAGCGTGGTGAACGCGGCCATGGCCAGACCGGTGATGATCGTGCCGAGAATCGGGTAGATCTTGTACTTCCCGGTCTTGGAGATCGCAATTCCCGACCCGATCGATGTGCCCATCAGGCCGACCATCATGGGGATCATGAGCAGACCGGATGCCGCGGCCGACGTGCCGGAGGACATCTGCAGGAACGTGGGGACGAACCCGATCGCGGCGAACATGCCGATGCCGAGGACCAGCCCGATCGCGGTCGCGTTCACGAAGATCGGATTGCGGAACAGGCTCAGCGGGATGATCGGGTCCTGCACGCGCGATTCGGTGACGACGAAGGCGGTCGCAGCGACCACGAGTCCGGCGCCCCACGCCCAGGTGGCGAGCGAGTCCCATCCGAACTCCTTGTCGCCGCCGAAGTCGGTGAAGAAGATGAGGCACGTCGTGGCGATCGACAGGAAGATCACTCCGAGGATGTCGATCGGCTTGTCGGCCTTCTTGCTCGGCAGCTTCAGCGCGACGAGCGCGATGATGAAGGCGGCGATGCCGACCGGGATGTTGATGTAGAACGCCCACTGCCAGGTCATGTGGTCGACGAAGAAGCCGCCGAGCAGCGGCCCGGCCACGGCAGACAGGCCGAACACGGCGCCGAGCGGGCCCATGTACTTTCCGCGTTCGTTCGCCGGCACGATGTCGGCGATGATCGCCTGTGACAGGATCATCAATCCACCGCCGCCGAGGCCCTGCATCGCGCGGAAGACGACGAACATCCAGAAGTCGGTGGCGAAGGCGCATCCGACAGAGGCCAGAGTGAACAGGGCGATCGCGACGAGGAAGAGGTTGCGCCGACCGAGCACGTCGCCGAACTTGCCGTAGATGGGCATGACGATCGTGGTGGCGAGCAGATAGGCGGTCGTGATCCAGACCTGATGGTCCACGCCGCCGAGCTGACCGACGATCGTGGGCATGGCGGTGGAGACGATCGTCTGATCGAGGCTGGACAGCAGCATGCCCGCGATGAGGGCGCTGAAGATGATCCAGATGCGCCGCTTCGTGAGCAGGAAAGGCGCATCCGTGGTGGTGGTGGCGGACATCAGTCGGCTTTCTGTGACGAGGTCAGGGTGGAACGGGCGATCTCGAGTCTTCGGGTGAGGAGATCGTTGAAGGAATCGGGGGAGTGCCGGTGCAGCAGCTCGTCCAGGCAAAGCCTGACGAGCGCGCCGAACACCTGCACGATGACCTCAGCGTGGACGCGGGAGCCATCGGTGTCGCCGATACGACGCTGGATGAGTTCGACGTCCCTGCGCTCGTTCTCTGCGAGGTGCGCGAAAGCCGCCTTGAGCAACCGGGGCTCCTCCTCGACGATGGCGAGGACGGCCGGGGCCTCGGCGATCGGATCGAAGAGCGTCCAACGCCGAGTCAGCATCGCCGCGAAGTCGTCGACGATGTCTCCGCTCTGGGAGACGAAGTCCTCGGCGATCGCGTGCTCGGCGTCATCCATCAGAGCGAAGCCGAAGACGGCGTTCTCCTTGCTCTCGAAGTAGTTGAAGAACGTCCGGCGGGACACACCCACGTCGGCACACAGCTCCTCGACGGTGAAGCCGGCGAACCCATGGGCTGTCGTCAGTCGACGAGCGGCCTCGGTCAAGGCCCGAGCGGTCTCGCGCTTCCGCTGATCCCGCAATGAATCTGCACTATCGCTCATGAAATGCAAGTTTGCACTCTGAACCTAAGAGTGCACTGTGAGCTTCGAGCGCTGCATAAGCGCGGCGAGGTGCTGGGGCCGGGATGCAGCGGGTATCGAGGTCGTGGTCGAGCGAGAAGGTCGGTGTTCTCGTCGTCGACCGCGGTCACCGTCAGGCGACGGCGATGGCCTGCCCGCCCGTCAGGGCACGCAGCAGCTCGAAGGTCAGCGGCATCACGGTGTGCGGGTGACCGGCGGCGGCCCAGATCTCGGTGTGCACCTCGAGCGCCTCATCGACGTAGGTGCGCAGCCGAGCCGGATGCCCGACCGGCGCGACGCCGCCGATCGCCTGGCCGGTGGCCTCGCGGACGACGGATGCCGGGGCCATCGTGACCTCGCCGACGCCGATCTGCTGGGCCAGGATCGACGGGTCTGCCCGGTGGCCCCCGCTGGTCATGATCAGCACAGGCTCCCCATCGGCGACGAACACGAGGCTGTTCGCGATCGCGGCGACATCGCAGCCGATCGCTGCTGCGGCCTCCGGTGCCGTGCGGGCCGAGTCCGGCAGAACGCGGATCTCGACGTCGACGCCGGCATCCGCGAGGTGCTGGAGCACAAGGCGGGAGCGTTCGGGCAGGCGGGTCGCATCGCTCATACGGATACCGTACCCGCGGGGTGGCCGCCGCTGCGGCTCAGGCGGCGTCGCCGATCAGGATCGCCTCGGCATCCTCCGCCGCGGCATCCTCGGGCTCATCATCGATGTGTGCGAGCACGCGTCGGCCCAGGAAGATCGTCAATGTCGCGATGAGCACGGCGGCCGCGGCGAACAGGTAGGGGACCGTCGCGTTGAACTGGTGCCACAGCAGCGCGGCGACCGGGGGAGCGACCGCGCCGCCGATGAAACGAACCGACGAATATGCCGACGAGGCGACGGAGCGCGGCAGATCGGTCGCTTCCATCACTGCTTCGGTGAGGACGGTGTTCATGATGCCGAGAAGGAGTCCGCCGACGATGATGCAGGCGACCAGGAACGACGGGGTCTCCGCGACGAGACCGGCGACGATCAGATCCGTGGCGAGCAGCGGCAGGATCGTCAGGATGATCGTGGTGCGGCGCATCCGACGCATCATCCAGGGCGCCACCCAGACACTCGTGACCGCCAGCGCGAGGCCCCATCCGAAGAAGGTGAAGCCGATGCCCATGGCGCCGAAGCCGAGGGGGAACGGGGAGAAGGCCAGCAGAACGAAGAAGCCGATGTTGTAGAAGAATGCGGCCACAGCCAGGATCGCGAGCGCCGGGCGACCGAGCGCGCTGAACGGAGCGGAGAACGGCACCGGCTCGCGCTTCTCGGTACCGGGGCGCAGCAGGGTCAGCACCGCGATGAATCCGATCGCCATGAGGGCCACGACGCCGAAGAACGGGCCGCGCCAGCTGAGTTCGCCCAACAGGCCACCCAGCAACGGACCGATCGCGATGCCGAGCCCGAGCGCGGCCTCGTACAGCACGATGGCCGCTGCGCTCCCGCCGGACGCCGAGCCGACGATCGTCGCGAGCGCGGTGGAGATGAACAGAGCGTTGCCCAGACCCCACCCGGCGCGGAAACCGATGATCGCGTCCACGCTGCCGCTCAGTGCGCACGCGAGGGCGAAGGCGACGATCAGTGCGAGTCCGATGAGCAGCGTCGCTTTGGCGCCGATGCGGCTGGAGATCCAGCTCGTGATGAGCATCGCGAGGCCGGTGATCAGCAGGTAGCTGGTGAACAGCAGTTCGGTCTCGGTCGGGGTCGCCTCGAGCGACTCCGCGATCGCCGGGAGGATCGGGTCCACGAGTCCGATGCCCATGAACGCGACGACGCTGGCGAATGCCACCGCCCACACCTGCGCGGGCTGGTGCCATACGGATCCGGTCGCTTTCGCGGTGCTCATTCGCTGTCTCCTGTCTTCGTGCCTGTGGACGCGGCGGTGTGCGCCGCGAGGATCTCCGCTGCGCGGGACAGCACTTGCCAGTCCGCATCCTCGAGATCCACGAATCGTGGCTCGAGCGTCCTGCGGAACTCGGCACGCCACGCACGAACGGCCTCCTGTCCGGCTGTCGTGATGCTCACCACGGTGGCTCGCGAGTCGACCGGGTCGCCGGCGCGCGCGACGAGACCGGCCCGCTCGAGATCGCCGATCAGCCGTGTCATCCCTGGTTGCGTCGTTCGGGCCGTTCTCGCGAGAGCGCCGAGCCGGATGCCGCCTTCGCGCTCCAGGATGCTGAGTACGCGCCATTGCGCCGAGGGTGCCTCGTTCTTGGCATCCTGTGCCGCGATACGAGCCAGCGCGTGCGCCGACAACACGATGGAGGGGACGACGTCGGAACGATTCATACCGTCAAGTATATACCCGTTGGTATGCAACCTCCTCGGTTACCTCCGAGCATTGGCGATGCGCGATGACAGCTGATGCGCGTGCGCGAGAAGCGTCCGTCCGAGTTCGGCCATGCGGTCGGGGCCGAACCGGAACTCGACCCCGGTGAGGCTGAGCGCCCACTCCGGCCGCCCCTGTCGATCGAAGACCGCGGCCCCGATGCCCCAACTGCCCTCGACGATCAGCCCCGGGTTGATCGCATAACCGCGTTCCTTGGTTTCGCCGAGTCTGGTCCGCAGCTGCTTCTCCCGGTGCGAACGGCCCCAGCGATCGGCCAGGTCGGGGTGGCGATCGAGGTAGGCATCCACATCGTGGTCAGGGAGGAAAGCCAGGATCGCGAGTCCGGCACTGGCGACGCCGAGGGGGAAGCGCACGCCTTCGCTGAGGACGAACGAGCGGATGGGGAACGCTCCCTCCTCGCGCAGCAGGCAGACCGTCTCATCGGCGCGGCGCACCGAGAGGAACGCGCTCTCCTCGGTCTTCACTGCCAGCGAGCGGACGATGTCCCTGGCCAGTGCCGTGATGTCGTACCGTGCGGCTGCCACGGTGCCCATGAGATACAGCTCCGGCCCCGGCATCCATCGCGACGTCGCATCGTCCTGATCGACAAGACCCTCCGCGCGCAGCGCCGATAGCAGCCGATGGGCGGTGGACCGTGACAGCTCCGCCGCCCGTGCGAGTTCCTGAAGGCTGCCGCCCAGGTCGCCACTAGCGGTCACCAGTCTGAGCAGATGCGCGGCCCTTGCCACCGCCTGTGCACCGGGCACCGTCGTGGGTTCCACATAGTGGACGCTACCCGCGCATTCGACCACATGGCAAGCACCCCCCTTCAGAACCGGACGCGACAGGCGGATGCTGGAAGGACACCCACGAAGGAGTGATGAGTGATCGACAAGCAATGGGCTTCGGCGGCGGACGCCGTGGCAGACATCCCCGACGGCGCATCTCTGGCTGTCGGCGGCTTCGGGCTGTCCGGCAATCCGATCGCCCTCATCGAGGCGCTGCTGGAGCGGGGAACGACGGATCTCAGCGTCGTCAGCAACAACTGCGGCGTGGACGACTGGGGCCTCGGCGTCCTGCTCGGCGCTCGCCGCATCCGCAAGATGACCTCGTCCTACGTCGGTGAGAACAAGGAGTTCGAGCGGCAGTTCCTTTCCGGCGAACTCGAACTCGAACTCACACCACAGGGCACACTGGCCGAGAAGCTGCGCGCGGGCGGTTCGGGGATCGCGGCGTTCTATACGCAGACGGGCGTCGGAACGCAGGTCGCCGAGGGCGGACTGCCGCGCCGCTACAACTCGGACGGCACGATCGCTGTCGCCTCACCCCGCAAGGACGTGCGCACGTTCGACGTCGGAGGGGCACCGAAGGAATTCGTGCTCGAGGATGCCATCACGACCGATTTCTCGCTCGTGCACGCCGCGGCAGGCGACCGGCACGGCAATCTCGTGTTCACCAAGGCGGCCCGCAACTTCAATCCGCTCGCCGCGATGGCTGGGCGCATCTGCATCGCCCAGGTGGAGCAGCTCGTGGAACCGGGCGAGATCGACCCTGATCGCGTCCATCTCGCGGGAGTCTTCGTCCATCGCATCGTCGAGGTCGGCACGGACATCCCGAAGCGCATCGAGCGCCGCACCGTCACGGTTCCGGCTGCCGAGGAAGGAGCCTGACATGGCGTTGACCAGAGATCAGATGGCAGCGCGCGCCGCCGCCGAGCTGCAGGACGGCTCGTACGTCAACCTCGGAATCGGCCTGCCGACGCTCGTACCGAACCACGTACCGGACGGCGTCACCGTCGTGCTGCAGTCCGAGAACGGGATCCTCGGCGTCGGCCCGTACCCGACGGAGGATGCCGTCGACCCCGACCTCATCAACGCCGGGAAGGAGACCGTCACGGTGCTGCCAGGATCCGCGTTCTTCGATTCGGCGACCAGCTTCGGCATGATCCGCGGCGGCAAGATCGACGCCGCGATCCTCGGCGCCATGCAGGTCTCGGCATCCGGTGATCTGGCCAACTGGATGATCCCGGGGAAGATGGTCAAGGGGCCCGGAGGCGCCATGGACCTCGTCCACGGCGCGGGGCGCGTCATCGTGCTGATGGAGCACGTCGCCAAGGACGGCTCGGCCAAGATCGTGAACGAATGCTCGCTGCCGCTGACGGGACGAGGGGTGGTGGATCGCATCATCACCGATCTCGCCGTCATCGACATCACTCAGGACGGGCTCGTGCTCGTCGAAACCGCGCCGGGCATCTCGGTGCAGGATGTCATCGACGCAACCGAACCGGCGCTCGTCATCTCACCGGACCTGAAGGAGCTCTCATGACCGACATCGTCATCGTCGCCGCAGCCCGGACCCCGCAGGGTCGACTCAAAGGGCAGCTCGCTTCGTTCACGGCTCCGCAGCTGGGGGCATTCGCGATCCGCGGCGCACTCGCGCAGGGTGCTGTGGACGCCGGCGACGTGGACGCCGTCATCGTCGGGCAGGTCCTGGCCGCAGGCTCCGGGCAGAACGCCGCACGTCAGGCGGCGATCGGCGCCGGCATCGGCTGGGACGTCCCGGCGCACTCCGTGAACAAGGTGTGTCTCTCCGGACTCACCGCGATCATCGACGCCGCGCGGATGATCCGCACGGGCGATGCGACCACCGTCGTGGCCGCCGGTATGGAATCGATGACCCGCGCGCCGCACCTGCTGATGGGCTCGAGGGACGGGTGGACCTACGGCAGCGTCGAGGTGCTCGACCACATGGCCTTCGACGGACTCACCGATGCGTACGACCGCGAGAGCATGGGCGCCTCCACCGAGCGTCACAATGCCAGGTACGAACTCACGAGGCAGGCGCAGGATGCGGTGGCGGCGGCGTCCCACCAGCGGGCCGCCGCAGCGCAGGATGCCGGGGTCTTCGAGGCGGAGATCGTGACGGTGGAGGTGCCCCAGCGTCGCCGAGAACCGATCGTGGTCTCGAAGGACGAGGGTGTGCGTCCGCAGACCACCGTCGAGACGCTCGCCGGGCTGCGCGCGGCTTTCGCCGACGGCGGCTCGATCACCGCGGGCAATTCCTCACAGATCTCCGACGGCGCTTCGGCGGTCGTCGTCACGACGCGGCAGAACGCCGACGCCCACGGCTGGACAGTGCTCGCGGTCGTCGGGGCGAGTGGACAGACGGCCGGCCCGGACAACTCCCTGCAGGCGCAGCCCGCACGAGCGATCGAGAAGGCGTGCGAGAAGCAGGGCATCACTCCGGCCGATCTCGATCTCGTCGAGATCAACGAGGCGTTCGGTGCGGTCGTCGCGCGGTCCCAGACCGAGCTGGGGGTCTCGAGCGACATCGTCAACATCCATGGCGGCGGCATCGCGATCGGGCATCCGATCGGCGCCAGCGGCAATCGCCTGGTCGTGCATCTCGCGCATGAGCTCGCGCGCCGGGGATCGGGGACGGTCGCCGTCGGGCTGTGCGGAGGCGGCGGTCAGGGGGAGGCGCTCATCCTGACGCTCTGACGCACCGAGGTGTCACCCGCCGGGCGAGGCCCGGACCTCACCCCGGAAGATGAGGGGCAGTCAGCGTCGGTCCTTCGCGTGATCCTGCGCGTCCGCGAGAGCCTTCTGCGACCGGAACTGCAGTCGTTGGGCCTTCTTCGCCTTCTTGACGGACTGGGGCGAGTCGGCATCGACCAGCACGCCGCGGCGCTCGCGGTTCATATCGACCACGGCTCCGACGGCGAGTGCCATCGTGATGCCCCAGCTGACCCAGGACAGCACCGCCCGCCAGGTCACAGGTTCCGCGCGTGTGCCGCGTAGCAGTGAGACACCAGCGGAGATCGCTGCGACAAGTCCGGTGCTGAAGAGGTAGCGCATGGCTCAACGGTAGTCGACGAGCTACGCGGGAAGGGGCCCCTGGTTTCGTTCAGGTGCTCGCGGGTAAGATGTGGTCGGCGCTTCGGCGTCCCAGTTGTGTATCTACCGGCCGTCGGCATCCCGGCGGAAAGCGGCGGCACCCGATCCCCGCGTCCACGGGCGCGCGAGAGCCATGACCCAGACACACACCCCTTCTGCCGCGGCCCCCAGCCTGCTGCGCCTTGCCGGCCTGCCGTATTTCATCATCGCCTTCATCGCGCGCCTGCCGTTCGCCATGATGGTGGTCGGCGTCCTGACGGTCGTCGTCTCCGCCCGCGGCTCGCTCGCGCTCGGCGGGCTCACCTCCGCAGCCGTCGGCCTCGGCACCGCCGTCGTCGGCCCGTTGCTCGGTGCTGCGGCCGACCGCTACGGCCAGCGCGTCGTGCTGATGATCTCCGCGGTCGTGAACGGCACCATGCTCGCCGTGTTCGCCTGGGTCGTGTACAGCCCGGCCGCGGACCCGATCCTGCTGATCGCGGCGCTGCTGATCGGGGCCTCGGCGCCGCAGGTGTCGCCGATGTCGCGTTCGCGTCTGGTCGCGATCATCTCCGAGCGGATGCCGGAGAGCACCCGGACCAAGACCATCTCGGGCACGTTCTCCTACGAGTCGGCAGCCGATGAGACCGTTTTCGTGTTCGGGCCGTTCCTGGTGGGCGTGCTCGCGTCGGCCATCGCCCCGTGGGCGCCGCTGGTGGGCGCCGCTGCCCTCACTTTCGTCTTCGTCGGCGCCTTCGCGTTGCACCCCACAGCACGCCACATCTCCGCCGAGCGGCACGCCGACGGTTCGGCGCCGTCGAAGGCTTCCGAGCTGTTCCGTCCTGAACTGCTCGTGGTGGTCCTCGGCATCCTGGGCGTCGGGCTCTTCTTCGGTGCGATGCTGACCTCTCTCACCTCCTTCATGGCCGACCGAGGGGATGCCGAGCAAGCCGGTCTTCTCTACGGAGTGATGGGCATCGGCTCGGCGGCGCTGGCGCTCGGCGTCGCGTGGCTGCCTCCTCGATTCACGCTGCGAGCCCGCTGGCTGGTGTTCAGCGGAATCCTTTTCCTCGGCACGCTGCTGGTCGCCTCCGCCTCCTCGGTCGAGACCATGCTGATAGCGCTGGCGATCATGGGGATCGGCATCGGCCCGACACTCGTCACGCAGTACAGCTTCGGCGCAGCCCGCAGCCCGCTGGGCCGTTCTGCCACCGTCATGACGATGCTCGGGTCAGGGGTCGTGGTCGGCCAGGCCGCGGCATCCGCGATCACCGGCGAGGTCGCGGAGTCCCTCGGCACGGGCGCCGCGCTGCTGTTGCCGGCCGGCGCGGCAGCCGTCGTGCTGATGGCGGGCATCGCGAACTGGTTCCTCAGCGATCCGCGCCGGACACCTCGCGCGGGGGCGTGACGGCGCCGCCCGAGCCCTCCGGTGCGATCCGGCTACTCTGGAGAGACCGATCAGGGTGAGGGAGTCTCCATGGCCGTTGCGGAATTCGTCGTCGTCGCGAACAGGTTGCCTGTCGACCGCGTCCAGGGGCCGGATGGCGAGGAGATCTGGCGGACTTCGCCCGGGGGACTGGTCGCGGCGCTCGAGCCCGTCATGCACTCGGTCGACGGGGCGTGGGTCGGTTGGGCTGGTCAGGCGGACCTCGAACTCGCACCGTTCGAGACGGGCGGTCTCCGGCTGATCCCTGTCGCGCTCAGCGAGGACGAGGTCGAGGAGTACTACGAGGGCTTCGCCAACGACACGATCTGGCCGCTCTACCACGACGTGATATCGCCGCCGCAGTACCACCGCGAATGGTGGGAGGCGTACGTGACCGTCAATCGCCGCTTCGCGGAGGCCGCGGCGGCCGCGGTCGCACCGAACGGCACGGTATGGGTGCACGACTACCAGTTGCAGCTCGTGCCGGAGATGGTGCGGGCGCTCCGACCCGACGTGACGATCGGCTACTTCCACCACATTCCGTTCCCGGCGCACGGTCTCTACGCACAGCTGCCCTGGCGCGACCAGGTGCTGCGGGGACTGCTCGGGGCGGATGTGATCGGATTCCAGCGCGCGCAGGACGCCAGCTACTTCCTCGCGGCGGTCCGTCGGCGACTGCGCCACGAGGTCAAGGGCTCGAACGTCACCGTCCCGGAGGAGGACGGAACCCGCACGGTCCTCGCCAAGGCCTTCCCGATCTCGATCGACACCGTTCCGTACATCGAGCTCGCAGCACGTCCCGACATCCAGGCCAGGGCGGCGGAGATCCGCGAGAGCCTCGGAAACCCGCGCAAGATCCTGCTGGGCGTCGATCGCCTGGACTACACCAAGGGCATCCGGCATCGCATCAAGGCGTACGCCGAACTGGTCGCACAGGGCACGCTGAACGTCGAGGACGTCACGTTCGTCCAGGTCGCGAGTCCCAGCCGCGAGCGGGTGGATTCGTACGTGCAGCTGCGTGATGAGATCGAGCTCTCGGTCGGCCGTCTCAACGGCGACTACGACACCATGGGACACACCGCGATCCGTTACCTGCATCAGGGGTTCCCTCGGGAGGAGATGGTCGCGCTGTACCTCGCGGCCGATGTCATGCTCGTGACCGCACTGCGCGACGGCATGAACCTCGTCGCGAAGGAGTACATCGCGACGCGGCGTGACAACCGCGGCGTCCTGGTGCTCAGCGAGTTCACCGGCGCGGCCGATGAACTGCGCCAGGCCGTCCGAGTCAACCCGCATGACATCGAAGGCCTCAAGGACGCCATCATGACCGCCGTGCAGATGCCCGCCGCTGAGCAGGGCAAGCGCATGAGAGCGCTCCGCAAGCGCGTGCTCGAGCATGACGTGAACGCGTGGTCGTCATCCTTCCTGGCGGCACTGCGAGCGGCGAAGGAGAAGCAGACGCCGCTGCCGTGAGAGGCTGAGGGCAAACCCGCCTTCCTGAGGAGAAACCGCAGTGACCCGCACCTGGACGCCCGGAACCGCCGACGCAGCACTGACCGCCATCGCCACCACGCCCAGGCTCGTGATCGCGCTCGATTTCGACGGCGTCGCTTCGCCGCTGGTTCCCGAACCGATGGCCGCCAGGGCTCTGCCGGCGGTCAAGGAGCAGATCGAACGGCTCGTCGCGCTTCCCGACACGCAGGTCGCCTTCGTCTCCGGCCGCAGCATGCACGATCTGCGCATCATCACCGAGCACGATGACGATTCGTCGGTCGCGCTCGCCGGTTCCCACGGGGCGCAGTACTGGTTCCCCGGCTCCGGGGATGCCGCGTCGACCGGCGAGGCGACCGAGGACGGGGCGCGTGAAGAGCTCTGGGAAGCCGCGAAGCCGATCATCGCGCGCTACGAGGGGGCTGAGTTCGAGCCGAAGACCTTCGGCATGGGCGTGCACACCCGCCGCGCGACGCCCGAGGTCGAGGCCGCGGTCTTCGCCGAGATCGACGCGCTGGTCGCCGAGCGCTTCCCGCACTGGCGTCGACGCTCCGGACACAGGGTTCTGGAGTTCTCGTCGCGCACGGAGGGCAAGGACGCCGCGATGGGCGTTCTGCGCGAGCACTTCGATGCCACAGGCATCCTGTTCGCGGGCGATGATGTGACGGATGAGGACGCCCTGCGCGTCCTCAAGGACGGCGACCTCGGCGTCCGGGTCGGGCCGGGGGAGTCGGCGGCGACGCTGCGTGTGGAGAGCCCACAGCAGATCGCCGAGCTTCTGGCGCAGGTGGCTACGGAGCGGGCTGCCGGACGGGAATAGACTGCCGTCATGGCCTCGCAGGAATCCACGGACGCATCCGTCGACATCAAGCCCCGCAGCCGTGTCGTGACGGACGGGATCGAAGCCACCACGTCGCGCGGCATGCTCCGTGCGGTCGGCATGGGCGATGCGGACTGGGACAAGCCCCAGATCGGTATCGCTTCGAGCTGGAACGAGATCACACCCTGCAACCTGAGTCTGGATCGGCTCGCGCAGGGAGCGAAGGAGGGCGTGCACTCGGGCGGCGGCTACCCGCTGCAGTTCGGCACGATCTCCGTCTCGGACGGCATCTCGATGGGCCACGAGGGCATGCATTTCTCGCTGGTGTCGCGCGAGGTGATCGCTGACTCGGTCGAGACGGTCATCATGGCCGAACGTCTCGACGGCACCGTGCTGCTGGCGGGCTGCGACAAGTCCATCCCCGGCATGCTCATGGCCAGCGCCCGACTCGGCCTGTCCAGCGTGTTCCTCTACGCCGGATCGATCGCCCCCGGCTGGGTGAAGCTCTCGGACGGCACCGAGAAGGACATCACGATCATCGACTCGTTCGAGGGCGTCGGCGCCTGCCGCGCCGGCCGGATGAGCGAGGAGGACCTCAAGCGCATCGAGTGCGCGTTCGCTCCGGGTGAGGGCGCGTGCGGTGGCATGTACACGGCGAACACCATGGCATCCGTCGCCGAGGCGCTCGGGCTCAGCCTGCCGGGTTCGGCAGCTCCGCCGTCGGCGGATCGTCGACGCGACCTGTTCGCACACCGCTCGGGCGAGGCCGTCGTCAACCTGCTCCGGCAGGGGATCACCACGAAGGACATCCTGACGAAGGAATCGTTCGAGAACGCGATCGCGCTCGCGATGGCGCTGGGAGGCTCGACCAACGTCGTGCTGCACCTGCTCGCGATCGCCCGCGAAGCCCAGGTCGAACTGGATCTGCACGACTTCAACCGGATCGGCGACCGGACGCCGCACATCGCCGACATGAAGCCGTTCGGCAAGTACGTGATGAACGACGTCGACCGTCAGGGCGGCATCCCGGTCATCATGAAGGCGATGCTCGACGAAGGTCTCCTGCACGGCGACGCTCTCACCGTGACCGGCAAGACCGTCGCCGAGAATCTCCGCGACCTGGACCCGGACCCGATCGACGGTGAGGTCATCCACACGTTCGACAACCCGATCCACGCCTCGGGAGGCATCACGATCCTGCACGGCTCGATGGCGCCGGAAGGCGCCGTCGTGAAGTCCGCCGGTTTCGACGCGGATGTCTTCGAAGGGCCGGCGCGCGTGTTCGAACGCGAGCGCGCCGCCATGGATGCCCTCGCCGAAGGTGCGATCCAGGCCGGTGACGTGGTCGTCATCCGCTACGAGGGTCCCAAGGGCGGGCCCGGCATGCGCGAGATGCTCGCGATCACCGGAGCCATCAAGGGCGCTGGGCTCGGAAAAGATGTACTACTCTTGACGGACGGACGATTCTCAGGCGGCACAACCGGCCTGTGCATCGGCCACATAGCACCCGAAGCGGTGGACGCAGGTCCCATCGCCTTCGTGCGCGATGGTGATCTGATACGGGTCGATATCGCAGCTCGCTCTCTCGACCTACTCGTCGACGAGGCGGAGCTCGCCTCCCGCCGCTCTGGCTGGGAGCCGCTTCCCCCGCGCTATACCCGTGGCGTTCTTGCCAAGTACGCAGCCCTCGTGCGCTCCGCAGCCGAGGGAGCGACGACCGGTTGACTCTCTGGCCGCCCGAGGCCCGTCGGCCTCATATCGACGTCGCTCATCAGATCCGAGGAAACAAACATGACTGCTGATTCCGTGTCCGCCGTGCCACGGCCGCCGGCCCGTCAGGCCGCGGCCCCAGAACTCACCGGCGCCCAGGCTGTCGTCCGGTCGCTCGAACTGCTCGGCGTCACCGATGTGTTCGGCATCCCCGGCGGCGCGATCATGGAGGTGTACGACCCGCTCCTGGATTCCACCGAGCTGCGCCACATCCTGGTCCGTCACGAGCAGGGCGGCGGGCACGCGGCCGAAGGATACGCGTCGGCCTCGAACCGGGTCGGCGTCACGATCGCCACCTCCGGTCCCGGCGCGACGAACCTCGTCACCGCGATCGCGGATGCCTACATGGACTCCGTGCCGATCGTCGCGATCACCGGACAGGTGTTCTCGACCCTGATGGGCACGGACGCATTCCAGGAGGCGGACATCGTCGGCATCACGATGCCCGTGACGAAGCACTCCATCCTCGTCAAGGACGTGAACGAGATCCCCGGTGCCATCGCAGCGGCCTTCGAGATCGCTTCGACCGGGCGCCCGGGCCCCGTCCTCGTGGACATCACGAAGGATGCCCAGCAGGCCAAGGCTCCCTTCGTCTGGCCGCCCAGGATCGACCTTCCCGGCTACCGCCCGGTGACGAAGGCGCATGGAAAGCAGATCCAGGCTGCGGCCAACCTGTTCGCCGAGGCCAAGAGGCCGGTGCTCTACGTCGGCGGCGGCGTCATCCGTGGGCGCGCATCGGAGGAGCTCAAGAGCCTCGCCGAGACCACTGGCGCACCCGTCGTCACGACGCTGATGGCACGCGGCGCTTTCCCGGACTCGCACCCGCAGCACCTCGGCATGCCGGGCATGCACGGCACGGTCCCGGCCGTGCTCGCCCTGCAGGAGTCCGACCTGATCCTGGCTCTCGGTGCACGCTTCGACGACCGCGTGACCGGCAAGGCGGCGCTTTTCGCGCCGAACGCGAAGGTCGTCCACGTCGACATCGACCCGGCCGAGATCTCGAAGATCCGCAATGCCGACGTGCCGATCGTCGGCGATGTGCGCGACGTGCTCGTCGACCTCGAGACCGCGTTCCGCAGCACGATGGGTGCGGACAAGCCCGACACCGACGAGTGGTGGTCCTACCTGGACGGGCTCCGAGACGAATTCCCGCTCGGCTTCCAGCCCACCAGCGACGGTCTGCTCTCACCGCAGCACGTGATCCAGCGCATCGGCGAGCTGACAGGACCGGAGGCCGTGTACGCGGCAGGCGTCGGTCAGCACCAGATGTGGGCGGCGCAGTTCATCAAGTACGAGCGTCCGAACTCGTGGCTGAACTCCGGCGGAGCCGGGACCATGGGCTATTCGGTGCCGGCCGCCATGGGAGCGAAGGTGGCGGAGCCGCACCGCGTGGTGTGGTCGATCGACGGCGACGGATGCTTCCAGATGACCAACCAGGAGCTCGCCACCTGCGCGATCAACAACATCCCGATCAAGGTCGCGATCATCAACAACTCGTCGCTGGGCATGGTGCGTCAGTGGCAGACGCTGTTCTACGACGGACGGCACTCCAACACCGACCTGAACACCGGTCACGGCACGATTCGCGTCCCCGACTTCGTCAAGCTCGCCGAGGCATACGGCTGCCTCGGCATCCGGGTGGAGAAGGAAGAGGAAGTGGATGCCGCGATCAAGCTGGCGCTGGAGACCAACGACCGACCCGTGGTGATCGACTTCGTGGTGTCCGCCGACGCGATGGTGTGGCCGATGGTGCCGCAGGGCGTCAGCAACAGCTACGTCCAGTACGCCGTCGACCACGCGCCGTCCTTCGAAGAGGAGATGTGAGCTCATGTCCACTCACGTGCTGAGCCTGCTGGTGGAAGACACCCCAGGTCTGCTGACCCGCGTCGCCGGGCTCTTCGCCCGTCGCGGCTTCAACATCGAATCACTCGCCGTGGGCGTGACCGAGGTGCCGGGTATCTCGCGCATCACCGTCGTCGTCGACGTCGACCAGCTGCCGCTGGAGCAGGTGACGAAGCAACTGAACAAGCTCATCAACGTCATCAAGATCGTCGAGCTCGACTTCGCGACCTCCGTGCAGCGTCACCACGTGCTGGTGAAGGTGCGCACGGACAACGCCACGCGCTCGAATGTGATCGAGATCGTGAACCTGTTCCGCGCTTCCGTCGTCGACTACGCAGCCGATGCCGTCGTGATCGAGGTCACGGGCGACAAGGGCAAGATCGATGCGATCCTCCGCGCCCTCGAGCCGTTCGGCATCAAGGAGCTCTCGCAATCCGGCCTGCTCGCCATCGGGCGCGGCGGCAAGAGCATCACCGAGCGCGTCCTGCGCGGCTGACACCAACCCAGACCACCACCAAGGAGAAATACAAGTGAGTACTGAGATCTTCTACGACGCCGACGCCGACCTGTCGCTCATCCAGGGCAAGAAGGTCGCGATCGTGGGCTACGGCTCGCAGGGCCACGCCCACGCGATGAACCTGCGCGACTCGGGTGTCGAGGTCGCCATCGCCCTCAAGGACGGCTCGAAGTCCATCGAGAAGGCCGAGGAGGCCGGGTTCCCGGTCAAGAACGTCGCCGACGCGACCGTCTGGGCCGACCTGATCATGATCCTCGCGCCGGACCAGCACCAGCGCACGATCTACTCCGAGTCGATCGCACCCAACCTGGCCGCGGGCAAGACCCTCGCCTTCGCGCACGGGTTCAACATCCGCTTCGGCTACATCGAAGCGCCCGAGGGCGTCGACGTCATCCTCATCGCTCCGAAGGCCCCGGGCCACACCGTGCGCCGCGAGTTCGTCGCGGGTCGCGGCATCCCGGACATCATCGCCGTCGAGCGGGACGCGACCGGCCAGGCCTGGAACGTCGCGCTGTCGTACGCGAAGGCCATCGGCGGCACCCGCGCCGGCGTCATCAAGACGACCTTCACCGAGGAGACCGAGACCGACCTGTTCGGTGAGCAGGCCGTCCTCTGCGGTGGCATGAGCCACCTCGTCCAGGCCGGCTTCGAGACGCTCATCGAGGCGGGCTACCAGCCGCAGATCGCCTACTTCGAGGTACTGCACGAGCTCAAGCTCATCGTCGACCTGATGTGGGAGGGCGGCATCGCCAAGCAGCGCTGGTCGATCTCCGACACGGCCGAGTTCGGCGACTACGTCTCGGGTCCGCGCGTCGTCGACGCTCGTGTCAAGGAGAACATGAAGGGCGTGCTCTCGGACATCCAGTCCGGTGCGTTCGCGAAGCGCTTCATCGAGGACCAGGACAACGGCGCGGCCGAATTCCTGGAGCTGCGTGCCAAGGAGCAGGAGCACCCGATCGAGGTCACCGGTCGCGAGCTGCGCTCGCTGTTCTCGTGGAAGCAGACCGACGAGGACTACACCGAGGGCTCGGCCGCGCGCTGACCCTTCCGGAACCGAAGAACGGGCGTCCCTCGCGGGGCGCCCGTTCTTCGTATCAGAGGGACGGATGCCTCAGCGCGTGAGCTCCTCCAGCACCTCGACGACGTGACGGTAGGGCTTGCCGGTGGCTCGGCTCATGCCGATCTCGCACGTCCGGTTGGCCGAGACGAACGCGTCGAATCCGCCCCGCTCGGCATCGGCTGCTGCGATCTCGGCGGACTCGACGGCCGTCGCGCTGGCCGTGAGCTCGGGGTGCAGCATGCCGCGGTCCCCGGCGAACGCGCAGCACCCCCAGCCGTCGGGGACGTACACCTCGTCGGCGACTGCGGCGGCGAGGGCCGTGAGCGCGCCGGTCGCGCCCAGCGCGGTCGTCGAACAGGTCGGGTGCACAGCGATCCGGTCCAGCTTCGCCGACACGGCCAGGCGGGGGAGCACTTCCCTGGCGATGTAGGTCGTCGCATCCTCGATCACGAGCCCCGTGTACTCCGGTCGCTCTGCAACGGACTTGGCGAGCATCACATGCAGGCCCTCGGTGCACGAAGCGGCGTCGCAGACCACGGGCAGCTCGCCCTGACGGCTGGCGTCCCACAGCGACGCCAGCACTCGGTCGGTCATCCGGTCGTAGCCGGCGAGATGCCCCTTCGATTTCCACGGCGTCCCGCAGCACAGGCCGCCGGTGTCGTCGGGGATGACGACGGCGATGTCTGCTCGATCGAGCAGCGCCATCACCGCATCCCGCGATCCCTCACCGTGGCCTTCCGGACCGAACATCGTCCCGATGCACGCGCCGAAGAGTACCGCCTGCGCGTCCGCCGGGGCGACGGGGCGAGCCGGACGCGTGCCGCCGCGTGGCAGACCCGCGTCGTACAGCGGCACGGTGTCGGCGCCGAGAACCGCGCGGCCGAGTCGGGTCACGCCGGTCACGAGCGGTGCCGGCACAGCATCCGCGACGCTCAACGCGACGCCGCCGATCCTGGTGACAGCGGCCCAGTTCTTCGCCGCGGCATCCCACGCGCCGTCCGCGATCCTGGAGGCCTCCTCCGCGCGCAGTCGGCGCACGAGGTCGCCCGTGTTGATGTCGACGGGACAGGCGACGCCGCACATGCCGTCGACGGCGCACGTCTGCACGCCCTCGTAGTCGTAGTCCGCCCGGAGCTCTTCGAGCAGCGCGGTGTCGCCCTGCTCCTCGGCCCACGCCATGTCGCGGCGCAGGACGATCCGCTGGCGCGGCGTGAGGGTGATGTCCTTGCTCGGGCACGTCGGCTCGCAGTACCCGCACTCGACGCAGCGATCCACCTCGCTCTCGACGGTCGGGACGCGCTTGAGGTCGTACAGATACGAGTCCGGATCGTCGGAGAGGACGACGCCGGGGTTCAGGATCCCTGCGGGATCCAGCAGACGCTTGATCTCCCACATCATGTCCGTGAGGAAGTCGCCGTACTGGCGGCGCACGAACGGCGCCATGATGCGCCCGGTGCCGTGCTCCGCCTTGAGCGAGCCCCCCTGGCCGAGCACGAGGTCGACGAGATCGGCGGTGAAGCGGCGATACCGGGCGAGGCTCTCCTCGTCGTCGAAGCGCTCGTTCAGGAGGAAGTGGACGTTGCCGTCCTTCGCGTGCCCGAAGATCACCGAACCGTCGTAGTCATGGGCGGCGAAGAGCTCGATCAGGCGCTCGCAGGTCACGAGGAGACGGTCGACCGGGACGACGATGTCCTCGAGCAGCGCGGTCGTGCCGGACGGGCGCGCGCCGGCGACAGCGGTGTAGAGACCCTTTCGGACATGCCACAGCGATGCGCGCTCGGCGGCATCCGTCGTCAGCCTCGGCTCGACGGCCAGCGGGAGGGTCTGGAAGCGGGCGATGGCCGCGGCCGACGCGGAAGCGAGCTCGTCGGCGTCCGAGGCGTGCACTTCGACGAGCAGCGCCGCGTGTGCATCGACGGCGATCTCGGAGATGGATGCCGGGACATCGCTGAGTCCCTGGGCCACGCGCAACGACGCGGCATCCAGCAGCTCGACGGTGGCGAGTCCCTGATCGACCAGTCCGGGAAGGGCCGCCATCGCATCGGCGAGCGTCGTGAACACGAGCAGCCCGGTCGCGATCTGCGGGCGGATCCGGATCGTGCGGAACCGAGCCTCGGCGACGAAAGCGAGCGTGCCCTCCGACCCGATCACGAGGTGTTCGAGGATCTTCACCGGGTCGTCGAAGTCGAGCAGGGAGTTCAGCCCGTAGCCCATGGTGTTCTTCATAGAGAACTGCGCGCGCACGAAGGCGACGGCCTCCGGCGACGCGAGCAGCCGGGCGCGCAGCGCGAGCAGGCCGTCGGCCAGTTCCGGCTCCGCCGACCGGAGGCGCTCGTTCGCGTCCGGAGCCGCGGTGTCGAGGATCATGCCGCTGGGCAGCACGAGGACGAGCGAATCGATCGTGCGGTAGGAGTTCTCGGTGATGCCGCACGCCATCCCGCTGGAATTGTTCGCGACGACGCCGCCGATCGTGCAGGCGATCTCACTCGCCGGATCAGGGCCGAGCTTGCGTCCGAAGCGCGCGAGTCGCGTGTTCACCTGCCTGACCGTCGCGCCGGGGCCGACGCGCACGAGCGCCCCCTCGTCCTCGATCCTGATGTCGCGGAACGCCGTGCGGGTGTCGACGAGGATGTCGCCCGTGACGCCCTGACCGGACAGGCTCGTCCCTCCGGAGCGGAAGGTCAGCGAGCGACCGGCCGACCGGACCGCCTCGAACGCGCGCGCGATGCCCTCGGCGTCCTGAGGCGCGAGGACGGCATCCGGGATCAGCAGGTAGTGCGACGCGTCGTGCGCGCGGGCGAACCGGTCGATCGATCGCGAGGTCACCGTGGTGTCCGGTCCGAGCACGTCGGAGTCGAGGGGATGGGCGAGTGTCGTGGACACAGAAGCTCCTTCGCGTCAGATTGTCTGACAAGTGTACCGAGTGGGTGCGATTGCGTTAAGCTGACCCGCATGTCGAACGTTCCTGGCCCCGCTTTGGAGGTCGTCGGTGTCGTGGATGCGGTCACGCAGCGACTGCGCACCCGGATCCTCAGCGGCGATCTCCGGCCCGACACCGCCGTGACCGAGGCGAGAGTCTCCCAGGAGTACGCCGTCGCCCGGCCCAGCGCCAAGGCCGCGATCGAGCAGCTCGTCTCCGCCGGCCTCCTGGTCCGCACGGCGCACCGCAGCGCGAGGGTCGTCGCGATCGATGCGGAGGTCGTGCGCGACGTCTACCGGACCCGCACCCGGCTGGAGAGCGCCGCGCTGCGCGAACTCGCGCACGCCGGTCGGGTGCCTTCCGCCGCAGCCGAGGCGAACGCCGAGATCCTGGCGATGCCGGCCGGTCCCGACCCTGCGACGGTCGACCCAGACCTGCGATTCCACCGGGCGCTCATCCACGCGCTGGGCAGCGAGCGCACCTCGCGGATGTACGCGAGCGTCCTGGACGAGGTGCGTCTGTGCATGGCGCAAGTGCAGGGCAGGAGGCTGCTGGATGCCGCGGCCATCGCCGACCAGCACCAGGCCATGCTCGCCGCGGTGGCGGACGGAGACGGCGAGCGGGCGGCGAGGCTCCTGACCGAGCACCTCGCGGCGGCGGAGGAACGCCTCGTCGAGGCGCTGGCCTGATCGGGCCCGGACTCGAGGGCCACAGATCGTTCTCTGCGGTGCTGCTGGTCCGGGCTACTCCTGTTCCGCCGGAGCGTCCTCCACAGTGATGGGCGGCTCGATGTCCTCCGCCCACACCGGGGCAGGCAGGACGGTGTCGACCTGACCGCCCTGGATGGCGCGGAGTGCCTCGGTGATCTCGTCTGCGTTCTCCGGCACGGGCAGGCCACAGGTCTCGAGCTCGGATTCGAACTTCAGCGTCAGCCGGATCTTGCCCGCCTCGACAGCCTGGGCGGTGGTGCCCGAGACGATCTCGCTGCCGGTCTGGATGTCGGACACCTCATCGCACACGTGATACACCTGACCGCCGTCGACCCAGAAGACCTCGTCCTTGCCGAGCAGCTGGATCACCGCCGACTGATCGGCCGTGTACTGCTCGACGGACGGCGGGTTGAAGTCGATGCCGAACACGACGGCGAGGGCGGCGAGGGCGATGCCGATGATCCCGGCGGTCGCCTTCTGCCCCTTGTCCATGTCCTTGTTGAGGAAGATGAGGATGATCAGCGGCACGAACGCGATGATCGCGATGATCACGCCGAGCTGGTTCTGTACGAAGAACTTGACGGTGTCCGACTTCTTCGCCGGGTCCAGGCGGTTCGCCTTCTTCCACAGCAGGGATCCGCCGATGGACAGAGCGGCGATGACCACCAGCAGGACGATGAGTGCGATGAACGCCCATTGCGGGAAGGTCGCCGTGACGCCCTGTTCCTCCAGCAGCCCGGTATCGGGGTCGCGCACCAGCGTGCCGTCCTCGCCGACATAGACGCGCTGCCGCAGCAGCCAGAAGATCCCGACCGCCTCCGTGGCGATCGCGAGCACCCAGAGTGCGAGGGCGATCCACCGGAACGTCATCGACCGCTTCTTCGCCGTCGGTGTCGGCGTCCAATCCGCTCCGGCGTCGGGCGAGCCCACCTGTGCGGATGCGCCGACCGATTCCTTGTTCTGCTCAGCCACCGTGTGCTTCCCCTCATCGAATGCTGGCCCTGAGCCTACTGGGAGGGCTCGCGGCATCGCTACGCTGGAGATATGACACCGGATCCGGACGACGCGCTCTCGTGGGAGGGCGACGAAGATCGTCCAGCGCAGAGGCCGGCACTGCCGCAGGGCTGGAATGCTGTCGGCAAGGGCAGCGAGCAGGTCGAGCGCGAGCCGGCGGACGACGCGCCGGCGGCCGAGACATCAGCGAATACGGCGGCATCCGCGGCCATGAGCCCCGCGATGCTGCTGTTCGTGGGCATCTTCGGCGGGATCTACCTGCTGTACGCCGTGGGGTGGGTCATCGGCGGACTCAATCTGAAGCCGCTCGCGAACCTCATCGTCGCGGACGCGATGTATGTGCCCTGGTTCGTGCTGGCCGTCGCGGCCCCGGCGCTGTGGATGCTCACCGTCTGGGTGCTGACTCGCAGAGCGCAGGCATGGATCCGCGTGCTGCTGCTCCTGGCCGGTGTCGTTCTGCTGGTGCCCTGGCCCTTCGTGATGGTGGGAGCGATCGGATCATGAGCGGGAACACCGTCGAACAGGCACCCGACCGCCCGACGCCGGGCTGGCTTGCCGCACTCGTCGTCGGCGTCAGCGGGCTCTTCTACGCCTACGCCATCTGGAACGCCATCGCGCACATCGTCACGATGTCGCGGCCGGCCGGGCTCACCGGCAGCGGATGGATCACTTTGGTGTTCGGTGCGGCCTTCCCCGCCATCGTGTTCGCACTTGCATGGGTGATCGGGCGGCGCCGCAACGTGGGCGAATTGGCGCTCGTGATGCTCACCGGATTGTCGGTCGTCGCCGTGTTCTGGCTGAGTCTGGTGGGTTACAGCATCCTGAACATGAGTGCACTGGTGAATCTGTCCTGAGCGGGCCGTCACACGGAACGGGGAGCCTTTCGCCCTCCGGTACAGTGGAGACGATCGCGCCCCGAAGGCGTGCGGCGCATCGATCCCCACCCGCGTTGTGACGCTCACACTGAAGGATCCACCTGTGCCGAAGCCCGTCGTGCTCATCGCCGAAGTTCTCTCGCCCGCCACGATCGAGGCCCTCGGCCCCGACTTCGACATCCGCAATGTCGACGGAACGGATCGGGAGGCACTGTTCTCGGCGCTGGCTGACGCGGATGCGGTGCTGATCCGCTCTGCGACCAGGGTCGACGAGGAGGCACTGGGACACGCGCCCAAGCTGAAGGTCATCGCGCGCGCCGGCGTCGGACTGGACAACGTCGACATCAAGGCGGCGACCGCTGCCGGCGTCATGGTCGTCAACGCGCCCACTTCCAACATCATCTCGGCCGCTGAGCTGACCTGCACGCACATCATGAGCCTCGCCCGCCACGTGCCGGCGGCGAACGCCTCGCTGGCCGCTGGCGAGTGGAAGCGCAGCGCGTACACCGGCACCGAGCTGTTCGAGAAGACGCTCGGCATCATCGGTCTCGGCCGCATCGGCGCGCTCGTCGCCGCGCGCATGCAGGGCTTCGGCATGAAGGTCGTCGCGTTCGATCCGTACGTGACCAGCGCCCGCGCCCAGCAGCTCGGCGTCGAGCTGCGCAGTCTGGATGAGCTCGTCGCGGAGAGCGACTTCATCACGATCCACATGCCCAAGACGCCGGAGACGACCGGCATGATCGGTGCCGAGCAGTTCGCGGCGATGAAGAAGACCGGCTACGTGATCAACGTCGCCCGCGGCGGTCTGATCGACGAGGAGGCGCTGCACGCAGCGCTCGTCGCCGGCGAGATCGCCGGCGCCGGACTCGACGTCTTCACCTCAGAGCCGCCGACCGAGGGCGGCTCTGCCCGCGCACTGCTGGACCTGCCCAACGTCGTCGTGACGCCGCACCTCGGGGCTTCCACCGATGAGGCGCAGGAGAAGGCGGGCGTGTCGGTCGCCCGTTCGGTGAAGCTCGCCCTCGAAGGGGACCTTGTTCCGGATGCCGTGAACGTCGCCGGCGGGGTCATCGACCCGTTCGTGCGTCCAGGCATCGACCTCGTCGAGAAGCTCGGTCAGGTGTTCAGCGGCCTGGCCGGCTCCGCGCTCACCAGCCTCGACATCGAGGTCCGAGGCGAGTTGGCCGACTACGACGTGAGCGTCTACCGGCTGGCGGCGCTCAAGGGCATCCTGTCCAACGTGGTCAGCGAGAACGTCTCCTACGTGAACGCACCGCTGTTCGCCGAGCAGCGCGGCATCGAGGCTCGGCTGATCGTCGAGAAGGACAGCCCCGAGTACCGCAACCTCACGACGCTGCGCGGCGCGCTCGCTGACGGCACGGTGCTCACCGTCGCCGGTACGCTCGCGGGCACCCGCATGGTGCAGAAGATCGTCGGCGTGAACGGCTACGACATCGAGGTCCCGCTCGAGCAGCATCACATCGTGATGCTCTACACGGACCGCCCCGGCATCGTCGCGGTCTACGGCCAGAAGTTCGGCGAGGCCGGCATCAACATCGCAGGCATGCAGATCGCTCGTCGTGAAGCCGGCGGCCAGGCACTGTCGATCCTCACGGTGGACTCGCGAGTGCCGGAGGAGCTGCTGGCCGAGGTCGGTGCCGACATCGATGCATCGGTGATCCGCCAGATCGAGATCACCGAGGACTGATAGGGCGAGCGGGGGAGTGCGATACCGTTCCTCGTTCCTCGTTCCTCGTTCCTCGTTCCTCGTTCCTCGTGACGACGTGGTCCGGCTGCTCCGACGTGCCCGCCGGGACCTGCCAGGCAGGGGTCAACCGGCCGCGCGCAGCACGAGGTCGATCAGCGCCTGTAGTTCGGGTCCGTGGGGGACCAGCCGCTCGGGGCCGTGCACGTCGAGCGAATTGTTGAAGTAGAGCCCGTCGCTCACAAGCATCACGAGGTCGAGGGCTGCGTCGTCGCGGACGTGGGGCCGGATCGTCTCGGCCCACCGCCGCCGTACCTCTCGCAGGGCATCGGATGCCGCGGGATCACCGCCCTGGGCGAGCCGTGACGTCGCGATCAGCGCGCGATCCAACGCGTCGTCCTCCATGACGGAGGTGCGGATGTAGTACGCGACCGGTCCTTCAGGCGCATCGGCCATGCGCACCAGATCCACGTCCGTCAGTCGCATGAGGCGTTCGAGAAGGCCGGCGGCCAGGTCCTCCTTCGACCCGAAGTGATAGAGCAGCCCGCCTTTGGATACGCCGGCGGCCTTGGCTGTCGCCTCAAGGGTCGCCGTGCGCTCACCGTCCTCGATGAGAATCGCCTCGAAGGCGTCGAGGACGCGCTCGCGCGCGAGGGGTGGGCGGGGCATCAGGCACCTCTGCTCAGGATGTGATCAGCTCGAACTCTGTTACTATACCAGCCGGACGGTAAAGTAACCGTCGTGGAGAGTGCAGAGGTGGAAGATGACCGCGTCGATCCAGACGACGGGAGCCGAAGTGGAGGCACCCCGTGCCGGTGCGCGCGGATGGTGGGCGCTCATCGTGCTCATGCTCCCGGTGCTTCTGGTCTCGGTGGACAACACGGTGCTCAGCTTCGCGCTGCCCGAGATCGCCATCGCGCTCGAGCCGACCGGTGCGGAGCAGCTCTGGATCATCGACGTCTATCCGCTCGTGCTCGCCGGACTGCTCGTCACGATGGGCACCCTCGGTGACCGCTTCGGCCGCCGGAAGACGCTGCTGATCGGGGCCACAGGGTTCGCCGCCGTCTCGGTGCTCGCCGCCTTCGCACCGACAGCGGGAGCACTGATCGCGGCCAGGGCGCTGCTCGGGTTCTTCGGCGCGATGCTGATGCCCTCGACGCTGTCCCTGCTGCGTTCCATCTTCCGCAACCGCGACCAGCGGCGCTTCGCGATCGCCGTCTGGGCGTCCGCCTTCTCCGCCGGATCAGCCCTCGGCCCGATCGTCGGCGGCTTCCTGCTCGAGCACTTCGCGTGGGGCTCTGTGTTCCTCATCGCGGTCCCGGTGCTCATCCCGCTGCTGATCGCCGCTCCGTTGCTGGTGCCGGAGAGCCGTGATCCGAACCCCGGACGCATCGACCCGATCAGCATCGTGCTGTCGATGGCGACGATGATCCCTGTCGTCTACGCGATCAAGTCGCTCGCGGTGGACGGTCCGACGTGGAGTGCCGGCGCCTGGGCGTCGCTCGGCATCCTTATGGGCGCGCTGTTCGTGCGGCGGCAGTTGCGTGCGCAGACGCCGATGCTGGACATGCAGCTGTTCCGGCGCGGCTCGTTCTCGGGCGCCATCCTGGTGAATCTGCTCAGCGTCGTGGCACTGGTCGGGTTCCTGTACTTCGTGTCGCAGCATCTGCAACTGGTCCTCGGACTGTCGCCGATGCAGGCCGGCTTCGCCCTGGTGCCCGGCATGGTCGCGATGATCGTCGCCGGTCTCACCGTGGTGCCTGTCTCGCGGCGCGTGCCCCCGCACGTTGTCGTGCCCGCTGCGCTGGTCTTCTCCGTGCTCGGCTACCTGATGGTCGCGTTCAGCACGGAGGATCACGGCGTCCTTCCCCTGGTGATCGCGTTCATCGTGCTCGGCGTCGGCATCGGTGCGGCCGAGACGATCTCGAACGAGCTGATCCTCTCCAGCGCACCTGCCGAGAAGGCGGGCGCCGCCAGCGCGGTCTCCGAGACGGCGTACGAACTCGGTGCCGTGCTCGGCACAGCGGTGCTCGGTGGACTGATCACGGCGTTCTATCGTGGTTCGCTGGTGATCCCGGACGGGATTCCTGCAGGCGCCGCGGATGCCGCCCGCGAGACGCTCGCCGGAGCGTACACCGAGGCCCATCGACTTCCGGCGGAGCTCGGCGACGCGCTGTGGGATGCAGCGGCATCCGCGTTCGGCTCCGGTGTGACGGTGACCTCGCTGATCGGAGCGGGTCTCGTGGTCGCGGCAGGTGTCATCGCGGCCGTCACACTGCGCGCGTCGCGCAGGCACTGACCAGTACGCTGGGAGCATTCCCCGATGCAAGGAGTGTCATGTCGCGTGTCGTGAAGCTGGCCGTCATCCCCGGTGACGGCATCGGTCCCGAGGTGGTCGCGGAGGCGGAGCGCGTGCTGGACGCCGTCACCGCCTCGAGCGATGTCGTCTTCGACAAGACCCGCTTCTCGCTCGGAGCGGCTCGCTACCTCGCGACCGGCGATACGCTCACCGACGACGATCTCGCAGCGATCGCCGCGCACGACGCCATCCTGCTCGGAGCCGTGGGCGGCCAGCCGGGCGACGCTCGCCTCAAGGACGCCAACATCGAGCGAGGGCTGCTGCTCAAACTCCGTTTCACCCTGGACCACTACGTGAACCTGCGTCCGTCGAAGCTGTACGCGGGAGCGGCGGGCCCGCTCGCCGAACCGGGGGCGATCGACTTCGTCGTCGTGCGCGAAGGCACGGAGGGGCCATACGTCGGCAACGGCGGCTCCATCCGCACGGGGACGCCGCACGAGATCGCGAACGAGACGAGTGTGAACACCGCATTCGGCGTCGAGCGCGTCGTCCGCTACGCGTTCGACCTGGCGGAGCGCCGGAGCAGAAGGCTCACGCTCGTGCACAAGACCAACGTGCTCGTGCACGCCGGCGGCATCTGGCAGCGCGTCGTGAACGAGGTGGCGCAGGAGCACCCTGATGTGGCCGTAGACTATCTGCACGTCGACGCGGCCACCATCTTCCTGGTCACGAACCCGGCTCGCTTCGACGTGATCGTCACCGACAACCTCTTCGGCGACATCCTCACTGATCTGGCCGGCGCCGTCACCGGTGGCATCGGCCTCGCCGCCTCGGGGAACATCAACCCCCGAGGGGACTTCCCGTCGATGTTCGAGCCCGTCCACGGATCGGCACCGGACATCGCGGGTCAGCAGAAGGCCGATCCCACCGCAGCGATCCTCTCGGTCGCGCTGCTGCTCGATCATCTCGGGCTGCGCGACGAAGCCGCGCGCATCAGCCGCGCGGTCGAAGAGGACATCGCTCAGCGCGACGGATCGCGCACCACCAGCCAGACGGGCGACGCGATCATCGCACGGCTTCAGGCGTAGTCTGAGTGCACGCGAGCGCCCGCCGCATCGAACGCAGGATGTGAACATGACACTGACCGACACCGAACTCGCTCCGCTCGAGTTCTCCGTGACCCGCAACCTCGCCGCGAAGTCCGCAGCGCAGCGCGATGAGCTTCTCAAGGAGCCGGGCTTCGGCACCGTCTTCACCGACCACATGGTCGACATCTGCTGGTCGGCCAAGGGCGGCTGGCACCGCCCGCGCGTCCAGCCGTACGGGCCGATCCCGCTCGACCCTGCGGCAGCCGTGCTGCACTACGGCCAGGAGATCTTCGAGGGCATCAAGGCATACCGTCACGCGGACGGCTCGATCTGGACGTTCCGTCCGGAGAAGAACGCCGAGCGCCTGCGCCGCAGCGCCCGTCGCATGGCGCTTCCGGAGCTTCCGACCGAGTACTTCCTGCAGTCGCTGCGCGAGCTCATCGCCGTCGATGGGGCATGGACGCCGTCCGGCGCCGATCAGAGCCTGTACCTGCGGCCCTTCGAGTTCGCGAAGGAGGCGTTCCTCGGTGTGCGTCCCGCCCAGAAGGTGGCCTACTACCTGATCGCGAGCCCCGCCGGGTCGTACTTCAAGGGCGGCGTCAAGCCGGTGCGCATCTGGCTGTCCGAGACGTATGCCCGCGCCGGCAAGGGCGGAACGGGCGCTGCCAAGACCGGCGGCAACTACGCCTCCAGCCTTCTGCCGCAGGCCGAAGCCTACGAGAAGGGCTGCGACCAGGTCGTGTTCCTCGACCAGGACGGCAACGTCGAAGAACTCGGCGGCATGAACGTGGTGTTCGTCCACAAGGACGGCACGATCGTGACGCCGCAGTCCGACAGCATCCTCGAGGGGATCACGCGCGACTCGATCCTGCAGCTCGCCGAGGACCGCGGCCACAAGGTCGAGCGTCGCGCGGTGTCGCTGCAGGAGTGGCGCGATGGCGTCGCATCGGGCGACATCGTCGAAGTGTTCGCGTGCGGCACCGCCGCGGTCGTGACGCCGATCGGCGCGCTGGTCACAGCGGACTTCGAGGATGCCCAGCCGCTGGGCGAACTCGCGCTGTCGCTGCGCGAAGAGCTCACCGACATCCAGTACGGCCGTCGCGAGGACAAGCACGGCTGGCTGCTGCGTCTGGACGCCTGAGGCGCGCGAGGTCGTAGGCTGGTCGGGTGAAGATCGCACGGTTCAGCCACAACGACGCCATCCGCTACGGGATCCTCGACGAGGGCGAGCTCGTCGTCCTCGAGGGGGACCCGATGTTCGCCGGTTATGAGACCACGGGGGATCGCGTTCCGCTCGCGGACGCGGCACTCCTCGCGCCCGTCATCCCGCGCTCGAAGGTCGTCTGCGTGGGCAAGAACTACCACGACCACGCGAAGGAGATGGGCGGCGAGGCTCCGGAGGAGCCGCTGCTGTTCCTCAAACCGAACACGTCGGTGATCGGGCCGGGGGACACGATCTTCCGCCCGACGGCTCTTTCCGAGCAGACCGACTTCGAGGGCGAACTCGCCGTCGTGATCGGACGGATCGCGAAGAACGTGCCGGCCGATCGCGCGCACGAGTACGTCTTCGGCTACACGGTCGCCAACGACGTCACGGCACGTGATCTGCAGCGCCGGGACGGCCAGTGGACCCGCGGCAAGGGTTTCGACACCTTCTGCCCGCTCGGTCCCGTGATCGAGACCGAGTTCGATGCGGATGCCGCAACCATCGAGACCCGCGTCAACGGAGAGGTGCGCCAGCAGGCGCCGCTGACGGACATGATCCACTCGGTCGCCGACATCATCGCGTACGCCTCCGCGGTGTTCACGCTGCTCCCGGGCGATGTCATCCTCACCGGCACCCCGGCGGGTGTCGGGCCCTTCTCTGCCGGCGACACGGTCGAGGTCGAGGTCTCGGGCATCGGCGTGCTGCGCAACCAGGCGCGCGACGCGTCACCTGTGGCATGACTCTTCTGACGGCGGCCGAGCAGGCGGTCGTCCAGCGCCGCACGGTGCTCATCCTGTCGTTCGGGCAGGTGCTCGGCGGCATCGCCTTCGGCGCCACCGTCTCGCTGGGTGCTCTGCTCGCCGCTGATCTCTCGGGCGATGACGCTCTGTCCGGTCTCGCGACGGCCGCCGTCACCCTGGGTGCGGCGCTGTGCGCGATCCCGCTCGCGCGTCTTGCCAGCCGTGTCGGGCGGCGTCGTGCGCTGACCCTCGGGAATCTCTTCGCCCTGGTCGGCATCGCCATCGTGATCCTCGCGGCGGCCCTGCGGATATTCCCGCTGCTGCTGGTCGGCATCCTGTTGATCGGTGCCGGCAACGCCGGGAATCTGCAGTCCCGCTTCGCTGCGACCGACTTGGCCGCTCCGCAGCACCGTGGCAGGGATCTGTCGATCGTGGTGTGGGCGACGACCGTCGGCGGCGTCGCGGGGCCGCTGCTGCTGGGGCCCGGAGAGATCGTGGGCCAGGCCGTCGGCATGCCGCCGCAGACCGGTTCGTACCTGTTCTCGCTGGTGGCTCAATCAGCCGCGTTCGTGCTCTACCTCGTCGCTCTGCGCCCGGATCCGCTGCTTTCCGCACAGCGACTGACGATGGATGCCGCGGCGACCGCATCCGCGGCTCGGATCGTCGACCGGCCCACGGTCGCGCGCTACGCGATGTTCGCGGTCGCCGGATCGCACGTCGTCATGGCGTCGGTCATGGCGATGACGCCGATCCATCTGTCGCACATGGCGCACGCGTCGCATGGCGGACACGCGACGACTGCTGACGTCTCGCTGCTCGTCGGAGTGACGATCGCTCTGCATGTCGCCGGGATGTACGCCCTGTCGCCGGTGTTCGGTATCCTCGCCGACCGCTGGGGCAGGCTTCGCGTCGTGCTTCTCGGTCAGGCGCTGCTCGCTGCATCCCTCCTGTTCGCGATCTTCGCGAACGATCAGGCGTGGGGAGTCATGACCGCCCTGATCCTGCTGGGGCTCGGCTGGAGCGCCGCGACCGTCGCCGGCGCGGCCCTTCTCACCGAGGCGTCAGCACCCGAGCTGCGCACGCGCCGGCAGGGGCGAAGCGATTCCCTGATGAGCCTGTCGGCCGCCGCGGGCGCCGTGCTCGCGGGAATCGTGCTGTCGAACTTCCAGTACTCGGGACTCGGCGTTGCGGCGTTCGCGCTCGTCATCGCGATCACGGCGCTGGCACCGCGCGGACGGATGCCGCAGGCGGACATCCTGCGATGAAGGACTGGGCCGGCACGGGGGAGGCGTTCGCCGCGTCGTACGCGCAGCTGTGCCTCGGTACCGCGGAAGCGCTGATCGTCGGTCTCGGCCCGCCGCGGGGGCGCTCTGTCCTCGACGTGGGGGCAGGCACCGGCGCCCTCGCCGCACGTCTCGCCCAGGCCGGTTGGGATGCCACCGGCTGCGAACCGGAGCCGTCGATGCGTGATGTCGCGCAGCGCGACCACCCCCGCATCCCGATGCGGGACGGCGCTCTGCCGGACCTGCGGCTCGGCGATGCCGCCTTCGACGCCGTCACCGCGAACTTCGTGCTGAACCACGTCCAGGATCCGCGGGCGTCCGCGAGCGAGATGGCGCGGGTGAGCGCCGACGTGCTGGCGGCGACGATCTGGAGCAGATCGCCGTCGTGGTTCTGGCTCGAAGTCTGCGAGAGCGCCGACATCACCCCAGCCGCCGGCGAACGTCTGCCTGCGGAGAAAGACTTCGAACGCACGGCCGACGGCTTCGCCGGCATGCTGTCGGATGCCGGTTGGCGGGACGTGAAGCTCGACGAGCGCGCCTGGACGTGGTACGCCGAACCCGCTGTCCTGTGGGCGTCGGCCGAAGGCGGGGTCGCATCGGCAGGGGCGTTCTACGCAGCCCTCGCTCCCGACGATCGCGCGCGGTTCCGCGGCGGCTTCGACGCGGTGTGCGAGCGGCGCGTCGTGCGGGGTGCGATCCCGCTCGAGCACGTCGCCGTGATGGCGGTGGGTCGAGCCCGCGACTGAGGTCACGTCGAACGCGCCTGGCGAGGCATCCGCACCCCCGTAGAATCAAAGGGCTATGGCTACTCCGCATCCTCTCACCACGACCGCCAGTGGTGCCGACGTCCGTGTCCGCTTCTGCCCTTCGCCGACGGGCCTGCCGCACGTCGGCATGGTGCGCACGGCGTTGTACAACTGGGCCTACGCCCGGCACAACGGCGGCAAGATGATCTTCCGCATCGAGGACACCGATGCGGCGCGCGACAGCGAGGAGAGCTTCCGACAGCTCGTGGACGCGCTGACCTGGCTCAAGATCGACTGGGACGAGGGCGTCGAGACCGGCGGCCCGCACGCGCCGTACCGTCAGTCCCAGCGTCACGACATCTATCGCGGCGTGATCGACAAGCTGCTCGCCACTGGCGCGCTCTACGAGAGCTATTCGACGGCGGAGGAGATCGACGCGCGCAACGAGGCGAACGGACGCGCGAAGCAGCTCGGCTACGACAACTTCGACCGTGAGCTCACCGAAGAGCAGAAGGCGTCGTTCCGGGCCGAAGGCCGCGAGCCTGCTCTGCGCCTGCGTGTGCCGGATGAGGACCTCACCTACGTCGACCTCATCCGCGGCGAGGTGACCTTCCCCGCCGGTTCGTTCCCCGACTTCGTCGTCGTCCGGCCGAACGGCGTCCCGCTCTACACGTTCGTGAACCCGGTCGATGACGCGCTGATGGGCATCACGCACGTCCTGCGCGGCGAGGACCTCATGCCCTCGACCGCCCGACAGCTCTCGCTCTACGCGGCGCTCATCGATGCCGGCGTCACCACATTCGTCCCGCGCTTCGCCCACATGCCGCTCGTGCTGGGCGAGACCGGCAACAAGAAGCTCTCCAAGCGCGACCCGCAGGCCGACCTGTTCCTGCACCGCGAGCGCGGCTTCATCCACGAGGGTCTGCTGAATTACCTGGCGCTGCTGGGCTGGTCCATCGGACCGGACCGCGACGTGTTCTCGCTGGACGAGTTCATCGCGGCGTTCGACATCGAGAACGTCAACCCGAACCCTGCGCGCTTCGACCAGAAGAAGGCCGAGTCGATCAACGGCGACCACATCCGGATGCTGGCTGAGAAGGACTTCGCCGAGCGGATCGTGCCCTACCTCGCCGCGGCCGGACTGTTCGACGAGCCGACGCACGAGCAGCTCGTGCTGGCATTCCGTGCTGCTCCGCTGGTGCAGGAGCGGGTGCAGCTGCTGGGCGACGTGCCCGGCATGCTCGGCTTCCTGTTCACCGACGAGGTCTCGTACGACGCCGACGCATTGAAGGGGCTTCCTGCGAACGCCGCCGAGGTGCTGGCTGCCTGCGTCACCGCCCTCGAACCGATCACGGACTTCACCCCGCAGGTGATTCAGGATGCTCTCGCCAAGGCGCTGGTGGATGACCTCGAACTCAAGCCCCGTGTCGCGTACGGACCGCCGCGTGTCGCGATCACCGGTCGCCGTGTGTCGCCGCCGCTGTTCGAGTCGATGGAGCTGATCGGCAAGGATGTGACGCTCTCGCGCCTGCGCGGGCTGTCGCAGGTCCTGGCCGACTGACGACGCGCCCGGGCGGCGCCTGCGGGCCTCGTTTTGGCGTTATGGCCGCCGCTCGGGTAAGCTTGACTCTCGGTGCGAAGCTCAGGTTTCGCCCTTGGGGTATGGTGTAATTGGCAACACAGCGGTTTCTGGTACCGCCATTCTTGGTTCGAGTCCAGGTACCCCAGCAGTGACGAAATCCCCGCTTCGGCGGGGATTTTCTGCATCCCGGCCGGTAGCATCCTCCGTATGGCCATCACGCTGGAGAATGTCGGCATCACCGTGCGCCATCTGGATGAGGCCGTCGCGTTCTTCACCGATCTCGGGCTCTCCGTCCTCGGGACGGACACCATCAGCGGGCAGTGGGCCGACACCGCAGTCGGACTCGACGGCAATCATGCTCGGATCGCGGTGCTGCAGACCCCGGACGGCAACGGTCGAGTTGAACTGTTCGAATACATCCACCCTGAGGCGATCGAGACCCAACCGACGCGTCCGAATGAGATCGGCATGCATCGCGTCGCCTTCTCGGTCGATGACATCGATGCTGCGCTCGAGATCGCGGCCCGGCACGGGTGTCATCCGCTGCGCGGCGTCGCGACCTACGAGGACGTCTACAAGCTGACGTATCTGCGCGGACCCAGCGGAATTCTCGTGATGCTCGCCGAGGACCTGCGCAGGAATTGACCGCTCTATCGGCGGGAGCGTCGTGTGCCGACGCCGGGGATGTCGTTCTGCGGAGACTGATCGGGGACCTCGCCCACCTGATCGTCGCTGACACCGACCGCGTCCACTGCGCCGCTGTCAGCGCCTTCCCCGCCAGGGGGAACCTCTTCGCGAGGCTCTTCAGCAACTTCGTCGCGCTGCTCGTGCGTCATCGCGCACCTCCTTCGTCGAGGACACGCTACGGCTGCGTGCGAGGATCGCGCAGTGCCTTGACAGGAGCGGCGCAACGCCGGTCTCGGCTGGCTGGATACACGAAAGGACCCGGTCGCTTGACGCGACCGGGTCCTTTCGGATCAGATCAGAGGGCGCGGATGTTCGTCGCCTGGGGGCCCTTGGGGCCCTGCTCCGTGTCGAACTCGACCTTCTGCGCTTCCTCGAGGTTGCGGTGTCCGCTGCCTGCGATCGCGCTGAAGTGCGCGAACAGGTCGGCGGAGCCGTCATCGGGAGCGATGAAGCCGTAGCCCTTGTCGGAGTTGAACCATTTGACAGTGCCAGTGGCCATGCTGTGTTTTCCTTTGTGTGTTCGTGGGCCAGTATTCGACCCGTCATACTCTGCCGAATGATTCGACGGAGCAGTCTGTGTGCCCTCGGGCTGACGGCGGCGGTCTTTGCGGCCGTGACGATGAGGGATGAGATGGAGGATGAAAGGGAAGCGGCCACCCTGCGCGATGCGCATTCGGACTGATGGAAAGCCGGAGAGCCCGACCGCCATCGTGTAGTTGTGTGTTCAGCCTAGCCCATACCGGCTGCGAACATGCCGGGCGTGTCATAAACGTGTCATGAAACGATGGGTGCATGAGTTCAGCGAACCTGACCCGCCAGGAGACAGCCGCGCGATCCGCGACCGTAATCGTGCACAGCATCCGCGTCGAACTGGATCTCAGGCATGCGCCGGACCCGGATCGAACAGGGTTCTCGACCGTGACGACGCTCAGCTTCGACGCGACGACCGATACCACCTGGATCGACTTCATCGGCGAGTCCGTCGACGCGGTGGTCGTCAACGGCGTCGAGCAGGTCGTGGACTACGACGGCGCGCGCATCCGGGTTTCCGGGCTGACCGCATCCAACTCGGTCATCGTCCGCGCGACGGGCGCCTACAGCCGTTCCGGTGAGGGCCTGCACCGCTTCGTCGATCCGGTCGACGGCGCCACGTACCTCTACACCCAGTACGAGCCGGCCGATGCCCGCCGCGTCATGGCGTGCTTCGAACAGCCCGATATGAAGGCGTCGTACACCTTCGTCGTTCAGGCCCCGACCGGCTGGCAGGTGCTCTCGAATCAGGAACCCGCCTCGACCCTGATCGACAATGCGGTGCAGACCGTCGAGTTCGCGCCGACGCTGCCGATCTCCAGCTACATCACAGCGGTCGCGGCCGGCCCCTACCATCGGGTCGATGGCTCCTGGCAGCGTGGTGAGCAGATCGTGGATCTCGGCATCCTGTGCCGCGCTTCGCTCGCAGAGCACCTCGAGGCCGACGAGATCATGACGATCACGCAGCAGGGCCTGGACTTCTTCACCGACGCGTTCGCCTACCCGTATCCGTGGGGGAAGTACGATCAGATCTTCGTGCCCGAATACAACCTGGGCGCGATGGAGAACCCCGGGCTGGTCACATTCACCGAGGCGTACATCCCGCGAGGAGCCGCCACCGACGCGCAACGCGCCGGGCGCGCGAACACGATCCTGCACGAGATGGCGCACATGTGGTTCGGAGACCTCGTGACGATGCGCTGGTGGGACGACCTGTGGCTGAAGGAGTCGTTCGCCGACTACATGGGTTCGCTCTCGTCGGCCGCGGCGACGCGATTCACCGACGCCTGGGTGACCTTCGCCAACCGTCGCAAGGCCTGGGCCTATCAGCAGGACCAGCTGCCCACGACGCATCCGATCGTCGCCGACATCCCCGACCTGGAGGCCGCGAAGCTCAATTTCGACGGCATCACCTATGCGAAGGGCGCCTCGGTGCTCAAGCAGCTGGTGGCGTTCGTCGGGGAGGACGACTTCTTCGAAGGAACTCGGCGCTACTTCGCCGCCTACGCCTTCGGCAACACGACCCTCGAGGACCTGCTGGTGCAGCTCGAGGAAGTTTCGGGACGCGATGTGCGCGCCTGGTCGCGCGCGTGGCTCGAGACGACGGGCGTCTCGACTCTCCAGCTGGAGTCGGGCGCCGACGGTCGGCGGATGCTCGTGCAGACCGACCCGCGTCCCCATCGTCTGCGCGTCGGACTGTACGACCTCGCCGACGGGCGACTGGTGCTGCGGGAGAAGGTCGAACTCGACATCACGGAGGAGCGCACCCCGTTCGGACAGCCCGAGGCGGACCTCGTACTGCTCAACGACGACGATCTCACCTACGCCAAGGTGCGACTGGATGAGCGCTCGCTCGTGACCGTGACGGCCGCGCTTTCGACGCTGGAGGACGCGCTGGCCAGGGGGCTCGTCTGGTCTGCGCTGTGGAACGCGACGCGCGACGGCGAGCTTTCGGCGGCGCGATACCTCGAGATCGTCCGTGCCCACGCCGCGGCCGAGGCGAACATCTCCCTGCTCGCCGGAGTGCTGGCCAACGCCGCATTCACGCTCAGCCACTACGTCCCGGAGACGGCGCGTGCCGCAGAGCGGACCGCGTGGCTGCGCACGACCGAGCACGCGCTGGACGCCGCGGATCCCGGCAGCGACGCCCAGCTCTCCTGGGCGCGGGCGTTCGCCGCGGCATCCGCCTTCGATGCCGGTACGGCCGGCCGCGTGCGAGCCGTGCTGGCGGGTGCGGGTCCGGCCGGCCTGCCGGTCGACCCGGAGCTGCGCTGGGCATTCGTCACCGCGCTGGCCACCACGGGAGCCATCGGCGAGGACGAGATCGCCGCGGAGCAGGCCCGCGACGACACCGCCGACGGGCGCACGGCAGCACTGGGCGCGCTGGCCGCACGGCCGCAGGCCGCGGTGCGGGATGCCGCATGGACCGCCGCGTGGTCGGACACGACCCTGTCGAACGACCATGTGGACGCGACGATCGGTGGATTCCGCGCCGGTGGGCGACGCGATCTCATCGGACGTCATGATGGCGAATACTTCGAGCGAATCGGGCCGGCGTGGTCCGAGCGCAGCATCGAGATCGCATCGCGCCTCGTGAGGGGGCTTTTCCCGCAATCGGACACGCTCGAGCTCGTCGACGGCTGGCTGGACGACAACGCGGACGCTCCCGGCGCCCTGCGCCGGCTCGTCATCGAACAGCGCGATCATCTGGCCAGAGATCTGCGTGTGCGAGCCGCTCAGAGCTGATCGGACGGCCGGGGCGTCAACTCTGCGGCGGTGCTGAGCCCGAGCGCGAGGTACTCCGGGCGGTCGTCGCTGAGGGTCAGGAAGACGAGGGCGAGGTACGCCGCCCAGGCGCGTGCTCGCGTCCACGTCGCCTCGTCATATCGAGAGCCGGTGGCAGCGCGGAATCGTGACCGCCCCTCCGCATCGAACAGCAGCCAGCCGACGGCGAGATCGTAGGCCGGGTCACCGGCGGTGACGTCGCCGAAATCGATCAACGCGCTCAGGGTGCCGTCTTCGATCAGGACGTTGCCCGGGTGCATGTCGCCGTGGATCCAGACGCGTTCGCTGCTCGCCGCGGCGGCGAGTCCGGCCTCCCATGCCTCGCGCAGCATGGGGTGATCGGGTTGCTCGGTCAGTCGCTCACGCATGACGGCATCGCGTGCGACGAGCGGGACGCCGCGGACAGGATTGACCGGAGCATCCTGAGGCGCCGGTTCGTGCAGCGCACCCAGGACGGCGGCGAGCCGCGGAGCCCAGTGGCCGTTGTCGGCGCGAGTCGTCTCGAACGCCGGGGCGCCCTCGATCCACGGCGCGACCGACCACGGCCACGGAAAGCCGGCATTCGGCCGACCCGCGATGATCGGCACGGGTGTGCGGATGCCCAACGCAGCCAGGCGTGGACCGAGTTCCGGCAGTGCCCGTTGCTCGTGCGTGATCAGCGCGACGGCGAGTTCGCGACGAGGGATGCGCACCACCAGGTCGATGCCGAGGCGCCAGATCGCGTTGTCCCATCCCTCGGTGACCAACGACAGAGGCAGGTCGGCCAGGTGCGGGGCACCCGCGCGCAGGAGCGCGCGCACGTCGTCCTCGCCGAGGGAGAGCTCGGCGACAGGGGAGTCCGCCATGTCAGAGGTCGAGCGATTCGCCGGGCTCGAGGACGAAGAACTCCCCGCCCTCCTGCTCCGTCGCCCACTGCAGACGCGCACGGTGCATGTCCTTGCCGATGACGGACAGCGTCATGTCGTGGACGCCGAACGCGCGTCGCGGCTTCACCGCGAGGACGAAATCCATGGCCTCGCCGATCTTCAACCACGGCGCGCCGAGAGGGGCGGCGAGCGTGCTCACCGCGACATCCTCGGGCACCGCGTAGGAGTCCCCGGGATAGTAGAGCTCGTCGTTGATGAGCACGCCGACGTTCTCGATCGTGGGCAGCGACTCGTGGATTACGGCGTGCGCGCCGCCGAAGAAGCGCATCGTGAAGTTGCCTGCGGTGACCGTCTCGCCGGGGGAGACGATCGTGATCTCGTGATCCGCGGCGGCCGCCGACACGCCGGCCGGAGCGAAGACCGGGATGCCGGGTGCATCGCGCAGGATCCGGTCGAGGTGTTCCGGCGTCCAGTGATCGGGATGCTCGTGGGTGATGACCACGGCAACGACGCCGGTGAGGTCGTCGAGCGGCGTCGTGAAGGAGCCAGGGTCGACGATGAGGGTGTCGCCGCTCTCGTCGATGCGGAGTGCGGCGTGTTCGTACTTGGTGACGCGCATGGGAAGAGTCAACTCCCTCCAGGCGCCCGCGGCAAACCCGAATCGGCGCGCCACGCCCGGGATCTGCGTCAGCCCGGCCTCGATTTTGCGGAGCGAGAATCGCCGTGGCATACTTGAACGGTTGTCGCGGGACGGAAACGCTCCGCAAGACGGCCCCATCGTATAGCGGCCTAGTACGCCGCCCTCTCACGGCGGTAACGCGGGTTCGAATCCCGCTGGGGTCACACAACACCGAGAACCCCCGGCTCAGCCGGGGGTTTTCGCGTATCCGGTCGGGATCGTCTTCGTGGTCGCTCGGTGCGAGTCAGGAGCAGACCCCGTGGGGCCGGAAGCCGTCACTGCGCAGGTTCGGGCGTCCGCAGCGACATCTGTCGGAACGTGCGGTTGCTCAGCGGCACCGTCATCAGCACGGCCATCGCGCCGCCGTACAGGGCGAACGGCACCCACAGCGGGAGGATGCCGGCCAGAGCGCCGAACGCGGCCATCGCGACGGGCATGAGGCAGTCATCGCCCAGCCGGAGGACGGAGCCGAGCCGGCCGAGGAAGTCCGGTGCCGCCGTCGCCGCGAACGTCGCGCTCAGCAGCGCGGAGGCGAACCCGGCCGTGACGCCGATCACGAGGGCGCCCGCCCCGACGATGAAGGGCGAGCCGATTCCGAGCGCGATGATTCCCGAGCCCTGGACGATCAGAGCGATGAAGGCGCCGCGCGCCTCGTGGCGCGGTCGCCAGCGCACGACCACCAGGGCGCCGACCATCGCCCCACCGCCGACGAGTGCCTCGAGGATTCCGACCGCGCCGGCTCCCCACCCGCGTTCGGTCGCCTGCAGGGGGATGCCGATGGCGATCGCAGGCCCGACGGCGAGGTTCAATCCGGAGAGCGCGATGACCAGCGTGCGCGTCGCCCGTTCGTCGCGCAGATGGCGGAAACCGTCGGCGACGCCTCGGAGCACGCTCTGCTCGGTCGATGCACGAGGCAGCGCGAACCGTGGTCGCATCCACAGCACGATGAAAACGATCACGATCGTGTAGGTCAGAGTGTTCATCGCTGCGCTTCCGGCGATGCCGAACATCGCCACGAGGAATCCGCCGACCGCGGCACCGGCCATGGTGCCCAGCCGTGACAGGGTCTGGCTGAGGGCGGAGTACGCGGGGAGATCCGAGGGCGCGACGAGCTGGCGCGGCATGGTGCCCGCGGCCGGCTCGAAGAACGCGTCGCACAGACCGAAAGCGACGCTGGCGATCAGCAGGAGCGCCACGGTCGGCGGCGTTGCGAGGCACCAGATCGCGACGCTCACCAGCACGACGACACGGAGCGCGTTGAAGATCACCATCAGCCGGCGCGCGTTGCCGCGATCCGCGTAGGCGCCGCCGATCAGCAGCACGACGGCCCGAGGCACTGTTCCGGCGGCGATCACCAGTCCGGCGACGGCCGGGGAAGCGATCTGCACGGCCGTCCACGCGAACGCGATCGTGAAGACGGCGTCTCCCGCGTCCGAGAGCGCCTTGACCAGCAGCCAGGACTGCACCATCCGGTCGCGGGAGAACGCCGGCGGCTGCCGGAGCATGCGCGGTTCGATCGTCGAGGTCACCTCACACCTCCGTCGGGAAGCCGTGGGCGAAGAAGAAGACGGGAAGGCGCTCCTGCCCGTCCTCGCGGTCGATCCCTGAGCTCCATTCGTTCAGCATCGCGGTCAGCCGTTGGCCGAGATCGCGCAATTCGCCGGGAGTCGCCCAGTTCAACGAGTCGGTCGCGAATCCCTGGATGTCGCTGTCGCGCCCGGTGCGGTGCCACCGCTGCAGCAGTTCCAGCTGATGGCGTACGTTCGCGCGTTGCGCCTCACGGGCCAGCAGCGCGTCTGCGGGGGAGTCGAAGTCCGACTCGGACCAGCTGAACCCGCGGCGCGACAACCGCCACCAGCTCGTCCTCTTGTCGCCGGTGGGGTCGTCGACCTGCTCGATCACGCCGGCCTTCTGCAGCATCCGCAGGTGGTGGCTGATGCTTCCCACCTGCGCGTCGAAGGCCCGTGCGAGCGTGCCGACCTGGGTCGCGTCGTGCAGCTGGAGGTAGTCGATGATGCGCCGGCGCAGGGGATGGTGCACGGCGGTGATGACGGATATCGGTTCCACGCAGGCAACGCTATGCGGGAATGCAAACTCTCACAAGACTTCTTGTATACCCCGTGAAATCAAGGATCGAGCCGTGCGCTGTCGGCAGTTCGCCGCCGTCGTGCGCGCCGGATCGACCAGATGATCACGAGCACCACCGCTGCGACGGCGATCCACGGCAGCAAGAACCCGAGCGAGATCACCAGCGCGTTCAGGGACACGATCAGGCCGTTCCAGCCGGCCTGCAGACCGTCCGAGAATCCGGCCGGATCCGCCTTCGTCGTCGTCGCCTGCGGGACGAGCTCGATCTGCAGGGACGACATCGCGACCTGATCCTCGAGTGCCGCCAACTGCTGCTGATACGACTCCAACTCCGCCTGCCGGTCGGTCAGAGCGACCTCTGCCTCGATCAGCTCCGACACCGACCCCGACTGCGACATCAACTCGGTCAGCCGGGCGACGGATGCTTCGAGCGCGTCGACCCTGGCACGCAGATCGATCGCGGTCGAGGTGACGTCCTGCTTCGCGACGGACGACGAGACGACCTCGCCGGCGTCGCCGAGCTCAACGATCACCGCAGAGAGGTCCTCGGAGGGCACACGGATGCTGATCCACCCGTATCCGCCGTCCGGCGGGGCGGGCAGCGAGGCATCCTTCGCGGACGCCTTCGAGATGCTCGTGCTCTCCACATACCCGCCGTGCTCCTCGGCGACGTCCCCGATGACGCTGACGGCGGCCGGGACATCGCCGACCTCGACCGTCGCGGACGCGAATGCGATGATCTCACGGTCGGCGGAGGCCTCCTGCTGAAGGTCCGTGTCGACGGGCCCGACGTCCTCCTGCACGGCTCCGTCGTCTGCGGTGGTGGCAGACTCGGCGGACATCTCGGGCACCGCGCCGCCACCGGTGGAGCTCTCGTCCGTGCTGATATCCGCGGTCGTCGACGTGCTCATCACGGCGCTCAGGATCGGGGGCGTGATCAGGATGCCGAGCGCGAAGGCTGCGGCGATACCCGCACCCGTCAGCCAGCGCCGACGGCGCTGCCGTGTCCGCGCGGATGCGGGGACGGCTCTCGCGGGTTCGTCGGCGATCCGGTCGAACACCGCGTCCTCGATGCGGGCCACGGCCTCGTCGGACAGCTCTGGAAGAGCAGTGCTCTGCTCGTTCATGCGTCTCTCACTTCCTTGACGGCGCCCCGCAGTTGCGTGCGCACTCGGGAGAGACGGTTGCGGACGACCGCATGGCTGACGCCGAGCTCATCGGCAGCGGCCTGGTAGGCGTAGCCCTCGGATGCGCACAGCCGGAAGATCTCGCGGTCGAGCTCCCCGAGCGTGCCGATCTCGGCCGCGATGCGCTCGGCCAGTTCCGCCGAGATGATCTGATCCTCGACGTTGACGGTGTCGGCGATCGTCTCATCAGGCGTCTCGGCCGTGTGCTCGCGGTCGCGGATCCGACGGCGCAGACGATTGGCCGCCTGGAACCGGCAGATCGTCGCCAACCACGGCAGGATCGAATCTCCCACGAGCTCGAGCTTCGGAAGCTTGCGCCAGGCGACGACGAACGTCTCCTGAGTCACATCCTCGGCATCCACGACCGAGCCGAGGATGCCGTGCGCGATCCAGTAGACCGGACGGACATGCGCGCGGTAGATCGCGCGGAAGGCGCTCTCGTCACCCGCCGCGGCCCTGGCCGCCCATTCCTGGTCTTCCGATCGCTCAGGCATCCTGCTCCGTTCGGTGTCTCTCACCCCGGAAGTGTTGAAGGATGCCTCATCGTCTCAGAAACGATCGGTGATCAGTGAGCGGCCTCGTGATGCGCGGCGATCGCAGTTTGCTGTGACATCCGGTCGATCCACGCGAGCGCGAGTGCCGACACGATGAAGACCATGTGGATGATGACCTGCCACAGCACTCCGGTCGGGGTGTAATTGCCGAGACCATCCACCTCGCTCTCCTTGACACCGTCTGCGTCCATGTTCCCCACGGCGATGAAGGTCTTGAGCAGGTGGATCGAGGAGATGCCGATGATCGCCATCGCGAGCTTGACCTTGAGGACGTTCGCGTTGACATGCGACAGCCATTCCGGCTGGTCGGGGTGGCCTTCGGTGTTGATGCGGGACACGAACGTCTCGTACCCGCCGATGATCACCATGATCAGCAGGTTGGCGATCATGACGACGTCGATGAGGCCGAGAACACTCAGCATGATCGTCGCCTCATTGATGTGCGTGATGTCGCCGAAGACGTCATCGGCGATGAGATGCCACAGCTCCACCATGAACACCACGACGTAGACAACCTGGGCGATGATCAGGCCGAGATAGAGCGGGGCCTGCAACCAGCGGCTGACGAAGATCAGCGACGCGATGGCGCGTGCCCACCCATTGCGCGGTGTGGTCTCGAGCGGGTCGGTCGTCGTGTCGATCTGAGAGGTCACGGCCACTATTTCATCACGTCCGATCGGGCACAGGAACCTCCGCTACGATGAATACCTGCGAGAGGGAGTATCCCGTCCTCGCGCCCTCGTCATCACGAGCACCGACAGCGTTGCTCCGGGGGCGCGGCGCACCTGGTGCGTGGGAGAGACTTTCGGTCCGTTTCCGTCCCCTCTCGAAAGGTGCCGTGCGCCCTTGGAAATCCCCGTCTGGTTCGAGGTCACCTCGCTGGTGGTCCTGACCCTCATCCTCATCGGTGACCTTCTTCTGGTGCGGCTGCGTCCGCACATCCCCTCGACGAAGGAGTCCTCCCTCTGGGTGGCCTTCTACGTCGGCCTGGCCGTGATCTTCGCCGGCCTGCTCTACTTCATCGCCGGAGGTCAGTACGCCGGCGAGTTCCTCACCGGCTGGGCGCTGGAGTACAGCCTGTCGATCGACAATCTCTTCGTGTTCGTGCTGATCATGGCGCAGTTCGCGGTCCCGAGGCGTCTGCAGCAGCAGGTGCTGATGGTCGGCATCATCATCGCGCTCGTCCTGCGCGGCATCTTCATCCTGGCCGGCGTCGCGATCATCGAGAACTTCTCGCCGATCTTCTACCTGTTCGGCGCCTTCCTCATCTGGACCGCGATCCGCCAGGCCATGCCGGAGGGCGACCACGAGGGCGAGGCCAAGCGCGAGAACTTCATCGTGCGCGTGCTGCGCCGTCGCATCGACATCAGCGAGGAGTACGACGAGGGCAGGCTGCGCACTACTGTCGACGGCAAGCGGATGTGGACGCCGATGATCATCGTCTTCGTCGCGATCGGCGTCACCGACCTGATGTTCGCGATCGACTCGATCCCGGCGATCTTCAGCATCACCCAGAACAGCTTCCTGGTGTTCACCGCGAACATCTTCGCGCTCATGGGTCTGCGCCAGCTCTACTTCCTCCTCGGTGACCTGCTCGACCGGCTGCGCTACCTTCACTACGGCATCGCCGTCATCCTCGGCTTCATCGGCATCAAGCTGATCCTGCACGCGATGCACGTCAACGAGCTGCCGTTCATCAACGGCGGCGAGCACATCGAGTGGGCGCCGGACATCCCGATCTGGCTGTCCCTCACCGTGATCGTCGCCTCGATGGGCGTCGCCACGATCGCGAGTCTTATCGCATCCGCGAACGAGAAGCGCCGTGCGCCCGAGGAACTGCACCCCGAGCCGCCGACCCACTGACCCGGCGTCACAGGACCCGAACCACCCGCCGCATCGGTGTAAGCTGACCGACATGCGGCGGGTGGTTCTTCTTCTTAGCAGCCGCGACGAGACCTCGTTCTAGGCCTTTCTCGTCGCGGTGTCCAGCGTGGGCCGCCCTGCGAATCCCGGAGACGAAAGACGCATGACCATCGACGCATCAGACATTCCCGTCCGCCCGCGCACGCTCGCCGAGAAGGTCTGGGATGACCACCTCGTCGTCAAGGGCGAGAACGGCGAACCGGACCTCATCTACATCGACCTGCACCTGGTCCACGAGGTCACCAGCCCGCAGGCCTTCGACGGTCTGCGCACCGAGGGACGGCCGCTGCGCCGGCTCGACCTGACGATCGCGACCGAGGACCACAACACCCCGACGCTCGACATCGACAAGCCGATCGCCGACCTCACCAGCCGGACGCAGATCGAGACGCTGCGTCGCAACGCCGAGGAGTTCGGCGTCCGCATCCATTCCCTCGGTGACGCGGAGCAGGGCATCGTGCACGTCGTCGGTCCGCAGCTGGGCCTGACGATGCCCGGGATCACGGTCGTGTGCGGCGACTCGCACACCTCGACGCACGGCGCGTTCGGTGCCATGGCCTTCGGCATCGGCACCAGTGAGGTCGAGCACGTCATGGCGACGCAGACCCTGCCGCTCAAGCCCTTCAAGACCATGGCGATCACGGTCGAGGGCGAACTGAAGCCCGGGGTGAGCGCCAAGGACATCATCCTCGCCGTCATCGCCAAGATCGGCACCGGCGGCGGCCAGGGGTACGTTCTGGAATTCCGCGGCAGCGCGATCCGCGCCCTCTCCATGGAGGGGCGCATGACGATCTGCAACATGTCGATCGAGGCCGGCGCCCGTGCGGGCATGGTCGCGCCGGACGAGACGACGTTCGCGTACGTCAAGGACAAACCGCATGCGCCGCAGGGCCAGGACTGGGAGGAAGCCGTCGCCTACTGGCGCACGCTTCCCACCGACGAAGGCGCAGCCTTCGACGCCGAGGTATTCATCGACGCCAACGAACTCGAGCCTTTCGTCACCTGGGGCACGAACCCTGGTCAGGGCAGCTCCCTTTCGGCATCCGTTCCCGACCCGGCCGAGATCGTCGACCCGAACGAGCGCGCCGCCGCCGAGCGCGCTCTCGAGTACATGGCGCTCACCCCCGGCACCCCGCTCAAGGACGTCCCGGTGGATGCCGTGTTCATGGGGTCCTGCACCAACAGCCGCATCGAGGACCTGCGTGCCTTCGCGTCCATCGTGAAGGGGCGCAAGAAGGCCGAAGGCGTCCGTGTGATGGTCGTCCCCGGCTCCGCGCGCGTGCGGCTGGAGGCCGAGGCCGAAGGCCTCGACAAGATCTTCATCGACTTCGGCGCCGAATGGCGATTCGCGGGCTGCTCGATGTGCCTCGGCATGAACCCGGACCAGCTGGCACCGGGGGAGCGCTGCGCCTCGACCTCCAACCGCAACTTCGAAGGACGACAGGGCAAGGGCGGCCGGACGCACCTCGTCTCGCCGCTGGTCGCGGCGGCCACGGCCGTGCGCGGCACGCTTTCCAGCCCGAGCGATCTCGCACCCGCCGACGAGCTGATCGGAGCCTGACCATGGAGAAGTTCACCACACACACGGGCATCGCCGCTCCGCTGAAGCGCTCGAACGTCGACACCGACCAGATCATCCCCGCGGTGTTCCTCAAGCGCGTCACCAAGACCGGCTTCGACGACGCGCTTTTTCACGCATGGCGCCAGGACCCGGAGTTCGTGCTCAACCAGAAGCCGTTCCACGGGGCATCCGTGCTGGTGGCCGGTCCTGACTTCGGCACAGGATCCAGCCGTGAGCACGCGGTGTGGGCGCTGCGCGATTTCGGCTTCACCGTGGTGCTGAGCCCTCGGTTCGCGGACATCTTCCGCGGCAACTCGGGCAAGCAGGGCCTCCTCGCCGCGACCATCTCCGAGGAGGATCTGGAGAAGATCTGGACCCTGATCGATGAGGAGCCCGGCCGCTCCATCACGGTCGACCTCGAGGCGCGCACCGCCACGATCGGCGGCTTCCAGGCCACCATCGGCGTCGACGATTACACTAGATGGCGGCTCCTCGAAGGGCTCGATGACATCGGGCTCACACTGCGCAACGAAGACAAGATCGCGCAGTTCGAGGCCCGCCGCGAATCGTGGCGGCCACGGACACTACCCGTTCTCTGAACGGGACCGTGAGCCAGGGGCATCCGCCCCGACGGCACGTGCCGTGATCCGTGGAAATGAAGTGAGGCCCCGAATGACGACACCCCTGCGCGACGTACTCCAGGACGGCGTCCCCGCACTGAGCGGAGATGTCATCGCCATCCGCGGAGGACAACCGCTCCGGGGACGCGTCGATGTGAAGGGCGCGAAGAACCTCGCCACCAAGGCGATGGTCGCGACGCTGCTCGGCGAGACCGCCAGCACGCTGCGCGACGTGCCCGATCTCAGCGACGTCGCCGTCGTGCGCTCGCTGCTCGAGGTCCACGGCGTCCGCGTCGAAGAGGGCGACGAACCAGGCACGCTGATCTTCGACCCCAGCGGCGTCGAGACCGCGCACATGGAGGAGATCGACGCGCACGCCGGCGCCTCGCGGATTCCGATTCTCTTCTGCGGTCCGCTGCTTCACCGCCTCGGCCAGGCCTTCATCCCCGACCTCGGCGGTTGCCGCATCGGCGACCGTCCGATCGACTTCCACCTCGACGCGCTCCGCAAGTTCGGCGCCGTCGTCGAGAAGCTGCCCAGCGGCATCCGCCTGTCCGCGCCCCAGCGCCTGCACGGCGCGAGCATCCACCTGCCGTACCCGAGCGTCGGGGCGACCGAGCAGGTGCTGCTGACCGCCGTCCGGGCACAGGGCATCACGGAGCTTCGCAACGCGGCCATCGAGCCGGAGATCATGGATCTGATCGCCGTGCTGCAGAAGATGGGCGCGATCATCTCCTACGAGCCGAACCGCGTCATCCTCATCGAGGGCGTCGACACGCTGCGCGGGTACGACCACCGCTCGATCTTCGACCGCAACGAGGCCGCGTCCTGGGCATCCGCTGCGCTGGCGACCGACGGCGAGATCTTCGTCGGCGGTGCGAAGCAGCAGGAGATGCTGACGTTCCTCAACGTGTTCCGCAAGGCAGGTGGCTGGTTCGACATCCAGGAGGACGGCATCCTGTTCCGCCGCGGCGGAGACCTCCAGCCGGTCATCGTCGAGACGGACGTGCACCCCGGGTTCATGACGGACTGGCAGCAGCCGCTCATCGTCGCGCTCACGCAGGCCGAGGGCCGCTCCATCGTGCACGAGACGGTCTACGAGAACCGCTTCGGCTTCACTCAGGCGCTGGTGAAGATGGGCGCCGACATCGTCGTGCACCCGCACGGTCTGCAGAACGGACCGCGTCGCGTCCCGCGCCGCGAGCTCGAGCAGGCTGCCGTCATCACGGGGCCGACGCCGCTGCACGGCGCCGACATCGTCGTGCCCGACCTCCGAGGCGGCTACAGCCACGTGATCGCCGCGCTCACCGCCCAGGGGCAGTCGCAGGTCTCCGGAGTGGACATCCTCAGCCGCGGCTACGAGAAGTTCCTGGACAAGCTCGACGCCCTCGGCGCCGACTTCGACGTCGTCCGGTGAGCACCATGGGCTCCCGGTCACCCGAGAAGTCCCGCCCGAGCGTCTGGTGGCTGCTCGCCGCCGTCGTCCTTCCGTTCATGTCCTACCTGACGAAGATGACCTTCGTCGGGAAGGAGAAGCTGCCGCGGGACGGTGCGTTCGTGCTCGCGCCGAACCACTACTCGGAGTTCGACCCTCTCGTCGTCGCCGTCGCCGTGTGGAAGATCGGTCGCGCGCCGCGCTTCATGGCGAAGGAGAGCCTGTTCCGGGTCCCGGTCGTCGGTGCCGCGCTGCGCGCCACCGGCATGATCCCGGTCGCCAGGACCGCATCTGGCGCCGCGGCGAAGCAGACGATGGCGCAGGCGAAGGATCTCGTCGAACACGGTCGCGGGGTCATCGTGTACCCCGAAGGAACTCTGACGCGCGACCCCGATCTGTGGCCGATGCGCGGCAAGTCCGGCGCTGTGCGCCTGGCGCTGGCCGGTGACATCCCGCTCATCCCGATGGCCCAGTGGGGTACTCAGGAGATCATGGGGCGGTACCAGAAGGGCCTGAAGCTCTGGCCGCCCCGCAAACCGGTCCAGGTCATCATCGGTGACCCGATCGACCTGTCGGATCTCAAGGGCCGGTCCGGCGACACCGCGGCGCTGAACGAGGCCACGACGCGGCTCATGGACGCGATCACCGCTCTCCTCGAGCAGGTCAGGAGCGAGAAGGCGCCGGCGCAGCGCTGGAATCCGACCGATCACGGGCAGAAGGAGACCGGTCGCCTTGACTCCTAGACGAACCACCGCCGACACCGGCCCCCGGGTCGTCGTCGTCGGCGCCGGAAGCTGGGGAACCACCTTCGGGAAGATCCTCGCCGACGGCGGCGCCAGGGTCACGATGTGGGCTCGCCGGCCCGAACTCGCTCACGAGATCGCCGAGGCGAAGCGCAATTCGCGCTATCTGCCCGGGATCAATCTGCCGCGAACGCTCGACGCGACGCATGACCTGGCCAGGGCACTCGACGGCGCCGATCAGATCTACCTCTCGGTGCCGAGCCAGACGCTCCGCGAGAACCTGAAGACGCTCCGGCCGCTGATCGAGTCGAGTTCCGCTCCGATCGTCAGTCTCATGAAAGGTGTCGAGCGCGGCACCGGCCAGCGGATGAGTCAGGTGATCGAGCACGAGCTCGAATGCGACCCCGCTCGCATCGCCGTCGCGTCCGGCCCGAACCTGGCACTGGAGATCGCTCGAGAGCAGCCGACGGCGGCCGTGATCTCCTCTGTCAGCCAGGAGACCGCCGAGACCGTCGCGCGCGCCGCGCGCAACACGTACTTCCGCACCTTCGTGAACACCGACGTCATCGGCACGGAGTTCGGCGGCGTGCTCAAGAACCTGATCGCGGTCGCGATCGGCATCGTGGACGGTGTGGGGTACGGCGAGAACACGAAAGCGTCGATCATCACGCGGGGCCTGGTCGAGATGACCGACTTCGCCGTCGCCTACGGCGCGCAACCCGAGACGCTGCAGGGTCTCGCCGGCCTCGGCGATCTGATCGCGACGTGCCAGTCGCCACTGAGCCGCAACAACACCGCCGGGCGACTGCTGGGGCAGGGCTATGGATTCCAGGACGTGGTCGCGCAGATGCAGCAGACCGCGGAGGGGCTGGCGTCCGTGGCGCCCATCCTGCAGCTCGCGCACGAGGCCGATGTGGAGATGCCCATCGTGCAGCAGGTGAAGATGGTGCTGGACGGCACCATGAACCCGCGCGACATCGCGCCGCACCTGACCACCGACGACGACACCCCGCAGGGGGAGAGGACCAATCATGGCAAAGCAGACGGTGGTGGTGCTCTTCGGCGGGCGTTCCAGCGAGCACTCGATCAGCTCCGCGACGGCGGGCGGGGTCCTGCGCGCGATTGACCGCGACAGCTATGACGTGATCCCGGTCGGGATCACGCGCGAGGGCGCCTTCGTCCTCGAGGCCGACGATCCGGACAAGTTCGCGCTCGATGCGGAGAAACTCCCGGAAGTCGTCGACAACGGCAGTCGGGTGCGGTGGCCGGAGCCCGACGGCGACCGCACGCTGCGCGTCGTGCACGCCGATGGAGACGTGGCCGAGCTGGGCGAGATCGATGTGGTGCTGCCCCTGCTGCACGGACTGCACGGCGAGGACGGCGCCATCCAGGGCTTCTTCGACGTGATCGATGTGCCGTACGCGGGCTGCGGCATCCTCGATTCCGCGATCTGCCTCGACAAGCACTTCACCAAGCTGGCGCTCACCGCCGCGGGCATCCCCGTCTCCCCGGGGATCACGGTCCGCAGTGCGCAGTGGGCCGCCGACCCCGACACTGTTCGCGCACAGGTCGCCGCGTTGGGACCGGTCGTCTTCGTCAAGCCGGCCAGCGCCGGATCGAGCGTCGGCGTCTCTCGGGTCGACGACGGCTCAGGGCTGGATGCCGCCCTGAGCGTCGCCTTCGCCGAGGACGACAAGGTGCTCGTGGAGTCCCGTGTCGAAGGCCGCGAGATCGAGGTCGGTGTCCTGGCCGGGAGGCAGGGAGCTCGTCCGAGGGCCTCGCTGCCCGGCGAGGTCGTGCTCACCTCGCGCAGCTTCTACGACTTCGAGGGCAAATACCTCGGCGGCGACGGGGTCGAGATCGTCTGCCCCGCAGACGTCGACGACGCGTTGATCGCACAGCTGCAGGATGCCGCCGTGCGGGCCTTCGAAGCTGTGGACGGGAAGGGCCTCGCCCGCGTGGACTTCTTCGTGACGTCGGCGGGCGAGCTCGTCGTGAACGAGCTGAACACGATGCCCGGGTTCACGCCGATCTCGATGTTCCCGAAGTGCTGGATCGCCTCAGGGCTCAGCTACACCGAGCTGATCACGGAGCTGATCGAGGCGGGACTGTCCGACTGAGGAGCGTCAGTTCCCGGCATCCGGGTCGTAGTCCTGCGGAAGCTCGTCGGGAGACGTGCAGTTGCCGTCTGCGGGGATCGAGGTGATCGCGCCGACGATGCCGCGGTTGCTGATCACGTCGTTCGAGCTGACCACTCCGGTGTCGATGTACATCTGGACGGCCGGCTCGCGCCCGTAGGTCGTCAGGCGCACGTACGGGGTCTCGGAGGCGTCGACGAGCCAGTCGACGCCTTCGAGCGTGACGCACTGCAGTTCAGCGGTCGGCGCCGGCTTGTCCAGGCCGCAGGTCAGCAGGATCGCCGAACTCTCCTCGCCCCACGCGGCGGTCGCCTGCGCATCCGTCCAACGCCGGTCCTGTCCGGCGAGCGTGCTCGTGTTCTGCAGGCTGACGACGACATCGGCGCACAGCGGGTTGTTCGCGTCGGCGGCGGGCTCCATGTGGACCGTGGTCGAGCATCCACCGAGGAGTGCCGTTCCGAGCAGCAGAACAGCGGAGACGGCGAGACGGGAACGCATGCTTCCAGGCTACCTTTGACAGCATGCCCTCCCGTTCAGCCGACGATGATCCCCGCCTGTCCGACCTCTCCGAGGGGCAGATCCTGCGGGCGATCCTGACGCGGACACCGCCGGCGAGTCATACGATCCTCGGTCCCGGCGACGACGCGGCCGTGGTCGCCGCGCCGAGCGGCTCCGTCGTCGTGACCACCGACACGCTCGTGCACGGCCCCGATTTCCGTCTTGCGTGGTCCAGCGGCTACGACCTCGGATGGAAGGCCGCCGCGGTCAACCTGGCGGATATCGCAGCGATGGGAGCGCGTCCGACGGCGCTGCTGGTGGCGCTGGCGGTGCCGCGCGAGATGCGGTTGTCGTTCGTCGAGCGTCTCGCGGACGGTTTCCGTGAGGCGTGCGACGCGCTGTCTCCCGGCTGCGCTGTCGTGGGAGGAGACCTGACCACCTCGGATGTGCTCACGATCGCCGTGACAGCGCTCGGAGACCTGGAGGGCCACGCCGCTGTCACGCGCTCCGGTGCACGGCCCGGCGACGTGGTCGCCGTGGCCGGAGAACTGGGTCACGCGGCACACGGGCTCGCAGTGCTGTTCGGCCGCTTCCGGGACGGCGAGACTCCTGTGCCCGTCGACCGCTCACGGCTCGCTGCAGGAGAGACGGATGCTGTCGCGGCGCAACTGCGCCCCCGCCCGCCGATCGGGCTCGGCCCGGTGGCGGCCACGGCGGGTGCGACGGCCATGATGGACGTCTCCGACGGTCTCGCTCTGGATGCCGGACGCATGGCGGATGCCTCGGGGGTCACGCTCGACCTGCACAGCGATCGGCTCGGCCCCGATCCGGTGCGCGCGCTGGCAGGCGGAGAGGACCATGCTCTGCTCGCGACGTTCCCGCCCGATCGGCTCGCGCCCGGTTTCCGCGTGATCGGCGTCGTGCGCGAACGCGGGCAGGACGGTCTGGTGTGCGACGGGGCGCCCGTCGATGTCGCCGGATGGGATCCTTATCGCGACTGGGATTCCGCGGCCGGCTGAGCCCACCACAGGGTGGTGTCGCCGTATGTCCGGGTGCGGACCTCCTCGAGACCCGCGGCGTCGAGGGCGGGCGGCGTGGAGCGCCTGGCGCGTTCGATGACGACGAGCGCGTCCGCCGACAGCAGGGGAGCGAGTGCCGTCAGATCGGCGGTCATGGCCGCGTCGTCGATGTCGTACGGCGGGTCGGAGAACACGAGATCGAACGGACCGGCAGCGCGCATTAGGTAGGCATGCACGCCGAGATGATGCACCCGCGACGGTCGCTCTGTCACGCGCGAGACCGCTTGGGCGTTGCGGCGGATAACCCCGGCCGCCCCCTTCGAGAGCTCGACCAGATCGACGGATGCCGCCCCGCGACTGAGTGCTTCCAGACCGAGCGCACCCGAGCCGGCGTAGAGATCGAGCACGCGTGCGCCCTCGATCGCGTCCGAGGACTCCAGCGCCCCGAACAGCGACTCGCGTACACGGTCGCTGGTGGGCCTGGTGCCGCTGGCCGGGACGGTGAGTCGCGTGCCGCCGGCTTCTCCCGCGATGATCCTGGTCACCCGTTCACCCTATGACACCGCCGTCGTGCGGCTGCGGCGTGGTGCTGACGTCCCCGGCCCCTTCTAGACTCGATGCCATGTCCTTGAGTCTCGACGCGCCGCTGACTCTGGCGCTCGGCGACAAGGCGGCGAAGCCGCTGGAACGCGCATTCGGCATGGTGACGGTGGGCGATCTCGTCTCGCATTACCCTCGACGGTACGCGGATCCGGGTGAGCTCACGCCGATTCTCGATCTCCCGCCCGGCGAGATGGTCACGATCGTCGCGCAGATCGTCTCATCCAGTGTGCGCGTCATGCGCAATCGGTCCGGCGCGATGGTCGAGGTGACCATCAGCGACGGGGTCGGGCAGGTGAACCTGACGTTCTTCGCGAAGAACAAGCAGCAGGCGGATTGGCGCAAAGGTCAGCTGGAGCCGGGGCGCCGGGGGATCTTCTCCGGCAAGGTCGGCTTCTATCGCGAGACGATGCAGCTCGCGCATCCCGACTACGAGCTGTTCGACGACGAGCTCGAGGCTCGCAAGCGTGCGGACATCCGCTCGACCAGGCCCATCCCGATCTACCCGGCGACGGCGACCGTGGCCAGCATGACGCTGCAGAAGCACATGGAGCGCGTGCTACCCGAACTCACGGACATCCCCGATCCGCTGACGGCGGACGTCCGCGCAGCGGAGGGGCTCCTCGACGCGCGAACGGCCCTCGTGCAGGTGCACCGTCCGGAGACCCGCAACGACATCGACCCGGCCGTGCGGACGCTGCGGATGCACGAGGCCATCGTGCTGCAGACCGCGTTGCTGCAGCAGCGCGCGTTCGTACGGATGCTCAGCGCCACCCGCCGACCCGCCGGAACCGGCGGCCTGCTGGAGCGATTCGACGCTGCGCTCCCTTACGAACTCACCGCGGACCAGCACACGGTCGGCGATCAGGTCGCGAAGGATCTCATCGGCGACTGGCCGATGAACCGCCTCGTGCAGGGCGAGGTCGGCTCGGGCAAGACGCTCGTGGCGCTGCGCGCCATGCTGCAGGTCGCAGAATCCGGCGGACAGGCAGCACTGATCGCCCCCACGGAAGTGCTCGCCGGGCAGCATCTGCGCTCGATCACCAAGATGCTGGGGCCCGAGCTGGCGCCGCTGGTCATGCCGACCCTGCTGACCGGGCAGATGTCAGCGCCGGCACGGCGCAAAGCGGCGCTGCGGGTCGCCAGCGGCCAGGCGCTGATCGTGGTGGGCACGCACGCGCTGCTGGGGGAGAAGACCACGTTCGCCGATCTCGGCCTCGTCGTCGTCGATGAGCAGCACCGCTTCGGTGTCGAGCAGCGCGAGGCACTGCGTGCCAAGGGTTCCAGCCCGCACGCGCTGGTCCTGACGGCGACGCCGATCCCGCGCACGGTCGCGATGACGGTCTTCGGAGATCTGGACACCTCGATCATCCGCACGATGCCCGCAGGGCGCGCGGGGATCGAGACCTTCGTGGCGCCGCTCGCCGAGCATCCGGGATGGTTCGCGCGGGTGTTCGAACGCGCGGCGGAGGAGGTCGCTCAGGGGCGTCAGGTCTTCGTCGTGTGCGCGGCCATCGACACGGCAGCCAAGACCGCAGAGGTCGGCGATCAGCCGCTGGCGCCCGAGGGCGCGGCCGGACCGCGCTGGGGCGTGGTCCAGTTGGATGAGGCGCTCGCGACGCACCCGAGGATCTCGGCACTGCGTCGCGCGGTTCTGCATGGGCGCATGCCGGCGGACGAGAAGGATGCCGTGATGCAGGCATTCGCCCGCGGTGAGATCGACGTTCTGATCGCGACGACCGTGATCGAGGTCGGCGTCGATGTGCCTAATGCGTCGACCATGATCATTCTCGACGCCGATCGTTTCGGCGTCTCCCAGCTGCACCAGCTCCGCGGACGCGTCGGTCGCGGCGGCGTTCCAGGGCTGTGTCTGCTCGTGACGGAAGCCGAAGAGGGCACTCTCGCGCGTGACAGGGTCGAGGCGGTCGCGGCGACGCTGGACGGCTTCGCTCTGGCCGAGGTCGATCTCGAGTTGCGCGGTGAGGGCGATGTTCTCGGGTCGACGCAGTCCGGCATCCGGTCGTCGTTGAAACTGCTGCGTGTGGTGAAGGACACCGCCCTGATCGCTCGGGCTCGCCGGCTCGCCGAAGACATTCTCGACGCCGACCCGCTGCTGGACCGTCATCCGGGGTTGCACGCGGCGATCGCACGTCGTGTGAGCGCCGAGGATCGTGCCGCTCTCGCGAAGAACTGACCCCGTCCCGTGGTGGCCTAGGCTGGAAGCATGAGCAGCCGGATCGCTGTCGTCCCGGGTTCCTTCGACCCGCCGACCCTGGGTCATCTCGATGTCATCCGTCGCGCGGCGAAGCTGTACGACGAACTCCATGTGCTCGTGGTGCACAACCCGGGCAAGGAGGCGATGCTGCCGATCGCTCAGCGAGTGAGTCTGCTCGAGCAGTCGATCGCCGACGAAGGCATGTCCGGGGACATCGTCGTCGGCGCCTGGAGCATGGGACTGCTCGTGGACTACGCGCGCGATGTGGGTGCTGGAGTGCTCGTCAAGGGCATCCGATCGCAGATCGATGTCGCCTACGAGACCCCCATGGCGATCGTGAACCGGCACCTCGCTGACATCGAGACGGTCTTCCTGCTGCCCGACCCCTCTCATGCTCTCGTCTCGAGTTCACTGGTGCGTCAGGTGGCCGGCCTCGGCGGTGATGTGTCGCCATTCGTACCGCGCGTGGTCGCCGAGTTCCTCGACACCGGAGCGCGCGGCATCTGAGCCGTTAGACTCGAAGAGTGAAATCCCGACTGAACGGACCCTTTGTGCTGCCCGTCCGCGACATCGTCCGACACCCGGGGGAGATGCGCGAGCATGCCTTCATGGTGCCGCTGCGCGAGCAGTGGGGTGAGGGGATCGTGTCGCTCCAGGCCGGTTCCGACCTCGAGCTGGACGTGCGTCTGGAGTCGGTTCACGAGGGCATCCTCGTGTCCGGAACGGCGGACGGAACGTACGTCGGCGTGTGCGGCCGATGCCTCACAGACATCTCTGCGCCTGTCGAAGTCGAGTTCCAGGAGCTTTTCGCGTATCCTGGTGAGGAAGAAACTGACTACGAGGTTCAAGACGACCACGTGGATCTTGAAACTCTGGTCAGGGATGCGGCGGTTCTGTCGCTTCCATTTCAGCCGGTGTGTCAGCCGGATTGCCCGGGTCTTGACCCGATCACGGGTGAGCGACTGGCCGAGAGCACCGGGGCAGAGACTGCCGCTCCCATCGATCCTCGATGGAGTGCGCTCCAACAGATCGCAGACCAGGGGAGTGCGGAAGACACCCGCGCGCCCGAGAATACAGAAGAGAGTTAGCCATGGCCGGTAACCCCCCGAAGCGCAAGGTTTCCCGTTCCAACACCCGCTCGCGTCGCGCGCAGTGGAAGGCGGCGCCCATCGCGCTCGTCAAGACCGTTGAGAACGGTAAGACCGTCTACAGCCGCCCGCACCAGGCGAAGGTCGTCACCGACTCGCAGGGCACCGAGCTGTTCCTCGAGTACAAGGGCCGCAAGGTCGCAGACGTCTGAATCACGGTCTCACGATCGTGACGGATGTCCCCGGTGGGACAGCGCCTCTCATCGCCAAGCTCAGGGTCGGTATCGACCCTGAGCTTCTGGCGTTGGCGCTGACCCACCGTTCCTACGCGTACGAGCACGGCGGCATCCCGCACAACGAGCGCCTGGAGTTCCTGGGCGACTCCGTGCTCGGTCAGGCTGTCACGGTGATGCTGTTCACCACGCACCCGGATCTGGACGAGGGGCAGCTGGCGAAGCGGCGCGCGAGCGTCGTCTCGACCGTCGCTCTGGCCGAAGTCGCGCGCGGCATCGGGCTGGGCGAGTTCATCCTGCTCGGTCGCGGGGAAGAGCAGACCGGCGGGCGCGACAAGGACTCCATCCTCGCGGACACGACCGAGGCAGTCATCGGCGCCACGTATCTGTCCGCAGGACCGGACGCAGCGACGGATCTCGTTCTGCGGCTCATCGAGCCGTTGCTGGCGGACCCTGAGCGCTACGGCGCCGCGATGGATCCGAAGACGAGCCTGCAGGAGCTCGCCGCTCGCGTCGGCTCGCCGCCGCCGCTGTACTCGGTGCAGTCGGACGGTCCCGATCACGACCGTCGCTTCACGGCGACCGTCGTCGTCGGCGATGTGACGACCACCGGTGACGGGACGAGCAAGAAGACCGCCGAGATGGCTGCTGCGCTGACCGCGTGGCGGGTGCTCAGCGACCGTGCCTGAGCTTCCTGAAGTCGAGGTCGTCCGTGCCGGCCTCGCGCCGGCCGTGATCGGCGCGACCGTCAGTTCGGTCGTCGTCTTCGACGAACGGGCGCTCACGCGGCATCCCGCCGGCGCCGCCGATTTCGCCGGCCTTCTCGAAGGCGCCGAGATCGCCGGAGCCGAACGCCGTGGCAAATTCCTCTGGATGCCGTTGGTCGGTGCCGATCGCGCCCTGACGGCGCACCTCGGCATGAGCGGACAGATGCTGCTGCGCGCGCCAGATGCTCCGGCCGAGCGGCACGAGCGGATCCGCCTCGGCATCCATCACCCGCAGCATGGAGAAGTGGCGGTCGTGTTCGCGGACCAGCGGACGTTCGGCTCACTCGCGGTCGACGCGCTCGTTCCCGACGGCGACGATCTCGTTCCGAGCCAGGTCCGTCACATCGCACGGGACGCGATCGATCCGGCGTTCGACGATGCCTTCTTCATCGCCGCGGTGCGCCGCCGGTCGAGCGCGATCAAGCGGATCCTGTTGGACCAGACGCTGATCAGCGGTATCGGCAACATCTACGCCGATGAGTCGCTGTGGGCTGCGCGAGTCCACCCGGAGACCGAGGGGCGCGCGCTGTCCGTCCCGTCGGTGCGTCGCCTGCTCGGCGAGGTGAGGATCGTTCTCGAGAAGGCTCTCGCCGAGGGCGGCACGAGCTTCGACGCGCAGTACGTGAACGTCAACGGGCAGGCGGGCTACTTCGCCCACTCGCTGAACGCGTATGGACGCGGCGGGAAGCCCTGTCCTCGGTGCGGCGGCGACATCCGCCGGGAGGCGTTCATGAACCGGTCCAGTCACTACTGCCCACGGTGCCAGCGCCGGCGTGCCGCGATCTGACCGCTCTACTCCACCGCGACCCCACGGGCGCTCAGCACCGACCGACCGAGCGGATCCATCGGGGACGGAGCGGAAGAAGTTCGCTCATGCCTCGACGAAGCTCCGTTCCAGAACCGGACGCGTCACACGGGTGCTCGCCCACACCAGGGTAATCCCGACGGCGATGACGACCGCGATCGTGGCGAGTGACAGCGGCGCGACGATCAGAGCGATCCCGATCAGGGGGAAGATCAGCACGGCCGCGCACAGCGCAGATCCGAGTGTCGTCAGCAGCAGGGGAGACATCACAGCACGCCGACGCGCGGTGTCGAGCGTCTGTACCGGCATCCCGAGTCGGTGCAGGCTCCGATGGAGGTCTCGTTGGTCGAGGATCTCGGCGGCCTGATTGACGCCGACGGATGCCGCGACCATGAGGAACGATCCGATGAGTGTGATGATCAACCCGGTGCGGATGTCGACGACCAGGGCGAGGTCCGCGGGATTCGACGAGGCGCTCATGGTGTCCATGACGGCGACACCGCTGCCGGCGAACACGGCCATGAAGCTCGCCATCGCGATGCCGCTGACCTGACGCCACGCCGTCTTGGGCGATTCGAGCACGAGCCGAGCAGACAGCAGCCGGTCGGCGCTCTCCGCCCGCCGCAGCTGTCGCCGAGCCTGCACCGCGACCGCCCACGGCCCGATCAGGTTCAGTACTGCCAGCCCCACAGCGAACAGTCCGGCCACCACGACGATCGTCACGAGGATTCCGCCGAGGCCAGGGAAGATCTGCATGGCGACGAATGCCGCGGCCACGATGAGCACGCCACCGACCGCACGCATCCAGTGCGCTTTGGGGACGTCCGTGCGCATCCGTACGCCGAGAGGCGAGATGACCACGCGACGAAGTCCGACGACGGCGCTGATCGCGGCGAGCAGCAGCACGCCGAGGACGACCAGGGCGATGGTGCCGGCAGGCAGCAGGACGCCGGTCCAGCCGAGCGGCTCGCCGCGGAACGGGATGAGCCCGATCGCGGGGGAGAGAGCCAGGTAGCCGAGGACGCCGGCCGCGGCGCCGACCGCGGCCAGCATGACGGATTCGATGACCGTTGCGACGGTGACCCCGGTCGGGGACACACCGAGCAGCCTCAGCGTCGACAAGCGCTCGTCGCGTCGTCGCGCGGACAGGCGAGCGGCCGCGCCGCCGAGACCCGCGAGCGGGACGACGAGCAGTACGAGCGCGATCGCCGCGAGTGCTTGATAGACGACGCCGTCCGGGTCCGTCCAGGTCCAGAAGGTCTGCGCGCCGCCGGTGACAGTGAGCACCAGCGCCGTGACGATGCCGAACGCGACGACGGGCAGCGCGATGACCGCCCCCGCTCGAGGTGCAGGGCGAAGCAGCAGGGCGAGCACGCGCGGGTTCATGCCGCCACCTCCGTCGGGATGATCCGACCGTCGCGTACGTGCACGACGCGCGAGCACCGCTGCGCGACGGACGAATCGTGGGTCACGACGACGAGGGTTCGCCCCTGACCCGTGGTGGACCACAGCAGAGCGTCCATGACTTCGGAGGACGTCTGCGAGTCCAGTGCTCCCGTCGGCTCATCGGCGAAGACGACCTCGGCGCCCGTGACCTGCGCCCGCGCGATCGCCACGCGTTGCGCCTGTCCACCGGACAGCTCACCGATACGGCGCTGCTCCATGCCTGCCAGGCCCAGAGCGGCCAGCCAGCCGGCGGCGTGCTCCTCGGCCGGGCGCCTGGGCGTGCCGTTGATCATGAGGGCGAGCGCGACGTTCTCGATCGCCGTGAGCTCGGGGATCAGCAGTCCCTGCTGGAAGACGAACCCGAACGACTCACGGCGCAGGCGCGAGCGCTCGGATTCTCCGAGGCCGGTCACCTCCAGTGCGATTCCGGATGCGGTAGTGAAAGTGACGCGTCCCGCATCGGGAGCGGTGATCCCGGCGAGTACGTGCAGCAGCGTCGTCTTGCCCGAACCGGACGCACCCATGATCGCGACGGATTCGCCACGGGCGACCATGAGATCGACGCCGGCGAGAGCGCGCGTGGCGCCGAAGGTCTTCTGCAGGGCTTGAGCGGTGAGGACAGGAGCATTCATACCTTCAGCCTCGTCGCACGCGACGCTCGGCACATCGGTCCCGCGATGCAGTTCCGACTGTGCGGATCATCCCGAAGGATGATCCGCACAGTCGGCGAGCCCACTCAGACCAGCTTCTTCTGCCATGCTCCGGCGTACGACACCGGGGTGAATCCGATCTGTTCGTTGATGTCGAGCATTCGTCGGTTCTCCTCGGCGTTGAAGGTCGATACCCGCGGCGAATCAGGGGCGACATCGCGCCAGCGCAGCAGGTTCGCGCACTTCACCAGCATGCCCAGGCTGTGACCACGGTGCTCCTGCAGCACCAGCGTGCAGTACTGATGCGTGACAGCGGTGCGGTCGGCATCGATCACGAGCTCGTTGAACGCAGCAAGTCGACCCGTGGGCACATGCAGGGCCGCGGCGACGGACATCGTCTGACCGCCCTCGATCAGGCGCGCTTCGCGGCGCTCGACGCGTGCGGCGTCCCAGATCTCCTCATCGATCTCCAACGCACCGGCCGGGACGTCCGTAGACATGCGCGACAGCGCCCAGGCGTAGCCTTCCTTCAGCTCAGGCGGAGTGGGGATGGTCCACTCCACGAGCCGGTAGTCGGATCCGGCAGCGACGCGCGACGCCTCGAAGGCGGTACGAACACCGTTCATCGACCCCTGCAGATCGAACGCGCTGTTGCGCTCGACCTGCTCGAGGGTGAAACCGGAATTCGACAGCAGCCGCGAGAGCGCAGTGTCGGCCACGACGCCCCATCCTGTTGCCGGCGTGATCGTCGGCCCCTCGGCATGCCCGGGGTGAAGCGTCCAGGTCTGCATGACTTTGCGCCCCAGAATCCTGGTCTCCTCCTCCGCGCGCGCGAGCAGAGCGTCCTCGATCCCTCGGCCCCAGTTCTCCGGGAGCACCATGAGGTCGATCTGGCTGCTCGTGGGCTCGGCCGTCGCGTGGCCGACGGTGATGGCGCCGACCAGAGCCCCTGCCTCGCGGATGATGAAGATGCGCTGCACTGCATCGGCGGTGTCGCGCAGGCCCGCCAGGAGCTCGGCCGGAGTCTGCGCGAGATCGTCGGTGCCGGCATCGTTGCGGCAGACGGTGTTGTTCAGCTCGACGAGAGCGCGGAAGTCGGACGCGTCGTCGGAGTCCGGCGTCGCCGGGAGGGCGAGCTGTTCGAGCTGGAGGGTGTCGTTCATGTCAGTTCCTTCTTCCAAGCGCCCTCGTAGGCGAAGCCGGTGAAGCCGATGTCCTCGTTGATCGAGAGCATCGGACGGTTCTCTTCCGCGTTGTAGGTGACGATCCGTGCGGATGACGGATACTGCGTGCGCCAGGCCAGCAGGCCGGCGGTCTTCACGAGCATTCCGAGACGATGGCCGCGGTGCTCGGCGAGGACGAGCGTGTCGTACTGATGCGTCGTCGCTCCCGCGTCCGACCCGATCGCGAGTTCGTTGAAGGCGCAGAGCTCACCGGTGCGGATGTGCTGCGCCGCGGTGACCTGCAGCGCCCAGCCTCTGCGGATGATCCGGCTGTCCTGCTGGGCGACACGAGCGGCATCCCACGTCTCCTCCGGCATGTCGAGTTCGCCTTCAGGCACGTCGGTGGACATGCGGGACTTCATCCAGGCGTAGCCGTCCACATGTTCTGCAGGCGTCGGCAGCATCCAGCGCACGACTCGATAGTCGTGCGCATGGCGGGCCGCCTCATCGCGCAGCGCGGTCACGTGGGGGAGACTGTCGTCGGTCCAGCGGAACTCGCTCGCGCGCTCGACCTGCTCGAGGCGGAAGCCGTTTCGCAGGAGGAAACGCGCCGAGCGGTCGGCCGGGACCGAACCGAAGCCGGTCGGAGACGCCAGTGGTTCGGCATCCGATCCGTCCTCATGATGCTCTGCCCAGTGCAGCATCCGGCGGACGCCGGCCTCACGGGCGACGGTCTCGAGGTGCGCATACACGGCGCGGCCGATGCCGCGGCCCGCAGCCTTGCGCAGCACGGCGACGGTGACCAGCGCGGTGTCCTTCTCGCCGTCCTGGGAGATGTCGAGGACGGCGCACCCGACCATCCGCCCATCCGACTCGATGTACCACTGCCGGCGCACGCGATCGGGAGTGCTGGCGAGAACCGGAAGCAGCGCTTCCGGTTCGAGCGCGTCGTCATCCCTGCCGGTGCTCTCGAGGATCGAGGCATTGCGCACAGCGGCATACTCGCGCAGCACCGGGGTGGGGGCTGCGCCCGCCCGTGCCGGAAGCACGAGCGGGTGCAGCGTCGCGGTGTCGGTGAGCGGAATGCTCATTGCGGTTCTCCTACGATCAGCGCAGCTGGCGCTGCAGGTCGAATGCGAGCAGGGTCAGGGCTTCGCGCTGCGTGAAGTGGGGCGCGCCGGGGAAGAACGACGCCACATCCACCTCCGCCGGAACAACCCGGCGGCGTTGGGTCCGCAGGAGCAGCCAGAGACCGATCCGCAGGGACAGCCGGTCGGCCAGAGCGAGCTCTGAGCGGTCGATCGGGACGGGAATCTGGAGGATCTCGCGATCCTCGGTACAGGGCGGGTGTGCGGTGCTGCGGTGCAGCTGTGCGATGGTCACTTCGAACTCCAGTGATGGTTGTGATGGTGATGGAAGATGCCCGAGTGCGGCGCCGGAGTCGCCGGGGCGAACCGGCGGAGCACGGAGGGCGGAGGAAGCCGGTGAGCCGGAGACCTGCGAAAGCAGATGCCCGGCTGCGGCGGAGGAAGTCGGCCGTGACGCGAAAGGTCAGAGGGCCGTGGCGCGCGGAATGCGGCGGAGAACGGCCCAGTGGGGGCCGGAGATCTCAGGCTGCAGTTCTACGAGAGCGCGATGCGGAGGCCGAAGGAGACGGTTACCGAATGCGCAGGACGCGGCGCCCCGAAGGCGCGCGTATCGAGGCCTGTGGCCTGTGCGATGAGCTGAATCATGATCGGTAACCTCCTTTCGTATGGCGTTCCGGAGAGACACGCTAGCGAACAGCCTGAAACGCGTCAAGCATTTTCCCAGGAAGACGGCGTGTCGCTCGTTCGCCGAAACGCGGTTCTGCCGTGTGGGATGCCGGTTCTGCCGCGGAATTCCGGTAGCGTAGCCGCCGTGATTCTCCCCGGACGACTGGTGCCCGCATGCATCTGAAGAGCCTGACGCTCAAGGGCTTCAAATCGTTCGCGCAGCCGACGACCTTCGTGTTCGAACCGGGCGTCACCTGCATCGTCGGACCGAACGGTTCGGGCAAGTCGAACGTCGTCGACGCGCTCGCGTGGGTGATGGGGGAGCAGGGGGCGAAGACCCTGCGTGGCGGCAAGATGGAGGATGTCATCTTCGCCGGCACTTCGACGCGCGGCCCGCTCGGACGCGCCGAGGTTCAACTCACGATCGACAACAGCGATGGCGCGCTGCCGATCGAGTACGCCGAGGTGACCATCAGCCGCACCCTGTTCCGCAACGGTTCGAGCGAGTACGCGATCAACGGCTCCAACTGCCGACTCCTGGACGTGCAGGAACTCCTGAGCGACTCCGGCCTCGGGCGCGAGATGCACGTGATCGTCGGGCAGGGCCGCCTGGACACCGTCCTGCAGGCATCGCCGGAGGACCGCCGAGGGTTCATCGAAGAAGCCGCCGGCATCCTCAAGCATCGGCGGCGCAAGGAGAAGACGCTCCGCAAGCTCGACGCCATGGAGGCGAATCTCACCAGACTGAGCGACCTCGCGGGCGAGATCCGGAGGCAGCTCAAGCCACTGGGCCGCCAGGCCGAGATCGCCCGCGAAGCGCAGACCATCGCCGCTGTGGTCAGGGACGCGAAGGCGCGGATCTTCGCCGACGACGTCGTGGCGCTGCGCACAGCGCTGGCCGATCACACCCGGACCGAGCAGGAACGGCACACCGAGCGGCTCGTGCTGACCGATCAGGCCGATCAGGTCAGAGCCGAGATCGCGCGCCTGGAGGCGGACCAGAACTCCGCGGCGGTCGATGCGGCCCGCGGTGTGGCCTTCGGGCTGGAGCAGGTGCAGGAACGCATGCGCGGCCTGTACACGCTCGCGAATCAGCGTCTCGCGCTGCTCGGTTCCGAAGAGGACGACGCCGCAGTGACCGCGGTGACGGTCACTCAGGCGACGATCGACGACGCGAAGGATGAGATCACGCGGATCTCCGAAGGCCTGGGCGATGCTCAGGATGCCGCCGCGGTGGCGAGCCGCGAGGTCATGCAGGCGCGCGCAGAGCTGGACACGCTCGACGTCGACATCGCCGAGCAGAGCGCACTGGTGTCCGAATACGACATGCGCGTGAGCGGGCTCCGCGGAAACGCCGAGGCCGCTGCATCAGCACTGGCCGCCGTGCGCGGCGCGGTCCTGCGTCAGGAGAACGCGTTGGAGGCCGCGCACACGCGTCGACGCGAGGCGGCCGAGGCGCTGGAGGCGTTCGAAGAGGGCGAGGCGCCGGAGGGCACTGCCGCCGAGCACGCCGCTGCATACGAGTCGGCGCAAGCGGCAGCGACCGCGGCGGAGACCGAGCGAGACGGGCTCCGCGAGCGTCTGCACGCGGCCGAGCGCGAGGTCGATGCGCTCACTGCCAAGACCTCCGCGCTGACGAGCGCATTGTCGCTCTCAGGCGGTGCGGCTGAGATCGTGAAGAGCGGCGCGCTCGGCGTTCGAGGCCTCGTCGGAGACGCCGTGCAGGTGCGGGCAGGCTTCGAAGCGGCGATCGCCGCAGTGCTCGGTCCGCTGGCCGAAGGCGTGCTCGTAGACACTCTCGACCATGCCACCGTACTGATCGAGGACGCGGACCGCGGCGTGGTCGATTTCGTTCTCGCCGAAGCAACGGGACCGAGCTCCCCGACGATCGGTGTCGCAGGCGTCATTCCGGCCGTCGACGTCGTCACAGCGCCCGCCGGCGTGCTCGGCATCCTCGCGCACGTGGTGATCGCCGACGATCTTGCAGCGGCCAAGGCCGCTCGCGCGGCGCTGGATGCGATGTCGGACACCACGACCACCATCGTGACCTCCGCCGGCGAGGTGCTCACCGCCCACACATTGCGCGCAGGCTCCGGCTCCGAGCGATCACGGCTGGAGCTGACCGCCGAGCGGGATGCCGCGGCCGAACGACTGGACGAGGTCCGCGTGATCGTCGACTCGCTGCGCGACGCGCGCGAGGACGCGACCGAGCGTGTCGAGAGCACCCGTCGACACGCCAAGGAGACGCTGCGGGCACTCCGAGAGCACGATGCCGCACTCGCGACGTACGCCGAGCAGATCAACCGCGTCACCGTGCAGCATGAGTCGGCCATCGCCGAGTGCGAGCGCCTTGAAGCAGGCCTCGCGCAGGCGCAGGCGGCGGTCGCGGATGCCGAGACGAAGGCGGCTTCGGCGAAGGCGGAGGTCGAATCCGCCGAATCGGCACCTCGGCCCGTTCTGGATGCGTCGGCGCGCGATGGACTTCTCGAAGCGCTCGAGGCCGCCCGAGAGGGCGAGGTCACCGCGCGACTCGAGATCGAGACTCTGCGAGAGCGGGTGCGCGCCGCGCAGTCCCGCGTCGCGTCGTTGGAACGTCAGCGCGAGCAGGAGCGCGATGCCGCGGCCGAGGCGGCACGTCGTGCCGTCATCCGACGGGCGCAGCGCGAAGCGGCCTCCGGAGTCGCGGCCGAACTGCCGCGGATTCTCGATTCGCTGGACCGCTCGGTCGCCGAGGCGCGGCTGGCCCTCGCCGAGGCCGAGGCTGCGCGGTCAGCGCAGAACGAGGAACTGACGGCTCTGCGCGCCCAGGAGAACACCCTGCGCGACCGTCTCGCGGGCCTCACGGAGAGCGTGCACGGCCTCGAGCTGCAGATCCACGAGAAGAAGCTCCACCTGTCGAGCCTGCTGGATCGGGTGGCCAGTGAGCTCGCCCTCGACGAAGATATTCTCGTTGCGGAATATGGTCCCGATCAGCTCGTTCCTCGCGATCCTGCGGAGCGTGCTGAGCCGGGGACGCTCGCCGAGGATGCCGAGGACGCGAGCGAGGGAAGCGGCGTGCCATACGACCGGCGCGTGCAGGAGCGACGGCTTCGCGAGGCCGAGCGGAAGCTCGGGCAGCTCGGACGTGTCAATCCGCTCGCGCTCGAGGAGTTCGCCGCGCTCGAGCAGCGCCACGCCTTCCTGACCGAGCAGCTCGCTGATCTCACCAGGACGCGGCAGGACCTCATGACGATCATCGCGGATCTCGACGAGCGCATGCAGACGATCTTCGCGAGCGCGTTCGAGGACACCAGGCAGGCGTTCACCGAGGTGTTCCCGCTGCTGTTCCCCGGCGGAGCCGGGAGCATCTCGCTCACGAATCCGGACGACATGCTCACGACCGGCATCGAGGTCGCAGTGCGTCCGGTCGGCAAGAAGATCGAGCGGCTGTCGCTGCTGTCGGGAGGCGAGCGATCGCTGGCGGCGGTCGCCCTTCTCGTCGCGATCTTCAAGGCGCGTCCGAGCCCGTTCTACATCCTCGACGAGGTCGAGGCCGCGCTGGATGACGCGAATCTCGGTCGCCTGCTGACGGTGTTCGAGCAGTTGCGGGAGAGCTCGCAGCTGCTGGTCATCACGCACCAGAAGCGCACCATGGAGATCGCCGACGCGCTCTACGGCGTCTCGATGCGCCAGGACGGCGTCTCGGCCGTCGTCGGGCAGCGCGTCGGAGACCGCGCAGCCGCCGCGAGCTGACTCCCGCTCGCTGCTCTGCCGTGCCGAACCCCCGGCGGGTCAGCGCGGCACAGGCGAGTCGCTGGGGCATCGGGTTGCGACACGCCGCGGACGGCGAGCGGCGTCCGGGGTTCGGTACGCGGTCAGTGCAGCGTCGTCTGGAACTCGGCCACGAGAGCCGCGAATCCCGCGACGTCCTGGGGGCGATGCTGGGCCCCAGGCAGGACGACGTGCCGTGCGCCGCGCTCCTCGAGCAGCCCGGCGATCACCTCGTACTCGTCGTTCCAGCCGCCGGTCACGACGAGGGTCGGGATGCCGTCGAGCACGTCCTCACGCACGCCGTGGCCCCACGGCAGATTCGTCTCGGCCCACCTCTCGGCAAGGGGACGCTCGTCGTTCCAGCGGGCCGCGTCGAATTCTCCGCCGAACATGAGCGGGCGGAGGATCGCCCAGAATCCGCGCAGATTCCCGGCATCCGCCTGCGCGCGTGCTTCCGTGACGATTCCGACGTGCCGTTCGATCGTCGGCCTTCCTCGGGCGATGTCGTACAGCGCGGGCTCGACGAGTACGAGACCCTTCGGTCGCATGACACGTGCGGCGAGCACGGCAGGCACGGCGCCGATGGAATGGGCGAAGACGAGCGAATCGCGCGGTCGCCGGGCGAGCAGCTCGACCTGTGCGGGGACCGACGACCTCTCGTCGAAACTCACGAACTCGCCCCCGGCATCCGCGTGCGACGGCCAGGCCGACGCGCCTCGGCGTCCACCGCCATGGATGTAGAGCCGGCCGAGCGGTGTCTGCATCCCGTGATCTTAGCGTGGCCGTAGGCTGGAGGCATGGCGGAGAAGTCCTGGTCCCTCGGTCGCGCACTGCGCGGCATGTTCGTCAAACCCACGATCGACGAGACCACGTGGGAGGACCTCGAGACCGCGCTGATCACCGCCGACTTCGGCCCCGAGATCACCGAGCGCGTCGTCGAGGAGCTGCAGGCGAAGGTCGAGAAGTACCGCACGACCGACCCCAAGGACCTGCAGCGGATGCTGCGCGAGACCCTCGAGGAGCATTTCGCGAAGTTCGACACGACGCTCAAGCTCACCGAGCGCCCCGCGGTCGTGCTCGTCGTCGGAGTCAACGGCGTCGGCAAGACGACCACGATCGGCAAGTTCACGAAGTTCCTGCGCCGGTACGAGCGCAGCGTCGTGGTGGGGGCCGCCGACACCTTCCGTGCGGCAGCGGTCGATCAGCTCGCGACGTGGGCGCAGCGCGCAGGCGCCGCGATCGTACGCCCGCAGCACGAAGGCCAGGACCCGGCCTCCGTCGCCTTCCAGACGGTGGAGTACGCCAAGAACCAGGGCGTCGAGATCGCGATCATCGACACCGCGGGGCGTCTGCACACCAAGGGCGGCCTGATGGACGAGCTCGGCAAGATCCGCCGCGTCGTCGAGAAGCAGGCGCCGATCAGCGAGGTCCTGCTCGTGCTCGACGCGACCACGGGGCAGAACGGCGTCATGCAGGCGGAATCGTTCCTGCAGCACGCCGGCGTCACCGGACTCGTCATCACGAAGCTCGACGGATCGGCCAAGGCCGGGTTCGTCCTGGCGGTCCAGGAGCGCACCGGCATTCCCGTGAAACTGCTCGGTCAGGGCGAGGGGATCGATGATCTGACGGGCTTCACACCGCACGCCTTCGTCCAGGCGATGGTGGGGCAGTGATGGGGACTACCGCGAGCGCGCGGGGACTGGTTTCATAGCGGTATGGCGATCGAACACGACTACTTCGGACTCCTGTCGTCGGGGCCGGACGGATCGATCTTCTGGTCGGAGACGGTCGAGTTCGGCGACCAGTCCGTCACCGTCGACCTCACGGCGCCGGACCAGGATGACGTCTCACCCGACGCGCTGGACATCGCCGCCGCGCTCATCTCCGGACTGGAGGATGTCGACGCCACCGCACGACGCGGCATGCTCGCAGAGGTCGACGATCGCACCAGTGAGGTGACCGAGTACATCCTGCAGCAGCAGGAGGCCTACGGCGATGAACTCGAAGAGGTCCTGGTCGACGTCTCCGGCGACGCCGCGGTCGACATCATCCGATCGTTGCGGCTGATGAGCATGACGATCCTCGCGGACGAGCACGGCGGTTCTGAGCCGTTCGCCGTGCTCGAGTACGCGCTGGATGCGGAGGACACCGATGACGTGCTCCTGGTGAACCTGGCCTCCGACGGTACCGTGCAGTCCGTGATGAGCGCGGATTAGCCCCCAGATCAGCAGAGCTGACCGAGATCAGGAGGATCCTGACGAATCCTCCTGATCTCGGGCTGGTTTCCTGATCTCGGAACGGCGATCACACCGCCTGCGCGAAGCCCAGGTCCGCACTCTCGGCGATGTGGGCGAGGTGCGAGGGGATCTCGCGCCCCTTCGACACCATCGACTGCGCCCACAGCCGGCCCGCGCGGTACGACGAGCGCACCAGTGGACCGGCGAGCACGCCGAGGAACCCGATCCGCTCGGCCTCCTGCTTGAACTCCACGAACTCCGCCGGCTTCACCCAGCGAGCCACCGGCAGGTGCCGCGGCGTCGGCCGCAGGTACTGCGTGATCGTGATGATGTCGCACCCTGCATCGTGCAGGTCCTGAAGCGCCTGGATGACCTCCTCCGGCTCCTCGCCCATCCCGAGGATGAGGTTGGACTTCGTGATGAGTCCGGCATCCCGGCCCTGGGTGAGCACGTTCAGTGAGCGCTCGTACTGGAACGCGGGGCGGATGCGCTTGAAGATCCGCGGCACCGTCTCGACGTTGTGCGCGAACACCTCAGGGCGGGCGTCGAAGATCTGGCCGAGGAACGCCGGGTCGGCATTGTGCTCGTTCGCGAGCAGCTCGACGCCCGTGTTCGGGTTCAGCTCGTGGATCCTGCGCACCGTCTCGGCGTTCAGCCACGCCCCGGTGTCCGGCAGGTCGTCGCGGGCGACACTCGTGACCGTGGCGTACCGAAGGCCCATCTGGCGCACGCTCTCCGCGACGCGACGCGGCTCATCGGTGTCGTAGGCGTCCGGCTTGCCGGTGTCGATCTGGCAGAAGTCGCAGCGCCGGGTGCACTGGGAGCCGCCGATGAGGAACGTCGCCTCCTTGTCCTCCCAGCACTCGAAGATGTTGGGGCAACCGGCCTCCTGGCACACCGTGTGCAGACCCTCGTCCTTCACGAGCGCGTGCAGTGCCTGGTATTCCGGCCCCAGCTTCGCCTTGGTCTTGATCCACTCCGGCTTGCGCTCGATCGGCGTCTCGGCGTTGCGGATCTCCAGACGCAGGAGCTTGCGACCGTCCGGTGCGGCGGCGCTCATGCGGGCACCGCCGCGTACTCGGCGTCGAATGCGGCCGCGACCTGCTCGACGATGTCGCCGGGGGAGACGTCGCGCCCCACCACCTCGCTGACCGTCGTGACCCCGGCATCCGTGATGCCGCAGGGGATGATGCCGCGGAATCCCGACAGGGTGTTGTCGCAGTTGATGGCGAAGCCGTGCATCGTGACGCCCTGCTGCACTCGGACTCCGATCGCGGCGACCTTGTCCTCGCTGAGGGGCCTCCTGACCCACACCCCGCTGCGGCCCTCGACCTGGTAGCCGTCGACGCCGAGCGGGCGCAGGATCTCGATGAGCAGACGCTCGAGCCGACGCACGTGCGCCACGACATCCATCGGCTCCGGAAGACGCACGATCGGGTAGCCGACCAGCTGCCCCGGGCCGTGCCAGGTGATCTTGCCGCCCCGGTCGACGTCGACCACGGGCGTGCCGTCCTGCGGTCGCTCCTGCGGTTCGGTGCGTTTGCCGGCGGTGTAGACCGCTTCGTGCTCCAGCAGGATCAGGGTGTCGGGTCGCGATCCTGAGACGACATCGGCATGGATGCGCCGCTGCAGGTCCCAGCCGTCGAGATAGGGGATGAACTCAGGGTCGAGTCCGGCGATCTGGATATCGAGCATGCTCGTCCTTCATCAGTTGTTGGATGCGGTCCAACAATACGCCCGATTGGGCAGGATGGCACGAGTCGGCACGCGATACGGTGAAGAGGTGACCACTGACAGCCGTGCAGGGCGCCCCCGCGCCTCGTCTCGGGAGACCCTCTCCGAGGCGGCCTGCGAGCTTTTCCTCGAGCAGGGGTACGACGCGACTTCCGTCGCCGACATCACCCGGCGCGCCGGGGTCAGCCGCTCGAGCTTCTTCAACTACTTCTCGTCGAAGAGCGACGTGCTGTGGTCGGGTATCGACGAACGCATCGATCAGGCGATCGTCGGGCTCCGGTCGCTCGGGCCGGATGCCGACGGCGACGCCGTGCGCGGCATCCTGCTCCTGATCGTGCGGGACTTCGCACCCGATCCGCTCGCACTCGCGCTGCGCAACGCGAAGGCGATGGGTCTGGACGATGAGCTGATCGGCGAGACGGGCCTGCGTCACGCTCGACTGTCGTCCGCTGTCGCGGATGCGGCGCGCGCATCCGGCATCGATGTGATCCGGGCGGACATCCTCGGCGCCGCGCATGCCGCAGCCGTGCTGTCCTCGCTGCGGGTGTGGGCCGAACAGGGCGCCGGGCAGGTCTCTGTGGAGACCGTGCTGCTGGACGCGCTCGGCACGATCCACGACCTTCCCTGGGCGATCTGAACTCGGCGCGGACGAAACGCGCGTTGCCGGACACGTCATGAGTGACACCGCTTCGAGGAGGAGCTCATGACCAGGGACAAGCTGGATGACCTGCTGGATGCTTCGGCACCGGCCGTACGGACGATCGCGTCGAGCGATGTGCGGGCGATGGTGCTCGATGCGAGGGCGCAGGAGCGACCGGACCGACCCCGGCGCAGAGTCAGGGCCGGCGCGGCGACCGCCTCGGTCCTCGCGCTCGTCCTCGGTGGCGGCGGAGCCGCCGTCGCGGCAGGACTCATCTCGTGGCCGGAGCACTTGCAGAACCCCGATACATCCTTCGCCTTCGAGGTGCCGAGCGGACGGGCGTGCGAGGTGCGGCTGGTCGTCGATCCCGTCGCGGCACAACCCGACGACCCGAGCCCCGATCGGGACGCCGCCGCCGCCGTGCGCGACGAGGTGGCGCAATGGCTGCGCTCTGACGACCTCCGAGCGCGTCTCGATCTCGGTGCCGCGCGAAGCGAGGCGCAACGGATCCTCGCAGACCAGCGCGAGTCGGGAATGACGATCGTGATCGGCGCAGACGGATGGCTGACCGATGCCCGATTCTCCGACCGGGCACCGGACGCCGACGACCTCGAAGCCTTCGCCGTGAGCCGGGCTGTGGGCTCCGCGCTCACCGCTCATCTCACGAGGGCCGGCTTCGACGACAACGTATGGGAGTTCAGCACGGACGGCGGTGTCAAGTGCGCAGTCCAGTGAGCACCGACGCCGCACTCATCGCCGCATTCGAAGCATCCGCACCCGACCTGCTCGGCTACCTGTCGCGCCGCGTCGGTCCGGATGATGCGCCTGACCTGCTCGGCGAGACGATGGTGGTCGCATGGCGCCAGGTGCGCAAGCTGCCTGACGACCCTGAGCGGGCGAGGATGTGGCTGTTCGGCATCGCGCGCGGCACGCTGCAGAACCATGCCAGAGGGGAGCGGCGCCGCTGGACGCTGGCCGACCGCATCCGCGGGCAACTCCGCGAGGATGCGACGTCGCCCGCCGCAGACGCCGGAGCCGAGGTCCGCGACGCGATCGACCGCCTCGAGCCCGATCTCGCAGAGCTCGTCCGGCTGGTGCACTGGGATCGCATGAGCCTCACGGATGCGGCTGAGATGCTCGGCATCCCGGCATCCACTGCTCGAGGCCGCTACCAGCGTGCCAAAGAGCACCTGCGGGCCGCGCTGAGCATGGAGGTTCCGCTCGCGTAGAATCGAGAGCACCATGGCTACCTTTGGCACGCTCTCCGATCGGCTCACCGAGACCTTCCGCAACCTGCGCACGAAGGGAAAGCTCACCGCCGCTGACGTCGACGGCACCGTCCGCGAGATCCGTCGCGCCCTGCTGGACGCCGATGTCGCACTCGTCGTCGTCAAGGAATTCACCGCTCGTGTCCGCGAGCGCGCGCTCGGCGATGAGGTCAATAAGGCGCTGAACCCTGCGCAGCAGGTCGTGCAGATCGTCAACGAGGAACTCGTCGGCATCCTCGGGGGCGAGCAGCGTCGCCTGGAGTTCGCCAAGACCCCGCCCACGGTCATCATGCTGGCCGGTCTGCAGGGTTCGGGTAAGACGACCTTCGCCGGAAAGCTCGCGAAGATGCTCGAGAAGGACGGGCACACCCCGCTCCTGGTCGCGGCCGACCTTCAGCGACCGAATGCGGTGAACCAGCTTCAGGTCGTCGCTCAGCAGGCCGGCGCGACCGTATACGCCCCCGAGCCGGGCAACGGCATCGGCGACCCGGTCAAGGTCGCCCGCGACGGCGTCGAGCACGCACGCCGCCAGCTTCACGACGTCGTCATCATCGACACCGCCGGTCGCCTGGGTGTGGATACCGAGCTGATGAAGCAGGCCGCCGACATCCGCAAGGCGACCAACCCGGACGAGGTCCTGTTCGTCATCGACGCGATGATCGGTCAGGACGCCGTGAACACGGCCAAGGCCTTCCAGGAAGGCGTCGACTTCACCGGAGTGGTGCTGTCGAAGCTCGACGGCGACGCGCGAGGCGGCGCCGCGCTGTCCGTGGCATCCGTGACCGGACGTCCGATCATCTTCGCGTCGACCGGTGAAGGGCTCGACGACCTCGAGGCGTTCCACCCCGACCGCATGGCGAGCCGCATCCTCGATCTCGGTGACGTCCTCACCCTCATCGAGCAGGCGCAGCAGGCGTTCGACGAGGAAGAGGCGATGAAGGTCGCCGAGAAGCTCGCGAACGAGGCCTTCACCCTCGAGGATTTCCTCGACCAGCTTCAGCAGATGAAGAAGATGGGCTCGATGAAGAAGATGCTCGGGATGCTCCCGGGTATGGGTCAGATGAAGCAGCAGCTGGATGACTTCGACGAGCGCGAGATCGATCGCACCGAGGCCATCATCCGCTCGATGACACCGGGGGAGCGCCGCAACCCGAAAGTCCTCAACGGCTCGCGCCGGTTGCGCATCGCCCGTGGATCCGGCATGACCGTCACCGACGTCAATCAGCTCGTCCAGCGGTTCGAACAGGCCGCCAAGATGATGAAGACGGTCGCCCGAGGCGGCACCCCGCAGATCCCCGGTATGGGCCCGGTTCCAGGCATGGGCCGCACCGGCGCTTCGGCGAAGCGCGGCAAGAAGGGCAAGTCCAAGGGCCCGTCGCGTTCGGGGAACCCGGCCAAGCGCGCAGCCGAGAACGCGGGTGCACCTGTCGGCCCGGCGACGGGTTCCGGCTTCGGACTGGGCGGTGCCGGTCAGGCCGCACCCAGCGAGGCCGACCTCGCCGAGATCCAGAAGCTGTTCGGCAAGGGCTGAGCCCGGCGCTCAGCGCGCGGAGACCGCTTCGACATCCACGCCGTGCGCCTCGCGCAGGGTGGCGACCGTCTCGTCGATCTCGGCATCCGTCCGCACGGTGTCCCAGTCCAGCAGCGGGGCCAGAGCAGTGGCGATCACTCGGATCGCTTCGGCATCGGCGTCCCCGGTGAATGCGAGACTCGTGCGGCGGAACACCACGTCGCCCACGTTGCGGACCTTCTCGTTCTCGACCATCCAGGCGAGCTCGCGGGTCGACAGGGCGTCGCCGAGCAGCGGCTCGTCCTGCTCGAGCGCGAGGAAGTCGGCGACGGCGGCAGCCCTCGTCCCATATCGGGTGAAGAGCACACGCCCTCGTTCGGTGTCGCCGACGTTCTGCCGCAGCCACTCGATGCGGCGTCGCGGAGTTCTCGGGTAGCCGATGCCGCCCCCGATCCGCACGCCCACCGTACTGGTGACGCGATCGAGCCCCAGCTCGGCCAGGACACGGTCGCCGAGCGTCTCGCCGAGCGCCCGGAACGTCGTCCACTTCCCGCCCACCAGGCTGAGGACCGTCGGCATCCCGGCATCCTGTCGGCGCTCGATCCGATAGTCGCGCGAGACGAATCCGGGCGCGGTGTCGTCATGGTGCGGAAGAGGACGGATGCCGGAGTAGCGGTAGACGATCTGCGATCGATCGACGGAGATCGTCGGGAACACATGCGCGATGAGAGCGAAGAAGTAGTCGACTTCCTCTTCCGTGCAGCGTGCGGGTTCGCGCGGATCGGCTTCGAGATCGGTCGTGCCGACGAGGACCCGATCCTTCAACGGGTAGATCAGCACGATGCGTCCGTCGGAGTGCTCGAAGAAGATCTCGCGGCCGCCGGTGGCGTCCAGCAGTTCCGGATGGTCGAGGACGATGTGCGAACCCTTCGTGCCGCCCATGAACGCGGTGGTCGTGCCGAGAGCCTCGTTGGTCAGGTCCGTCCACGGGCCTGAGGCATTGACGACGACATCGGCGGCGACGCGGAACTCGTCGCCGGTCTCGCGGTCGCGCAGCAGAACGCCGGCGGTGTCGAGACCGACAGCCTCCACGTAGTTCAGGGCCCTGGCGCCCGCATGCGCGTCCTCGCCGTCGCGGAGGACATCCAGCGCGAGCCGTTCCGGGTCGTGCACGGACGCGTCGTAGTACGTCGCGGTGTACTTGATCTCGGGGTCGAGCTTCGGCAGGGCCGCGAGCGACTTCTTCCGCCCGTGGAAGCGGTGTCGGGGAACCGTACCGCCGTCGCGGGAGAACGTGTCGTAGAGCGTGAGGCCGGCCTTGATGAGGAAGGCGCCGCGCTCGGTCGGCTTGCCCTGCCTGTGCGACAGAAAGCGCAGAGGAGCCGAAAGGATGCCCGAAAACGTCGAGTAGATCGGGATCGTCGTCTCGAGCGGCTTGACGTAGTGCGGAGCGATCTTGAGCAGTCCGTTGCGTTCCTGCACGGACTCCTTGACGAGCCGGAACTCCCCGTTCTCGAGGTACCGGATTCCGCCGTGGATCATGTGGCTGGATGCGGCGGTGGCGCCGCTCGCGAAGTCGGCGCGCTCGACGAGAAGGACATCGACGCCCTGCATCGCCAGGTCCCGGAACGTCGCGATGCCGTTGATGCCTGCGCCGATGACGACGACGCTCGCTCGGCCGGATTCGCGCGCAGCAGTGACGTCTTCGCGTTCGCGTGGTGTGACGCTCATCGTGTCTCCTCCCAGAGCCTTCTCGCTATATCCTTGGCGCACCGGCACACCTGCGCAAGCGGTGTGCACATACGTGCAAGGAGGTGCGATGACGACGCAGGGACTCAACGACCCGCGGGCGGCGTCGGCGCTGCGGGCGGCACAGATGTACTACCTGCAGGACATGACGATGGATGCCATCGCACGGGAGCTCGGCACCTCGCGTTCCTCCGTCTCGCGCCTGCTCGGTCACGCGAGGGAGACCGGCCTGGTGGAGATCCAGATCCATCAGCCGCAGGGGCAGGAGCTGCGACTGGAGGAGGCGATCCGCGCCCGGTTCGGCATCGCTGCGCATGTCGTCCCCACGCCGAAGAACCTGTCCGATGTGGAGCGGTTCGAACGGGTGGCGATGAGCGCTGCTCGGCTGCTGCCGCTGTACTTCGACTCGAACATGACGCTCGGGATCGGCTGGGGATCGACGCTGGATGCGATCAGTCGTCACCTTCCCCGCAAGGAGACGCACAACACAACGGTGGTGCAGCTCAACGGTGCAGGAAACACGTTCACCACGGGCGTCGACTACGCCAGCGAGATCCTGCAGCGCTTCGGGCAGGCGTTCGGGTCCGGCATCCAGCAGTTCCCCGTTCCGGCGTTCTTCGACGATCCTCGGACGAAGGAGGCGATGTGGCGAGAACGCAGCATGCGCCGCGTTCTCGATCTGCAGGCGCGCGCCGACGTCATCCTGTTCGGGCTCGGCTCGCCGTTCGCCGAGGTGCCGAGCCGCGTGTACATCGGGGGGTACCTGAGCCGCGATGACTATCGCAGCCTTCGAGAGGACGGCGTGGTCGGTGACATCGCGACCGTGTTCTATCGGCAGGACGGCACCTGGCAGAACATCGAGCTGAACGCGCGCGCGACAGGGCCGGGATTCGGCGTCCTGGGCCGGGTCGCCAGAAGGATCTGCGTCGTCTCCGGTGTCCAGAAACTCCCGAGCCTGCGCGGCGCCATCGCGACCCGGCTGGTGACCGACCTGGTCCTGGACGAGCATCTGGCCGAGCGGCTGGTGGACGAGTGATGCACGTTCGTGCACGGTGCACCCGGCCACGCGCGCGCATCTCCTAGGCTGTCGTCGATACGGACATCGCCGTCACGACGCGGGAGAGCACAACGTCATGCATATCGTCGCCATCGATCAGGGCACCACGAGCACCCGCGCCATCGTCTTCGACGCGCGCGGGGGGATCGTCGCGAGCGGACAGCTCGAGCACGAGCAGATCCTCCCGGAGGCGGGCTGGGTGGAGCACGACGCGATGGAGATCTGGCGCAACACGCAGTCCGTGATCCGGACCGCGCTCGAGCAGGCCAAGGTGTCGGCCGACGATGTCGCCGGCATCGGGATCACCAACCAGCGGGAGACCGCGATCGTGTGGGATCGGCGCACCGGCGAGCCGGTGCACAACGCCATCGTGTGGCAGGACACCCGTACGCAGCCACTCATCGACGCTCTCGCCGCCGACGGTGGCGTGCGCCGCTTCGCGGAGACGTCGGGGTTGCCGCTGGCGACGTACTTCTCGGCATCCAAGCTCCACTGGATCCTCGGCAATGTCGAGGGCGCGCGCGAACGTGCTGAGGCCGGTGATCTGCTGTTCGGCACGCCGGACTCGTGGCTGCTGTGGAATCTGACGGGCGGCGCGGACGGCGGGGTGCACGCGACGGATGTCACGAACGCGAGCCGCACGCTGCTGATGGACCTGCGCACGCTCGATTGGGATGACGAACTGCTCGGCGCGTTCGACATCCCTCGTTCGATGCTTCCCGAGATCCGTTCGTCTTCCGAGACCTACGGGACGACCGTCGGCACTGCCCTGGACGGAGTGCCGATCGCGGCGATCCTGGGCGACCAGCAGGCGGCGACGTTCGGCCAGGTCGCCTTCGAAGCGGGGGAGTCGAAGAACACCTACGGCACGGGCAACTTCCTGATCGTCGGCACGGGGGAGGAGATCGTCGCCAGCGACAACGGACTGATCACCACGGTCGCCTACCGGATCGGGGATGCCGCACCGAGATATGCGCTGGAGGGATCGATCGCCGTCACCGGGTCGCTCGTGCAGTGGCTCCGTGACAACCTCGGCATCATCTCGCGCGCCCCCGAGGTCGAAGAGCTCGCGCTCACCGTGGAGGACAACGGCGGGGTGTACATCGTTCCGGCGTTCTCGGGCCTGTTCGCGCCGTACTGGAGGCCGGATGCCCGCGGTGCGATCCTGGGGCTGACCCGCTTCGCGAACAAGGGGCACATCGCGAGGGCCGCGCTGGAGGCCGTCGCCTTCCAGACCCGGGAGGTGCTGGATGCCGTGGCCGCCGACACCGGAATGGCGCTGACGGAGCTGCGCGTGGATGGCGGGATGGTCGCCAACGCCACGCTGCTGCAGCTGCAGGCGGACGTGCTCGGCGTGCCGGTCATCCGGCCGGCGATCATCGAGACCACCGCGCTCGGCGCGGCCTATGCCGCGGGTCTCGCCGTCGGCGTCTGGAAGGACCTCGACGAGCTGCGAGGGATGTGGCGTGAGGATGCGCGATTCGAGCCGAGCGCCGACGAAGCCGAGCGCGAGCGTCGTGTGGCTCGCTGGCGCAAGGCGGTCACCCGCACCTTCGACTGGGTCGAGGACTGACGCCCGCCGCCGACCGCTTCAGGCGATCGAGCCCTCAGGGCCGGAGCGGAATTCGCGGATGAGGTGCTGAACGACCTCGCGAAGATCCCCACCGGACGCCTCGGCGACCGCGAGCTGGCGCTCATAGCTCGCGCCGCCCGTGATGATCGATCCGGTGCGGGCGAACTCCGCCGCGCACCCGAGATCCACGGCGACGGGGGCGAGATCGGCGAGGAGCGCGGAGATGTGCTCGCGCACCGGCACCTGCGTGCCCTGCGCGTCGGTGATCAGCCGCGCGTCGAGCCCGTAACGCGCGGATCGCCACTTGTTCTCGCGGTGGAACCACGTCGGCATGACCGGCAGTCGCTCTCCGGCATCCAGCAGGCGGGAGAAATGCTCCACGAGCACCTGCACGAGCGCGGCCACCGAGGCGAGCTCGGCGAGCGTGGACAAGCCGTCGCAGGCGCGCACCTCGATGGTTCCCCAGCGCGGTGCCGGGCGGATGTCCCAGCGGACTTCGGTCGCGTCCGCCATGACCCCGGTCGTGACCATGTCGTCCAGGTAGTGCTCGTACTCGCCCCAGTCCTGCAGCGGCCACGGGAGACCGGCAGTGGGAAGCTGCTGGAACACCAGTGCCCTGTTCGACGCGTATCCGGTGCGCTCGCCCGCCCAGAACGGGCTCGATGCGGCCAGAGCCTGCAGGTGCGGCAGATATCCGGAGAGAGCGCCGATGATGGGGAACACCTTGTCGCGGTCTTCGACGCCCACGTGGACGTGGATGCCCCAGATCATCATGTTGCGGCCCCACCACTGGGTGCGCTCGATGAGCGTGTGGTAGCGCGTCTTGTCGGTGACCCGCTGGTCGTACCACTGCGCGAACGGGTGACTGCCGGCGGAGAGCAGCTCGATGCCGGCGGGATCTGTCGCGGCGCGCACCGCGGCGATCGCGGAAGCGATGTCGTCGACCGCGTGCGCGACCGAGCTCCCCACGCCACTGGTCACCTCGATCGTGTTGGTGAGCAGTTCCCCGGTCACGGTGTGACGCTCGCTCTCGCTCTCCTGCTCGAGCGCTCCGAGCAGCTCCGGAGCGCGCCCCACCAGGTCTCCGGTATCCGGATCGGCGAGCATGATCTCCCACTCCAAGCCCACGGTGGAGCGAGCGGATTCGGCGAAAGCGACGGTCACGAGCACAGTCTGACACGGCCGCCCGTGCGAACCGACGCGCGGAGTCACGACACGTTTCGCGCGTGGCGGACTGATCTGGCAGAATAGAAGGTCGGACGACTCGCTCGACCCTCTATCCAGCGAGAACGTCCTCCCGCAGAGCTTCCGCCGGGTGTGCACCCCACTCTCCAGGCGATCGGTTCAAACTTCCTTCCACACAATTCAGGAGAATCGTGGCTGTCAAGATTCGTCTCAAGCGCCTGGGCAAGATCCGCGCGCCTTACTACCGCATCGTCGTCGCCGACTCGCGCACCAAGCGCGACGGTCGTGTGATCGAGGAGATCGGCAAGTACCACCCGACCGAGGAGCCCTCGTTCATCGAGGTCGACTCCGAGCGTGCACAGTACTGGCTCTCCGTCGGCGCGCAGCCGACCGAGCAGGTCACCGCCCTGCTGAAGATCACGGGCGACTGGGGCAAGTTCAAGGGCGACAAGGACGCGAAGTCCACGCTCAAGGTCCGCGAGCCCAAGGCCGCGTTCGAGATCGACGCGTCCAAGAAGTCGGTCGTCAAGCCGAAGGCGGAGAAGAAGGAGGCCCCCGCTGAGGAGGCTCCCGCCGCTGCCGACGCGGAGGCCGCTGAGGCATCCGCCGCCGACGCCGAGTAATCCGTCGTGCTGGCCGCCGCGCTCGAACACGTCGTCAAGGGGATCGTGGATCACCCGGACGACGTCCGCATCACCGAATCCACGTCGCCGCGAGGCGATCTCCTCGAGGTGCGCGTGCACCCCGATGACCGTGGACGCGTGATCGGGCGCGGCGGTCGCACCGCGAAAGCGCTGCGTACGCTGATCTCTGCCCTCGCCGACGGACGTCGAGTCCGCGTCGACGTCGCGGACGACTGACGTGGCAGCGGGCGACAAAGGCCAGGGGCGCAATCAACTGCGCGTCGGCCGTCTGGTCAAGGCGCACGGGCTCAAGGGCGGACTCAAGCTCGAGCTGTACACCGACAACCCCGAAGCACGGTTCATCACCGGGGCAGAGTTCACGTTGCAGGTGCCTGAGGCATCTCCGTGGCACGGCAAGACGATCACCGTCCGCGAATACCGGGTGATGAACGGCAACCCCGTCGTCTTCTTCGATGACATCGACGATCGCGACGCGGCCGACGGCATCGTGCGCGCCATCCTGTGGATCGACCAGGATGATGTCGAGCCGGAGGACAACGCCTGGTACGACCACCAGCTCACCGGACTCGACGTCGTGCGCGACGAGCAGGTCGTCGGGCGCGTCGTGCGCATCGACCACATGCCGGCACAGGACCTGCTCATCGTCCGTCCGATCGGGTCCGACTCGGAGGAGATCATGGTCCCCTTCGTCGAAGCCATCGTTCCCACCGTGGACATCGAAGCGGGCCGAGTCATCGTCACCCCTCCGGCCGGGCTCTTCGAGGAGCTTCCGGATGCGGCTCCCGACGAGCAGCCTGCTGCCGACGCATCCTGATCCGCCTATCCTGATCCCGTGCGCTTCGACGTCGTCTCGATCTTCCCGTCGTACTTCGACGGACTGACGCTCTCCCTGCTCGGCAAGGCGCAGGATGCCGGAATCATCGATCTGAACGTGCGCGATCTGCGCGATTGGACGAGCGATCGGCACCGCACGGTCGACGACACCCCGTACGGCGGCGGCGCGGGGATGGTCATGAAGCCGGAGCCGTGGGCGCTCGCGCTCGACGAACTCGCCGGCTCTCGACCGGACAGTCGACCCACGATCATCTTCCCGTCGCCGGCGGGAGAGGTGTTCACGCAGGCGACCGCGCGGGAACTGGCGACCCGCGATCACCTCATCTTCGGATGTGGGCGCTACGAGGGCATCGACGAGCGGGTGTTCGAGTATGCCGCGGACCTCGGCGAGGTGCGTCTGGTGAGCCTCGGCGACTATGTGCTCAACGGGGGAGAGGTCGCGGTCATGGCGATGATCGAGGCGATCGGGCGTCTCATCCCCGGCGTCGTCGGCAACCCGGAGAGTCTCGTGGAGGAATCGCACGAGGACGGTCTGCTCGAGTACCCGTCTTACACGAAGCCCGCCTCGTGGCGGGATCGTGAGGTTCCGCCTGTGCTGCTGAGCGGGAACCATGGCGCGATCGCGAGCTGGCGCCGCGATCAGCAGTTGGAGCGCACGCGGACCCGCCGCCCCGATCTGCTCGGCTGAGGCTCAGAGGACCCGCTCGACGCCATCCTCGATCTCGAACACCAGGCCGTGCGGATGCCGCAAGGACAGTGCCCTGGCCGCGTCGAGTCCCCGCAGCTCCGCGCGCAGCATGCGTCCGATCATCTCGTGCGAGACGAGCAGAGGCGCGCCGTCCGATCCCCAGCCGCATTCGCTCAACGCCCGTCGGGCGCGCAGCCGCGCCTGGGCATAACTCTCCCCGCCGGGAAAGGCCCAGCCATAGCGGTTCTCCGCACGCTCGGCGCGAGCACCGGGAAAGGCCGTCTCGATCTCTGCCCACGTCATCCCGGCCATCTCACCGTGATCGACCTCGGCGAGATCCGCCACCTCGATGACGTCGGCGCCGAGCTCCTCCGCGATGATCAGAGCCGTCGCCATGGCCCGGCCCAACGGGCTGGTGCAGACCGTGCGGATTCCGCAACCCGCCAGTCGTCGGGCGGCGGATGCCGCTTGGCGGATGCCGTCGGGGGTGAGCGGCGAGTCGCGTCGACCCTGCAGGCGTCCCTCGAGATTCCAGGCAGTCTGACCGCAGCGGGCGAGATATGCCCGCTGCGGCACATGACGATCACGCGGAATCATGCCCTCAGGATGGCACAGCACGTCCGACGAGGGGAGACCTGCGGACCGATGGAATCGCCGAGTGAGGATGTGGTCGCTGCACCTGCGTCATTGCGACCGGCGGGCCGAGCGGCGCAGGGGGAAGGCGCTCAGCCGGTGCGAGCGCGAATCGTCGGTCAGTCGACGCCGAGGAACGAACGGTCGGTGAGGATGATCGGTCCGTCCTCCGTGATGGCGATCGTGTGCTCGGAGTGCGCGCCGCGTGAGCCGTCGGCGCTGCGCAGCGTCCATCCGTCGGCATCCGTGACCAGTTCGTCCGTCGTGGCGAGGAACCACGGCTCGAGCGCGAGGACGAGACCCGCACGCAGCGGGAAGCCGCGACCGGCCCGGCCGTCGTTGGCCACGTGCGGGTCCCCGTGCATGGTGCGCCCGACGCCGTGGCCGCCGAAATCCGTGTTGATGCTGTAGCCCTCGCCGTATGCGATCTCGGCGATCGATGCCGAGATGTCGCCGATGCGGTTACCGACGGTCGCTGCGGCGATCGCGGCGTCCAGCGCACGCTCGGTCGTGTCGATCAGGCGGAGATCCTCATCCCGTGCGGTGCCGACCACGAAGGACACGGCGGAGTCCGCCACCCATCCGTCGACCGCGACGGCGAAGTCGAGCGTCACCAGATCGCCGTCACGGAGGACGTAGTCGTGGGGGAGTCCATGCAGGACGGCGTCGTTGACGGAGGCGCAGATGACCTTGCCGAACGGACCGCGGCCGAACGACGGCGCGTAGTCGATGTAGCAGGACTCTGCCCCCGACGTGCGGATCATGTCGTGCGCGCGGCGGTCGATATCCAGCAGATTGGTGCCGATCTTCGTGTCGGCGCGCAGGGTGGCGAGGGTCTCGGCGACGAATCGCCCTGCGGCTCGCATCTCGTCGATCTCGGCCGGAGTGCGCAATTCGATCATGGTGTTCCTCTCGTCCTGTCCATTCTCCCGGATCGATCGACCTCGCGGCTGCACCCGCTCTCAGCGAACACCACGCCGAGGTCCCTGCCCGCCACGTACCATCGCAGTATGTGGTTGCGAGAGGCGTTCTTCCGGTGGCTGATTCCGGCCGCTTTCGTGTTGCCGCTGTGGCTGCTGATCGGCTGGGGAGTGTTCTCCGGCGGAGGCTGGGCGTTCCTGTTCCTCTTCGTCGGCATCCCCTCGGTGTTCGTCGGTCAGCTGATCCTGACACTGCTCGTGCGGGCGCGACCGTCCGTGCGCATCAGCCGGGCGGTGTCGTGGTGGGACGTGGCGGGGTTCGGTCTCTGGCATGCTCTGACGATCGCCGTCGGGTTCTATCCGTCCTGGTTCGCGCCGGCGCTCACCGTCGCGATCATCGCGGGCATCGGCCTGATCTGGTCGTCGCTGTGGCAGCTGTGGAGAGAAGCCGGGACGGCCGGAGGCATCCGGGTCGTCACCACGTCGTGGCAGAAGCGCGGCGTCGACGAACCGACCGACCCGCAGACGGGGGACTCCGGGGTGTTCGTGATCCGCGAGAAGCCGGATTCCGAGCGCTGAGCGCGTTTTGGCAGTACCGGCCATTCATGGCAGAATAGGTCCTTGTGCCGTGATCGGCTCTGCCTCAGGGGAGCCCGCGGACGCTTAGCGTTCCGTTCTGCACACACTTTACGTATTCCTTCCAGCATGCACCCGACCTGTGGCGGTTGCAGAGAGTAGACGATCATGCAGATCCTCGACGCCGTCGATGCGGCTTCGCTCCGTTCGGACATTCCCGACTTCGGCCCCGGTGACACGGTCAACGTGCACGTGAACATCACCGAGGGCAACCGCTCGCGCGTCCAGATCTTCAAGGGCGTCGTCATCGGCCGCCAGGGCGATGGCGTGCGCGAGACCTTCACGGTCCGCAAGATCAGCTTCCAGGTGGGCGTCGAGCGCACCTTCCCCGTGCACTCCCCGGTGATCGACCACGTCGAGGTCGTCACCCGCGGTGACGTGCGACGCGCGAAGCTGTACTACCTGCGCAACCTGCGTGGCAAGAAGGCCAAGATCAAGGAGAAGCGCGACAACTGATCCGTCGCCTCTTCGAAAGCACCCCGGGACACTCGTGTCCCGGGGTGCTTTCTTTCGGTCAGGATATGCAACGCTTGTAAAGCCGTACCGACGTCCGGCGTGAAGCTCGTGAAGGAATGCGATGACGACTGAGTCCACCCCGGCACCGGAACCGAAGCGGCGGCGTGGCTTCCTGATCTTCCTCCGGGACGTGCTCATCATCGTCGTGATCGCGGCGCTGGTCTCGTTCCTGGTGAAGACGTTCGTCGTCCGATCGTTCTACATCCCGTCCGGATCGATGGAGCAGACGCTTCTCGTGAACGACCGCATCCTGGTCGACGAGCTCACTCCTCGCTGGACCGGTTATGAGCGCGGTGACGTCGTCGTCTTCAAGGATCCGGGCGGATGGCTTCCGCCGGCGATCCAGGAGCCGGCGCAGCCGCCCCTGGCCGGATTCGTCGACGGTGTGCTGACCTTCATCGGCATTTCGGCATCGGACTCGCAGGATCACCTGGTAAAGCGGCTCATCGGGCTGCCTGGCGACCACGTGGTGTGCTGCAATTCGCTCGGACAGGTGTCGGTGAACGATGCTCCGATCGATGAGCTCTCCTACCTGAACCTCCCGGAGGGAGACACCCTCGCGTCCGACGAGCCTTTCGACGTCACCGTGCCCGAGGGGCAGCTGTGGCTGCTCGGCGACAACCGAGACCGTTCTCAGGACGCCAGAGCGCATCAGGATCTGCCCAGCGGCGGTTTCGTCCCACTGGACAACGTCGTGGGCAAGGCGTTCCTGACCACCTGGCCGTTGGACCGGATCGGTGCCATCGACGGCCATCACGAGGTCTTCAACGGAGTGCCGGATCCGCAATGATGACGATCGTCGCCCCGACTCTTCGGCTCGAGCGCTCGCTTCTCAAGGAGCACGAGCTGATCATCGCGCTCGACGAGGTCGGTCGTGGTGCGCTGGCGGGCCCCGTCGCGGTCGGCGCGGCGGTGATGGATGCTGCGGGTGCACGTCGACGCGTCCCGGACGGACTGCGGGATTCGAAGCTGATCACGGAGCGGCGACGTCCTGAGGTCGCGTTGCGCGCCTCGTCATGGGTGCCGGCATCCGCCTTGGGGTGGGCGAGTGCGGCCGAGATCGACGAAGTCGGCATCATGCGTGCGCTGGGTCTTGCGGCCTCGCGTGCGCTGCTGGCAGTGGCCGAGCAGGGCGTCGACACCGAGAGCGCGCTGGTGATCCTGGACGGCAATCACGACTACGTGTCACGCGTGCACCCCTCGCGGGTTCAGGTGCGGCCGGTGATCAAGGCTGATCGGGACTGCGCGTCGGTCTCGGTGGCCTCGGTGATCGCCAAGGTCGCCCGCGATGCGCTGATGACAGAGCTGCACGACGAGCACCCGGCGTATCAGTGGGACCGTAACAAGGGGTACGCCAGCGCGGAGCATCGTGCCGCGATCCGGGACCGCGGGCTGTCGCCACTGCATCGGTCGTCCTGGGCCATCGCCGATGCCCCGACGCTGTTCTAACCTCCGACCGCGTTCCCCGCAGAGGGGCGGCGCCGCCGATGCGCGCGGCCTCGTAGGATGGACACATCATGGATGAGGAAGCCTTCGACGATTACGACCGCGAACTCGAGCTCGCGCTGTTCCGCGAGTATCGGGACGTCGTCTCCCAGTTCCAGTACGTCGTCGAGACCGAGCGCCGCTTCTACCTCGCGAACGAGGTCAATGTCGTGCGTCGCGACACCGAGCACGACTTCTACTTCGAGATCTCGATGACCGACGTCTGGGTCTGGGACATCTATCGTGCCGACCGCTTCGTGAAGGCTGTGCGAGTGCTGACGTTCAAGGACGTCAACGTCGAGGAGCTCCAGCGCCGCGAGTTCGAACTGCCGGAAGAGCTCTCGCTCGACGGCAAGTGACCCGCTCTGCACAGCACAGGTGCTGAGCTGGTCTGTCCACTGATTCCGTAGATCTCGCGGGCGGCAGCGGGGACGCAGGGCATCGCGAGCGGGCACGCTGTCGGCATGGCAGCGAAGGATGAGCTCGGCAGGGTCGGGGAGCAGCGGGCGGCCGCGTACCTGAGTGAGCGCGGCTACGAGGTGCTCGACCGCAATTGGCGGTGTCCCGACGGTGAAGTCGACATCGTCGCGGCGACGACCGGTCTGCTGTGCGTCGTCGAGGTCAAGACGCGCACGTCGTTGCGCTTCGGCCACCCGTTCGAAGCGCTCGATGATCGCAAGGTGCGCCGCCTCTGGCGCCTGGCGCACGCCTGGATCGAGGCGCACCCTGGTGCAGCCGTTCACTCGCGCGTTCGGCTCGAGGCGATCGGGATCGTGGGCCCCGACCCCCGCAGCGGGATGCTGGAGCACCTGGTGGACCTGCGATGAGCGCGGTGCGCACCTGGGCGGTCGCACTCACCGGCGTCGATGGTCACATGGTCGAGGTCGAGGCGGACCTGTCGAATCAGCGGCCGGACTTCCGCATCATCGGCCTCGCCGATCGATCACTGGGGGAGGCGACGCAGCGCGTGCACAACGCCTGCAAGAACGCCGGGCTCGAGCTCTCGTCGCGGCGACTGACCGTGAATCTTTCTCCGGCGAGCCTGCCGAAGCAGGGGTCGGCGTTCGATCTCGGCGTCGCGGTGTCGGCGCTGGCGACGAGCGGTTCGCTCGACGCGGCCTCGATCGCCCGCACCGTGCACATCGGGGAACTCGGCCTTGACGGCCGTCTGCGCCCCGTTCCCGGTGTCCTGCCATCCGTGTTCGCCGCCCAACGGGCGGGATTCGAGCACGTCGTCGTTCCGCATGCGAACGCCGAGGAGGCGCGTCTGGTGGCGGACATCGAGGTGCGCGCGGCGACCACGCTCGCCGAGGTCGCCGCGTGGCATGGCGCCGACGTCGAAGTGCCGGACGTCGAGCCGATCAGGGCGTCGGCCGTGGCGGAGGAAGAATCGGACGCGGTCGATCTCGCTGACGTGATCGGCCAGGAGGACGCTGTCGACGCGCTGCTGACCGCCGCCGCCGGAGGACATCACCTGCTGCTGAGCGGACCACCGGGTGCGGGAAAGACCATGCTGGCGCGTCGAATGCCGGGCATTCTGCCCGAGCTCAACGACGAAGAGGCTCTTGAGGTCGCATCGATCCGATCCTTGGCAGGACTGCCCGTTGCAGCGCTGAACCGGCTGCCACCGCTGGAGGCACCGCACCACAGCGCGTCTCCCACCGCGCTGGTGAGCGGTGGCTCCCGGGTCGCGCGTCCCGGCGCGATCGTGCGTGCGCACCGTGGTCTGCTCTTTCTCGACGAGGCGGCGGAATTCAGCAGGCAGGCGCTGGACTCGCTGCGACAGCCGCTCGAATCCGGGACGATCGACATCCAGCGCGCCGGGTTCACCGTCCGTTTTCCCGCCCGCTTCCAGCTCATCCTCGCGATGAACCCTTGTCCCTGTGGCAACTACGGCGTCCGCGGGGCGGAGTGCACGTGCCCTCCGATCGCGATCAGGCGCTACGCCGGTCGGCTCTCCGGCCCGCTCAGGGACCGGATCGACATCGACCTGCAGGTGGCCAGAGTCGCCGCGTCCCGAGCCACGGCCGGCGAGCGCGCCGCACTGACGTCGGACATCGCTCGCGCGCGCGTCGCCGAAGCTCGAGCCGGCGCAGCACATCGCTGGCAGGGCACCCCGTGGCGCGTGAACGCCGACATCTCCGGTGCCTGGCTGCGTCAGGGCAAGCATCGGCTGCCGTCCGAGGATCGCGCGTCGTTGGACCGTGCGCTCGAACGCGGTGTCCTCACCTTGCGCGGATACGACCGGGTGCTGCGTCTCGCCTGGACCATCGCCGACCTCGCCGGTCGGAATCGCCCCGGTCGCGAGGAGATCGGACGCGCCCTGTTCCTGAAGAGAGGACTGATCACATGATGGACAAGCTGTGCAGAGAGACCGAACTGCGGGAACGCGTCGGTCGCCTGCGGCCGGACACCGACGCGGACGAGGTGCTCGCGCGCGCGACCTGGTCGGTGATCGCCGAGCCGGGAGACGGCACGGCCGGCGCACTCATCGCGGCGCTCGGCGCGCCTGATGCGCTCGCAGCGGCACTGGATGAGGTGCGGCGACCTCGTGCGGAGGCTGCAGCGATCGATGCGCTCGGCGGCGCAGGGGGCTCGAAGCTGCTCCGCCAGGCCAGGGCACGCTGGCGTCCCCGCGCGCGGATCGACGACATCCGAGATGCATTGGGTGCTGCCTCCGAAATCGGTGCTCGTCTGATGCTGCCGGGCGCGCCGGGCTGGCCGACGGCTCTCGACGATCTCGGCGCGCACGCGCCTGTGCTGCTGTGGCTTCGCGGCGACCCCGACTGCCTGGCCACTCGGCCGAGTGTCGCCCTCGTCGGAGCCCGCGCAGCCAGCTCGTACGGCGAATCGGTCACTGCCGATCTGGCCGGCGATCTCGCGACCGGCGGCGCGCTCATCGTCTCCGGTGGGGCGTACGGGATCGACGGAGCCGCGCATCGCGCTGCGCTGGGCGTCGGCGGCAAGACCGTCGCCTTCCTCGCCGGCGGGATCGACCGCGCGTATCCGATGGGGCACCATCAGCTCTTCGAGCACATCGTGCGCTCCGGCGCGGTCGTGGCCGAGGTGCCATGCGGAACATCGCCGACCAAGTGGCGCTTTCTCGCGCGTAATCTTCTGCCATGATGGCGGGCATGGAAACCGTGGACCTGTACACGCGCCTGAGCATCTTTGACCACACTACGGACGGCATGGAGCGGCAGGAGAAGGACTTGCGCGCGTGGGCTGAGTCCGAGGGCATGACGGTCCGGAAGGTCTGGCGCGATCCTGGCGTATCCGCCTACAAGAACAAGGCCAGGAAAGACTTCGAGCAGGCTCTAGTTGCCCTCAAGGCCAAGGAAGTAGCTACTCTCTTGGTCTGGAAGCTGGACCGCCTCTCGCGCCGGGGAGCGGGTCACATCGGGACGATCCTTGACGACCTTGAGAAGGTCGGCGGTCGCATCCGGTTCCTGAAGGACGGACTGGACACGGCACAAGAGAATCACCGGCTGAGCCTCATCCTGTTTTCCGAGCAAGCTCGCGGGGAATCCAAGAACACGGCTCTGCGGATCAACAGCAAGAATCAGGCTCTCCGTGAGGCCGGTCTTCCGATCCTGGGGAAGCGCCGGTTCGGCTATCTCGATGCCGACAAGTCTGTAGGCCGCGTAGTCAACACTGTGGAGCATCCAGAAGAGGCAGAAGTCGTCCGGATGCTCTTTGCCCGCTACATCGGCGGGGAGTCGGTCAACGCACTAGCGAACGAGCTTGGATGGCGTAACGCTCGGGTCCGCGAGACTCTTGCCAACCCGGCCTACATGGGCATCCTCAAGAGCGGTGACACTACTTACCCTGCGGCCGAGCACGTTGCACGACTAGTGGATGAGGACACCTTTACGACCGTCCAAGCTCGCCTGACATCACAGAGCGCCATCTACCGTGGCTTCAATCATCAGGGCGGACAGGTCAAGCATGTTGCCTCAGGCATCGCCCTCTGCGGTGTCTGCGGTGCCAAAGTGATGTTCCGCAACACATACGTCTGTCAGAAGGTGCCTACGCGGCACATCAGCATCAAGGAAGCGACATTTGACAAGCTGATCATGACTCAGGCCGTCGAGACACTGTTGGACCCGGACTTCAGCGTTGACATTGAGCCGGGAAGCCGTAGCGCGACACCGATTAATGCTGATCTTGTCCAGACAGAGGCCGACATTCAAGATGTTCTCAGCGGCCTTTCTAACGGCCTGAAGATGGCTCAGCTGCTCCCGCACCTGAAGCCGCTACAAGAGCGTCAGACGGCTCTACAGGCCGAACTAGAGGCCTATTCCGCCGGTAGCGTGCAAGCTCGGGTACTCAACGACATCGCCTCATCGATGAGGAGCGCCGCTGAGGTCTGGTCGGCCAAGCCACCGGGGGCTCGCACTCAGAGGATGCTCGCGAGTCTCGCGTACGCCGACCTGCCCTTGAGCGCGAAGAGAGAACTGATTGAGGGTCTGTTCTCTATCGTGATCCACCCCGGACGTGGAACCGACCGCGTGAAGATTACTCTCAAGCGACAGATAGCCTGAGGTGAGCCAAGAGGAAGAGGACGGCGTGTGTCAGTACAGCGATAGGTGCCCGACAACCAAGCATCGCCCTGGTACGCGGTGCCCGGTGATCGTGCGGCGGGATAACCAGATGCGCGGCCTGTTGGGCAGTCTCGCTTTCCTTGCTTTCGCGGCTGTGGCTTTCGCGGTCGTCTACTTCCTATTTCTCAGCTGAGCCTGACCGCGCCACACTCCGGACAGGTCCAGCGCGCGCCGCGAGCCGTCTGTCGAGGTTCCATCGTCGCGAGACAGTCAGGGCACCTTGGCCTCATGCCGTCGATGTCGTCACCTTCGGAGAAGGGTAGATCATCGGGCAGAGGCGGAAGGATCATGACGACATGCTAGGCACTGGTCCGCCCTGCACCCAGTTATCCACAGTTCGACGCGGATCAAACGCTGAGAGTTCACTGTGAAGCGGATGCCCGGAATCCCGGCCAAAACGACAGGCTTCCTATCCAAATCGACCAATAAAGACGACTGTGCCCATTCAGCAACGGTGCTTGAACCCGTTAGCCACGCGCACAACCCGAATTGAGGTCCGGCGGCGCAAGTAGACTGTGAATTGCACAGAAAAGGCCCCCGAGGCTAACAACTCGTAACAAGGGGCCTGAACTGTTCGCATGATGAAGTGCGATGGCTCTCCGAGCGGGGGTCGCCTAGAGCTGTAACTCTGGGCGGCTCCTGGGGAACCTTTACAGCAGTTTACGGCATGCCGTATGCCTATGGTGTCAAATCTGGGCACTGAGCAACCAAATCTGGGCACTCAGGCGTCAAATCTGAGCGCTAGGACGGCTAAGGCTTGCGTGTTGGTACGACCTTTCCGCAGTCGGGGCAGTGTGTCAGGGACGTTGACTCCCCGAAACTCAAGCGAGCACGGAAGACGTGACCGGCGGGGACGCACTTAAGGATGACGGCCATTGTTGATGCCTTTCGATAAATGGGTGCTTATACATCAATTTTAGCATGGCGTCAAGTGGGCAATTCTGTGGGCGCGTCGTAGCGTAGGGCGTCCGTCACAGGCCTTCGCTTGACTACTGCGAGGCGGCCGCTCTCGCGCCGCGCAGGTCGTTCGCCGCGTTGGCTTGTCACGCGCACCCATCCCGCACCTCAACCTCGCGTGGACCGAGACTTCCAAAATAGAACGTGCGTTGGATGCCTGGAGTGGTGCACAGCCGCCAAGATGTAGAAGTGACTGAAGATCGGAATCTTCGGGCCGGACGCGATTACTCGCTGTGGCCAGTGTTGAAGTGGGGCCACGCGACACGTCTCGCGAGCGGTTTCGTCCAGGACTACCAACTGTGGCGAATCGGCTTGGGGATGGAGACCCGCGCGGAATATTCGAACAACCGGCGAGTGGTGACGTTCTATGCCTCGCTGGCGACGTCACCCCCGGTTCATGAATGGTCGCTGCGGTTCGGTGACATTCTCCACAACTATCGGTCTGCCCTCGACGCACTCGCATGGGCCATGGTGAACCTCGACGATAACTCGCCGCAGCCGCAGTATGAGAAGCAGATCTACTTCCCGATGAAACGGACGCTCGAAGCGTTCGACAAGGAAGCTCGAACCAAGCTGTCGAGTGCGCCAAGGTTCATCCTCGAACGAATGGCGATGGTCCAGCCCTTTCACGTAAAGCCTGGCGAGGCTGTCGAAGACGGTATCGCTCTGATACTTCACGACCTCGACATCGAAGATAAGCACAAGGCCGCGCTAGAAGCTCAGGCTGTTGCCGCTGACATGACGAGTTACAGCATCAGGTATCGTCCGGCAGATCAGGAGGGATGGGATGACGCCGGTGTTATGGAACCCGAGTGGCTCGCGCCAGATCGCCCAGTCGAGAATGGGGACCCCATCGTGAGGTGGACGTTTCCTGCGCCGGTCGAAGAGGCAGAGGTCACGGAGCTGCCCCTCAGACTGCTTGTCCGCCACCGCGGGAAAGCACTCGACGTGTTCGAACTGCTCCAGTTGATCGACTGGCAGGTCGGCCAAACCTTCGCCGTTATCGAAACCGGACGATTCCGATCTGAGGAGTAATGACGATCCGGAGGGACGGGTGCGATGTTGATTGCCAACCCGAGCCGAGATGCCGTTCCCGACGCGCCAGTAGGCTACGCGCATGTCGCCTTCACCGACCCCAAGCATTGTTCCCGCGTCCGGTCTCACGATCATCTGGGACACGTTCATACCGGACCTCATCGTCGGTTTGTTTACTGGCCTTGTGGTTGGCGTGATCCTCGCGTACTTGCAATCCCGCACCGCGCGACGGCGCGAACGGCGCGAGATCGAATTGCGTTGGGAAGCGCTGCGCCCGCGGGTAGGTGCTCAACTTCTCGACCCCTGGGACCGTCGAGTCATGGGGCCGACCCTCGTAGAGTTCGCGAGCCGAACGGATGCATTGCGGGAGTTGGTCCAAGACGTACCACTCGGTAGCTGGGCCGAGATCTTGGACAGCGACGAGTTACGGAACTTGCACGAGCTTGTGAAGGCGGCGACCGAATTGCATGGCGCTGCGCCGAAATTCGACGGATTTCTGCTGGGCGCCATTTCTGACCACCTCGTGGAAGATCAGATCACAGCCAGCGTGACGGACTGGAGAAGGGCTGATCAGGATGCTGCGCTGATTCAGCCCTTTGCCATCGGGGCCCTCTTCGCCGATCCTTCGTTTCCATGGGCAAGCGGTCAGTTCAGGGACATTCAGTACGACAGCCCCATCGTACAGAAAGTGATCGATAATCCACCCTTCACTTATAAGGAGGTCTTAGCCATGGTCGAACGAGCGGAGCAGTACTACGCCGCCTGCACTGAGATCGTTGACGCCGAGATGACGCGCTTCTGGTACCACTGACTCACACGAGAGAGCGGCGCTCGCTCGGGGCGGCCGACCCTGTCAACTTCACGATCACGGCCACGGTCCGAACTCTCACCTTGTGTGGCCGAATCCTCTTGATGTTCTCGGCGGTCCGGTGGTGATCGGTCGGCCTACGATGCTCGCCGTCATTAGCGGCAGTTGCATTAGCACCGGCCTGAAACCGGGATGCCTGCTGCCGCTTTACGCGGCGCAAGGACAGCTGAACGTCAATCGAGAATTGCGGCGCCCCCACTCATCGAGATCCTGATACCAGTCGGTCACTCCGAGATGAGCGCATAGTAGCCCCGCGATAAACGACGCGGACATCGTCTCCGCACCGGCTGTCACCCCATAATCACGGAGCACCCGCGACAGAGCACCGAACAAATCATGATCGCCGATCAGCAGCCCCGGGCCCACCTCAAGCCGCGCAGCTTCTTCCTTGATATCTTCGGCCAAAGCTTCCGCTGTTAGCGGCGTCCCAGAACGCTGAATAGCCAGGTTGGCTAGCATCTCTTCGGTCGCCGGAAGGCTCGGTATCCTCCCGAAGGGGAACCCGCGAAGGTTGAGTCCGTAGTCATGGTTCTCGTTCGCGATACGCAGGGGAGCCACTGACGCCGCGAGGTCGAAGGCACGTTCACGAACGTGCGAAGTATCGAAAACGGCGCCGTTTCGCCGTCCGGCTCGGCTGTGACTATCAATGACTCGATCAAGTAAGGCAGTCCCTTGGACCGCCATGTCCGCGAACGCATCGTGGCCCGTACTCGTGACTACAGTCGACGGATACTCGCGCGTGGGGGATAGAACGTCCGTCATGCCGGGTTCATCGTCTACGATCTTCGCCGCTTCCGATTTCCGTGAAATGGCGTATCTTCCCACACTCGCCAAACTCGTGTTACCCACCGTGCGAGCAATGACAGCGTATGGAACGCCATCGTCGAGCATTGTGTCGATACGCGCACGCTGTGGATGCGTTGCACATGTGCTGTGTCTACCCATGTTGTTCCCCAGTAAATTCAAGGGAGTAGGAGGTCAGGGACTTAGATGAAACTGACCTCCTACCCGGAGGTAGAAAACGCGACCTAGATGAGTTTGCGTCCACGTTCTCTATAACAATAGTGACACATTCATTCTCACTATGGCCCCTAAAGTGAATCTTTTTGAGATGAATTCAACCATGCGCTATTTCAAGAAACTCAGGTCATGGAAAACTTCTCCCGTATTCATGTCGAAGACGTCGCGGAAGTACTTCCTCATGTTGAAGACAGTACGCACGGACACGTTCAGAGCCGCTGCGGCTTGCTTAGCTGTCATCTCGTAGGTGTCCAAGTACTCCGCCAAATCCCACTTCCTGAATGCCATGCCGCCCTTCCTGCCCTGCTCCCGCTTCCTAGGCAGGTAGCTCTCATCCCAGACATCCAGGACAAAATCTGTAGCCGCGAGCACAGACCGATCGATTTTAGAAAATGACAAGGTGCCCCTGCCATCGACGTTGCCGGTAGCTATCTCGTAGTCACACGAGATTCCGATTTCATCGGTCCACTCGTTGAATCCTCCCGAGGCAGTCCACTCATCCAAATGCTCATAGAGTTCATCCCAGGTTGGTCGTGGCAGATGACGGCGGTGAACTTGACTGTTCATGAAATCCAATCCTTCCTTGCAGAGGAGTTGATACAACAGTCTTGACTGATATTCCTTCGTCTTCTCTCGCCTGGTTCTGTCCCTCCCAGACTTATCCGGACTCAGCTTCGAATCCTTGCCCGTCCTTCCACCTGACACGAGAGGTGTTCGCACCTTCAGCTTGTACGTCTTACTCTTCTTGTATTCATACGGGGTATGAATAGGTTGTTGCATAGTGGATTGGTCAATAGGTTCTTGCATAGCAAGGTTATCCAGTGAACCTACAAGTTCTACTCTCATCGCAAACACCATCTTCTCTGCTCTCCCTTGTTGGAGGGAGTGTGAGCCTGCCGCGCGGAAGAAGATGGAAAACGCAACCGGCAGGCTCACTCTCGTGAACGGTTTCCGACATCCGCTATGGACTTATACGTCCAAGATCTACAGTCGTACAAAGTTCGGCCAAAGTATTTCTACTTCTCGGGTTCCATGCCGCGATACCGGCGCACTCGTACAGTGTTGCCCGCGCGACAGGTGTCGCACCTGCACGCGTGCTTTATGTAACACGTGCTGTTGTGCGCGTGGTTCGTGGGGCATAGGTTCGGGGTGCTTTGTTTCGAATCCGTACGCTTGCGTTGCCTGGCGCTGTTCCATGCGCGGCACTTCTCACATCGGCACTTGTGGCTCACATAACAGGCCGCTCGGTGCGCGTGATCGTCTGGGCATACCTTTGGCGCGACTTTTCCAATGTCAGCGCGTGATTTTGGGGCTACCGTCTCAAGGTCGGGAACTTGTTGCTGTAGTCGGCGTTCGCGCGCTCGGATACGCTTCCGGCGACTGGATTCCAGGTAATCGGAGTGGCATAGCTCGCACCTGCATTGTTTTTTGTTCCATCGCGCCACGTTATGCGTATCCTTCGGCTGTCCGCCTCTTGGCTTCATGGTGGATTCGAGCAATTCAGGGCGACTAGGAGCGCGAACTATCTCCGGCTTCCGTGGCGTCGTCCAGGAGACTGTTACCGGCCTTGCCGGTGGTAGCGACTGAGTGCGCTCAACAGCGGCTCTACGGGCTTCCTGTCGCTCCCTAGAGGCATCCTGTGCTTCTCGGCGTCGAGCTTCCAGCCATCGTGCCTGGTACTCAGCTTCGGCACGTTCTTCCGTTGTGGTTCGCACTAGCTCGGCTTCGGCCTGTGCGGCCTCTGCGATCCGCTTCCACTGTCCGGTACTCGGCGCGTGCTGAAGTTCCTTGACCATCTGGACCCGGCGCGGCTCCGGGAGGGAGGAGAGGGAACGGACCACGGCGACGGCTTCTCTAAGATTCATGCCTCTTAATATCGAGCGGAGCCGACCGCGCTGTATCTCCGCAGGATTTGACTGTCATGACTTAGGTTTACGCGCCCGGAATCGGATGATCGCGGCCCTCGGCGACGCGACCGTCGTGGTCGAGGCGGGGTGGCGCAGCGGTTCGCTGAACACCGCAGGGCACGCAGCCTCCCTCGGACGCCCACTCGGAGCCGTGCCTGGACCGGTCACATCCGCGGCGTCGGCCGGGTGTCATCGCCTTCTGCGCGAGTACGACGCACGCTGCGTCACGACGGCGGCCGAGGTACGAGAACTGTGGGGTGAGGAACTGCCCGATGACAGGGCAGCGCACGACCGGATAGATCCCGACACCACCCGTCTGTTGGACGCCTTGAGCACCCGCACAGCGCTGCCTCCGCACGAGGTCGCCCGACGGGCCGGGCTGGCCGTCGACCGCGTCAGGGGACTTCTCGGGATGCTCGAGCTCGACGGCGTCGCCGCGCGGCGCGACGACGGGTGGCTGAGGCAGGTGCAGGTGACGCGGTGATCGACGCGGCCGGTCGCGGAGGATCGGCGAGGCGAGCGGCCGCCGTGCTCGGGCGGGGTCATCCTTGAGGCATGGACCTGTCCGCCGCCACCGAGGCGTTCACGACGCACATCGCGACGGTTCGCCGACTGTCGCCGGCCACGGCGCGCGCGTATCGGTCTGACCTGCGCGACCTCGCGGCGTCGGTCGGGGACGTCTCGATCGCGGACGTGGACCTCGAGTCGTTGCGGGACTGGCTCTGGAGCGCGACCCAGCGCGGCGACGCGCGCAGCACCCTCGCCAGACGGGCGGCCGCCGCGCGATCGTTCTTCGCCTGGGCGAAGGATGAGGAGTTCATCTCTGTGGATCCGAGTCAGCGGCTGGTCACGCCGAAGCGCGGACGCACCCTGCCCACGGTCGCCTCGCGAGAAGGCATACGGGTGCTTCTCGACGCGCAGCGCGCCATCGCCGCGAGCGGCGACCCGGTGGATCTTCGTGACCACGCCATCCTCGAACTGCTCTACGCATCCGGAATGCGCGTGTCGGAACTCTGCGGCCTCGACATCGACGATCTCGACCAGGATCGCGCCACAGCCCGCGTGCTCGGCAAGGGCTCGAAGGAGCGGGTCGTCCCCTACGGGCGGCCGGCGCGTGATGCGATCGCCGCCTGGACGACGCGTGGTCGGCCGTCCCTCGCGGCCCGCGCGGCAGCCGCCGGTCCCGCAGCCTTCCTCGGCGCACGCGGCGGGCGGATCGCGCCGCGGCTGGTGTATGCGCTCGTCGCGCGCACGCTCGGACCCGTCGTGGGTGCGGAGAACGTCGGACCACACGCCCTGCGCCACTCCGCCGCGACGCATCTTCTCGATGGCGGTGCAGACCTCCGCGCAGTGCAGGAGATCCTCGGCCATGCGAGTCTGGGGACCACGCAGATCTACACCCACGTCTCGGCCGAGCGGCTGACGGCGACCTACCGCTTGGCGCACCCCCGCGCGTGAGGCCCTCGCCGATTCACAGCGGCGCGCAGCACGGCAGCAGCACCGCTCTTTCCACCGGGCCGAACATCATCATCGGATCCACGTAGACGCCGTGCACCCGCAACCCGACATGCAGAGTGCCGCCCGCTGCATGCCCTCCTGATGAAAGCGTGCCGATCGTGTCACCGGCGGAGACGTCCTCGCCCGAGCGCAACGTCGACATCACCGGCTCGAACGTCGTGACGAGCCCGCCGCCGTGATCGATCGTCAGGAGCGGACGATCGACCACCGTGCCGACGAACGCGACCACCCCGGCAGCCGGCGCCCGAACTTCTCCACCGGTATCGACGGCGATGTCGATGCCGCGGTGCCCGGAGGCGTACGCGTGCGCAGGGGCGATGAACGGCTCCACCACGTGCCGACGGCCGGAGACCGGCCACTGCCAATCGCCCTCCGCGGATTCTGCCTGGGGCGGACCAGCCCAGAATCCGCCGAGGACCAGAGCAGCGACCAGGGAGCGAACGAGGCGTGTGAAGCGAGCGGACATGTCTCCATCGTGCTCGGGGCCGCCGGATACGGCGGCGTCTCTTCCCGGCATCGGCGGAGAGTTCGTGAAACAGGCCCTTCGGTGCAGGGCGAGTGGCCGGACGGATCGGGTACACTGACTCTTGCACCTCGATTCCGGGGTGACTACGCGTGCCCAAAGCGACCTCGGTCGCGGCATCCACTCCCACAGGTCCTGTTCGACGAACGGGCGGGTGTGCGCCGGGCACCAGGCTCGACGATCGGTCGATCGTCGAAAACAACCTCAACGGCGCGTGAGCGCCAGAACAAGGAGACGACCATGGCTGTGGTCACCATCCGCCAGCTGCTCGACAGCGGCGTGCACTTCGGACACCAGACCCGTCGGTGGAACCCGAAGGTGAAGCGCTTCATCCTCACCGAGCGCAGCGGCATCCACATCATCGATCTGCAGCAGTCGCTGGGCTACATCGACAAGGCATACGACTTCGTCAAGGAGACGGTCGCCCACGGCGGCACCATCCTCTTCGTCGGTACGAAGAAGCAGGCTCAGGAAGTCCTCGCCGAGCAGGCGACCCGCGTCGGCCAGCCCTTCGTGAACCAGCGCTGGCTCGGTGGCCTCCTCACCAACTTCCAGACCATCGCGAAGCGCCTCGCCCGCATGAAGGAGCTCGAGGAGCTGGACTACGAGAACCCGGCCGCTTCCGGCTTCACCAAGAAGGAGCTGCTGCTCAAGAAGCGCGAGCTCGACAAGCTGCACAAGTCGCTCGGCGGTATCCGCAACCTCGCCAAGACGCCGTCCGCTCTCTGGGTCGTCGACGCCAAGCGCGAGCACCTCGCCATCGACGAGGCGAAGAAGCTGGGCATCCCGGTGATCGGCATCCTCGACACCAACGCGGACCCGGACGACTTCCAGTACCCGATCCCCGGCAACGACGACGCGATCCGTTCCGTCTCGCTGCTCACGCGAATCATCGCGGATGCCGCGGCTGAGGGCCTGCAGCAGAAGCACAACCCCGAGAAGGGCGACGCCGAGCCGCTGGCCGAGTGGGAGCGCGAACTTCTCGAGACGCCGGCTGAGACGACCGAGGCTCCTGCCGAGTCGACCGAGGCCGCCGCTGAGTCCACCGAGGCTCCTGCCGAAGCCGCTGAGGCTCCGGTCGAGACCCCCGCTGCCGACGCGACCGAGGCTCCGGCCGAGGACGCTGCGGCCGCCGACGCCAAGTAATTCCATCGGGCTGAACGGCCCGCGAAACATACATCACGAAGCAAGGAGCCGCCACACATGGCCAACTTCACCATCGCTGACATCAAGGCGCTGCGTGAGCAGCTCGGCACGGGAATGGTCGACACGAAGAAGGCACTCGAGGAAGCCGATGGCGACCGCGAGAAGGCCGTCGAGATCCTTCGTCTGAAGGGTGCGAAGGGCAACGCGAAGCGCGCTGACCGTTCCACCAGCGAGGGCCTGGTCGTCGCCCGCGAGCAGGACGGCGCCGTGACGCTCGTCGAGCTCGCCTGCGAGACCGACTTCGTCGCGAAGAACGATCGCTTCATCGCGCTGTCCGAGAAGGTCGCCGACGCCGTGGCCGCCGTCAAGGCGAACACGGTCGAAGAGGCTCTCGCAGCCGACGTCGCCGGCCAGACCGTCGACCAGCTGATCTCGGATGAGGCGGCGATCATCGGCGAGAAGGTCGAACTGCGTCGCGTTCGCACCCTGACCGGCGACCACTTCGAGGTCTACCTGCATCGCACCAGCAAGGACCTGCCGCCGCAGATCGGTGTCGTCGTCGCCTACTCGGGTGACGACGCCGAGACCGCGCGCAGCATCGCCCAGCACATCTCGTTCGCGAACCCGTCGTACCTGTCCCGTGAGGACGTTCCGGCGGCTGAAGTAGAGAAGGAGCGCGAGATCGTCACCGAGATCTCCCGCAGCGAGGGCAAGCCGGAAGCGGCGCTGCCGAAGATCGTCGAAGGCCGCGTCACCGCGTTCATCAAGCAGGTCGCACTGCTCGAGCAGGACTACGCCAAGGACAACAAGCTGTCCGTGGCCAAGGTCGCGCAGGACGCCGGTATCACCGTGACGGACTTCGCGCGCTTCAAGGTCGGCGCGTAACGACGTCGAAGGGGTTCGGATCCGCGAGGGTCCGAACCCCTTCTTCATGCCCAGAAGGCACTATCTTGATTTCGGGACGAGAGGATTCACCCATGACTGAACGAACAGGACGCCGCCGCGTCCTTCTCAAGCTCTCCGGCGAGGCATTCGGTGCCGGTCAGCTGGGTGTCAACCCCGACGTGGTCAGCCAGATCGCGCGCGAGATCGCCGCGGCCGTCGATGAGGTCGAGATCGCCGTCGTCGTCGGAGGAGGAAACTTCTTCCGCGGTGCGGAGCTCAGCCAGCGCGGCATGGACCGAGGGCGGGCCGACTACATGGGCATGCTCGGAACAGTGATGAACGCCCTGGCGCTGCAGGACTTCCTCGAGCAGGCGGGCGCAGCCACGCGCGTCCAGTCCGCCATCGCGATGACACAGGTCGCCGAGCCCTACATTCCGCGTCGCGCCGAGCGCCACATGGAGAAGGGGCGCGTCGTGATCTTCGGAGCCGGCGCCGGCCTGCCCTACTTCTCCACCGATACCGTCGCGGCCCAGCGCGCACTGGAGATCGGCGCGCAGGAGGTGCTCGTCGCCAAGAACGGCGTCGACGCGATCTACACGGCGGATCCCCACAAGGATGCCTCGGCGACGCGCATCGACCAGGTGACCTACCGCGAAGCACTGCAGCGCGGTCTCAAGGTCGTCGATTCGACGGCGTTCAGCCTGTGCATGGACAACAATATGGACATGCGGGTGTTCGGGATGGAGCCGTCGGGCAACATCACGCGCGCGCTGCTCGGAGAGACCATCGGCACGCTCGTCACCTCTTGAGCGTCGTGGGCGGGTGCTGCGGCATCCGCCCCGATAGAATTGCCAGAACACCCCAGACGATTGGAGTCGCCGTGATCGCGGACGTCCTCGCAGAAACCACCACCCGGATGACCAGGGCGGTCGAAGCCGCGAAAGAGGATTTCGCCACGGTGCGCACCGGGCGTGCGAACCCGCAGCTTTTCCAGAAGGTCATGGTCGACTACTACGGGTCGCCCACGCCGCTCGCGCAGCTGGCGTCGCTCGCCAACCCCGAGGCGCGTTCGCTCATCATCACGCCGTACGACAAGTCGGCGCTGAAGGCGATCGAACAGGCGATCCGCGACATGCCGAACCTGGGTGCGAACCCGTCGAACGACGGAAACATCGTCCGCGTGACGATGCCGGAGCTCACGGAGGAGCGCCGCAAGGAGTACGTCAAGCTCGTGCGCTCCAAGGGCGAGGATGCCAAGGTCCATGTCCGCGGCATCCGCCGCAAGGCGAAGGACGAGCTCGACGCGCTCAAGAGCGACGTCGGCGAGGATGAGATCGCCCGCGGCGAGAAGGATCTCGACGCTCTGACGCGTCAGCACGTCGACCTGATCGACGAGGCGCTGAAGCGCAAAGAGGCAGAACTGCTCGAGGTGTGAGCGGGAATGACTGACGACTCCGGGGGCTCGCCGACGAACGATGCGCCGACCAGGCGCAGCGAGCGGCGACGCGATGGGGCGGGGCCGTCCCCGCTGAGCGACAGCGCCTTCCCCGGGTTCGACGCCGCGGTCGTGCCGCCGAAGCCGGAACTGCCTCCTGAGGCGACGCCCGGCATGTCGACGGGGGAGCACAACGCGATCCGCGAACAGTGGCGGGCCAGGCGCGGCGAGTTCGAGAACCATGTCTCGCACGCGAAGGACCAGCTCGATCAGGCGAACGAGCGCATCAAGGAGCGCACAGGGCGTGACCTGATCGTCGCGATCCTCATCGGTCTCGCGGCGGGTGCGGTCCTGCTCGGCTCGCTGCTGTTCATCAAGTGGCTCTTCGTGCCGATCGTCCTGGCCATCGCGTTGCTGAGCATCTACGAGCTCGGTCGGGCGCTGCGCGGGGCTGGACGCCGCGTCGACATCGTCCCGCAACTGGTGGCCGGTACGCCATTGGTGCTGGCCGGCTACTTCGCCGAGCCCTGGTTGTGCTGGGTGGCGTTGTTCGCGTCCGCGGCCTTCGTGATCGTGTGGCGACTGGTCGCTCAGATGATGGTTCAGGACGGTCGCACCTACGGCGCGGTGCTGGGAGACGTCGTCAGCGGCGGGTTCGTCCAGGTGTACGTCCCGTTTCTCGCGAGCATCGCCCTGATCCTGCTGTCGCAGGAAGGCGGGCAGTGGTGGGTGCTCTCGTTCATCGGGATCGCGGTCGCAGCCGACACCGGGGCGTACGCATCCGGCTTGGCGTTCGGCAAGCATCCGATGGCTCCGCGGATCAGTCCGAAGAAGACCTGGGAGGGCTTCGCCGGTGCGGTCGTCGCCGCGACCGGTGTCGGAGTGCTCCTCGCGTTGTACCTGCTTCAGATGCCATGGTGGGCCGGCGCGATCCTCGGTGCCGCTGTGCTGCTGTCCGCGACGCTCGGCGATCTCGCCGAATCCATGCTCAAGCGCGACCTCGGCATCAAGGACATGAGTTCGTGGTTGCCGGGCCACGGCGGACTGCTCGACCGTCTCGACAGCATCCTGCCGTCGACGATCCCGGCACTGACCCTCTATTTCCTGCTGTCGCCCTGGGCGGCGCTCTGATGACGGTCGGATACGGTGGTTGACGTGACAGATCTGCAGACCAATCCGGCGCCGTCGGCATTCACCCTGACGAGCGGCCGGGCCCGCGGGTACCACCCGGCCGCGGTCGATGCATTCCTCTCGGCCGCGAAGGCCAGTTTCGAACGCGACGACGATGCGCTGTCGGCCGAGGACGTCCGTGTGGCGTCGTTCCCGATGGTGCGCGGTGGCTACGCGGTCGCGGAGGTGGATGCGGCCCTCGGGCGCATCGAGGACGCATTCGCGGCGCGGATCCGCGACCGTGCGGTGCGCGCAGAGGGTGCGACCGCGTGGGTCGAGCAGGCCAGGGGAGAGGCGCAGGTGATCCTGGATCATCTCGCACGTCCGAAGATGCACAAATTCGCGCGCGTCGGCTGGCTCACGTACGGCTACCGGGCCGAAGAGGTCGATCACGTCGCGCGTCGCATCGTCCGCTACCTCCGCGACGGCGATGAGCTCTCGGTGGAGCAGCTGCGATCGGCCGCGTTCAGGATGCAGCGCGGCGGCTACCGCGAGGAACAGGTCGATGCTCTGCTGGACGCGACGATCGAGGTCATGCTCGCGGTTCGGTGACAGTTCTCATGGTCTCCTCAGCGGGCTCTGGTCTACACTGAGGCTATTGTGAGTTCACCCCACGAGTCTGAAGAGATCGCCGTCGCGCCCGCGTCCGGCCGCGCAGATATCGTCTTCACCGCGAAGCGACCGGCGCCGGCGCGCGCCCGTTGGTCGCGCCGACGTGGCGTCGTCGCCACGTTCGCTTCGCTCGCGGTCGTCGGCTTCGCCGCGGCCATCGTGGCGCCGACCGGCTTCGCCCTCGCCGAAACAGCCGACTCCGCCCAGGCGCAGACGACCGTCTATTCGCTGGCCGCTGAAGAGTCTCAGGATCTGCGGGTGACCGTCGACGGTGCCGCTTTCGCGCCCGTCGATCGCGGAACCTACGAGGTCTACGTCACGCCGAAGCCGACGCCGACACCCACTCCGAAGCCTGCATCATCAGGATCGAAGGGCAAGGGCAGCAGCGGCAGCGGCAGCCGACCGCAGTACACCGGCGGCGGTTCCCCGGCCGAGTGGATGTCCGCCGCTGGCATCGCTGAAGGCGACTGGGGCTTCGTGGACTACATCGTCTCGAAGGAGAGCGGCTGGAATCCGAACGCGGTGAACCGCTCGTCGGGCGCAAGCGGCTTGGTGCAGGCGCTGCCGTGCGGCAAGGTTCCAGGCAACTGCTTCGACCCTGTCGACAACCTGCGCTGGGCGAACGGCTACGCCACGGGTCGATACGGCAGCTGGGAAGGCGCGTACAACTTCTGGCGGAGCAACCACTGGTGGTGACACCGCTCCACCATGCCACGATCCCGTAAGCGGCGCCCGGAGCGCTCGAGCACAGACGACTCGTTCGATCGTCTTCTCGCCGGCTGGAAGCGCACCGAGACCCGACGCGGTCGGGAGTGGGTCGTCCAGCCGGTCTCGGCACTGCAGGCGCAGAAGGACTACGTCTGTCCCGGGTGCACGCAGGTCATCGCATCAGGGCTGGCGCATCTGGTCGCCTGGCGTGCGGACGGAGTTCTCGGCGAAGCCGCCGACCTCGCAGCGCGGCGGCACTGGCATACGCACTGCTGGAGACTCGGATCCTGACTCCGATCAGCGCTCGTTCATGCGCGGGATGACGACCTGACGGTAGATGATCAGGATGCTGGCTGCGACCGGAATCGCGATGAGCGCACCGAGCAGTCCGAGCAGCGAGCCGCCGGCGAGGGCTGCTACGACGACCACAGCACCCGGCACCGAAACGGCCCTGCTCATGATGCGCGGGGAGACCACATACGCTTCGATCTGCATGTAGATCAGGTAGTAGACACCGGCGGCGAGAGCCGTCGCGGGGGAGCCGAGGCCGGGGATCAGGCACGCCAGCACGATGATGGTGGAACCGGTCAGGGTTCCGACCAGCGGGATGAGCGAGAAGAAGAAGGCGACGACCGCGAGGACGGCGGGGAACGGCGCCTGGATGATCGACAGGTAGATCGCGCTCAGCACGCCGTTGATCACACCGAGCGAGACCTGACCCATGACGTAGTAGCCGACGGAATCGGTGATCTGGTCGGCGAGGTCGATGAAACGCGGACGCTTGGACGCCGGCACGAGCTGGTAGACCGCGCGCTTGAGCGAAGGCGTCGAGGCGGTGAGGTAGATCGTCAGGATCAGCACGATGAAAGCGCCGAAGAGCCCGTTGACGACGCCGAGGCTCGCGTTGATCACGCCGCCGGTGATGCTGCCGACGTTCGCCAGGAGCCAGTCCTGCGCCTCTGTCAGGACGCGGTCGATGTCCAGAGCGGGGAAGATGCCGCCCAGCCAGGTCCGCAGGTCGGCCCAGATGTCGTTGCTGCTCTGCACGAGAGCGGTGATCTGCTCGACCAGCTGTGTGACCTGCGAGATGATGATCGGCAGGACGATCAGGACGATCCCGGTGAACACCCCGAGCACCACGACGATCGTGACCAGCACGGCGAGCCAGCGAGGGAGTTTCTGACGCTCGAGCCAGGAGATCAGGGGATCGAGACCGAGGCTGATGAACAGTGCCGTGCCGAGGTAGAGCAGCACGGTGGACAGCGTCTGCACACTGCCGATGAGCAGGATGCCGAGACCGACGCCCAGCGTCGCGACCAGCGCCGTGCGGAACGGGTTGTGCAGCTTCATATCGGCTCCTTGCAGAACGGGTGAGGACAGCGTATCCAGCGGAAGGCGGCCTGCGATGAAGACGTGCCGCGGACCCGGCGGCAATCCGCCTGAGACAACACTCAGGTGATTTCGCTAGTCTGAAACGTCGAGCGATGATCCGACTCCGGTTTCCGGGTCACGTAAGGAGAACTTTTCGTGCGATTCGTATGGGCCGTCGTGGCCTTCGTCCTGGCCACGCTCCTGATCGGTGCGGGTATCGCTCAGCGCACCCTTTTCATGGGCCCTTCCAGCGAGGAGCTCGTTCTGGAGACCTCGCAGCCGGAGCCGTTCACACTCATCGACGGGGCCGTGCTGCGCACGCAGCCCGGGCTTCAGAGCCTCATCATCCGTGGCGACGGCGAGTTGTTCGCGGCCTACGGTCGCACTGCCGACATGGAAGCGTGGCTCTCGGACACCACGTACAACGCGATCACACTCGACGACGAAGGCTCCCCGGCCACGACGGTGGTCGAACCGGACGACGTCGAGGATGCCGACGGCGATGCCGCGGGGGCGACCGCCACCCCGACGCCCACGCCGACCGAGGACGCGGCACAGGCGACGACCGGCCGCAACCCGGCGGGATCCGACCTGTGGCTGGACTCGTTCAGCGAACAGGACCAGATCATCACCGACATGCAGCTGCCGGAAGGCACCAGCATCCTCATCGCGCGCGACGGCACCGAGCCGGCGCCGGATGACATCGTCGTCTCCTGGCCTCTGGACAACTCCACGCCCCTCGCCGGTCCGCTCATGGCCGCCGGCGGATTGATGCTCGCGATCGGGATCGTGCTGTACATCCTCGGGATCCGGCACCAGCGCCGTGGCCGAGGGCCGCGCCGCAAGGGTCCTGGTCCGCTTCCGGCCACCGAGCCGATCGACGTCGCCATCGACCGGGTTCCCGAAAGGGAAGCGATCGAGCAGAAGCCCTCGGGCGACAGCTCCTCGTCGGAGACCGAAACCGAAACCGAACAGGGCGCGGATCCCCAGGGCACTGCGAAGCGGGTCGCGCCGCCCCGACGCCGAAGGCTCGCGATCCCCGCGCTTGCACTTGTCGCTGTGGTGGCGACCGGCTGCTCGGCTGATTCCTGGCCGCAGTTCGGCGCCGAGACGGCTACACCGTCGCCGACTCCGACGGTGATCGCCCCCGACAACCAGAAGCCGCCCGCGGTGACGGAGGCGCAGGCCAAGCGCATCCTGGAGAGCGTCTCAGGCACTGTGGCGACGGCAGATGCCGAGCTCGACATCGATCTGGCCGCGACTCGACTCGACGGGGCGGCTCTCACCGCGCGTCGTACCGACTACACGCTGCGCGGCGCCATCGCGGATCGGCCGGCACCGGCCACCATCCCCGCTGACGACGTCGAGATCCTCCTGCCGCAGGCGACGGACGCGTGGCCGCGTACCGTGCTGATGCTCTCCAAGAGCAACGAGGACGAATCCGTGGCCCCTGTGATCTTCACCATGAGCCAGCAGGACCCGTGGTCGAATTACAAGATCTCCTACCTCGCCGAGATGCAGGCGTCCGTCGAGCTGCCCGCACTGGCGCCTGCCTGGGCCGGCACGACCCTCGTCCCGCCGGACACGACGTTCCTCGCGATCGCCCCGAACGAGCTCGCCACGGCGTTCTCGGACGTGGTGGATGCCGGTGAGACGAGCGCCTCGTACGACCTGTTCGACGACGGAACGCACGAGCTCGCCGCGACCATCCAGGCGAGCAGGCAGTCCGTCGTCGACAGTCTCGCCGAGAAGAAGGCGGCCGAGACGTCGAAGGCCGAGTTCGGCATGGACCCCGCCACCGACCAGCCGGTCTCCATGGCCACCCTGGACAGCGGCGCGATCGTCTCGGTGTCCGTGCTCGACAGCGAGACCATCACTCCGACGTCCTCCGATGCCGTCATCAAGTTCGGCGAGGACCCGGTGGCGAAGGCGCTCACCGGCGTCGACCAGTCGGCCAAGGGCGTGAAGACGACGTACAGCATGCAGCTGTTCTTCTCGGTTCCGACGCAGGTCTCCGGCGAGCAGGTCAGGCTGCTGGCGGTGCACCAGGACGTCCTCAATGTGGAAGTGATCAAATGACCGACATCTCTCCGGCCGCACTGCGCGGCGCCGTCGACCTGTCCGCCTTGCGCAACCGCCCTGCGACCCCGGCGAATCAGACCGACGCTGCTCCCACCGACGCTGCCGCCGCGGCGACAGGCGCACTCATCCGCGACATCACGGACGAGACATTCGGCGAGGTGCTCGAGCTGTCCCGAACCGTACCGGTCGTCATCGACCTGTGGGCCGAGTGGTGCGGACCGTGCAAGCAGCTGAGCCCGATCCTCGAGAAGATCACGCAGGAACTCGCAGGGCGCGTCGTCCTCGCCAAGGTGGACGTCGACGCCAACCCGCAGCTCGCCCAGGGGTTCAGGGCCCAGTCGATCCCGATGGTGGTCGCGCTCGTCGCCGGGCAGCCGGTTCCGATGTTCAACGGCGCGGTCCCGGAGGAGCAGGTGCGCCAGGTGTTCGACCAGCTTCTGCAGCTCGCCGCTCAGAACGGCGTCACCGGCTCGCTCTCCGTAGGGGACGAGCAGCCCGAGGAACCGGCTGAAGAGCCGCCGCTGCCCCCGCTGCACGCGGAGGCGTACGCGGCGATCGAGAACGGCGACTACGCGACCGCGATCCGCGCTTACGAGAAGGCCCTCGCAGAGAACCCGAGGGATGACGAGGCGCGTGCAGGGCTCGGACAGGTGCGCCTTCTCGATCGCGTCCAGGGCTTGGATCTCCAGGAGGCACGTGCGGCGGCCGCCGCAGCGCCGCAGGATGCCGACGCGCAGTTCGCCGTGGCCGACCTGGACATCGCGGGTGGCCACGTCGAGGATGCATTCGGACGTCTCCTCGATCTGTTCGCCGTCCTGGGTCCGGACGAGCGGACACCCGTCCGCGAGCGTCTGGTCGAATTGTTCGGCCTGATCGGGGCCGATGACCCCCGCGTGATCAGCGCCCGCACACGGCTCTCGTCCCTGCTCTTCTGACCACCCGGCGTCGTGGCGCCGGGGCGGCGGCGTCAGCCGTGAGACACCGTCGGAACGTGCGGTTCCGGCTGATACCGCAACCAGAGGGTCGACAGCGCAGGCAGTGTGACCGCGGCCACCGGAGCCCCGGCATCCGATTCGGCGCGGGCGACCACCATGCCGAGATTTCCGACGTCGTGGCCGCCGTAAGCGGCGGCATCGGAGTTCAGCACCTCCTGCCAGACTCCTTCCACGCTGAACGTCAGCGGCAGGGCCGTCCTCGTCACGCCCGAGAAGTTGGACACGACCGCCAGACGTCCGCCGTGGGCGTCGCGTCGCTCGAACGCGATCACGTTCGGATCCCATGACGGACCGCCCATCCTTGTGAACGAGGACGCGTCGCCGTCGCGCTCCCAGAGGGGTGCCTGCGCGCGGTAGGTGGTGTTCAGCGAGCCGACGAATTCCATCAGCCGGCGATGCGCCGGCTGATCGAGCAGCCACCAGTCCAGCTCGCGGGTTTCGGACCATTCCGAGAGCTGACCGAACTCCTGGCCCATGAAGAGCAGATTCTTTCCGGGGTGACCCCACATGTAGGCGAGGTAGGCGCGCGCGTTCGCGAGCTGGTGCGCGTGGTCTCCTGGCATCTTCGCGACCAGGCTCTTCTTGCCGTGCACGACTTCGTCATGGCTGATCGGGAGGACGTAGTTCTCCCCGAACGCGTACACGAACGAGAAGGTCATCTCGCCCTCATGGTGCGAGCGGTGCACCGGATCGCGCTGGATGTAGACGAGCGAGTCGTTCATCCAACCCATGTTCCATTTGAACCCGAACCCGAGACCGGCGTGCTCGGTCGGCGCGGTGACGCCGGGGAAGCTCGTCGACTCCTCGGCGATCATGACGATGCCGGGATGGAGGCGGTACGCGGTCGCGTTCGCCTCCTGCAGGAACCGGATCGCTTCCAGGTTCTCGCGGCCGCCGTGGATGTTCGGCTCCCACTCGCCGTCCTTGCGCGAGTAGTCCAGGTAGAGCATGGATGCGACGGCATCCACCCGCAGCCCGTCGATGTGGAACTGTTCGAACCAGTAGAGGGCGTTGGCCACGAGGAACCCCCGGACCTCGGGGCGTCCGTAATCGAAGATCAACGTGCCCCAGTCCTGATGCTCGCCGCGCCGCGGGTCGGGGTGCTCGTACAGCGCTTCGCCGTCGAAACGGGCGAGGGCGAAAGCATCCTTGGGGAAGTGACCCGGTACCCAGTCCAGGATGACGCCGATCCCGGCGCCGTGCAGGCGATCGATCAGGTGGCGCAGATCGTCGGGGGAGCCGAAGCGACTGGTCGGCGCGTAGTAGCCGCTGACCTGATAGCCCCAGGACCCGCCGAACGGGTGCTCGGCGACCGGCATGAACTCGACGTGCGTGAATCCCGTCGCCTTGACGTGCTCGATGAGCGGATCCGCCATGTCCCGGTATCCGAGTCCGTGCCGCCACGAGCCCAGATGCACTTCGTAGACCGACATCGGCTGTGCGACGGCGTGGGTGGCGGCACGGCGGGTCATCCAGGCGCCGTCCTGCCAGACGTACGCGGATGCCGTCACGACCGACGCGGTCTCCGGCGGGAGCTGTGCGGCCTGCGCCATGGGGTCGGCCTTGAGGATCCAGCGGCCGTCGCGAGTCAGGATCTCGTACTTGTAGCGGGTGCCGATGGTGACATCGGGGATGAACAGCTCCCAGATGCCGCTCGAACCGAGCGACCGCATCGGGTGCCCCGATCCTTCCCATCCGTTGTGGTCGCCGACCACTCGAACGGCACGGGCGTTCGGCGCCCACACCGCGAATGCGGTGCCGAGCTCGGAGCCGTGCGCCCTCGGATGCGCCCCGAGAACCTCCCACAGCCGCTCATGGCGGCCTTCGGCGATCAGGTGCATGTCCATGTCGCCCAGCGTCGGCAGATGCCGGTAGGGGTCGCCGGAGAAGATCTCATCGTCGTCGCCGTATGCCGTCGCGACGCGGTAGGCCACGGGTGGACCCTCATGCCTCGCCTCCCATATGCCGTGTGCGGCATGCGCGAGCGCCAGCCGTTGTCCATCCGCGAACACGATGCTGACCTCGTCGGCGAGGGGGCGTCGGACGCGAACGGTCGTGTGCGTACGTCCGGCCGCATCCGTCGCCGGATGCGCGCCCAGGAGATCGTGCGGAGCGTGATGCGCGCCCGCGGCGATCTGTTCCCAGCTCTCGGCCTCGGTCACGTCCTCGACGTAGCTCATGATCGCTCCTTCACTGCCAGGATGTGCACCGGCTCGGCGAAGGCGTCGAGCCGCACGTAGTCGTGGTCGCTCCAGGTCCATACCTGCCCGGTGATGAGATCCTCGACGTCGAACGTCCCGCCCGGTTCGACCCCCCAGAGGCGGGTGTCGAGGTGCACCGTGGTCTCACGGACCGAGTGCGGGTCGACATTGGCGACCACGAGGACCGTATCGGCGGCACCTGTGCCGGTGAACGCCGCATCCAGATGCTTCGAGTACACCAGCACCGCGTCGTCATCGCTCCAGTGCACGGACAGGTTGCGCAGCTGGCGCAGAGCGGGGTGATCGCGCCGGATCTCGTTCAGTCGCCGCAGATACGGCGCGAGCGACTCGCCGGCAGCCTCGGCACCGGCGAAGTCCCGCATCTTGTACTCGTACTTCTCGTTGTCGATGTTCTCCTCGGCGCCTGGCCGTGCGATGTTCTCGTAAAGCTCGTAGCCGGCATAGACGCCGTACGTGGGGGCGGCCGTCGCAGCGATCGCCGCACGGACGCGGTACGCCGCGCGCCCACCGAACTGCAGGTACTCCGTCAGGATGTCCGGCGTATTCACGAAGAGGTTGGGCCGCAGATAGTCCGCGGTCTCCGTCGCGAGCGACGTGAGGAAGTCCTCGAGCTCGGTCTTGCTGTTGCGCCAGGTGAAGTAGGTGTAGCTCTGCTGGAAACCGACGGCCGCGAGTCCTCGCAGGGGAGCGGGGCGCGTGAACGCCTCGGCGAGGAAGACGACGTCGGAGTGGGCCTCGTTGACACGGGCGATCAGCCACTCCCAGAACCAGAGGGGTTTGGTGTGCGGGTTGTCGACGCGGAAGATCTGCACGCCCTGCGCGATCCAGTGCTCGACGACACGCAGCACTTCGGCGCAGATCCCGTCGGGATCGTTGTCGAAGTTGATCGGATAGATGTCCTGATATTTCTTGGGCGGGTTCTCGGCGTAGGCGATGGTCCCATCCGGAAGGGTCGTGAACCACTCCGGGTGCTCGGTCACCCACGGGTGGTCGGGGGAGGCCTGCAGCGCCAGGTCGAGGGCGATCTCCAGGCCCGCCTTGTTCGCAGCGCGCACGAACGCACGGAAGTCGGCCGGCGTACCCAGGTCGGGATGGACGGTGTCATGGCCTCCGTCAGCCGAGCCGATCGCCCACGGCGAACCAGGATCGTTCGGGCCGGCGTTGAGCGTGTTGTTCGGACCCTTGCGATGGCTGCGGCCGATCGGATGGATCGGCGGCAGATAGAGCACGTCGAAGCCCATCTCGGCGACGGCGGCGAGCCGCTTGGTCGCCGTGCGGAACGTGCCGCTGACGATCGTGCCGTCCTTGGCGCGCTTCGCGCCCTCCGAGCGGGGGAAGAACTCGTACCAGGCGCCGACGCCGGCGCGAGTGCGCTCCACGAGGAGTCGTCGTTCGTCCGACGCCGCGAAGAGCGACCGCAGAGGGCGCTCGGCGAACAGCCTCGCGAATTCCGCACTCCGGGCGGCCTCCAGTGCCGCGGCTGCTCCGCCCGCGTCGAGCTGGCGCGCCGCGGCGGTCAGCCGGCGGCGTTCGTTCGCCGGCCTGTCCTTCTCGGCGGCGGCGCGCGCGAGCAGTTGTGAACCGGAGGCCGTCATCACCTCGACGTCGACGCCGGCGGCGATCTTGACGGCAGCGGCGTGCGCCCAGGTCGCGTGGTCGTCCGAGAACGCCTCGAACCGGTAGCGCCACAGCCCCCGGGCATCGAGCGCGATGGCGGCCTCCCACCGGTCGGTGCCGTCGCCCCGCGGCGTCAGCCGGTGCAGGCTCTCCGATCCGTCAGGCGCGGTGAGGCGGACGTGCACGCCGATGCGGTCGTGTCCCTCACGGAATGCGATGATGCTGAAGGGCACGACCTCGCCGGCGAACGCCTTGGCGTCGAATCCGCCGGGGACGTCAGGACGCGGATCCGACAGCGGGATCCGGCCCGTGCGCGTCGCGCCGGTGACGACGGTCGCCGGAGCGGACCGCAGAGGAATCTGGACGGGGCTCCTCAGAGCCTCGGAACGGGATACCGTGCGTGCGGCCATGTCCCGAATCTACCGCTCCCGCGCCTCCGGTGACACCCGCGCGCGACGCGGTTCTCGCGTCACTCGACGCGGAACAGGTGCATGGACGTCCCAGGCACCGGCAGGACATCGCCGGGGGCGAAGATGCGTTCCTCGGCATCCGGATGCTCGTCGGCGCTCGACCACAGCGAGACGAACCGCGTCGCCCCCTCGACGGCCTCGGGAAGTGTGACGTCGATGGGAGTCTCGGTGCCGTGCACGATCAGGAGGATGCGGTTGAAGTCCTCGCTCTCAGGGGTCGAGGCCGCGACGTACTGGAGCGTCCGGTTACCCGGATCCGTCCACTGCTGCTGCTCCATCGTCCCGCCGTCCTGGTCGTACCAGTCCATGACGCTCGCGTTGGGGATGTGCTCGCCCAGGCGCGCATACCGGGAGGGACGCAGCGCGGGATTCTCGCGCCGCAGCCGGGTCAGCGTCGCCACGTGGGCGCGCAGATCCTCCTGCCACGGCTCGAACTCCCAGCTCAGCCAGGTCAGCGCGGAGTCGTGCGCGTACGCGTTGTTGTTGCCGCGCTGGGTGCGCCCCGTCTCGTCCCCTGCGGTGAGCATCGGAATGCCGGCGGAGAGCAGCACCGTCCCGAGGAGGTTGCGCATCGCCTTCCTGCGGGCGGCGAGGATCGCCTGATCGTCGGTCGGCCCTTCGGCGCCGTGGTTGAACGAGCGGTTCAGATCGGCGCCGTCGTGATTGTTCTCGCCGTTGGCCTCGTTGTGCTTGACGTCGTACGACACGAGGTCGTGCAGCGTGAATCCGTCGTGCGCCGTGACGAAGTTCACGCTCGCGAGCGGACCGCGCTCGTCGGCGAAGGTGTTGGATGATCCGGCCAGGCGCGTGGCGAAACCGCCGATGCCGACCGGGGCCGATGCGCGCCTGGCGTAGTCGATGTCGCTGAGCCAGAAGTTGCGGACGCGGTCGCGGTAGCGGTCGTTCCATTCCAGGAACCCGTCGGGGAAGTTTCCGGTCTGCCAGCCACCGAGGCCGACGTCCCACGGCTCGGCGATGAGCTTGACGTCGGCGAGGATCGGGTCGTCCTGGATCGCCCGCAGCAACGGATGCTCGCGGTCGTACTCGTGACGGGCATTGCGTCCGAGAGCGGTGGCGAGGTCGAACCGGAAGCCGTCGATCTGCATTTCGGTCGCCCAGTAGCGCAGCGAGTCCAGGACCAGGCGCGCCGCGGCATCCGTCGAGGTGTTGAGAGTGTTCCCGCAACCGGTGGTGTCGATGTACGCGCCGTCGGCCTGCTGGCGGTAGTACCCGGCGTTGTCGATGCCGCGCAGACTCGAGCGAGGGCCGCCGATGCCCTCTTCCGAGGTGTGGTTGTAGACGACGTCGAGCACGACCTCGAGACCGGCCTCGTGCAGTAGCCGGACCATGCCCTTGAACTCGGACAGGACCGCCTCAGGCCCCTCTTTGCGCGCGTCGTCGCTCGCGTACGCGGCGTGCGGGGTGAAGAAGTTCAGGGTGTTGTATCCCCAGTAGTTCGTCAGACCGCGCTCGAGGAGGCGCGGCTCGGGGACGAATGCGTGGATGGGCAGCAATTCGATCGTCGTGACGCCGATCGAATGGAGGTACTCGATCATGGCCGGGTGCGCGAGTCCGGCATAGGTGCCGTGCAGGGCGGGTGTGACGCCGGGGTGGCGCTTGGTCATCCCCTTGAGGTGGCCCTCGTAGATGACCGTGCGGTCCAGCGGGATGCGCGGCTTCGTCACGCCTCCCCAGTCGAATCCGTCCGCGATGACGACCGATCGCCATTCCTCATAGCCATCGCCCTGGGCGAGACCTCTGGCATACGGATCGAGCAGCAGCGTCTCGGGGTTGAACGTGTTGCCGGGTCCGTGCGGGCCTCCCGCGCGCAGCGCGTAGCGTGTGCCCGGCTGCAGCAGGTCCGTCGTGACCTCCCACACGCTGCCGGGGCGACGCTCGAGCTGGACGGTGTCGGTGACCCAGTCCAGGTCGGTTTCATCGAAGATGACGAGCTCGACGGAGGACGCGTTCTGAGACCAGACGCGCAGCGTCGCGGTGCCGTCATGCAGACGGACACCGAGATCATCGAGGTTGGTTCCGCCGGGGGCGGCGAACGCACGGGTCGCGGACATGAGTAACACCCTAAGCCGCTTGTGTTGCAGTCTCATCTCAGACTGCACTCGGTTCCACCGCCGTCGCAGCGGATCCGGGGGAGAATCGAAGCATGCGGCACTATCTTGATCACGCGGCGACCACGCCGCTGCGCGCGGAATCCCGGGATGCGTGGCTGGCGGCGACGTCCGTGATCGGCAACGCGTCGTCGACGCATGGCGCGGGGCAGGATGCCCGTCGTCTGCTGGAGGAATCGCGCGAGCGCATCGCCGCGGTGCTGCAGTGCGATCCGATCGAGGTCGTTCTCACCTCTGGTGGAACGGAGTCGATCAACACGGCGCTGCGGGGGATGTGGGCCTCTCGCCCGCAGGGGACGAGCGCGATCGTGCTTCCGGATGCCGAGCATCACGCCACCGTCGACACGGTGGCGGCCCTGACACGGGAGGGCGCCGAGGTGCGTGCCGTGGGCGTGAACGGTCGGGCGCGCATCGATGCCGCGGCGTTCGCCGCAGCGCTTCGCGGCGCTGCCCTCGCGACGGCGCTGGTCGCCAACAACGAGTCGGGCACGGTCAACGACGCGGCCGCTCTCGCACAGGCGGCGGGGGACACGGCGACACCGCTGCACCTGGATGCCGTCGGGGCGCTCGGTCACGTGCCACTGTCATTCCGCAGGCTTCGAGGCGACGCGCCGGCCGGTGCCGGGCTGGTCGCCATGAGCCTTGCCGGGCACAAGATCGGAGCTCCTGTCGGCGTCGGCGCGCTCGTCGTCGCGCGCACCGCCCGTGTGAGCGCCCTGATGCACGGTGGGGCGCAGCAGCGCGGGTTGCGGGCAGGGACGCAGGACGTCGCAGGAGCAGCTGCGTTCGCCGTGGCGCTCGAGGTCGCCGAGTCCGAGCGCGAGAGCGAGACGAGTCGACTCTCGCGCCTGCGGGATCGGCTGGTCACCGGCATCCTGGACCGCGTCCCGGATGCCGAGCTCCTCGGCGACCCCGTCGACAGGCTGCCGGGCAATGCTCACATGCTGTTCCCCGGTGCCGTGGGGGAGAGCCTGCTATTCCTGCTGGACGTCGCAGGCATCGCTGCTTCGACCGGTTCCGCGTGCCAGGCCGGCGTCGCGGAGCCGTCGCACGTCGTGATGGCGATGGGCCGAACAGAGCAGGACGCACGCAGCGTGCTGCGCTTCACACTCGGTCGCACCTCCACCGAAGACGACGTGGATGCCGTCCTCGCCGTCATCGCCGACGTGTACGCGCGGGCATCCGGCTCCGGTTCAGCCAGCGGCTCGTAGACTGGACGCATGCGAATTCTGGCGGCCATGAGCGGTGGCGTGGACTCCGCCGTCGCGGCAGCACGAGCCGTCGAGGCGGGCCACGAGGTCGTCGGCGTGCACCTGGCGCTCTCACGCGCCGGAGAAACCCTGCGCACCGGCAGCCGCGGTTGCTGCACGATCGAGGACGCCATGGATGCCCGCCGTGCGGCGGATCGCCTGGGCATCCCGTTCTACGTGTGGGACTTCTCCGAGCGGTTCCGCGACGACGTGATCGATGACTTCATCAACGAGTACCAGGCCGGTCGAACGCCGAATCCGTGCATGCGCTGCAACGAGAAGATCAAGTTCGCCGCGCTTCTGGAGCGTGCGCTGGAGCTCGGATTCGACGCGGTCTGCACCGGGCACTACGCGACGCTGGTCTCGACCGATGAGGGACTGGAGCTGCACCGGGCCTCCGACAACGCGAAGGACCAGTCGTACGTCCTGGGCGTGCTGACCGCGGAGCAGCTCGCGCACACCTATTTCCCGCTCGGCTCCACGCCGTCCAAGGCGCTCGTTCGGGCGGAGGCCGCCGAGCGCGGTCTCAGTGTCGCGCAGAAGCCGGACAGCCACGACATCTGCTTCATCCCCGATGGCGACACCCGCGGGTGGCTCGCGGAGAAGGTCGGCACTGCGACCGGCGAGATCGTGGATCGTTCCGGCGCCGTGGTCGGCTCGCACGAGGGCGCGCACGGCTACACGGTCGGCCAGCGGCGCGGCCTGCACCTCGGAGTCCCCGCGCCCGACGGCAAGCCGCGCTTCGTGCTCGAGGTGCGGCCGGTGTCGAACACGGTGGTCGTCGGTCCCAAGGAGGCACTCGCGATCGCCGAGATCTCGGGGGAGCGGTTCAGCTGGGCCGGCGCGGCACCGACGGAGTCCGAGTTCTCCTGCCACGTGCAGATCAGAGCGCACGCCGAGCCGGAGCCCGCCGTGGCCTTCGTGTCTGATGCCGGGGTCCGCGTCGTGCCGGAGCGGCCGTTGAACGGAGTGGCCCCAGGACAGACCGCCGTGCTGTACGTCGGAACCCGCGTGCTCGGACAGTTCACGATCGACACGACGGTCTCCGCAGTTCCGGTCGGCGCGTAGCTGCCCGATTGCCGGGTGGATGTCGGCGCCCGCTCGTAGACTCGTCCTGTGCCGGAGAACATCTCGCTGGAAGACGCCCGCCTCGAAGCCGAAGAGCTGACGACCCGCATCCTCGAGGCGAAGGACGCGTACTACGGGCGCGACACCTCGCTCGTCGACGACGCGACGTACGACACGTGGATGCGTCGGCTGGAGGAGCTGGAGCGGCTGCACCCCGAGCTTCAGGGGCAGGACTCGCCCACGCAGATGGTCGGTGCTGCCGACGCCACCGGGCTTGCGACGATCGAGCACGCCGAGCGGATGCTGAGCCTGGACAACGTCTTCTCCGTCGAGGAGCTGCGTGACTGGGCTGCCAAGACGCAGGCGGCTGCCGGACGCTCCGTCGCGTGGCTCACCGAGCTCAAGATCGACGGGCTGGCGATCAACCTTCGCTACGAGAAGGGCGTGCTGACATCGGCGGCGACCCGTGGCGACGGACGCGTCGGCGAGATCGTCACCGAGAACGCGCTCCGGCTGCCCGAGATCCCCGCGCGCCTGAGCGGCGACGGCCACCCCGACATCGTCGAGGTCCGCGGTGAGGTCTTCATCCCCGTCGCCGCTTTCGAGCGGCTGAATGCAGCGCAGGCGGCGTTCCGAGAGCGCGCATATGCCGATGCTCATGCGCGGTGGGAGGGCCGCGGTGGTGCCAAGAAGCCGTTCGAGGAGGACAAGGCCCGTGCCGCCGCGGCGCGCCGATTCCCCGCGTTCGCGAATCCCCGCAATGCAGCCAGCGGCGGGCTGCGTCAGCAGCTCGACAAGAAGGACGGGCTGGAGCTCGAGGCCGGCCTCCTGCGCATCGAGTCCCTCGCGATGTACGTGCACGGCATCGGCGCCTGGCAGAACCCTCCGGTCGCGGCGCAGAGCGAGGTGTACGACCTGCTCGCGGGCTGGGGGCTTCCCACGAGCCCGCATTTCCGGGTGTGCGAGGGTGTCGATGATGTCGTCGCCTTCGTCGAGCACTTCGGCGAGCACCGGCACGACATCGAGCACGAGCTCGACGGCATCGTCGTCAAGGTCGACGAACTCGCCCTGCACGATGAACTGGGCATGACCAGTCGGGCACCGCGATGGGCGATCGCCTACAAGTACCCCCCGGAAGAGGTGCAGACGAAGCTGCTCGACATCGTGGTGTCGGTCGGACGCACGGGCCGGGCGACGCCGTTCGCCGTCATGGCGCCGGCGCACGTCGCGGGGTCCGTCGTGCGGCAGGCCACCCTGCACAACAAGGATGTGGTCAAGGCCAAGGGCGTCCTGATCGGCGACACGGTCGTCCTCCGCAAGGCGGGGGATGTGATCCCCGAGGTGCTCGGGCCGGTGGTCGACAAGCGCGTTGGCACCGAGCGCGAGTTCGTGATGCCGGAGCGCTGCCCGGAATGCGACACGCCGCTGCGCCCGATGAAGGAGGGCGACATCGATCTGCGGTGCCCGAATGCGCGTTCGTGCCCCGCGCAGGTGCGGGGACGCGTCGAACACATCGGATCCCGCGGTGCCCTCGATATCGAGGTGCTCGGCGAGGTGACGGCGGCGGCACTCACCCAGGCCGAGCCGCCCGCTGATGCACCGCTCGATACCGAGGCCGGGCTGTTCTCCCTCGCGCTCGATGATCTCGTGCCCATCTCTGTGATCGTCCGCGACAGCGAGACGGGGCTGCCGAAGCAGGACGATGACGGCGTGGTGAAGACCAGGTCGCCGTTCCGGCGGAACCCGACATCGGCGGAGCGGAAGTCGGGTGTCGACGGGCCCCAGCCCTCGTCGGCGGCCGTGAAGCTGCTCGCCGAGCTCGAGAAGGCGAAGACGAAGGAGCTGTGGAGACTGCTCGTGTCGCTCAACATCCGCCATGTCGGACCCGTCGCTGCTCGTGCGCTCGCGCAGTGGTTCGGGTCGCTGGACGCGATCCGCGCGGCCTCCCGCGAGGAACTCGCGGCAGTGGAGGGCGTCGGCGGCATCATCGCGGACTCGCTGCTGGACTGGTTCGAGATCGACTGGCATCGCGAGATCGTCGAACGGTGGGCACAGGCGGGGGTGCAGTGGGCGACGCCAGGGCATCCGGGCCCCGGCGCTGCCGTCGCCGAGGGCGGCGTCCTCGACGGCCTGACGATCGTCGCGACGGGCAGCCTGGACGGCTACACGCGCGACGGCGCGCAGGAGGCGATCATCAAGGCCGGTGGCAAGGCCGCATCCAGCGTCTCGAAGAAGACCGACTTCGTCGCCGCAGGACCGGGAGCAGGGTCCAAGCTCGCGAAGGCGGAGGATCTCGGCATCCGGATTCTGGACGCCGCGCAATTCCACATCCTCGTCACGGAAGGCCCGGACGCGCTCGCATGAGGCGTTACGGCCCGCTGATCGCCGTTCCCGGCGCCCTGGCGATCGGCGACCCCGGGCGGCACCATCTCCGGCTCACGCCGGACGCGGTGATCATCCGCGACGGCTCCGAGGGTCGCGGAGTGCTCGCATGGGACGCGATCGAGCGGGTGACCCTCGACGTTCCGACGACGAGATTCCGGCTGCCAGGTCTGGTGAGCACGGTCGTGATCGGCGCGGTCACGGTGGTCACCGCCGACATGCTCGACCTCGATCCGGATGACGGGTCCGTCGAGCTGATCGTGGACGGCGAGTCGACGACGACACCCTTGAGCAGGCATCACGTGGGCGGCTACTGGGCGCCGACGGTGGACGGCGCGCACCGCCTGCTGACCCACCTCATCCGCACACCGGCGCAGAGGGCACTGCTCGAGCACCCGGAGCCCCTGATCGACATCGCCGCCAAGCTGGCACGATCAGGGGCGGACGTCGGTGGCTGATCGGCTCATCGTCCTCAACGGCATGGCCGGCGCAGGCAAGACGACCCTCGCCGGACCGCTGGCGCGCGAGCTCGGGGTTCCCTTCGTGTCCAAGGACGCCATCAAGGAAGCGCTGGGCGATGCCGTCGACGCGGTTCTCCCGACTCGTGAGGTCGGAGCCCTGGCCGCTGATGCGCTCTGGCGGGTCGTCGGGATGCTGGACGGCACCGTCCTCGTCGAGTCCGTCTGGCTCGCCGGGCGCGACGAACGCTGGTTCCGCCGCGGTTGGGAGTCCGCCGGCTCACCGGTCGGTGTCGAGCTGTGGTGCCAGGCTCCACGCGATGTCATGCGCGAGCGTTATCTGACGCGTCCGCGCCACCGAGTGCACGACGACCACGGGCGCCTCGACGAATGGAATGCCGCCGCGCTCGTCGCCGGCCCGATGACGGGATTCCCGGTGATCGAGGTCGACACGGAAGCCAACGTTGACGTACGAGTTGTCGCCGCCCTCATCTCTGCGCGCGGCTTCGGTGCGAGGGGATGAGGCGCGTCCTGAGCGGGTCGATCACGCCGTGGCGCGGATCTCGAAGCCCTCGACGGCGGCCTCGGGGAGCTCGAGGACCTCGATGGCTTCGATCCGTGCGTGACAGGGGCCCGTCCGCATCGCGTGAACGACACGGTCGATCCGCACCTGATCGCCGTGCAGTTCGGCCTCGACCGTACCGTCTCGACGGTTGCGCACCCACCCCGTGATGCCGTTCTCCGCGGCGAGACCGTGCACGAACCAGCGGTAGCCGACGCCCTGCACGCGGCCGCTGACGATGACCTTCACGGACGTCATGGCAGTTCTCGGACGTGGCGCAGCTCGTGAAGCGCCGTTGCGCCACCGGCATCTCCGTACTTCTCACCGCCGTCGGCGATCCAGCCGTGCGTCTCGTAGAACCGGATCGCGCGTGCGTTCCCGGCGAGTACCCACAGATAGGCATCCGGGTATCCGGCTTCGCGCAGCTCGCCGTCGACCCGAGATATCAGGGCATGTCCGACGCCGTGCGACCACACGGACGGATGCGCGTACAGGCCGGCGATCTCACCGCGGTGGGATTCACCCTCATCCCTCCCCGGACCGAACGTGACCCAGCCCAGGATCCGTTCATCGTCCTCGGCGACGAGCAGTCGATGCGCCGGCTCGTCGTAGCCCTCGGGCGGGAGTCCTTGCAATGACCGCGTGATGAAGCTCGCCCACATGGTCGTCCGCCGGTCGACGTCCAGTCCGTCGAGGACCGTCTGGTCGATGAGCCCCGGATACGCCGAGCGCCACGCGTCCACATGCACCTCGGCCACACCTGTGGCATCCTCGACCCGCGCCCATCGCACCTTCAGCATGCCGTCACCGTATCCGAAACGCCGCAGGGACCGCGAAACGTACATCACGGGGTGAGCCCGAGCCAGTCAGGCTCGGGCTCACCCCGTGAACGAGTTTCGCGGAGGGTCAGCCCTTGTGACGGGGCTTGCGGAACGGCTTCTCGTCGCGGTCGCCGCGCGGCGGCCGGTTGTCGCGGTCGTATCGCGGGCGGTCGTCGCGACGGTCACCGCTGTCGCGGGGGCGGCGCGCTCCGGGTCCACGGTCGGGCGCGATCTCGATCAGACGTCCCGAGATGCGGGTGTCCTTCAGCTTGTCCAGCACCGAGGGATCCAGGTTCGCGGGCAGCTCGACGATCGAGAAGTCCGGGTTGATCTTGATCGCACCGAAGTCGTCGCGACCGAGGCCGCCTTCGTTCGCGAGTGCACCGACGATCTGGCGGGGCTCCACGCGGTGGCGGCGGCCGACCTCGATGCGGTACGCGGCGTAGTCGCCGCGCCCACGGCGCTCGGTGCGCGGGGGACGCTCACCGCGCTCCGGACGGGACCCGGACTCGCGCGGCGGTCGGTTGTCCGCCGCGACGGCACGCGCCAGCGGGTCGTTCTGGGGATCGAGCAGCAGGGGCGTCTCGCCCTGTGCGACGACGGCCAGCGCGGCGGCCACATCGCCCTCGGGGACGTCGTGGTTGCGGACGTAGTGCGCGACGATGTCGCGGAACGCCTCGATGCGGCTGGTCTCGGACAGCGCAGTCGTGATGGCGTCGTCGAAGCGCGTCAGGCGCGTCGTGTTGATGTCCTCGGTGCTCGGCAACTGCATCTGGGCCGGCTGCTGACGCGTCGCCTTCTCGATGTGCTTGAGCAGGTAGCGCTCGCGCGGGGTGATGAAGCTGATCGCGTCTCCGGTGCGGCCGGCGCGGCCGGTGCGGCCGATGCGGTGCACGTACGACTCGGTGTCGGTGGGGATGTCGAAGTTGATCACGTGGCTGATGCGCTCGACATCCAGACCACGGGCGGCGACGTCGGTGGCGACCAGGATGTCGAGCTTGCCGTCCTTCAGCTGGTTCACGCTGCGCTCGCGCTGGACCTGCGGGACGTCGCCGTTGATGGCGGCGGCCGAGTATCCGCGGGCGCGCAGCTTCTCGGCGAGCGTCTCGGTCTCGTTCTTCGTGCGGACGAAGACGATCATGCCGTCGAAGTTCTCGACCTCGAGGATGCGCGTGAGCGCGTCGACCTTCTGCTGGTACGAGACCACGAGGTAGCGCTGCGTGATGTTCGTTCCTGTCGCGGTCTTCGACTTGATGCTGATCTCTTCGGGATCGCGCAGGTACTGCTGCGCGAGCCGGCGGATCTGGGGAGGCATCGTGGCGGAGAACAGCGCGACCTGCTTCTCCTCCGGAGTCTGGGCGAGGATCTGCTCGACGTCCTCGGCAAAGCCCATCTTGAGCATCTCGTCGGCCTCATCGAGCACGAGGTACTTCAGTTCGGAGAGGTCCAGCGTGCCCTTGGCGAGATGGTCCATGATGCGCCCTGGTGTGCCGACGACGACGTGGACACCGCGGCGCAGCGCCGACAGCTGGACGCCGTAGCCCTGTCCGCCGTATACCGGGAGGACGTGGACGCCCTTCATCCTCGAGGCGTACGACTCGAAGGCCTCGCACACCTGCAGCGCGAGTTCGCGCGTCGGAGCGAGCACGAGTGCCTGAGGCGTCTTCTGCGAGATGTCGAGGCGCTCGAGCACGGGCAGCGCGAAGGCCGCGGTCTTTCCCGTGCCGGTCTGCGCCATGCCGACGACATCGCGGCCGTTCAGGAGGGTCGGGATGGTCTCGGCCTGGATGGGCGAAGGGGTCTCGTATCCGAGGTCACGGATGGCTTTGAGAACGGGCCCGGTGATGCCGAGCTCCTCGAATCCTGGGGTTGCGGGGGATTCCTCGGGGGCGTCGGTCAGCACTGCGTCTTCAGGGGTCACTACCTAAAGGTAGCGCCCCGCGGGCCCTCGTGTCTGTGAGATCGTCGGTCAGGACCCGCTGGTCAGGGCGAGAAGCTTCTCTTTCACCTGGCGACGCAGCACCTTGCCGATGAGGGACTTGGGCAGCTCGTCGACGACGAACACGCGCCGCGGCACCTTGTACGGCGTCAGGATGCCGCGGGCGAACTCGCGGATCGCCTCGACATCCACGTCGCTGTCGCCGTCCACGACGATGGCGGCGACGACTTCCTCGCCGGAGTGATCGCTGGGCAGGCCGACGACCGCGGCATCCGACACCAGCGGATGCTGGCGCAGAGCGTTCTCGACCTCCGTGGGCGCCACATTGAAGCCGCCGGTGATGATCAGCTCCTTGATGCGATCGACGATGCGGACGAATCCGGCGTCGTCGATCGTGACGATGTCGCCGGTGCGGTACCAGCCGTCGACGAAGACCTCCTCGGTGGCTTCCGGCTTCCCGTAGTAACCCGAGAACACCTGCGGGCCGCGGACGACGAGTTCGCCGGCCGAACCCGGTTCGACGTCCTTCGTCGGCTCGTCCGGGTCGACCACACGGCATTCCGTCCCAGGGAGCGGGAGCCCGACCGTGCCGGGGACACGGTTGTCGGCCACCGGGTTCGCCATCAGGACCGGCGAGCATTCGCTGAGGCCGTATCCCTCGACCAGGTAGCCTCCGGTCGCCTCCTCGAACGGCACCACCAGTTCGTGCGGCAGCGCCATCGCCCCGGAGATCGCGACCTCGATGCCGCGCAGCGACACCCCCTTCGCCTTCGCCGCGCTGAGGAGACGGTCGGCGATCGGCGGCACGAGCGGCAGGAACGTCGCCGGGTGCTTCTTGATCACGTCCAGCACGAGGTCGGGGTCGAACTTCGGGAACAGCACGAGACGGGCCCCCATCGACATCGCGAAGGTCAGGCAGAGCGTCAGCCCGTACGCGTGGAACATGGGCAGCACGGCGTACACCACGCAGCCCTTGCCGCGCTGGATGGACGGTGTCCAGGCCTGCGACTGCGCAGCGTTGGCGAGAAGGTTGCGGTGCGTGAGCGCCGCGCCCTTCGGCGTGCCCGTCGTGCCGGAGGTGTACTGGATGATCGCCAGGTCGTCCGTCTGCGGCTTGGGGTGGGATGCGGGCAGCGGAACGGTCGAGACCACGCGCTCCCACGGCACGGTCCCGCGGACCTTCTCGGTCAGCGCCTCGCGCGACTCGCGCGCCTTCGCGATCGGCAGCCTCAGAGCGAGCTGCGTGAGTCGCGGCATCCCCTTGGTGACATCGACCGAGATCAGCGTCGACACGGCCAGATCGGCCGGGAACTCCTGAACGGTTCCGACGACCTTGTTCCAGACGATGGCGTGTGCGGCGCCGTGGTCCTCGAACTGCTTGCGCAGCTCACGCGGTGTGTAGAGCGGATTGTGTTCGACGACGACGGCGCCCAGGCGCAGGACGGCGTAGAAGGCGACGATGTGCTGCGGACAGTTCGGCAGAACGATCGCCACCGGGTCTCCGGCCTTCACCCCCAGCTCGCGCAGGCCGGCGGCGGCGCGATCGATCGCCTGCTGGAGCTCGGCATACGTCGTCTCGCGGCCGAAGAACTGCAGGGCAGGGGCATCCGGGTAGTCGCGCGCCGAGGCCGCGACGATGTCGATGAGGGAGCCCTGCACCGGTACGAGGTCCTCGGGGACGCCGGCGGCATAGCTGGCGACCCAGGGACGAGGAGGATCGAACGTCGTCATGCGCAACAGCCTATTGCGGCGCGGGAGCGTCACAGGGGATCGGCCGCCGCGAACTAGACTGGACGGGTGTCTGAAATCACCCCCGAACTCGTACGCCATCTCGGCGTGCTCGCGCGCATCCAGCTGAACGACGACGAGGTGACGCGGCTCACGGGCCAGCTCGATGCCATCGTCGACAACATCGCGAAGGTCTCAGAGGTCGCGACCCCCGACGTCGCGGCGACGAGCCACCCGATTCCGCTCGCGAACGTCTTCCGCCCCGACGTGGTCGGACAGACGCTGACGCACGAGCAGGTGCTGCAGAACGCACCGGATGCCGCCGACGGACGCTTCCGCGTCACCGCGATCCTGGGAGAAGAGCAGTGAGCGACATCATCCGCTGGACCGCCGCTGAGCTCGCGGACAAGCTGACCGCCGGCGAGGTCTCCAGTCGCGAGGCCACGCAGGCGCACCTCGACCGCATCGCGGCCGTCGACGGCGACGTGCACGCGTTCCTGCATGTGAACGACGGCGCTCTGGCGGCCGCGGACGCGATCGACGCAGCACGTGCGGCGGGGGAGCAGCTGCACCCGCTCGCCGGCGTCCCGCTGGCGATCAAGGATGTCCTCGTCACGACCGACCAGCCCACCACGAGCGGATCGAAGATCCTCGAGGGCTACCTCTCGCCCTATGACGCCACGGTCGTCGCCCGCTCGCGCGCCGCAGGCCTCATCCCGTTGGGCAAGACCAACATGGACGAGTTCGCGATGGGCTCCTCCACCGAGCACTCCGCGTACGGCCCGACCCGCAACCCGTGGGACCTCGATCGGATCCCCGGCGGCTCCGGCGGAGGCTCCGCGGCGGCCGTCGCCGCCTTCGAGGCTCCGCTCGCGCTCGGCTCGGACACCGGCGGTTCGATCCGTCAGCCCGCCCACGTCACCGGAACGGTCGGTATCAAGCCCACCTACGGCGGCGTGAGCCGCTACGGTGCGATCGCCCTGGCGTCGAGCCTCGACCAGGTCGGCCCCGTCACGCGGACGGTTCTGGATGCCGGCCTGCTGCACGACGTCATCGGCGGGCACGACCCGAAGGACTCCACGTCGCTCACCGACGCCTGGCCGTCGTTCGCCGAGGCCGCTCGTGAGGGCGCACGCGGTGACGCGCTCAAGGGACTCAAGGTCGGCGTGATCAAGGAACTGCCCGACTCCGGCTTCCAGCCAGGCGTCGCGGCCTCCTTCCGCGAGTCGCTCGCGCTGCTCGAGTCGCACGGGGCCGAGATCGTCGAGATCTCCACGCCGCACTTCGAGTACGGCGTCGCGGCCTATTACCTGATCCTGCCGGCCGAGGCGTCCAGCAACCTGGCCAAATTCGACTCTGTCCGCTTCGGATTGCGCGTGACGCCCGAGGGGGGCGCGACCGTCGAGGACGTCATGTCCGCGACCCGCGAGGCCGGCTTCGGCGACGAGGTGAAGCGCCGCATCATCCTCGGCACCTACGCGCTGTCCGCCGGCTATTACGACGCGTACTACGGGAGCGCGCAGAAGGTGCGCACGCTCATCCAGCAGGACTTCGCGAACGCGTTCGCCGACGTCGACGTCATCGCGACGCCCTCGGCGCCGACGACCGCGTTCAGGATCGGTGAGCGCATCGACGACCCGCTGCAGATGTACCTGAACGACGTCACCACGATCCCCGCGAACCTCGCCGGCGTCCCGGGGATCTCGATCCCCTCCGGACTGGCGGCCGAAGACGGCCTGCCCGTCGGCATCCAGTTCCTGGCACCCGCGCACGAGGACGCCCGTCTGTACCGTGTGGGCGCCGCGTTGGAGACGCTGCTCGTCGATTCGTGGGGTGCACCGCTGCTGACCCGGGCCCCCGAGCTCGCTGGAGGGAACCGCTGATGGCCGCTGCCAAGCTGATGGACTTCGACAAGGCGCTCGAGCTGTTCGAGCCCGTGCTCGGCTTCGAGGTGCACGTCGAGCTCAACACCGAGACCAAGATGTTCTCGGACGCGCCGAACCCGGCGAACGAGAAGTACCACGCCGCCGAGCCGAACACACTCATCGCGCCGGTGGATCTGGGTCTTCCCGGTTCGCTTCCGGTCGTGAACGCCACGGCGATCCGCTCCTCGATCAGCCTGGGCCTGGCCCTCGGATGCTCGATCGCCGAGTCCAGCCGCTTCGCGCGGAAGAACTACTTCTACCCGGACCTCGGCAAGAACTACCAGATCTCGCAATACGACGAGCCGATCGCGTTCGAGGGCTCGGTCGAGGTGGAGCTCGAGGACGGCACGATCGTCACGGTTCCGATCGAGCGCGCGCATATGGAGGAGGATGCCGGAAAGCTGACGCACATGGGCGGAGCGACCGGACGGATCCAGGGAGCGGAGTACTCGCTCGTCGACTACAACCGTGCGGGCGTCCCGCTCGTCGAGATCGTCACGAAGCCGATCTTCGGCGCTGAGCACCGCGCACCGGAGATCGCGAAGGCGTACGTCGCGGCGATCCGCGACATCGTCCGAGGGCTCGGCATCTCCGAGGCGCGTCTGGAGCGCGGAAACCTGCGCTGCGATGCCAACGTCTCCCTGCGTCCGCGAGGTCAGGAGAAGCTCGGTACGCGCACGGAGACGAAGAACGTCAATTCGATGCGCTCGGTCGAGCGGGCCGTCCGCTACGAGATCCAGCGCCAGGCGGCGATCCTCGCCGACGGTGGAACGATCACGCAGGAGACGCGCCACTGGCACGAAGACACCGGGACGACCTCGCCTGGTCGCCCCAAGTCCGATGCCGATGACTACCGGTACTTCCCGGAGCCCGATCTGCTGCCCGTGCAGCCGACCGCGGAGCTGATCGAGGAACTGCGCGCGGCGCTGCCGGAGCAGCCCGTCGCCCGTCGCCGCCGTCTGATGACCGAATGGGGTTTCACCGACCTGGAGTTCCAGGACGTCCACAACGGTGGACTGCTGGAGGTCGTCGAGGCCACGATCGCGGCCGGTGCCGCACCTGCCGCCGCGCGGAAGTGGTGGACAGGCGAGATCTCGCGTCTCGCGAACGCTGCGGACAAGGATGCTGCGGAGCTGATCAGCCCGGAGAACGTCGCCGCACTGCAGAAACTCGTGGACGCAGGCACCCTCACCGACAAGCTCGCGCGTCAGGTGCTCGAAGGCGTCATCGCGGGGGAGGGCACGCCGCAGGAGGTCGTCGACTCCCGTGGCCTGGCCGTCGTCTCGGACGATGGCGCGCTGATCGCCGCGATCGATGACGCCCTGGCCTCGCAGCCGGACGTCATGGCGAAGATCAAGGACGGCAAGGTGCAGGCTGCCGGTGCTGTCATCGGTGCCGTCATGAAGGCCATGAAGGGTCAGGCGGATGCGGCGCGCGTGCGCGAGCTCATCCTGGAGCGCGCCGCACAGTGACGTCCTCTCGATGACGTCCGCAGGCGCTCGATGTCGGTGGTCTCGGCGAGAATGGGTTCATGGGGCGCGGTGATGGTTCGGGCCGCATCGTCTCACCCGAGGGTGCCGACGATGCGGGCACGCGCATCCTGCACGTCGACATGGACGCGTTCTACGCGGCCGTCGCCGTCCTCGATGATCCGTCCCTCCGAGGCCTGCCGCTGATCATCGGCGCCCCGGACGGCCGCTCCGTGGTCTCCAGTGCCTCCTACGAGGCCCGCCGATACGGTGTCCGCGCGGCCATGCCGGTGTCCCAGGCGCTGCGTCTGTGTCCCGGTGCGCGTATCGTGCTGCCGGACTTCGCGCGGTATCAGGAGATATCACGCCACGTCATGGCGATCTTCGAGTCCTTCACGCCGCTGGTCGAGCCGCTGTCGGTCGATGAGGCGTTCCTGGATGTCCGTGGCGTGCGTCGGCTCTGGGGGAGTCCCGGACGCATCGCGCAGCTGGTCCGCGAGCGCGTGTTCGCCGAGGTCGGCATCACCTGCAGTGTCGGGGTGGCGGCGACCAAGCATGTCGCGAAGATGGCATCCACGTTGTCGAAGCCCGACGGTTTTCTCATCGTCGCGGCGGCGGACACGCTGGACTTCCTCGGTCCGCGTCCCGTGCGCTCGATGTGGGGCGTCGGTCCCAAGGCGGCGGAAGCGCTGGAGGCCCGGGGCATCCGGCTCATCCGCGATATCCGCGAGTCGTCTCAGGATGCTCTCGATCGCGCGGTGGGGCCGGCGCTGGGCCATCGCCTGTCCGAGCTCGCGCGCGGGGAGGACCCGCGCGGAGTCGAAACCGAACGGGTCGAGAAGAGCGTGGGTCATGAGGAGACGTTCGAGGTCGACGTCACCGACCGCGAGATGCTGCGCTCCGAGCTGCTGCGGCTGTCGGATCGTGTTGCGGCGCGGCTGAGGCGCGCCGAGTGGGAGACGCGCACGGTGGCGATCAAGATCCGGTTCGATGACTTCACCACACTCAGCCGTTCGCAGACGCTGCCCGAACCGACGGCGGTCGGTCAGCGCATCGGCACGGCCGCCCAGGAGCTTTTCGAGCAGATCGATCGCCGCAGCCCGGTGCGGTTGGTCGGCGTGCGGGCGGAAAAGCTCCAGCACGCCGGAGGCGGCGCCTTCGCGCTGTGGGACGACGACGAGGACTGGCGCCGCGTCGAGGGTGCGCTCGACAGTGCTCACGCGCGTTTCGGCAACGGAACCATCACTCGTGCACGGCATCTGGGGCGCGGCGACGGACGAGGAGCACCGAGGCATCCCAAGGCGCACGGAGTGGATTGACGGCGCGGAGCGCGGCCGAGTGGACTAGCGTTGACGCATGCCGAACATCGCAGTGGAACTTGGGAAGCAGGTCGCCGACCTCGGCGTGAAGAGCGCTTACGGTGAGCCGCAGGACGTCGATGGCGTGAGCATCACGCCCGTCGCTCTGACGGTGTCGACCTTCGGCGGCGGGACCGCCGACGGCGGCGAGGGCGGGGCAGGATGCGGTGTGTCGATCCCGCTCGGCGTGTATGTGCGGCGCGAAGAGGGATTGCGCTTCGAGCCGAACCTCGTCCCGCTGATCGCCGTGGCGATTCCCTTCGTCTGGGTCACCGCACGTGCGCTCGCGCGTGTCATCCGTGCACTCAGGAAGTAGCGCCGACCCGGTCACAGCAGCCCTGGACGCCGCGGCGACGCGGATCGTCGACGCGGTCTCCGGCGTGTCCGCCGCGAACCCGGTCGTGCTGATCGACGGTCGCAGCGGAGCGGGCAAGACGACGCTCGCGCGGCTCGTGGCCGAGCGATGGCCGGTGGCCGGGCGTGCGCAGCTCATCGCGATGGACTCGCTCTATCCGGGCTGGGACGGGCTGGATGCCGGAGTCCAGCGCGCTCTGGACGGCATCCTCCGTCCCCATGGGCGTGGCCGCATCGGAACCTGGCATCGCTGGGACTGGGAGCAGGGCGCGGACGCTGAGAGCCACGCCGTGGATCCGGCGCTCGGTGTGATCCTGGAGGGATGCGGCACGATCACCCCCCAGACGGCCAGGATCGCGGATGTGCTGGTGTGGGTGGAATCTCCGGATGCCGCGCGCAAGCACCGAGCGCTTCGGCGCGACGGCGATGCGTTCCGTCCGCATTGGGAGCGGTGGGCCGCGCAGGAGCAGGTCCACCTCGACCGCGACGATCCACGCGGGCTCGCGACCGTGCAGGTGCAGATCCCGTGATCGGGGCCCAGTGCGTCAGCCGAGTGCGTCGGCCGACTGGATCAGTCCTTCGAGCCGGTAGCCGAGCCAGTCGTACACGCCGCGGCGGGGGTCTTCTTCGTCCATGCTGTCCTCGTCGATGATGCCCAGTCGAGTCGCGAGAACCAGCCGGAGAGCAGTGAGCGTACGCAGCCAGGCGTCGACCTCGGCCGTCGGGATCAGGATCGGCCGGGCGGCGAGCGACTCCTGCTCGTCGAGCACATCGTGCGTCTCGTCGAATCCGGACAGGGCGGCTCGGACGACGGCGGCCTCGGCGATCCGCCGATCGAGCAGATCATCGCGCGCCGCCGTCGAGAATGCTCGAGACGCCTCGGCATCCTCCGGGTACGGATCCGGCGTGAGTCGTGCTATCGCCGGATCTCCGATGCCCTCGGACGCATCCGCGGTGAGCATGTCCTGGAACTCGTCCAGCAGATGCGCGAGATGAACACCCTCGATCGCGGCGAGTTCGAGTCGGACGGAGGTGGGACTCATTGGGGAGCCTTCCGGACGGTGGCCCACAGCCCGTGGTCGTGCATGGCCTGAGCATGCACCTCCATGGTCTCGCGTGGCCCGGTGGCGACGATCGCGTGCCCCTCATGGTGCACCGCGAGCATCAGCTGGGTGGCGCGATCGAGTGAATAGCCGAAGTACGTGCGGAACACGCGGACGACATAGCTCATGAGGTTGACCGGGTCGTTCCACACCACGACCTGCCATGGTTCCAGCGGCGCTGCCGACAGATCGAGGTGCTCGTCGACCGCGGGCGTGGAGATCGGGGTGCTCATGCCCACCCCAGCTCGTGCAGTTGCGAGTCGTCGATCCCGTAGAAGTGCGCGATCTCGTGGACGAGGGTCGTGTGGATCTCGTCGCGCAGCTCATCCTCGGTGTCGCACTGATCCAGGTGCGGCTCTCGGTACACGATGATGCGATCCGGCAGCTCTCCCAGGCCGTACTGGCCGCGTTCGGTGAGGGCGAGGCCGTCGTAGAGCCCGAGCAGATCGAGGCTGCCGTCCTCCGGGCGGTCCTCGACGACGAAGACGACATTGTCGAGTCCGTCCACCATGTCATCGGGCAGCAGATCCAGCTCGTCGACGACGAGCTTCTCGAAGGCCACGGCATCCATTTCCATCGCCTTCCACCCTAGGGCGCCGATGAGCGTCTCGGATGCACTCAGTGCACGAACAGCAGCAGCGCGGCGACGGCGAGGAACAGGGCACCGAAGACGATGTTGAGGGTGCGCTGCCCCCGGGGCGTGCGCGTGAGCCGCCGGAACGGCTTCGCGGCGGCGGCGAAGAAGAACCACATCACGGCGACGTCGACGATCACGACCGTGGTGATCAGGATCAGATACTGGGGGAGGGCCGGCTGGTCGAGACGGATGAACTGGGGAATGAACGCCAGGAAGAAGATGACCGCCTTCGGATTCAACAGGTTCACCCAGAATCCTCGGCGCACCATCGACAGACGGCTCTCCGGCAGACGCACGGTGTCGAAATCGTCGTTCGTGGAGATCGGCTTCGTCAGCATCATCCGGATGCCGAGGAACACCAGGTACGCGGCGCCCGCGTACCGCACGATGTCGAAGAGCAACGGAGATCGAGCGACGAGCAGGCCGACGCCCGCGGCGACGATGATGACGTGCACGATCAGAGCCAGCTGCTGCCCGATCACGCCCCAGACGGCACGGCGCCAGCCCTCGGTGAGCGCGTTGGACATCGTGTTGATGGCGCCGGCGCCCGGCGTGAAGCTGATGACGACCGACGCTGCGAGGAGGGAGAGCCAGACGGTCAGCGACACCAGGTGATTCTACGGCGCCGGCCCGACTCAGATCGAACCGGGCAGCGGGCCGACCGCTCAGACGTGCGGGGTGACGACCGCGCGTCCGCTGAGCTTCCCGTCGTGCAGATCGTGGTAGGCCTGGAGTGCCTCATCCATCGAGTAGGTCTTCACCTGCGGGGTGACCTTGCCCGCGCGGTAGAGGTCGACCACTTCGAACAGCTCCTCGATCGTGCCCCAGTAGGTGTTGGTGAGTTCCGCCTCGTAGGGGTTCGAGTAGAAGTTCCAGTCGACGGGACCGCCGGCGACGCCGACGACGGTGATGCGCCCACGACGTGCGATGACCTGCTGGGCGAGTCTGATCGTGGGAGTGATGCCGACGAAGTCGAAGACGGCGTCGACACCCTGCCCGCCGGTGGCTTCGCGGATGCGATCCGCCTGGCCATCGCCGCCCTCGACGGTCACGGCGCCGGCCTTTTCGGCCTCGGCCATGGCCTCGGGCTTCGTGTCGGTCGCGTAGACGGTCGCGCCGGTGATCGCCGTGAGGATCTGCACGGCGATCTGGCCGAGCCCGCCCAGGCCGATCACCAGTGCGGACTTTCCACCGCCCTGGAGCTTCGGGAGCGCGAGCTTGATGGCGTGGTAGGGCGTCAGGCCGGCGTCGGACAGCGGCGCGGCGATGACAGGGTCGGCATCTCCGAGCGGCACGAGATTGCGCGCGGGAACGGTCATGTACTCTGCCATGCCGCCGTCTCGTCCGAGTCCGGTGGCCAGATACGGCTGAGTCGCGGCGTTGTAGCAGTACGTGTCCTGCCCTCGCGAGCACGCGGGACAGTGGCCGCAGCCTATCGGGCCATAAGACAGGAAGGCATCGCCGATCGCCAGCCCTGTGACGCCCTCGCCGAGCTCCTCGATCCAACCGGAATTCTCATGGCCGAGTGTGTAGCTCGGCGCCAACTGCTCGCCCATGCTCGCGTCGAATTGCTCGAAGACGGCGACATCGGAGTGGCAGGCGCCGGCTCCCGCGATCTTGAGGAGGACCTCACCCGGCCCCGGCGTCGGGCGAGGCACGTCTTCGATGGTCGGGAACGTCTTCCAAGCGGTGAACCGGACGGCTTTCACAATGCACTCCTCTTCATCGGCGGACGCGTGTGATGATCCTACCGAGGACGGGAAACGAGAGCGAGGTGTTCACGGCCGGATGGACCGACCGCGAACACCTCGCTGTTGGGGTGGCTAACGGGGCTTGAACCCGCGACCCCCGCGACCACAACGCGGTGCTCTACCAACTGAGCTATAGCCACCATGTGCCCGCTGTGAGCAGGCAACCAGACGATTCTAATACACGTCTGAGGGTGCGAATGACATCGGCGTCAGATGTCTGCGGCGAACGTCGAGACCGTGGCGGTCGCGATGTCGCGGGCTTCATCGCTCGTGGGCCCTGGCTCTGCGACGAAGACCGCCTGGCGGTAATAGCGCAGTTCCCGGATCGACTCGAGGATGTCGGCGAGCGCGCGATGTCCTCCGTCTTTCGCCGGAGCCTGGAAGAAGACACGCGGATACCAGCGCCGTGACAGCTCTTTGATGCTCGACACGTCGACGTTGCGGTAATGCAGCCACTGATCGATCTGCGGCATGTACTTGGCGAGGAACATGCGATCCGTGCCGATGGTGTTGCCGGCGAGGGGAGCCTTGCGCTCGAGGGGGACGAAGCGCTTGATGTAGGCCAGCGTCTGCGCCTGAGCGTCTTCGAGGCTGACACCCGTGGGAATCTCGTCGATCAGACCGGAAGAGCGGTGCATGTTCGTGACGAAGTCGTTCATGTTCGCCAAGGCGGCATCGCTCGGCCTGATCACGATCTGAAAGCCGGAATCGAGCGGTCTCAGCTCGAAATCGGTGATGACGACGGCGATCTCGACGAGCTCGTCGATCTGAAGATCGAGTCCCGTCATCTCGCAGTCGATCCAGACGAGTCGATCGTTCTCAGACGCAGTTGCCATATAGGCATCCTAATGAGCGCACGGACATTGGCCCCTCAGGCAGGATTCGAACCTGCGACCGGCGACTTAGAAGATCGATGCTCTTCCGCTGAGCTACTGAGGGTCGTCTACAAGAGTACCGACATCGCACCGACCCTCGCGTCGCGCCCATGCGCAACCCGTCGCGGTTGATCATCGGTGGTGGTCGCCCGGATGCGTTTCCACGAGTGCCTGGGCGCGCCGACCGCACGTCCGATCTCGAATCGCTTCTTCGAGCCCGGCCGCCGTGCGCAGCTGATCACCTCAGATAGCGCAGCGTCTGCACGGCTTCATCAACCGTCCAGAATTCGCCGATCAGGCGAAACGCCCCGGATGCGAGGTGAAGGCGTTCGGCCCGGTATCGCAACCCGAGCGGCTCTGCGGCGATGCGGAGGTGGCCGAGGATGCGTCCGGCGCCATCCTGCACGCGCCACAGATGATCGCCCGCTCGGATGAGGTTCTCGCGGCTGGAGGACAGTTTCGGGGTTGCGTACGGGATGTCGGGAACGGCGGTGATCGTGTGAGTGTGCATCGGTATCTCCTCTCGTTATCGAACATATGACCGACCACCGACATTGCGCCCTTCCGGTGGAGCCGCCGCGGGAGCACTCGTCCTGCACACGCGAGTGGGGTGGACGAGTTCTCCACCGATCCCGTCGAACCGGGGCGAACCGTTGTGCGCAGGCCGTTGCGTTCGGGGCACGCTGTTCGACAGCCGGGCGAGTCCCGGGAACGCGAGGAGAATGCGTTGAACGACACCATCACCATCATGGGATTCATCGGGAACGATCCGGGCGGCAACACCACGGCGAGCGGTGTGCCCGTGGTGAACTTCCGGGTCGGCAGCAGCCAGAGCCGATACGACGCGAAGACTCAGACATGGATCGACACAGGGACCAACTGGTACAACGTGTCGGCCTATCGGCAGCTCGCCGTGCAGGCGCGGGCCTCGCTGCAGAAGGGGCATCCGGTAATCGTGACGGGGCGGCTTCGCGCCCGCGACTGGGACAACGGCACCGCACGCGGCACCAGCCTGGACATCGACGCGGAAGCCATCGGGCACGATCTGCGCTGGGGGACCAGCGCCTTCGTCCGCAACCGGCCGGCGGCCACCCGTGCATCCAGCGGCGACGCAGTGGAGTCCATGCCCGAGGAAGGCGACCCGGCATCGGAATCGGATCTCGACGACGTGCCTGTTCGGGAGGGGGATGCGGAGGAGGTCGACCCTGCCTGGGGGCTCGAACCGACCCACAGCGCCGCTTGACGTCACTCGGGGGGTCGGCGATGCATGCCCCTAGACTCGAGCTGTGCCTCGCCGACCTGCCGCTCTCGCAGCGCGCGCCTTCGCGTTCTCTGCTGCAGCACTTCTCGCGCTCCCGCTCGCGGCCTGCTTCCCGCAGCCCACGGAGCCCGTGACGCCGCCGACGTCGGCCTCAGCTGCTCCGGCGCCCGAGTCGACGGGGGAGGCGAGCGAGCCCGACGCACCCGTTCTCACGCCCGACGGCACAGCGGCCGACAACCTGCCTCTGTTCGCTGCGGTGACGGCGCAGGTGTGGGCGTCCGAGCAGCGCGCGCTGGGGCGTGCCTACGTCGACGCGTTGGTCGCCGCAGGCTTCGACAGGACAGCCATGCAGGTGACCGCGGATGAGACGACGGTGGGCAATCCTGTCGAGAGCCTGCAGTTCTCTGTCCGCTGGGGTGAGGCGGAGTGCTTGGTCGGACAGGTGGGTCCGTCGACGGGGGATCCGGTGACGACCGTGACGGACCAGCTCGCCGAAGGGCGCTGCCTGATCGGCACGACGCGTCCGATCGATTGGTGACCGGAAACCGCACAGCGCTCAGCCGGTAGGCTGGAGTGTCGATTCACGACGCCAACAGAAGGAGCGGTTTTCCGTGGCAGAGTACATCTACTCGATGGTCCGTGCACGCAAGGCGGTGGGCGACAAGCTCATCCTCGATGACGTCACGATGGCGTTCCTCCCCGGCGCGAAGATCGGCATGGTCGGCCCGAACGGTGCAGGTAAGTCGACGATCCTCAAGATCATGGCGGGGCTCGACACTCCGTCCAACGGTGAGGCCAAGCTCAGCCCGGGGTTCTCCGTCGGCATCCTCATGCAGGAGCCCGAACTGGATGAGTCGAAGACGGTCCTCGAGAACATCCAGGACGGCATCGCGATCAAGGCGAAGGTCGACCGCTTCAACGAGATCTCGGCGCAGATGGCCGACCCCGATGCGGATTTCGACTCTCTCCTCGCCGAGATGGGCACACTGCAGGAGGAGATCGACGCCGCGGACGGCTGGGACCTCGACTCGCAGCTCGAGCAGGCCATGGATGCTCTGCGCACTCCGCCGGCGGACGCCGAGATCGCACCTCTCTCGGGTGGTGAGCGCCGCCGCGTCGCTCTGGCGAAGCTGCTGCTGCAGAAGCCCGACCTGCTCCTGCTCGACGAGCCGACCAACCACCTCGACGCCGAGAGCGTGCTCTGGCTCGAGCAGCACCTGCAGGCCTACAAGGGCGCCGTCATCGCGATCACGCACGACCGGTACTTCCTGGACCACGTCGCCGAGTGGATCGCCGAGGTCGACCGCGGACGCCTGATCGGCTACGAGGGCAACTACTCGACCTACCTCGAGAAGAAGGGCGAGCGCCTCGAGATCCAGGGCAAGAAGGACGCGAAGCTCGCCAAGCGTCTGAAGGAAGAGCTCGAGTGGGTCCGCTCCAGCGCGAAGGGCCGCCAGACCAAGTCGAAGGCGCGTCTGGCCCGCTACGAGGAGATGGCCACGGAGGCCGAGCGCACCAGGAAGCTCGACTTCGAGGAGATCCAGATCCCCGCAGGCCCGCGTCTGGGCAGCGTCGTGATCGAGGCGAAGAAGCTGCAGAAGGGCTTCGGTGACCGCACCCTCATCGACGGTCTCAGCTTCAGCCTGCCGCCGAACGGCATCGTCGGCGTCATCGGCCCCAACGGCGTCGGAAAGACCACACTGTTCAAGACCATCGTCGGCCTCGAGCCGCTCAACGGCGGTGACCTCAAGGTCGGCGAGACGGTCAAGATCAGCTACGTCGACCAGTCCCGCGCGAGCATCGACCCGAACAAGACCCTGTGGGAGGTCGTCTCGGACGGCCTGGACATCATCACGGTCGGCAAGACCGAGATCCCGTCGCGTGCCTACGTGTCGAAGTTCGGTTTCAAGGGACCGGACCAGCAGAAGAAGGCCGGAGTCCTCTCCGGTGGCGAGCGCAACCGACTGAACCTCGCCCTGACGCTCAAGGAGGGCGGCAACCTGCTGCTGCTCGACGAGCCGACCAACGACCTCGACGTCGAGACCCTGAGCTCGCTCGAGAACGCGCTGCTGGAGTTCCCCGGATGCGCCGTGGTCATCACGCACGACCGGTGGTTCCTCGACCGCATCGCCACGCACATCCTCGCGTACGAGGGCACGGACGAGAACCCGGCGAAGTGGTACTGGTTCGAGGGCAACTTCGAGGCGTACGAGGCGAACAAGATCGAGCGCCTCGGCCCGGATGCCGCGCGCCCGCACCGCACGACCCACCGCAAGCTCACGCGTGACTGATCCCGGCCGGAGCATGCGGCTGCACATCCCCATCCACCTCCGGTGGGGCGATCTCGACGCGTTCAACCACGTGAACAACACGTCGATGCTGAAGCTTCTCGAGGAGGCGCGCGTGCGCGCCTTCTGGAAGCCGGGTCCGGGCGAACAGGCACCAGCCACGGCGGTGCTGGACTCCGGGATCGAGCAGGGAGTGCTCACGCTCATCGCACGACAGGAGATCGAGTACCTCGCGCCGGTGCCGTACCAGCGGCATCCGCTCGAAGTGCAGATGTGGTTCGGTCGACTCGGCGGATCGAGCGTCGAGGTCTGCTACGAGGTCCACAACGACCCCGCGTCAGCGGAGCGCGTGATCTACGCGCGCTCCACCGCGGTGATCGTCCTCGTGGACGCGCAGACCGGCCGTCCGACGCGCCTCACGCCGGAGATGCGAACCGCGTGGGAGCCGTACACCGGCGAATCGATCGTCTACGCGCACCGCTGACCCGAAACGCTGACGCCGGTCAGTTCGCGGCGCCACCTTCTGGCACGCGGATCATGATCTCCTGCGCGACGCTCGCCACGAGCGCGCCGTCCCGCGTGTAGATGCGCCCGGACGCGAGCCCGCGTCCGCCACGGGCGTTCGGCGACTCCTGGACGTAGAGCAGCCACTCGTCCGCGCGCGCGGGACGGTGCCACCACATGGCATGGTCGAGACTCGCGACCTTGAGTCCGGTGAGCGCCCAGGACACTCCGTGCGCTCGGAGGATCGACTCCTGGATCGTCATGTCGCTGAGGTACGCCAGCGCGGCCCGGTGCAGACGCTCATCGTCCGGCATCTGCGACCGGATGCGCATCCAGACCGCCTGGTGCGGGCGCCGCTCGCCCTCGACCGTGAGATAGAGCGGCCCTTCGACGTGGCGGACATCGGCCGGGCGGTCGCGCAGCATCCGCATCGACAGCGGATGCACGCCGGCGACGAGCTCTTCATCCGGCGCGACGTCCTCAGGGGCGGGGATGCCGCCGGGCATCGCTTCCGCGTGCTCCACGCCAGGGCTCTCGTCCTGGAAGGACGCGATCATGGAGAAGATCGGCACACCGTTCTGGTACGCCTGCGAACGCCGCGTCGAGAACGACCGGCCATCGTGGATCCGATCGACGGCGATCGTCAATCCCTGAGACGCGTCGCCCGGCCGCAGGAAGTAGCCGTGCATCGAGTGCACCGCGCGCTCCGGCGGCATGGTCCGCTCTGCCGCGATCAGGGACTGCGCCAGCACCTGCCCGCCGTAGATGCGGCCGGTGGGCATCGCGTGGGAACGACCAGTGAAGATGTCCTCCGTCGTGCGCGCCGAACTCTCGTCCAGATCGAGCACGTCCAGCAGCAGGTCGACGGATGCCTCGGCGCGCGCGTCTTCGCTCATGACGGTCCTTCCCGCGGCCCGACGCCGCACCTCGGTAGTCTAGAGCGCGTGCCTCCCCGCCTCGTGCTCGCCGATCCCGAAACCGCCAGAGACGTCCTGACCTTCGTCGGTCGCGCCACCCGCATCTCCGACGAGGGTGTGCGGCTGCAGGCTCGCAGCGGTGTCCTCGCGCTCACGACCGCCGTGCTCGCCCCGCACGGACTGTTCGACCAGACGCCCACGGTTCTCGCGATGCGGATCGTCAGCGCCGACCCGGAACTCGAGTGCGACCTGGTGGTGTCCTCCCTGGCCGCGACCGACGACGATCGGATGCTGGAGCTGCCGGAGACCGCTCTGTCGCCGTCCTGGGCGGGCATCGCTCCGCCGCGAGGCGATTGGGAGCGCGAGGCATCGCTCACGGCATCCGGCATCGCGCAGCGTGCGCAGTGGGGCATCAGCGCCGTCGCGCATGGGACGACACCCGGTGCAGGGGAGGAGGCGGTCCGCGCACTGCGGGCGGCGATCTGGGGCGAACCGGACCCCGATCTCGGCGGCCTGCCCCGAGGGATGGCTTTCGCCGCGGACGCTCTCGGCTTCATCTCCGGCGAAGAGGAGATCCCCGTGATGCGCTCGGGGCGATGGACGAGGATCGCCTTCCGACGCGGGCATGTGCTGGCCCGCGGACCCGTGGCCTCCGGCCTGACCCCGATTCGCGCAACAGGTACCGCGGTCTAGACGCTCCGCCCGGCGGCGCGGCCGGCCTGGCGGCCGGAGAACAGGCATCCGCCGAGGAACGTCCCCTCCAAGGCGCGATAGCCGTGCACCCCGCCGCCGCCGAATCCGCTCGCCTCACCGGCGGCGTACAGGCCGGTGATGGGTGAGCCGTCGGCACCGAGCGCCCGCCCGTCGAGATCGGTCTGGATGCCGCCCAGCGACTTGCGGGTCAGGACGTGCAGCTTCACGGCGATCAACGGACCGGCCGCCGGATCCTGCAACCGGTGCGGGGCGGCGGTGCGGATGAGCTTGTCGCCGCGATAGGAGCGCATCGAGCGCAGCATCCCGATCTGCGCGTCCTTGGTGAAGTCGTTGTCGATCTCGCGGTCACGGGCGACGATCTCCCGTCGGACGTGCGCGAGATCGAGCAGATCGCCGTCGGGCGCTCGACGAAGCTGCTCGAGCAGCGTTTCGAGGTCGTTCTCGACGATGAAGTCCTCGCCCTCATCCAGAAACGCCTGCACGGGGCCGGTCGGGCCCTTGGCGAGCCGGGATTTCAGGAGCAGCGGCACGTCCTTACCGGTCAGATCGGGGTTCTGCTCGCTGCCGGAGAGCGCGAACTCCTTCTCCACGATCTGGCGCGTCGTGATGAACCACGAATGGTCGTGCCCCGTCTTCCGCAGGTGCGCGAGCGTGCCGAGCGTGTCGAACCCGGGGAACAGCGGAACGGGCAGCCGCTTCCCCGTGGCGTCGAGCCACAGTGACGACGGGCCCGGCAGGATGCGGATGCCGTGGCCGGGCCAGACCGGGTCCCAGTTCGTGATGCCCTCGACGTAGTGCCACATCCGGTCGCCGTTGATCAGGTGCGCACCGGCGGCAGCCGACACGGCGTGCATGGATCCGTCGACGTAGGCGGGTACCCCGGAGAGCATGTGCGATGGCGGTTCCCCCAGCCGCGCCGGCCACGCAGCGCGCACGAGGTCGTGGTTGCCGCCGATGCCTCCGGAGGCGACGATCGTGGCGCCGGCCGCGATCTCGAACGTTCCGATGACGTCACGGCTGCTCGCCACGCCACGTGGCTCAGAGGTGGGCTCGAGGATGTCTCCACGCGCGCCGGTGACCGCACCGCCCGACACGACGAGCTCGCTCACACGGTGTCGAGGAAGGATCGTCAGGGTCCCGGCATCCTCGGCCGCACGGACGGCCGTGGTGAAGGGGCCGACGATCCCGGGGCCCGTGCCCCAGGTGATGTGGAATCGGGGGACCGAGTTGCCGGGGCCGAGTGCGCCGTAGCCACCGCGCTCCGCCCAGCCGACCACGGGGAAGAATCCGACGCCTTTCTCGCGCAGCCAGGCGCGCTTCTCACCTGCGGCGAACGCCAGATACGCTTCGGCCCATTTCTTCGGCCACGCGTCCTCCGGCCGGTCGAAGCCGGCATTGCCGAACCAGTCCTGCGTGGCGAGCTCGAGCGAGTCCTTGATCCCCATGCGGCGCTGCTCGGGGGAGTCGACGAAGAAGAGGCCTCCGAACGACCACCACGCCTGCCCACCCACGTTCGAGAGCGGCTCCTGATCGATCAGGACGACGCGCGCTCCTGCGGCAGCGGCCTCCGAGGCGGCGACCAGACCGGCCAGCCCCCATCCGATCACCAGGACGTCTGCGGACAGGGGCGTGGTCGTCATCAGTTCTCCGTCGAATCCTGACTGCGGGTCTCGAGCGTCGGTCGTCCGGCCGGTGCGGCGCCGATGCCGGACGACTCGAATGTGTTCACCATGGCATAAGCGGCGCGCTCCAGATAGTCCCAGAGCGTGGATTCGTGCAGAGGCGACAACTGCACCTCATCCACGGCGAGGCGCATGCAGCGCAACCAACGATCTCTGGCATCGGGATCCACATGGAACGCGACGTGGCGCATGCGCAGTCGCGGATGCCCTCGTGTGTCGCCGTACGTGGTCGGTCCGCCCCAGTACTGCGCGAGGAAGAGGGTCAGGCGCTCGGCCGCCGGGCCGAGGTCCTCCTCGGGGTACATCGGCTTCAGCACAGGGTCGATGGCGACCTCGCGGTAGAACGCCCCTACCAGTTTCTCGAACGTCGGCATGCCGCCGACCTCGTCGTAGAACGTCACTTCTTCTCGCCTTCCCGGCCGGTCGTTCCGTCTGATCCGCCGGACTTCTTGCGTCGCCAGATGCCTCGTTCGGCGACCGGTGGCACTCCGGTCACCGCGTTCGGACGCGTCCGAGGGGGATTGGCGCCGCGGACGCGTCGCGCGCCGTCGAGCCCGGTCGGGGTCACCGTCGTCATGCTCGGCACGCCGATCTCGAGCGCGTCGAGGCTCTTCTTCAGCCGCGCGCGCAGCTCCTGCGCGACATCGTCCTTGGCATTGGCGCGCGTCTTCATCACGACGCGGACGACGAGAGCATCTCCGGTGATCGACTCCAGGCCCCAGATCTCGGGGCGCTCGACGATCCTGGTGCGCCACTTCGGGTCTTTGGCGAGCTCCTGCGCGGTCTCCAGCATCGCCTTCTCGACGGCCTCGAGGTCGGCATCCGGTGCGACACCGAGGTCGATGATCGCGCGCGCCCACCCCTGCGACATGTTGCCGATGCGGGTGACCTCGCCGTTGCGGACGTACCAGAGCGTGCCGTTGACATCGCGCACCTGCGTGATGCGCACGCTGACGTACTCGACGACTCCCGAAGCGAGTCCGAGGTCGACCACGTCGCCGATGCCGATCTGGTCCTCGGCGACGATGAACAGGCCGTTGAGGACGTCCTTGACGATGTTCTGCGCCCCGAAGCCGAGCCCGGCACCGAGCGCGGCGGTGAGCAGAGTGAGCGAGCCGATGAGATCAGGCGAGATGACGGAGACGATCATCAGCAGCGCGATGATCGTCACCGCGACGTTGATGATGTTCTGCAGGATCGAGCCGAGTGTGCGGGTGCGCTGCACGAGCCGCATGTCCGCCAACGGCGAGCGCTCGAGCGCCTGCGTGTCATCGACGTTCGCCTTGGATTTCGCGCTGTCGACGATGCGGCTGACGACACGGTGGACGACGAACCGGAGAGCGAGGCCGATGAGCAGCGCGACCACCACGATGATGCCGACGCCGAGCGCCTTCTCACCGATCGGCATCAGAAACGCGAGGAAGGCGCTCCAGGCGTCTGAGGCCGGTTCAGGGGCGGTTTGGAGAGGGAGCAGAGGCACCTCCCGATCCTACCGATCGGGCCTCTGCATCGGCTGGATCAGCGATGCAGAGGCCCGATTCGAGCAGGTCGCGCTCAGCGCTCCTCGTCGCGGCTCTGAGCCGCGAGCGAGCGTTCGACGTCCGCGAGATTCTCGTTGACGAGGCGTCGCAGCGCCGGCGCGGCATCGGCATTGGCGGACAGCCACGCACGCGTGGCGTCGCGCAGCTCGCGGCTCGCGAGAGCGGTCGGGTACAGCCCGACGACCAGGTAGTTCGCGATCTGGTAGGTGCGCGACTCCCAGATCGGCAGCAGCATGTCGAAGTAGGCCGGCACGAATTCGCCGAGCACCTCGACGCCGGCCGGGTGCACGAATCCGAGCGCGGTGGCGCGGATGATCGTGTTCGGCGCGTCATCCGATTCGACCAGCGAAGCCCACGCGGCCTTCTTGTCGGCGACGGTCGGCAGTGCAGCCCGTGCCTGAGCGGCGAACTCGGCGCCCTTGGACGTGTTGTCGGCGGCGAGAGCGGCGTCGACGGATGCGGCATCCGTCGCACCGATCGTCGCGAGTCCGACGAGCAGCTGCCACGACAGGTCGGTGTCGATCTCGAGACCTGGCAGGGTCTCCTCACCCGAGCGCAGGCGACCGACGATGCCGGCGTGCTCGCCCGTGACGAGGTTGCCGGCGAAGGCGGTGACGAACTGCAGCTGACTGTCGCTGCCGCCCTGCGCGTTCTGCGCGAGTTCCCACAGACCGTCGGCGACCTTCTGACGCGCGGCGGCGCGGTCAGCCGGCGCGACGTACAGGGTCGCGGCCGTGCGCAGCTGGGCGAGCGTTGTGCGTACCGTCGTCGACTCGGTCTCACGGCCGATGTTGCCCAGGACGAGGTCGATGTAGTCGGACGCAGCGCTCTCGGCGTCGCGGGTCTGATCCCAGGCGGCACCCCAGACCAGCGAACGCGCGAGCGGGTCCGCGATGTCGGCGAGGTGCGCCACAGCGGTGGCGAGCGAGCGGTCGTCGAGGCGGATCTTCGCATACGCGAGGTCGTTGTCGTTGAGCAGCACGAGATCCGGACGCTTGATGCCCTTGAGCTCGGGCACCTCGGTGCGGTCGCCGTCGACATCGATCTCGATGAAGTGCGTGCGAGTGAGGAATCCGTCGACGAGGTCGTAGAATCCGATGCCCAGGCGGTGCGGGCGGATCGTCGGGTAATCGGCCGGTGCGGTCTGGGTGACGGCGAAACGGCTGATCTTGCCGTCGACATCCTCTTCGACGATCGGCGCGAGCGTGTTGACGCCGGCCGTCTCCAGCCACTTCTTCGACCAGGTGCTGAGCTCGCGGCCGCTGGTCGCCTCGAGCTCCGTGAGCAGATCGCTCAGCTCGGTGTTGCCCCACGAGTGCTTCTGGAAGTATTGGGAGACGCCGGCGAAGAACGCCTCGATTCCCACCCAGGCGGCGAGCTGCTTGAGGACGGACCCGCCCTTCGCGTACGTGATGCCGTCGAAGTTGACCTGGACATCCTCGAGGTCGTTGATCTCGGCGACGATCGGGTGCGTGGAGGGCAGCTGGTCCTGGCGGTACGCCCAGGTCTTCTCCATCGCGTTGAAAGTCGTCCAGGCTTCGGTCCACTCGGTGGCCTCGGCCGTGGCGATGGTCGACGCCCACTCGGCGAACGACTCGTTCAGCCACAGGTCGTTCCACCACTTCATGGTGACGAGGTCGCCGAACCACATGTGCGCGAGCTCATGCAGGATCGTGACGACGCGACGCTCCTTGACGGCATCCGTCACCTTGCTGCGGAAGACATAGGTCTCGGTGAACGTCACGGCGCCCGCGTTCTCCATCGCGCCCGCGTTGAACTCGGGGACGAAGAGCTGGTCGTACTTCGCGAACGGATACGGCACGCCGAACTTCGATTCGAAGTACTCGAAGCCCTGGCGCGTCTTCTCGAAGATGTAGTCCGCGTCCAGGTGCTGCCAGAGGCTCTTGCGCCCGTACACGCCGAGCGGGATGACGCGACCCGACGCGCTCGTCAGTTCGGAGAACGTCGCCTCGTAAGGACCCGCGACCAGTGCGGTGATGTACGACGAGATCCGCGGGGTGGGCTCGAACCCCCAGGTCGCGGTGCCCTTGTCGTCGTGGACGATCGGCTCAGGAGTGGGGGAGTTCGAGACGACCTTCCATGCGCCCGGCGCGGTGACCGTGAACTGGAACGTCGCTTTGAGGTCCGGCTGCTCGAACACGGCGAACACGCGGCGGGAGTCCGGCACCTCGAACTGGGAGTAGAGGTAGACCTCGCCGTCCACCGGGTCGACGAAACGGTGAAGGCCCTCGCCGGTGTTGGTGTACTCGCAATCGGCGTCGACGACGAGCACGTTCTCGTCCTGAAGGTCGGCCAGGGCGATGCGCGACTCGGCGAAGACCTCGCTCGGGTCGAGCTGCTCACCGTTCAGCGAGATCTCGCGGACCTCGCGCGCGATCAGATCGATGAAGGTGTAGCTGCCGGGCTGGGCGGTGAATCGCACCACGCTGCGCGATCCGAACACCTCCTCGCCCTTGGTCAGGTCCAACGAGACCTGATACGACTGCGTGTCGATGAGGGCTCGACGCTCCTGCGCTTCGATACGGGTGAGATTCTCTCCAGGCACAGCTTTTCTCCCAGGGGTCAGGGGGTGCGACCGCTCCACGACGCTGCTGGCGCCGACGGCAACCATGACAGCCTACGCCAGGACACGGCCGAGGCGAACGCCCGGAGGTGCAAGGATGGAGGGGTGACTGCGAGCGCCTCTTCTCCTGTTCCCTTCGCTTCGCCTGCTGCGGCCGGTGGCGTCCCGTTCGTCGAGACCGCCGTCGCGTACGACGGCATTCTGCTCGCCGGGTTCGGTGGGCCTGAGGGCCAGGACGACGTCATCCCGTTCCTGCGCAACGTCACCCGCGGCCGGGGCATCCCCGACGAGCGTCTCGAAGAAGTCGCCCATCATTATCGGCACTTCGGCGGGATAAGCCCGATCAATGCCCAGAATCGAGAGCTGAAGGCGGCACTCGAGGCGGAATTGGATCGCCGGGGGATCGATCTTCCGGTCTACTGGGGCAATAGGAACTGGACGCCCTACCTGGCGGATGCCGTCCGCGACGCGGCCGCGGCGGGGGACACCTCGTTGCTCGCGTTCGCGACGAGCGCCTACAGCTCGTTCTCCAGCTGCCGGCAGTACCGCGAGGACTTCGCCAGGGTGCTCGAGGAGACAGAGCTGGGCGAGACGGTGACGATCGACAAGATCCGGCCCTTCTTCGACCATCCCGGCTTCGTCGAGGCGTTCCTCGTGGGCGTGCGCTCGGCGATCGAGACGTTCCTCGCCGATGGCATCGCCGCCGACGCGATCCAGGTCCTGTTCTCGACTCACAGCGTGCCGACGGATGACGCCGTGCGCTCCGGCCCGAGGGATGTCGACTGGGGGCCCGGTGGCGCGTACGCCGCGCAGCACGAAGCCGTCGGAGCGTGGGTGATGGACCGCATCGAGGCGGAGGCTCCCAGCGCCGGGGCCGTGGCATGGGAACTCGTCTACCAGTCCCGCTCCGGGCCGCCGACGCAGCCGTGGCTCGAGCCCGACGTCTGCGACGTGATCGGCGAACTGCCCGGACGCGGCAAGACCGCCGTCATCGTGGTGCCCCTCGGATTCATGAGCGACCACATGGAGGTGCTGTGGGACCTCGACACGGAGGCGGCCGAGGCCGCTGAAGAGGCCGGTCTCGCATTCGTGCGGACACCGACCCCGGGTGTCTCGCCCGCATTCGTGGAGGGCATCGTCGACCTCGTGCAGGAGCGCCTCGAGGGGCGCGCTGCGGCCGATCGTGCGCACGTGACGGAGCTCGGACCCTGGTACGACGTCTGCCGCCCAGGATGCTGTGAGAACATCCGCGCCGGTTTCAAGCCGGCGGCCGCCGGTCTCGTCCCGTAACGCGCATCCTCAGCGCCTTCGGGCCGTCAATAGGATGGGAACCATGCGCATCCATATCGCCACCGATCACGCGGGTCTCGACTTCTCCACCCAGCTGCAGGACCATCTCCGCGGTGCCGGTCACGAGGTCGTGGACCACGGGCCCGTCGAGTACGACGCACTGGATGACTACCCCGCCTTCTGCATCCGGGCGGCGCAGGCCGTGGTGAGCGACCAGCGTGACGGCGTCGAGGCGCTCGGTGTCGTCTTCGGCGGCTCGGGCAACGGTGAGCAGATCGCTGCGAACAAGGTCGAGGGGATCCGAGCCGCGCTGGTGTGGAACCTGTCGACGGCCGAGCTCGCCCGCGAGCACAACGATGCGAACGTCATCTCGATCGGCGCGCGTCAGCACTCCTTCGACGAGGTCGTGAGCTTCATCGATCGTTTCGTCGCCACCCCGTTCTCGAACGATGAGCGCCACGTCCGCCGTATCGGGCAGATCGCGGACTACGAGCGCGACGGGTCGCTGCTTCCGGACCCGAGGGGCTGACATGCCCGAGGGGCATTCCGTCCACCGGATCGCGCGCCAGTTCGCTCGGAACTTCGTCGGCAAGCGGCTGACAGCGTCGAGCCCTCAGGGGCGCTTCGCCGATGGCGCAGCCGTGCTCGACGGACGTGAGGCGCTGAGCGTCCAGGCCGTCGGCAAGCAGATGTTCCTCGAAGCCGAGGGCGATGTCTGGCTGCGTGTGCACCTCGGTCTGTACGGCGCGTGGGATTTCGCCGGGGAGATCCTGGTCGATCCGACGATCGCATCGGCGAACGGTCGGATGGGCCAGACCAATCAGCGAGGCACCGAGCTCGGCGAAGCAGCGCAAGACGACGCCATCCTCGATGATGCGGGGGAGAATTCGCTGGCGTCGATCGGCGCGCCTCGGCGCGCCCGCGTGCACGTGCGGATGTCCGAGCAGACCAGGGGGCTCGCCGACGACGGGGCCGAATGGCCACCTCCCGTGGTGGGGCAGGTGCGGCTCCGGCTGATGACCGACATCACGTGCGCCGACCTCCGCGGTCCGACCGCGTGCGTGCTGCAGACGCCGGAGGAGATGCTCGCCACCGTCGCGAAACTCGGCCCCGACCCGCTCGTCGGAGACCCGGATGAGGGCGAGGAGCGGTTCGTGCGGGCCGTGGGCAGGAAATCGACGGCGATCGCGCTGCTGCTCATGGACCAGGCCGTGGTCAGCGGCATCGGCAACGTGTACCGGGCTGAGATGCTCTTCCGCGCTCGTCTGAATCCGCACACGCCGGGCCGCGCGGTGCCCGAGGAGCTGGTGCGCGAACTGTGGCGTGATTGGGTGCGTCTGCTGGCGATCGGGGTCGAGACCGGCCAGATGATGACGATGGACGATCTGTCCTCCGAGCAGTACCGTGCGGCGATGGCGAGTCGGGACGATCGGCACTGGGTGTACCACCGTGCAGGGCTGCCGTGCCGGATCTGCGGTACCGAGATCGCCCTCGAGGAGATCGGCGCGCGCAAGCTGTACTGGTGTCCGTCCTGCCAGGCCTGATTGTCGACGCGACGGCAGGTCGTACTCGACCCTGAGCGTTCGCTGTGCGACTATTTCGTGCACCGACGCACGATAGGAGCTTCCATGGACCTCACCGGAGTCGAAGGATTCCTCTCCTGGCTCAGCGGGATCATCTGGGGGCCGTTCGTCCTCATCCCGTTGCTGCTGGGCACCGGCCTGTACCTCACGATCCGTCTGGGCGGGCTTCAGTTCCTGAAGCTCGGCTCTGCCCTGCGCCTCGGCCTGTTCACCCGTAAGGACCCCGATTCGGACGGTGACATCTCGCAGTTCCAGGCGCTGACAACCGCCCTGGCGGCGACGGTCGGCACGGGCAACATCGTCGGCGTGGCGACCGCGATCGGCATCGGAGGGCCCGGCGCCCTGTTCTGGATGTGGATCACCGGTCTGCTGGGCATGGCCTCCAAGTACTCCGAAGCCTTCCTCGGCGTCCGGTTCCGCAAGACGGATGCCGCCGGTGAGAAGTCCGGTGGACCCCAGTACTACCTCGAACGAGGGATTCCGAACCGGTTCGGCAAGTTCCTCGCGCTGTTCTTCGCGATCGCCGCGGTGATCGCGTCGTTCGGCATCGGCAATATGACGCAGGGCAACTCGATCGCCTCCAACATGGAGAACAGCTTCGCTGTGCCGACCTGGGTCACGGGGCTGGTGCTCACCGCCTTCGCCCTGGTCGTCCTGGTCGGCGGCATCAAGTCGATCGGGCGGGTGACCGCCGGTCTCGTGCCGATCATGATCATCTTCTACGTGCTGGGCGCCCTCTACATCCTCATCGTGAACATCGCCGATGTCCCCGCAGCCTTCGCGCAGATCTTCACCGACGCGTTCACGGGAACCGCGCCTATCGGCGGATTCGCCGGATCCGCGATCATCATCGCCGTCCAGTTCGGCGTCGCCCGCGGCATCTTCTCGAACGAGTCGGGCATGGGCTCGGCGGCCATCGCGGCCGCCGCCGCGAAGACCAGCCATCCGGTGCGGCAGGGGTTGGTCTCCATGACGCAGACATTCATCGACACGATCATCGTCGTCACCTGCACCGGGCTCGTGATCATCACCACGGGCGTGTGGAACATGACCGACCCGGAGACCGGCGAGCCGATCAGCCCGGCGCTGATGACCGGCGAGGCCTTCTCGCACGGGCTTCCGGGCGAATGGGGCCACTACATCGTCACGATCGGCCTCGTGATGTTCGCGGGGTCGACGATCCTCGGGTGGTCGTACTACGGCGAGCGCTGCATCGAACGCCTTCTCGGGCGCAAGGCCGTGATGCCCTTCCGGGTCGTGTTCTCCCTGGTGGTGTTCATAGGCTGCACGGTCCAGCTGGGCGTCGTCTGGGCGTTCTCGGACGTCATGAACGGTCTGATGGCGTTGCCGAACCTCATCGGCCTTCTCGTGCTTTCCGGCCTCATCGCCCGCGAGACGAAGAAGTACCTCGCGAACGATCCGAAGCTTCGAGCCAGCACGGCAGAGGTCAACGCCTTCATGGCCGGCGACAAGGGCTTCGAGGAGTGGAAGACCCAGGCCATCCCGGTCGTCGGGACGAAGTAGCCGCGAGGGGGGTCGGCCGTCGGTCCGGCCACCCGGTCGTAGTCTGGTCGTATGCGTCAGAACCCCAGCTTCACCCTCGCCGATATCGTCGAGATGCGACGCGTGATCGAGCTCAACCCGTGGGCGACCCTCGTCAGCGCAGGCGATGCCGGACTCGTCGCGTCGCACTACGCCGTGATGCTGGACGAGGACCGCGACGACCTGACCGTCGTCGGACACGTCGGCCGGCCCGATGACATGATCCACGGCATGGGCGAACGCGAACTCCTGGTCGCCTTCCAGGGCCCGCACGGGTACATCTCACCGGGATGGTACGACCAGGAGACCGCGAGCGTTCCGACGTGGAACTACACAGCGGTGCACCTCTCAGGAGTTCCGGAGATCCTCGGCACCGAGGAGAACCTCCGCATCCTGGACAGGCTCGTCGAACGCTTCGAGTCCCGGATGCCCGATCCTCGTCTCATGTGGCAGCGCCCCAATGACGAGGCGTTCGTGCGCCGGCTGGAGGCGGGCACCGTGGGGTTCCGCCTCACACCGACCAGAGTGGTCGCGAAGCGGAAGTTGAGTCAGAACAAGGATGCCGCGACGATCGAGAACGTGATCGCCGAGCTGCAGGGCGACGGCGCGTACGCCAACCCGGCGCTGGCCGCCGAGATGCGCCGGGCGCAGGATGCTCGAATCAGGGCGGTCTCGTGATCGGGGCGCATGCCGACGCGCTGCGAGCGGTGCGGATCGCCGGGCCGGGGCGCGAGTTCCTTTTCGACGACGAACCGGTCGATGTGCTGATCCGCGACGGCCGGATCGCCGACATCGCGCCGACGGGTGCGGTCGCGCTGGACGGAGAGGTTCTGGATGCGCAGGGGGCCTGGGTCGTTCCCGGGCTCTGGGACCATCATGTGCACGCCGTGCAATGGGCGCTGGCGTCCGAGCGGACCTGGCTGGGGGATGCGGGATCGGCGCGGGAGGCCGCAGCGTTCATGTCGGCCGTGCCGACGCGTCCCGACGGACGCCGCATCGGCACAGGATTCCGCGACGCGCTCTGGTCGGACGCGCCGGACCTCGAGATTCTGGACTCGGCGACCGCCGGCGTTCCGACGTATCTCATCAACGCGGACGTGCACAGTGTGTGGCTGAACTCGGCGGCGCTCGCTCGTGAAGGATTCCGGGCGCCCGACGGGGTGCTCCGCGAGGAGGATGCGTTCGAGATCTCCCGGCGACTCAACGCCGTCGACCCCGCCCACGCCGACAGGGCTGTGCGCGCTGCGGGGGAACAGGCGGCCGCGCGGGGAATCACCGGCATCGTCGATTTCGACATGGCGTGGAACGCGGATGCCTGGGCGCGGCGGCTCTCAGCGGGATTCGACGCCCACCGCGTCGAGTTCGCCATCTATCCCTCGGACCTCGAGCGCGCGACAGCGACCGGCCTGCGGACCGGCGATGCGGTCGGCTCCAGCGGCCTCGCGAAGGTGGGGCGGCTGAAGGTCATCAGCGACGGGTCGCTGGGCACCAGGACGGCGGCCTGCTCGCACCCGTACCCTGGGGAGGGGCGCGGCGTGATGACGGTGGAGCAGCCTGAACTGATCGAGTTGCTCGCGCGCGCGGCCGGGGCGGGACTCGAAGCATCAGTGCATGCGATCGGTGATCGTGCGGCGTCGTCGGCGCTGGAGGCCTTCTCGCACGCGGGAGCCGCCGGGACGATCGAGCACGCGCAGCTTCTGCGCCACGCGGACCTCTCGCGCATGGCACGGCTCGGCCTGGCCGCCAGCATCCAGCCGCAGCACGCGCTGGACGACCGCGACATGGTCGCGCGCCTCTGGGCCGAGCAGACCGCGCTCGCCTACCCGATGGCGTCGCTTGTGCGCGCCGGTATCGAGGTGCGCCTCGGGTCCGATGCTCCCGTATCGCCGCTGGAGCCGTGGGCGGCGATCGCCGCCGCCGTGACGCGAACGGATGATGATCGGGAACCCTGGCAGCCGGACGAACGACTGAACGTCGATGAGGCGATCGATGCGAGCGTGCGCTCGGCCGTGCGGCCTGGCGACCCCGCCGACCTCGTGGTGTGCGGCGCCGACCCGCGCACGGCGGACGGCCCGGATCTGCGCCGCATGCCGGTGCAGGCCACGCTTCTGGGCGGCCGGATCACGCACGTCCGCTGACAGGTGCGCCCGCGGCCCGATACGACGAATGCCCCGGGGAGCATCCCCGGGGCATTCGAGTCAGTGGTTACGCGGCGACGTGGGCGACGAGGAACCAGCGGTCCTTCTCGAGGCCGCGCATGATCTCGATCGCGACGTCCTGGCTGGTCAGATCGATCTCGTCGAGACCCTCGATGGCGGCCTTCGTGTCCACGAGGATCGCATCGATGTCCGCGACGATCGAGCGGATGATCTCGTCGGACTGCGCGAAGCCTGCGGGAACAGGGGTGTTCGGAGTCTTCGCTGCGACGGCGGCGACGCGCGCGTCGATCGGCAGCCCCAGGGCCACGATGCGCTCCGCCGCAGTGTCGGCGAAGTCGCCCGCGTGGGCGACGATCGTGTCGAGCAGCTCGTGGACACCGATGAAGTTGGCGCCGCGCACGTGCCAGTGCGCCTGCTTGCCGTTGATCGTGAGGGCCTGAAGGCCGAGCACGACCGGCGAGAGGAACTGCGCTGCCGCTGCGGCCACCGTGGGGTCGCTGGCGGTGGTGGAGATGGTCTGTGCCTTGCTCATTCTGGTTCCTCCCGGACGTCTTCTTCGTACCTGTTGAACACAACCGTACTCAGCCTCAGACATTCCGCAAGCAAGCTGAGGCTCGGCTTACGACCCCGGAATCCCGCGGAATTCCGGGCGTGTGAGGGTAGTCTCGCCTTATGAGCATCTCGCCTACGGCATCCATCATCGCCCTCCCGGAGCGGACGCCGACGATCGCGGACGATGCGTTCGTCGCGGACGGTGCGCGCGTCGTCGGCGCTGTGACTCTCGAAGACGGTTCCAGCATCTGGTACAACGCCGTCCTCCGTGCGGACTCGGCTTCCATCACGGTCGGGGCGGGCAGCAACCTGCAGGACAACGTCTCCGTCCACGTGGACAGGAGGCATCCGACGATCATCGGACGCCAGGTCTCGGTCGGGCACAACGCCGTCGTCCACGGCTGCAAGATCGGCGACGGCTCACTCGTGGGCATGGGAGCCGTCGTGCTCTCCGGTGCGGTGATCGGTGCCGGATGCCTCATCGCCGGTGGTGCCGTCGTGCTCGGCGGCACCGAGATCCCCGATGGTTCGCTGGTCGCAGGTGTCCCCGCCAAGGTGCGCCGCACGCTCACGGATGACGAGAAGGCGGGGCTGCTCGCGAACGCCGAGATCTATCTGGAGCACGTGCGCACCCACGAGGCCGCGGTCGCTCTGTAGTCTCCCTCGGCACCGATAAGCTGGTCTGCACGGGGCCGTGGCCAAGCTGGTCAAGGCAGCGGGCTCATAACCCGACGATCGTGGGTTCAAGTCCCACCGGCCCCACCACTCGTCTCGGCGACCGCTGCCTGACAGACTGTGCGCATGGCAGTCATCGAGAATTCGAAGGTCACCATCGTGGGCGCCGGGAGCGTGGGGTCCAGCGTGGCGTACGCCGCGCTGATCAGGGGCTCCGCACGCCACGTGGCACTGTACGACATCGACACCGCGAAGGTCGACGCCGAGGTGCTCGACCTCGCCCATGGCACCCAGTTCACCGGTTCGAGCGATGTCATCGGCGGCAGCGACATCTCGGTCGTGGCGGGCTCTCACGTCGTGGTCATCACGGCAGGGGCGAAGCAGAAGCCCGGTCAGACACGGATCGAACTGGCGGCTGTCAACGCGGGCATCATCCGCGGCATGATGCCCCGGCTGCTCCACGTGGCACCGGACGCGATCTACGTCATCGTCACGAACCCCTGCGACGTCCTCACCGTGCTCGCGCATGAGGCGACCGGGCTGCCGCGCGAGCGGATCTTCGCCTCCGGAACGGTGCTGGACACGTCCCGCCTTCGGTGGAAGCTGGCTGAACGCGCCGGGGTATCGACGTCGAGCGTGCACGCGTACATCGTCGGAGAGCATGGCGACACCGAGTTCCCCCTGTGGTCGAAGGCCACGATCGGCACCGTGCCGATTCTCGAGTGGGAGGCCCCGGGGCATCCACGAATCAGCCGCGAAGAACTGGACGCCATCGCCGTGGATGTCAGAGACGCCGCGTACACCGTCATTCAGGGCAAAGGCGCGACAAACTACGCGATCGGGCTTTCCAGCGCGCGGATCATCGAGGCCATCCTCGGCGATGAGCACGCGGTGTTGCCGGTGAGCACCGTGCTGGACGACTTCCACGGTGTCGACGGGGTCGCTCTGTCGCTCCCTTCGATCGTGAGCGCGGCCGGCGCTGTGCCGATCCGCGCCACGACCTTGTCGGATGAGGAGTCATCGTCGCTCCGGCTTTCCGCTGACGCGCTTCGCCGGGTCGCCGCGTCGTTGCGCGACTGACGGTCAGCCCTCGTCGTCCGCCTCAGGCTCGACCTGTGGTCGGCCGACGATGCCGATGCCGACGGCCTCGTGGCTCGGCTCGTCCTCATCCCGCGACGGCGCCTGCGGCTCCTCCGACGGCTCCTTCTCGGCGCTCGGCTCTGTCAGCTCGTCGTCCGACGGCATCTCCTCGCCGGCCTGTTCCTCCGGTGTCCCCGGAGAGGTCATGAGTCCGCGTCCGGATCGCCCGCCGCCAGACGGTCGGCCTCGGCGCTGTCGATCTGATCGGCATCGATGTCCTCGTCGAGGACCTCCTCGCCGTCGACTTCGCGCGTGACGGTCTCCTCCGCATCCGCACCGTCCGGCTGAATCGGGAACGGGGAGGAAAACTGGTTCGACATGATCGGCTCCTTCCGTGATGTGCTCTCACGGTACGAGCGGGCGATGTTTTCTCCTAGCGGGTTGACGCGCTCGGTCCCGCGGAGTACGCCGCTGGGTCCCTCGAGGGCGACTGCGATCCGACGACACGCAGCAGGTCGAGCTTGCGCTCGGCTTCCGAGCCGGGCTCGACCGTGTAGACAACGATGCGCAGGTCGCCGCTGTCCGGAGCGCTCAGGATGTCGCAGTCGATGATCACGTCGCCGACGGTATCGGTGTGCACGATCTTCTGGCTGGAGTGCTGCTTCGCGACCTCCGTGTGCGCCCAGAGCGTCGCGAAGGACTCCGAGGACTCCAGAAGTCGATCGACAAGCAGGCGCAGGCGAGGATCGTCCGGATAGCGTCCGGTGACCTCGCGCAGATCCGCGACGAGTCCCGCCCGGAACTTCTCCTCGCCGCCGTCATGACTGACCCCCACATCCTCGTCGACGAAGACACGCCACAGCAGATTGATGCGCATCCCCGTCTCGGCCGAAGGATCGGCGAAAAGCGCATCCCACAACGGGCTCGCCCACAGCAGATCCTGCGCTGCGCTGAAGATCGCGACCGGCAGCGACCCGAGCCGTTGGACGATCCGCTGCACGCCGGGGCCGATGTGCGTCGGAACCGTCGCCGGGTTCGGGACGGGAGCACCGGCGAGGCGATACAGGTGGTCGCGTTCATCGACGCTGAGCTGCAGAGCGCGTGCGAGAGCTCCGAGCAGTTGCGGCGAGGGGTTCGTCGCCCGTCCCTGCTCCATTCGCACCAGGTAGTCGACGCTCACGCCGGCGGCGAGTGCGAGTTCTTCGCGCCGCAGCCCTCTGGTGCGACGATTCGCGCCCTGAGGGAGCCCGAGCTGGCGCGGTTGGACCCGGTCGCGCCACGCGCGCAGGACGGTTCCGAATTCTTCCATCCATCCATCATCCCGTCGCCGCAGCAGGTGCGGGTGGTCCTGCGAGACCTACCGTCGACGGGGGCCTGGTGACTGGCCGCTGCAGCGCTGAAGCTGAGCACATGACAACGACACTCATCACAGGAGCGAATCGCAGCCTCGGTCTCGAGACGGCACGACGTCTGGTCGGGGCGGGCCATACGGTCTACGCGGGTATGCGAGATCTGAGCACCCGCGCGGACGCCGAAGCCATCGGAGCGATACCGATCGAACTGGACGTGACCGATCAGCGCAGCGTCGATCAGGCGGCGGCGGACCTGCCGGAGCTGGACGTCCTGGTCAACAACGCGGGCATCCTCGGCGGCGGCCTTGACGTCGATGACCTCGACGCGGACGTGCTCCGCGACGTGCTGGAGACGAACGTCGTCGGGCTGGTCCGCGTCACGCAAGCGCTTCTTCCACTGTTGCGTCTGTCGTCGGCTCCGGTGATCGTCAATGTCGCGTCCGGCGTGGGCTTTCCCCGTCGCTTGGCGACACCCGGCGCGGACGAGCACCCTGTGAAGGCGGTGCCCTACGCGAGCTCGAAGGCCGCCGTCATCGCTTTGACCGTGCAGTACGCGAAATCGCTCCCGGGCATGCGGATCAACGCGAGCGACCCCGGATACACGGCGACGGCGTTCAACCATCACTCCGGGCATCAGACCGTGACGGAGGGGACCGATGCGACGGTTGCGCTCGCCCAGCTCCCCTCGAACGGACCGACGGGTCAGTTCTTCGATCGGAACGGGATCATCGAGTACTGATCGCGGTCACAGGCGGCGCGTCGATCACAGCGGACGAGCCGTGATCGATTCGTCGCCGAGGTCCTTTCGCGCGGTGCGCAGGCATCTCGTGCACAGCAGCTCGACCGTGCGCGGATGGTTCTCGCCGCACGTGCAATCGATCGTCACCCGCCATTCGGCACGACGACCACAGGCGGCGTATGCCTCTTCGTCGCCGTGATCGCACTCGCACTCGCGCGGAGAGTCATCGTTCCAGCCGAGCGCGATGTCCGCGAACAGGCGCTCCAGCGGATCGACGGCAGCCTGCGCCGGCGCGGCGGACGGAGGCGGATTCTTCTGCCGCATCACATCACGTCGCCGATGTAGGAGTACTTCACGAAGACCTCCGCGGCGATGCCGGATTCCTCGAGCACGCCCTGCACCGCGCTCATCATGTAGTTCGAGTCCCACCCCATGTACAGGAAGTGCGAGCCGTCGAGCTCATCCCACTGGCCTTTCCAGGCCATCTCGTCGTAGATCGGGCCACCGCGACGCGCACTGTAGGAGAGCGCAGCGGCACGGTCATCCGTCCACGCGCGTCGGAAGACCCGATTGAACAGGTACTTCACGTCGCGCACGTCCCAGTGCTCGCCGCGATACTCGACGTACGAGAACTCCCGATCCCAGCCGGCAGGCCAGCCGCGCCGTCGCACCGCGTCGAGAATCGGAGTCAGTCCGTCGTCGTCGATCTCAGGCAGCTCGGGTCGTGCCCAGATCCGCACCAGATCGGCGGTCAGCCGCACGGTCCGCTGCGTGATCGCCGCCGTCCCCCAGCCGTTCGCCTCGGCGAGCGCTCGCGTGGCGGCGATCGAGCTGCGCGCGTAAGCATCGCGCTGCTTGTCCGGGAACGACGCCCCGAACACACCCTCGGCGAAGCGCTGCTCCAGCAGAGTGAGGTTGCCCAGTGTGGGAGCGAGCGCGCGATGGCTGTTCTGCTCGTCCTCGCTCAGCTCGCTCCAGATGCGCGTTCCGTCTCCGGACCAGGTGTCACCGGGCGCTGCGGGCACGATGTGCTCGAGGTCGAGTTCGGCGGCATCCTCGACGTCCTCGAGCCGAGCGAGCACGTATGCGGCGTGGGGGAGTTCGCCGTACTTGAGCACCGCGCTGACGCGCTCGTCGGATGGGGTGATGCGCGCGAACGCGCGCATCAGCGCGTCCCGTCCCGCTGTCCGCGCCCGGCACAGTCGGGCGATCAGACGCTCCGTCGGGAGATTGACGATCGCACGGCGCAGATACATCGCCTGCACCCACTCCAGGGTCTCGATGAGCTCGTCTCGCTCGATCAGCCCTCGAGAGTGGTCGCTGTAGGCGCTCATCACGAGGGGGTACGCCGCGCGCCCGAAGGTGTTCACGAACTCGAGCTGGCGGCGGATGACGGCGTCCCGCTCGCGTGACGGGTTCAGCAGAATTCCGTAGATCTCGGCGAAGTGGCGCCAGATCTCGGCATCCGCCTCGAGATGCGCGACATCCACGCGGGGGAACGAATGCCGGAACGCGCTGTACACGCCGTGCTCCCCGTTGGCCGCGACCTCGCGCCCCGTGCGCATGACGAGGTAGTGGCGCCAGAATGCGCCGATCGTCTCGCCCGTGTGCCGCTCGATCGGCAGCCAGAAGCGTTCTTCGACGTTCAGCTGCTCGGCGTGCGTGAGGCCCATCAGGATGTAATTGTGGATCAGCTCGTGATCACGCAGAGGCTCGCCGGTGGAGTTCAGGCTCTCGAAGATCTGCTGCGCGTTCGCCTGCGGCTCGAGCGTGATCGAGACGTGTTCCAGCTTCTTGAGGCCTCGCCAGATCCGGGGCGCCTCATCGGCGTGGACCTGGCTGCGGAAGAACGCGTAGTTGTCGTCGAACCGCGATTCACGATCGGCGTCGCCGCGCCGATCCAGCACGACGGTCTCGTAGAGTTCGGCCCAGGCGTGATGGGGGCGCAGCTTCGTCCTGCTGGCGTCGTCGGCTCGGACGAGTACGCGCTCGAGCTCCGAAGCCATGACCTCGTCGTGATCCCGCACCGCGTGGTGCAGGGCTGCGACCAGGAGCATGAGCGTCGTGATGCGCTGCTGGCCGTCGATGAGGATCAGATCGCGCTCGGACGCATCCTGCGCGGACAGGATCGATCCGATGAAGTGCCGGTGCGCATCGTCTTCGCCGGCCACGGCCCTGACGTCGGACAGCAACCGCTCGCACGCGCCGATGTCCCAGCGGTACTGCCGCTGATAGACCGGTACGACGATCGTCGTCCCGGGGGCGGCGAGCCATTCGATCGTGTTTACTGCGGTCGCTTCGACGTTGGTGGCCGTTGCCATGACTGAGTGATGCCTCCGGAAAGAGCGGGAGTCCGAGACCCGCCTGATCGAGTCTAGCCCTGGCCGATTTTGCACGGCCGAGCGCCGCAGCCCTCGTCGGCGTCGCTGTTAGGCTTGCCTTATCAGGGCCTGTTAAAACGTGCTGGCCCCCGATGAAAGGAACATGATCCAGATCATGGGATACATCAAGTCCGCTGCCCTCGAGGAGACCGGCTTCGTCGTCCTCGACAGCTACAACCAGGCGCTCGACCCCAAGGAATGGCTCGACATCGAGTACGTCGACTGGAAGTCCTCCGGCGATACCCGCTTCGCTCCGCTCGCGAGCGCCAAGGGCGAGATCGAGTGCAACGGATTCTGGAACCACAAGCCGCCGCGCACCGACAAGGACGGCGTCTGGATCGACGAGCAGACGGCCAAGGCGCCCAACCTGACGCGTCGCGCGCAGGAGCCCGGTGCCAATGTGGGTCGCTGCCGCGTCATCGAGCTGCAGCCGAACACGTACGGCGAGTGCCTGTACAACCTGCACCAGGACGACAACAACCGTCTGAACCCGGACGGCACCGGATGGGTCGTCCGCGGATTCTTCAACCTCACGGACGACAAGGACAGCTTCTTCGTCCTCCGGGAGAACCGCACCGACCCCGCAGGTGAGGTGCGCATCGCGCTCCCGGCCGGCGCCCAGCTCATCATCGACACGCAGCGGCTCTGGCACGCGGCGACGCATGTCGGCACCGAGCCGCGCTACAACCTCATCACGTCGTGGACCTCGGGCCCCGAGCTCGACGCCTACATCGAGAAGTACAACGGCACCAGCCAGCACACCCAGTTCGAGCTTCCGCAGGACGTGCTCGAGGCGGGTTACGCCGAGCAGGCACGCAAGGACGCCGCCCGTGCCGCGTATTACGCCGCGAAGGGCCAGCAGGTCAAGCAGGCCATGAGCGAGGCCTGAGCGGGTCCTCTTGTCACGAAGGCGGGAATCACATCCTTGTGATTTCCGCCTTCGTGCTGGAGAATGGGCGCATAACCGCATACTCTCGCCACTTCTTCGTGTGGTTCAGGTCGTTGGGGAAGACGCACCTGATGAAACGGAGAGATCATGGCGACGGCTTACGCACGCGGAGTGGTGTACATCCACTCCGCACCTCGCGCGCTCTGCCCGCACCTCGAATGGGCGGTGGGACGCGCTATCGGTCGTGCAGTGAACTTCGATTGGGCGGAACAACCCGTCCTCGAAGGATCCCGCCGTGCCGAGTTCTACTGGGACGGTCCGGTGGGCACCGGGGCCGCTCTCGCCACAGCGATCCGCGGCTGGGAGCATCTGCGCTTCGAAGTCACCGAGGACCCGACGCCGCGCAGCGACGGCGGACGCTGGCTGCACACACCGGATCTCGGCATCCATTACGCGCAGACGGATGCCGCGGGCAACATCGTCATCGGCGAGGACCGCATCCGCTACGCGATGGAGATCGCGGCCGGCAGCGCGATCGAACTGCAGCGCGAACTGGACGTCGCGCTCGGTTCCGCGTGGGATGAGGAGCTCGAGCCGTTCCGTCACGCCAGTGACGACGCACGAGTCGTCTGGCTGCACAAGGTCGGCTGAGCCGACGAGGACCTGGGCGGGAGGCGTCGGTATCGGATGCCGGTGAGTCATCCCGGACGCTGAGACAGCGAATCCCGCTCACACGAAAACGGCCCCCGGTTCGCCGGGGGCCGTTTCACGTGTCCGTGTCAGGTCAGCCGCTGTAGTCCGCGAACGCGACGACCGCGTTGTGGCCGCCGAAGCCGAACGAGTTGCTGATCGCGAGCTGCGGACCATCGCCGAGCGGCTGCGGTTCGCCGGAGACGCGCAACGGGATCTCGGGATCCTGGGTGGTCAGGTTGATGGTCGGAGGTGCCACACGGTTCCGGATCGCGAGCACCGTGAAGATCGCCTCCAGCGCACCGGTGCCGCCCAGCAGATGACCCGTGGAGGCCTTCGTCGCGGAGACGGGGACGTCGTGCACGCGGTCACCGATCACGTTCTTCAGTGCGGTGTACTCGTTCGGATCGCCGACGGGCGTCGAGGTCGCGTGCGCATTGACGTGGGTGATCTGGTCTGGCGTACGACCGGCGGTCTCGAGGGCGAGCTTGACCGCGCGGGTGGCGCCCTCCGGCGCGTTCGCGGTGATGTGATAGGCGTCGGCGGTGACACCACCGCCGACGAGCTCGGCGTAGATCGTGGCCCCGCGCGCCTTCGCGTGCTCCTCGGTCTCGAGGATGAGCACGGCCGCGCCCTCGCCCATCACGAACCCGTCGCGGTCGGCGGAGTAGGGACGCGAGGCGGTCGCAGGGTCGTCGTTGCGACGCGACAGCGCCTGCATCGACGCGAAGGAGGCGATCGTGATCGGGTGGATGGCGGATTCGGTGCCGCCGGCGATCACGACGTCTGCGAGACCGGCCTGCAGGTGCTCGTACGCGTTCACCAGAGACTCGGTGCTGGAGGCGCACGCCGAGGCGACGGTACGGGCGAACGCGCGTGCGGTGAAGTGCAGGGAGAGGTTGCCGGCTGCCGAGTTCGGCATGAGCATCGGGACCGTCATCGGCATGACGCGCCGGGGGCCCTTCTCACGCAGCGTGTCCCACGCGTCGAGCAACGTCCACACGCCGCCGATGCCGGTGGCGAAATCGACGCCGAGGCGCTCAGGGTCGACATCGGGCGATCCGGCGTCCTCCCATGCTTCCATGGCGGCGATGAGGGCGAACTGCGACGAGGGGTCGAGGCGCTTCGCCACGGGACGTGCGAGCACCTCCTCCGGGCGCACGATCGCCTCGGCGGCGAAAGTGACCGGCAGTTCGAGCTCGGCGACCCATTCGTGCTCGAGGCTGCGTCCTCCGGACATGCCGGCGAGCAGATTGGTCCAGTTCTCCGGAGCCGTGCCGCCGATGGCGGACGTGGCGCCGATGCCGGTGACGACGATGCGCTTGGTCATGGGGTGTGGTTCCTTCGAGCGGGAGTCGAGCGAATGGTGCGGCGCAAGCCGGAGGATGCCACGCCCGCTGGAGGCGGGAGTGGCATCCGTCAGGTCTTACTCCTGGCCGGCGACGATGAAGTTGACCGCGTCGCCGACGGTCTTGAGGTTCTTGACCTCGTCGTCCGGAATCGTCACGCCGAACTTCTCCTCGGCGTTGACGACGATCGTCATCATGGAGATCGAGTCGATGTCGAGGTCGTCGGTGAAGGATTTCTCGAGCGCGACCTCGGAGGCGTTGATGCCCGTCTCGTCGGTGATGAGCTCGGCGAGGCCTGCGAGGACCTCATCGTTGGTGAAAGCCATGTGGTCTTCCTCTTTCTTGCGGGTTGTTATCGGAACCGTGGAACAGTCTAGAGAACCGCGGGCACGGATCAGGGGAGGACGACGACCTGCGCCGCGAAGACGAGGCCTGCGCCGAAGCCGATCTGAAGTGCGAGACCACCGGACAGTTCGGGGTGCTCCGCCATCAGACGGTGGCTCGCAAGCGGAATCGAAGCGGCCGACGTGTTGCCCGTGGTTTCGATGTCGCGTGCGATCACCGTGGTCTCAGGGAGCTTCAGCTGCTTCGCGAACTCATCGATGATGCGCATGTTCGCCTGATGGGGGATGAAGGCGGCGAGGTCCGCCGCCTCGATGCCCGCGACGTCGAGCGCTTCGCGCGCGACCTTGGCCATCTCCCAGACCGCCCAGCGGAACACCGTCGGGCCCTCCTGGCGAAGCGTCGGCCAGGGTGCGACGCCGTCGCGGAACTCCGTGAGGGTGTGGTTCATGCCGACGGCGTCGGCCTTGGAGCCGTCCGAGCCCCACACGGCCGGTGCGATCCCCGGGGTCTCGCTGGGCCCGATGAGCGCGGCACCAGCGCCGTCACCGAGCAGGAACGAGATGCTGCGATCGGCGGGGTCGACGACATCGGAGAGCTTCTCGGTGCCGATGACGAGCGCGTAGCGCGCCGCGCCGGCGCGGATGAGGGCATCGGCCTGCGCGACGGCGTAGGCATATCCTGCGCATGCCGCGTTGATGTCATAGGCGGCCGCGGGGTTGGCACCCACGCGGTCGGCCACGATGGCAGACACCGACGGCGTCTGCTTCGGGTTGCTGATCGTCGCGACGATGACCAGGTCGACATCGGCGGCGTCCACGCCGCTGCGCTCGATCGCCTCGGCTGCGGCATCGGAGGCGAGGTCGATCGCGTCGGTCTCGGCGACGGCACGTGCGCGGGTGACGATGCCGGTGCGTTGGCGGATCCACTCGTCGCTCGAGTTGATCGGCTCGATGAGGTCCTCGTTGGGGACCGCGTTCTCACCGCGCGCCGCACCGAAGGCATAGATGCGGGTGTATGCGGGCCCTGTCATCTGCTGCAGGGTGGCGGTCATGCGGCTGCTCCGTTCAGCAGCTCTACCGCTGCGTCGAGGTCTTCGGGGGTCTTCACTGCGACGGTCGGCACGCCGCGGAGGCCGCGCTTGGCGAGTCCGGTGAGGGCGCCGGCGGGTGCCAGCTCGATGAGTCCTGAGATGCCGTTCTCGACGAATGAGGTCATGCACTGGTCCCACCGCACGGGGGACGCGACCTGGCCGACGAGCAGTTCGAGGGCGCGTGCGCCGTCCGTGACGACGGAACCGTCGCGGTTGGTCCACAGCCTGAGGGACGGATCGGATGCCGAGACAGCCTCGACGGCATCCCTGAGCGTCTCCACGGCCGCCTGCATGTAGGGGGTGTGGAAGGCGCCGGCCACCTGCAGCGGGATCACGCGTGTGCCCTTCAGGGGCTCCGCCGCGAGGGCATCGAGAGCGGAGAGAGCACCGGCGACGACGATCTGGCCGCCGCCGTTGTAGTTCGCCGGAGCGAGATCGAGCTCGGTGAGGCGGGCGAGCAGTGCGTCCTCGTCGCCGCCGAGCACGGCGCTCATGCCGGTGGGTTCCTTCGCGGCCGCATCCGCCATCGCCCGGCCGCGGATGCCGACCAGGCGCATGCCGGTCTCCGCATCGATCACATCGCTGCCGACGAGTGCGGCGATCTCGCCGACCGAGTGCCCGGCGATGCCATCGGCACGGCGGCCCGCTCTGGCGGCGAGCTCCTCACCCGCGATCAGCGACGCAGCGACGATCAGCGGCTGCGCGATGCGGGTGTCGCGGATCGTCTCGGCATCCGATTCGGTCCCGTGCAGGACGAGATCGACCTGCGCGGCCTCGGAGTACGCCGCAAGACGCTCCGCTACGCCGTCCAGTTCGAGCCAGGGGGAGAGGAAGCCGGGGGTCTGAGAGCCCTGTCCGGGGCAGGCGACGACAATCACCAGTCCAGTCTGCCAACGATCCGCCGCACATAGTGGGGGATCTCTCACAAGATTGCGAAGATCCCTTGTGTGTGGCGTACAGGGCTCAGCGCGGACGACGAGGGTTTGTGCGTCGCCTGGTCGGCTCGATCGTCCCGATCGAACCGAGGATGAGCGCCGTCTGCAGGATGAGGGCTTCGCGTGGACCCGTGGCATCCCAGCCGATGACCTCGCTCACTCGCTTGAGGCGATAGCGCACGGTGTTCGGATGAACGAACAGTTCTCGTGCTGTGGCCTCGAGCGAGCGGCCGTTGTCGAGGTAGCTCCACAGCGTCGTGACGAGGTCGGTCGAGTGCGCTTGCAGTGGGCGATGGATGCGTTCGATGAGGGTCTGCTTCGCCAGCGGATCTCCTGCGAGGGCCCGCTCGGGAAGGAGATCGTCCGCCTCGACCGGGCGCGGCGCTCCACGCCAGGCCCGCGCCACCGCGAAGCCGGCGAGGGCCGCGCGGGCGCTCTGCCCGGCGTCCACCAGGGCTGCGACTGCCGGACCGACGACGACGTAGCCGGGACCGAAGGACGGCTCGAGCCGCGTCGCGATCTCGTCGAACGCGAGCTCGTCGTCTTCGCCGTCCTGACCGGCATCCTGCGCACGGCCGACGACGAGGACCAGGCGCGATCCCTGCACGCCGACGAGCACATCGACGGCGAGCTTGCGGGCAGTGCGACGGACCTGATCGATGTCGAACTGCGCGGGTGTCGTGCCGACGATCACGCAGACTTCGCCATGGCCGTGCCAGCCGAGCGCCGCGATGCGGCTGGGCAGCTCCTCATCGGCCTCGCCCGTGAGGATCGAGTCGACGACGAGCGCCTCGAGGCGGGCATCCCAGAGTCCACGGGCTTCGGCAGCGCGGGCGTACACGTCGGCGGCCGCGAAGGCCACGTCGCGCGAGTAGAGCAGGATCGCCTCCCGCAGATGCTCGCCCTTGCCTGCGACTCGCTCCTCCGTCACTTCCACCGTCACACGGATCAGCTGCAGCGTCTGCTGGAGGCTGACGCTGCGCAGCAGCTCACGTGGGGCCGCGGCGAAGATGTCCGCCGCGATCCACGGCGTCGACGTCGGGTCGTCGTACCACTGGATGAACGAGGTGATGCCCGCCTGCGCCACCAGCCCGACCGCAGAGCGGCGGGCCGGTGGCATGTCGGCGTACCAGGGGAGCGTGTCTTCGAGGCGCTTGATCGTCACCGTCGCGATGTCGCCGGAGATCCGGCGCAGCCACGCGAGCGTCGCTGTCTTGTCCATCGAGGCGGGGGACGAGCCTGTCACCTTCGGCTCAGCTCTCGCCGCCGGCGTTCCCGCTCGAGCCGGCGTTGACGTTGTGCAGGTCGTACTTCTGGATCGCCTGACCGATCACCGAGCGGTCGAGCCGGCCCTGGTCGGCCAGGCTCTGCAGCGCTCGGACGACCATCGACGGTCCGTCGATCTTGAAGTGCCGGCGGGCCGCTGCGCGCGTGTCGGCGAAACCGAAGCCGTCGGCGCCGAGCGTGTAGTAGTCGCCGGGAACCCACTGGCGGATCTGATCCTGCACGGCGTGCATGTAGTCGCTCGTGGCGATGACGGGGCCCTCTGCCGACGCGAGCTTCTCGGTCAGGTAGGCGACCTTCGGCTCCTGCTCCGGGTGCAGGAAGTTGTGCTCGTCGGCGGCGAGTCCGTCGCGGCGCAGTTCCGTCCAGCTCGTCACCGACCAGACGTCGGCCACGACGCCCCAGTCCTTGGCGAGCAGATCCTGAGCCTCCAGGGCCCACGGGACTCCGACGCCCGAGGACAGCAGCTGGACGCGCGGTCCGTCGCCCTCTCCGACGGCGATCCGGTGGATGCCCTTCAGGATGCCGTCGACATCGACATCCTCGGGCTCCGCGGGCTGCTTCATCGGCTCGTTGTACACCGTGAGGTAGTACATCACGTCCGGGTCGGGGTGCGACCCGCCGTACATGCGCTCGAGGCCGGCCTGCACGATGTGCGCGACCTCGTAGCCGAATGCCGGGTCGTAGGTGACCGTAGCCGGGTTGGTGGACGCGAGCAGCGGAGAGTGACCGTCGGCGTGCTGCGTGCCCTCACCGGTGAGGGTGGTGCGGCCGGCGGTCGCACCGATCACGAAACCGCGTACCATCTGGTCGGCCGCGGCCCAGAAGGCGTCGCCGGTGCGCTGGTAGCCGAACATCGAGTAGAAGATGTAGATCGGGATCAGCGGCTCGCCGTGCGTCGAGTACGACGTTCCGGTCGCCGTGAGGGCAGCGGTCGCGCCTGCCTCGTTGATGCCGACGTGCATGATCTGGCCCTGCGGGCTCTCCTTGTACGCCAGGAGCAGCTCGCGGTCGACCGACGTGTAGTTCTGGCCGTTCGGGTTGTAGATCTTCGCGGTCGGGAAGTACGCGTCCATTCCGAACGTGCGCGCCTCGTCCGGGATGATCGGCACGATGCGCTGGCCGAAGCCCTTCACCCGCATGAGGTCCTTGAGCATGCGGACGAACGCCATCGTCGTGGCGACCTCCTGGTTGCCTGAACCCTTCTTCAGCAGCGCGTAGTCCTTGTCCTCGGGGAGGGCGAAGTCGACGTGGGTCGTGCGTCGCTCAGGAAGGAATCCGCCCAGGTCGTGGCGTCGGTCCAGCATGTACTGGATCGTCTCGTCCTCCGCGCCGGGGTGGTAGTACGGCGGGCGGTAGGGGTCGGCCTCCAGCTGAGCATCCGTGATCGGGATCTGCATCGTGTCGCGGAACAGCTTGAGGTCGTCCAGCGTCATCTTCTTCATCTGGTGGGTCGCGTTGCGGCCCTCGAAGTGCGGACCGAGGCCGTAGCCCTTGACGGTCTTCGCGAGGATGACCGTCGGCTGGCCCTTGTGCTCCATCGCCGCCTTGTACGCCGCGTACACCTTCCGGTAATCGTGACCGCCGCGGCGCAGCTTCCAGATGTCGTCGTCGCTGAGGTCCTTCACGAGGGACAGCGCGCGCTCGTCGCGTCCGAAGAAGTTCTCGCGGACGTACGCGCCGTTCTCGGCCTTGTAGGTCTGGAAGTCGCCGTCCGGCGTGACGTTCATCAGGTTCAGCAGGGCGCCGTCGGCGTCACGGGCGAGCAGGTCGTCCCACTCGCGGCCCCAGACCACCTTGATCACGTTCCAGCCGGCACCACGGAAGTAGCTCTCCAGCTCCTGCATGATCTTGCCGTTGCCGCGCACCGGACCATCCAGGCGCTGCAGGTTGCAGTTGATCACGAAGGTGAGGTTGTCCAGGCCCTCGTTGGCGGCGACCTGAAGCTGGCCGCGGGATTCGACCTCGTCCATCTCTCCGTCGCCCAGGAACGCCCAAACGTGCGAGTCCGCGACATCCTTGATGCCGCGGTTGGCGAGGTACTTGTTCGTCATCGCCTGGTAGATCGCGTTGATGGGTCCGAGGCCCATCGACACGGTCGGGAACTGCCAGAACTCCGGCATCATCCGCGGGTGCGGGTAGGACGGCAGGCCGTTCGGCGCGCCGGACTTCTCCTGGCGGAACGCGTCCAGCTGGCTCTCGGTGAGACGCCCTTCCAGGAACGCACGGGCGTACATGCCGGGGGAGGCGTGGCCCTGGTAGAAGATCTGGTCGCCGCCGGAAGCGTGGTCCTGACCACGGAAGAAGTGGTTGTGACCGACTTCGTAGAGCGAAGCCGCGGATGCGTAGGTCGAGATGTGGCCGCCGACGCCGATGCCGGGGCGCTGCGCGCGGTGCACCGTGATGGCCGCGTTCCAGCGGATCCAGTGGCGGTAGCGACGCTCGAGCTCCTCGTCACCCGGGAACTCCGGCTCGTTCTCCGTGGCGATCGTGTTGATGTAGTCGGTGGTGGGGACCATCGGCACACCCAGGTGCAGCTCCTTGGAGCGCTTGAGCATGCTGAGCATGATCTCGCGCCCGCGGCCGTGGCCCTTCGCCTCGACGAGCTCGTCGAGGGACTGCTGCCATTCGCCCGTCTCTTCCGGATCGCTGTCGAGAGAGCCCTGGGAGTACGGATCCTGATCGTGGACGGTCACGTGGAGCCTTTCGTCAAGCTGGCAGGTCTTGCCAAGGAAACGGGAAGCGACACGGGGAGCCTTGTCGGCTCTGCACAACGCGCGCCGCAAACAGCCTAGCCCTGATCCACGACCCGAGCGCACACCGGGCGCGACGGTTGCGGGCAGTGCGGCTCAGTGACCGATGACGCCCTGGAACTCCACCATCACCTGGATGGCGGCGATCGTCTCGCGCTTCTTCAGGTTCTCGACCTTTTCGGGCCCGCCCAGCGAGCGCAGGGGAACGAAGGTGAACGACTGGTCGTATGGCAGCTCGCCGTGCATCTCGACCGCCTTGGGGAAGATGTCCCAGTTCAGCGTCCTCGACAAGTAAAAGTCTCTTGCGATGTTCAGCATCTCCAGGAACCCGCTGAGCTCGCTGTTGAGACCCGAGGCGCGTCCCTCGCGGTACATGATGCCCACGAAGCCGACGCTCGGCTCCCAGGTGATGAGGTCGGCGAGCCCCGTCACCATGACCGGAATGGCTATGCCGTCCCCCTGGGTCTTGCCGATGCAATCCGCCAGCTCCGTCTCGTAGACGGCGGGGTCGATCACGCGCAGGAATCCCGATGCGAAGGTGCCGTACCCGTAGGTCTCCCACAGTTCGATCACGTCGGCCGGAACGCGGCCGCGGTAGGCCTCGATGACCTCGGGTTGCACCGGTCCGTGCGAGACGAAGTCCGAAATCTCGATCATGGTGTCAACCTATCGGAAGCGGATGTTCATGAAGACGGTGTTGAGGTCGACCCCCGGGTTGTTCCGGATGAAGTCGATCACCGCGGCATCGAGATCCGCGACGCGGTCCTGCCACTGTCGGCCGAGCGATGAGTTCACGTTCCCGTCGCCCACCCGGGGCACGTCGGTCACGTCGCCTCCTGCGATTCCGTCGAGGCGGTGGAGTGCAGCCTGCGTCTCCATCCACTGGTCGACGAGGCGGGTCGCGGTCGCCGGGTCCAAGCCCGGGTTCTCCCTCATGATCTCCACGAGCGCGTCGTTGTGCGCAGCGTCTCGGGTGAGCTCCTGCATGACGACCGAGTCGTGAGGCCGCCCGTTCCTGAGGTAGTCGACGCGGTTGAGCACCCAGTCCGCCATCGTCGTGTTCTCCAGCGTGTCGATCTGCTCGTTCAGCTGATCGTCGAACTGTTCGGTACGGTGCTCCGGGTTCCGGTTGAACCGCTGGATCGTGATGTCGACATGCGTCGCATTCGCGTCGTACCGGTCGATGGACCTGACACCGCTCTGGTTTCCCCGTGCCTTCGCTCGCAGTTTCCGAGGGATGTCGGCGAGCGCTTTGAGATTCGGGGCCGCATCATCGAGCGCTCTCATGATCGGCCGCGCGAGCACGTCTCCTACTCGTCCCATCGTTCAGTCTCCTGTGATGTTCAGGCCGGCGAGGTCGGCGCCGAGCCGCTCGATCAGCTCGTCGATGTCAGTGGCATGGAGGTCCAGATCCGACTCGGCCTGTTCCAGCGCCTGCAGGTCCGCGTAGAACTCGTCGGAGTCCCCGACGGTGGCCTCGACCAACGGCGCGTCCAGTGCGGCCATCACCAGGCCGGGCAGCTCCTCGACGAGCGGTTCGATCACCATCGGCAGAACCTGCTCGAGCGCTTGCTCGAGTGCGATCTCGACCGCCGCGTTCAGCAGCTTCTTCTTCGCGATGAGCATCAGGCCGGATCCTGCTGCCGTGAGCGGGTTGGTCAGCATCGCGACCAGTGCGATCGCCGTCGTGGTGATGTCGGCGATGACCTTCACCTTGAGCCCGACGACGACGCCCGCCGCGATCTCCAGCCCGGCCGGTGCCGGCCCCAACGCGTCGAGCAGCCGCTGCAGGTTGCTGGAACGATTGGTGTTCCATGCGGCGACGAAGGCGGGTCCCGCCGTTCCGCGCATGGCGGCTGCGATATCACCGTTGATCTGTCGATCCACAGCCTGTATCCGGCCCTCGAGTTCTCCGGTGAAGGTGCCAATGATGTCGCCTGCGCGGCGCAGTTCGTCTTCGTCGACGTCCGGCCACTCGAAGCCCAGCTTCTCCATGATCCAGATCAGTTCATTCGGCAGCATCATTCCCATCGGGGCCTCCCGCGGAGACTGTACGACGACCGCGTTTCTGCACACAATGGGTACTGGTCCCCATCAGACGCGGAGCGGCGACGGCGCACCTGGCCGGTACGGTCTGCGGGGGCGCTCGAGCTGCATGACTGTGGGCCCTGCCGGGATCGAACCGACGACATCCACGGTGTAAACGTGGCGCTCTACCAGCTGAGCTAAAGGCCCTGGTCCTCCCATTCTAGAGGGTCCGCTGGCGCGGACGTGATGGCCGCGCTACGGTCGTGCCAGCATCGCGCGTGGATGCGCGATGACGCGCGATGGAACGGGGGCACCGATATGAAGGCGTTCCGCCGCAGCGTCGCCGCGAGTCTCGCGCTCGGACTCATCGGGCTCGGAGTCCTCGGCGTCGTCCTCACCGGGGTGGCCTGGCTGCCCTGCGCGGGCGATCAGACCACGGAGGCGTGTTACGCCGCCATGGGCAGGCCGCAGCACCTCGTGCCGCTCCAGGTCATGTGGCTGATCAGCATCGGTCTGGTCACCGGGGCGTTCGCGATCGCCCGGTCGGGCTTCGAACGCACCCTGGGCGTGATCGCCCTCGTCATCGTGATCGGGATGAACTACCTCACCGAGTGCACACTGTGGCTGGGTTTCGTCGGCGGCCACTGGGATGTCCCGCCCGGGACCGGGTACGCGCAGACGGCGGCTTTCGTCGTCGCTGGTCTGCTGATCGCGTTCGGTTCGCTGCTGACGTCGTCGTCGAAGCCGTACACGGACGAACTCGGCGGCGCTGATCCGGTGGCGTGACCGTCAGGATTCCTCATGTCTGCGGGGGTCGCCGTCGAACAGGCGGCCGTCGGCGCGACCCAGTGCCGTGATGGCTTCGACCTCGGCATCCGCGAGAACGAAGGATGCCGCAGCCAGATTGCTCTGCTGGTGCTCGGGAGAGGAGGCCTTCGGGATCGAGACGACCCCGCGGGATACGTGCCAGGCCAGCACCGTCTGCACGGGCGTGATGTCGTGCGCGGCGGCGATCTCGGTGACGACGGGCTCGTCCAGGAGCTCCTCGGCGCGTCCGAGCGGGCTCCACGCCTCGGTGATGATTCCGTGTTCGCGGTGATAGGCGAGCTGCTCGGTCTGCGGGAAGTACGGGTGCAACTCGATCTGGTTCACCACCGGGAGGACTCCGGTCTCTCGCTCGAGGCGCTCCAGATGCTCGGGAAGGAAGTTCGACACACCGATCTGACGGACCACGCCGTTCTGCTGCGCTTCGACGAGAGCGGTCCAGGCCTGCACGTATTCGTCCTGGCTGGGGTTCGGCCAGTGGATGAGGTGCAGGTCGATCGCGTCGAGTCCGAGCCGATAGCGGCTCTCGTCGATGCTCCACGGCGCCTTGTCGGACGCGTGGTGGCGACCGGGGAGCTTCGATGTCACGATGACGGCGGCGCGGTCGGTCTCGGCCTCCGCGACCCCGCGTCCGACGGCCCCCTCGTTCTCATAGTTGAAGGCCGAGTCGACCAGCCGATATCCGGCGTCGATCGCGGACGTGACGGACGCCGCGCCGCTCGCTCCTCTGAGGCCGTAGGTGCCGAGGCCGATGGCCGGCAGCGCGAAGCCGTTGTGTGCGGTGAACGTGGGCAGCGAGGTCATCGAGTCTCTCCTTCGTCGAACGCGTGCTGACAGCCTACGCATGAGAATGGACGCATGCGCTGCCCCTGCCTCTCCGGCGACACATTCGAGAAATGCTGCGGCCCCCTGCTCTCCGGCGGCGCCGCGCCGACGGCCGAACGCCTGATGCGCTCGCGCTTCACGGCTTTTGCTCGCGGCGACGCCGCCTACCTGACCAGAACATGGCACCCCTCGACGCGCCCGGCTCAACTGGAACTCGACGACGACATCCGATGGACGCGCCTGGACATCGTCGAAACAGCGCGGGGCGGACCGTTCGACCGCGAGGGCGTCGTGCTGTTCGAGGCGTTCTTCCGGGAGCACGGGGTCGCCGGGTCCATGCGCGAGCGAAGCCGATTCGTTCGAGAGGGACGCGACTGGCTGTACGTGGACGGTGTGCCGGGCTGAGCACGGCCCCGCACAGGTCGGCGACAGCGACTAGGTTGGGAACGTGAACGCCAGCCCCGAACAGCAGCGCCTCCTCCTCGACGTCGCCGACCTGGATCGTCGCATCCAGCAGGCAGAGCGTGCGCGCACCCAGCCGGCGAATGCCGCCCGCATCAACGAACTCTCCGCGCTCCGCCAGGCGCAGCTGCGCGAGCTCACCGCACTGGCCGGTGTCCGCGACGACGCCGCGGCCGAGCTGCGCCGACTCGAGTCGGACGTCGCGGTCGTGGAGCAGCGTCGTTCCCGTGACGCCGAACGACTCGCGGTCGTCACGAGCCCGAAGGACGCGCAGGGCCTCGAGAGCGAACTCGCAAGCCTCGGCCGTCGCATGACCGACCTCGAGGATCAGGAGCTCGAGGTCATGGCGCGCGTGGAAGAAGCCGAAGCCGCGGTCGCCGCCCAACAGAAGCTGATCGATGCCACCACCGCGGAAGGCACCGAGCTCACGACGCAGGCGAAGGCAGGAATCGCCGCCGCGACGACCGAGGGCGACCACCTCGCTCGCGACCGCGCCGCGATCGTCGCCGGGATCGACGGAGCGCTGCTCGCGGATTACACTCGGCGCGCCGTACGCGCGACGGGCGCGGCTCTGCTGCGCGGTGGCACCTGCGAAGGGTGCCGGATGATGCTTTCCGGAATCGACCTCGCCAACATCCGCCAGGCGCCGGCCGATCAGGTCATGTCCTGCCCCGAATGCGGCTGCATCCTCGTGCGCACCGAGGAATCCGGGCTGTGATGCGTCCGCGCGCCCCTTACGGTGTCGCGCAGCGCTGAGCGGCGCATCGCGCTCGTCGACACGCGTGACGCGTACGTCGCGGTCGAACTGGATGCCGACGGCGTCGAGCTCGACCGGCGCGCGGTGGCGCACGTTGCGATGCCGGCGTGGATCGCGTCCGTCGAGGATTCCTCCTCGACACGGTGGGTGATCCGCAGCGCTCGGGAGGTGTATCCGTCGTTGCTGCACGCCGGCGGGCGGCTCGGACGAACACACGATCTCGTCCTGTGCCATGCGATCCTCCGCGATACGGCGCTGCTCGCAGAGCCGCTCGCACCGTCGCGCGCCTGGGTGCCGACGACGGCCGAGCCAGAGCAGCCGACCCTGTTCGATGCGCTGCGGGCCGAATCGGCGCACGACCCGATCGAGGAGCTCCTGCAGCAGTACCGGGCGCAGCTGCGTGCGCTGTCCGCCGCGACCGACGGGCGCCTCGCCCTGCTGTGCGCTGCGGAGTCCGCCGGCGGTCTCGTCGCGGAGGAGATGCGCGCCGGCGGCCTCCCCTGGCATGCCGCGACCCACGAACGCATCCTGGTCGACATGCTCGGACAGCGGCGCGCCGGCGGAGTCCCCGCGAAGATGGCGGAACTCGCACAGCAGGTGCGTGCCGAGCTGGGCGACACGCAGCTGAACCTGGACAGTCAGCAGAAGCTCCTGCGCGCTCTGCACCGTGTCGGCGTCCTGGCGGAGTCGACGAGTCGATGGGAGCTGGCCGAGTTCGATCATCCGGCGGTCGCGCCGCTGCTCGCGTACAAGAAACTCGCCCGACTGCTCAGCGCGAACGGGTGGACGTGGCTCACCGATTGGGTCCACGACGGCAGGTTCCGTCCGGTGTACATCCCCGGAGGGGTCGTCACCGGACGCTGGGCGTCCGCTGGCGGGGGAGCGCTGCAGCTGCCGCGCATGCTCCGCCCCGCCGTGCGCGCGGATCCCGGCTGGAAGCTCGTCGTCGCCGACGTGGCGCAGCTGGAACCGCGGATGCTGGCCGCCATGGCGCGCGACGAGGCGATGGCCCAGGCCGCTCGCGGCCGCGACCTGTACGCAGGCGTGGTGGCATCCGGCGCGGTCGCCACACGGGAGGAAGCGAAGTACGCCGTGCTCGGCGCGATGTACGGCGCCACGACGGGGGACAGCGGCCGCCTGGTGCCTCGTCTGCGCAAGGTGTATCCCCGCGCGATGCGACTCGTGGATGACGCGGCGCGCACCGGCGAGGACGGCGGGGTCGTCTCGACGTGGCTCGGGCGCTCCTCGCCGAAACCACCGTCGGCGTGGACAGCCGGGCAATCCGCTGCGAGCGGTGCGGATGCATCCCCGGCGTTGGTCCGCGAGGCGCAGCGCCGGGCGCGCGAGCGCGGCCGCTTCACACGCAACTTCGTCGTCCAGGGCACAGCGGCCGAATGGTCGCTGATCTGGCTGGCAGAGATCCGTCACCGACTCCATGCGCTCCCGCATGCTCAGGTGCCGGCGCCGGCATCCGGCCCTTTCGCGCGCGCCGCGCACCTGGCGTTCTTCCTGCACGACGAGGTCATCCTGCACGTTCCTGCCGAGGCGGCCGCTCAGGCGGCGGATGCCGTGCATGCGGCGGCAGTGGTGGCGACGGAGCGGCTGTTCGGGTCGTTTCCGCTGGACGTCCCGCTCGATCTGCGAATCGCGGAGACCGCCGAGAAGTAGACTGGTGTCGTGAATGGGCCGGCTGGACGGTCGCGTGGCGGGAGACCGCACCGAGGAACGTCCGGGCTCCGCAGGGCAGGGCGGTGGGTAACACCCACCCGGAGTGATCCGCGAGACAGTGCCACAGAGAGCAGACCGCCGGGCCTCGGTCCGGTAAGGGTGAAAGGGTGGTGTAAGAGACCACCGGGGGCCGTGGTGACACGGCCCGCCAGGTAAACCTCGCCCGGAGCAAGGTCAGACAGAGGATGATGACGCGGCTCGCCGAGTCCTCGGGTAGACCGCTGGAGCGCCACGGCAACGTGTCGCCGAGAGAGATGACCGTCGAAGGGGCGAAGAACCCCGGAACAGAACCCGGCGTACAGGCCGACCCATTCACCTTTTCCCGGCGGATCAGGTATTCCCTCGCCCGGACCGTCCGCCGGCGTCCGCGCTGAAGTCGGGTGCCGATGTTCATCGAAGTGTGCGATCCTGGGAGTACCACCAGCGATCATTCGGTTGCGCCTCTTGGCACGGGTTCCGTGGCGAAAAGAGGAGCCCATCATGGGCAAGTTCATCTATGAAGGCGGAGTCAAGACCGAGTTCGAAGATCGGGCGCTCACCCATCTGCAGCTCGTCATGACGGCGAAGCTCCGCCGCGGAGAGCCGTTCGGCTTCACGTGGAGAGAAGACCAGAGCGTGGGCGGCGGGCGCACGACTGTGTGGGTTCATGCCGGCAGCTCTCTCGTCTTCAAGTTCAGCGGCAGTCGGCATCCTGCGATCAACCGCGACTGGATCGAAGCGCTCGCGTTCACGGCCAGCGCGCCCGGCGGTCTCTACCTCGTTCCCGAGCCGCAGCGGACGGCGTCCGTGGAGCGGGTCGACGTGCCCGCGCACGTCTGACCGCCCCGTCGATCTCCGTGCATTCGTGACCGCTACTCGCGGCAGCATCAACAAGCAACCCCCAGCTGTGTCCGCACAGGACGGGCGTACGGTCGCAGCATGATCAACGCCGGAGCGGAGAGCAGCACGCACATCGTCATCGATGGGCAGCGCTTTCTCCTGGACCGCGACCGCGACCTCGTCGACCTCATGGGGCAGATCGAGGCCGCCGCCCGATCTGAACCGGCGTTCGTCCACCTCTCCGACGGGGATGAACTCGTGAGCGTTCTCGTCTCCTCGCGTTCGAGGATCATCATCACGGTGGAACGCGAAGGGATCGCCGTGGTCGCGGAGGAAGCTCCGGTCGCCCCGTTCTCCGACTGGGAGTACTGATCTGCGGCGACGCTGCATAGTACGTCCACTTCCGACGGAGGTCGAGGGAGGTACGGAAAGCGGCCAGGAGGAAGAGCATGGGCCGACATCCAACACTCAGCCGACGGAGGCACCATGTATTTCCACGTCCAGGAATTCATCAACGAGATCGCGCAAGACGAGCCCGATCCCGCCGCCGCGAACGCGCTGCAGGAAGGGCTCGGCGGACAGTTCGGCGAGATGCGGACGATGATGCAGTACCTCTTCCAGAGCATCAACTTCCGCGGCCCGGACGGCAAGCCGTACAAGGACCTCATACAGGGAATCGGCACAGAGGAGATCAGCCACGTCGAGCTGATCGGCACGACGATCTCACGACTGCTCGACGGCTCCCCCCGCTACCAGGGCAAGCCGACCGATCCGGTCGACCAGCCGGGCGAGGGGGGCGCGACGCCGCTGCGCATCGCGGTCGATACGAGCAACATCCACCACTACCTCGTCGGCGCACAGGGAGCACTACCCGTGGATGCGGTCGGCAATCCGTGGTCCGGCAGCTACGTGTACAACTCAGGGAACCTCGTGCTCGACCTGCTCTACAACCTCATGCTCGAGTCCACCGGCCGGTTGCAGAAGTGCCGCCTGTACGAGATGACGGACAACAAGACGGCGCGCAGCACGATCTCGTACCTCATCGTCCGTGACCAGGCCCATGAGAATGCCTATGCCAAGGCGCTCGAGACGCTGGGCGTGAACTGGCGCACCTCGCTCCCGATCCCGAAGACGAACGCCGAGCAGTTCCCCGAAGTGAAGAAGCTCCTCGACCTGGGGCTGCAGAGCAAACAGTACTCGTTTGACCTCACCGCGCAGTCCGAAGCCGGCAAGATCTTCCAAGGCGCATCCCCCTCGAACGACGGAACGGAGCTCGACGCCACCGAGCAGGCGCCGCCCGGATCGCCGATGACGATCTCGCCCGAGCGGTTCGAGGAGTTCTCACCCGGCGCGGACGACGAATTGCGGGCGCTGATCGAAGCGACCGCCGCGATGGAGATGGCAGATATCGATGCGACCTTCGGACGCATGAAATAGCGATCGTTCGGGGCTCGTGATGGCGACCAGAGCGGCGAAGGCCCCGGCATCCGAATCAGGATGCCGGGGCCTTCGCCCTTCCGGTCCTAGTCGCCCGCGAGCGACGCCGCGCCGATGATGCCGGAATTGTTGCGGTGGATCGCCGGGACGATCGGGGTCTTGAGGTCCAGCAGCGGGAGGAAGTCGCTCGCGTTCTTGGACACACCGCCGCCGACCACGAACAGGTCGGGGCTGAACAGGAACTCGATGTGGGAGTAGAACGCCTGCAGGCGCTCGGCCCATTCGGCCCAGCTGAGGCCCTCGCGCTCGCGTGCGGACGTCGCCGCCCAGCGTTCGACGGACTCGTAGGAGCCGTAGTTGAGGTGGCCGAGCTCGGTGTTCGGTACGAGGACGCCGTCGTACAGGAAGGCAGAGCCGATCCCGGTGCCGAGGGTCGTCAGCAGGGTGAGACCGATGACGTCGCGGGCCGCACCGTGCCGTGCTTCGGCGACACCGGCGGCATCGGCATCGTTCACGAACACGATGTTGCGCTGGAGCCCGTCGCGGAAGAACTGCTCGGCCTCGAAGTTCACCCACTGCTTCGACACGTTCGCGGCGGACAGCGTCTTGCCGCGCTTGACGATCGCGGGGAAGGCGACGCCGAGCGGCAGCGTCGCGTCGTGCACGTCCAGCGTCTTCAGCACGGTCTGCACAGCGATCAGCACGTCTTCCGGCGATGCGCCCTCGGGAGTCGGGACGCGTACCCGATCGGATGCCATCGTGCCGTGCTCGAGGTCGACGATGCCTGCTTTGATACCTGTGCCGCCGATGTCGACGCCGATCGCTTTTGCCATGAGCAATAGCCTACCGAGCGGGCAGACCGACAGTAGGATCGTGACAGTTGCTTACGAAGGGATCCGCCATGCCGGACAACGATCACAAGTACTGGTACAACTCCGTGACCGGCGAGGTCGAATTCGGCATGATCTCGCCCTCGACGGACCGTATCGGCCCCTTCGACACGGCGGAGGAGGCGACGAACGCGCCCGAGGTCGTCAAGCGCCGGGCGGCGGCTTGGGCCGAAGAAGAAGCAGCCGAGAACGGCTGGGACTCCTGACGATGGGCATGGACAAGCAACGCGACTTCGTTCTGCGCACGATCGAGGAGCGCGGCGTCAAGTTCGTCCGCCTCTGGTTCACGGACGTCATCGGCACTCTGAAGTCGGTCGCGATCGCGCCGGCCGAGGTCGAGGGCGCTTTCGCCGAGGGCATCGGGTTCGACGGATCGGCGATCGAGGGCCTGACCAGGACGTCCGAATCGGACCTGCTCGCGCAGCCGGACCCCACCACGTTCCAGACGCTGCCGTGGCGCGGCGAGATCGACCCGACGGCACGCATGTTCTGCGACCTGACGACGCCGGACGGCCAGCCGGCCGTGGCGGATCCCCGTCATGTGCTCAAGCGTTCCCTCGCCAAGGCCGCGGATGCCGGATTCACCTTCTACACGCATCCCGAGATCGAGTTCTACCTGCTGAAGTCGTCGACGTTCGGCCCGGAGGGCCCCGTCCCGGTCGACTCGGCCGGGTATTTCGACAACGTTCCAGGCGGGACGGCGCACGACTTCCGCCGTCGGTCGGTGCGGATGCTCGAGGATCTTGGCATCTCGGTCGAGTTCAGCCACCACGAAGGCGGCCCGGGGCAGAACGAGATCGACCTTCGCTACGCGGATGCGCTCACGATGGCCGACAACGTGATGACGTTCCGCACGGTCATCAAGGAGGTCGCGATAGAGCAGGGCGTGTACGCCACGTTCATGCCGAAGCCGCTCAGCAATCACCCCGGCAGCGGCATGCACACGCACATGTCCCTGTTCGAAGGCGAGCGCAACGCGTTCTACGAGGAGGGCGCGAAGTACCAGCTCTCCAAGACGGGACGGCAGTTCATCGCAGGTCTCCTCAAGCACGCGAACGAGATCGCCGCCGTCACCAACCAGTTCGTGAACTCGTACAAGCGTCTGTGGGGCGGGGACGAGGCTCCGAGCTTCGTGACCTGGGGGCACACGAACCGCTCCGCGCTCGTGAGGGTGCCGATGTACAAGCCCAACAAGAGCGGCTCGTCGCGCATCGAGTACCGCGGCATCGATTCGGCGGCCAACCCGTATCTCGCCTACGCACTCATGCTCGCGGCCGGACTCAAAGGCATCGAAGAGGGCTACGACCTGCCCCCGGAGGCCGAGGACAACGTCTGGGCACTCAGCGACGCCGAGCGCAGAGCTCTCGGGTACGAAGCGCTTCCGGCGAGCCTCGACCACGCGCTCGAGTACATGGAGGGCTCGGAGCTCGTCGCCGAGACACTGGGGGAGCAGGTGTTCAACTACGTGCTGCGCAACAAGCGTCGCGAGTGGGAGGCCTACCGCGGTCAGGTCACGCCGTTCGAGCTGAAGAGCAACCTCGAGCTGCTCTGACCGCGCATGGCACGGCCGGTCGACTCCGTCTCGCTGTCTGCGCTGGCGCGCCTGGGCTTCGCAGAGCTCAGCGCTGCCGCGCGGTCCCTCACTGAACTCGCCGAGCTGACCGGCATCGATCGGGCCGTTCTGATCGATGGCGCAGCCGGCGGCGCTGACCCGGATGCCGCCGTGGCCGGGATGCTGCGCATCGCGCGACGCGACAGCACGGCCGTGAGCCGCTTGCTGAGCATCGAAGAGATCCGCGTGCGCGTTTGGCGGGTGCTGGGTGCGTCGATCGGGCTGGGAGACTTCTTCCTCCGGCATCCCGAAGCGCTCGACGTGCTGTCGGAGCCCGCTGTCGAAGTGCCCGACGCCGCAGCGCTGAAGCACAGGATGCTCGCCGCCGTCGGAGCCGTCGACGGGTTCGCGGACACCTCGGACGACGAAGCGTGGGTGCGGCTCAGGGTCGCCTACCGTCGCGAACTCGCCCGGATCGCGATCGCGGACCTCTCGCATCCTCGGCCGGCGGATCTGATCCCCGTGGTCAGCGCCGGGCTGGCCGATGCCGCCGCTGCCGCGCTGGAGGCATCGCTCGCTGTGGCACGGACCAGAGTCGCATCGACCACGTCGCACGCTGCTGTGGCCGCGACGCAGCTCGCGATCATCGGCATGGGCAAGGCCGGCGCCCGAGAGCTGAACTATGTCAGCGATGTGGATGTCATCTTCGTCGGCGGCAGCGCCGACGAAGACGTCGTCGAGGAGAGCCGCGCGATCGACCTCTCGACGCGTCTGGCGCGCGAGACCATGCGCGGTCTGTCGGGGATCGAGGTCGAACCGCCGCTGTGGGAGGTGGATGCCGCTCTGCGCCCCGAGGGGAAGCAGGGCGCTCTGGTGCGGTCGCTGGCCTCGCACCTGGCCTACTACGATCGCTGGGCGAAGAGCTGGGAGTTCCAGGCTCTGCTCAAGGCCCGGCCGCTCGCGGGAGACGCGCACCTGGGCGAGGCCTACATCGAAGCGGTGCAGCCGAAGATCTGGTCCAGCGCCGCTCGGGAGAACTTCGTCGACAGCGTCCAGCGAATGAGGGAGCGCGTCACTGCGCACATCGATCCGGAGGATGCCGCCTACCAGCTCAAGCTCGGCGAGGGCGGACTGCGCGACATCGAGTTCACGGTTCAATTGCTCCAACTCGTCCACGGCCTCGCAGACCCCCGCATCCGCACCCGCGGCACGCTGGAATCGCTCGATGCCCTGGTCGAACGCGGTTACATCGGTCGCGCAGATGCCTCCACGTTCGCCGAGGACTACCGGACACTCCGGCTGCTCGAGCACCGGCTGCAGCTGAGAGAGCTCTCGCGCACGCACCTGATGCCACGGACGGACGAGGGCCGGCGCATCCTGTCGCGTGCGAGCGGACTCGCCGACTCCGGCGCCGGGGTGTGGGAGTTGTGGGAGCGCGTGCGCCGCGAAGTCCGCGACATCCACACCCGGCTGTTCTATCGTCCTCTGCTCACCGCGGTCGCGTCGTTGCCGGAGGAAGGGCGCAGCCTCTCGACCGAGCAGGCGCACGATCGCCTGGCAGCCATCGGCTTCCGCGACCCGGCCGGTGCCCTCCGCCACATCGGCGCCCTCACGAACGGTCTGAGCCGCAAGGCGACGATCCAGCGCCATCTCATGCCGGTCATGGTGCGCTGGTTCGCGGACGGCACCGATCCGGATTACGGGCTGATCGCGTTCCGCCGCATCAGCGAGCGCCTCGGCGACACCCCGTGGTTCCTGCGGATGCTGCGCGACTCGTCGGGTGCGGCCGAAAGCCTGACGAGATTGCTGTCCTCGTCGCGCTACGTGGGTGAGCTGATGGAGTGGATACCGGAATCCGTGGCCTGGCTGGACAGTGCCGAGTCGCTGCGTCCGCGCTCGGAGTCCGCGCTGGACGAGGAAGCGCGTGCGATTCAGACGCGGCACGAGAAGACGACCGATGCGCTGCGCGCCGTGCGGGGTCTGCGCCGTCGTGAGCTGCTGCGCACGGCCATGGGGGCGGTGCTGGACGTGCTCACGATCGAGCAGATCGCCGTCGCGCTCACCGGCATCACCGACGCGACGATCCAGGCCGGGCTCCGTGCGGTGAGGCGCGAGGTCGTCCCGGCTGAGGACGACAGCCTCGACTTCGCCGTGATCGGGATGGGCCGCTTCGGCGGCGCCGAGCTCGGGTTCGGGTCGGATGCCGACATCCTGTACGTCTACGAGGCGAACGACGTCGAACCGCAGCGCGCCCAGCAGCTGGCCGTGAAGCTCGTGAACGGTCTGCGAGAGCATCTGACCGACCAGCGCGTTCCATTGGATCTGGATGCCGACCTCAGACCAGAGGGCCGCAACGGACCCGTGGTGCGCACGTTCGACGCCTACGCGGAGTACTACCGCCGCTGGTCGTTGTCCTGGGAGGCGCAGGCGCTGCTGCGCGCACGAGGCGTCGCGGGAAGCGCCACGCTGATCAGCCGGTTCATGCGACTCGCCGACAGCGTCCGGTATCCGGAGCAGGTGGACCTGCAGGGTCTGCGAGAGATCAAGCGCATCAAAGCGCGTGTCGAGGGCGAGCGACTGCCCCAGGGTGCGGACCCGCGGAGGCATCTCAAGCTCGGCCCCGGTTCGCTCAGCGATGTCGAATGGCTCGTCCAGCTGATCCAGCTCCAGCACGCTGCGGAGGTCGTCGGTCTGCGCACGACCTCGACGCTGCAGGCGCTGGATGCGGCGGTGGCGGACGATCTCGTTCCGGCCGACGGCGCTGACCGGTTGCGGGAGGCGTGGCGGTTGGCGAGCAGGCTGCGCTCAGCGATCACCCTGCTGACCGGCCAGACCAGCGACGTTCTCCCTTCGGATCGCCGTCAGCTGGACGGGATCGGTCGGCTGCTCGGGTACCCCGACCGGTCTGCCACCGAGGTCGAGGAGGATTACCTCGGCGTCACCCGACGGGCACGTCGCGTCTTCGAAGAGCTCTTCTACGGCTGAGCGCCGGCGCGGATGCGCCGCCGCGGGGGATCGGGTGGTCGCACCCCAAGGCGCTCGCGGGCGATGTACGCCGCCGTCGCGGACACACCGGGGTCGGGATCGCTCTTCAGCGCGGTGAGCAGATCGTCGACCGCTCGTCCGGGGATATCCGCGAGTGCGGCGGTGAGTCTGCGTCGCTCGGCGGGGCCGGCGCTACCGAGCTCGGTCGTGATCGCCTCCGCGATCCGGCCAGCGCCGTCCGGATCCTTCGCCAGCAGCGCAAGAGCGTCGGAAGCCTCGACATCGTCTCGTCCCTCGACGATCAGGGCCACGAGAGCCGGGATCGCGTCGTCCTCCCCGCGCCGTCCGCGTTCGATGGCGGCACGTGCGTGCACCACGGGATCGCTGTTCCCGAAGGCGGCGGCGAGCGCTTGCGATGCCGACGGAGAGTCGCTCTTGCGCAGCGCTTCGGTCGCTCGCAGGCGCCGCGCGGCGATCGGCGAATCCAGGGCCTCGGCGAGATGGCGCACCGCGGCCTCCGGCAGCCGAGCCAGCGCCCAGTCCAGCGCGCCGGCCGCGTTGGGGTCCGTCTCGTTCAGCGCGGCCTCGAGGAGCGGCACGGCGTTCTGCGCATCAGAGGCGTCCAGCGAGAGCGCCAGGCGCTGCCGCGACGACGCGTCCTCGACGTCCAGCCCCCGTATCAATCCCACGGTGCGCAGCAGGCCTGACCAGTCGCCGGGGCCACTGGCCTGCACGCGGCTCAGGTTCCGGAGGAGCTCCGTGTCACGAGCCAGGCGCTCCTGCGTTCGCGCGATGAGCCGGTCGATCATCTCAGCGGGGCTGAATGAGAGATCAGCCAGAGCATCCGATATCTCCTGCAGACCGAGTCCCAGCGACCTGAGTCCTTCGACATGGAAGAGTCGCTGCACATCCTGGTCGCTGTACTCCCGATAACCGCCGTGAGTGCGCTCTGACGGCGAGACGAGTCCGATCCGGTCGTAATGGCGCAGCATGCGACGACTGACGCCCGAGCGCCGGGCGACCTCGCCGATCAGCACGGGTTCAGCCCCCGACCTGTGGCGCAGCTCGAAGGGCGACGGTCCTGCGCGCTTCCGTGATGGCGGCATCGAAGTCCTCATCCGGGTCGGCGATCAGCCTCGCAGTGGCCAGCGCGTGGGATCGGACCGCCTCGTCGTCGTGCGTCGTCGCGGTTTCGATGACAACGGATGCCGCAGGCCCGAGCTGGGCGAAGGCACGACTCAGACTGCGCTGCACGTCGCGATCGCCGCGGCCGAGCTGCGTTGCGAGCAGCCCTGCGAGCTCGGGTTCGTGTCCCACCGGCACGAGACCGGCAGCGGCGCGCCACGCCGTGCGTGCGACCTGGTCGTCGTGATCGCGCAGGAGAGCGGGAGAGATCGCGGCCCACGAGGACGGGTCCGCGATCTTCGTCAGCGTGTGCAGAGCCTGGCTCCGCGCCTGCGGTGTGTCGGAGTGCAGCTCCGGCAGGAGCGACGCCAGGACCAGTGCGGTGTCATGGCGCGTCAGCGCCCAGGTCAGCATGTCCCGAACGTAGAAGTCCGGCTCGATCGCGCACCGCGCGATCAGCACGTCGACGAACGCCGGGTCGGGTGCGCTCCCCGCTGTGAGCGCGGCCTGCAGGCGTGCTGACGGTGAGTCCACAGCCAATGCTCGCTCGAGTGCCGAAGGGAACTCCGTGTCAGTCATCTCGACCACCTCCACACCCCATCACACACCTTGTCACTGTGGCAAGGTCAAGTCGGCAGTCGGCGCAGTTGCCTTATCGGTCGCGGCGGCCCAGCATGTACTCATGAGCAACAGCATCGGTGTCGTCTGGAATCCGTCCAAGGTCGAAGAGGCGGAACTGCGCGCCGCCGTGGAAACCGCCTTCGGCGACAGCATCCAGTGGTGGGAGACCAGCGTGGACGATCCGGGGCGGGGGATGGCGGAGCAGGCCATGGCGGCCGGATGCGACACGGTCCTCGCGGTCGGCGGCGATGGCACGGTGCGTGCCGTCGCGGAGGCGCTGGCCGGTTCGGATGCCGCGCTCGGGATCGTTCCCCGAGGAACGGGCAATCTCCTCGCACGCAACCTCGAGGTGCCGCTGGACGACATCCCGGCAGCGCTGGCACGGATCGCGGACGGAGAGGCCTCGTCGATCGATCTCGGCTGGGTAGACATCGACGGCACCGAGCATGCGTTCGCGGTGATGGTGGGGTTCGGCGTCGACGCGCAGATGCTCGTCGAGACGGACGACGATCTGAAGGAGAAGGCCGGATGGCTGGCGTACGTCGAGGCCATGGGGCGGGCGCTGGCCGGTACGGAGATGACCGGCATCACCTTGACGATCGACGATGACGAGCCGCAGGAGGTGCGCGGTCACACCATGCTCATCGGCAACTGCGGGATGGTGCAGGGGGGAATCCGCCTCCTCCCGGACGCCGTGCTCGACGACGGGCGCCTGGATCTGCTGCTGGTGAGCGCGGATGGGGCGCTGCAGTGGATGGACACGGTGCGTTCCGTGGTGTGGGACAACGGCATCCGACGAATCTTCGACCGTGAGGCCGTCGCCGTCAGCACGGAATCCACCAGTCATGTGACGGCGGAGCGCCTCCGCGTTGAGCTGGAATCGCCGCTGATGTTCGAGATCGACGGCGAGGAGATCGGAGAGGTCACGGCCTTCAGCGTTCGCGTCCAGCCTGGAGCACTGAAAATACGGTGAGCCGAGCTCAGCGTCGTCGCAGCTGCACTGCCAGATCGGCGAGGTCGACGGCGTGGATGTCGAATCTCTCGCCGGCCTCAGGCGGTTCACCGTTCGGCCGCGGCACATAGGCGGTGCGCATTCCAGCGGCGCGAGCCGCGCGGAGGTCCCACGAGTGCGCGGCGATCAGGAACGGGGGTGCGGCGTCCAGCGGCGAGTTCGCGAGAGCCAGACGGTACACGGCCGGGTCCGGCTTGTAGGTGCCGGACTCCTGGGCGGAGAACACGCCGTGCCAGCGCATGCCGCTGTCGGCGCTCAACCCTGTGAGCACGCGGCGACTGGCGTTCGACAATCCGGTCACGATGTGCTCGGCGCTGAGCGCGTTCATGCCTGCCAGCGTGTCCGGCCAGACGGAGAGGCGTTGCGAAGCATCCAGGAGGTGTGAGACCTCTGCCTCGGAGATCAGCCCGGCTCGTGAGAGGTTCGCGAGCGCCTCGGCATCCAGCCCCTCGCTGGGGACGAACGAGCGCCGTCCGGCCAGGATCTCCTTCTCCTGAACCGAGACGAATCCGAGCCAGCGAGCCACGACGTCGGCGACGGCTTCGCCATCGAGTGCCGTCACAGAAGCGACCTGACGCTCGAGGCTCCCCGTCTGATCCACGAGTGTTCCGAGGACGTCGAAGACGAGCATCGTCCTGGTCCGTGCATGCTCTCTCATACCGGGGACAATCGGGTCAGCGGGTGCTCTTATTCCCTCACACGCGAGAGCCCGCCCCGGCTGTTGCCGGGGCGGGCTCTCGATGAGTGCGTTCGACCGTCGTCAGACGCCGAAGTAGAGCTCGTACTCGAACGGGTGCGGACGCTGCGCGATCGGCAGGATCTCGTTCTCGATCTTGTAGGAGATCCAGGTCTCGATGAGCTCCTCGGTGAACACGCCGCCCTCGAGCAGGAACTGGTGGTCGTCACGGAGTGCGTCCAGCGAGTCCAGCAGCGAGTTCGGGACCTGCGGGATGTTCTTGGCCTCCTCAGGGGGAAGCTCGTAGAGGTCCTTGTCGACCGGCTCATGGGGCTCGATGCGGTTCTTGATGCCGTCCAGGCCCGCCATCAGCTGCGCCGCGAAGGCGAGATAAGGGTTGCCCGAGGCATCCGGCGCGCGGAACTCGATGCGCTTGGCCTTCGGGTTGGAACCCGTGATCGGGATGCGGATCGCAGCCGAGCGGTTTCCGGCCGAGTAGACCAGGTTGACCGGCGCCTCGAAGCCCTTGACCAGACGGTGGTAGCTGTTCAGCGTCGGGTTCGTGAAGGCGAGCAGCGCCGGAGCGTGCGCGAGGATGCCGCCGATGTACCAGCGGGCGATGTCGCTGAGCTGTCCGTAACCGGCCTCGTCGTAGAACAACGGCTTGCCGTCCTGCCACAGCGACTGGTGGGTGTGCATACCCGATCCGTTGTCGCCGTACAGCGGCTTGGGCATGAAGGTCGCGACCTTGCCCCACTCCTCCGCGGTGTTCTTGACGATGTACTTGAACTTCAGGATGTCGTCCGCCGAGTGCACCATGGTGTCGAAGCGGTAGTTGATCTCCTGCTGACCCGCGGTGCCGACCTCGTGGTGCGAACGCTCCAGGATGAAGCCAGCGTCGATGAGCTTGAGGGTGATGTCGTCACGGAGATCGGCCGTCTTGTCGACGGGGGAGACGGGGAAGTAGCCGCCCTTGTACGGGGTCTTGTTGGCGAGGTTCCCGCCCTCTTCCTCGCGGCCGGTGTTCCACGCGGCCTCTTCGGAGTCGACCTTGTAGAAGCTCTCGCCTGCGGTGACCGAGTAGCGGACGTCGTCGAAGATGTAGAACTCGGCCTCCGGAGCGAAGAACGCGGTGTCGGCGATGCCGGTGGAGGCGAGGTACTTCTCGGCCTTCTTGGCGACCTGACGCGGGTCCTTCGAGTAGATCTCTCCAGTGCGGGGGTTGTAGATGTCGAAGACCATCACGAGCGTCTTCGCCTCGCGGAACGGATCGAGGTACGCGGTGGTGACGTCGGGGATGAGCTGCATGTCCGACTCGTGGATCGACGCGAAGCCGCGGATCGACGAGCCGTCGAACAGCTGGCCCTCCGTGAAGAAGTCCTCGTCTACCGTCGACGCGGGGATGTTGAAGTGCTGCTGCACGCCGGGCAGATCAGTGAAACGAATGTCAAGGAACTTGACGTCGTTCTCCTTGATGTAGCTCAGCACCTCGGATGAATCGGTGAACATGTATCACTCCTGATGGCGGGTAGGGGGCCGGAGACCTTTGTGAAGGCTAGGGCCGTGTGGTTTCTCTGCCGTGTCCTGAATGTTTCCGGCATGTTACAGGGGCTCAGTAGAATCAGGGGGTGACGGATGCTGCGAACACCTACCCGGGCGAACGATTGGGATTTCCCGAAGCCGGATCCGGCAGCATCGGACGCGTCGGTCGGCGCATCGCGGCCCTGGTGATCGACTACGCGGCCGCGACGATCATCGCTACGGCGTTCTTCGGCTATCAGCAGTTCGCGCTGCCCGGCGAGGCGGGCGTGACGATGTTCACGCCCATGATCGTGTTCGCCGTGCTGCAGATCGTGTTCATCCCGACGCTCGGCGGCAGCCCTGGGCACCGCATCGTCGGGTTGCGCGTGGTGCGCGCCGACGGCGCCTGGGTCGGACTGTGGCGGCCGATCGTGCGTACGCTGCTGCTGGTCGTGGTGGTGCCGGCAGTCATCTGGGACCAGGATCAGCGTGGGCTGCACGACAAGGCAGCCGGCACGATCCTGCTGCGAGCCTGACACCCTGACTCAGTTGCGACCGCGATTGCGGCGGCGCATATCCTTCGGTGCTCGGCCGCCCAGGAACGAGCGAGCCGGGTCGACCACGAATCCGCGGCGCAGCGCCTCGCGTCCGATCAGCATCCGGAAGCCCATCTCGTCCCGGTTGCTCAGCGTGACCTCCGAGACGATCAGTCGATCGACGAGGCGGATCGCCAGCAGCACGACCAGCCGATCCTGCTGGTGACCTGAAGAGCTGCGCACCCGACGCCTGTCATGGACGGGGCACTCGACGGTCGTGGTGTCCTTCTGGCTCTCCTGCCAGGGCTTCACGCGGAAGCGGACCCATTCCTCGCCCTCGCGTTCGAACTCCTCGACGTCGTAGGCGTGCAGCGACGACGTGCGCGCACCGGTGTCGATCTTCGCCTTGATCCAGTCGACGCCGGCATCCGGCAGGCTGACCCATTCACGCCACCCCGTGAGGGTGTTTGAATGGAGTGTCCGACTCATGATCTACATCCTGGCAGGAAATTCCCGTGAAGCTCGCCGTCCTCTCCCGTGCGCCGCACGCCTACTCGACCCAGCGGCTGCGCACAGCCGCCGTCCAGCGCGGACACGAGGTGAAGGTGCTCAACACCCTGCGCTTCGCCATCGACCTCACCGAGGATGAACCCGATCTGCAGTACCGCGGACGTCCGCTCAGCGACTACGACGCGATCCTGCCCCGGATCGGCAACTCGATCACGTACTTCGGTACGGCCGTCGTCCGTCAGTTCGAGCAGATGGACGTCTATACGCCGAACACCGCGAACGGCATCTCGCAGGCGCGGGACAAACTGCGGGCCAACCAGATCCTGTCGCGCCATCACATCGCGATGCCGGCCACTGCTTTCGTGCGCAACCGCGCCGACGTGCGGCCAGCGATCGAGCTGGTCGGCGGCGCTCCCGTCGTGATCAAACTGCTCGAGGGCACGCAGGGGATCGGGGTGATCCTCGCGCCGCAGGTCAAGGTCGCCGAGGCGATCATCGAGACGCTGCACTCGACGAAGCAGAACGTCCTCATCCAGAAGTTCGTCGCCGAGAGCCGCGGCCGTGACATCCGCGCATTGGTCGTCGGCGACCGGGTCGTCGCGGCGATGCGACGCGTGGCCGCTGGCGACGAGTTCCGCTCCAACGTGCACCGCGGCGGCACCGTCGAACCGGTAGAGCTGGACCCGATCTACGAGCAGACCGCCGTGCGATCGGCGCAGATCATGGGGTTGCGCGTCGCCGGTGTCGACATGCTCGAGGGCGACGACGGCCCGCTCGTGATGGAAGTGAACTCCTCACCGGGGCTGCAGGGTATCGAGCAGGCGACGAACCTCGACGTCGCCGGTGCCATCATCGACTACATCGCCGGCCAGGTGGCGTTCCCCGAGATCGATGTACGCCAGCGTCTCAGCGTGTCCACCGGCTACGGCGTGGCCGAGCTCGTCATGCACGCCGGCGCCGAACAGGTCGGCAAGCAACTGGGAGAGCTGGGCCTGTGGGACCGCGACATCACCGCGCTGACCCTGCACCGTGGGGTGACGGTCATACCCAACCCGCGCAAGCACGTCGTCCTGGAGGCGGGGGATCGCCTGCTCTGCTTCGGCAAACTCGAGGAGATGCGCTCGATGATCCCGGAGCGGCGCCGTCGTCGCGCCAAGGTGCGGCGTCTGCCCAAGGACGCTCGCGGCTGAACGCGAAGCGCCTCTGCTCCCGGTGTGGAGCAGAGGCGCTTTCTGGTGGTCTCTATCGCGTCAACGAGGGCGCTGGGCGCGAGCCTTCATCGGATCGACGCCCTTCGGAATCGGCAGCGAGGTGACGGACTGCGACACGGAGTCGATCCGCCGGATGACGGCCGCCATCGTCGTCTTGTCGATCGCCTTCGGCAGCTTCTTGATCGTCTTGGAGAGATCGGCGATCGCGACCTCGTCATCGCCGTGGCCCACGTAGAGCACCGTCACAGGAACGCCGTGGGCGACGCGCTGGGCCTTGGTGCGCTCTTCGTTCACGAGTCGCGTCAGGCGGCCGCGTGCGCCTTCACCGACGACGACGATGCCGCCACGGCCGACCGCGCGGTACACGGCTTCCTGCGTCTTCGGGTTGATGCCCACAGGGGTGTCGGAGGCCTGCCAGTTGCGGCCCAGGCTGGTGCTCAGCACATGGCCGGATGCTCCGGGCATGCCGTCGATCTTCGCGTACATCGCCTTCGTGGACATCCGCGTCATCAGCATGAGCGCGCCGAGCACACCGACCATGAGACCGGTGATCGCCCACAGGACCAGCGTCCACACCTGGAAAGGCGGGATCAGGTAGCCGACGATGAGACCGAGCAGGATTCCGGCGACCAGGATCCCGATCTGCGCCCAGGGCAGCCACGAGTAGACCTCGCGCGTGAACCGGAACAGGGACTTGAGCTGGGAGAAGAACCCAGGACGCTTCTCGGGTTCGGGATCACGCTTTGCCATGCGTATAAGACTACCGAGTCGGCGTGTGCACCTGTGACGCGTTCGCGGCGGGCGCACTCACCCTGCACCGACAGGAGCCGACGGCGACTTCTCCCCGGCGCTGTGCGTTCGCAGGAGCCCCGTACTCGCAGGAATCGCGAGGTGTGGTCTGCTCGTGGCATGAGGATGGCCAAGGATGACGGCGTGCTGGTCGCGGGCGCGCACCGATCGATCCGATCGCTCGCGGCAGGCGAGGGCCCGTGGCAGGGCACGCTCGTCACCGACGGCGATGACGTCGGGGTGTGGTGCGACATCGATCCTGGTGAGTGCGCGATCGATTGGCGGTTCACCGGGGCTTCTCATGTGGCCGCGCCGACTGACGTCGCCCGCTCCGCGACCGGTCACGGCGCACTCATGCCGTGGTGCACCACGCGGGTCACGGCGTTCCTCGCACAACGGACCGCCGCGTCCGCTCCCCTCGAACCCGGCGAGTGGGTGACCCTGGTGCTGAGCATGTTGCGCGGGTTGCGTGAGATCGCGGAGCGGGCGGATCCGGAGTTCCCAGGGCAGTGGTGGCTGACCGATGCCGGACGCCCGCTGTGCGTTCCCGGCGGCACGTTGTCGGCCCGCGACGGAGTGGTCGACATCCTGGCTTCGGCACAGACCGCGTGTGCGGATCGCGCTCAGCGACGGATTCTGCGCGGGATTCAGGAGTCCGTGGCCGACAGCATTCCCACAGGCACTCGGGTGCGGGCCTGGGAGCGTGAACTGCTGGATTTCGCCGCACCACGGGCACTTCAGCTGAACCAGCGCACGCCTCACACGCCACAGGAGACGTCGATCGCATCGATGAGGGTCGGGGTCCGCGAGACCCCGCAACGCCGACGCGTGCGTACGCGTCGGCGCCCTGTGCTGGCGTGGTGCGCGCAGCTTCTGAGCCGGGCGCTGGCGCTCGTACCGCGACGGGAACGACGGCTCGCGTCATCGAGTCCGAAGCGGATGATGCGGGAGCAGACGCAGACGCAGACGCAGACGCGAGCGCGTCGAAGGCCGATGATGGTCGCGGCGGCCTCGGCCGCCGCGGTTCTCTGCGCCGGTCTCCTGTGGCCGGACGACGAACCCGCGTCGTCCCTCGCGGTCGGATCGGCGATCGCGACGCCGGTGGCCGACGCGCCGACGCCGAGGCCGTCGCCGGACAGCAGCGCGGTCGAGACCCGAGACTCGCGGGGAGGTGCTGCGACGGGGGACGACGGCCCGTTGACGTCGGCGGCTGCCGTGCTGGCAGCTCTGGACGACTGCGCTGCCGTGGCGGACGACGCATGTACGGAGGCGCTGTCAGCAGATTCGACCGCACGTGTCCAGGACGTGCTTCGATCGGATGCCGCGGCCGAACCTGCGCTCGTGGACGACTACGGGGATCTCGCTGTGATCAGGCTGGGGTCGGACGAGACGGGTGAGCAGATGCTCGTGCTGGTGCGCCAGAACGAGAAATGGCTGGTCCGCGACGTCTATGACGTCGCGGACCAGCCGGAGTTCGATTGAGGCTCAGGCGCCGAGGTTCGCCTCGAACTGAGCGGCCTCGAGGCGCGCCTTGATCGCACCGAGGAACCGCGCGGCGTCGGCACCGTCGATGATCCGGTGATCGTACGAGATCGCGAGGTACACGTACGAGCGAACCGCGATCGCGTCCACGCCGTCGACGGTGATCACGCCGGGGCGCTTGAACACCGTCCCGGTGCCGAGAATCGCCGACTGCGGGAGGAACACGAGCGGCGTGTCGAACAGCGCGCCGCGCGAACCCGTGTTGGTCACCGTGAAGGTGCCGCCGGCGAGCTCGTCGGGCTTCAGCTTGTTGTCGCGCGTCCGAGCGGCGAGGTCCGCGATCTCGTGCGCGAGCTGTGCGAGGTTCTTCGACGCCGCATCCCGGACGACCGGCGTGAGCAGTCCGCGCTCGGTGTCGACGGCGATGGAGATGTTCTCCGACGCCGGGTAGACGATGCTGTCGCCATCCACGGTCGCGTTGATGATCGGGAACGCCTGCAGTGCCTCGGCCGCGGCGAGCGTGAAGAACGGCAGGAAGGAGAGCTTGTCGCCGGTCTTCTGCTGGAACGATCCCTTGACGCTGTCGCGGTACTTGGCGAGAGCCGTCACATCGACCTCGACGAACGTGGTCAGCTGCGCCGTCTGCTGCATCGATGCCACGGCACGCTCGGCGACGACCTTGCGCAGGCGCGACATCTTCTGCGTCGTGCCGCGAAGCGGCGAGACCTCGAGCGGTGCCGGCGCCGGCTTCGCAGCCGCCGCAGGGGCGGACTTCGCGGACTCGGCCGCCTTCAGCACGTCCTCCTTGCGGATGCGTCCGCCGACGCCGCTTCCCTTGACCGTGCTGAGGTCGACGCCCTGCTGGGAAGCGAGGCGGCGCACGAGCGGCGTGACGTACACGCTGTCGGACTCAGCGGCGGCGGCTGCCGGAGCCGGAGCAGCGGCGGGTGCCGGAGCGGCTGCCGGTGCCGGAGCAGCGGCGGGTGCCGGAGCAGCGGCGGGTGCCGGAGCAGCGGCGGGTGCCGGAGCAGCGGCGGGTGCCGGAGCAGCGGCCGGTGCCGGAGCAGCAGCGGGTGCCGGGGCAGCGGCGGGCGCGGGAGCCTCAGCGGCGGGCGCGGGAGCGGCCGGAGCCTCGTCGGCCGGCGCCGCAGCAGCAGGTGCACCCGAGCCGATGCGGGCGAGGACGGCGCCGACGGCGACCGTCTCATCCTCGGCGGCGAGGATCTCCTGGAGCACGCCGGCGACCGGCGAGGGGATCTCGGTGTCGACCTTGTCGGTCGAGATCTCCAGCAGAGCCTCGTCGACGGCGACCTCTTCGCCGACCTGCTTCAACCAGCGGGTGACCGTTCCCTCGGTGACGCTCTCGCCCAATTCGGGCAGGACGACCTCGGTGCTGTCGCCTCCGGCGGCAGGTGCCGGAGCAGCAGGTGCCTCGGCGGCGGGTGCCTCGGCGGCAGGTGCGGGCTCTGCGGGAGCCGGAGCGGCCTCCGCCGGTGCAGCCTCGGGCTCAGCCGGCGCGGCAGCCGGAGCATCCGACGCGGGCGCGGCAGCGGAACCATCGCCGATGCGCGCCAGCAGCGCGCCGACCTCGACGGTCTCGTCCTCGGCGACAAGGATCTCCTCGATCACGCCGGAAACCGGCGAGGGGATCTCGGTGTCGACCTTGTCGGTCGAGATCTCGAGCAGGCCTTCGTCAGCCTGAACGGTGTCTCCTACCTGCTTGAGCCAGCGGGTGACCGTACCCTCGGTGACGCTCTCTCCGAGAGCGGGGAGGACCACGGATGTGCTCATGACAGAGTCTCCTTAAGGAAGTATGTGACGCATCAAGCTTACTGACCTGGACGCCGGTTGGTGCTCAGAGCGCGTGCAGTGGTTTTCCGGCGAGTGCGAGGAAGGCCTCGCCCAGCGCCTCACTCTGCGTCGGATGAGCGTGGATGAGAGGTGCGATGTCCTCGGGGTGAGCTTCCCAGGCGACGGCCAGCTGGCCCTCGGTGATGAGCTCGCCGACGCGATCGCCGAGGAGGTGGACGCCGAGGACAGGACCGTCCTTCTGGCGTACGACCTTGACCAGCCCGCCGGTGCCGATGATCTCGCTCTTGCCGTTGCCGGCGAGGTTGTACTCGTAGCTGACGACGCCGTCGGCGCCGTGCTCGGCCACGGCAGCGGCTTCGGACAATCCGACCGACGCGACTTCGGGATTCGAGTAGGTGATCTTGGGGATCTGCGATTCCGGAACGGGCGCGGGGGAGAGCCCCGCGATCCGTTCTGCGACGGCGATCCCCTGCAGGAACCCACGGTGCGCGAGCTGCAGACCGGGGACGATGTCTCCGACGGCCCAGAGCCCCGCCACTCCGGTGCGCAGCTGCTCGTCGACGATCACGAATCCACGGTCCAGCGTGACCCCGGCCTCGGCGAAACCGAGTCCATCGGTTGCCGGGCCGCGGCCGACGGCAACGAGCAGGTAGTCGCCCGTGTACGTCCGGCCGTCCTCGAGTGTGACCGTGACACTGGAATCATCCTGCTGCGCCGATTGGAATCGGGTTCCGAGCGAGTACTGGATGCCGCGACGGCGGAACGCGCGCTCCAGGCCCTTGCTCAGTGCGATGTCCTCGTTGGGGACGAGGTGCTCGAGTCCCTCGATGATGGTGACCTCGGCACCGAACGATCGCCACACGCTGGCGAACTCGACGCCGATGACGCCGCCGCCGAGGATCAGCACCCGCTCCGGGATCTCGTCCAGCGCAAGGGCCTGCTCGCTCGCGAGGATGCGCCCGCTGATCTCGAGGCCAGGCAGGCTGCGGCTGTACGACCCCGTGGCCAGCACGACGTCGACGCCGGTGTACACGTCGTCGCCGACCGAGACCGTACAGTCGGCATTCAATCGGCCTTCTCCGGCGACGACGGTGATGCCGCGAGCCTTTACCAGTCCTTCGAGGCCCTTGAACTTCTTGGCGACGATGCCTTCGCGGTAGGTGCGCACGCCTGCCGGGTCGACGCCCTGGAGCGTCGCCGTGACTCCGACGGATGCGGCATCGCGCACATGGTCGGCCACCTCGGCCGCATGCAGGAGCGCCTTCGTCGGGATGCAACCGCGATGCAGGCAGGTGCCGCCCACCTTGTCCTTCTCGATCAGCGCGACGCTCTTGCCGAGTTCCGCCGCGCGCAGCGCGGCGGCATATCCGCCGCTTCCGCCGCCGAGGACGACGACATCGAAGGTGTGCGCGCTCATGCGACGTCCTCCCGCTTGTTCGCGTCAGCCGCCGCTTCAGCGAAGGCGACGAGAGAGCGGACGGTCGCGGCCGTCGGTCCCTTGTCCACGAATCCGTACGGCGCGCCGCTGTGCTCGCTGGAGCCGGCGATGTCCAGATGCACCCACGGAATGCGCGGTGCGTCGTCGCCCTCTCCGATGCGGCCGATGAAGCGCTGCAGGAAGAGACCGGCGAACATCGACCCGCCTGCCCGGTCGCCCATGTTCGCGTTGATCATGTCGGCGATGGGGGACTGGAGCGACTCCGCCATGTATTCCGGCAGCGGTAGGGCCCACGCGGGTTCGCCGACGCTGCCCGCGGCCTCCAGGTACTCGGCGACGGCATCGTCAGAGCCCATCACACCGGTGTGCCGGTGACCGAGTGCCACGAGGATCGCGCCGGTGAGCGTCGCGACGTCGATGATGACATCCGGATTCTCGCGACTCGCGGCGACGAGACCATCCGCGAGCACGAGGCGGCCCTCGGCATCCGTGTTGAGCACCTCGACCGTGGTGCCGTCCAGCATGCGCAGCACATCGCCGGGGCGGGTCGCGCGTCCGGACGGCATGTTGTCCGCGATGCACATCCAAGCGGTCACGCGCACCGGAAGCCGCAGGGCGGCGATCGCTCGGATCGCGGCGAGGACCGTCGCGGAACCCGCCATGTCGAACTTCATGCCGACCATGCTGGCCGCGGGCTTGAGCGAGAGGCCGCCGGTGTCGAAGGTGATGCCCTTGCCGACCAGAGCGATATGGCGGCCGGCATCTGCGGGCGAGTAGCTCAGGCGCACGAGGCGCGGCGGGCGGTCGGAACCCTGTCCGACGCCGAGGATGCCGCCGAAGCCCTGCTCTGCGAGCGCGGTCTCGTCGAGCACCTCGACCGAGATGTCGGCGTCGGCCACGCTCTCGACGGCGCTGCGTGCGAGATCGTCGGGGCTCTGCCACTGCGCAGGCACCGCGACGAGGTCCTTCACGAGCGCCATCGCGTCGCCGAGCGTCTGGGCGCGGGCGATATCGGCATCCACGAGCGTCTCGCCGTGGACGATGATCTTGTCGGCGCGGCTCTTTCCCGTCTCGGAGCGGTAGCCGTCGAATCGGTAGCCGCCGTAGACCGCGCCTTCGGCCGCCGCAGCGGCGAATTGCGCCAGATCTTCGGTGAGGCCGATCGACACGGTGGCGAAGCCGGTCAGCGTTCGCGCGGCAGTGCCGGCGGCATCCCGCACCGACGACGTCGTCGCGGGGCTGCCTGCGCTGACGACCGCGAGCGGCACGGAGGAGACCTCCGGCAGATGCACGCGGGCGAAGGCGTGCGCCGAGCCGGTGAAGCCGACGCCCTCGAGCGCCTCGGCCAGGCCAGGATAGGCGGCGAGTGCTTCAGGGGTGGTTTCGGAGATGACGAGCACTGCGGCGTCTGCAGCGCTCCCGGGAAATGCGTCGGTGGTGTGCGAGAGCACGGGAAGCGTCATGCTCCCATCCTAGGGATGCGTCGCCCGTCGAGCCCGGGCTGATTCGCACCGTGTTCGCTGACAGCGACACCGGCCCGTCGATCCGGGGCTGCTCGTAGCATGGGGATATGCCCTTCTCCGGTGATCTCTTCGAACGTGTGGCGAACGCGCCGACCGTTCCTTCCGGTCTGCCCCTCGTCATGCTCCTGACCGGCTTCACGGATGCGGGCAGCGCCGTATCCGGGCTCATCGACCACCTCCATGAGACGACCGATCCGCAACCGCTCGTGGTCTTTGACAACGATGTGCTGCTCGACTACCGCGCGCGTCGTCCCGTGATCGTCTTCGAGCAGGATCATCTGACGCAGTTCCGGCCGTCTCGGCTCGAACTCTCCCTGGCTCACGACGTCCTGGGGCAGCCCTTCCTGCTGCTCTCGGGGTACGAGCCGGACTTCGCCTGGAACGCGTTCTCGAAGGCGATGCTCGACCTCGCCGCCGAGTTCGAGGTCGCCAGCGTCAGCTGGGTGCACGCGATCGCCATGCCGGTACCGCACACCCGTCCGATCGGGACGACCGTCAGCGGCAACCGCTCCGAGTTGATCGCCGCGCAATCCATCTGGCGCCCACGCACCCAGGTGCCGGCCACCGCTGGCCACCTCTTGGAATTCCGCTTCGTCGAGCGCGGTGACCGAGTGGCGGGGTTCGTGCTGCTGGTGCCGCACTATCTCGCCGAGACGGAGAATCCGGATGCTGTGACCGCGGCGGCCGATCGTCTGATGAGCGCCACGGGACTCGTCCTCTCCATGGATGCCGTGCACGCGGAACGCGAGGACTTCGTCAAGAAGGTCGACGATCAGGTGCTGGCCAGCGATGAGCTCCGCCAGATGCTGACGACGCTGGAGCACCGGTACGACGCGTACATGGCGGGCTACGATCCGACCGATACGGATCGAGCCGACGCCGGCGGGTTCAGCGAACGCGATCTTCCCAGCGCCGACGAGCTGGCCGCAGAGCTCGAGCGCTACCTCGCGTCGCGCCCTCCGGGTGAGGACGATCGACACGGATTGGCGTGAGGCGCGCCGCACCCTCGCACATGTGCGATACTGGTAGTCCGACCCGTTGTCAAGACGCAGCCCCAGGCTGCAGACTTGACAAGGGTCTTACTAGTGTCCGAAAAGTTCCGAGCGGGTCACGCCCGCTCGTGAAAGGCGAAACGTGACTGCTGCCACGACCAAGACATCCCGGACGAAGAAGACCGCTTCCGACGCCGAGATCGTCGAGCCCGAAGAGACGACGGCTGCCGCCAAGGCACCGGCGAAGAAGGCCCCTGCGAAGAAGGCGGAGGCCAAGGCCCCCGTCAAGAGGCGCAAGAAGGCCGATGAGGACGTTGTCGAAGAGGACCACGCCGACGTCGACGAGTCCGCTGCTGCCGAAGGCGACGACGAGGACGACGCCAAGAAGCCCGCTTTCACCGAGCCGCTGCCCACTGGGGCGATCGTCATCTCGTCGAACGACGACGAAGACGTGCCGGTCTACTCCACCCAGATCACGGGTGCGACGGCCGACCCGGTCAAGGACTACCTGAAGCAGATCGGAAAGGTCGCACTGCTTAACGCGGCCGAAGAGGTCGAGCTCGCGATGCGCATCGAAGCCGGTCTGTTCGCCGAGGAGAAGCTGTCGACGATGACGGCGGCGGAGAAGACCAGCCAGCTCGGTCTCGATCTGCAATGGGTCGCCCGTGACGGTCAGCGCGCCAAGAGCCACCTGCTCGGGGCCAACCTGCGTCTGGTCGTCTCGCTCGCCAAGCGCTACACGGGTCGAGGCATGCAGTTCCTGGATCTCATCCAGGAGGGCAACCTCGGTCTGATCCGTGCTGTCGAGAAGTTCGACTACACCAAGGGCTTCAAGTTCTCGACGTACGCGACGTGGTGGATCCGCCAGGCGATCACGCGCGCGATGGCCGACCAGGCCCGCACGATCCGCATCCCGGTGCACATGGTCGAGGTCATCAACAAGCTCGCGCGCGTCCAGCGCCAGATGCTGCAGGATCTCGGTCGCGAACCCACCCCCGAGGAGCTCTCCAAGGAGCTCGACATGACCCCGGAGAAGGTCATCGAGGTGCAGAAGTACGGCCGTGAGCCGATTTCGCTGCACACTCCGCTCGGCGAGGACGGCGACAGCGAGTTCGGTGACCTGATCGAGGACACCGAAGCGGTCGTCCCGGCTGACGCCGTCGGCTTCACGATGCTGCAGCGCCAGCTCGAGCAGCTGCTCGACTCCCTTTCGGAGCGTGAGGCGGGTGTGATCCGCATGCGCTTCGGCCTCGGCGACGGTCAGCCCAAGACGCTGGACCAGATCGGCGACACGTTCGGCGTCACCCGTGAGCGGATCCGTCAGATCGAGTCCAAGACGATGGCGAAGCTGCGTCACCCCAGCCGCTCGCAGTCGTTGCGGGACTACCTCGAATGATGGGGGCCGCTCCTCAGGCGCGCTCCGCAGGCATCCGGTACGTCTTTCCCGTACTCGCGGGAAAGCTCGCCCGCTTCGCCACGCGTCTGCGCGGTGGCGGATCGGCGTTTCCCGGCTACCTCACGAACCGTCTCGCGCCGACGCTGCTTCCGACCCTTGCGGATCAGTTCCCCTTCGGCGTGATCTTCGTCCTCGGTTCGAACGGCAAGACGACGACGACGCACATGGTCAGCGAGGTGCTGCGCGCACACGGTCTGAAGGTGTTCACCAACCCGACCGGTGCCAACCTTCCCCAGGGCGTGACCAGCGCGCTGCTGGCCGACGCGACGCTGACGGGTCGCATCCGTGCGGATGTGGCCGTGCTCGAGGTCGATGAGGGATATGCGGCCGAGCTCGCCGACCGGCTCTCGCCGGCGGTGATCCTCTCGCTCAACGTCCAGGTCGACCAGTTGTTCCGCTTCTACGAGACCGAGCGCGTCGCCGACATGATGCTCGACGCCTCGACGCGCGCATCGGGTCACGTGGTCGTCAACCGCGACGACCCGTATCTCAGCAAGATCGATGCGACGACTCTGCAGGGCGAGCTGTCCTTCTTCGGCGTCGCGCCGGAGATCGTCGCGGCCGCCGCGCACGGGTTGGCCAACGCCGACGACACCCGCAGCGGGGTCACGGGGAGCCTGTCGCACCCGGCCTACGGCGAGGTGCTTTCGGTCGCCGGACGCGACATCACGGTGAGCGTCGACGACGTCGACGTCGACCTGACGCTGCCGGCACGAGGACTGCACTACGCGGCGGATGCCGCGGCCGCTCTCACCGTCGCCTCCCGCGTGCTCGGTGACCGCTTCTCGTCGGCCAAGGCCGCAGACGGGTTCTCGCGCATGGCGCCGGCGTACGGACGGGGCGAGGTCATCCCGCTGCACCGCGACCCCGCCGGCGAGCAGGTCGAGTTCGTGATGTTCAAGAACGCGCCGAGCCTGCAGATGAACCTCGACGCGCTCGACGGTACGCCCGAGCGCACGCTCATGGCGATCGACGATGGGACGCCCGATACGTCCTGGCTGTACGACGTCGACTTCGCCGCGCTGCAGCGCGTCGACGTGGTCACGGGGGAGAAGGCGCATCAACTGGCCCTCGCGCTCGCCTATGCGGGTGTGCAGATCGGCACCGTCGAGCCCGACATGGAGAAGGCGGTGGCGCTCATGCGTTCGCTTCCCACGACCACGGCGGGCCGGCAGATCTGGTTCGTCAACTACGAGCTCATGATGATCGGCCGTCGGATCCTCGGCCATGGTGACCAGGAGGTGGCCCGCCGATGACCCAGGTCACGATCGCCCAGCTGTATCCGACCGAGCTCGGCATCACCGGAGACCGAGGCAACGTCCTCGCGATCGAGCGGCGCTTCGCCGCCCGCGGGATCGACGCCGTCAGCGTGAAGGTGAACCGCGGCGAGGAACTGCCTGCCGATCTCGATGTTCTCGTGATCGGCAACGGCCCGCTCTCCGCGCTGCGGGGCGTCCACGCCGACCTGGCCGCCCGCGCGGGCGAGCTCGAGGCCTTCGTCGCCGACGGCGGAACGCTGTTCTCGATCGGTGGATCCGCTGAGCTTCTCGGTGAGGGCGTCGAGAGCGCCGGCGGCGAGAAGCTGTCCGGTCTCGGCATCCTGCCGTATCGCGTCGCTCGTGTCCGCGACCGTCGGGTCGGGTACATCATCGTCGATACGGAGGATGGCGCGGTCGTCGGTTTCGAGGACCATGCCTCCGAATGGACCCTCACGGATGCGGATGCCGCCTACGGCGTCGTGCGCGAGGGCCACGGCAGCTTCGCGCGCGGCGAGCGACGCGGTGAGTTCGTCCGTCGCGGAAATGCGTTCGCGGGCAATGTCCAGGGTCCGGTGCTCCCGCTGAACCCGGCGCTGACCGACGTGCTGATCGGCACGGTCGGCGAGCGGCGCGGTTTCGAGCCGGCGACGGTCGTCTCGGGCGAACTCGACGAGTACGCCGAAGCCGCTCGTACGAAGATCCTGATGCGCCCCACCCGCGACAAGGGTTTCAAGACCATCAAGGTGTGACGGAGGCGATCCGGTGACATCCGCTGCCAGCAGCGCCCTGCCGAGTGCGATCCTGTCGCGCGTGGCGCTCGACGCCGCTGTCCGTGCCGCGATCGCAGCGGGAGGCACCCGCGCGGACCTTCGACGGGATGCGTGGGGCCACGGCGTCTCCGAGGTCGCCACGGCGCTGATCGAGCAGGGCGTGCGTCGAGCGCTCGTCGATGACGAGGACACCGTGCGGAGGCTGCGAGGGGCGGGGCTGGACGCTGCGACGACCGGCGTGGCGGACATCGACCCGTTCCTGCTCTACGGGCTGCCGGACGAGCACGGCACGTTGCGCACCGATCCCGTCATGAGCCTGAGCGGTCGGGTCATGTCGACCAAACCGCTGCGCGCCGGCGAAGCGGTCTCCTACGGCTACACGTACCGCGCCGCCGCCGACACGATCGTCGCGCTGGTGACCGGAGGCTACGCGCAGGGGATCGTCCGCGCCCTCGGCAATCGTGCGGACGTCGAGGTCGCCGGTGTGCGCCGACCGATCGTGGGACGCGTCGCGATGGACGTCTGCGTCGTCGACGTCGGCGACGTTCACGCTGCCCCGGGAGACGACGTCACCTTCTTCGGCGGACGGGGGGTCGTCGCCGGCGAACTCGCACACTGGCGCGCGGCCACCGGGCTCGGCATCCCCGAGCTCGTCACGGTCGCCGGCCTGCACGCCCGACGCGAATGGGAGGCGTGATGCGCCCGGCACTGGAGATATCTCGAACCGCGTTCCTCGCGAACATCGAAGCGGTGCGTGCGCGCATCGAGCCGTCCGCGCTCATGCTGGTCATGAAGGACGACGCCTACGGGCACGGTCTCGGCTGGTCGGCCCTGGCTGCCGCTGATGCCGGGGTGCAATGGTTCGGCGCGTACGACGTGCGGACGGGCCTGCAGCTGCGCGACCAGCTCGGCGCCCGAGGACGCATCTTCGCGTGGGCCACGTCCGACGACGACGAGATCGCCGAAGCACTCACTGGTGACATCGATCTCGGAGTCGGCACGGTCGAGTACCTCCAGCGTGTCCGCGCGGTCGCGGCGCAGTCCTCTCGCACGGCGCGCGTGCACCTGAAGATCGACACGGGGCTGCACCGCAACGGCGTACGCCCCGAGGAATGGCCCGGCGCCGTCGCGCAGGCCCGCGCGGGCGAGGATGAAGGATCGCTGCGTCTGGTGGGCGTATGGAGCCACATCGCGGAGGCCAGCGATGCCGAAGACGATGACGCGCAGGCGCGCTTCCGCGAAGCGGTCGGCCACGTCGAGGAGACCGGCCCGGCACCCGAGGTGCTCCACCTCACGGCGTCCGCCGCGTCGTGGTGGCGCCCCGAGCTGCGCGAGTCGCTCTCGCGGATCGGGGCGTTCTGCTACGGCATCCGCTCGGCCGAAGGGCCCGAACTCGAGGGTGTCCGTCCGATCGCGACCCTGACGGCGTCCGTCGTCGATGCGTCGGCCGGAGTCGTGTCGATCGGCATCGGATCGCTCGACGGCTATCCGTCCACGCTGGTGGGTGCGCAGATCGGCACGACGTCAGGTCCGGTCACCGTGCGCGAGATCGGCCTGGATGCGATCATGGTGGATGGCTGGACGGGTGCGGCGCCGGGTGAGCGGGTTCGGCTGTTCGGACCGGGAGAGCAGGGCGAGCCGAGCGCGACGGATCTGGCGGAGCGCATCGACACCGTCGGCGAGGAGATCCTCACGCGGCTGTCGCCGCGGGTGCGCCGAGTCGTGATCTGAGTCCGGCTCGGCGCCGGGCGGTCACGCCTCGATGAGGCGTGCGGTCTCGTCATGCCAGCTGGTCGCGATGCTGCGCAGCTTCTCTTCGTACTTGCGACCGTGGTGTGCGCAGAACAGCAGTTCCGATCCGTTGACCTCGGCGGCGATGTAGGCCTGAGCTCCGCACGAATCACAGCGATCCATTGCCGTCAGGCGGTACTCCACCGTGGAGGTCTCACGTTCTGTCGTTGCATTCATCTCGGTGCCTCCTCGGTTGTCGGGTTCGCTGGGGAGCGTGCTCAATACAACCACGCTCCGGCTGTGCGCATGCCCGGATCACGGCGTGTTTCGCTCAGCGCGTACGCGCCGGCCCCGAGCCTGGGCCCGCCGGGGAGTGTCGACGGCGTTCAGAGCGCTGTCGCACCTAGACTTGAAGACTGTGACCTCCGAGTATTCCGCCCATCATCTTCAGGTTCTGGAAGGGCTCGAAGCGGTCCGCAAGCGCCCGGGCATGTACATCGGGTCCAACGGCTCGCCAGGGCTCATGCACTGCCTCTGGGAGATCATCGACAACTCCGTCGATGAGGCCGTCGGCGGCAACGGTTCCAAGATCGACGTGGTCCTTCACGACGACGGCAGCGTCGAAGTGCGCGACCGCGGTCGCGGTGTGCCGGTGGATGTCGAGCCGCGCACAGGGCTCAGCGGTGTCGAGGTGGTCTACACCAAGCTGCATGCCGGTGGGAAGTTCGGCGGCGGTTCGTACGCGGCATCCGGCGGTCTGCACGGTGTCGGCGCTTCTGTCGTGAACGCGCTCTCCGAGCGCCTGGATGTCGAGGTCGACCGCGGCGGCAAGACCTACGCGATGAGCTTCCACCGCGGGGAGCCGGGTGTGTTCAAGGACACGGGCGCACCGCGTCCGGATGCCGTATTCACCCCGTTCGAGGAGAAGAGCGAGCTCCGGGTCGTCGGCAAGGTCGCGAAGGGCGTCACCGGAACGCGTGTGCGCTACTGGGCCGACCGCCAGATCTTCACCAAGGACGCCGCTTTCCAGCTCGCCGAGCTCGAGACGCGGGCGCGCCAGACCGCCTTCCTCGTGCCGGGGCTGGAGATCCTCGTGCGCGACCAGCGTGCTGCCGGCGGGGAAGACGGCGCGGACGGGGTCAACGAGACCTCGTATCACTACGAAGGCGGCATCAGCGAGTTCGTCGAGTACCTCGCGACCGACGCCCCGGTCACCGACACCTGGCGCATCCAGGGAGAGGGCATGTTCACCGAGACGGTGCCGGTGCTGCAGGCGAACGGGACGATGGCGTCCCAGGAGGTGCAGCGCGACTGCCGCGTCGACATCGCGCTGCGCTGGGGGACCGGCTACGAGACGACCATGCGCTCGTTCGTGAACATCATCGCCACGCCCAAGGGCGGCACGCACCAGCAGGGCTTCGAGCAGGAGCTGCTGAAGGTGCTGCGCGCGCAGGTCGATCAGAACTCCCGCCGACTCAAGGTCGGCAACGACAAGCTCGAGAAGGACGACGTGCTCGCCGGGCTCACGGCCGTGCTCACGGTGGAGGTGGCAGAGCCGCAGTTCGAGGGTCAGACGAAGGAGGTGCTCGGCACGCCCGCCGTGCGCCAGATCGTCGCGCAGGTCGTGCGCAAGGAGCTCGGCGCTCGGTTCTCGTCGACGAAGCGCGACGACAAGAACCAGGCCAACCAGCTCCTCGACAAGATCGTCGCCGAGATGAAGGCGCGTGTCTCCGCTCGCGCGCACAAGGAGACCCAGCGGCGCAAGAGCGCGCTGGAGTCCTCCACGCTCCCGGCCAAGCTCGTCGACTGCCGCACCAAAGAGGTCGACCGCAGCGAGCTGTTCATCGTCGAGGGCGACTCGGCGCTCGGAACCGCCAAGAACGCGCGCAACAGCGAGTTCCAGGCCCTGCTTCCGATTCGAGGCAAGATCCTCAACGTGCAGAAGGCATCCATCGGCGACATGCTCTCGAACGCCGAATGCGCGTCGATCATCCAGGTGATCGGTGCCGGATCCGGTCGCAGCTTCGACATCGAGGCGGCGAGGTACGGCAAGGTCATCCTGATGAGCGACGCCGACGTGGACGGTGCGCACATCCGCACGCTGCTGCTGACGCTGTTCTTCCGCTACATGCGCCCCCTCATCGAAGCGGGGCGGGTGTTCGCGGCTGTCCCTCCGCTGCACCGCGTGATCGTGATGAACCCCGGATCGAAGCCGAACGAGACGATCTACACCTACAGCGAACAGGAGCTGCACACGCTGCTCGCCAAGCTGCGCAAGCAGAACAGGCGCTGGCATGAGCCGATCCAGCGGTACAAGGGTCTGGGCGAGATGGATGCCGAGCAGCTCGCGTCCACCACGATGGACCGCTCCGGTCGCCTGCTCCGCCGTGTGCGCATGGAGGATGCCGAGGCTGCCGGACGCGTGTTCGAGCTGCTGATGGGCAACGAGGTCGCTCCGCGCCGCGAGTTTATCATCGAGTCTTCGGATCGACTGTCCCGCGAGGCCATCGACGCCTGATCGCTGTCCGCGCCTCCCGCGGTCCATCGCCGGTCGCTGGGAGGTCCGGGGTGCTGCCGGCGCGGCCCACCAGGGCCGACCAGAACACGCTGGCCGCCACGTGCGCCGACGGCTGATCAGACGACCGGACGGCCGATCGATCCGATGACGCCGTCGACGGGCTGACCGGAGGCGTCCCGCTTGGCGCCGGACACCGGAAGCGTCCGAACAGCGCCGTCGACCCCGACAGCGTAGGCGGGCTCATCGCCCACCCAGGCGACGGTCAGACGGTCCTCGCCCTTCAGGAAGGCGTGTGCCCGCACACCACCGGTGGCGCGGCCCTTGGCGGGGTACTCGGCGAAGAAGGAGACCTTCGCGCGGCCGGGATCGGTCCCGGGGATCATGCCCTCGGCGCCGGACACCGTCGCGACCACCGCCTCCTCATCCGTGGTGACCACGCCGAAGTGCAGCACCGTCGCACCGGCGCCGAGCTTGATGCCCGCCATGCCTGCGGCCGGTGCGCCCTGAGGCCGGACCGCCGATGCGGAGAAGTGCAGCAGCTGCGCATCGGTCGTGACGAACACCAGCTCGGTGTCGTCTGCCGCGGATGCCGCGCCGACGACCGTATCGCCCGCCTTGAGTCCGATGACCTCGAGCTCGGGCCGTACGGGAAGCGTTGCGGTCACGATCCGCTTGACCGTGCCCTGCGCAGTGCCGATCGCGAACGGCGTCTCGGTGCCGAGCGGCACGAGCGCGACGATCCGCTCGGTGCGCGCAGTGATCCCGAGGTAGTCGCGCAGCGGCGTGCCTGCACCGAGCTGTACCGAGCTGGCGGGAACGGACGGCAGATCGACGGGGGAGAAGCGCAGCAGGCGTCCGGTCGATGTCAGCGCACCGACCTCGCCGCGCACGGTGGCTTCGACGGTGGACGCGATCGCGTCGTGCTTGCTGCGACGTGCAGGGCGGCTGATCTCCTGGTCGCCGACGACGTCGACGCGCACGGCGCGCCCCGTCGTGGACAGGGCGACCAGCGTGGGCGCATCCGCGATCTGCAGGTCCGTCTCGCCGGCCTTCGCACGCCGCGGCGCCGCGGGCTTCGCGTTCATCAGAAGCGTGCGACGAGGCGTGCCATAGGCATCCGCAGCCGCGTCCAGCTCCGTGGCGACCTGGGCGCGCAGCAGCGCATCACTGCCGAGGAGCTCGAGCAGCGCCGCGATCTCCGCCTTGAGGGCATCCCGCTCCGTCTCCAGCTCGATGCGGGAGAACTTGGTCAGGCGGCGCAGACGCAGCTCGAGGATGTACTCGGCCTGCGGCTCGGACAGGTCGAACACGGTGCGCAGGCGGCTGCGTGCCTGCTCGCTGTCATCGGAGGAACGGATGACCTGGATGACCTCGTCGATGTCGAGGATCGCGATGAGCAGACCCTCGACGAGGTGCAGTCGCTCCTCGCGGCGCGCGAGTCGGTACCGGCTGCGTCGGGTGATGACCTCGATGCGGTGACCGACGTAGACGCTCAGCAGCTCCTTGAGGCCGAGCGTGCGCGGTTGGCCCTGGACGAGAGCGACGTTGTTGATGCTGAAGGAGTCCTCCAGCGGGGTGAGCCGGTACAGCTGCTCGAGAATCGCGTTCGGGTCGAAGCCGGTCTTGACCGTGATCGCGACGCGGAGACCGTGGTGGCGATCGGTGAGGTCGGTGACATCGCTGATGCCCTGCAGCTTCTTCGACTGGACGGCGTCCCTGATCTTCTCGATCAGGCGCTCGGGGCCCACCATGTACGGCAGCTCGGTGACGATGATGCCGGTGCGCCGGGGCCCGAGGGACTCGATCGCGACTTTGCCGCGGACCTTCAGCGCTCCACGACCGTTCGTGTAGGCGTCCTTGATCCCGTCCAGACCCATGACGATGCCGCCGGAGGGGAAATCGGGACCCGGGACGAACTCCATGAGCTCTTCGGTCGTGGCCTCCGGGTTCTCGAGGAGATAGGTGGCGGCGGCCACGACCTCGATCAGATTGTGCGGGGCCATGTTGGTCGCCATGCCGACCGCGATGCCGCTGGCGCCGTTGACCAGGAGGTTGGGGAACGCGGCCGGAAGCACCGCGGGCTGCTGGAACTGACCGTCGTAGTTCGGGACGAAGTCGACGACGTCCTCGTCGAGGTCGTTTGTCAGCGCGAGCGCCGCGCCGGCGAGGCGAGCTTCGGTGTACCGCGCGGCGGCCGGACCGTCGTCGAGCGAACCGAAGTTGCCGTGGCCGTCGACGAGGGGGAGCCGCAGGGCCCACTCCTGCGCGAGACGGACCAGCGCGTCGTAGATGGCCGAGTCGCCGTGCGGGTGCAGCTTTCCCATCACTTCGCCGACGACGCGCGCGCTCTTCACGTGGCCGCGGTCGGGGCGCAGCCCCATCTCGGCCATCTGGAACAGGATGCGGCGCTGCACCGGCTTCAGCCCGTCGCGCGCATCCGGAAGGGCGCGCGAATAGATCACGGAGTACGCGTACTCCAGGAACGACCCCTGCATCTCGCTCTCGAGGTCGATGTCCTGGATGCGTTCCTCGACGGGTTCAGCGGACGAGGATTTGGGCATGGTGGACCTTCGGGCGTTGCACAGGGCTGTGAAAGACTGGCTCGGATATGTCTCTCATGCTACCGTCCGAGTCCGCTGCAGCCCGGAGCATCGTCGGGGTGGCGGACGACCTGTTCGCCGCCGTACGCGGCGAGGGCGGCACGCGCATCCGCTCCGGCGTACTCGTCGTCGTCGACGGTCTCGGAGCGATCGGCCTGCGTACCCATGCCGGGCACGCCCGATTCCTGACCGGGCACATGGCGAAGCGGGATGTCGCGACGTCGGTCTTTCCGTCGACGACGGCCGCAGCTCTGACGAGCATCCTCACGAGCGCCTGCCCCGGTGAGCACGGGCTGGTGGGGTACCAGGTGCTCGATCGTGCCCGTGATCGCCTGGTCAATCAGCTCACCGAGTGGGAGGCCGCGGGCATCGATCCTCGCACCTGGCAGGCCAGCCCGACGATCTTCGAGCGTGCGACGGATGCCGGACACCCGGCATTCGCGCTCGGCGTCGCGGCGTACGCGCACAGCGGCTTCACGCATGCGACGCTGCGGGGCGCCGAGTTCGTCGCGGTCGCGTCTGCGGCGGAACGCGTCGAAGCGGCGTACGACCTCGCCGCGCGGCACGAGGGGGCGATCGTCTACTGCTACCTCGCGGACGTCGACAAGGCAGGGCACAAGCACGGGGTCGATTCCCCCGAGTGGATCGCGGCACTGGAAGACGTGGATGCGGCGTTGTCGCGGGCGGTTCCGGACGGTGTCGGCGTCGTGGTGACTGCGGATCACGGGATGGTGGATGTTCCGCCGCATCGGCAGAGCGTCTTCGACGAGACGAGTCAGGGGATGGGGCAGGTGCGCCACTTCGGCGGGGAGCCGCGGATGCTGCACCTGTACCTGGAGGATGACGTCGATCACGACCGTGCGGCGGAACTGTGGCGGGCGGACACCGACGGCATCGCCGACGTCGCGACGCGCTCCGAGGCGATCGCCGCGGGACTGTTCGGTCCGCGCGTGACGGATGCCGCGGCATCCCGCATCGGAGACCTCGTCGTCGCGGCGCGGGGCAACCGCGCGCTCTACGACGGCACCGCGCAGGATCAGCGCGGTCGAGGAATGATCGGCCAGCATGGTTCACTCACTCCGGAGGAGCGGCAGGTCCCCATGATCAGGCTCGGTGCACTGGCGCGCTGAACGAGCGTCCCTGCGCGTCTGTTCGCCCGTACGCGACTATTCGTCGGTTCGCGCGCCGAACACGATCTCATCCCACGAGGGCATCGCGTTGCGGCGGCGCTTCCTGGACGAGGAATCGCCGCCCGGCGGCTCCTGATCCGGCTCGGAGTCGGTCGTGCGGGTCTCGCGCGATGGTTCCTGCGCATCGAACAGCGCGATCGGGCTCGGGGGCGTGACATCATCGTGTTCTTCGACCACGAGCGGGGCGCTCTCCCGCTGTCCTCGTCGTCGACGCAGCGCCTCGAGCAGATCGGCCGTCTCCGGGCTCGTGCTGGATTCCTCCGGCGCGCGCTTGATGGCCGCGTTCTGCGCTGCACTGGGTGCGCGGTCGGCCGAAGCCGGCTCGGCGGGCTCATCCTCGGGATCCGCGCCGCCACGCGGCCCGAACGCTCCGGAGTCGAACCGGGTCTCGTCCTTGTACGGCGAGGCCTGCCGATCGCTCTCGACGGCGCGCAGACGCGGGATCAGTCCTTCGGGCAGTGAGCCCTGACGCGACAGCTGCGTGGCGTCGGCGTTGAGGGGGGCGAGTGTGCTGCGCCGAGGATCGAAGCTCCAGCGTGCATCGTGATCGACGTCGTTCGCGGTGAACTCCAGCTTGATGATCCAGCCGGATTCCTCTTTCCAGCTCACCCAGCGCTCCGACTCGGCGCCGACCTCGGCGAGCTTGGTGCGGATCGCCGTGCCGAACGTGGGCTGCGCGTCCGGCTCGACCTCACTGCCGATCAGCACGGGCACGGCCAGAGCCTGACCGACGACGTGCTCGCGCTCGGCGAGCACGGGGCCTTCGAAGCGCTCGACGTCGGAGCGTGCGATGCCGAGAAGCTCGGCGACCTCGGCGGCGGACATCCCGGAGCGGATGTGGGCCTGGATCTCACGAGGACTCGCGGCGAGTCGGGGGGCCGCGGGGGTCGATTGTGCGCGAGCGCGTCGGATCTCGGCGCGCAGAAGATCGTCGATGGGCAGCGCGAAGCGCTGACCGTTCTCGGTGGCGAGGACGAGAACACCGGCCTCGGTGCCCACGATCGTGACGTTTTCCATGCGAATGCCCCTCTGATGGGTGTCAGATCATGGTGTCACGCGGGCGCTCCGGATGCCGGGAATACCCTGGGCGTGCCGTGAGTTTGATCGGGTGCCACGAACCGCATTTGCGTATTCCGCTCCGGTCGTGCAAACTATGCCCGCCGATTACCCGACGGCGCCCCGCCCACTAGCACCATGAAAGTGGAGATCTACCGCATGGCAACCGACTACGACGCCCCTCGAAAGAGCGAAGACGACTCCGAGTCGATCGAAGCCCTCAAGGAGCGTGTGCCGGACAAGCTGTCCGGCTCAACCGGTGACGAGGACTCGGACAACCCGTCGAGCTTCGACCTACCTGGGGCCGACCTGTCCGACCTCGAACTCGACGTCGTCGTGCTGCCCGCGCAGCAGGACGAGTTCACCTGCATGAACTGCTTCCTGGTGAAGCACCGCTCGCAGCTCGATCACGAGGGTCCGCATGGACCCATCTGCAAGGAATGCTCGGCCTGACCGCAGCATCCCGTACGCGCCCCCGACCGAACAGGTCCGGGGCGCGTCGTCGTTCTGCGCCGGGTTCTCAGCCCCGTGCGCGGCGGATGGCCGCGGCGAGCCGGTCGGGGGTGCGCGTCGAGATGGACCACTGCGTAACCGGGTCGTCAGGGTCGGTGTTCGGCACGACGACCATCCCGTCGATCCCCCCGCGGATGAGATGCCAACCGGATGCGGCGAGCCCGGGGCCGCGCGCCTGCTTCGCTTCTTCGCCGGTGAGCGCGACGGGGTCGCCGAGCCAGCGGACGTCGATATGCGCGCGCCCGGCCGAGAGGGTTCCCGCCTCCACCGACACGACCGGTGAGGCGGCGACGAGGAGTCCGATCACTGCGACCGCGACGATGATGCCGATGATGAGGCCCAACGTGGAGTTCAGCGGCACGAGCGTGAGCGCGACCATCGGCGCGAGGACCGCTGCCGACACCAGCAGCCAGAGGCTCGGTGCAAGGCGCTCCCGATAGCGCGGGCGGGTGGCGGGGATCGTGTTCTGCATTAGCCTCTTGGGGTGAGCGATTCCATCGACCTTCCCATTATCGCCTCCGTCGTCCCGCATTATGCGCATCCCGGCGACGCCGGCGCCGACCTCGTGGCGGCCGAAGCCGTGCATCTCGAGCCAGGGGAGCGCGCGCTGGTGGCGACCGGAGTGCGGATCGCGCTGCCCGAGGGCTACGCGGCCTTCGTCGTCCCGCGCAGCGGTCTGGCGGCCAAGCACGGCATCTCGATCGTGAATGCGCCCGGTACGGTCGATGCCGGATACCGTGGCGAGATCAAGGTGAGCCTGATCAACACCGACATCCGCAGCGCGTACGATGTGGCGGTCGGCGATCGCATCGCCCAGCTGATCATCATGCCGGTCACCCGCGCGCAGTTCATCCCCGTCGAGCAGCTCCCCGAGAGCGTCCGCGGCGATGGAGGCTTCGGGTCGACGGGCTACCAGGCAGCCGGAGCGAGCGCCGACACCGTCTCAGGGGAGAAGTCATGACAGACCAGAACGAGCAGCCCGGCAAGTCAGCGCCGGCAGGACGCGCCGTCGACGGCCCGTTCGACGAGTCCGAGGTGAATCCGGTACGCCCGTACATCGACCTCGGCGGGATCAAGATCCTTCCGCGCGACGGACTGAACCTCCGCCTCGAGGTCGAGGAGCAGACCAAGCGCATCGTGGCCGTCGGCCTCGATTACGCCGATTCCTCGTTGCAGGTGCAGCCGTTCGCGGCCCCGCGCTCCGGCGGGCTCTGGGACGAGACGCGCGTGCAGCTCAAGGATCAGGTCCGCTCGCAGGGCGGACGCGTCGAAGAGCGCGACGGCCCGCTCGGCAAGGAGCTGCTCGCCGAGGTCCCCGCCACCGCTGCGGAAGGTTCGGGTCTGCGTCTTGCCCGGTTCGTCGGAGTCGACGGGCCTCGGTGGTTCCTGCGCGGTGTCATCGGCGGTGCGGCGGCGTCGGATCTGGATGCCGCGGCCAAGGTCGAGGACCTGTTCCGCTCGCTGGTGGTCGTCCGCGGCGGCGCTCCGATGCCCCCGCGCGATCTCATCCCGCTGAAGATGCCGTCGACGCCCGGCGCAGCGTGAGCGATCAGCGCCCTCCCGCCGACGGAGATCACGCCGAGGGTCCAGAGCCGCGCGTGTCCGATGTGCTCGGGGCGGCGTTGGGGGGAGCGGCCAGGAAAGCCGGCCTCGACCCCGATGAGGCATCCACCACGCAACGCGTCGTCTGGTCGGCGATCGGCGGCTGGCGCGGCATCCTGGAGTCGGTGCTGCCGAGCCTGGCGTTCGTCGTCCTCTTCACGATCAGTCCTGATCCGCTGATCCTGTCGCTCGGGGTGTCGGTCGGGCTCGCTGCCGTCTTCACGGTCGTGCGACTGGTCCAGAAATCACCGCCGTCTGCGGCGATCGGCGGCCTGGTGGCCGCCGGCGCCGCGGCCGGTCTTGCGCTGTTCACCGGGCGAGGCGAGGACAACTTCGTCCCCGGATTCCTCACGAACTCGCTGTACGGCACCGCGCTGCTGATCTCGGCGCTCGTCGGGTGGTCGCTGATCGGCCTCGCCGCCGGATTCCTCCTGGGCGAAGGCACGGCGTGGCGTCGGGATCGCCGCAAGAAGCGGGCGTTCTTCTGGCTCGCGATCGCGTGGTCGGCACTGTTCTTCGCACGCCTCGCGGTGCAGCTGCCGCTGTATTTCGCCGGCGATGTGACGGCGCTCGGAACCTTGAAACTGATCATGGGGCTGCCGCTGTTCGCTCCGATGATCGCCGTGACCTGGCTCGTCGTGCGCGCGCTGTACCCGCGCACCGAACCGCGTGTCGACGCTGCGGACTCGTGATAGATTTATCTTGACATCAAGATAAATTGCAGGCTTTCGCGGGCGACGCAAGCGGGGCAGACTGGTTAGGTCCGCCTTGCTAGCCGTCCGGGCTCGCTGGCGAGCAAGATGGAGGCGCCTGTTGCCTCCATCCGAGTAGAAGGAGACGTATTCGTGTCCACGGTGAACAGCTTCGGTGCCCAGAGCACCCTGACAGTCGGCAGCACCGACTACGAGATCTTCCGCATCGACACCGTTCCCGGTTACGAGAAGCTCCCGTTCAGCCTCAAGGTCCTCCTGGAGAACCTGCTCCGCACCGAGGATGGCGCGAACGTCACCAAGGCGCAGATCGAGGCTCTCGGTTCGTGGGATGCCGCGGCCGAGCCGAACACGGAGATCCAGTTCACGCCGGCGCGCGTGGTCATGCAGGACTTCACGGGCGTCCCGTGCATCGTCGACCTCGCCACCATGCGTGAGGCCGTCACGGCGCTCGGCGGCGACGCCAACAAGATCAACCCGCTCTCGCCCGCCGAGATGGTCATCGACCACTCGGTCATCGCCGACCTGTTCGGCAGCGAGAACGCGCTCGAGCGCAACGTCGAGATCGAGTACGAGCGCAACGGCGAGCGCTACCAGTTCCTGCGGTGGGGCCAGACGGCCTTCCAGGACTTCAAGGTCGTCCCGCCCGGTACCGGCATCGTCCACCAGGTCAACATCGAGCACTTGGCCAAGGTCATCTACGACCGCGACGTCCACGGCGTCCTGCGCGCATACCCCGACACCTGCGTCGGCACCGACTCGCACACGACCATGGTCAACGGCCTCGGCGTGCTGGGCTGGGGCGTCGGCGGCATCGAGGCCGAGGCCGCGATGCTCGGACAGCCCGTATCGATGCTGATCCCTCGGGTCGTCGGCTTCAAGCTGACCGGTGAGATCCCGGCCGGCGTGACGGCGACCGACGTCGTCCTGACGATCACCGACATGCTGCGCAAGCACGGTGTGGTCGGCAAGTTCGTCGAGTTCTACGGTGCGGGCGTCGCATCCGTACCGCTGGCCAACCGCGCGACGATCGGCAACATGTCGCCCGAGTTCGGCTCGACCGCTGCGATCTTCCCGATCGACGACGTGACGACCGAGTACCTGCGTCTGACCGGCCGCGACGAGCAGACCGTCGCCCTCGTCGAGGCGTACGCCAAGGAGCAGCGGCTCTGGCATGACCCGGCCAGCGAGCCGGTCTTCAGCGAATACATGGAACTCGACCTCGGCACCGTCGTCCCGTCGATCGCCGGCCCGAAGCGTCCTCAGGACCGCATCCTGCTGTCAGAGGCCAAGTCCCAGTTCGAGAAGGACATCGTCAACTACGCTGCGGCGTCGACGTCGGACTCGATCGTCGACCTCGACTCGAAGCACTCGTTCCCGGCATCCGATCCCGGGTCGGTTCCCGGCGAAGAGGACACGACGACCCGTCCGGTGCACATCAACAGCGGCGCTCCGGTGCACGCCTCCAAGCCGGTCCCCGTCACGACGCCGGCGGGGGAGAAGTACATCCTCGACAACGGTGCCGTCACGCTCGCGGCGATCACGTCCTGCACGAACACCTCGAACCCGTCGGTGATGATCGCCGCCGGCCTCGTGGCACGCAAGGCGCTGGAGAAGGGCCTGAAGCAGAAGCCGTGGGTCAAGACCACGCTCGGCCCCGGATCCAAGGTCGTCACCGACTACTACGAGAAGTCCGGTCTCGACAAGGACCTCGAAGGTCTCGGTTTCTACACGGTGGGCTACGGCTGCACGATCTGCATCGGCAACTCCGGTCCGCTGATCGAAGAGGTCTCGGCCGCGATCAATGACAACGACCTCGCCGTCACCGCCGTGCTCTCGGGCAACCGCAACTTCGAGGGTCGAATCAGCCCCGACGTGAAGATGAACTACCTCGCGTCGCCTCCGCTGGTCATCGCCTACGCGCTGGCCGGATCGATGCACTTCGACTTCGAGAACGACGCGCTCGGCAAGGGTTCGGACGGCCAGGACGTCTTCCTGAAGGACATCTGGCCGACACCGGACGAGGTGCAGGAGATCGTGGACTCGTCGATCTCGCGCGAGCAGTTCATCAAGCAGTACGCCACCGTCTTCGACGGTGACGAGCGATGGACGAGCCTTCCGACGCCGACGGGCCCCGTGTTCGAGTGGGACGACCAGTCGACGTACGTGCGCAAGCCCCCGTACTTCGAGGGCATGACGATGGAGCTGACTCCGGTCGCCGACATCTCCGGTGCACGCGTCCTGGCGACGCTGGGCGACTCGGTCACGACTGACCACATCAGCCCCGCCGGAAACATCAAAGCCGGCACGCCCGCCGCGCAGTACCTCACCGAGCACGGCGTCGCGCAGAAGGACTTCAACTCCTACGGCTCGCGCCGTGGCAACCACGAGGTCATGATCCGCGGCACGTTCGCGAACATCCGTCTGAAGAACCAGCTGGTGCGCGCCGTCAACGACGGCGCAGAGGTGGAGGGCGGGTACACCCGCGACTTCACGCAGCCGGACGCCCCGCAGTCGTTCATCTACGACGCCAGCCAGAACTACCAGGAGGCCGGCACCCCGCTGGTGATCTTCGGTGGCAAGGAGTACGGATCGGGTTCGTCGCGCGACTGGGCGGCCAAGGGAACGAGCCTGCTGGGCGTCAAGGCGGTCATCACCGAGAGCTTCGAGCGCATCCACCGCTCGAACCTCATCGGCATGGGCGTCGTGCCGCTGCAGTTCCCCGCCGGCGAGAGCTGGGAGTCGCTGGGTCTCGACGGCACCGAGATCGTCTCGATCTCGGGTCTGGAGGAGCTGAACAACGGCGTGACCCCGAAGACGGTCCACGTCACGGCAGCGCCGAGCGAGAACTCGCCCGAGGGCAAGCAGACGGTCGAGTTCGACGCGGTCGTCCGCATCGACACCCCCGGTGAAGCGGACTACTACCGCAACGGCGGCATCCTGCAGTACGTGCTGCGTTCGCTGGTCTGAGACCCGCACTGATCGGAGGGTCCGGATGCTTCGGCATCCGGACCCTCCGTCGTCCGGCACGGGGGATTCCCGGCCTGCGGCGGTAGGATCGAATGATCACACAGTCCGCCGGTGCGGGCGGATTCCGTGCACGCGACCAGGAGGTGAAGATGCCCATTCTTCCCGGCATCACGGGCCCACGGGACCTGAACCGTCTCAGCTCGGCGGAGCTGTCCGAATTGGCGGAGGAGATCCGGCAGTTCCTGGTCGAGAACGTGTCGCGCACCGGAGGACATCTCGGCCCGAACCTGGGGGTCGTCGAGCTCACCATCGCGTTGCACCGCGTGTTCCGCTCACCCGACGACCCGATCATCTTCGACACCGGCCATCAGTCGTACGTCCACAAGCTGCTCACCGGTCGCCAGGACTTCTCGCAGCTGAGGGTGCGCGGCGGTCTGGCCGGTTACCCGCAGCGCGGTGAGAGCCCGCACGATGTCGTGGAGTCCTCGCACGCGTCGAGCTCGTTGAGCTGGGCGGACGGCGTCTCACGGGCGCTGACGGCGACCGGCCGCGCCGACCGGCACGTCGTCGCCGTCGTCGGTGACGGCGCGCTGACCGGTGGGATGACCTGGGAGGCGTTGAACAACATCACCGATGACAACGACCGCAATCTTGTGATCGTCGTCAACGACAACGGGCGCTCGTACGCGCCGACGATCGGCGGGATGTCGCGCTACCTGAACCGGGTCCGCACCGCGGCCGCCTACAAGGACCTGCACCGCAAGTCGGATCGGCTCTTCCGCTCGTTCGGCGCCTTCGGGCGAGCCGTCTTCCGCGGCGTCCGCGGCGGGACGCACGGTTTCCTCTCGCGCTTCACGAACAACGCTGCGCTGTACTCGAACCTCGACATCAAGTATCTGGGCCCGGTCGACGGGCACGATCTGGATGCCCTGATCGAGACGCTCGAGCTGGCGAAGTCCTATGGCGCTCCCGTGATCGTGCACGCCATCACCGAGAAGGGCCGCGGGTATCAGCCGGCTCGTGATGACGAGGCCGACCAGTTCCACGCCGTGAACCGCATCGACCCCACGACCGGCGAGTCGCTGTCGAGCAGCGGCACCGGGTGGACCGACGTGTTCTCGGAAGCTCTCGTCGCCGCGGGTGAGCGCGACCCGAAGGTGATCGCCATGACGGCGGCGATGCTGCGTCCGACGGGGCTGGCTCCGTTCGCCGAGCGCTTCCCCGAGCGCGTCTACGACGTGGGGATCGCCGAACAGCACGCCGTCACCGCTGCGGCAGGGCTGGCATACGGCGGCCTGCACCCCGTCGTCGCGCTCTACGCGACGTTCATCAATCGTGCGTTCGACCAGGTTCTGATGGACGTCGGGCTGCACAAGGCCGGAGTCACGTTCGTGCTGGATCGTGCGGGCGTCACCGGTCCTGACGGCCCCAGCCACCACGGCATGTGGGATCTGGCGATGCTGCAGATCGTGCCGCACATCCGTATCGCGGCTCCGCGAGACGGTGCTCGGTTGCGCGAGGCGCTGGATGAAGCGGTGCTGGTGGATGACGCGCCGACCGTGATCCGGTTCCCGAAGGGCGATGTCTCAGCCGACCTTCCCGCGGTGGAGCGGCTGGGCGACGGGGTCGACGTGCTGTCGCGCGGCGAATCCGAGGACGTGCTCCTGGTCGGCATCGGGCCTTTCGCCGCGCTGGCCGTGGATGTCGCCGAGCGATTGCGCGCCCAGGGGATCGGGGCGACGGTGATCGACCCTCGGTGGGCGATCCCGGTCCAACCGTCGGTGGTCGAGCTGGCGCGTCGGCACCGGCTTGTGATCACGCTCGAGGACGGCATCCGCGTCGGTGGAATCGGTACTCGAGTACGTCAGGTGCTGCGCGAGGCCGGGATCGACACGGCTGTGGATGAGCTCGGCCTTCCGGATGAGTTCATCGATCATGCGTCCCGCGACCAGATCCTTGCGGACGCGGGTCTGACCGCGTCCAAGATCGCCCAGGATGTGGTGTCCCAGGTTCTCGGCACGCGGATCCCCATGGCACGCAATGCAGGGGAGACCGGCGCGATCGACCTGCCGTTGCACGAGAAGCGCTGAGAGCAGGTGCCCCGGCGGGACGCCGCGGTCATGGGCGGCTGCCCTCAGTTCAGCGCGTGCAGTGCGGCGACCGCGGCCTCGGCATCCCTGTCTCCTGCGCGCAGCGCCTGCGACATGAGATAGCCATCGGTCAGAGCGTCGCCGGTGATCATGACCCGCACCACCTCGACGCCGCAGTCGCGCAGCGCGGTCGAAGCGCACGCGGCGAGCACCTGCTGACCGAGCTCCGCGTTCTCGGGCAGCACGTCGCCGGGGATCCCGCGGACGACGTCGCGCATGGCGGAGCCCACGATGTTCGCCGTGCGCTCGGTCACATTGACGACGTCGAGTTCGAACACCCGCAGCTCGCGTCCGGTGGCGACCGGACGCCATTCGAACGAAGCGTGCACGAGATGCTGATGTCCGGCCGCGCCGGTGAGCTGTCTGGCGGGCAGATCGGTGGCGCGACAGCGGACATCGATGAGCTTGTACCAGTAGAACATCGGGAACGCCCCATGGGTGCCGGGAGAGAGCACGACGACCTCTCCGGCGGCACCGGGCATGCCCTTGGGCTTGCGGACGATGGGCTTGCCGTTGCGGGTGCGGATCGCGGCGAAGCCCTCGTCGATGGTCACCAGGAAGAGCTTCAGCAGCGCCGGAACCACCAGCAGCACGGTGAGGACGGCAGTGCCCGTCTTCAGAAGGCTGTTCATGCCGGGAACGCTGAAGAACGAGAGGAACGTGTCCATGGCTCCACTTTCACGGATCCGCGGACGTTCGGACGCCGAACAGACCCTGCAGAGCGAGATGTTCACCGAGCCTTCGCCCGCCGTTCGCGGATCCGCCGCACTGAGGGCGAGAACGCCGAAGGCGGGACGATCACGAGGACCATCCCGCCTTCGGACGTCGAGCGATCAGCGGTGCGCGATGCCGCGGATCGGCGGCGTGTGGAACGTGCCGCCGAACACCCGCTCGGACGAGCCTTCGCGATCCAGGTAGGGCGAAGCGCCGCCGTCGATGAACGGCCAGCCTGCACCGAGGATGAGGCACAGATCGATGTCCTCGACCTCGGGGACGATCTTCTCATCGAGCATGATGCGGATCTCCTGCGCGAGCCCGTCCTGCACGCGTTCGAGGATCGTCGCGGCGGACGCGGGCGTCGATCCGACCGCGCCCTTGAGCGTCTTCTCCGCCACCTTCGTCCAGCCGGTCACGCGACCGCCCTTGTCCTTCTCGACGACCTGATCGAGCTCTGCCAGCGCGTGGAAGTTATCGTTGGCGTAGAAGCGATCGGGGAAGGCGTGCACCATCGTGTCCTGCACGTGAGCGGCGACCTTCCAGCCGACCAGGTCGATCAGCTGGAACGGGCCCATCGGCAGGCCGAGCGGTGCGAAGGCCTTCTCGACCTCGTGCACCGGAGTGCCCTCGTACACGGCGCGCGCAGCCTCGCCCATGACCTTGGCCAGAAGACGGTTCACGACGAACCCTGGCGCGTCCGCGGTGAGGACCGCGTTCTTGCCGAGGCTCTTGGCGACGACGAAAGCGGTCGACAGGGTCTGCTCGTTCGTCACGGGTGTCTTCACGACCTCGATCAGCGGCATGACCGCCACCGGGTTGAAGAAGTGGAACCCCACCAGGCGCTCGGGGTGCGCGAGCTTCGCGCCGATCTCCTCGACCGACAGCGAAGACGTGTTCGTCGCGAGGATCGCGTCCTCCGCCACGATGCCCTCGATCTCGGCGAACACCTGCTGCTTGACGCCGACCTCCTCGAAGACGGCCTCGATCACGAAGTCCGCGTCCGCGTACTCGGTCTTGTCGACCGTGCCGTGGATGAGGCCCCGCAGCTTGTTCGCCGTGTCGGCATCCAGGCGGCCCTTGGCCTCGAGCTTGCCGATCTCCTCGTGGATGTACGCCACGCCCTTGTCGACCCTGGCCTGGTCGATGTCGGTGATGAGCACCGGCACCTGCAGCTTGCGGACGAACAGCAGCGCGAACTGGCTCGCCATGAGGCCGGCGCCGATGATGCCGACCTTCGTGACCTTCTTCGCGAGCGCCTTGTCGGGGGCGCCGACGGGGCGCTTCGCGCGCTTCTGCACCAGGTCGAACGCGTACATGGACGCCGCGAACTGGTCGCCCGTCACGAGCTCGGCCAGTGCCTCGTCCTCACGGGCGAAGCCTTCGGCCTTCGTGCCGCTGCGGGCTTTGTCGAGCAGCTCGAGCGCGGCATACGGGGAACGCGGGACGGTGCCGATCTTGGATTCCAGCATGCCGCGTGCCATCTTGACGGCGATCGGCCACTTGGTGAGACGCTCGATCTTTCCGGGCTCGTTCCTGCGCTCCACCCTGGTCGCGCCGGTGAGGACGGCATCCGCCCAGGCCAGCGAGTTCTCCAGGTAGTTGGCGGCGGGGAAGATCGCATCGAAGATCCCGTAGTCGAACGCCTGCTGGGGCTTGAGCATCCGGTTCTGCTTGAGCGGGTTCGAGATGACCACCTCGAGCGCGTTCTCGATTCCGATCAGATTCGGCAGCAGGTAGGCGCCGCCCCATCCGGGGATGATCCCGAGGAACACCTCGGGAAGCGCGACGGCCGCGGCCGACGCGTCGACCGTGCGATACGTGCTGTTCAGCGCGATCTCCAGTCCACCGCCGAGGGCGAGGCCGTTCACGAACGCGAAGGACGGTACGCCGAGCTCGCTCAGTGAACCGAGGACCTTGTGGCCGAGCTGGGCGATGAGGCGCGCGTTGTCCTTCGACCCGACCATGCTGATGTCTGACAGGTCGGCGCCGGCGGCCAGGATGTACTGCTTGCCGGTGATGCCGACCGCGTGGATCTCGCCGGATGCCGCGCGGGTTTTGAGACCCGCGAGCGTCTCGCCGAGCTCGGTCAGGGTGGCGGGACCCAGCGTGTTCGGCCGGGTGTGGTCGCGTCCGTTGTCGAGCGTGATGAGGGCGAGCACCTTGCCGGAGCTGAGGCGGATGTCGCGCACGGGGGAGTGCGTGACGACCTCGTCATCCGTGAGCGCAAGGATCGGGGCGAAGTCGATCTCGTCGTAGTTCGTCATGGATGCGCTCACTTCCGCTTCTTGCCGTCGTAGAACGGGTTCTCCCAGATGACCGAGCCGCCCTGGCCGAGGCCGACGCACATGGCGGTCAGGCCGTAGCGGACGTCCGGTCGTTCGGCGAACTGCGCCGCGAGCTGGATCATGAGGCGGACTCCGGATGCCGCGAGCGGGTGCCCGAGTGCGATCGCACCGCCCCACTGGTTGACCCGAGGATCGTCGTCGGCGATACCGAAGTGATCGAGCAGTGAGATCACCTGGATCGCGAACGCCTCGTTCAGCTCGAACAGCCCGATGTCCGAGATGGTGAGCCCGGCCTTTCTCAGCGCCTTCTCGGTGGAAGGGATCGGACCGATGCCCATGATCTCGGGCTGGACGCCGGCGAAGGCGAACGAGACGAGCTTCATCTTCGGGCGCAGCCCGAGCTCCTTGACCGCTGCCCCGCCGGCGAGCAGCGACATCGTGGCGCCGTCGGTCAGCGGAGAGGACGTGCCGGCCGTCACGCGTCCGTGCGGACGGAACGGCGTCTTCAACGAGGCGAGATCCGCCATCGTGGTCTGGGGCCGACGGCCTTCGTCCTCGGACGCGAGACCCCAGGCGCCCTCGCCGTCCTTGATCGCGACGGGCACGAGGTCGGGCTGGATCTTGCCCGCGTCGTATGCGGCCTGCACCTTCTGCTGGCTCAGCATTCCGAACCTGTCGGAGCGCTCCTTGGTCAGGTGCGGGAAGCGGTCGAAGATGCGCTCGGCGGTGACGCCCATGTTGAGCGCACCGGGGTCGACCATCTTCTCGGCGACGAAACGCGGGTTGGGATCGGCGTTGCCGCCGATCGGGTGGTGACCCATGTGCTCGACACCGCCGGCGAGGGCGAGGTCGTACATGCCGATGCCGATGGACGCGGCCATGGTGGTCACGCTGGTCATGGCACCTGCGCACATGCGCTCCACCGCGAGGCCGGGGACCGTCTGCGGGAGACCGGCGAGGATCGCGACAGAGCGACCGAGGGTGAGACCCTGGTCTCCGGTCTGGGATGTGGCGGCGATCGCCACGTCATCGATGCGGTCGGCCGGGACGGAGCCGTTGCGCTCCATCAGTCCGATCGTCGCCTTGACGGCGAGGTCGTCTGCGCGGGTGTTCCAGTACATGCCTTTTTCGCCGGCGCGCCCGAACGGCGTGCGCATTCCATCGACGAAGAAGACGTCCGAGATCTCGGCCACTCTGCCTCCTGGGTTTGGGATGTCTTCAGACTAGGAGCGGCACCGAAGTGTGCGGAATCGGTTGGGTCGAATCTACGAACCCGGCTCCTCGGGCGCTTCGACCGGTTGCGCGGCTTCTACAAAGGCATCCGCGATCCTCTGTGCAGTCTCCTCAATCTGCCAGCGACGTGCGCCGAACTCCTCGAGGGCCGCGCCGATGGTTTCGGCGGTCGCGGGAACCGGCGGCTCCCAGGTGACACGACGCAGATGGTCGGGGGTCAGGAGGTTCTCCGTCGGCATGTTCAACTCGACAGCGCGCGCCTCTATCAGCGGACGGGCGGCCTTGAGTCGGACATCCGCCTCGGGGTTGCGATCGCTCCACGCACGCGGCGGGGGGAGCGCGTCGCTGGGCACCCGCTCCTTGGGCAGGTCGCTCGCGGCGCGGCCCTGTTCGATCGCGCTCCACCAACGATCCAACTGCGTGCGGCTGGCCCGGCCGGTGAAGTCAGACAGCGACGCCAGGGCATGCTTGCTGGATGGCGCGGCGAGCACAGCCGCCACGAGGGAGCGATCCGGGATGAGCCGACCGGGGGAGACGTCCTGCTGCTGCGCGTACTCCTCGCGCGCCTCCCAGAGGGCCCGTGCGACGGCCAGGTTGCGCGCACCGCGCACGCGGTGGAGACCGCTCAGGCGGCGCCACGGTTCGGACCGCGGTGGCTTCGGGAGCCGGGTGAGGGTGGCGGCGAACTCTTCGGCCGCGATGCCGACCTTGTCCTGCTCGACGACTTCCGCGGCGAGGACGTCGCGGACGTCGACCAGATGCAGCACGTCGAGTGCCGCGTAGTCGAGCCAGGCATCCGGAAGCGGCCTGGTCGACCAGTCCGCCGCGGAGTGCTCCTTCTTCAGTGTGATGCCGATGGTCTCCTCCACGACGGCGGCGAGCCCGACGTGGTCATGCCCCAGCAGCCTCGAACCCAGCTCGGTGTCGAAGAGCGATGCCGGCTCGAGATGCAGTTCGCGCAACGAGGGGAGGTCCTGGCTGGCGGCATGGAGGACCCATTCCTCGTCACCGATCGCCTCCTGCAGCGCCGCGAAGTCGCCGATCGCCGGCGGATCGAAGAGGAAGACGCCGGCGCCGCGCCGGAACACCTGCACCAGATACGCGCGTTGCGAGTACCGGAAGCCGGATGCACGCTCGACATCGACGGCAACCGGGCCGTGGCCGGCCGCGAGGAGCGCACACGCGCGTTCGAACTCATCCCGATCATCGATCACGGAATACTCAGTCACGGGCCGCCTTTCGAGCACCGAACACGGCGATGTCCTCTGAACCGGGCGGAAGCCCGGCGAGCATCCCCACCAGCTCTGCCCATGCTTCCACATGCGGACGCAAGGTGCCCTCCGGCGTCCACGACGCGCGAAGCTCGATCTGCGCACCATCTCCTTCTGCCGCGAGGCCTCCGAATCCCTTGGACAGCGTTTTCGTCGCGGTCCCGGACGCCGAGTGATAGACGGCATCGCGCGACTCGAGGGCGTCCACCAGCCAGGACCAGGTGACGTCCGCGAGGAGGGGGTCCGTACCGATCTCAGGCTCCAGCGGCGCCTGGGCGAACGCCACGATGCGCCACTGCCCCGACCAGGAATCGGGAGCCTGCGGATCGTGCAGCAGGACGAAGCGCGCCGTGCCGTAGATCGAGTCGCCGTGGTCGTCCGGACGGACGTCGGCCGCGAACGCGATCGCGAAGGGCGCCAGCCCCTGCGGAGACGGGATCTCACGCACGGTGATGTCCGAGCGGAATGGCGTCTCGCGCAGTTCGGCTGCGGCGTGCTCGAAGCGCGCTCCGGCCTCGGAATGTGCGTCCACGGTGACAGGCTAGAGTCAGGAGGCGATGAAGAGTATCAGGCACGCCGTCACGGCCCTCGTCCTCACACTGCTCGCTGCGGTCACAGCCGCGGGCCTTGTCGTGCTCGCGGTCGCACGGCGCGTCGTGACGCCCGAGAAACGCGGCATGGACACCGAGATCCTCGCGGTCGACACCGGTGCGCAGACGATCGAGCTCAGCCGAACGCTCGACACCGAGCTCCCCGGTCGTTACGGACTCTTCACGACAGGGACCCACGGGTACGTCAAACTCGGCGCCGTGCTGAGCGCGGACACCTCGCGCGTCCGGCGCAAGCTGCTGACGCAGATCGACCCCGGCGCGCGGATCGATCGGGCGGCGGCGTTCAGCGGCTGGTACTACAGCTCGCCTCGAGAACTGCACCTGCGCTGGGAGAACGTGCTGATCGGGTCGCCGAGCGGGCCGTGCCCCGCCTGGCTGTTCCCCGCGGCGCCAGGAGCCCCGGCATCCGACACCTGGGTCATCCAGATCCACGGACGTGGGGGCAATCGCGCCGAGTGCCTGCGGGCCGTGCCGGTGTTCCACTCGCTGGGGATGGCGAATCTCGTCGTCTCCTACCGAAACGATGGCGAGGCTCCGCGCACACGAGGTGGCGCGTACGCGCTCGGGGCGTCCGAGTGGCGCGACATCGACAGTGCGATCTCGTACGCGCTGCGCCACGGCGCACGTCGCGTGCTGCTGATGGGATGGTCGATGGGCGGCGCGATCGCGCTGCAGACCGCTGTGTCGTCCGGCCAGCGCTCCGCGATCGTCGGGCTCGTCCTGGAGTCGCCCGTCGTGGACTGGCGCTCGGTGCTCCGCTTCCAGGCGCGCGAGCAGGGTGTGCGCGACCCGCTGCCCGAGCTCGCGATGAGCATCCTCTCGTCCCCGGTCACCGCACGCTGGGGCGGTGCGGACGAGGCCATCCCGTTCGATCGCCTGGACATGCTCGCCAGGGCAGCGGAACTCGACGTGCCGATCCTCATCCTGCACAGCGACGACGACGGGTTCGTCCCCGCTGATGCTTCGCATTCCCTGGCCGCGTCCCGACCCGACATCGTGACGATGCCTCACTTCTCGGGAGCCCGCCACGCCAAGCTGTGGAACTACGACCAGACCGGCTGGACGCGCGCGATCACCGAGTGGGCAGCCGCGCAGGACTTCAGCGCTTCTGCCTGACCTGGTTCTTGGCGCGCAGCAGCATCCCCGTCATCCCGGCGATCCGCAGCGGAGAGACCGCGCGAGTCAGGCCGATCGACTGCGGGTAGTCGTCCGGGATCGCGAGCACCTCATCCGGGCTGAGTCCAGAGATCCCCTGCGCCAGGATGCTCGCGAATCCGCGGGTGGTCGGTGCTTCCGGCGGCGCGGTCGCGTGCATCGTGACGACGTTTTCCGCGACCTCCAGAAAGATGTAGACGGGGGACTGGCACTCGGCCACGCGCTCGGTCATCTCGGGATGCGCGGCGACCTCCGCGGATACGGGCGGAAGTTCGCCGGAGAACTCCAGCAGAAGCTGCAGCCGCTCCGACTCCTCGAGTGCGAGGAAGTCGTCGCGGATCTCCGCGAGAGTGTCGGGAACGCGCGTGATGCTCATCCGTGCCATTGTCCCACGGTCAGAGCGATCCGGGCTCCGTGCCTGTAGCGATCGGCACGCGGACGGCGCTGCCCCACTCGGTCCAGGAGCCGTCGTAGTTGCGCACGTTCTCGAAACCGAGCAGGTGCTTGAGGACGAACCAGGTGTGGCTGGAGCGCTCTCCGATCCGGCAGTAGGCGACGACCTCGTCGCCGTCCTGAAGCCCGGCGTCGCCCCGGTAGATCGCGTCGAGCTCGGCACGGCTCTTGAACCCGCCGTCCTCAGCCACTGCGCGACCCCAGGGCACGCTCTGAGCGGTCGGGATGTGACCGGCGCGCAGCGCGCCCTCTTCGGGGTACGCGGGGGCGCTCGTGCGCTCCCCGCTGTACTCCTCCGGGGAGCGGACGTCGATGAGCGGCTTGCCGATGTGCGCGAGAACATCATCCTTGTAGGCGCGCAGGATCGTGTCGTCCCGCTCGACGACGGGATACTCGGTCGCCGCCCGGGCAGACGGCTCGGTGGTCAGCTCCCGGCCCTCGGCGATCCAGCGATCACGGCCGCCGTCGAGCAGGCGCACGTCCTCGTGCCCGAACAGCGAGAAGACCCACAGGGCGTACGCAGCCCACCAGTTGTTCTTGTCGCCGTAGATGACGATCGTGTCGTCACGTGAGATGCCCTTGCGGCTCATCAGCCGCGCGAAGCCCTCGCCATCCAGATAGTCACGGACGACGGGGTCGTTCAGCTCTGTGTGCCAGTCGACCTTGACCGCTCCGGGGATGTGACCCGTCTCGTAGAGGAGCACATCCTCATCGGACTCCACCACGACGAGCCCGTCGGTACCCGATCGTTCGGCGAGCCATGCCGTCGTGACGAGTCGACCGGGTTCCGCGTACTCGGCGAACTTCTCTGACGTCGTGTCGAAGTCGATGGTCACTGGGCGCTCCTCGGTGGTGTGCGAGCGAAGGCTCTGGTGGTGGACGGCGTAGTGTTGTGCCGTCCCCTTCGACGATAGATCCATTCGGTGCGCCCGGCGCCCGATCCGTAAGACTGCGACACAGGACCCCATGACCGAATCGACGCCCCGCGCCGGCACCGTGCGCCTCACCGACCGGCAGCCCGTCGTCACGGGACCGGAGATGCTCGCCGGACTCGTCCCGCCGCCGCAGTTCGACGACGCGACCTTCGAGAGCTACCGCGCCGACTCGGCCTACCCGTCGCAGGAGTCCGCAAAGGAGCTGCTGCAGCGATTCGCCGGGCGCGGCACCGCGGCCAAGCGCGGCGGTCTCTTCCGCCGCGCGCCCAAGGAGCCCGAGCTGAAGCCCGGCGTCTACCTGGACGGCGGTTTCGGCGTCGGCAAGACGCACCTGCTCGCTTCGATATACCACGCGATGCCGGCGCGCCGGAAGTACTTCGGCTCGTTCATCGAATACACGGCGCTGGTCGGCGCACTCGGCTACAAGAACACCGTCGACCTCCTCCGAGGCGCTGATCTGATCTGCATCGATGAGTTCGAACTGGACGATCCCGGCGACACGATGGTGATGACCCGCCTGCTCGGCGAGCTCGTCACGTCGGGGACGCGGCTCGCCGCGACGTCGAACACGCCGCCGAATGCGCTCGGCGAAGGACGTTTCGCCGCACAGGACTTCCTCCGCGAGATCCATCAGATGTCGGACAGCTTCCAGACCATCCGCATCGATGGCGTCGACTTCCGCCAGCGCGCCATCGACGGGCACGCGGTCGTACTGGATGAGGCGGCGTACGCCGCGCGTGTGGATGCCGCGGCGGCGGCGGGTACGGCATCCGATGACGAGTTCGATGACCTCATCCGGCACCTCGCCAGGGTGCACCCGTCGCGGTACATCCGACTGATCGACGGGATCGATCTCGTCGGACTTCGCGGTGTGCGCGAGCTCACGGATCAGTCCGAGGCCCTGCGCTTCGTGGCGTTCGTCGATCGCGTCTACGACGCGCAGGTGCCGATCGCCGCGACGGGCCGAGCGCTGGATGCGGCGTTCTCCGAGGAGATGCTGGCCGGTGGGTATCGCAAGAAGTACCTGCGCGCCACCTCTCGACTGAACGCGCTGACGCATTCTGCGTGAGCACGAAGCTCGTCGTAACGTGATGTTCACAGTCCAGGGCCGGGTGTAACCGGCGAGAAACAAACCACGCGCCTTTCCGAAATCGAGCCTCGCCACACTGAAGCTCTCAATTACTTCGGATGTGAGGTTTTCCTATGGATGCTCCCGGCAACATCTCGTGGGCGATCACCGCGACAGCGCTGGTTCTGCTGATGACGCCAGGCGTCGCGTTCTTCTATGGCGGGCTCGTGAAGGCCAAGAGCGTCGTCAGCATGATGATGATGAGCTTCGGCTCGATCGGCCTCGTCGCCGTGCTGTGGATTCTCTTCGGTTTCTCGATGAGCGCCGTCGAGTCCCCGACCGCGTTCGCCGGCAACCCGTTGGCCGACTTCGGTCTCGCCTCCCTCGCGGCGGGTGAGGGCTCCAACGTGGCGCTGCTCGGCGTCGCGTATGGCGCGACGTTCGCGATCATCACGATCGCGCTGATCTCGGGCGCGATCGCCGACCGCGCGAAGTTCGGCAGCTGGCTGATCTTCGCCGGCGTGTTCGCGACGGTCGGTTACTTCCCGATCGCGGCGTGGGTCTGGGGCGGCGGCTGGGTGATGAATCTCGGCGCATGGCTGTTCGGGGAGGACAGCGGTATCGCCGTCATCGACTACGCGGGCGGCACGGCCGTGCACATCAACGCGGGTGCCGCTGCGCTGGCGCTGGCACTCGTGCTGGGCAAGCGCATCGGATTCCAGAAGGGCATCCTCAAGCCGCACAATGTGCCGCTGACCCTGCTCGGCGCCGCACTGCTGTGGTTCGGGTGGTTCGGGTTCAACGCGGGTGCGGAGTGGCTGTCAGAGGACATGGGCGGTGTGGGGCTGATCGGCATCAACACGCTCGGCGCCACCGCTGCAGCGATCCTCGGCTGGATCCTCATCGAGCGCTTCAAGGAGGGCAAGGCGACCTCCGTCGGCGCCGCATCAGGCGCTGTCGCCGGACTCGTCGCCATCACGCCGGCGTGTGCGAATCTCACTCCCGGTTGGGCGCTGCTGCTGGGCGCCCTGTCCGGCATCCTGTGCGCCCTCGCCGTCGAGTTGAAGTTCCGCCTCGGTTTCGACGACTCGCTCGACGTCGTCGGCATCCACCTCGTCGGCGGCCTGCTCGGTACGGTCTACCTCGGCTTCTTCGCGACCGACCAGGGCCTGTTCGTGGGCGGCGATGCTCGCCTGCTCGCCGTCCAGGTGATCGCGGCGCTCGGTGTTCTCATCTACTCCTTCGTCGTGGCCCTGATCATCGGGTTCGCGATCGAGAAGACGATCGGCTTCCGCATCACGAACGAGGATGAGATCGCCGGGGTCGACTCGGTCGTGCACGGCGAGGAGGGCTACGCGCTCGTCGACGCATGAAGCGCCGATAGGGTGACGGGGTGAGTTCGAGCAGGAGCCTCTTCGCCCAGATCGCCGGAATGCTGGTCACCGCGCTGACCGGTCGTACGTCCCGGACTTCCGAGAGGGAGCCGGGACGTACGTCTGTTGCGGAGTCCTCTCCGGGGCAGGGGCGGGGGAGCGAGACCATCCGCATCGATCCGCTCCGCCTCGACCGGCTGCGGGTCGAATACGCACCGGCTCGGGACGGATCGCCGGATGCCGGCGAGATCATCTGGACATGGGTGCCGTACGAGGAGAACGACGGACGAGGCAAGGATCGCCCCGTGCTCGTCATCGGGCGCCAGTCGGACACGCGGGTGTACGCCGTGCGGATGACGAGCAAACCGCACGACGGACACCGGGACTACCTGTCGATCGGCGCGGGGGAGTGGGATCGCGCAGGGCGCGAGTCCTGGGTCGACATCGAGGAGCTGTACAGCGTGCATGAGGCGGGGATGCGTCGCGAAGCGGCGATCCTCCAGCGTGCCCGCTATGATCGCGTCGCGCAGGCGCTCGTGCACCGGTACGGGTGGCGCGCGAGCTGACCCGCAGGGTCAGCGCTGGGCTGCCGCCCGGCGCTCTGCAAGGTGGGGGAACGCCTGCAGGACCATGTCGACCAGCTCGTACTGAGGACGCGTCAGCGGATCGGTGGCCGGGATGCCGAGGTCGAGTTCGATCTCGTCGATCGCAGAGTCGATTCCCGCGTCGGTCAGGTTCTCGTGGTTCACGGTCACGCCGATCACTCGTGTGTCCGCGAATGCCTCGATCAGTGCGACCTCCGAGGCGACGGTGGGCATGGCGACCATCGGGAAGTCGCCGAGCATCCGTCGACCGGGAGCGTGCTGGACGATGACGCCGGCTGGACGACTGCCGCGGAGGATGTGCGCGGAGGTCAGGTACGCAGGATGGCTGAGCGCGCCCTGGCCCTCGACGATGATCACGTCAGGGTCCTCGCCTTCGAACGCGAGGACGACCTGATTCTCGACCTCGCCGGAGCAGAACTGCGGAACGAGCGCGTCCAGGGCGACACCGTAGCGTCCGCCCTGGATGATCGTGGTCTGGCCGGTGCCGACCATGACCGCGCGGATGCCGTGCTCGTTGAGCGCCTGCACGAGCAGGGTCGACGTGGTCCGCTTGCCGATGGCGCCGTCGGTGCCGAGGATCGCGATGCGCGGACACGTGACGTCGAAGATGCGGCCGTCGAACAGGTGCAGGTCCTTCTTGTCACGCGGACGACGCACGTCGGTGATCGTGACCCCGGCGACCAGACTCGCGGCTGCGAACTCGGCATCGTCATTGAGGAATTCGTGCAGGCCGTTGATGATGTGCATCCCGCGGGCGATGCCGTCCAGGAGAACGACGCGCTGGGCAGGGGAGAGCAGCCCGTCCGCAGGTGCGAGTCCGCAGATCAGATAGTCGGGGACGCGGCCGGCGTGGGCGATGGCCTGAGCGAGCGTGCCGAGCACCGGGATCCCGTTGTGGACGCCGTCGAGGACCGTGCCGGCGTCCGTGCCGGCGTAACGGCTGTCGATGACGCTCAGGATGTCGTACTTCTCCGAATGGCGGACGAGTCCGTTGGCGGTCTTGCCGTCCTGCTCGCCGAACTGCCCTTCGCAGTACACGACGGCGGTCGTGCCCACGGGAAGCGAGAGGGGCTCGGCCCAGCCGTGCGACGACGGGTCGATCGAAGAGGAAAGGGGCGGGGTGGACATGGGTCTCCTCGTGCTCACACAGAGGAGGCGACGGAGAACGAAATGACCGAGTGGGCCCGTTGGTCGACAAGAAGTCTTCCCTGATGCCGGCGAGATGCCGACGCTCCGACAGTAGCACCGCCGCCTGGGAGGACCCCGGGGCGGGAGAGCGCGCCGGCCGGATACCGGGCCGCCCCTGAAAGGGCAACCCCCTGGGAAAGCCCGGTCGCGGCCCGTAGCGTCACCCGGGAGGGAAGGGGATGCCGATGGGCGGCGATGAACCGGCGGAGTCTTCGCGGATCGGACGGCGTGCGCGCAATGTCCGCCTGCTGCAGTGCACGGTCGACGAGGTGTTCGCCGTGCTGGCCGATGGCTGGGTCTACCCGTCGTGGGTCGTCGGGGCATCGCGCATGCGGGATGTCGAGGCAGACTGGCCGGGCGAACAGGCGCGTCTTCATCACTCCTTCGGCGCGTGGCCGTTCCTGATCGACGACACGACGGTCTGCCTCGAGTGGGATCCGCCTCGGCGTGCGGTGCTGCGAGCGCGCGGGTGGCCGATCGGCGAGGCCGAGGTGCTCATCGAGGCCCGGCCCCGGGGCGGGGGATGCGTCGTACGCATTCAGGAGCGCCCTGTGCGCGGCCCCGCCACGCTCCTGCCGTCGACGGTGTCCAGCGCGCTCCTGCGATGGCGCAATGCGGAGACCCTGCACCGGCTCGCCTATCTGGCCGAGGGCGGGGCAGGCGGCCGGCGACGCAACGATCACGACGAACGGGAAGGCACCGAGATGAGCGACGACATGACGCACGAGGAGAAGAGACGCGATCAGCTGACGAGCGCGCCGAATGCGACCGAGGCGGACGCCGAGCCGCGCGTCGTCGTCTCGGAAGCGGACGGCGTCACGCGCGTGGACATCGCGCCGGACGCAGATGTGCGTCCGGGACCAGGACCCGGGATGCCGGAGGCCGACGCCCCGGATCATCGCGATGACTGACGGCGCCGCCGGAGAACCGACGCCAGAACACGACGCGGGCGACGAGCGCGACGAGCGCGGCACCACCGGCCTCCGGCGGGCGATCACCGGTCCGATGCTGTTCGCCTTCATCCTCGGCGATGTGCTCGGCGCCGGTGTCTACGCGCTCATGGGGGTCCTGTCGCAGGACGTGGGTGGGATGCTCTGGGCGCCGCTGGCCGTGGCGCTGCTGCTCGCGCTGCTCACCGCGGGATCGTATGCCGAACTCGTCACGAAGTATCCGCGGGCCGGCGGCGCAGCGGTCTTCGCGGAGCGCGCCTTCCACAACAGGACCGTGTCGTTCCTCGTCGGATTCAGCATGCTCGCCGCCGGGGTGACGAGTGCCGCGGGTCTCGCGCTCGCGTTCGCCGGCGACTACCTGCGGACCTTCGTCGATCTGCCGACCGTCCTGGTGGCGATCCTGTTCCTGGCGGCGATCGCCGCTCTCAACATGCGTGGGATCAAGGAGTCGCTCGGTGCGAACATCGTCATGACGGTCATCGAGGTGAGTGGTCTGGTGATCGTCGTCGTGGTCGTGGCGATGTTCGTCGGCGGTGGCGGTGGCGACGTCACTCGCGTGATGGAGGTCCCTGAGGGAACCGCCACAGGGCTCGCCGTCCTTTCCGGCGCGATCGTCGCGTACTACTCGTTCGTGGGCTTCGAGACCTCGGCGAACGTCATCGAGGAGGTCAAAGCGCCTACACGCACGTACCCGCGAGCACTGTTCGGCGCGCTTCTCACCGCCGGGGTCGTGTACGTGCTCGTCGGTCTCGCGAGCGCGGCCGCCCTGCCGCCGGAAGAGCTCCAGGAGTCCAGCGGACCGCTCCTCGCCGTCGTCGAGGCGACCGGGGTCAGCATCCCTTCGTGGCTCTTCAGCCTCATCGCCTTGGTCGCGGTCGCGAACGGTGCGTTGCTCACGATGATCATGGCGAGTCGACTCGCCTACGGGATGGCGGAGCAGCGACTTCTTCCGGGCGTGCTCGCTCGTGTGCTCCCGACACGACGCACGCCCTGGGTCGCGATCATCGCGACGACGGCGGTCGCCATGCTCCTCACGCTGATCGGCGACCTGGCGACTCTGGCGGAGACGGTGGTGCTGCTCCTGCTGTTCGTCTTCCTGAGCGCGAATGTGTCGGTGCTGGTGCTCCGGCGGGACCGTGTCGAACATGACCACTTCCGCGTCTGGACCTTCGTCCCGGTGCTCGGCATCGGCTCGTGCGTCCTGCTGCTCACCCAGCAGCGCCCGATCGTGTGGGCGCTCGGCGCAGGCCTGCTCGCCGTCGGCGCGATCCTGTTCCTGGGCGCTCGGTGGGGCGCGTCACACCGCGCCCGCACCCGGTCCTGACTCAACGGTGCACGGGGCAGCGTGCGGCGTCTCCCGTACCCCGCACGCGCACCCCTGACGTAGGCATGGTGGGCAGTCGTCGACGGTTGACGCCGAGCCCGGTGCTCTGGATCGTCACGCGGGGGTCGCTCAGGGCCGAGACGGCTGCGGCGAGTCCGGCGACGGCGAGCTTCTCTCCCGGGCAGCGGTGTCCGGCCGCGACGGAACCGCCCCCGTGCGGAACGAATGCGGTGAGCGATTCGTAATCGGGCCGCTCGATGAACCGGTCGGGTGCGAATCGTGATGCGTCGGTCCAGGAGGCCTCGTCGAGGTCGGTGCCGAGGATGTCGAGGACGACCCGCCCTCCTGCGGGAACATGCAGGCCGTCGATGTCGATGTCGGCGATCGCGCGTCCGGGGAGCATCGGCACGAAGGGTGCTGTGCGGCGCACCTCCTGTGCGAACGCGACGGCGATCGGGCCTCCGACCAGAGACCCTCGCGCCGACACCTCGTCGGCGATGCGTCTGCGCCAGTGCGGCTGCTCGTGCAGTCGACGCCCGGCGAAGGCCACGAAGCGGGCGACGGCGACCATCGGGCGGATGCTGTTCTGCAGCTCGACCCCCGCGACACGCGCCGGCAACTGGTGTCCATCCGCATCCCGGTGGTGCGCCCAGATCGCCAGGGCCTCGTCCTCGGCAGGGTGGAGAGATCCGCTGCGAACCGCCTCGATCAGACGCTGGGAATGGCGGTCGGACCACCATCGGTTCGCGAGGGCCATTGCGTAGGCGGGGGAGTAGGGGGCGCCGAACCCGTCCACGATCTGAGCGAGCCGGTGCGCCCAGCGCGTCTTCGCCGCCGCCGTCCCCGGCAGGCCAGCCCAGGTCATCGAGGCCCTGCCGAAGGCGCCGACTGCCGCGTCGTAGGCCGTGCGCCGTCCTCCGTCGAGCCAGGCGGACAGCTCGGAACGCCATTCGAGTTCCAGCAGCGGCGTCAGTCGAGCGACCTGTGCGTCCTCGTAGGCGGCGGCCACGAAGGCTGCCTTGCGATGACGGTGCTGCTCACCGTCCAGGCTGTGTACCGACGCGTGCCCGAAAAGGGTCTCCTGCACGACCGCAGGCATGGCGCCATGCCGGGCGATCAGAGTCTCGTCGTAGAACAGTCGAACGCCTTCGGATCCGCGCACGAGCAATGCGTCATCTCCGAGGAGGCGCATCGGGGCCGATCGTGAACCGGGGGCGACCCTCTCCCAGATACGTTCTGCGAAGTCGTAGCCGCGCAGCAGGAGGGAGGGGGCGTCATCGCGGAAAGGATTCGTCATGCCGTCAGCGTGACACGGCGCCTGCCACAGACCGAGGGGGAGGCGCCGGACCAGTGGTTGTGCTAGAAGGCTCAGTCCTCGAACGCGCGGCGGATCTCTTCTTCCTCCGCGGAGACCAGGTTGCTGCCGATGAGGGTTCCCCCCAGCCCGTGGAAGCGCTCGGCGAGGCGATCGCGGTCGCTGTCGTGGTTGACGACGAACAGCGCTGAAGTGCCTGGCACGACCGCCTTGCCGATCGTGTCGAGCTGATCTTTGGTGATGCCGACGGCATCCATCTTCTTGGCGAGGACACCGATCGCCGCGCCGGCGGCGGCGCCGATGAGCGGCAGGAAGAACAGCGCGCCGACCAGCACACCGAGCAGGGCGCCCCAACCGGCGCTTCGCAGTTCATCGCGGTTCTCGTACTTGACGTTCGGGCGATCGGCGCCCTGCTCCCATTCGATGACGGCATAGTCCTCGATGCGGATCAGCCCCTCGCTCGAGGCATCACGCAGGACGGTGGTCGCCTTCTCGGCGCCGTCGATGGTCTCGAACTTCCACGCGGTGAATGTGGTCACGATGGTCCCTTCGTTGGGTGTGTGCTCTCGCAACCATTATGTCGGGCGTTCGGGCGTTCGGGCGGGTCCCCAGCGTGCTACGGCCGGTCGAGCATCGAATCCCTCACCTGTCGGCGAAGCACCTTGCCGATCAGCGATCGGGGGAGGTCGTCGACGGCGATGATGCGGCGAGGGACCTTGTACGGCGTGAGCCTCGTGCGGCAGAAATCTCGCAGCGCGTCCACATCCAGCGCGGCGCCCCGGCGCAGCACGACGGCCGCCGCGACTTCCTCACCTCCGCTGGATCGCGGCAGGCCAACGACAGCGGCCGCGCTGATGTCGGGGTGGGCGTTGAGAGCATCCTCGACCTCGCTGGGCGACACGTTGAACCCGCCCGTGATGATGAGTTCCTTCAAACGGTCCACGATGGTCACGAATCCGTCGGCCGACACCTCGGCGACATCGCCGGTTCGGAGCCAGCCGTCAGCCAGCAGAGCATCCGCCGTGTCGCCCGGTCGACCCCAATACCCCTGGAACACCTGCGGTCCTCGGATGAGGAGTTCGCCACGCTCTCCGAGGGGCATGTCGATGCCCGCATCGTCGGGGTCGACGATGCGGATCTCCGTACTGGGGAAGGGCACGCCGACGGTCCCGGGACGACAAGTGCGTCCCATGGGATTTCCGAGGGCGACCGGTGAGCTCTCCGTCATGCCGTACCCCTCGACGAGCAGGCCTCCGGTCGCCTCCTCCCAGCGCTGCACGGTTGCCGGCGGAAGACTCATCGCGCCCGAGATCGCGTACCTCACGGACGAGAGATCGATCGTTCCGCGACCGGCCGCGCGGGCCAGCGCATCGTAGATCGGCGGTACGGCAGGGAGGAAGGTCGGCGGGGTGGAGCGAGCCGCCTGGGTGACCAGGCCGAGGTCGAACGCCGGGAACAGGACGAGCCGCGCACCGATGCTCATCGCGAAGGTCAGGCACAGCGTCATGCCGTAAGCATGGAACAGCGGAAGCACCGCGTAGAACGTCTCCTCACCGTCGATGAGCCCCGGCACCCACGCACGCCCCTGCATGGCATTGGCTCGAAGATTCGAATGACTCAGGATGGCGCCCTTGGGGAGGCCCGTCGTGCCGCTCGTGTACTGCAGCAGCGCCGTGTCGTCCAGAGCCGGTCCCGCGACGCGCCGAGAGAGCCGCCGGTGTGTCACGAGCTTCTTCCAGGAGGTGAAGTGCCGTGTCTTCGGCGCACCGGTCAGTTTCGCTCGCGCGGCGCGGGCCTTGGCCAGAGGAAGGCGAAGTGCGACGCGTTTCGAGAACGGCATCGCCGCGGTGATGTCGACGCTCACGACGTGCTCGACTCTGACGTCGGACGGGAAGCCTGCGACCACGTCGACAGCTCTGTCCCACACGATCGCGACCCGCGCACCATGGTCCTCGAACTGATGCCTCAGCTCCCGCGGGGTGTAAAGCGGGTTGTGCTCGACGACGACCGCGCCGAGGCGAAGGGCCGCATAGAAGGCCACGACGTGCTGCGGACAGTTGGGCAGTACGAGGGCGATACGGTCGCCCTTGACGACTCCGAGCCGGCGCAGGCCCTCCGCAGCGCGTTCGATCTGCTCGCCGAGGGCGCGGTAGCTCGTGACAGCACCGAAGAAGTCGAGCGCCGGCCGGCTGCCGAAGACCTTCGCGCTTGCCGTCATCATCTCGGACAACGTCTGCGTCGGCTCCGCGATCTCGGCGGGGACGCCGTCCGCATAGGCGTGGAGCCAGGGCCGGGACTCAAGTGGGTGGTCCGTCATGGTTCCATCCTGCCGAGAACCTCGCCGCGCTGTCAGGGCCTTGCGCTGGGACGTGCTTCGGGCAAAGGAGAACCCCGAGGACCGCGGTCCTCGGGGTTATCTACTGTGGGCGATGCCGGACTCGAACCGACGACCTCTTCCGTGTGAAGGAAGCGCGCTACCAACTGCGCCAATCGCCCAAGACCCTCTGGGGTCGACAACCGATACTACCGGACGCTGTGAGCCTCTTTTGACCACTTTCGAGACACACCCGAGATCCCGGCTCGGTTTGGCGTCGCGCGGAACGTCGGCTATTGTTTTACAAGTGCCCGGTCAGCCGGAACACAACGCGGATGTAGCGCAGTTGGTAGCGCACAACCTTGCCAAGGTTGGGGTCGCGAGTTCGAGTCTCGTCATCCGCTCGAGTGCAGGGACTCCTTCGGGAGTTTCGGCATGTGGGTTCGAATCCACCTCCTGGTGGCGTGGCCGAGAGGCTAGGCACCGGCCTGCAAAGCCGTTTACACGGGTTCGAATCCCGTCGCCACCTCTCTGCCTAACTGAATAGCCCCAACGGGCGCGATTGGCGCAGCGGTAGCGCGCTTCCCTGACACGGAAGAGGTCACTGGTTCGATCCCAGTATCGCGCACACACTGAAAACCCCGGATTTCCGGGGGTTTTCTTCGTTTCGGCCGGCGCATCGCAGGGGTCACCGCACCTCCCACCGTCGGGATCGGCTCGGCCTGGCCGGCACTGCCTGTCTCCTCCGGCGTCGGCCCGATGATCTCGTCCCCCTTTCGGCCTACAGACATCGCTCGGTATGTCGGCAAGGCTGGATGTGTACATCCACGAGGGGGAATGACATGGCCGTCGAAGGCTTGATGATCGGATACCTGCTGCTCGGCTGCGGCATCGTCGGAGCAGTTCTGGCGACAGTGCAGGCCGTGCTGGCCAAAGGCCGTGCAAATCAGGACAACCGCCCGTCCCGATGACGGAGCACACCGCGCTGATCCGTGGCGGCGTCCTGTCGCTGTGCGTGGCGCTCCTCGGCTCCGTCGCCTCCTGGTCGGTGATCCAGTCCGGCAGCACGGATGGGGGTGCCTACCTCGTCGTGAACGCGGGGCTGTGCGTGCTGGGCATCGGTCTGCTGTTGATCGCGTGGCGACGTCGGCGGCACGAGCACATGCTCACGTTGGACGAGGGCGATGATCGGTCATCCACGTCGTCGCGTGAGCCACGGCATCCCGCATCGAGAAAAGGTGACTCGTAGCCGCCCCGACGCGTCCGACGGACACGGCACCGTTCGCCTCGAGATCGGCACCGATGTCCTCGAAATCCTCATCGTCGAGCGCGACATCCGTCCATGTCTTCCATACCCGTGAGCCGGAATCATCACAGACAGCCGCTGCGACCCGCTCCCCAGGCGGATCGTCCTGACGATACTCCGCGAGATGGAAGCAGGTGCAGCTGTCGTATCCGACGCCGAGCAGGAGCACCACGGCATCCATCGCCTCCAGAGCTCCCAGCGGCGACTCGGTTCCGAGAGCGCAACCGAATGGATGCCGCGCGACGACGTCACACGCCCGCCCGCCGACGGCGGCGAACGATGTCTGCGGATGTGCGCTGCGCGCTCTGCACCGGGCCAGGTCCGCACCTGCTCGGCGATCGCGCCCATGCCTCGGCTCGGGCTGACAGCCGGTTCGAACGCCGGCATCTCGTCGCGGATGATCTGCCACCAGGATTCGGGAACCGGGGGATGCTCCCACTTCGCCGGAGCGTCCTTCGATCTCGAGCTCGTTTCAGCGGGAGCGTGTGCGCGGTGCTCGCTTGACGGCCTCGTATGCAGTGAGCGCAGCCTTCCGCGTCTCGCCGAGGTCGACGATCGGTTCGGCGGGGGCATCCGTCGCCCAGCGCGAGATGTAGCGGCCCTGCGGATCGAATTTCCTGGCCTGCAGCTCCGGGTTGAAGACGCGGAAATACGGTGCGGCGTCCGCGCCCGATCCCGCCACCCACTGCCAGTTGAACGCGTTGTTCGCGCTGTCCGCGTCGACGAGCGTGTCCCAGAACCATTCCTCGCCCAGCCGCCAGTCGATGAGGAGGTTCTTCACGAGGAACGATGCCGTCACCATCCGGACACGGTTGTGCATGTAACCGGTGTGCCAGAGCTCGCGCATCCCGGCATCCACCAGCGGCACGCCGGTCTCGCCGTTCTCCCACGCGTCGAGCCGCGACGGATCCAGCGGTGGCCAGGGGAACGCATCGAACTCCGGACGAAGGTTCTGCGTGGCGAGGTCGGGGAAGTGATAGAGCGTGTGCCAGGCGAACTCGCGCCAACCGAGTTCGGACAGGAAGCGTCCGGCGCCGTCCGCGGCGACCGCGTCGTGCCAGACCGTGAACGGGCTCACCTCTCCCCAGCGCAGATACGGCGAGAGACGCGACGTCGCGCCGGCGGACGGCTCGTCGCGCGCTCTGTCGTAGGCGGGGAGATCGTTCTCGAGGAACTCTGCGAGGCGTCCTCGTGCCGCCGGCTCACCCGGCTCCCATGTCTCGCGCAGGCCGCCTGCCCAGTCGGGCGCCGTAGGCAGCAGTGCCCAGTCGTCGAGAGCGTCCGTCTCCGGAGCGTCCGCGGTCCCCGAGATCTCCTGCGGTTCAGGCAGAGGGGAGCGAGGCACCGGAAGGGCGAGGCAGGCGCGCCAGAACGGCGTGAAGACGGAATAGTGCGTGCCGCTCCCGGTAGTGACTGTCCATGGTTCGTGCAGCAGCGATCCGGCGAAGGACTCGGCCGCGACGCCTTCTTCGCGCAGAGCGGCCTTGATCCCCGCGTCGACGGCGCGCTCCGGGCCTCCGTATCGGCGGTTCCAGAACACCGCGCCTGCTCGCGCCTCGCCGACGAGCTGCCGGATCACGCGGTCCGCGGCTCCTCGGCGCAGGACGAGCGAGACGCCGAACTCGTGCAACCTGTCGGTCAGCGATGAGAGCGAGTGGTGCAGCCACCACCGGGACGCCGCTCCGAGGGGGCGGAAGCCCGCCGACTCCTCGTCGAGGATGAACACGGCCACCACCGGTTCGCCACGCTCGACGGCGGCGTGCAGCGCGGGGTTGTCCGCGATCCGAAGGTCGTCGCGGAACCAGACGAGTGACGGTGAGGGCATGGCCCCATTGTCACTCACGCCTCGGACGATGACTCAGCGCACGTCAGCGTCGAACCCGGTGTCCATCCGTGGCCCAGAGCGCCCAGAGCACCAGCAGAGGCTGCAGGAAGAGACGCCCGAACCGTCGTGCATCCGTATCGAGTCCCGGGGTGGAGCGTCCCGTGCGCCACTGGTGGACGTTCCCCGGGAGGACCGCCACGAAGAACGCTGCTGTCGCCCACCCTGCCTCTCGTCTCGCGCGAGGCAGCGCGATCAGAGCGGCGGAGAGTACCGCCTCGACGGTGCCAGATGCGCGCACGATCGCGTTCTTGTCGAGCCGACTGATCCGCACCGCCCAGTCCGGCACCACGACGCGGAAACCGCGCGTCTGCGTGAAGTGCATCACACCGATGGCCGCAAGGGCGATGGCGAGGGCCCAGCGGGCGAGTGCTCTCATGCGCTCACGCTACAGGGGAGGGTCTTCGACGGCGGTCGGAGCGATGCAGGTTCGAGTAACCTGGGTATCGACCAAATGGAGATCTTCTGTGCCTGAGAACGCCCGGCCGAATGACGGCTTCGCCCTGTTCACCGATCGAAACGTCGTCGCCATGCGCGTCAACGGCGAGCTCAAGGATCTCGCCGCCGTCGTGACGGACGGCGACACGGTCGAGCCGATCACGATCGACAGCCCTGATGGGCTGAACATCCTGCGTCACTCCACTGCGCACGTGCTCGCTCAGGCGGTGCAGCGTCTGCGCCCCGAGGCGAACCTCGGCATCGGTCCGTTCATCACCGACGGCTTCTACTACGACTTCGGCGTCGAGACCCCGTTCACCCCGGAGGACCTCAAGGCGATCTCGAAGGAGATGCAGCGCATCGTCCGCGAGGGCCAGCGCTTCACCCGTCGTGTCGTCTCCGCAGACGAGGCGCGCGCCGAGCTCGCGAACGAGCCCTTCAAGCTCGAACTCGTCGAACTCGCAGGCGGGCCTGGCTCCGGTGCGGATGCCGCAGAGGGCGCCTCCGTCGAGGTGGGCGCCGGCGAGCTCACCATCTACGACAACGTCACGCGTGACGGCGATGTCGCCTGGAAGGACCTCTGCCGCGGTCCCCACGTCCCGAGCACCCGCATGGTCGGCAACGGCTGGGACCTGACCCGTGTAGCCGCCGCCTACTGGCGCGGCAGCGAGAAGAACCCGCAGCTGCAGCGGATCTACGGCACGGCATGGCCGTCCAAGGACGAGCTGCGCGCGTACCAGGAGCGCCTCGCCGAGGCCGAGCGTCGCGATCACCGCAAGCTCGGCGCGGAGATGGACCTGTTCTCGTTCCCCGACGAGATCGGCTCCGGCCTGGCGGTGTTCCACCCCAAGGGCGGCATCATCCGCTACGAGATCGAAGAGAATCTGCGTCGGCACCTGCTGCGCAACGGCTACGACGTCGTCAACAGCCCGCACATCACGAAGAAGGATCTGTTCCAGACGTCGGGGCACCTGCAGACCTATGCGGACGGCATGTTCCCCCCGATGCACCTCGATGAGCTGCGCGACGAGGACGGCAACGTCACTCGCCAGGGCCAGGACTACTACCTGAAGCCCATGAACTGCCCGTTCCACAACCTGATCTACCGGTCGCGCGGTCGCTCGTACCGCGAGCTGCCGCTGCGCCTGGCGGAGTTCGGCACCGTGTACCGCTATGAGAAGAGCGGAACGCTGTCCGGCTTGACGCGCGTGCGCGGTCTGACTCAGGACGACGCGCACATCTACGTCGCCCAGGACCAGGTCAAGGAAGAGCTCACCACCAACCTCAACCTCGTCCTCGAGCTGCTGCGCGACTACGGTCTGAACGACTTCTACCTCGAGCTCTCCACGAACGAAGAGGGCAACCCGAAGTTCCTGGGTGAGCCCGCCCAGTGGACCGATGCGATCGACACGCTGCGCGAGGTCGCCGAAGCATCCGGTCTCGAACTGGTCTCCGACCCCGGTGGTGCGGCCTTCTACGGTCCGAAGATCTCGGTGCAGGCACGCGATGCGATCGGTCGCACCTGGCAGATGTCGACCATCCAGTTGGACTTCAATCAGCCGGAGCGCTTCGAGCTCGAATACACCGGTCCCGACGGGCAGAAGCACCGACCGGTGATGATCCACCGTGCGCTGCTCGGCTCGGTCGAGCGCTTCTTCGCGATCCTCCTCGAGCACTACGCGGGAGACTTCCCGCTCTGGCTCGCACCTGTGCAGGTCGTCGGCGTACCCGTCGCCGAACAGTACGCCGGATACCTCGAGGACGTCGTGGCGCAGCTGCGCGATGCCGGCGTCAGGGCCGACGTGGACCACTCCGACGACCGCATGCAGAAGAAGATCCGCAACCACACCACGTCGAAGGTGCCGCTGATCCTCATCGCCGGTGAGCAGGACAGCGCCGCGGGCACCGTCTCATTCCGCTTCCGCGACGGCACCCAGGAGAACGGTGTACCTGTGGCGGATGCCGTGGCCAGGATCCGTCAGGCGATCGAGGCGCACGCGCTCGTGCTGAAGGCGGGGGATCTGGCGTGACCGGCCAGGATGGCGGCGCAGGACCGGCGGTGTTCCCTGAGGACGCCGCGCACCTCGCCGGCGTCCCCGACGAGTTCCAGCGGCTGTGGACCCCGCACCGGATGGCGTACATCGAGGCGGGACCCGAACCGCTGCGCGAGGAGTGCCCGTTCTGCGAGGCGCCCAAGCACGCCGACGAGGAGCGCCTGATCGTCGCCCGCGGTCGCACGTCGTACGTGCTGCTGAACCTGTTCCCGTACAACTCCGGGCACCTGCTCGTCTGCCCGTACCGGCACATCGCCACGTACGACCAGGCGACGCCGGAGGAGGTCGCCGAGATCGGCGCACTCACGCAGACCGGGATGCGCGTCCTGCGCTCCGTCTCCAACTGCGACGGCTTCAACCTCGGAATGAATCAGGGTGCGGTGGCCGGCGCCGGCGTCGACGCGCACCTGCATCAGCACATCGTGCCTCGCTGGTCGTCGGACGCGAACTTCTTCCCGATCATCGCGAAGACGAAGGCCCTCCCGCAGCTGCTCGGCGAGGTCCGTCACGCCGTGGCGGGAGCCTGGCCGTCGCCGTGATCCGAGGTGGACGCGCCGTCGCATAGGGTGGCGGCATGTCGGATGTGCACACTCGGGGCGAACGGCGGCGGATCACCGCCTTCACCGGCGTGTACAACGCTGACGGTGGCCTCGTCGGCGAGGTGCGATACGTCGTCGGACACCTTCTCGGACGCACCGAGTGCGCGCTGTGCGACATCACGCACTCACCCGTGCGGCGCAAGGCCGCCTGGGACCGGATGGTCGCGCGCTTCCCCGTGCCGATCTCGGTCGTGCACCGCAACGAGCTCGATCGGCAGGTCGCCGTCGTCGTGAGCGAGCTGACGCTGCCCGTGATGCTCGCGCGATGGGATGACGGCGCGGTCGAGGTCGCCCTCGACGCCGGCGAGCTCGCCACGATGGCGGGCTCGGTCGACGAGATCGAGCACAGCCTGCGATCGGCGCTCGACCGCCCGTCGGCGTGAGCTCAGCGCACCTGGCGCGCGGTGAACTGCATGCGAGGGTTCGCGTAGAACTCCTGCGCTTCGATCAGCTGCAGCTCGCGCTCACCTGACTCCAGGGTGAGCTTCAGCAGGTCGTAGACGCTGGATGCGGTGCGCTCCAACGCCGTCTGCGCGCTGCCGGTCTCGACGTACTGCGCGGTGAAGAGCGCCGCCGTGACATCGCCAGAGCCGTTCGCCTTCATCGGCAGATAGGGCGTCTGCACGATCCACGCGCCCTCGTCGTCGACGGCGAGCATCTCGATCGTGCCCTCCTCGCGGTCGGGACGTTCGACGCTGGTCACCAGCACGACGGAAGGCCCCATAGCCCGCGCCGCGTCCACGGAGGACAGCGTCGACTCCAGGGAGTCCGGCTCCGTCCCGGTGAGGAATCCGAGTTCGAACTGGTTCGGCGTGATGATGTCCGCGACCGGAACGACCTTCTCGCGCAGGAGCTCGGGGATCGCCGGCGCGACGAAGCATCCGCTCTTCGCGTTGCCCATCACCGGGTCGCAGGCGTACAGCGCCGCAGGGTTCGCGGCCTTGACCCGCGCGACGGCGTCGATGATGACCTCGCCGATGCCTTCGCCGCCCTGATAGCCCGACAGCACCGCGTCGACCTTCGCGAACGCGCCGCGTTCCTCGACACCGGTGATGACGTCGCGGACGTCCGACGGGTCGATGAGAGGACCGCGCCAGGCCCCGTACCCGGTGTGGTTGGAGAAGTTCACGGTGTACACCGGGAGCACGTCGACGCCGATGCGCTGCAGGGGGAACACTGCTGCGGAGTTGCCGACGTGGCCGTACGCGACAGCGGACTGGATCGACAGGATCTTCATTGTTTGCTCTTTCTCGACGAGTGGGACGTTCAGCGGGTGGCGGCGACGAGATCGGCGAGCAGCGCATCGCCTTCGTCGTCGGAGAGGTCATGGACGGTCAGGCGCAGGTGGCGCGACGGGGTGGCGCGGTCGGTGAGCCGGAAGGCGTCTCCGGTACGGACGAGCCATCCACGACGCATCATGCGCTCAGAGACCACAGTGGCCGCGTCGGGCAGTTCGACCCAGAGGTTCATCCCGTCGCCCTGCGTCGCGTGCAGCCCGTGCTCGCGCAGCCGGTCGGCGAACGCGCCGTTGCGCTGCGCGTAGTGCCTGCCGGCTGCGGCGATCTGGGCCTGGACGGCATCGTCCGTGACCAGCCCGAGTACGAGCCGCTGCAGCAGATGGCTGACCCAGGTCGTGCCAGGGCTCAGGCGTTCCGCGAGCCGCGCCGCCGTCTCGGGGTCCGTGGCGGCGACCGCAAGGCACATGTCGGGCCCCAGGAACTTCGAGACGCTGCGGATCAGGGCGAAACGACGGTGATCGGCCGTGATGAGCGACTCGTACGGATGCGGTGACAGCATCGAGAAGTGATCGTCCTCGATGAGCAGGACGTAGGGGTAGTCGGCCAGGACGGCGCGCAGCTGTGCAGCGCGTTCGGGTGTCAGCCGTGCACCCGTCGGGTTCTGGGCGCGGGGCGTGCAGATCACGGCCCGCACTCCGGCATCCAGCGCGGCGCGGAGACCGGCGACGGTCATGCCCTCCTCGTCCACCGGCACCGGAATCGCCCGGTAGCCGCCGAGCCGCACGGTATGGATGCTGGCGAGGAAGCACGGGTCCTCGAGCGCCACCGCGTCGTCGCGGGCCAGCGCCTGAGCGAGCAGCCGCTCCACGGCATCCACGGCTCCGCTCGTGATGGTGATGCGGAAATCGGCGGTCGGCAGCGCGGACGACATCCACTCGCGTGCCCAGGCCTCCAGGCCGGGATCGATCACGGGTTCGCCGTACAGCACCGGACGCCCGCCGAAGCCGGCCAGCACGGGGGAGGGGTCCGGGATGAGCGCGGGGTCCGGATTGCCGGTGCCGACGTCTCGCAGCACCGTGTCCGCGGCGTAACCGTCCTGCGCCGCCGGTGCATGCCCGGCGATGACGGTGCCCGCGCGGCCGCGAGTCTGCACGAGCCCGGCCTGGACGAGCTGGCGATAGGCCGCGACGGCGGTGTTGCGGTTGACGCCGAGCCGCTCGGCGAGTTCCCGAACGGGTGGCAGCACGTCGCCGGCGCGGAGCAGTCCGCGGTCGCGCAGCCCGCGCACGCTGGCAGCGATCTCGGCAGCCGTCGCGCCGGTGATCTGTTCGTTCGTGTCACCCATCGACATACGAGTCTAGTTCGTCCTGCGACAGTGCTATCTTTTGGCATAGATCAAAAGGATCATTGACCTCGTTGAAGGGAAACCCGATGTCCCAGCCAGTCGCCACCGGAACCGGGCGCGTCAAGCGCGGCCTCGCAGAGATGCTGAAGGGCGGCGTGATCATGGACGTCGTCACGGCGGACCAGGCCAAGATCGCCGAAGATGCCGGTGCGGTCGCCGTCATGGCCCTCGAGCGCGTCCCCGCCGACATCCGGGCCCAGGGCGGGGTCTCTCGCATGAGCGACCCCGACATGATCGACAGCATCATCGACGCCGTCTCGATCCCGGTGATGGCCAAGGCACGCATCGGCCACTTCGTCGAGGCGCGGGTCCTGCAGGAGCTCGGTGTCGACTACATCGACGAGTCCGAGGTGCTCTCACCGGCCGACTACGTGAACCACATCGACAAGTTCGGCTTCACGGTGCCGTTCGTGTGCGGTGCCACGAACCTGGGCGAGGCACTTCGCCGGATCAACGAGGGCGCCGCGATGATCCGCTCCAAGGGCGAGGCCGGCACCGGCGACGTCTCGGAGGCCATGAAGCACATTCGCAGGATTCGCGGCGAGATCGCGGCTCTCACGGCGCTGCCGAAGGACGAGCTCTTCGTCGCCGCGAAGGAGCTGCAGGCTCCGTACGACCTGGTCGCCGAGATCGCCGAGACCGGCAAGCTCCCTGTCGTCCTGTTCGTCGCCGGCGGCGTCGCCACCCCCGCGGATGCCGCGATGATGATGCAGTTGGGGGCGGACGGCGTGTTCGTCGGCTCCGGCATCTTCAAGTCCGGCAACCCGGCGGAGCGCGCGAAGGCGATCGTGAAGGCGACCACCTTCTTCGACGACGCCAAGGTCATCGCCGAGGTCTCGCGCGGTCTCGGCGAGGCGATGGTCGGCATCAACGTCACGGATCTGCCGGCCCCGCACCGCCTGGCCGAACGTGGCTGGTAGTCCACGGGTCGGTGTCCTCGCCCTTCAGGGCGACGTGCGCGAGCACGCTCGCGTTCTGGAGGGCCTGGGGGCCGACGTTTCACTCGTGCGACGTCCGGAGGAGCTCGCGGCGGTCGACGGTCTCGTCCTGCCCGGTGGTGAGTCGACCGTGATCGACAAGCTGGCGCGCGCCTTCGGGCTCGCCGAGCCGTTGAGGGCGGCGATCGCCGACGGACTGCCGGTGTTCGGAACCTGTGCGGGGCTGATCCTCCTCGCCGATCGGGTGCTCGACGGTGCCGAGGGGCAGCAGAGCTTCGGCGGTCTCGATGTCGTGGTGCGTCGTAACGCCTTCGGCCGCCAGACGGAGTCGTTCGAGACCTCGCTCGACATCGACGGGTTCGATGCTCCGGTGCATGCCACGTTCATCCGCGCGCCGCTGATCGAGAGCGTCGGCGCCCGCGCGACGGCGATCGGCACGCTGCCGGACGGCGGTGTGGTCGCAGTCGAGCAGGGACGCCTCATCGGAACGTCGTTCCATCCGGAGGTGGCAGGGGAGGACCGGTTCCACCGGCGCTTCCTGGCGCACGTGGAAACGCGCTGAGATCTGCCTCCTGCGCGGTCGGTCAGTTCGACAGCAGCGTGCTGAGCCAGCGCAGGGCGGGAACGGCCTGTGCGCGCTGGAATGCGCGCAGGCCCGGCAGCTGAGGTATCTCGGGGAGCGACTGCTGGAACCAGAAGAACGACGCGACGCCGGCGATGACCGGCAGCATCGATTCCGGCGCCGGAGCACCGTGCCCCTCGAACACCGTCCATGCGCGCCCGCACGAGGGTCCGCCCGCAGCCTCGACGCTGGGCAGGAAGATCGGCAGATCCGTCCACGGGGCGGCGCGGGCGGCATGCGGCCAATCCACGAGACGCGCGCCGTCGACGTCGATCAGCAGGTTGTCGGCGCGCAGGTCGCCGTGCATGAGCGCATCACCGGCGATGGCGTCGGCGAACGCGGTTCCGAGATCCAGCAGCCTCGGCATCCGTTCGCGGATTCCCGGGGGAAGCCCTGCGAGCAGCGTGGAACTCGCGGAGATCTCGGGCCAGCGCGTGAAGGCGGGGATCAGGCTGTCGCCGGCCGCGCGCAGGGATGACGGTGCCGTGGTGTGCGCAAGCGATCGCAGACGGCTCGCGACAGCCCCCAGATCCGCATCGGACCAGGGGGCGCCGGGCTGAGTGCCGTCGATCGGCTCCAGCAGCGCGGCCACGCCGGAGTCGTCGTCGATACGAGCGTGCAACGCAGGGCCGGCGCCGTCGGGGAGCAGCTCGAGGACCGCGATCTCGCGCCGGAGGAACTGCATCGAATCGGCGTGCCCGCCGGCAGCGACCGCCTTCACGAACGTACGACCCGACGTGGTGCGGACCAGTCCCGCATAGCCGGCGCTGAACCCGCCGTGCGACGGCTCATCGGACACGTACCGGCCGCCCATGGCCTCGATCACGCGTGACCTGAGTTCCCCTGGCAGGGACGCCCACGCAGGCCGCTGCCGGTCCGCTCCCATGCGCATCGATGCATCCCTCCCCGCCGCGGCCTCCGTGTCGGGGTCGAACGTAGCATTCGCCCGAGCGGTTCTCGGCAGCCTGTCGCGGTTCGCCGCGTGAGTCGGTTCCGAGGGACGGTAGCGTTTGCGCATGCGCCTCCCGATCGGATCCATGGATGTCAGCTCCAGCGGCGGGAACGCCACGCTCATCGGACGCCGTGGTGAGGGGTGGCTGCCCGTCTCGGGGCGCGAGATGAGTGTGGACGAGGCGGTCGCGCTGCTGGCGGATGAGCACGACGACGCGCACGTCGGATCCCTTCTCGACGATGCGGTGGCGGCGGGCGATGCCGCGCCGGTGTTCGCACCGGCGGACGTGATCCTCTGGCGCTACCGACGATTCGTCGAGACCGCGCGAGTGATCCGCGATGACAGTCGCGGACTCGTGGTGTGGATCCCCTCCGGTTCGGCCCGGCTCGAGTCGGTGCCGGCGGATGGGCGCAGGTCGCGTGACGTGCCTTTGGAAGAGCGGTTCACCGTGCCGTGGGTCATCCGCGAATCCACCTGGCGCGGCCAGGGCATCGTCCGCGTCGCGCCGACCGGGCAGCCGTGGTCGGTCTGGTTCTTCCGCGACGCCGACGGCACCCCCAGTGGGGCCTACGTGAATCTGGAACTGCCGCATCGGCGCACGGCGGGGGAGCCGCCGTCGATCATCACGCGCGATCTCGTGCTGGACGTGTGGGTGGATGCCACCCACCCAGGGTCGGAGGACATCTGGCTGAAGGATGCCGACGAGCTCGATGCGGCCGTGGAGCAGGGGCGATTCACCGCTGAGCAGGCGGACGCCGTTCGTGCGCTGGCCGACCACGCCTGCCGGCAGTTCATCGAAGACGGTTCCTGGCCGTTGGATGAGGGATGGGAGCGATGGGCACCCGATGCCGCCATGGATGAGCCCGTCGAGCTGCCAGACACGGCGGCGATCCGCGAAGCACGGCAGAGATCCGGGGCCACCAGCATCCACGGCTGATCCGTGGTCACGGGACCGCGCTGCGGAACCGCGTAGAATAAACGGCGCCCTCGCCCCGAACGGTTGCAGACGAGGGCGCGAGAGACGAGCGGGAGTCATATGTCCGGGCATTCCAAGTGGGCCACCACGAAGCACAAGAAGGCTGCGATCGACGCGAAGCGCGCGAAGTCGTGGGCCAAGCTCATCAAGAACATCGAGGTCGCCGCCAAGCTGGGCGGTGCTGACCTCCAGGGCAACCCGACCCTGTTCGACGCGGTGCTCAAGGCGAAGAAGACCTCCGTCCCGAAGGACAACATCGACCGCGCGATCAAGCGCGGCGCGGGCATCGGCGGCGAAGCCGTCGAGTACACCTCGATCATGTACGAAGGCTACGGACCCAACGGCGTCGCCCTCATGATCGAGTGTCTGACGGACAACAAGAACCGCGCGGCCGCCGAGGTGCGCACGGCTCTCACGCGCAATGGGGGCACCCTCGCCGACCCCGGCAGCGTCGCCTACAACTTCAGCCGCAAGGGCGTCATCGTCGTGAAGTCCGAGGGCACGACCGAGGATGACGTCATGATGGCCGCGCTCGAAGCGGGCGCCGAGGAGATCGAGCCGCATGCCGAGGGCTTCGAGATCGTCACGGAGGCCACAGACCTGGTCAGCGTGCGCTCCGCGCTGGTCGATGCCGGCATCGAGTACGAGTCCGCCGACGTCGAGTTCGTGCCGAACCTCAAGGTCGAGATCGACGCGGACACCGCGCGCAAGGTCTTCCGCCTGATCGACGCGCTCGAGGACAGCGAAGACGTGCAGAACGTCTTCAGCAATTTCGACCTGACCGCCGAGGTCCAGGCCGAACTCGAGAACGACGACGAGGAGTAGGCGCCGGACGTGGCGGCGCCGCTGATCGTCCCGTACGACGAGGACTGGCCGAGCCTCGCCGCCGACTGGACGTCGCGCGTGCGCGCCGGCCTCGTTGCGACCGAGGTGCCGATGGACGCTCGAATCGATCACATCGGCTCGACCGCGGTCCCGGGCCTCGCGGCGAAGCCGTTCCTCGATCTTCAACTGCTCGTGACGCAGCTTCCGGATCCGACTCGACTCGAGACGGCCCTGAAGAGCGCCGGATTCGTTCGTGCGGTCGGCTCCCGTCCCGACTCGCCCGGCGTCCACGCCGACATCCCCCGACCGGGTTGCACGAGCGACGGTCACGAGAAGTTGCTCCTGTTCGCTGATACGTCCGCCGGCTCCGATTCGATCGACGGCGTCATCCTGCACGTGCGGCGAGAGGACTCGCCGTTCGCGGACTTCGTGAGGTCTTTCCGCGACTGGCTGCGCACCGATCCGGATGCGCGCGCGAGCTACGAGGCGACCAAGCGCGACCTGGCCGCGGGTTTCGCGGACGCGCCCGACTACGACGACTACACCCGAGCGAAGTCCGCCTTCATGGATCGCGCGCAGTCGGCGATGGGGTGGAACGGGCGCTGAGGCGGTCGGCCGGGCGCGCCGCCGACGCGGCGCACCCTGCCACGCCTAGCCTGGAGGAGTGACGACCTCGACGATTCGCGTGCTCGGGATCGACCCCGGCCTCACCCGCTGCGGCATCGGTGTGGTCGACGTCGGTCGATCGCGGCGAGCGAGCCTCGTGCACGTCGGTGTCGTGCGCACGCCTGTGGATGCACCGGTCGGTGAGCGACTGGCAGCCGTCGCTGCGGGAATCCGCGAGGTCGTGGCGGCATACGGCCCGGATGCCGTGGCCGTCGAGCGTGTGTTCGCGCAGCACAACAGCCACTCGGTCATGGGAACGGCTCAGGCCAGCGGGGTCGCTCTGCTCGTCGCCGCTGAGGCCGGACTGCCCGCGGAGACGCACACGCCGAGCGAGGTCAAGGCTGCCGTGACCGGGTACGGCTCGGCGGACAAGAGGCAGGTCCAATCGATGATCGCGCGCATCCTCCGCCTGGACGCGCCGCCGCAGCCTGCCGACGCGGCGGATGCCCTGGCGATCGCCCTCTGCCATGCGTGGCGTCGCGACGCCGGCGTCGGCCGCGTCGGCGGCAGCCTGACGCCCGCGCAGCGTGCCTGGGCAGAGGCCGAGCGTGTCGCTCGAACATAACTACGATCCGTCTTCTAGGCTGGACAGATGATCTCCTCTCTGCACGGCGTCGTCCTGCACGCCACGTCCGATCAGGTCGTCATCGAGGTCGGAGGAGTCGGCTTCTCCGTCGCCGTGCCTGCGGACGTCGCGCACACGGCACGCGTGGGGGAGCGGCTCCAGCTGCACACGAGTCTCATCGTGCGCGAGGACGCCCTGAGCCTGTTCGGTTTCGCCGAGCGCGACGAGCTCGAGATCTTCGGCCTGCTGCTGGGCGTGACCGGCGTCGGTCCGAAATCCGCGCTCGGCGTGCTGTCGCACCTCACGGTCGATCAGATCGCCGAGGCGGTGACGGCAGAGGATGACGCCCCCTTCCGACGCGTGTCGGGCGTCGGGCCGAAGACGGCGAAGCTCATCGTCCTGCAGCTCGCCGGCAAGGTGCACGCGCCGGCTCCGGCCGCACGAGTCGGTTCCGTCGCGCCCGATGTCGCCGATCAGGTGACGGCTGCGCTGGTCGGACTCGGCTGGTCGGAGAAGGTGGCGGTCGAGGCCGCCGCGCAGACGCTCGAGCAGGCGAGCGAGGCAGAACGCTCGTCGGTGTCGGCGCTGCTGCGACGCACGCTCGCCCTGCTCGGACCGGCGCAGGGAGGAAGCCGTGGCTGACGCCCGCGACGCAGCAGAGCCCCAGGACGAGGTCGAGCTCGCGATCGAGGGTGCGTTGCGTCCGGCCAGCCTCGACGAATTCGTCGGCCAGCCCAAGGTCCGGGGGCAGCTGCAACTGCTGCTCGAGGCCGCTCGGATCCAGCAGCGGCCGGCCGACCACATCCTTCTCGCCGGCCCGCCAGGACTCGGCAAGACGACGCTCGCGATGATCGTCGCGCACGAGAGCCAGCGACCGCTGCGGCTCAGCAGCGGGCCGGCGATCCAGCATGCGGGTGACCTCGCGGCGCTGCTCTCCAGTCTCGTCCCCGGGGAGGTGCTCTTCATCGACGAGATCCATCGGATGGCACGGTCGGCCGAGGAGATGCTGTACCTCGCGATGGAGGACTTCCGCATCGACATCATGGTCGGAAAGGGCGCAGGTGCCACCAGCATCCCGCTGGATCTGGCCCCCTTCACGCTCGTCGGCGCGACCACCCGATCCGGGCTTCTGCCCAATCCGCTGCGTGACCGCTTCGGCTTCACCGGCCATCTCGAGTTCTACGACGAATCCGACCTCGAGCGGGTCATCGCGCGCTCTGCGCTCGTCCTGGATGTGAAGCTCCCCCAGGATGCCCGCGCCGAGATCGCCCGTCGGTCTCGCGGGACACCCCGTATCGCTAACCGGCTGCTGCGCCGCGTGCGCGACTATGCGCTGGTCCACGGCGCCGGGAATACCGCTTCGGTCGCCGACGTCCGAGCAGCTCTCGAGCTCTACGACGTCGACCCGATCGGCCTCGACCGACTCGACCGCGCCGTGCTGGACACGCTGGTCAGGCGGTTCCGTGGAGGACCCGTCGGACTCAGCACGCTCGCGGTCGCCGTGGGCGAAGAAGCCGAAACCGTTGAGAGCGTGGTCGAACCGTATCTCGTGCGGATCGGCTTCCTCGGGCGGACGCCGCGCGGTCGTGTCGCGATGCCGGAGGCCTACGAGCATCTCGGCGTCGTCCATCCGGACGGGGCCGCATTGTTCGATGACCTATAATCGCTGAAGGCTTCCCCCGACCCCTCTTTTGCACGCTCTGGCGCGTGCGCCCTGGAAAGGTTCCTCCTGATGGAAATCATGCTGTTCGGTCTTCTTGCGGTTCTCCTCATCTTCATGGTGATCAACACTCGCAAGCGCAACAAGCAGATGAAGGCCGAGCAGGCGGAGAAGGCTGAGAAGACGATCCCCGGAGCCAAGGTGCTCCTGCAGGGCGGTCTTTACGGCACCGTCGTCTCGTTCGATCCCGAGAACCTCGACCAGCCCGCTCAGATCGAACTCGCCCCCGGCGCCGTCGTCGAGGTGCACAGCCAGGCGATCCTGCGCATCGTGGAGCCCACGGAGGACGTCGACGACGAGCTCGAGGCCGACGAGGATGCCGCTGACGTCGTCGACGTCGACACGCGCGACTCGGCGGATGCCGCAATCGTCGATGACGCGTCCTACGGTGTCGAGACCCCCGAGCAGACGCGTGCGCGTCTCGAGGGCGACACCGACGCCAAGTAGCATCGCAGCGAGTACGCTCATCATCCCCGTCTGACTTCTCAGAAAGCGCGACCACGTGGCATCCTCCACTCCGACCCGTCATGCATGGCGGGTCCTTCTCGGCCTGCTCCTGGTGACGGCCGCCCTGTTCGGCATCAATGCGCTCGGCGTCTACGGCTTCAAGCAGAGCTCGTGGACGCCGGAGCTGGCGCTCGACCTCCAGGGCGGCACCCAGATCATCCTCAGTGCCGTGACGGAGGACGGATCCGATCCGACGCAGGAGCAGCTCGCGCAGGCATCGGACATCATCCGCCAGCGCGTGGATGCCTCCGGTGTCGCCGAGGCGGACATCACCACCGAGGGCGGCCGCAACATCGTGGTCCAGATCCCTGGCGAGGCGGATGAGGAGACCCTCGAGCGCATCCGTGCCGCGGCGCAGCTCGAACTGCGTCCCGTCATCTACACGACGGGCGCGGCCACCGAGTTCACAGGTGATGACGGCAACACCACGCCGTACCCGACCCCCGACCCATCGGCCAACGCGGTGCCCAGCACCGAGCCGACGGATTCCAGCGACCTGTCGTGGGTGACCGAGAAGCTGCAGCAGGAGTTCCTGGCTTACGACTGCACCAACCCGCAGAACAACCCGTCCAACGCGCCATCCGATCAGCCGCTCATCACGTGCGACGACCTCGGGACGACGAAATACATCCTCGGCCCGCAGGAGCTCGACGGCACGTCCATCGACGATGCGACCAGCGGTCGCGATCCCCGCTCCGGAGCGTGGATCGTCCAGCTCGATCTCGACGACGACGGCGCCGGTGTGTTCGGTGACATCAGCCAGCGCCTCTATCAGAACAAGATCGACGGGCTGAGCCCGCGTGACCAGTTCGCGTTCGTTCTCGACGGCAAGGTCATCTCGGCTCCTCAGATGAACGGCGTCATCCTGGACGGCAATCCGAGCATCTCGGGCAGCTTCACACAGGACACCGCCCAGGTCCTCGCCGACCAGCTCAAGTACGGTGCGCTGCCGTTGAGCTTCACGGTCGAGAGCACCGACACGGTCTCCGCGACCCTCGGTACGCAGCAGCTGCAGATCGGCCTGATCGCGGGTCTCATCGGACTGGCACTGGTCGCGCTGTACTCGCTGTTCAGCTATCGCGCTCTCGGCTGGGTGATCATCGCATCGATCGCGGTCATGGCCGTGCTGACGTACATCATCATCTGCATCCTCGCGTGGCGCATCGGCTACCGGCTGTCGCTCGCCGGCGTCGCCGGCCTGATCGTGTCGATCGGGTTCACGGCCGACTCGTTCATCGTCTACTTCGAGCGCATCCGAGACGAGCTCCGCGACGGCAAGTCCGTCACGTCCGCTGTCGAGGACGGCTGGGGTCGCGCCAAGCGCACCATCTACATCTCGAAGTCGATCAACGTCCTCGCCGCCGTCGTGCTCTACATCCTCGCGGATGCCACCGTGAAGGGCTTCGCCTTCACCCTCGGTCTCACGACCCTCATCGACGTGTTCATCTTCGTGATCTTCACGCACCCGGTGATGCAGCTGCTCGTCCGCACCAAGTTCTTCGGGGAAGGGCACAAGCTGTCCGGACTCGACCCGGAGAGCCTGGGCGCGGTCTACCACACCCGCACCCAGTACCGGGAGGTCGAGACCGCCAGCGCCGGCCGCGGAGCCAAGAACGCGCGTTCGCGGGCCGAAGCCGACCGTCGTCAGACGATCGCGGAACGCAAGCGCGCCGAGGCGCTGGCATCCTCCGAATCGACCAGCACGACCGGAAACGAGGGCGAGCACTGATGTTCTCCATGAATGAGTTCGGCAACAACCTCTACACGGGCAGGACCTCGTTCCCCTTCGTGGCGAAGCGCCGCCTGTGGTTCTGGATCGCCATCGCGCTGGTGGTCGGCTCGATCCTCGTGCTGTTCATCCGCCCGCCCCAGTTCTCCATCGAGTTCACCGGCGGCTCGCAGTTCACCGTGGCGGCGCCATCGTCGACCGACCAGGGTCTCGCAACCGATGCCGTGCACGAGGTCGTACCCGATGCGACGACGAAGGTGGCCGTCATCGGTGAGACCGACGTTCGGGTCCAGACGTCGCAGATGAGCGCCACCGAGACGCAGCAGGTCGCCGCCGCACTCGCCGATGCCTACGAGGTCGAACGAAGCGAGGTCACGTCCTCGTTCATCGGCCCGGCCTGGGGCGAGAACGTCACCCGCCAATCGCTGTGGGGGCTCGTGATCTTCCTGGCGCTGACCTTCCTGATCCTCGCGATCTACTTCCGCACCTGGAAGATGTCCGCCGCCGCCATCCTCGGTCTCGTCGACGTGCTCATCATCACGGTCGGCATCTACTCCGTGGCCGGCTTCGAGATCTCGCCCGCGGCTGTGATCGGCTTCCTGACGATCCTCGCGTATTCGCTGTACGACACCACCGTCGTGTTCGACAAGATCAGAGAGAACACGACCGAGGACGGCGAGAAGTCCGCCCGGCTGTTCGGGGAGTCCGTCAACCTCGCGGTGAACCAGACGCTGGTGCGATCGATCAACACGTCCATCGTCGCGGCGCTGCCGGTCGGAGCGATCCTGTTCATCGGTGCTTTCTGGCTCGGCGCCGAGACGCTCACGGACATCTCGCTGTCGATCTTCATCGGCATCCTGGTGGCGACGTACTCGACGCTGTTCGTCGCAGCGCCCCTGTACTCGCTGTTCCGCGAGAAGGAGCCCGCGATCACCGAGCGCGATGCGCGCATCCGCGAGACGCGTGAACGCGCCGCCGCAAGTGTCTGACGCGCCTCGATGGGGCTGGGGCCCCGCTCAGGCGCGTAAGATTGCAGAGCCCGGGAGGTAAGACGATGGCGGAGGCGAACACGCAGACGCAGGGATCAAGTCTCAGACGACTCGTACCCCGCATCTTCTCGCGCGCGCCCCGCGTCGACGACCTGGACATGCTCAACCGCACCGTCCGGGCGAACCACCCCAAGGGCGATCTCGCGATCATCGATCGCGCATACGCGGTCGCCAAGGAGAAGCACACCGGGCAGAAGCGCCAGAGCGGTGAGCCGTACATCACGCACCCGCTCGCCGTCGCTCAGATCCTCGCCGAGCTCGGGCTCGGTCCCCGTGCCATCGCCGCCGCGCTGCTGCACGACACGGTCGAAGACACCGGCTATGCCCTGAGCGAGCTGACCGCCGAGTTCGGCGACGAGGTCGCGATGCTCGTCGACGGCGTCACGAAGCTCGACAAGGTCAAGTACGGCGAAAGCGCGCAGGCCGAGACCGTCCGCAAGATGATCGTGGCGATGTCGAAGGACATCCGCGTGCTGCTCATCAAGCTCGCCGACCGCCTCCACAATGCGCGCACGTGGGGCTTCGTCCCGCCGGAGAAGGCGGCGAAGAAGGCCAAGGAGACGCTCGAGATCTACGCGCCGCTGGCGCATCGCCTCGGTATCCAGGCGATCAAGAGCGAGCTCGAGGATCTCTCCTTCGCCGTGCTGCACCCCAAGATCTACGCCGAGATCAACAGCCTGATCGCGCAGCGCACCCCGCAGCGCGAGAAATACCTCGGCCAGGTCATCGAGGCGATCGATGAGGACCTGCGCGACCTCCGCATCCGCGGAAAGGTCGTCGGCCGGCCCAAACAGCTGTACTCGGTGTACCAGAAGATGGTCATCCGGGGCCGCGAGTTCGACGACATCTACGACCTGATCGGCATCCGCGTCCTGGTGGGCTCCGTACGCGACTGCTACGCGGTGCTCGGCGCGATCCACGCGCGATGGACACCCCTGCCCGGCCGCTTCAAGGACTACATCGCGACGCCCAAGTTCAACCTCTACCAGTCGCTGCACACGACGGTGATCGGGCCGAGCGGTCGCACGGTCGAGATCCAGATCCGCACGCATGAGATGCACCAGCAGGCCGAGTTCGGCGTCGCGGCCCACTGGATGTACAAAGAGCGGATGAACGGCGGCAAGGCCGAACTCCGCGCCTCCGACACCGATATGGCCTGGCTCGCGCACATCTCCGACTGGCAGGCCGAGACGGCCGATCCGGGTGAGTTCCTGGATTCGCTGCGTTTCGAGATCGGCGCCAAAGAGGTCTACGTCTTCACACCGAAGGGGCGCGTGATCGGGTTGCCGGCCGGCGCGACGCCCGTGGACTTCGCCTACGCCGTTCATACCGAGATCGGCCATCGCACGATGGGCGCGAAGGTGAACGGGCGACTTGTCCCGCTGGAGTCCGTGCTCACCAGCGGCGACGTCGTCGAGGTCTTCACCTCCAAGAACCCTGATGCAGGTCCCAGCCAGGACTGGCTCGGATTCGTCAAGAGCACTCGCGCCCGCAACAAGATCCGTGGTTGGTTCACGAAGGAGCGTCGCGAGGAGGCGATCGAGCAGGGCAAGGAGGCCATCGCCCGCGCGATGCGCCGACAGAATCTTCCGCTGCAGCGCCTGATGAGCCAGGAGTCGTTCTCGGAGCTGGCTCGTCAGCTGCACTACGAGGATGTGTCGGCTCTGTACGCAGCCGTGGGCGAAGGGCACGTCTCCACGCAGTCGGTGATCGAGAAGGTCACTGCCCTCGTCGCCGCCGAGGAGACCAGCACCGGAGCCATCACGATTCCGGTGGTCCCATCCCGCGAACCGCGTGCCGGTGACTCCGGGGTGCTCGTGCGCGGCGCATCGGACATCCTCGTCAAACTCGCGAAGTGCTGCACCCCCGTCCCCGGCGACGCGATCGTCGGCTTCGTGACCCGTGGCAGCGGGGTATCGGTGCACCGCACGGACTGCGTGAACGTCAGGGCGCTCAGCGCCGACGAACAGCGTTTCGTCGACGTCGAATGGGGGCCGACGTCGAAGAGCGTGTTCCGCGTCCAGATCCAGGTCGAGGCGCTCGACCGGTCGGGTCTGCTCTCGGATGTCACGCGCGTGCTCAGCGAGCATCACGTGAACATCCTGTCGGCCACGGTCACGACCACGGACGAACGCCTCGCCCTCAGCCGGTTCGTCTTCGAGATGGGCGACGCCGTGCACCTCGATCGGGTCCTCAACGCCGTGCGCCGCATCGACGCCGTCTACGACGTGTATCGAGTCACTTCGTCGTAGCAGGACTCGAGCATCGCGATGGCCCGCCGTTTACCGGGCAGGCGTTCGCGTGCGCGCAGCAGGTCGATGGCGGGGGAGACCTGCGTCGGCTGAAGCGCGAGAAGCGCGAGCAGCCACGTGCGCGCGTCGGCCTCCCGATCGGATCTGGCAAGATCCACGAGCGTCGCCGGTACGGTGAGCACCCGCATGCCGGCGAAGACCTGGATCTCTGTCGGCGGCACCACCCCGTCGTGGAGCACGACGTCCGGGTCCGACGGTGCACGCAGCCGGCGCTGCACATGCGGGCGGACATGGCATCGGGCCGGCCGTCCGTCGCCGGCACCATGGATCCAGGCCGCGGTCGTGCCGGAGACGACGTGCTCAGCGCGCACGTGGGGCGCGAGCGAAAGCATCCGCGCGTCCGCAGTCTCGGGGATGTCAGCCGGGAGGAATGCGTCGCCCACCTCGAACACCAGCCCGTCCAGGCGCATCGCCTGCAACTCGGCCGCCGAGAGAGACAGGCCTGGTCGATACAGCAGCTCGGGATGCATGCGCCCAGTGTGCACGGAAGCCGCCCTCCGGATGGACAGGAGGACGGCTTCTGTGGATAACGGGCGGGCTCAGCCGCCGAGCGCGTTGAGCCAGGCGCGCCGCGCCTCGAGCGCGGCCGCGGCTTCAGCAGCTGCCTTCTTGTCGCCCGACTTCTCTGCGGCGGCCTTCTCGGTCTCGAGCTTCTCGATCGCGTCCAGCAGCTGCTGGCTCATGTCGTTGGCTCGAGCCTTCGTCTCGGGGTTGTTCTTCTTCCAGTCCACGTCCTCGCGAGCCTTCAGCGCCTGCTCGATGACGCGCAGCTTGTCGTCGAGTGCACGTTCCTTGTCACGCGGGAAGATGCGTCCCACGTCGTCCCACTGCCGCTGGATGTTGGTCAGCAGCGCACGAGCACGCTTGATGTTCGGCTCGTCGGCGACGGCCTTGGCCTGATCGAGAAGCGCTGTGCGCGCCTCGATCTTCGGAGCCGAGTCGGCCTCTTCCGCGGCGCTCTGCTCGGCACGCGCCGCGTACAGTGCGTCGCCGGCAGCCTTGAAGCGCGCCCACAGGGCGTCGTCGACCTTGCGGCCGGCGCGACCGGCGGCCTTCCACTCGTCCAGCAGCGCGCGATAGGACGGGATGCCGTCGACACCGCGCGGAGCGAGTGCTTCAGCGCGCTCCACGAGGCGGGTCTTGACGTCGCGTGCAGCCTTGTGGGTCTCGTCGAGATCGGCGTAGAACGCGCGGCGCTGACGATCGATCGTCGCGCGAGCATCGCGGAATCGCTTCCACAGCTGCTGCGAGACGGACTTGGGCAGACGTGGACCGTTCTGCTGCTGCGCCTGCCATGCGTCGAACAGCTCGGTGACCTCGGCGGTGACCTGCTTCCAATGCGCCTTCGACAGGTCTCCGGCGGCGATGGTCTCGATGCGTTCGACGAGCACGCTGCGCTCGGCGATCGCCTGGTCCAGCAGCTCCTTGGCCTGCTCGGCCTCCTGAGCGCTGGCCTCCGCGAGAGATGCGGTCAGCGCGTCCAGACGCTCGCGCAGGCCGGCGAGATCACCGACGGCCGCGGCATCCGTCACTTCGGCCATCAGGTGCGAAGCCTGGGCGGTCAGCTCACCGGCAGCGGCACCGCCGGCGGCAAGACGCTGCTCGAGCGTCGTCACCTTGAAAGCGAGGTCTTCGAACTTGCGGACGAAGTAGGCGATCGCCTCGTCGCCCGAGGCATCCGGATACTGGCCGACGACGCGCCAGGCATCGCCTTCGCGAACCTCGACGGTGCCGTCTTCCGTGACGCGGCCCCAGTCGGCGGCGCCGGCGACCGTCGGCGCCACTGGAGCGGCGGGGGCGACGGGGACGCGCGGCGGCCCCGGCACCCGCGGCGGGGCGGGGACGGGCGGAGTCGGCTTCGGCGATTCGGTGGCAGACACGATGTGCTCCTTGCGCGGTCATCCCGCGGGAGGTGGAAGGGACGGTGATCAGCCTAGTATGCGCGGCGCCACCGCTCAGCTTCCGGCGAGCCCGGTCCTGCTCACATGTTCGTTACCGATTTGTGAGCGGATCGTTCGATGCGCGTAACGGGGGTCGGACGTTGCGTGAAACACCGCCGATCTACCTTCGGGAGCACCGAACAGAGGAGGCACCGTGAGAGACCGACTGGCAGCATCGTCCGATGTGCTCGTGGTGGGCGCAGGCATGGTGGCGCACCGCTTCGTGGAGAGCCTGCTCACGCGCACCGAGGAGAAGGTGCGCGTCACCGTCATCGGCGATGAGGGACGAGCACCGTACGACCGGGTCGGTCTGACGTCGTTCTTCTCGGGGGCCACGCCGGAGGACCTCGCACTCGACCCGCAGGTGCTCGACGACGAGCGGGTGCACTTCATCGGCGGGGATCGCGTCACCGGCATCGATCGTCGAAAGCGCACGGTCAGGACGCGCTCAGGTCTCGATTACGCCTACGGGACCCTGGTCCTCGCGACCGGCTCGTACGCCGCACGCGTGGCCGTCGATGGCTCGGACCTGTCCGGATGCTTCGTCTATCGCACCCTCGACGACGTCGCGCAGATGCGCGCTTTCGTCGAGCGGCGCACCACCGAACTCGGCCGCCCCCTGCGCGGCGCTGTGATCGGCGGCGGGCTGCTGGGACTGGAGGCCGCTGGTGCGTTGCAGGGGCTCGACGTCGACTGCACGGTCGTGCAGTCGTCCGACCGACTGATGTCCGCGCAGCTCGACCTCGCCGGCGGGACGATGCTGCGACGGCTGATCGAAGCGCGCGGCATCGCCGTCCGCACCCAGAGCCGCACCACCCGCCTGGACCCGGACGCGTCAGGGTCGGTCACGCAGCTGCAGTTCCAGGACGGCAGCATGCATGCGGCCGACATCGTCGTCTTCACGGTCGGCGTGCGACCGCGGGATGAACTCGCGCGTCTCGCTCAGCTCGCCGTCCATCCCACCGGCGGCGTCCTGATCGACGATCGCTGCCGCACGGCCGATGAGAACATCCTCGCGATCGGCGAGGTCGCGAACTACGAGGGCCGCTCGGTCGGGCTCGTCGCTCCCGGCTACGCGATGGCCGAGGTCGCCGCGACCCGGCTGCTGGGCGGTGACGCGACCTTCCCCGGCTATGACGAATCCGCCAAGCTCAAGCTCTCCGGTGTCGATGTCGCCAGTTTCGGCGATGCCATGGCCACCACACCGAACGCGCTCGATGTGGTCTACGCGGACCCGGTCGCCGGCGTCTACAAGAAGCTCGTGCTCTCCGACGACGCGAAGACGCTGCTCGGGGGCATCCTCGTCGGAGACGCCTCCGCCTACGGCTCGCTCCGACCTCTCGTCGGCGCGCCGCTGGGCGCCGACCCCGCCGCGTACCTGATGCCGGAGGGCGGGGTCGAGGCCCCGACCGGTGAACTTCCCGACACCGCGGTCGTGTGCTCGTGCTCCAACGTGTCGGCCGGGCGCATCCGGCAGGCCGTGCACGAGGAGGGATGTACGGATGCCGGTGCGGTCAAGGCCTGCACCAAGGCCGGGGCCACGTGCGGCTCGTGCATCTTCACGGTCAAGAAGCTCGTCGGGCAGGAGCTGGCCAAGCTCGGCCAGACGGCATCCAACGCGCTGTGCGAGCACTTCGACATGTCGCGCCGACAGCTCTTCGATGCCGTGCGGGTCTCGGGACTCACGACCTTCAGCACGGTCATCGCCCGATTCGGTCGCGGCCGCGGCTGCGACGTCTGCAAGCCGGCTCTCGCCAGCATCCTCGCGGTGCTCGTGGGAGATCACGTGCTCGCCGGCGAGAACGCCGCGCTGCAGGACACCAACGACCACGTCATGGCCAACATGCAGAAGGACGGCACCTACTCGGTCGTCCCGAGGATGCCGGGTGGTGAGGTGACGCCGCAGGGCCTGATCGCCATCGGGCGGATCGCAGACGACTACGGCCTCTACACCAAGATCACCGGTGGCCAGCGCATCGACATGTTCGGTGCTCGACTCGAGCAGCTCCCCGAGATCTGGCAGCGCCTGGTGGATTCCGGGTTCGAGTCCGGTCAGGCGTACGGCAAGGCGCTGCGCACCGTGAAGTCGTGCGTCGGCTCCACCTGGTGTCGGTACGGCGTGCTGGACTCCGTCGGCATGGCCGTGCGTCTCGAGCTCCGCTACCGCGGCCTGCGTTCGCCGCACAAGCTCAAGGTCGGCGTCTCCGGCTGCGCCCGCGAGTGCGCCGAAGCGCGGGGCAAGGACGTCGGCGTCATCGCCACCGAGACCGGCTGGAACATGTACGTCGGAGGCAACGGCGGATTCTCTCCCCGTCATGCGGAGCTTCTGGCGTCCGATCTCGACGACGAGGGTCTCATCCGCGCCATCGACCGGTTCTTCATGTACTACATCCGCACCGCCGATCGGCTGCAGCGCACGGCCGGATGGTGCGAGGAGCTCGAGGGCGGCCTGGACGGGCTCAAGCAGGTCATCTTCGACGACAGTCTCGGCATCTGCGCTGATCTGGATGCCGCGATGGCGGCGCACGTCGATCGCTACGAGGACGAGTGGGCGGCGACGCTGCGCGACCCGGAGAAGCTGCGCCGATTCGAATCCTTCGTGAACGCATCGGACACGCCGGACCCGTCGCTCGCCTACGTCCCCGAACGCGGCCAGGTGCGCCCGGCGACGGCGCAGGAGCGCGCCGAAGGCGGCGTGCTGATCGCAGGAACCACTCTGGAGGTGCGCCGATGACCATCGCAGCAGATCAGCAGACCGTGATCCGCGTCTGCGGGATCGACGACCTCGAGGTCGAACGCGGCAGAGCCGCACTGTTCGGGACGACGCAGATCGCCCTGTTCCTGCTCGCGGACGGCACGGTGCACGCGGTCGCCAACCTGGACCCGTACAGCGGGGCGAACGTCATGTCCCGTGGGATCGTCGGAACCCGCGGCGATGCGCCGACCGTCGCGTCGCCGATGCACAAGCAGGTGTTCGATCTGCGCACCGGCGATTGCCTTGATGCGCAGGGCAAAGAGGCGATCCCGCTCCGCGTCTGGCCCGTCATCGTCGCCGACGGCGCTGTCCTCATCGATGCCGAGGAGCTGCGATGACGCTCCTGCTCGGCATCACCCTCACCGGCCGCGACGTCCTGCTCGTCGGCGGCGGCGCCGTCACCGCGCGTCGCCTGCGGCGGTTCGTCGCCGAGGGTGCACTCGTGCGCGTCGTCGCCTCGCAGCTCGCACCGGAGACCGCTGCGCTCGTCGATGCCCATGGCGTCCCGTGGCGGCAGGGACGATTCCGGCCGGCGGATCTGCGCGGCGCCTGGCTCGTCCATGCCGCCACCGGCGACCAGCGCGTCGACCGCGAGATCGCGGCGCGTTGCGACCGCCGCCGTGTGCTGTGCATCAACGCCGGCGACGGCGGGCACGGCTCGGCCCGCCTCACCGCGCAGGTCGATGCCGGTGACATCACCGTCGCCGTCACGAGCGCGGTGGGTGCCGATCCACGACGCTCCGCGACCGTGCGCGACGCGATCGGCGATCTGCTCGCGAACGGACGACTGCCGATGAGACGTCGTCGGCACGGCGGCGCCGGTCGTGTCGATCTCGTCGGCGGCGGCCCTGGTCCCGCGGATCTCATGACGGTGCGCGCACGGCGCCTGATCGCGGAGGCGGATGTCATCGTCGCGGACCGACTGGGCCCGACGGCGGAGGTCCTGCAGGGTCTCGACCCCGACGTCCAGGTGATCGACGTGGGCAAGCGGCCAGGCAGCCACCCCGTGCCGCAGGAAGAGATCAGTCGCCTCATCGTCGAGCACGCGGCGGCGGGCCGGCGGGTCGTGCGGCTCAAGGGCGGCGATCCGTTCGTGTTCGGCCGAGGCGGGGAGGAGATGCAGGCGTGTCTCGCCGCAGGCATCGCCGTCGACGTCGTTCCCGCACCCTCCAGCGCGATCGCCGTCCCGCAGGCAGCCGGGATCCCGGTCACCCACCGCGGCACCGCTTCGGCCTTCCACGTGGTGAACGGTCAGGGCGCCATCATGGCCAGTACGCTGGAGGCGATGGCGGATGACTCGGTGACAACGGTCGTGCTGATGGGCGTCGCGGCCCTCGGCGGGATCGTCGACGCGGCGCTGCGCCACGGCATCCCGGCGGATCGCCCTGTGGCCTTCGTCGAGAGCGGGCACACGCCGCAGCAGCGGACCACACGCACGACCCTCGGCCGTGCGCTTCAGGACGCGGCGTCGATCGGTCTGCGCAACCCGGCTGTCATCGTGATCGGCGATGTCGCCAGGGCGAATCTGCTCATGCCGACGCCGGAGCGGATCGGGGCAACCCCGGCGTGACCGAACGACCCCCGCTGGACGCGGTGCTGACCGGCTGCACGATGGTGATCGCCGCCGATCGGCGAGCCGGCGACCTCGCCACGGCCCTCGAGCGCCGCGGAGCTCAGGTCTATCGCGCGCCCGCACTCACGATCCTGCCCAACGCCGACGACGAGCTGCTGCTCCGACGCACCCGTGAGCTCATCGCCCATCCTCCCGACATCGTGATCGTCACGACCGGCGTCGGGTTCCGCGGGTGGATGGATGCCGCGCACGAGAACGGTCTCGCCGACGATCTCACGGAGGCGTTCCGCGTCACTCAGTTCGTCGCCAGAGGACCGAAGGCCCACGGAGCGATCCAGCAGGCGGGCTTCGCAGCCGACTGGGTCGCCGAGAGCGAGACCGCGGCAGAGGTGGGGGAGTACCTCACCCGGAACGGTGTCGCGGGCAGACGGGTCGCGATCCAGCATCACGGCGCGGGTTCGGACGGCCTCGACGAGCTCATGACCGCACACGGAGCCGATGTCGTGAACATCACGGTGTACCGCTGGGGGCCGCCGCCGGACCCCAAGATCGTGAGCCGTTCCGCGATGCAGGCGGCGACGGGCGAGGTGGATGCGGTTCTGTTCACGTCGGCTCCAGGGGCAGCGGAGTGGATCAGGGCCGCGGAGCGCGGGCGGCGCCTCGACGCGATCCGCGAGCGGGCCGCATCGGGGCGGCTCCTGCTGGCCTCTGTCGGGCCGGTCACCGCGACGCCGCTCGACGCGGCCGACCTGCGCACGACGCTCGCCGTCCGCGGACGTCTCGGATCGCTCGTGCGATGCGTCGTGGATCACTACGCGAGCGGCCTCTCGCCGCGCCGGGAGACGATGGCCGGGACCATCGAAGTGCGAAGCGGTGGGGCGCTGGTCGACGGTCGGTTCATCCCACTGTCGCGCGCGTCGGCCAACGTGCTCGGTGCGCTGTTCGACGCCGGTGGACGCGTGCTGTCCCGTGAGGAACTGGGCCATGTGCTGCCGCGCGGCGGCGAGAACGCGCACGCGGTCGAGATGGCGATCGCACGGCTGCGGGAGGCCCTCGGCTGCCCGGATGCCGTGAAGACGGTCATCAAGCGCGGTTATCGCCTCGCCGTCCTGGAGGATTGACGCATGGGTACTCTGATCGCCTGCTCTCACGGCACGGACTCCGCCGACGGTCGCCGCACCATCGAAGAGCTGGTCGCCCTCGTCCGGGACCGCCTGCCGCAGACGAGAGTCGTTCAGGCCTTCGTCGATGTGCAGGAGCCGGACATCACCACGGTCGTGGATCAGGAGATCCTGGCGGACGAGGTCGTCGTCGTGCCGCTGCTGCTGTCGGTCGGTTTCCACACCGCGGTCGACATCGCGAAGGCGGTGCGTCGGCATCCGGGAGTCCGCCAGGCCGACCCGCTCGGGACGCACCCCCTCGTCGCACAGGTCCTCGCCACGCGACTGCGGGCATCGATCGGCGGCACCTGGCTCGAGGGCGATGCCGTCGTGCTGGCCGCGGCCGGTTCCAGCAACCCGGCCGCCGTGGCCGACGTCGAAACCGCGGCAGCGCAGCTGGCCGCGCTGATCCCCGCACCCGTGACGATCGGGTACGCGTCGGCGATCGAGCCGCGCATCCCTCAGGCCGTGCAGACCGCACGGGATTCCGGGGCTCGCCGCGTCATCGCCGCGAGCCACGTACTCGCCCCCGGGTACTTCGCCGGTCTCGTGCAGGCGGCCGGCGCGGATGTCGTCTCGGCGCCGTTGGGCGTCGACCCTCGGATGGCCGACGTCATCATCGATCGATTCCACGCGGCCTGACACGCGCGGAAAGGCGAGGCGATCTGATCGCCTCGCCCTTCCGCATGCGTCGGGTCAGGAGACCCGTGCCGGCTCCCGTTCGAGCTCGGATGTCAGGGAGTCCTCATCCGATGCCAAGGGCGAGCCCGGTGATGCCGGAGCGGACACGGCGACTCGTGCCCGGCGCTTGGCCGTACGCGTCCTGCGCGCCTTCGGCCGGCCGTGCGTGAAGTACAGCGGAAGACCGACGAAGACCAGGCCGCCGACGAGGTTGCCGAACACGGTCGGGATCTCGTTCCAGATGAGGTAGTCCCACAGCGTGAAGTCGGCCCCCAGCAGCAGACCCGACGGGAACAGGAACATGTTCACGATCGAGTGCTCGAAGCCCATGTAGAAGAACAGCGAGATCGGCAACCACATCGCGACGATCTTGCCGATGACGTTGTCCGAGACCATCGAAAGCACGACGCCGGTGGAGACGAGCCAGTTGCACAGGACCCCACGGATGAACAGGGTCAGCATTCCGGCGGCGCCATGGTCGGCGTAGCCGACGGTTCGGCCGTGACCGATGTCGCTGATCGCCTGGCCCACAGCGCTCGGTTCGGTCGAGAATCCGTAGGTGAAGTAGACGGCCATGAGGATCGCGACCATGAATGCGCCGCCGAAGTTCCCCAGGAAGACGAGTCCCCAGTTGCGCAGCATCGCTCCGATCGTGGCGCCGGGGCGTCTGTCGATGACGGCCAGCGGACCGAGCGTGAACACCCCGGTCAGCAGGTCGTAGCCGAACAGATAGAGGATGACGAATCCGATCGGGAAGAGCAGGGCGCCGAGCAGGGGCTGACCGGTGTTCGTGGAGACGGTCACGGCGAACGCCGCGCCCATGGTCAGGAACGCCGCGCCCATGAAGGCGCGGATCAGCGTGTCGCGTGTGGACAGCTGCATCTTGTAGGCGCCGGCGTCCACCATGCGGGTGACGAGCTCGGCAGGTTTGATGTACGACACGGGACCTCCACGGGGGACGGGAGCACTCTGGTGAGGCTGGATCCAGCGTGACGGAGGCGCGTTTCGGCGGCCGACCGGAAAGGTTACGACTGTGGAGCGAACTTCTCACATCGTCGGATGCCGGCGGTGAGGCTCATTCGGCAGGCGGTGCGGTGGGGGTCGGAGTCGTGTCGGGCAGCAGGGGGTCCAGCGGCGGCGCGGTCGTCTCGGTCGGGCCGGGCGTCGGCGTGGGCTCGGGAGCCGTCACCTGCGCGTGTGCGAACTGGCTCACCATGGCGCCGACGACGATCAGCGCTCCGGCGATGCCGACGATCGTGTTGTCGCGCACGCGGCGGCGGATCTGTCCTTCGTGCCAGGCGGTGCGGGCGGCATACAGCCTGGCGCGCTCCTGCTCGGCGCGCTGGGCGCTCTTGCGTCCGGGCATCGGTGTCCCCTTCTTCGTCGTGGCAGCATCTGCGAGCCTACCGCCGGGAGTGGCAGTGCCGCGTCGCGCGGGCGGCGCGTGTCCGCCGCCCGCATTAGCCTGGACACATGAACTCGTCCGCGCCCCTGATGTCGGGGCAGACCCCGCTTGCGGTGCGGATGCGTCCGGTCTCGCTCGATGAAGTCGCGGGGCAGAAGCATCTGCTGCGCGCCGGCTCGCCGATCCTTGCCCTGGCCGACCCTGACGCGACGTCGCCCGGCGCCGTATCGATCATCCTGTGGGGGCCGCCCGGAACAGGCAAGACGACCCTCGCACAGGCCATCGCGCGCTCATCGGGCCGTCGGTTCGTCGAATTGTCCGCCATCACGGCCGGTGTGAAGGACGTGAGAGAGGTCATGCAGGAGGCGGTGACGCAGCGCGATCTCTACGGGCAGACGACGATCCTGTTCCTGGACGAGATCCACCGCTTCACCAAGGCGCAGCAGGACGCGCTGCTTCCCGGAGTCGAGAACGGCTGGGTCATCCTCATCGCGGCGACGACCGAGAATCCATCGTTCTCGGTCATCTCACCGCTGCTGTCGCGGTCTCTGCTGCTGACGCTGCAGCCGCTCACCGACGACGACATCGGCGAACTCGTCGATCGGGCGATCGGCGACGCGCGTGGTCTGCACGGCGCGGTCGCGCTGAGCGGTCCTGCCCGTGCCGCACTGATCCGGCTCGCCTCCGGTGACGCCAGAAGGGCGCTCACGGGCCTTGAAGCCGCGGCAGCTGTCGCCCTCTCGGGCGAATCGGACGAGGACGGCGACGACGGCATCCCGACGGTCAGCGATGACGACGTCGCCCAGGCCGTCGACCGCGCCCTGCTGCGCTACGACCGCCAGGGCGACGAGCACTACGACGTCATCAGCGCGTTCATCAAGTCGATCCGCGGATCGGACCCGGATGCGGCCCTGCACTATCTCGCTCGCATGATCGAGGCGGGGGAGGACCCGCGCTTCATCGCACGGCGCCTGGTGATCTCGGCGGCCGAGGACATCGGCCTGGCCGATCCGCAGGGCCTCGTGATCGCGACGGCCGCGGCCGACGCGGTGGCCTTCATCGGGATGCCGGAGGGGCGCATCCCGCTCGCCGAGGCCACCGTCTATCTCGCGACGACAGCGAAGTCGAATGCCGCGTACGCAGGAATCGATGCCGCGATCGCCGATGTCCGTGCCGGCGGGTTCGGGCGCGTGCCGCTGCACCTGCGTGACGCGCATTATCCGGGCGCCAAGCGACTCGGCCACGGCAAGGGCTATCGCTACCCGCACGACAACGAGTACGGAATCGTGCCTCAGCAGTACCTTCCCGATGAGCTCGAGGGGCGTCGTTACTACAGCCCGAAGACGCTCGGGGCCGAACGCGACATCGCAGCGCGCCTGGAGCGCATCCGACGCATCCTCGGCGATCGCTGAGACGCCGCAGCCGGAGGCTACGCTGAGAGGCATGACCACGTCATGGTTCGCGCCGGTACGCATGGCTCCTCTCGCGATGCTCTGTGTGGCCGCCGCGTTCGCGGCCGGATGCACTGCCGAGACGGCGTCGACGAAGAGAGCCGAGCCCGCCGCCGAGGACGCGACCGTTCTGACCACGGGCCATCCCGTCACCGTCATCGACGACGGCTCCGGTGCAGAGCTCTGTCTCGGATTCGTGATGCAGCCGTTGCCGCCGGCGTGTGACGGACCGCGCGTGGAGAACTGGGAGTGGTCGGATTGGTCGGGTCATCACGAAGAGCTGTCCGGCGCGCGCTGGGGCGAGTTCGCCGTCACCGGCACGTATGACGCGGAGACGAACACCTTCACAGCGACCGAGATCGTCCCTGGCCCGGTGCGATCCGTCGAACCGGTCGCTGACGAAACAGCGCCTGTCCCGGCACCCGCGGATCTGAACGCCGTCGACGAGTCCGAGCTGCAGGCGATCCACGAGGCCGAGTCGGCCGTCCGCGACGATGTCCTGGTCTGGGTCGTCGACCCGATGGCTGGCGAGGTCACCATGCAGGTGGTCTTCGACGAGGACGGTACCCTGCAGTCGGAGATGGACGAGAAGCACGGACCGGGTATCGTCCGCTTACTTTCGTCGCTGGAGCCGGTGGGCTGAGGTGTCACGGCCGGTCTGTTAGACTTGACCGGCTCGAAACCGTGTTTTCGGGCATCCCCGTGTTCACTCGCACCTTCTCCGCGCCCCGGCGTGCGCGCGAAGGCAGAGCACAGGAGATACGCCCGTGAGACGTGAAAGACACGTCCACGTCATCGGAAGGAAGAACTTCGTGGTCACGAAGTCCCAGGACCGCCGCAAGGTCCGTCTGTCCCGCGCCCTCGGCGTGGCACTCACCCCGAAGGCCGCCCGCTACCTCGAGAAGCGTCCCTACGCTCCGGGTGAGCACGGCCGCACCAAGCGCAAGGCCGACAGCGACTACGCCGTCCGTCTGCGTGAGAAGCAGCGTCTGCGCGAGCAGTACGGCATCCGCGAGAAGCAGATGCGCAACACGTTCAACGAGGCACGTCGTCACGACGGCCTGACCGGTGAGAACCTGGTCGAGCTGCTCGAGATGCGTCTGGACGCCCTCGTGCTGCGTTCGGGCTTCGCCCGTACGACCGCGCAGGCCCGCCAGCTCGTCGTGCACCGTCACATCCTCGTCGACGGCCAGCTCGTCGACCGCCCGTCGTTCCGTGTGAAGCCGGGCCAGCTCATCCACGTCAAGGCCAAGAGCGAGGGCACCGAGCCCTTCCAGGTGGCAGCAGCCGGCGGTCACGCCGAGGTGCTCCCCCCGGTTCCGGGCTACCTCGAGGTCGAGCTCGACAAGCTGCAGGCACGCCTGGTCCGTCGTCCGAAGCGCGCCGAGGTCCCCGTGACCTGTGAAGTGCAGCTCGTCGTCGAGTACTACGCAGCTCGCTGATCCGCGTCACCGCGAAACAGCACAGAGAGGCGTCGGGGATTCCCGACGCCTCTCGTCGTTTCCGCATACGATGGAACAACCGCGCCTGGGCGGACTGAGGGCAAGGACATCGACATGAAGAAGCTGCTGTGGTTTCTGATCGGAGTGATCAGCGGATTCATCGCTGCACACTTCATGAGCAAGGACCCGCGAGGTCAGGACATGCTCGCCGAGGTGGATGCCCGCATCACCGGGTTCACCGCGATCCTCGGCGATGCCTACCGCGCCGAGGAGGCGCGTCTCGCCCAGTCCGACGAGAACTGATCTCCGCATCGACGCCGCGCCTGCGGTGTCGTTTCCCATCCCACACGAGGACAGCCGTACTCCTATGAACACTGCGGACATCGCGCAGCGCTATCTCTCCTTCTTCGAGAAGAACGACCACACCATCGTCCCGTCCGCGTCGCTCGTCTCCGACGACCCGACGCTGCTGTTCACAGTCGCCGGCATGGTTCCGTTCATTCCCTACCTCACCGGTGTCGTTCCGGCTCCGCACCCGCGCATCGCCGATGTGCAGAAGTGCATCCGCACCAACGACATCGAGGAGGTCGGCCGCACGGCGCGACACGGCACCTTCTTCCAGATGATGGGCAACTGGTCATTCGGCGACTACTTCAAAGAAGGCGCGATCCGTTATGCGTGGGAGCTGCTGACCTCGTCCGAAGCAGACGGCGGCCTCGGGTTCGAAGAGAAGGATCTGTGGGTCACGGTCTACGAGACCGATGACGAGGCAGAGTCGATCTGGCGGGACATCATCGGTCTGAAGCCCGAGCGCATTCAGCGCCTCGGAGCCGCGGACAACTACTGGCACACCGGTCAGCCCGGACCCGGAGGACCGGACTCGGAGATCTTCTTCGACCGTGGACCCCGTTATGGGAAGGACGGCGGACCTGCCGTCGACGATTCCCGCTTCTTGGAGATCTGGAACCTCGTGTTCATGCAGGATCTCCTCAGCAGCGTTCGATCGAAAGTCGATTTCGATATCGCCGGCGCGTTGCCGCAGCGGAACATCGACACCGGTATGGGCCTCGAGCGCGTCGCCTTCCTCAAGCAGGGCGTCGAGAACATGTACGAGACGGACCAGGTGCGTCCCGTGCTTGACCGCGCCGTCGAGATCTCCGGCCGTCCGTACGGCAAGGTGCACGAGGACGACGTGCGGTTCCGGGTCATCGCGGACCACGTGCGCTCCTCTCTGATGCTGCTCTCCGACGGCGTGCGCCCGTCGAACGAGGGTCGCGGCTACATCCTGCGGCGCCTGATGCGCAGGACCGTCCGTTCGATGCGCCTTCTCGGCGTGGATGCCCCCACCTTCCTGGAGCTCTTCGCCGCGTCACGCGACGCCATGAAGAGTTCCTACCCGGTGCTCGAGACCGAATGGGACCGTCTCTCCGCCGCAGCCATCGCGGAGGAGGAGACGTTCCTGCGCACGCTCGCTTCGGGTTCGACGATCCTCGATCTCGCACTGAACGAGACGAAGAAGTCCGGGGGCGCGACTCTCGCCGGTTCCGAGGCGTTCCTGCTGCACGACACCTACGGCTTCCCGATCGACCTCACGCTCGAGGTCGCCGAGGAAGCCGGCCTCGACGTCGACCGCAACGCCTTCGACGAGCTCATGCGCGAGCAGCGGACCCGCGCGAAGGCGGATGCCAAGAGCCGCAAGCGTCAACTCGCCGACGTCTCGGTGTACCGCGAGCTGCGCGGACTCGGTGAGACCGGATTCGACGGCTACTCCGAACTCGAGACCGAATCGACCGTCCTCGGCATCCTCGTCGACGGTGCGCCCGTGACGAGCGCGACCGAAGGCCAGGTCGCCGAAGTGATCCTCGCCGAGACGACGCTGTACGCCGAGTCCGGTGGTCAGGTCGCCGACAAGGGCACCATCACCGGCCCGGGGTTCTCGCTCGAGGTCCTTGACGTGCAGAAGCCGGTTCCCGGCCTCATCAGTCACACGGTCGAGGTCACCACGGGCACTGTCGCAGTCGACGATCGCGCAACGACCGTCGTCGACGCGGCCAACCGCCGTGCCGCGCGCCAGGCTCACTCCGCGACGCACCTGGTGCACGCCGCGCTGCGCGACACGCTGGGCCAGGACGCGACCCAGGCCGGGTCGCTCAACCGAGCCGGGTACCTTCGCTTCGACTTCTCCTGGAATCAGGCGCTCTCGGCGGACACCCGCTCGGAGATCGAGGAGATCACGAACCGCGCCGTCCACGACGCTCTCGAGGTCACCACGCGCGTGCTGACGCTCGATGAAGCCAAAGCGGCCGGCGCCATGGCGCTGTTCGGCGAGAAGTACGGCGATGTCGTGCGCATGGTCGACATCGGCGGCCCCTGGTCGCGTGAGCTCTGCGCCGGAACGCATGTGTCCACGAGCGCCGAGATCGGTCTGGTCAGCATCACCGGCGAGTCGTCGGTCGGCGCGTCCAACCGTCGCATCGAGGCATTGGTCGGGCAGGATGCGTTCCGCGAGCTCGCCGCCGAGCGCACGTTGGTCTCGCAGCTGACGTCGACGCTGAAGACGCCCCGCGATCAGCTCGCCGAGCGCATCGCCGAGATCGCGGCGAACCTCAAGGTCGCCGAGAAGCGCATCGCGCAGTTCGAGGCCAAGGAGCGCGAGGGACGCGTCCCGGCGATCGCGGAGTCCGCCGAGCGCGTCGGCGCCTACCGCATCGCAGCCCAGTCGCTGGGCGAGGTGGGATCCGCCGACGACATCCGCGGTGTCGCACTCAGCGTGCGCGACCGCCTCGGTGCGGATGCCGCGGTCGTCGCCCTCGGCGGCGTGGTGGCCGGCCGGCCGATCGTCGTGGTCGCCACGAATGATGCCGCCCGTTCCGCCGGTGCCAAGGCCGGTGCGCTGGCCAAGATCGCCGCAGGCGCTCTCGGCGGTGGCGGTGGCGGTCGCGATGACGTCGCCCAGGGCGGCGGAGCGGATGCCTCGGCGCTGCCGGCTGCCCTCGACGGCATCGTCGCGGAGCTGCGCGGCGCGTGAGCGGTTTCCGTCGCGGCATCCGGCTCGGCATCGACGTCGGCAAGGCCAGGGTCGGGGTCGCTCGCTGCGACCCCGACGGCCTGCTCGCCGTTCCCGTGGAGACGGTGAAGCGCGACGACGCTTCGATCGAGCGGCTCGCCGAGCTCGCGGAGGAGTACACGCCGCTCGAATTCGTCGTCGGCCTTCCCGTCAACATGCGCGGGGGCGACACCGCCTCGACGACGGATGCGCGTGAGTTCGCGACCGCGATCGCGCGCCGCACCGGCATTCCGGTGCGGCTCATCGACGAACGCCTGAGCACGGTGTCCGCTCACCACGCGCTGCGCGCTTCGGGCAGATCCCAGAAGAACTCTCGTAGCATTGTGGATCAGGTTGCGGCAGTGGTCCTGCTGCAGCAGGCGATCGACATGGAGAAGAGCTCCGGAACCCCCGCAGGAGCATCCGTCGATCTCGATGAGGAGACCCACTGACATGCCCCAGGGAGATCTGTTCGACAACCTCCCGGATCCGTCGACCGAGCATCCGACGCTCGACCAGGCGGCACCACCGCCCGGATCCCGCAGAGCCGCCCGCGAGGCGGCGCAGCGCACCGGCGACACCGGAGCCGTCGGCGTGTCGACGACGCCCGCTGAAGCGCGCCCCGTCGCAGCACCGGCCGCGAGCGACCAGACGCCGGCGACCGAGACATCGGCACCCGCGGCCCCCGCAGAGGGATCGGAGTCTTCCCGCAGCGCGGCGGCGGGCGGAGGAACCCTCGAGGACCTGTTCGCGCCGAACGACGATGACCACCACGCGAAGCCGAAGGGCAAGCGTCGCACCGGCTGCCTCGTCGCACTGATCATCGTGCTCGTCCTGCTCGGTGCCGCCACCGCAGGGGGAGTGTGGGTGTGGAACACCTACGGCGACAGGATCAGCGACGCCATGGGCTGGGGCGAGCCCAAGGACTACGCGGAGGGCGAGGCCACCGGTGAGGTCCTCGTCACGATCGAAGAGGGCTTCACCGGCCAGCCGATCTCCCAGGCGCTGTACGAGGGCGGTGTCACCAAGACCGAGGACGTCTTCTACGACATGCTCATCGAGGATGGGCTGAACCCGAACTTCCAGCCCGGCGTCTACCGGCTGCAGGAGCGCATGACCGCGGCAGCGGCGCTCGATGCGATCGAGAACCCCGAGAACCGCATGGAGAACTCCGTCGGGTTCGCAGAGGGTGCAACGCTCAAGGTGATCGTGCCGACGATCGCCGAAACCCTCCAGCTGCCGCTGGAGGATGTTCAGGCTGCCGTGGCGGACCCCGCGGCGTACGGTGTCGCCGCCAACACGCTGGAAGGGTGGCTGTTTCCCGCCGTCTACACGTTCGATCCGGGGGTCACAGCCACCGACGTCATCCAGAAGATGGTCGATCGGACACGCGACTCCCTGGTGGCGGCCGGAGTTCCCGACGCCGAAGCGCAGCGCATCCTCACCGTCGCGTCGATCATCCAGCGCGAGGGCCGCACGGCTGATTTCGCCAAGGTCTCTCGGGTCATCGAGAACCGTCTGGACGAGGGCAACCAGGAGACGCACGGACTGCTTCAGATGGATTCGACCGCGCAGTACGGGTACGGTCTGACGCACGACGGTCCCGTTTCCGAGTGGCCGTGGAAGGACGTCGTCGGCGATCAGAACCCCTGGAACACCTACCAGCACGCCGGACTTCCGGCGGGACCTATCTCGGCGCCGAGCGCGGCCGCCATCGACGCGGCGATGCACCCGGCCGACGGTCCGTGGTTCTACTTCGTCACGGTCAACCTGGACACCGGCGAGACCGTGTTCTCGGCGACATACGAGGAGCAGCAGCAGGCGGAGCGGCAGTACCAGCAGTGGTGCGAGGCCAACCCGGACGGCGGATGCTACTGAACGCCATGCCCCGTGGTTCACGCCTCGCCGTCTGGGGTGACCCGATCGCGCACTCCAAGTCGCCGGCTCTGCACGCGGCCGCGTATCGGGCGCTGAACCTTGATTGGGAGTACGGCAGACGGCAGGTCGACGCGGCTCGGTTCACTGATGCGCTGCAGTCGCTGGATCGTTCCTGGCGCGGTCTGTCGCTGACCATGCCTCTGAAAGAGGCGGCATTCCGCGCGGCATCGGTCCATGATCGTCACGCCGCGATGACGGGTGCCGTCAACACGCTGCTGCTGGGCGACGAACCGCGCGGGTACAACACCGATGTCGGCGGTATCGTCGACGCTCTCGCCGAGAACGGTGTCCGTGACGTCGGCACCGTGCGGTTGCTGGGCGGCGGAGCGACCGCGGCATCCGCTCTGGTCGCGGCGAGTGATCTCGGCGCGCGCCGGGCCGACGTGCGCGCGCGTCGGCCGGAGCGCGCGCGGCCCGTGGTCGAGCTCGGCGCCGAGCTCGGCGTCCACGTCGACGTGCACCCGTTCGACGCCGCTGCGGCGCCCGTCGATCTCACGGTCGCCACGTTGCCGAGCGGGACCGTGCTGGACCCGACGATCTCGGCGCCGCTGGCCGAACACGGTGGGGTCCTCTTCGACGCCGCCTACGCGCCATGGCCGTCGGCCCTCGCCGCGAGCTGGTCCGGTGCCCCGACCATCTCCGGCCTCGGGATGCTGCTGCACCAGGCAGTCCGGCAGATCCGGATCTTCCGCGACGGTGACCCGTCGCAGCCGCTGGACGACGAGGATGCCGTCATCGCCGCGATGCGGGCCGCCCTCGACGCCTGACGTCACACGGTCCTCGGCCATGGGAGACTGGAGCAATGCTCCGCGTGCTCACGGCCGGCGAATCGCACGGTCCCGAACTCATCGCCGTCATGGAGGGACTGCCCTCCGGTGTCCCCATCTCGCCCGACCAGATCCAGGCGGATCTCGCGCGGCGCAAGCTCGGCTACGGCCGCGGCTCGCGGATGAAGTTCGAGCAGGACGAGCTGACGCTGTCCTCCGGCATCCGCCACGGCAAGACGCTGGGCAGCCCGATCGCACTGCGCATCGGCAACACCGAGTGGCCGAAGTGGACTGAGGTGATGAGCCCCGAGCCCGTCGAGCTCACGGACAAATCCCGTGGTCGCGGCGCCCCGCTCACGCGTCCGCGCCCCGGCCACGCCGATCTCGTCGGCATGCAGAAGTACGACTTCGACGAGGCGCGCCCGATCCTCGAACGGGCCAGCGCCCGCGAGACAGCGGCTCGCGTCGCTCTGGGAGCTGTGGCCCGTGCATTCCTCGGCGAGCTCGGCATCCGTCTCGTCAGCCACACATTGTCCATCGGGCCGGTCCAGGTGCCGGCCGACGCCGCACTGCCGACCGCGGACGACGTGGACGCGCTGGATGCCGATCCGCTGCGCTGCTTCCACCCGGCCACCTCCGCGCGCATGGTCGCCGAGGTCGACGACGCCAAGAAGGAGGGCGACACGCTCGGCGGCATCGTCGAGGTGCTCGCATACGGCCTGCCCCCGGGGCTCGGCTCGCACGTGCAGTGGGACCGTCGCCTGGACGCACGGCTCGCGCAGGCGCTGATGAGCATCCAGGCGATCAAGGGCGTCGAGGTCGGCGACGGCTTCGAGACGACGCGCCGCCGCGGCTCGGCCGCGCACGACGAGCTCTTCGCCGCGGATGCCGGCATCACCCGCTCTTCGGACAAGGCAGGCGGCACCGAGGGCGGGATGTCGACCGGCACCGTGCTGCGCGTCCGCGCCGGCATGAAGCCGATCGCGACGGTCCCGCGTGCGCTGCGCACGATCGATGTCGCCACCGGCGAGGAGGCCACAGCGCACCACCAGCGCTCCGACGTCTGCGCCGTGCCGGCCGCCGGCGTCGTGGCCGAGGCCATGGTCGCGATCGAGCTGGCCGGCGCGGTGCTGGAGAAGTTCGGCGGCGACAGCGTCGGCGAGACGCGTCGTAACCTGCAGGGCTACCTGGATGCCATCCCCGCCGACCTGCGCACCGCAGCGGCCTCGGAAGCGGGCCTCGCTGTCGGCGATGTCTGAGGACCGACCGATGACGCTCGTCCTCGTCGGTCCGATGGGCGCGGGCAAGACGAGCGTCGGTCGCCGCGTGGCGAAGCACCTCGGGGTGCCGTTCAGCGACACCGACAAGCGCATCACGGCCGCCCACGGCCCCATCACCGACCTCTTCGCCGAGCACGGCGAGGCGCACTTCCGAGAGCTGGAGCGCGCGGCTGTCGCCGACGCGATCCTCGACGGCGGCGTCGTCTCCCTCGGCGGCGGTGCAGTGACGGATGCCGGGACCAGGGCGCTCCTCCTGGACGATCCGGTCGTGTTCCTCACGGTGAACCGCGAGGCCGTCGCGGAGCGGATCCACGGGTCATCCCGTCCGCTGCTCGTGGGCACCGACGAGGATCCGCTGGATCGGTGGGAGCGCATCCTGGAGCAGCGGCGCGAGCTGTACGAACAGGTGGCGACGATCGTGTTCGACACGTCGCGCCGACCGATGACGCGCATCGCGCGAGAGATCGCCGACTGGCGGAGAGGACTGTCATGAGCATCACGACCATCAACGTCACGGGACAGAGCGGGTACGACATCACCGTCGGCCGCGGAATCGTCGACCGGGTGTCGTCGGCCCTCGATCCGGCCGTGCGCAAGGTCCTGATCGTGCATCCGCCCACGCTCGGCGCCCGCGCGGCGGAGCTTCGCGATCGTCTGCTCGCCGATACGGCAGACGGCCCCCGGGAAGTGCTGCTCGCGGAGATCCCGGATGCCGAGCAGGGCAAGCGCATCGAGGTCGCCGCCTTCTGCTGGCAGATCATGGGCCAGGCCGACTTCACCCGGACCGACGCGGTCATCGGATACGGCGGGGGAGCGGTCACCGACGTCGCAGGCTTCGTCGCCGCGACCTGGCTGCGCGGCATCCAGGTCGTTCAGGTCCCGACGACGGTGCTCGGACTCGTCGACGCGTCAGTGGGCGGCAAGACAGGTGTCAACACAGCGGAGGGCAAGAACCTCGTGGGCGCGTTCTGGGCACCGCGTGCCGTGATCGGTGACCTCGATGAACTCAGCAGCCTCAGCGCGCACGAGGCGACGGCAGGCTATGCCGAGGTCGTCAAGGCCGGGTTCATCTGGGCTCCCGAGATCCTCGACATCGTCGAGGCGGACCCGGCCCGCGCGGTCGACACGACGACCGACGAGTTCCGCCGGACCATCGAACTGGCGATCGACATGAAGGCGCGCGTCGTATCGGAGGACTTCCGCGAGGCAGGGCAGCGCGAGATCCTCAATTACGGCCACACCCTGGGCCACGCGATCGAGCACGCCGAGCGGTACCGCTGGCGCCACGGCGCGGCGATCTCGGTCGGCATGCTCTTCGCCGCCGAACTGTCCCGGCTCGCCGGACGCCTGCCGGATGCCGCGGCAGAACGCCACCGCGCGATCCTGGAGTCCCTCGGGCTGCCGACGAGCTATCGAGCGGGTGCATGGCCGCAGCTGCTCGCGTCGATGCAGCGCGACAAGAAGTCGCGGGGCGGGATGCTGCGATTCATCGTCCTGGACGACATCGCGAAGCCGACGGTGCTGCAGGCGCCGGACGAGTCGCTGCTGTTCGCGGCATACCAGGAGGTCGGCGAGTGACATTGGTCCGACGCGTCCGCGCGGACGAGTGGCGCGAGGTGCGTGCGCTCCGTCTGCAGGCGCTGACGGATGCCGCGGCGCCGATCGCCTTTCTGGACACGCTCGAGAACGCCACCGCTCGTCCGGATGGCTTCTGGCAGGAACGCACGACCCGCGCCGCCGATACGCGGGACAGCGCGCAGTTCGTGGCCATCGATGGACAGGACTGGGTGGGGTCGGTGTCGGTGATCCGTCGCGCCGTGGGGGACACGGACCACCATGGACGACCGCTGGAGCAGCCGCGCAGCGATGTCGTCGGCGTGTACGTGCGACCGTCGCACCGAGGGCAGGGCGTCATCGACAGCCTGCTCGTCGCGGCATCGGACTGGGCGAGCGCGCTCGGCGATGCCGCCCTCACGCTCGACGTGCATGCCGATAACGACCGCGCTCAGAACGCGTACCTCCGCGCGGGCTTCGCGCTGACCGGCTTCCGGTTCACCGGTCCGATCGGCCAGGAGGTCGAGATGGCGCGCTCGCTCGAAGACACCGGTAGGGTTCGATCGTGACCAAGCGCCGCCTGCTGCTCGTCAACGGCCCGAATCTGAATCTGCTCGGAACGCGCGAGCCGGAGGTGTACGGGACGGCGACTCTCGCGGACGCGGAGCGCATCGCGGTGGAGGCCGCGGCATCCGTCGGGTTCGACGTTCGGGCGATCCAGAGCAACCACGAGGGCGTGCTCATCGACGCGATCCATGCTGCCCGCGAGGACTGCGTCGGCGTCGTGATCAACCCGGGTGGGCTGACTCACACCTCGGTGTCTCTGCGTGACGCGCTGACGGGAGTGTCCCTGCCGTTCGCGGAGGTGCACATCTCCGACGTCCATGCGCGGGAGGAGTTCCGGCACTTCTCGTACCTCGAGGACGTGGCGGCCGTCCGGGTCATCGGCGAGGGCGTCCAGGGCTATGCGACCGCCGTGCGGCGGCTGACGGCCCTGATCCCGTAGAATCGACTGTCGGCCGCGTCCGCGCGGCCGCGCACACCTCGACACGAAACGGAACCCGCTCCTCATGGCATCCACCGCAGACATCAAGAACGGCGTCGTCATCAACATCGATGGCCAGCTCTGGAGCGTGGTCGAGTTCCAGCACGTCAAGCCGGGCAAGGGCGGCGCGTTCGTGCGCACCAAGCTGAAGAATGTGATGACCGGAAAGGTCGTCGACAAGACCTACAACGCCGGCACCAAGATCGAGCTCGAGAACGTCGATCGCCGCGACTTCACCTACCTCTACACCGACGGTGACGGCTTCGTCTTCATGGATGTGGCGGACTACGACCAGATCACGGTCGGAGCGGCGACCGTGGGCGACGCGAAGAACTTCCTGCTGGAGAACCAGCAGGTCACGATCGCCACGAACAACGGCAACCCGCTGTACATCGACCTGCCGGCATCCGTCACGCTCGAAGTCACCTACACCGAGCCGGGTCTGCAGGGCGACCGCTCGTCGGCCGGCACCAAGCCCGCCACTGTCGAGACCGGCTACGAGATGCAGGTCCCGCTGTTCGTCGAGACCGGTACCAAGATCAAGGTAGACACCCGCACGGGTGAGTACCTGGGCCGCGAGAAGTAAGGCGTGGGCGCACGTACGAAGGCGCGCAAGCGCGCACTCGACATCCTGTTCTCTTCCGATGTCCGCGGCGACGCGATCGGTGTGACGCTCGCGGCCGAGGCCAAGCGCGCGGCGAGCGAGCCCGCCCGCGAGGCCAGCTGGCTGTACGCGCGCGAGATCGCTGACGGCATTGTCGATCACCAGGACGAGATCGACGAGCAGATCACGACGCACAGTCGGGACTGGAAGATCGAGCGGATGCCCGCTGTCGACCGCGCTCTGCTGCGCATCGCCGTATGGGAGATCCTGTACAACGATCAGGTGCCGACGGCCGTCGCGATCGACGAGGCCGTGGAGCTCGCCAAGGAGTTCTCCACGGATGACTCCGGCGCCTTTGTCCACGGAGTCCTCGCCAGGGTGGCGCGCGCGAGCTGACGCACGCGGAATCCGCACGAACCCGGCCGGTGTCCGATGCCGGGGAGAGGATGACGGACATGACCGCGCCGTACGTCCCCGAAGAGGACATCCTCGCGCACACCGACCGCGGCAGTTTCGAGCGCGGATTCGGCTACGCTCGCGACGGCAAAGTGCTGTACGCGATCTGGAACACCGAACGCCGGCGCGTCAACGGGCAGGTCTCGGGGTCCGGGGGCCGTCCGTACAGCTGCGCGATCGAGTTCGCCGAGGACGACTCGATCATCACGAGCCGTTGCGCGTGCCCGGTGCGATCGAAGTGCAAGCACGTCGTGGCGGTGCTTCTCGCGAGCAACGAGAAGCACGGTCCGCGGACGGCGGCGCGGTCGTCGGCCGGGCGTTCTCAGGCACCCGCGTGGCGGTCTCTGCTGGCTGCGACCGCTGAGACGGCCGATCCGACCCGGCTCGCGCTCGGGGTGGAGGTACGACGACGCGCCGCGCAGGGCGCGCATCAATGGGCTCCGCGCCCGGTCACGACCGCGCATCCGCGCGATCTCGCCCAGCACCCGGACGACGACGTGCTGCTCGCCGTCCGTCCGCTCATGCGCAGCGACTCCACCGGCAACTGGATCCAGGGCGACATCGGCTGGGATGCGATCCGACGCTCCTCCGGCCGTTTCGCCCCCGACCAGGTGCGCTGGTTCGGAGACCTGCTCAGCATCGCGCGCGAATCCCTGCTGTCAGGCACCGCCGGCGAATGGATCCTGCTCGATCTCGTGGTCTCGCGTCTGCTGTGGGACCACCTGAGTTCTGCCCGCGCGATCGGGATCGCCGTCGTGCCGATGCAGAAGCACACCGACATCCGCTTCGCGGAGCACGCCGAGGTGAGCGCCACGATCAGTGCGGCGGAGGACGACGGACTGACCCTGACACCGCACGTCGAGATCGATGCCAGCCCGTATCCGGCGACTGCCGTGCGTCCGCTCGGGCGCTCAGGCGTCTATTCGTGGGAGGTGCAGGGCGCACGCATCCAGGTGACGCTTGCTCCCGTCGCTCTTGCGCCGATCGCGCACGCGCTGCTGGCAGGGCCCGCCGAGTTCGCGATCCCGGCCGCCGAACGCGATGCGTTCCTCGCCGAGGCGTACCCCCAGCTGGTCCGGCAGGCCGGCGCACGGGCCGCTCCTGGCCTCGCGCTGCCGGAGCCCGGTGAACCGCAGGCCACCGTCGCCGTCGTGCACCGAGCCGGCCACGTCGTCGAGTACACGCTGCACTGGGAGTATCCGGGCTTCGGCAGCTATGGCGTCGAACCGAGTGCCGCTGCGGTGCGCGACCCGGCGCGGGAGGGCGAGATCCTGCGCGCGATGCGCGAAGTCTGGGAGCAGATCCTCGAGGTCGCGTTCGCACCGCACGGCACCCTGCGCGACACGGATGCGGCGGAGTTCATCTCCGGCGTCGTCGGCCGATGGGAAGCCATCGGCGTCGTCATCGAGACCAGCGGCACGCCGCAGGCCTATCGCGAGCTCACGGGCGACCCGCTGATCACGGTGTCGACGGTCGAGACCACGTCGACCGACTGGTTCGATCTCGGCATCCTGGTCACCATCGACGGGCGCACCATTCCGTTCCAGCCGTTGTTCACGGCCCTTGCGATGAGGCGCAACAAGCTGCTGCTGGTCGACGGCAGCTACTTCTCGCTCGCGCACCCCGCGCTGCAGCGGTTGCGCGATCTGCTGGACGAAGCGGCTGAGCTCGCGGAGTGGGAAGCCGGTCCGAAGATCAGCCGCCATCAGGTCGCGCTGTGGGAGGAATTCGAAGACCTCGCCGACGAGGCGCAGCCAGCGGTCAGCTGGCGTGCCACCGTAGAGGGCCTGCGCAACGCGGAGCACGTCCCGCCCACGGACGTTCCTGCCGCTCTTCGCGCGCAGCTGCGCCCGTATCAGAAGGCCGGCTTCGACTGGCTCGCATTCCTGTGGCGCCACCGGCTCGGCGGCATCCTCGCCGATGACATGGGGCTGGGCAAGACCATCCAGCTGCTCACCCTGATCCTCCACATCCGAGAATCTGGGGAGCATCGGCCGCTGCTGGTCGTCGCTCCGACGTCGGTGCTCGCCACCTGGCAGGATGAGGCTGCTCACTTCGCTCCGCGGCTCGACGTGCGCATCATCGACGGCACGAGTGCCAAGCACGGCCGCAGCGTGGTGGACGTCGCGGCCGAGGCGGATCTGATCGTGACCTCGTACACGGTCGCGCGGCTCGACCAGGACGAGTTCCACGCCGTCGAGTGGGCGGCGCTGATCCTGGACGAGGCGCAGTTCGTCAAGAACCCGGCGACGCTGCAGCATCGCGCGATCGCCGCGCTCCGTGCGGATGTCACGTTCGCCGTCACCGGCACGCCGATGGAGAACAGCCTCCGGGAGCTCTGGGCTCTGCTGCGACTGGCCGCGCCCGGTCTGTTCCCGTCGGCACGGAAGTTCCGCCAGGAGTACATCCAGCCGATCGAGCAGGGCAAGGTCCCGGAGAACGAGGAGGGCGGGCCGTACCGACAGAGACGCCTGGAACGTCTGCGGCGCCGCATCCGACCGCTCATGCTCCGCCGCACCAAGGATCTCGTCGCGGCCGACCTGCCGCCCAAACAGGAGCAGCTGCTCCACGTCGATCTCCTGCCTGCCCACAGGGCGCTGTACGACACCGTCCTCCAGCGCGAGCGGCAGAAGGTGCTCGGGCTGCTGCAGGATCTCGACCGGAACCGCTTCATCGTGTTCCGCTCGCTGACGATGCTGCGGATGCTGAGCCTGGCGCCGGCGCTCATCGACGGCGAGGACGCCAGGATCGGCGCAGCCAAACTCGATGTGCTGCTGGAACGCGTGCAGGAGCTGCAGGCCGAGGGGCACCGGGCACTGGTCTTCAGCCAGTTCACCTCGTTCCTCTCGCTCGCCGCCGAACGGTTGGATGAGGCAGGCGTCCCATACGCATACCTGGACGGGTCGACACGCAATCGTCGCGCGGTGATCGACGGCTTCCGCGCCGGCGAGCAGCCCGTGTTCCTCATCAGCCTGAAAGCGGGCGGGTTCGGTCTGACCCTCACCGAGGCCGACTACGTCTTCCTGCTGGATCCGTGGTGGAACCCGGCAGCCGAGGCGCAGGCCGTCGACCGCACGCACCGGATCGGCCAGACCGAGCAGGTCTTCGTCTATCGGATGATCGCGACCGGGACCGTCGAAGAGAAGGTCCTCGCCCTCCAGCAGCGCAAGGCGCGGCTGTTCACGGCCGTGATGGACGACGAGCAGCTGTTCGCCCAGACGCTCACGGCCGACGACATCCGCGGGCTGTTCGAGGACTGAGCGGGCGCCCCCTTTGCGGATGTTTCCGTCGTGTGACGGCATCCTCACCGCACGGACGCATGGGCGTGACGCAGAAGTGACCATGCGGTAATGCGCGACGTGTTCGGTCGAAACACCGCGCTTCTATGTTCGGTGGCATGAGCACACCAGCCGTCGCATCGTCACAGTCCGACACGACTGTCGTCCTCACCCACCGACCTGGCCGATGGATCGACGGTTTCGATCCCGAGAACACCGAATTCTGGCAGGCCGACGGGCGACGCGTCGCCCGTCGCAACCTGGGCTGGTCGATCTACGCCGAATTCCTCGGATTCATCGTCTGGCAGTTGTGGAGCATCGTCGTGGTGCTGCTGCCGGCCGCCGGATTCGCCTTCACGAGCGCCGAGACCTTCTGGTTGATCTCGTTGCCGAGTCTCGTCGGTGCGACGCTCCGCTTCCCGTACACCTTCATGGTGCCGCGCTTCGGCGGCCGCAACTGGACGATCGTATCCGCGCTGCTGCTGCTCATCCCGGCGGTCCTGCTCGGGGTCGCGGTCGGCAACCCGGAGACCCCGTTCTGGATGATGCTGGTGATCGCGGGGCTGGCCGGCTTCGGCGGCGGGAACTTCGCCAGTTCGATGGCGAACATCACCTACTTCTTCCCGCAGCGCGAGAAGGGCTGGGCGCTCGGGCTGAACGCCGCAGGCGGCAACCTCGGCACTTCCGTCGCGCAGTTCCTCGTCCCGATCGTCGTGTCGCTGACCGCCGGCATCGGTCTCGGTCTGCCGTTGGCCGGGTGGATGTGGGTGCCGTTCATCCTCGTCGCGGCGTGGGGCGCATGGCGGTACATGGACAACCTGTCGTCCGCGAAGGCCGATTTCGCGGGTTCCGCCGCGGCGCTGCGCGAGGGACACATGTGGCTGCTGGCCGTGCTCTACATCGGTACGTTCGGGTCGTTCATCGGCTTCGCCAGCGTCTTTCCGAAGCTCATCGCCGATCAGTTCCCGGAGTTCTCCGCCCTGCACATCGGCGCGGCCGGCGTCTCACTGGCCTTCCTGGGCGCGCTCGTCGGGTCGCTCTTCCGCCCGCTCGGCGGGCGCCTCGCGGACCGGTTCGGCGGCGCACGGATCACGATCGCCGCGTTCGCCGTCATGGCGATGGGCGCCTTCGGCATCCTCGGCGTCCTGGCGCTCGGGCAGTTCTGGCTGTTCCTGCTGGGCTTCCTGCTGCTGTTCGCCGCGACGGGCGTCGGCAACGGATCGACCTATCGGATGATCCCGATCGTCTTCACCGCACGCGCGGTCGCTCGCAAGGAGGGGGACGCCGCGGCCGTGCAGCGCCGCGCCGCCGCAGCGCTCGGCATCATCTCGGGTATCGGCGCGTACGGCGGATTCATGGTCCCGCAGGTTCTCAACGCATCCCAGCTCGCCTCCGGCGGATACGAGTCGGCCTTCATCGGTTTCGGCATCGTGTACCTCGGGCTGCTGGTCATCACGCTGCTCGTCTACGGCCTGCCGCGCGCCGCGCTCGACGGACGGCGGATCTGACGTGCCGAACCCGTTGCGCGTCGTCGTGATCGGATTCGGTCCCGTCGGCGCACGGCTGTGCGAGGACCTCCTTCCGGCTGTCCGCGACGGGGCCATCGACCTGACGGTCGTCGGGGCGGAGCAGCACGCCCCGTACAACCGGGTCCTGATCGCGGAACTGGCTGCGGCACGGGCCGATCTCGACGGCATCGTCCTGCACGACCCTGATGACAGCGTGGCCGCCGGCGCGCGCATCGCACTGGGGACGCGCGTGATCGGAGTGGACCGCGACGCCAAGGTGGTCGAGCTGGAGACCGGCGAACAGATCGGCTACGACCGGCTGGTGCTCGCCACCGGGGCCAGAGCGAACGTGCCGACCCTTGCGGGACTGGAGCGGCCGCGCTACGACGCGGACTCGGTGGTGCGTGCCGGGACCGCAGCGGTCGGAACGGACCCTGGACTCCCGTCCGGCGTCACGGTGCTGCGCGACCTCGCCGATGCCGAACGCGTGCGACGGGCGGTCGAGGCGAAGGCGCGGATCATCGTACTCGGCGCCGGCGTGCTCGGCCTCGAGTTCGCGCTGCTGGCCGCCGACGCGGGTGCCGAGGTGAGCGTGCTGCATCACGGACCCACACCGATGCCCCGCAGCCTCGACCGGGGTGCCGGCACGGTGCTGGCCAGGGCGTTGAAGGCCAGGGGCATCACGGTGTTCGCGCACAGCCGCGCCGAGGCGGTCGCGTTCCACACGGCCGACGAAGGCACGCGCGCGTTCGATGCCGTCGTCACCGCAGACGGCAACTACGTCCGAGGAGATCTGCTCGTGCTCTCGTGCGGTGTCGGCGCTCGCACGGAACTGGCGACTCTCGCCGGGATCCGCACGGCAGCCGGCATCATCGTCGACGAACAACTGCGCTCCTGGTCCGACGACGACGTGTACGCGATCGGCGACTGCGCGCATGTCGTCGCGCGAACGCCGGAGAACGAAGCTCTCGCTCGTCTGCCCGGAGCGCCGACGGGGCTCATCGGGCCGGGCTGGCGCCAAGCGGCGTGGCTGGCAGGTCGTCTCCGCGCGGATGCGACTGGTGCGGTGCACACCGAACCGGCGCCGAGCGAGAAGGACGCCGTGGTCATGCTGAAGGACGAGGACATCGACGTGGTGGCCGTCGGCGAGGTCGACATCGACATCTGGGACGCGCCTGTGGCGGAATCGCAGCCGCATCGCCACGTCGCGCAGTGGGCGGATCCGCAGCACGGCCGGTACGTCAAGATCGTGACCGTCGACGGCGTGCTGGACGCGTTCGCCTGCATCGGGATGCCTCGCACGGCCGCCGAGCTGACGCTGCTGTACGACCGGCAGGGCGAGCTGCCCTCGGACCGGTCGCTGCTGCTGCGATTGGACGGCGCGGATGCGGTCGGCGCAGCAGCGGATGCGTTCGCCCCGACCTCCACGGTCTGCTCGTGCAACGGGGTGAACGTTCAGCGCGTCACCGATTCGATCGCCGACGGCAACGACACCGTGGCATGCCTCGGTCGCGACACCAGGGCAGGCACCGGATGCGGCGGATGCAAACCACGGCTGGCGGAGCTGATCGAACGATTCGCCCTCACGGAGGTCGCACGCGCATGAGCACCAGCACCCACTGTCCGTACTGCGCACTCCAGTGCGCGATGACCCTCACCCCGCGCGGAGCGGATGCCGCCGCGTCCGATCCGTCGATGACCGTCTCGGGGCGGGAGTTCCCGACCAATCGCGGGGGACTGTGCAAGAAGGGCTGGACCTCATCCACCCTCCTCGACTCTCCCGATCGGCTCACCCAGCCACTCGTCAGGGGTGATGACGGGGCTCTGACCGAAGCATCCTGGGCCGACGCACTGGATCTGATCGCGGGACGCATCGTTCGCCTTCAGACCGCATCGGGGCGCGATTGCATCGGTGTCTTCGGCGGGGGTGGACTGACGAACGAGAAGGCGTACCAGCTCGGCAAGTTCGCCCGCATCGCGCTGCGGACGTCGCGGATCGACTACAACGGCCGGTTCTGCATGTCATCGGCGGCCGCGGCGGCCAACCGTGCGTTCGGCATCGACAGGGGACTGCCCTTCCCGCTGACCGATCTCGACGAGGCCCGCACCGTGCTGATGCTGGGCTCGAACGTCGCCGACACGATGCCGCCGTTCCTGTCGCACCTGGCGGCGGTCCGCGACGCCGGAGGGCTCATCGTGGTCGACCCGCGACGGAGTTCGACGGCGCGACTGACCGATGACGGACAAGGCCTGCACCTCGCCCCGGCGCCCGGCACCGATCTGGAGCTGCTGCTCGGACTCACGCACATCGTCATCTCCGAGAGGCTGCACGACGCCGCGGCCGTCGAACGCTGGACGCAGGGATTCGACGCGCTCCGCCGGAGCGTCGCGGCGTGGTGGCCGGCGAGAGTGCAGCAGATCACGGGGGTGCCGGTGGAGACTCTGCGTCGCGTGGCGCGTCGCCTGGCTTCCGGCGCCAACACCTTCATCCTCACGGGGCGCGGGGTGGAGCAGCACGCCAACGGGACCGACACTGCTACCGCGGCGATCAACCTCGCCGTGATCCTCGGTCTGCCGACGCGTGCAGGCAGCGGCTACGGGACGCTCACCGGGCAGGGGAACGGTCAGGGCGGACGAGAGCACGGGCAGAAGTGCGATCAGCTCCCTGGGTACCGCAAGATCACCGATCCGGATGCCAGAGCCCACGTCGCCGCGGTCTGGGGCGTCGATCCGGCGACGATCCCCGGCCCCGGTCTGCCCGCCGTCCAGCTGCTCGAGTCGATCGGCGAGGACCACGGCATCCGTGCGCTGCTCGTGCACGGGTCGAACCCCGTCATCTCCGCCCCCGATGCAGGTGCCGTGCGCGACCGGCTCGGCGAGCTCGATCTGCTCGTGGTGTGCGACTTCTTCCTGAGCGAGACGGCGGCGATGGCCGACGTGGTGCTGCCCGTCACGCAGTGGGCGGAGGAGGAGGGCACGATGACGAACCTGGAGGGTCGCGTCATCCGACGCCGTCAGGCGCTTCCTGCACCGGAGGGGGTGCGCAGCGAACTGTGGATCCTGTCCGAGCTCGCACGCCGGTTGGATGCCCCCGGCCGCTTCGATCTCGACCCTGCGCTCGTGTTCGACGAACTCGCCCTCGCCTCCGCAGGCGGAATCGCCGACTATTCGGGTCTCAGCCACGCGATGCTGGATGCCGACATCGACGCCTTCTGGCCGTATCCGGTCGGCAGCAGCGGTACGCCGCGGCCGTTGCTCGCGGGGTATCAGCATCCCGACGGACGGGCACGCATCGTGCCGGTTGCGGTGCGTCCGCTGCCGGAGGGTCCGGCTGCGGGGGACGAACTGACGCTGATCACGGGAAGGCTTCTCGAGCACTACCAGTCCGGCGCGCAGACCAGACGCGTTGCGGAGCTGGTGGCGGCTCGACCTGCCCTCGAGGCGACCCTGCATCCGGCGACGGCAGCCGATCGTGGCATGTACGACGGCGACACGATCGTGCTGACGAATGCGCGGGGAGCGGTCACCGCCCAGGTCGTCACCGACAGCGGCATCCGACCGGACACGGTGTTCCTGCCCTTCCACTATCCGGGCGAGCACTCCGCGAACCTGCTCACGGTCGCCGCGACCGATCCGATCTCGGCCATGCCGGAGTTCAAGAGGTCGGTGGTGCGTGTGCGTCCTGCCCGCTGACGCCGGTTATCCCCGGCCTGGCCTCGGGCGCCTTCCAGCACCTGCCGGGTAGACTCGGTCGGTCCAGTTCGGGAGGAATCAGTATGCGGATCACGGGACTCGGCCATGCCGGGATGTTCATCGAGACGGTCGGCGGGAACATCATCTGCGACCCCGTCCTCGGTCCCTCCTTCTTCGGATCCTGGTTCCCCTTCCCCGACAACCGCGGGCTCGACTGGGAGAGGTTCGGCCGTGAGGCCGATTTCCTCTACATCTCGCACCGGCACCGCGATCACTTCGACCCTCGGCTGCTCGAGCGCTACATCCGCAAGGACATCGAGGTCCTGCTCCCGGAGTATCCGACCGACGAACTCGAGCAGGACATCCGCGCTCTCGGCTACACGAACATCACGTACGCGCCGGCCGGCGAGGTCATCCGGCGGGGCGAGCTGAAGATCATGATCACGCCCCTTCGCGCGCCCAGCGACGGCCCGATCGGCGATTCGTCGCTGAGCGTCGACGACGGCACGGGGTCGGTGCTGAACCAGAACGACTCGCACCCGCTGGATCTGGAGAAGCTGCTCGACTTCGGCAAGCCGGACGCCTACTTCACCCAGGTCTCCGGGGCGATCTGGTGGCCGATGGTCTACGACCTGCCGCTGGAGGCAAAGCAGAACTTCGCGCAGCTCAAGCGCGACGCGCAGAACAAGCGCGCGATGTATTACATCGAGAAGGTCGACGCACCGCACGTGTTCCCGATGGCGGGGCCGCCGATGTTCCTCCGCGATGATCTGTTCGACTTCAACGGCCTCGGCCGCAACGGCGAGTCGATCTTCACGGATCAGAAGCAGTTCCTCGCGCACATGAAGGAGTTGGCGCCGCAGTACGACGGGCAGCTGTTCGTCCCCGGCACCGTGGTCACCGTGGCTGGTGGCGAGGTCTCGAGCGAGCAGACCCTGTACTCGGATGCCGAGATCGCGCACATCTTCGATGAGAAGTGGGACTACCTCGAGTCGCAGCGTGCCACGCGTCAGCAGGAGATCCGCGACGAGGAGGCCTCCCGCGCCGAGGTCATTCCGCCGGCCGAGATGCTCCAGGCGATCAAGGAGTGGTGGGAGCCGCTGCTGAAGAAGTCCCGCACGATCCGCCTCGGTGTCGGCGGCTGCGTCCGGTTCCGCATCGGCGAACTGGACATGGTGGTGGACTTCCCGAAGGCGAAGGTCCGAGAGTACGCGGGGGAGGAGTGCATCTACTGGTACACGATCCCCGCCGACCTGGTGTCGACGAACCTCCGCGACCACGAGATCGACTGGTCCAACTCGATCTTCCTGTCGATGCAGTTCTCCGTCGGACGCAGCGGCAAGTTCAACGAGTTCCTCACGACGTTCCTCAAATGCCTGTCGGTCGATCGGATCGAGTACGTGGAGAACTGGTACCAGGAGCAGACCGACCAGACCGAGGATGCCGAGATCGGCGACTGGGTCGTGCAGCGCCGGTGCCCGCACCTGCGTGCCGACCTCACCCGCACAGGGAAGATCGACGAGGACGGCGTCCTGACGTGCAGCATGCATGACTGGAAGTGGGATCTGAAGACCGGTCGGTGCCTTTCCACGGCCGGTCACGAGATCCGCGCTCAGAAGATCGATGACGTGACCGACGCGGCGCTGCGCCTCGACGGCTGAAACCCGCATCGCGCCCGCCCTCGTCATCGGGCCATGACCGGCTCCGATACACTGGGATCACGAGCAACCTTTAACACCGTCCTGTGAGGCGGAGAAGGGAGCGGCGGATGAGCACGCGCACCGTGCTGCAGCAAGCCGATATCTCGCGGGCACTGACCCGCATCGCGCACGAGATCCTCGAATCCAATCGCGGGGCGACCGATCTGGTCCTCCTGGGGATTCCCACTCGTGGCGTCGCACTCGCCGAACGACTCGGCGCTCTGATCAGCGACATCGCCCAGCAGCGGGTCCCGGTCGGCGCGCTCGATGTCACCCTGTTCCGGGACGACCTCGCCAAGCACCCGACCCGTTCGCCCCGGCCGACCGAGATCCCGGCCGGTGGCATCGACGGCAGGACCGTGGTCCTCGTCGACGACGTGCTCTTCTCCGGACGCAGCATCCGTGCGGCGCTCGATGCGATTCAGTCGATCGGCCGCCCCGCGGTCGTGCGGCTCGCGATCCTGGTCGACCGCGGGCACCGTGAGCTCCCGATCCGCCCGGACTTCGTCGGCAAGAACATCCCGTCCTCACGCCAGGAGCGCGTCAACGTGCGCCTGTTCGAGTACGACGGCGCCGAAGAGGTGACGATCGAAGCATGAGGCACCTGCTCGACACCCAGACGCTTGATCGCGCGACCGCGCTGCGCATCCTCGACGTCGCCGAGGACATGTCCGACACGCAGTCGCGCGAGGTCAAGAAGCTCCCGACGCTCCGCGGCAAGACCGTCGTGAACCTCTTCTTCGAGGACTCCACCCGCACGCGCATCTCATTCGAGGCCGCGGCCAAGCGTCTGTCCGCCGACGTCATCAACTTCGCCGCGAAGGGCTCGAGTGTCTCCAAGGGCGAGAGCCTGAAGGACACCGCCCAGACCCTGCAGGCGATGGGAGCGGATGCCGTCGTCATCCGCCACGGCGCCTCCGGTGCTCCGCGGACGCTGGCGACGAGCGGCTGGATCACGGCCGGGGTCGTCAATGCCGGCGACGGGACGCACGAGCACCCGACGCAGGCGCTGCTCGACGCGTTCACGATCCGCAAGCGCCGCTACGGCGCCGACAGCCGCGGCCGCGATCTGTCCGGCATCCGGGTCGTGATCGTGGGCGACGTGCTGCATTCGCGCGTCGCCCGATCCAACGTCTGGCTGCTCACGACGCTCGGCGCCGAGGTCACTCTCGTGACCCCGCCGACGCTGATTCCGCAGAACGTCTCGCTCTGGCCCGTGCGCGTCCGATACGACCTCGATGAGGCCCTCGCCGACGGTCCGGATGCCGTGATGATGCTGCGCATCCAGCTGGAGCGGATGAACGCGGCGTATTTCCCCAGTGAGCGGGAGTATTCCCGTCGCTGGGGGCTCGACGCCGTGCGTGCAGCCGGGCTGCCGGACGGTAGCATTGTGATGCATCCTGGCCCCATGAACCGGGGCCTGGAGATCTCTTCCGAGGCCGCCGATTCCGCCCGTTCCACGGTGCTGGAACAGGTCACGAACGGGGTCTCGGTACGAATGGCCGTGCTCTACCTGCTGCTGGCGGGGGAGCGCGAAGACGAACGAGGGGAAGTGAAGTGAGCCAGACCCTCGTCATCGAAGGCGTCCAGCTGCTCGGGCGCGACAGCGCCGACATCGTGATCGAGAACGGTGTCATCGCCGAGATCGGCTCCGGGCTCAGCCGCGCAGGGGCGCAGACGATCCAGGCCGCTGGCCTGGTCGCGCTCCCGGGACTCGTCGACCTGCACACGCATCTGCGCGAGCCAGGCCACGAGGCGTCCGAGACGGTGCTGACCGGCACGCGCGCCGCCGCGGCCGGCGGCTTCACCGCGGTGTTCGCGATGCCCAACACGTCACCGGTGGCCGACTCGGCGGGTGTCGTCGAGCAGGAGCTCGCCCTCGGCGAGGCCGCCCGCTACGCCACGGTCCAGCCGATCGGCGCGGTGACGGTCGGCCAGAAGGGCGAGCGACTCGCCGAGCTCGGTGCGATGGCGTCGTCACGCGCGAAGGTCCGCGTGTTCAGCGATGACGGCTTCTGCGTCTGGGACTCGCTGATCATGCGCCGCGCCCTGGAATACGTGAAGAGCTTCGACGGGGTGATCGCGCAGCATGCGCAGGACCCGCGCCTGACCGAGGGCGCCCAGATGAACGAGGGCACCGTGTCGGCAGAGCTCGGTCTCGCCGGCTGGCCCGCGGTCGCCGAGGAGTCGATCATCGCCCGCGACGTCCTGCTCGCCGAGCACGTCGGCTCGCGTCTGCACGTCTGCCACCTTTCGACCGCTGGTTCGGTCGACATCATCCGCTGGGCCAAGAAGCGCGGCATCGCCGTGACCGCCGAGGCCACGCCGCACCACCTGCTGCTGACCGACGAACTCGTCCGCGGCTACGACGCGCGCTACAAGGTCAACCCGCCGCTGCGCCGCGAGGAGGACGTCCTCGCCGTCCGTGAAGGACTGGCCGACGGCACGATCGACATCGTCGCGACCGATCACGCTCCGCACCCGAGCGAGAACAAGGCCTGCGAATGGCAGGCCGCGGCCAACGGCATGGTCGGACTGGAGAGCGCCCTGCGCGTCGTGCACCAGTCGATGGTCGAAACAGGACTGCTCGACTGGGCGGATGTCGCTCGCGTCCTGAGCACGACCCCGGCCCGGATCGGCCGTCTGGACGGCTTCGGTGCGCTCGAGGTCGGAGCGCCGGCGAACGTGACGCTGTACGACCCGTCGATCCCCGGCGTGTTCACCGAGGCCGACCTGCACGGCCGCAGCGTCAACTCGCCGTATCTCGGGCGTGACCTGCCGGGCAGAGTGCAGTGGACCATCCACCGCGGCATGACGACCGTCGCCGATGGCGTACTGGTCGAGGAGCTGACCGCGTGACCCGGGAACTCGTGTTCCTCCTCACCGGGCTCATCGCCGTCGGCATCCTGCTGACGATGTTCTTCGCCTGGCGTCGCCGGCTCCGACGCGACGCGGGCCTGACGGCCCCGCTCGGCGTACCGGAGCACGCCGAGGTGCGTGCGCGCCACGAAGTGCTGTACGTCTCCACGACCAAGCACGACGAGCCGCTCGAGCGCCTCGCGATCTCGCCGCTCACGTACCGCGCCCGCGGCGAGATCGCCGTGACCGACCGCGGTGTGGCCCTCTGTCTTGATGGCGCACCCACCGTGTTCCTCAGCACGGACCGGCTGCAGGCCGTCGACCGCGCGACGGTCACGATCGACCGGGTCGTCGAACCGGACGGTCTCGTCAAGATCGTCTGGGACGTCGCAGACGCCCATCCGGTCGACTCCTACCTCCGGGTCACCACCGGTGACCCCGCACACCTCATCTCCGAACTGCGGCCGCTCATCGCGGCCCCCAAGACGGGAGCCACGTCATGACTCATCTTCCCGAACAAGCTGTCCTCGTGCTCGAGGACGGCACACGCCACCGCGGTCGCGCCTACGGCGCACGCGGCACGACCCTCGGCGAGGTCGTCTTCGCCACCGGCATGTCCGGCTACCAGGAGACGCTGACCGACCCGTCCTACGCCGGGCAGATCGTCCTGCAGACCGCGCCGCACATCGGCAACACCGGAATGAACGACGAGGATCCGGAGTCCCGCCGGATCTGGGTGGCCGGGTACATCGTCCGCGACCCTTCGCGCGTCGTATCCAACTGGCGTGCCGACACCTCGCTCGACGCCACCCTCGAGAAGGACGGCATCGTCGGCATCAGCGGCATCGACACCCGTTCGATCACCCGCCACATCCGATCCGCCGGTTCCATGCGCGGGGGGATCTTCTCGGGTGATGCCGCGGCACTGGATGCCGATGAGCAGCTGCGCATCGTGCAGGAGGCGCCTCAGATGGCCGGCCAGAACCTGTCCGCCGAGGTGTCGGTCGACGCCGCGACGGTGACGGAGGCCGTGGGGGAGAAGATCGGCAACCTCGCCGTGCTCGACCTCGGTGTCAAGCAGGCGACCGTCGACAACCTCGCCGCCCGCGGCTTCGAGGTGCACGTGCTGCCGCAGACCGCCACGATCGAGGAGATCCGCTCGATCGATCCGGTCGCGGTCTTCTACTCGAACGGCCCAGGCGACCCCGCCGCCTCCGACGGTCACGTCGATCTGCTCCGGTCCGTGCTGGACGAGAAGCTGCCGTTCTTCGGCATCTGCTTCGGCAACCAGCTGCTCGGTCGCGCGCTGGGGCTGGGCACCTACAAGCTGCCGTTCGGCCACCGCGGCATCAACCAGCCGGTGCGCGACAAGACCACCGGTCGTGTCGAGATCACCGCGCACAACCATGGCTTCGCCGTCGACGCACCCATCGAGGGCGTGTTCGACAGCCCGGCCGGCTACGGCCGTGTCGAGGTCAGCCACGTCGGACTGAACGACAACGTCGTCGAGGGGCTGCGCGCCCTCGACATCCCGGCCTTCTCGGTGCAGTACCACCCCGAGGCGGCCGCCGGCCCGCACGACGCCAACTACCTCTTCGATCGGTTCGCGGACCTCGTCCGCGAGAACAAGGACGCCAAGTAATGCCCAAGCGCGACGACATCAACTCCGTACTCGTCATCGGCTCAGGTCCGATCGTCATCGGTCAGGCCTGCGAGTTCGACTACTCCGGCACCCAGGCCTGCCGCGTGCTGCGCGAAGAGGGCATCCGCGTCATCCTCGTCAACTCGAACCCGGCCACGATCATGACCGACCCCGATTTCGCCGACGCGACCTACATCGAGCCGATCACCCCCGAGGTGATCGAGACGATCATCGCGAAGGAGCGTCCCGATGCGATCCTGCCGACCCTGGGCGGCCAGACCGCGCTGAACGCGGCCATGGCGCTCGACGAGCGCGGCATCCTCGCGAAGTACGACGTCGAGCTGATCGGTGCCAAGGTCGAGGCCATCAAGAAGGGCGAGGACCGCCAGATCTTCAAGGAGCTCGTGATCGAGGCGGGCGCCGATGTGGCGGCATCCGTCATCTGCCACACGATGGACGAGCTCATCGCCGGCGCCGAGAAGCTCGGCTACCCGCTCGTGGTCCGCCCGAGCTTCACGATGGGCGGACTCGGTTCTGGCTTCGCGTACGACGAGGCGGACCTGCGCCGCATCGGAGGCGCAGGCCTGCACGACTCGCCCACCAACGAGGTGCTCCTCGAGGAGTCGATCCTCGGCTGGAAGGAGTACGAGCTCGAGCTCATGCGCGACACGGCCGACAACACGGTCGTCGTCTGCTCGATCGAGAACGTCGACCCGGTCGGCGTGCACACCGGCGACTCGATCACGGTCGCACCGGCGCTCACGCTGACCGACCGCGAGTACCAGAAGCTGCGTGACATCGGCATCGACATCATCCGCGCCGTCGGCGTGGACACCGGCGGCTGCAACATCCAGTTCGCCGTCAACCCGGAAGACGGGCGCATCATCGTCATCGAGATGAACCCGCGTGTCTCGCGCTCCAGCGCCCTGGCCTCGAAGGCGACCGGCTTCCCGATCGCCAAGCTCGCCGCCAAGCTCGCACTCGGCTACCGTCTCGACGAGATCCCCAACGACATCACAGGCGTGACGCCGGCCAGCTTCGAGCCGACGCTGGACTACGTCGTGGTGAAGGTCCCTCGGTTCGCGTTCGAGAAGTTCCCAGCCGCCGACCCGACGCTGACGACCACGATGAAGTCGGTGGGCGAGGCGATGGCCATCGGCCGCAACTACGCCACCGCGCTGCAGAAGGCGCTCCGCTCACTCGAGAAGCGCGGATCCAGCTTCCACTGGGGCGTCGAGGACCGCAGCGTCGAAGAGCTCCTGGAGATCTCGAAGACGCCGACGGACGGCCGCATCGTCACGCTGCAGCAGGCGCTGCGCAAGGGCGCGACGATCGAGCAGGCCTTCGACGCGACCGCGATCGACCCGTGGTTCCTCGACCAGATCGTCCTGATCAACGAGGTCGCGGAGACCGTCCGCGCCGCTGCCGAACTGGACGCCGACACCCTGCGGTACGCCAAGGAGCACGGCTTCTCGGACGCACAGCTCGCCGAGATCCGCGGCATCACCGAGACCGAGGTCCGAGGCATGCGTCACGGCCTCGGCATCCGTCCGGTCTACAAGACGGTCGACACCTGCGCGGGCGAGTTCCCTGCGCTGACGCCGTACCACTACTCGAGCTACGACTTCGAGACCGAGGTCGCGCCGTCGGAGCGGACCAAGGTCGTCATCATCGGGTCCGGCCCGAACCGCATCGGCCAGGGCGTCGAGTTCGACTACTCGTGCGTGCACGCATCGTTCGCCCTCTCGGATGCCGGGTACGAGACCGTCATGGTCAACTGCAACCCGGAGACCGTCTCCACGGACTACGACACCAGCGATCGGCTGTACTTCGAGCCGCTCACCCTCGAGGACGTCCTCGAGGTCCTGGATGCCGAGGCCGCCAGCGGGACGATCCTCGGCGTGGTGTGCCAGCTCGGCGGGCAGACTCCACTCGGGCTCGCGAAGGGCATCGAGGCAGCCGGATACAACGTGCTCGGCACGAGCCCCGCGGCGATCGACATCGCCGAGGAGCGCGAACTGTTCTCGCAGCTGCTCGACAACGCCGAGCTCGTCGCGCCGCGGCACGGCACGGCCATCGACGTGGACGGCGCCGTCGCGATCGCCGAGGAGATCGGATACCCGGTGCTGGTTCGGCCGAGCTTCGTGCTCGGCGGACGCGGCATGGAGATCGTCTACGACACGGCGAGCCTGCGCGACTACTTCGTGCGCACCGCCGGCGAGGTCGTCATCGAACAGGGCAAGCCCCTGCTGGTCGACCGCTTCCTGGACGACGCGATCGAACTGGACGTGGATGCCCTGTACGACGGGCACGAGCTGTACATCGGCGGTGTCATGGAGCACCTCGAAGAAGCCGGCATCCACTCCGGCGACTCCAGCTGCACCCTGCCGCCCGTCTCGCTCGGGCGCAGCGACATCGACCGCGTCCGCAAGGCGACGCTGGCGATCGCCGAGGGCGTCGGCGTCCGCGGCCTGCTCAACGTGCAGTTCGCGATCAGCGCCGGCGTGCTTTACGTCATCGAGGCCAACCCGCGCGCCAGCCGCACGGTGCCGTTCGTCTCGAAGGCCCTCGGGATCCCGCTGGCGAAGGCCGCGAGCCGGATCATGGTCGGTGCGACGATCGCCGAGCTGAAGAGCGAGGGGATGCTGCCGATCCAGGACGGCTCTCAGGTTCCGCTGGATGCACCCGTCGCCGTCAAGGAGGCTGTGCTTCCCTTCAAGCGGTTCCGCACCCGCGATGGGAAGACCGTCGACTCGGTCCTCGGTCCTGAGATGCGCTCGACCGGTGAGGTCATGGGCATCGACAAGGACTTCCCGACCGCGTTCGCGAAGAGCCAGGCCGCTGCGTACGGTGGACTGCCGACGTCGGGAACCGTGTTCATCTCGGTCGCCGACGCTGACAAGCGCGCCGTGATCCTCCCCGCGCACCGGCTGCGCCAGCTCGGCTTCACGCTGGTCGCGACCGAGGGAACCGCGGAGATCCTGTCGCGCAACGGCATCCCGGTGACCGTGGTGGCGAAGTACAGCGAGACGCAGGACAGCGGTGAGCGCAACATCGTCGACCTCATCAACGACGGAGAGATCGACATCGTCGTGAACACTCCGTCCGGAGGAGCAGCGCGCGCCGACGGCTACGAGATCCGGGCCGCTGCTGTCGCCGCGGACAAGGCGCTGTTCACGACCATGGCAGTGCTCGGCGCGGCCGTGAGCGGAATGGATGCCGCCGACGAGGGCTTCCAGGTGCGCAGCCTCCAGGAGTACGCGATCGATCGGAAGAACGCCCTGTGACCACCGGCTTCGGGGAGCGCGTCAGGGCCGCACTGGCGCAGTACGGGCCGCTGTGCGTCGGCATCGACCCGCACGCCGCCCTGCTGGATGCCTGGGGACTGCCGCAGAGCGGACAGGGCGTTCGCGAGTTCGGCCTGCGCACCGTGGCGGCGGCGGCCGGTCGTGCCGGTGTCGTGAAGCCGCAGGTGTCGTTCTTCGAGCGCTTCGGCTCCGCCGGTTTCGCCGCTCTCGAGGACGTCCTCTCCGCAGCACGTGCCGCTGGTCTGCTCGTGATCGCCGACGCCAAGCGAGGCGACATCGGCACGACCATGGATGCCTATGCCGCGGCCTGGCTCACGCCAGGATCGCCGCTCGAGGCTGATGCGCTCACCGTCAGCCCGTATCTCGGAGTCGGTGCACTCGACGGCACGTTCGCCCTCGCCGCCCGCCATGGCAAGGGCACGTTCGTGCTCGCCGCGACGAGCAATCCGGATGCCGCGGACGTGCAGCGGTCGAAGGATGCCGAGGGACGCACCGTGTCCGCAGCGATCGTGGCCGCCGTGTCGCAGCGAAACGCCGCAGACGCGCCGGCGGGCGAGTGGGGCGGCAACGGCTTCGTCATCGGCGCGACGGTCGACTGGGCCGAAGCAGGGCTCGAGCCGTTCGCACCGCCGGCGCCCATCCTGGGCCCGGGCTTCGGTGCGCAGGGTGCAGGCCCCGCCGATCTGCGTGCGCGGTACGGCTCTGCGGCGCGCCAGGTGCTGGCGAGCGAGAGCCGCAGCATCCTCTCCGCGGGTCCTGCCGGACTCGCCGAGGCCATCGATCGCGCGGCAGAGGGGTATCGGGAGGTGCTCGGTGAGTGAGAAGCGTGCCGTTCCAGACGTCGACCGCGTCGCAGCCGCGCATCGCGCCGTGGAGCGTCGTCGGGCCAGGGCTGCGCTCAAGCGCGACCTGACCACGCGGGTCACCGCCCCGCAGAAGGTGCTCGCCGATGCCGTGGCCGATCCGGATTCCGTGGCCGGTTCCTTCCGCGTCACCGACTTCCTGCTGGCGCTGCCGGCGATCGGGGTCGGCAAGAAGGACCGCATCCTCGAGGAGCTGCACATCTCGCCGGTGAAGCGGCTCGGCGGTCTCGGCATCCGGCAACGCGAGGCTCTCGCGGCCTGGCTCGACGAGCGCTTCCCCGTGCACCGTCCGCGGAGCGGTCGCAGCCGTCTGCTCGTGCTCGCAGGACCGACGGCGGTCGGGAAGGGCACCGTCGCCGCGCACATCCGTGAAGCGAACCCCGAGATCCATCTCTCGGTGTCTGCGACCACGCGCGCTCCGCGCCCCGGCGAGATCGACGGCGTGCACTACTACTTCGTCGACGAGGCCGAGTTCGACCGGCTCATCGCGGACGGCGAGCTCCTCGAGTACGCCGTCGTGCACAACAAGAGCCGATACGGCACACCCCGTGCCCCGATCGACGCCGCCCTCGAGGCGGGCAAGACCGTCCTGCTCGAGATCGATCTGCAGGGTGCGCGGCAGGTGCGCGCGGCCGAACCGTCCGCGACGCTGATCTTCCTGCTGCCGCCGTCCTGGGATGAACTCGTGCACCGGCTCGTCGGCCGAGGCACCGAGAACGAGGAGGAGCGGGCCCGCCGATTGCGCACCGCGAAAGTCGAGCTGGCAGCCCAGAGCGAGTTCGATTACCTGATTGTGAACGAGGATGTCTCCTCGGCGGCCCGCGAGGTCGTAGAATTGTCTGAGGCGACTGCGCGCTGAGCATCCTCGCACGCCCGCCGTTTCGACTTCGCGACGATCCCGTCGCCTGATCTGGAGGTCCCACCATGGCCGGACACCACACCAACGGAATCATCGACCCGCCCATCGACAACCTGCTCGACCGTGTCGAGTCGAAGTACGAGCTGGTCATCTACGCGTCCAAGCGTGCGCGCCAGATCAACGACTACTACTCCGATCTGCACGAGGGAAACCTCTTCGACAACGTGGGTCCGCTCGTGGACTCCTCCGTCGAGGACAAGCCGCTCACGATCGCGCTCCACGAGATCAACGAGGACAAGCTGCGCATCCGTCACGCCGAGTAAGAGCGCGACAGCCTTCATGACCGCACTGCGCCTGTTCACGTCCGAATCCGTCACCGAGGGACATCCGGACAAGATCTGCGATCAGATCTCCGACAGCATCCTCGACGGCCTGATCGCCAAGGATCCCGGCTCTCGCGTCGCCGTGGAGACTCTCGTGACGACAGGCCTCGTGCATGTCGCCGGCGAGATCCGCACCGAAGCCTACGTCGACATCCCCACGATCGTGCGGGATGTCGTCAACGGCATCGGCTACACGTCCAGCGACACCGGCTTCGACGGCTCGTCGTGCGGCGTGAGCGTGTCGGTGGGGGAGCAGTCCGGCGACATCGCGCACGGCGTCGACAAGGCGCAGGAGCACCGCGACGGCAGCTCCACCGAGAAACGCGACGCGCTCGGCGCCGGCGATCAGGGCATCATGTTCGGTTTCGCGACCAACGAGACCCCTCAGCTCATGCCGATGGCAGGGTGGACGGCTCACCGGATCGCGGAGCGCCTCACCGAGGTGCGTCGCTCCGGTCTGCTGCCGTACCTGCGCCCTGACGGCAAGACGCAGGTGACGCTCGGATACGACGGCTTCACCCCGAAAACCGTGGACGCGGTGGTCGTCTCGACCCAGCACCACCCCGACATCTCGCAGGAGGAGCTGCAGGCGCAGGTCCGCGAGCATGTGATCGACCCGGTGCTCGCCTCGACCGGCCTCGACATCCCGTCGGATCTCACGTACTACATCAACCCCGCCGGCCCGTTCGTCACGGGCGGTCCGAAGGGGGATGCCGGACTCACCGGTCGCAAGATCATCATCGACACCTACGGCGGCGCTGCTCGTCACGGCGGCGGCGCGTTCAGCGGCAAGGATCCGTCCAAGGTCGATCGCTCGGGTGCCTATGCGATGCGCTGGGTGGCGAAGAACGCGGTCGCCGCTGGCCTCGCGGATCGCATCGAGGTGCAGGTGGCGTACGCCATCGGCGTCGCGCGCCCAGTGGGCCTGTACGTCGAGACGTTCGGCACCGGAAGGATCGCCGATGAGGCGATCACGCAGGCGATCACGGACGTGTTCGATCTGCGTCCGCAGGCGATCATCGAAGAGCTCGACCTGTTGCGACCGATCTATGCGCAGACCGCCGCATACGGCCACTTCGGTCGCGAGCTCCCGAGCTTCACCTGGGAGCGGACAGACCGCGCTGAAGAGCTGCGCCGCGCCGCCGGACTCTGATGGCCGCGGAGAGCCGGCGCATCGCGCGCGTGCTCCTGGAGTCGCCGCTTCCGCAGCTGGACCGGCTGTTCGACTACGCCCTGCCGGAGGAGCTGGGTGAGGTCGCACCCGGCGTCCGCGTGAAAGTGCCGTTGCGCACCGCCGGCCGCGTCGTCGAGGGCTACATCGTGGAGCTCGACGCCGAGAGCGACGCCGACCGTCCGCTCTCGGAAGTGGACGGCATCGTGTCGCCGGTTCCCGTCCTCACCGACGCGCTGTATCGGCTGGCCCGACGCACGGCCGACCGTGCGGCCGGTTCGGCATCCGACATCCTGCGGCTGGTCATCCCGAAGCGCCAGGTGCGGGTCGAGAAGGCCTGGACCGCGGACGCCGCGGCACCAGTGCCCTCCGCGGAGGCGCTGGAGAAAGCGCAGGCCGTGATCGACCGGTACGCGGAGCTGCAGGACGTCCTCGACGACTCCGGTCGTGCCGCTGTCGAGGCGATCCCGGTTCTCGATGAGGGCGTTCCCGGTTGGACGCGTCTCCTGGCCGCTGCGGCCGCGCGCACTCTGGCGGCAGGGCGCTCGACGATCATCGTCGTGCCCGATCACCGTGATCTCGACCGCGCGCTCACCGCGCTGCACGCGCTGCTGCCCGCCGATGCTGTCGTCCGGCACGACGCCCGCCAGACCAACCCCGATCGCTATCGCGCGTTCCTGAGGACCCTCGAGGACGCGCCGTGCGTCGTCATCGGCAACCGCTCGGCCGTGTATGCACCGGTGCGGGCCGGACTCGTGATCGTCTGGGACGACGGAGACCCGCTGCTGTCCGAGCCTCTGGCTCCCTACGTGCACGCGCGGGACGCCGCGCTGCTGCGTCAGGAGCAGGAAGGCAGCGCGCTGCTGTTCGCCGGGCACACACGAACCAGCGATGTCGAACGGCTGGTCCAACTCGGGTGGCTGCGGGACGTGCGCGCCGCCAGACGCGTGCTGCCACGCGTGCAGCTGAGCACGCCCCAGGAGCTCGAGCAGGGGAGCGGGCGCATGCCGTCGAGTGCGTTCCGCTCCGCCAGGGATGCCGCAGCGGACGGGCCCGTCCTGATCCAGGTCGCCCGACCGGGGTTCTCGCCTTCGCTGGTGTGCGCCGACTGCCGCAGACCTGCGCGCTGTCCGCAATGCGCCGGACCGCTCGGCGCACGTACCCGCGGCGCGGTGCCCGTGTGCGGGTGGTGCGGTCGCTCAGCGCGCACCTGGACCTGCCCCGAATGCTCGTCGACCAAGCTGCGTCTCGCGTCCTCGGGGAGCGAGCGGACCGCCGACGAGCTCGGCCGAGCGTTCCCTGGCATCCGTGTCATCATCGCGGACGGCACGCATCCCATCGAACGCGTCGACGACAAGCCCAGCCTCGTCGTCGCGACCCGCGGCGCGGAGCCGCTCGCGGACGGCGGCTATCGAGCCGTCGTCCTGCTGGACGGGCCACGGATGCTGCAGGCACCGGATCTGCGCATCGGCGAGTCCTGCCTGCGCTGGTGGTCGAATGCCGCCGCGCTGGCGGCGCCGGGCGCACCTGTGCACCTCGTCGGCATCCAGGGACCCGTCGCGATATCCCTGGCGACGTGGAACCACTCCGGATACGCCCGCAGCGAGCTGGAGGCTCGAGCACCGCTGCATATGCCGCCGACCGTCCGCGTCGCGCAGCTCGAGGGCACTTCGGCGTCGGTGCGGGCCGCGATCGAGGCCGTCCGCGTCCTCGGGCTGCCGTCGGAGGCCGTACTCGGCCCTGTGCCGCTCTCCGACGATGACGGCCGCGTGCGGGCGCTCATCCGCTTCGAGTATGCGGCCGGAGCGGCCGTCGCCACGGCGCTGCGGGCCCAGGTGATCGCCGACGGCGTGCAGCGCAGACGCGGCAGGGGCCGACCCACCAGGGCGTCACTCGCACTGCGGCTCGATATCCTCGAACCTGAGATCTGATCCCACCGGAGAACCTTCATGCGCCTCGTCTTCGCCGGCACACCCGCCGTCGCCGTCCCCACTCTGCGGCTGCTCGCAGACCGTCACGAGATCGTCGCGGTCGTGACGCGTCCTGATGCGCCCCTGGGACGCAAGCGGGTGCTCACCCCGTCTCCGGTCGCCGCCGTTGCCGCAGAGCTCGGCCTGAACATCATCAAGGCGGCCCGTCTCGACGCCGAGGCGACAGAGCGCATCGCCGCCCTCGAGCCCGAACTGGGCGTCATCGTCGCCTACGGCGGGCTGGTCAGGGAACCGCTGCTCTCGACGCCGGAACGCGGCTGGATCAATCTGCACTTCTCGTTGCTTCCGGCCTGGCGCGGTGCCGCCCCCGTGCAGCGGGCGCTGATCGCCGGCGACGCGGAGCTGGGCGCCAGCGTGTTCCAGCTCGTCGAGGAGCTGGATGCCGGAGACGTCTACGCGTCCCGTGCGTTCGACGTCCCGGCGGATGCCACCGCCGATGCGGCGCTGGAGGCGCTGGCTGCGGCAGGTGCTCCGCTCACCGCCGAGGTCGTCGACACGATCGCCGGCGGCACGGCGCATGCGCAGCCGCAGGTCGGCGCGGTCACCCTCGCTCCGAAGCTGAGTCTCGAGGACGGTCTGCTCGAGTTCACCCGTCCGCTGGAGGAGGTCTACGCACGCTTCCGCGGGGTCACCGGCGAGCCGGGCGCCCACACGAGCATCGATGGTGCGCGGTTGAAGATCCTGGAGGCCAGCCCCGCCGATGACGTCGAACCGCTCGCACCGGGTGCCATCGCCGGCACGAAGAACTCCGTGCTGATCGGGACGGCGACGGTCCCGTTGTCCGTGACCAGAGTGCAGCCCGCGGGCAAGCCGGCTATGGCTGCCGCCGATTGGTGGCGAGGTCGACGAGAAGGCGAGAGCACGGTGGTCGGCTCATGAGCGGTCCGCAGCGTTCATCGCGACGTCCGTCCCGGCCCGGTGGACACGCCCGCCCTGATCGGAGCGTTCAAGGCGCACGACGCGTCGCGTACGACGTGATCCGCGCGGTGTCCGAGTCGGATGCCTACGCGAATCTGCTGCTGCCGGGCGCGATCACCGAGGCAGGACTCTCTCCGCAGGATGCCGCTCTCGCCACCGAGCTCACCTACGGCACACTTCGACGCCGGGGCACGTACGACGCGATCATCTCTTCTGCCGCGGGCCGAGACGCCGCGGACATCGACTCCCCGGTACTCGACGCGCTCCGCCTCGGCACGCATCAATTGCTCGCCACACGCGTCGCCTCGCACGCCGCCGTCAACGAGTCGGTGAACCTCGCCGCCGCGCACAGCCGCGGCGCCGCCGGGTTCGCCAACGCGGTGCTGCGGCGGATCGCACGCGACACGCCGGGGGAGTGGGATGAGCGGATCACCGCGCAGGCTCGCTCGGACGACGAGCGGCTGGGGCTGCGCACCGCGCATCCGGTCTGGGTGATCCGAGCGCTGCGCCGCGCCCTTGCCGCGGAGGACCGTGCGGATGAGCTCGAGGCGCTGCTGGAGGCCGACAACGTCTCACCCGAGGTGACGCTCGCCGCACTGCCCGGTCTCGCGGAGCCCGCTGAGCCACGGCGCCCCTACGCACCGACCGCTTTCGGTGCTCCGGGCGGCGACCCGCACGCGTACCTGGGCGACGCCGCCGGCGCGGTCCGGGTGCAGGACGAGGGCTCGCAGCTCGTCGCGCTCGCACTGACCGCGGCGACGCCGATCGATGAGGACGAGCGCTGGCTCGACCTCTGCGCGGGACCCGGTGGCAAGACCGCGTTGCTCGCCGCGATCGCGAACGCCCATGGCGCGCACCTGGAGGCGAACGAGGTCGTCCCGGCGAGGGCCGGTCTGGTCCGCAACGCACTTCGGCCGATCCCCGGCGAGGTGCCCGTGCACGTGCAGGACGGACGCGCACTCGCTTCCTCGCGATCGAGCGAGTTCGACCGGATCCTCGTCGACGCGCCCTGCACAGGACTCGGCGCGCTGCGCCGACGCCCTGAGGCGCGGTGGCGCAAGACGCCTGCCGACGTCGCCGAGCTCACGGGGCTGCAGACCGAGCTGCTGATCGCGGCGGCCGATGCTCTGCGCCCCGGTGGCGTCGTCGCGTACGTCACGTGCTCGCCGCATCTCGCCGAGACGACGGGGGTGGTCTCGGAGGTGCTGCGCGCGCGCGACGACCTCGTCGAGCTCGACGCACGATCGGTGCTCGCCGGCCTCAGCCGGTCGCCCATCGATCTCGCATCCGACGGCTCCGGCCGCGTCCAACTGTGGCCGCACCGCCACGGCACCGACGCCATGTTCCTCGCGCTGCTGCAGCGCACCGAGAAGGGATCCCGATGACCATGCTCCCGGACGCCCCGCGCATCAACCCCAGCATCCTGGCGGCCGACTTCGTCAACATGCAGGCGGAGCTGGCCCGCATCGCTGCAGCCGACTTCGTCCACGTCGACGTGATGGACAACCACTTCGTGCCCAACCTCACGTTCGGTCCCCAGATGGTCGAACGCATCCAGGCGACCAGCCCGGTTCCGCTCGACGTGCACCTGATGATCAGCGACCCGGATCTCTGGGCACCGGGGTACGCCGAACTGGGAGCCGCCAGCGTGACGTTCCATCTCGAGGCGGCGCACGACCCGATCGCGCTGGCGCGCCGCCTGCGCAGCATCGGAGCCAGGGCCGGCATCGCCATCAAGCCGGGAACCGCCGGAGAACGGCTCTACGACATCCTCGACGAGTTCGACCAGGTCCTGGTCATGACCGTCGAACCCGGTTTCGGAGGCCAGGGCTTCATGCCCGAGACCATGCCGAAGCTGCGCGCACTCGTGGACGAAGCACGGCGCCGAGGCTCGAACGTGTGGTTCCAGGTGGACGGCGGCATCTCCGCCGCGACGATCGATCAGGCCGCAGCGGCCGGCGCCGACACGTTCGTCGCCGGTTCGGCGGTCTACGGCGCGGAGAACGTCGAGGCCGCCATCACCGGGCTCAGGGACCTCGCGCGAGCCGCTAGCCTGGACTCGTGAAGACTTTCGACGAGCTGTTCGCCGAGCTCCGGTTCAAGGCAGAGACCCGACCGGAGGGTTCGGGCACGGTCGCCGAGCTCGACGGCGGCGTGCACACGATCGGCAAGAAGATCGTCGAGGAGGCCGCCGAGGTCTGGATGGCCTCGGAGTACGAGTCCGACGACGCCGCTGCGGAGGAGATCTCGCAGCTGCTCTACCACGTCCAGGTCATGATGATCGCGAAGGGCCTGAGCCTCGAAGACGTCTACCGACATCTCTGATGCGCTCCGCCCTGCCGATCTCCTGAACCGAAAGACCCCCATGCTGCGCATCGCTGTTCCCAACAAGGGCTCGCTGTCCGAGACGGCAGCCGAGATGCTCGCCGAGGCCGGATACGCCGGCCGACGCGACTCCAAGACCCTGCACGTCGTCGACGCCGAGAACGACGTCGAGTTCTTCTTCCTCCGCCCGCGTGACATCGCCACCTACGTCGCCTCAGGCGCGCTGGATGTCGGCATCACCGGACGCGACCTGCTCAAGGACGTCCCGCAGCAGGCGCGTGAGGTCCAGGCCCTGGGCTTCGCGCACTCGACGTTCCGTTTCGCGGCGCCCCCCGGGGCGTTCGCCGGTATCGAGGACCTCGCGGGCGTGCGCGTCGCCTCCGCGTACCCCGGGCTCGTGGACGCGTTCCTGCGCGAGCACGGCGTCGAGGCCGAGCTGGTCCCTCTGGACGGCGCCGTCGAATCCGCGGTCCGTCTCGGAGTCGCCGACGCGATCGCCGACGTCGTGGAGACGGGCACGACCCTCCGCCAGGCGGGCCTGGAGATCTTCGGCCCCGTGATCATCGAGTCAGAGGCCGTGCTGATCAGTCGGCCGGGGGATGCCGAGGGCACTGAGACGCTGCTCCGTCGTCTACGCGGCGTCATCGTCGCCCGCCGTTACGTGCTGCTGGACTACGACCTGCCCGCCGACCTCGTCGATCAGGCGGTTGCCATCACGCCCGGACGCGAATCACCGACCATCTCGCCGCTCAAGGACCCGACCTGGGTCGCGGTGCGGGTGATGATCCCTCGTAAGGGCGTCAACCAGGTGATGGACGCTCTCTACGCGCTCGGCGCACGCGCGCTGCTGGTCACCGCGATCCACGCCGCGAGGCTCTGATGGCTCTCGCGAGTCGCGTGATCCCGTGTCTCGACGTCGCCGCCGGCCGCGTCGTCAAGGGTGTGAACTTCGAGAACCTGCGCGATATGGGCGACCCCGTCGAGCTGGCGGCGCATTACGCGGCACAGGGCGCGGATGAGATCACATTCCTCGATGTCACCGCCACGGTCGACGCCCGTGCCACGACCTACGACGTGGTCCAGCGCACGGCCGAGCAGGTGTTCGTCCCGTTGACGGTCGGCGGGGGAGTGCGCAGCGTCGAGGACGTGGCCCGACTGCTCTCCGTCGGCGCGGACAAGATCGGTGTGAACTCAGCGGCGATCGCCCGCCCCGAACTCCTCGGCGAGATCGCCGACCGCTTCGGCGCCCAGGTGCTGGTGCTCTCGCTCGATGTCAAGCGCTCGCCCGCCACGGAGTCCGGTTTCGTCGTGACGACGCACGGCGGCCGTACAGAGACGACGCTGGACGCGCTCGAGTGGGCGCGAGAAGCCACGGAGCGCGGCGCCGGTGAGCTGCTGGTCAACTCGATCGACGCCGACGGAACCCGAGACGGCTTCGACCTCGAACTCGTCCGCCTCATGCGCGAAGTCGCCTCCGTGCCGGTGATCGCCTCGGGCGGCGCCGGCACGGCATCCGATTTCGCACCGGCCATCAAAGCCGGAGCGGATGCCGTCCTCGCCGCGAGCGTGTTCCACACCGGCGCGCTCACGGTCGGCGACGTCAAGGATGCGCTGCGCGCAGAAGGAGTGCTGGTCCGGTGAGCGATATCGAAGCGCGGATCGCGAAGATCGCCTGGAACGCGGATGGCCTCGCGCCGGTGATCGTTCAGCAGTGGGACACCCTCGAGGTGCTCATGCTCGCCTGGGTGGATGCCGAGGCGTTGCGCCGCACGCTCACGGGCGGCCGCGCGACCTATTGGTCGCGCTCACGACAGGAGTACTGGCGCAAGGGCGACACGTCCGGGAACACCCAGCTGGTCCACGCCGCACGCCTGGACTGCGACGGCGACGCGATCCTCCTGCAGGTGCACCAGAACGGCCCAGCCTGCCACACCGGAACACGCACCTGCTTCGATACGACGGACCTGGAGCCCGTTGCAGCGGAGGACGCATGAGTCTCGCCAGACGTGGACGCTCCGTCGCTGTCCTCGGCTTCCTCGTCGCAGGCGGTCTGGGAGTGCTCTCCTCGACGCAGACATGGCTGGTCGCTGCCCGGCATGATGCCGCCGAGCCGATCCTGGTGACCGGCGCGCAGGCGCTTCCGCTGCTCACGCCGCTCAGTCTCGCCGTGCTGGCACTGGCGGCCGTGCTCGCGATCGTCGGGCCGATTCTGCGATATGTGCTCGCCGCTCTCGGCGCGGTCATCGGCGTCCTCCTGGCGTGGTCGACGCTCGGCGTGCTGCTCAGCCATCCGCTCGGATCGGTCGCCTCGACCGTCACCGAGGTGACGGGCCTGGCTGGCGATGCGGCGATCGCCGACCTCGTCGACGCCGTCGAGCCGACGGCCTGGCCGGCGATCGCGCTGGCCGGCTGGGTGATCCTGGCCGCATCCGCGGTTTTCGTCATCCTGACGGCGCGCGGCTGGAAGACCGGCGGCCGACGCTTCCGCACCGACACGGATGAGCGCGCCGCATCCGGTCCCGTCGACGCGATCGATTCCTGGGACGAGCTGTCCCGCGGAACCGACCCGACGCGCTGAGACCGATAGACTGACGTCGCCCGCCATCGACCCGGAGGAATCCCCATGAGCAACCCCATCGCAGACCCCGGCCACGGACACTCGCCTGCCGCCTGGACCGCTGTGGTGGTCATGCTGTTCGGCGTCGCGGCCGGCACGGTCGCGTTCTGCTTCGAGCAGCCGCTGTTCGTCTGGATCTCGGTCGGCGTCATCGCCATCGGCGCGCTGCTGGGGTGGATCCTCGCGAAGGCCGGATACGGCGTCAAGGGCCCCAAGTACTCGCCGAAGGCGCACTAATGGTGCTCGCCGACCTCACGGCCGGCGCTGTCGAAGACGCCGAGCGTCGAGCGCTGACGCGCCCGCTCGCGGACGTCGAGAAGGCCGCCCTGGCTCGCCCGTCCGCGAAGGATGCTCGCCAGGCGCTCGCCCCGGCATCCCGCGTCAAGATCATCGCCGAGGTCAAGCGCGCGAGCCCGTCACGCGGCGCGCTCGCGGAGATTCCTGATCCGGCCCACCAGGCGTCCCTGTACGAGACGGGTGGTGCGTCCGCGATCAGCGTGCTGACGGAGGAGCGCCGTTTCGGCGGCAGCCTGGCGGATCTGGAGGCGGTCACAGAGCGCGTCTCCGTTCCGGTGCTGCGCAAGGACTTCATCGCGACGCCGTACCAGGTCTTCGAGGCGCGAGCCGCCGGCGCCGACCTGGCGCTGCTGATCGTCGCAGGACTCGAGCAGCGTGTGCTCTCCGAGCTGTTCGACCTGATCACCGAGCTGGGCATGACACCTCTCGTCGAGACGCATTCCGCCGACGAGATCGCCGTCGCAGCCGAACTCGGCGCACCGCTGATCGGCGTGAACGCGCGTGACCTGAAGACGCTCGAGCTCGACCGCGACCTGTTCAGCCGCATCGGGCACCTGATCCCCGACGGGACGACGAAGATCGCGGAGTCCGCCGTGCTGTCCCCGGACGATGTCGCGCACTACCGCGGCGCCGGAGCGGACGTCGTGCTCATCGGCGAGGCTCTCGTCACGGGAGACCCCGTCGCCACGCTGCACCGTTTTCTGGAGGTCGGATAAGTGAGTCTGCGCGATCAGCCAGGACCGTTCTTCGGCGACTTCGGCGGCCGTTACATGCCCGAGTCCCTCATCGCCGCGATCGACGAACTCACCGTCGCCTACGAGCAGGCGATCGCCGACCCGGACTTCCGCGCCGAGCTGGCGCACCTGCTCAGCAGCTACGCCGGTCGCCCGTCGGCGCTCACCGAGGTGACACGCTTCGCCGAGCACGCCGGGGGAGCGCGCATCTTCCTCAAGCGCGAAGACCTGAATCACACCGGCAGCCACAAGATCAACAACGTCCTCGGGCAGGCTCTGCTCACCCGCAGGCTCGGCAAGACCCGCGTGATCGCCGAGACGGGCGCCGGCCAGCACGGCGTCGCGACGGCGACCGCCGCCGCCTTGTTCGGCCTGGACTGCACGATCTACATGGGCGAGGTCGACACCGAGCGCCAGGCGCTCAACGTCGCCCGTATGCGGCTGCTCGGCGCCGAGGTCGTCCCGGTGAAGACCGGATCGCGCACGCTCAAGGACGCGATCAACGACGCGTACCGAGACTGGGTCGCGACGGTGGAGACCACCAACTACATCTTCGGCACCGCTGCGGGCCCGCATCCGTTCCCCGCCATGGTGCGCGACTTCCAGAAGATCATCGGCGAAGAGGCCCGCGAGCAGCTGCTCGAGACGGCTGGTCGACTGCCGGATGCCGTGGTGGCCTGCGTCGGCGGCGGATCCAACGCCATCGGCATGTTCGATGCGTTCCTGGACGATGAAGCGGTCAAGCTGTACGGCGTCGAGGCCGCCGGTGACGGGGTGGACACGCCCAAGCACGCGGCGTCCATCGAGCGGGGCCGGCCCGGCGTCCTGCACGGGGCCCGCACCTACGTCCTGCAGGACGAGGACGGACAGACGATCGAATCGCACTCCATCTCGGCCGGGCTGGACTACCCCGGTGTGGGGCCAGAGCACTCCTGGCTCGCGGACATCGGCCGTGCCGAGTACATCCCGGCCACCGACGACGAGGCGATGCAGGCTCTGCGACTGCTGAGCCGCACCGAGGGCATCATCCCCGCCATCGAGTCCGCGCACGCCCTGGCCGGTGCGATCCGTCTCGGCCGCGAGCTGGGGCCGGACGGCCTGATCGCGGTGTGCCTGTCCGGCCGAGGCGACAAGGACATGGACACCGCCGCACGCTACTTCGACCTGTACGACGAGGAGCCTGACGCATGAGCCGCGTCGAAGACGCCATCCGGCGCGCCAACGACGACGGTCGCGGTGCCTTCGTCGGCTACCTTCCGGTCGGATATCCCGACCTCGACACCAGCATCCGCGCCGCCATCACACTCGCTGAGAACGGCGTCGACGTCATCGAACTCGGCCCGCCGTACAGCGACCCGGTGATGGACGGCCCCCTGATCCAGGAGGCCACGCAGGCCGCCCTCGCCGCCGGGTACCGCACGAAGGACCTCTTCACGGCGCTGCGGACGATCACGGCTGCCACCGACGTCCCCGTGGTCGTGATGACGTACTGGAACCCGGTCGCGCAATACGGCGTCGACCGTTACGCGGACGACCTGCTGGCGGCCGGCGCGTCAGGACTCATCACCCCGGACATCACGCCGGATGCCGCCGCCGACTGGATCGCCGCGAGCAAGCGCACGGGCCTGGACCGCATCTTCCTCGCGGCGCCGACATCGACCGATGAGCGTCTGGACCTCGTGGCCGACTCCTCGACGGGCTTCATCTACACGGTGTCCACCATGGGGATCACGGGGGAGCGTGCGGAGCTCGACAAGGCCGCGCGGACGCTCGTCGCGCGCCTGCGTGAGCACGGTGACAATCGTGCCTGCGTCGGCATCGGGATCTCCACGGCGGACCAGATCGCGAGCGTCCTCGAGTACGCCGATGGCGCGATCGTGGGCACCGCACTCGTCCGCGCTCTCCGCGACGGCGGCCTGGGCGGGCTCGCCGCCACGACACGCGCACTGGCAGCCGGAACGCCGCTGTCCACTCGCTCCGACCAGAGAAACTAGAATCGCACTCATGTCCCTCGCGCTCTCCAGCACACTGACCGGCGTGCTCACCAGCATCCCGAGCCCTCCCGAGAACACGTTCTCGATCGGTCCGGTGACGATCTACTACTACGCGCTCTGCATCATCGCGGGCATCATCGCCGCCACGCTGATGACCAATCACCGCCTCACCAAGCGCGGCGCGGAGCCGTGGATCGTGATCGACATCGTCATCATCGCGGTGCCGTTGGCGATCATCGCCGCCCGGTTCTACCACGTCTTCACGCACCCGAACGACTACTTCGGCGAGGGCATCAACACGTGGAACCCCTTCCAGCCCGGCTCGATCTGGGCGATCTGGGAGGGCGGGATCGCCATCTACGGCGCGCTCATCGGCGGTGCCATCGGCGCGTGGCTCGGCTGCCGCTGGGCCAAGATCCGGTTCTGGAGCTTCGCCGATGCGCTGGCACCCGGCCTGCTGCTGGCGCAGGCCCTCGGCCGGTTCGGCAACTGGTTCAACCACGAGCTGTACGGCCTCCCGACGGACGTGCCGTGGGGCCTGGAGATCGAGTCCGACAACCCGGCCTTCCCCCCTGGACTCGCCGACGGCACCCTGTTCCACCCGACGTTCCTGTACGAAGTGATCTGGAACGGGCTCGGCGTCCTCGTGCTGCTGTGGCTCGGACGCAACCTGTACTTCCAGTGGGGTCGTCTGTTCGCGGTCTACCTGATCTGGTACAGCGCAGGGCGCATCCTCTGGGAATCCATCCGGATCGACCCGAGCGAGATCATCCTCGGCCTGCGCAGCAACGTCTGGGCGGCCATCATCGGGGTCATCGTCGGCATCGTGATCCTCATCGTCCAGACGCGCCGTCACCCCGGCCGCGAGCCCTCCGTGTACCAGCCCGGGTACAGCCGGAAGGACGTCGACGCTGATGTACAATCGCAAGACAATCCCTCTGACTTCGTGGACGTGAGCGAGCCTCCGGCCGAAGAGGTCACCGCAGGAGCCACCGCCACAAGCACCGCTCCCACGAACGAGGCCGGCGCCCGATAAGCCGCCTCGTGGCGGGAGATCCATTGCACTGAACGAGCGGGCCGACGTCGTCCCCGGTGTCACTTGAATAACTGAGGACGGTAACTGGTGTACTTCCAGCCTCCCTACGGCGCCTCCGGCGCCTACCCCCCGAAGCAGGGCATGTACAACGCGGCGTTCGAGAAGGACGCCTGTGGCCTTGCCATGGTCGCCACGCTCCGCGGCACGCCAGGTCATGACATCATCCAGCAGGCGCTCGAAGCCCTGCGAAACCTGGAGCACCGCGGCGCGATCGGCTCAGATGCCGGCACCGGAGATGGCGCAGGCATCCTGACCCAGATGCCCGACGAGTTCCTCCGCGCTGTGACGGGGTTCGAACTTCCCCCGGTCGGCGAGTACGCCGTCGGACTCGCCTTCCTCCCGCTGCAGGCGGGAGAACGACGCACGCAGAAGGCCGGCGTCGAGAAGATCGCCCGCGAAGAGGGCCTCACCGTTCTCGGCTGGCGCGTCGTCCCGACCGCCAACGAGCACCTCGGCAAGCTGGCCGACGAGGCGCGCCCCGCCTTCGAGCAGCTCTTCGTCGCCCGACCGGCCAAGGGCGATGCTCCCGCGCTGTCCGACATCGAACTGGATCGTGTCGCGTACCGTCTGCGCAAGCGCGCCGGACATGAACTCGGCGCCTACTTCGTCTCGCTCTCCAGCCGCACGCTCGGCTACAAAGGCATGGTGACGACCCTGCAGCTCGAGCCGTTCTATCCCGATCTGCAGGACGAGCGCTTCGCGAGTGAGCTCGCGGTCGTGCACTCCCGCTACTCCACCAACACCTTCCCGTCATGGCCGCTCGCGCAGCCGCTGCGGATGCTCGCCCACAACGGCGAGATCAACACCGTCGGCGGGAACCGCAACTGGATGCGCGCCCGTCAGTCGCAGCTCGAGTCAGAGCTCCTCGGCGACATCCGGCCGCTGCTTCCGATCTGCACCGACGGCGCCAGTGACTCGGCCTCCTTCGATGAGGTCCTCGAACTGCTCACTCTCACGGGGCGCAGCCTCCCGCACGCCATCCTGATGATGGTTCCGGAGGCGTACGAGAAGCAGACCGACATCTCGCCGGACCTGCGCGCGTTCTACGAGTACCACTCGAACCAGATGGAGCCGTGGGACGGCCCGGCCGCTCTGATCTTCACCGACGGCACCCTGGTCGGTGCAACGCTCGATCGCAACGGCCTGCGTCCTGGACGCTGGACCGAGACCACCGACGGTCTGGTCGTCATCGGCTCGGAGACCGGGGTGCTCGAGTTCGAACCGGAGCGCATCAAGCGCCGCGGTCGTCTGCAGCCGGGGAAGATGTTCGTCGTCGACACGGCCGCCGGCCGCATCGTCGAGGACGCCGAGATCAAGCAGCAGTTGGCCACCCTGCACCCGTGGCAGGAATGGCTCGACGAGGGGTCGGTGCGTCTGGCCGACCTTCCCGAGCGCGAGCACATCGTGCACCCGCCGGCATCGATCACCCGCCGCCAGCGAACCTTCGGCTACACCGAGGAGGAGGTGCGCATCCTCCTGACCCCCATGGGGCAGAACGGTGTCGAGCCGCTCGGTGCGATGGGCTCCGACACGCCGATCGCCGTCCTGAGCGAGCGCCCACGGCTGCTGTTCGACTACTTCACGCAGCAGTTCGCGCAGGTGACGAACCCGCCGCTGGACTCGATCCGTGAAGAGGTCGTCACCAGCCTGAAGCTCGGGCTCGGGCCGGAGCGCAACCTGCTCGACTGGGGTCCGGCGCACGCCCACACGGTGACGCTCGACTTCCCGGTCATCGACAACGACGAGCTGGCGAAGATCCGCCACATCGACAAGGCCATGAACGACCGCCGGTCCGCGACGATCCGCGGCCTGTATCACTTCGACGCGGGCCCGCAGTCGCTCCCCGACCGCATCGAGGAGATGTGCGCCGAGGTGGACGCCGCGATCGAGGAGGGTGCCGAGTTCGTGATCCTCTCGGATCGCGATTCCAACAAGGACCTCGTCCCGATCCCGTCGCTCCTGATGGTCTCGGCCATCCATCACCACCTCATCCGGCGTGAGAACCGCATGAAGGTGGGGCTGATCGTCGAAGCCGGCGATGTCCGCGAGGTGCACCATGTCGCGACACTGATCGGCTACGGCGCGTCCGCGGTCAATCCGTACCTCGCGATGGAGACCGTCGAGCATCTCGTCCGCACGGGCTTCATCACCGGCGTCTCGCCGGAGAAGGCCGTCCGCAACCTGATCTACGCGCTCGGCAAAGGCGTGCTGAAGATCATGTCGAAGATGGGCATCTCCACGGTTTCCTCCTATGCGGGCGCCCAGGTGTTCGAGGCCGTGGGCCTCAGCCAGGAGTTCATCGACGCGTACTTCACCGGCACCGAGTCCAAGCTCGGCGGCATCGGCATCGACGAGGTCTACACCGAGAATCAGGCCCGTCACGACTACGCCTACCCCGAGGACGCCGCCGCCCGTGCGCACGAACGGCTGTGGACCGGAGGCGAGTACCAGTGGCGCCGCGACGGTTCGCCGCACCTGTTCAACCCGGAGACCGTCTTCCGGCTGCAGCACTCGACCCGCACCCGCCGGTACGACATCTTCCGCGAGTACACCAAGCTCGTCGACGACCAGGCCGCCGAGCTCAAGACCCTGCGAGGACTTTTCTCGCTGCGCACAGGGCACCGCACGCCGGTCCCGCTCGACGAGGTCGAGCCGGTGAGCGAGATCGTCAAGCGGTTCTCGACGGGGGCCATGAGCTACGGCTCGATCTCCCGCGAGGCGCACGAGACGCTGGCCATCGCGATGAACCGCATCGGTGGCAAGTCGAACACGGGCGAGGGCGGCGAGGAACCGGATCGTCTGGTCGACCCTGAGCGTCGGAGCTCGATCAAGCAGGTCGCCTCAGGGCGGTTCGGAGTCACGAGCCAGTACCTCACCGAGGCGGATGACATCCAGATCAAGCTCGCCCAGGGCGCCAAGCCCGGTGAGGGCGGTCAGCTTCCCCCCGGCAAGGTGTACCCGTGGGTCGCGCGCACCCGGCACGCGACCGCCGGAGTGGGACTCATCTCGCCTCCGCCGCACCACGACATCTACTCGATCGAGGATCTCAAGCAGTTGATCTTCGACCTCAAGCGCGCCAATCCGGACGCTCGCATCCACACCAAGCTCGTCAGCCAGTCCGGCATCGGCGCGGTGTCGGCGGGTGTCGCCAAGGCGCTCAGCGACGTCATCCTCGTCTCCGGACACGACGGCGGCACGGGTGCGAGCCCGCTGAACTCGCTCAAGCACGCGGGAACCCCCTGGGAGCTGGGTCTCGCCGAGACGCAGCAGACGCTCATGCTCAACGGCATGCGCGACCGCGTCGTGGTGCAGGTGGACGGTCAGCTCAAGACGGGTCGCGACGTCGTCATCGGCGCGCTGCTCGGTGCCGAGGAGTTCGGCTTCGCCACGGCACCGCTGGTCGTGAGCGGATGCATCATGATGCGCGTGTGCCACCTCGACACGTGCCCTGTGGGCGTCGCGACGCAGAATCCTGTCCTCCGGGAGCGCTTCACGGGCAAGCCCGAGTTCGTTGTGAACTTCATGGAGTTCATCGCCGAAGAGGTGCGCGAGATCCTCGCCGAACTCGGCTACCGGTCGCTCGACGAGATCATCGGACGCAGCGACCTCATCGAGGCGAACGCCGCGATCGAGCATTGGAAGGCCGATGGGCTGGACCTGTCGCCGATCCTCGAAGGGCCGCTGTTCCCGGCATCCGAGCCTCGGCGCAGCGGACGCGAGCAGGACCACGAACTGGACGAGCACTTCGACGTCCAGCTCATCGAGATGGCTCAGGAGGCGCTCGAAGACGGATCTCCCGTGCTCATCGAGCTGCCGATCCGCAACACGGAACGCGCCGTCGGAACGATGCTCGGCCACGAGGTCACGTCGCGCTACGGGGCCGCGGGCCTGGCACGCGAGACGATCGATGTCACCCTGACCGGAACCGCGGGGCAGTCGCTGGGCGCGTTCATGCCCGCCGGCATCGCGCTGCGTCTCGAGGGGGATGCGAACGACTACGTCGGCAAGGGGCTGTCGGGTGGAGACATCGCCATCCGTCCACCGCGCGGCGCGACGATCGTGCCGCAGGAGAACGTGATCGCCGGAAACGTCATCGGCTACGGCGCCACGAGCGGGACGATCTTCATCTCCGGCGTCGTCGGCGAACGGTTCCTGGTGCGCAACTCCGGTGCCACCGCGGTCGTCGAAGGCGTGGGTGACCATGCGCTGGAGTACATGACGGGCGGTCTCGCCGTGATCCTCGGCACGACAGGGCGCAACCTGGGTGCCGGGATGTCCGGCGGCATCGCTTACATCCACGCGCTGCGCACCGACAAGGTCAACGCGCAGTCCCTGGACAGCGGCGAACTGCGCCTGGAGCAGCTCGATCGCGCCGACCTCGAAGTGCTGCGGAGCCTTCTCACCGAGCACGTCGAACGCACGGCATCCCCGTTGGCGGCGGAGATGCTCGCCGATTTCGACACCGTGGCGACCGAATTCGTCAAGGTGCTGCCGCGCGATTTCGCCGCGGTTCAGAACATGCGCCAGGAGGCGGAGCAGGCCGGGCTCGACCCGGACGGCGACGTCATCTGGAACCGGATCCTGGAGGTGACAGGTGGCTGACCCCAAGGGCTTTCTGAAGGTGACGGAGCGCGAGCTGCCTGCTCGCCGCCCCGTCCCGGTGCGGATCATGGACTGGAAAGAGGTCTATGAGCCCGGCGATCAGGCGGTGCTGCGCCGACAGGCGGGGCGCTGCATGGATTGCGGCGTGCCGTTCTGCCATTCCGGATGCCCGCTGGGCAACCTGATCCCGGAGTGGAACGACCTCACCTGGCGCGGCGAGGGCCGCTCGGCGATCGAGCGCCTGCATGCGACCAACAACTTCCCCGAGTTCACCGGTCGGCTGTGCCCTGCGCCCTGCGAGAGCTCCTGCGTGCTCGGTATCAACCAGCCGGCCGTCACGATCAAGCAGATCGAGGTCTCGATCGTGGATGAGGCGTTCTCGCACGGCTGGGTCGAGGCCGAACCGCCGGAGCGTCTGACCGGCAAGACCGTGGCCGTCGTCGGCTCGGGTCCCGCGGGGCTCGCCGCCGCTCAGCAGCTGACGCGTGCCGGTCACACGGTTGCGGTGTTCGAGCGGGACGACCGCATCGGAGGACTCCTGCGCTACGGCATCCCCGATTTCAAGATGGAGAAGAGCCACGTCGAGGCACGTCTTCGTCAGATGCAGGAGGAGGGCACCCGCTTCCGCGCCGGCGTCGAGATCGGCAAGGACATCAGCTGGGCGGACCTGCGTGCCCGCTACGACGCGGTGGTCATCGCAACAGGTGCCACAGTGCCGCGTGACCTGGCGATTCCCGGTCGCGACCTGGACGGCGTGCACTTCGCGATGGAGTACCTCGTCGAGTCCAACCACGCGGTCGCCGGAGACAAGGTCCCGAACCAGATCACGGCAGAGGGCAAGCACGTCATCGTGATCGGCGGCGGCGACACGGGCGCCGACTGCATCGGAACGGCACACCGCCAGGGCGCGCTCAGCGTCACGAACCTCGCGATCGGCAAGCAGCCGGGCGATGCGCGCCCGGATCACCAGCCCTGGCCGATGATGCCGACGATCTTCGAGGTGTCGTCCGCGCACGAGGAGGGCGGCGAGCGGGTGTACCTCGCCTCGACCGTCGAGTTCCTCTCCAACGACGCCGGCGAGGTGCGCGCACTGCGGGTCGCAGAGACCGAGTACGTCGATGGTCGTCGAGTGCCCAAGAGCGGCACCGAGCGGGAGATCCCTGCGGACCTGGTCCTGATCGCAATGGGCTTCACCGGCCCGGAGCAGGACGGATACACCGAGGAGACTCGCCCGCAGGTCACCGAGCGCGGCGCATTCCGGCGCGACGATTCCTACGAATCCACGATCCCCGGCGTGTTCGTGGCCGGCGACGCCGGTCGCGGGCAGTCGCTCATCGTGTGGGCGATCGCCGAAGGACGCGCCGCAGCGGCGAGCGTGGACCGCTTCCTGATGGGCGAGACCGTGCTGCCTGCACCGGTGCGTCCGACGGATGTCGCGCTCGGCCTGCTGCCCGCGTAGGCTGACTGCGGCACCGTCGCCAGTTCTATTTCCTCTTCTACCCTGGAGACTTCTTTGAGACGCGCGAAAATCGTCGCCACCCTCGGCCCCGCCACGAGTTCCTATGAGAACGTGCGGGCCATCATCGAAGCCGGAGTGGACGTCGCCCGACTGAACCTCAGCCACGGCGACTACTCCGTCCACGACGCGAACTACGCCAACGTCCGTCGCGCAGCCGATGACGCGGGCAAGGCAGTGGCCGTGCTCGTCGATCTGCAGGGCCCGAAGATCCGTCTCGGCAAGTTCGAGGCGGGCCCCTACGAGCTCGAGGTCGGTGACATCTTCAAGATCACCACCGAGGACATCATCGGAAACCGTGAGATCTGCGGTACGACGTTCAAGGGACTGCCGCAGGACGTCAAGCCCGGCGACTTCCTTCTCATCGATGACGGCAAGGTGCGCGTCGAGGTCGTGGAGACCGACGGCACCGTCGTCACGACGAAGGTCATCGTCGCGGGTGCCGTGTCGAACAACAAGGGCATTAACCTCCCCGGCGTCGCGGTCAACGTTCCCGCACTGAGCGAGAAGGACGAGGCCGACCTGCGCTGGGGCCTGAAGATCGGTGCCGACCTCATCGCACTGTCGTTCGTCCGCAACGCCTCTGATGTCGTACGCGTTCACGAGATCATGGCGGAGGAGGGCGTGCGCGTCCCCGTCATCGCCAAGATCGAGAAGCCGCAGGCGGTCGACGCGCTCGAGGAGATCGTCGATGCGTTCGACGGCATCATGGTCGCCCGCGGTGACCTCGGCGTCGAACTGCCCCTGGAGGCCGTTCCGATCGTGCAGAAGCGCGCGGTCGAGCTGGCTCGCCGCAATGCGAAGCCGGTCATCGTGGCGACGCAGATGCTTGAATCGATGATCTCCAGCCCCGTGCCGACTCGCGCCGAGACGAGCGACGTCGCCAACGCCGTCCTGGACGGTGCTGACGCGGTCATGCTGTCCGGCGAGACGAGTGTGGGCGAGTACCCGATCGTCGTCGTGGAGACGATGGCGCGCATCGTCGCCTCCACCGAGGAGCACGGTCTCGAGCGCATCGCGCCGCTCACTGCCAAGCCGAAGACCCAGGGTGGCGCGATCACGCTCGCCGCTCTCGAGGTCGCCGAGTTCGTCGAGGCGAAGTACCTGTGCGTCTTCACGCAGTCGGGCGACTCCGCCCGGCGACTTTCGCGGCTGCGCTCGCGCATCCCGATGATCGCGTTCACGCCCGAGCCGGACATCCGGCGCCGTATGGCACTCACCTGGGGCATCAGCTCGAATCTGGTGGATGTCGTGGAGCACACGGACATGATGTTCCTGCAGGTCGACGACTATCTGCTCAAGAACGGCCTCGCCGCCGAGGGCGACAAGGTCGTCGTGATCTCCGGTTCCCCTCCCGGGATCGTCGGTTCCACGAACGACATCCGCGTCCACAAGGTCGGGGATGCCGTCGGCGGAGCTGCTCCGATCTACAAGGCCGCAGGGGCCTGATGCACGTCGCCGAAGGGAGCGGGTTCGTCTCGATCCCGCTCCCTTCGGTCTCCCGCCCATGAATCACCTTCTGCGCAGGGCGGGATGGTGGATCCGCGACTACGCGTACGCGATCGCGTGGCAGGCGAGAGCCGCCGTCGATCACACCGATCCGGAGTCGTTCGCCGTGGGAACGCGCGTGCCGATCATCGTGCTTCCCGGCGTCTACGAGACGTGGCAGTTCATGCGCCCGCTGGTCACGGCGATGCACCAGCAGGGGCATCCGGTGCACATCGTCACAGCGCTGCATCGCAATCGCCGGCCGATCGTCGAGCTCGCGCAGGACGTCACCGGATTTCTCGAGGATGCCGATCTGCGCGACGTGATCATCGTCGCCCATAGCAAGGGCGGTCTCGCCGGCAAGCTCGCGATGACAGGTCCTGCGGGGGAGCGGGTGCGCTCGATGCTGGCGATCGCCACGCCCTTCGGGGGCTCACGCTATGCGCGGCTCATGCCCTGGCGCACGTTGCGTGCATTCTCACCGTTCGATCCGGGCATCGTCGAGCTCGCTCGCCAGCAGGAGGCGAACACGAGGATCGTGTCGATCTACCCGCGCTTCGACCCGCATATCCCCGAGGGCAGTGAACTGCCGGGGGCGAAGAACGTGGCGCTCGACGTCGGCGGCCACTTCTGGGTGCTCGAACATCCTCGCGTTCTCGCCGAGCTCGCTGTTCTCGCCGAGTGACGGGCGCTGCAGGTCACCGCCCACTCGCGGCGCCGACGGACCGGGCCCCGAGTGCGCGCGTCGAGGTGCCGCGCGCGTGCATCCAGCACAGGAGTGCGCGATCCGCTGCGCTGCGGCACGATGGGCGCGCCCTGATCCGGCCATGCAGAGCGGGATCACGCTGCTGCGGCGACCGCGGCGACCCCCATGCCGGCCGCGCCGAGGAGGCGGCATTGCACGCGGAACCAGTGCTCTGCCGTGTCGGCATCCCTCGCCGACAGCGCCATGCGTATGCGACGGTACGGGCCGCGGCGGACGGCAGGGGTCCCGAGGTCGAACGAGCGGGCGGAGTATCGGAGGTTGCGTTCGATCACGGCGTTCTCGTTGCGCAGAACCCTCAGCAGGTCGGCGTTGCGCGCCTGACCGATGATGTAGATCACGAACTCGCGAGTCGCCTGAACGAGCGTGTCGGTCTCGTCGAGTTCGGATGCCTCGATCATGCGATCCAGCAGCGCGACGGCGCCGGCGAGCCCACGATCATCCATCCGGCTCACGGCGAGCTGCAGAGCGTTGCCGGCCTGCAGGACGGCGAACTCGAGCGTGCTCGCGGCCATCTCGTCGGTCACCTCGGTGACCCGGGTGTAGCGGCTGGCCGACACCTCGACGAGTCCGGCCAGCGTGAGTCTCTGCAGCGCTTCGCGAACCGGGGTCCTGGAGATCCCGAGGGCCTCGGCGATCCCTTTGTCATTCACTCGCTCACCGGCGGCGAGGCGGCCGTCGACGATCGCTGCGCTGAGCTCTTCGTGAACGAGGTCGCCGAGCGTGTGCTGGCTGCTCGTGGGGAGGCGCAGGATCTGGTCCAACCGCGCGCGTTCTGATTTCATGTCCTCGGCTCTCCTGATCGCCGCGAACCCCCCAGCTCGTCTTCCGGGGTGATCTTACGCGAGGGATATGAACAAATTCACGCGCATGCGGAAACGCACGACACAGATGCCCCAGCGGCTACCGGCGGCGCCGATCGCGGGAGCGGACGCGAGGCTGCACCGGCCCGTGCCGCGTGCTGACGGCGGCCGGTCGACGCGAGAGGCTCGCGGAGCCGCCAACGAAACGCAGACAGCGTGACCACGCCGCTGCGTTCTGGTGATTCTCAATTCTGGTGCCGGCGGTGGGACTCGAACCCACACGCCCTTTCGGACAAAGCATTTTGAGTGCTCCGCGTCTGCCATTCCGCCACGCCGGCCCTGTATCGCGTCTACGACTGTAGCGCAGGATCATGGGCGATCCATCGCCGGCGACGCGCCGTCGTCCGGACATCGCCCGCTCTCCCGTAGAATGAACTGGTGACCGAAGAACAGGCTGAACAGTCCACGGCATCCGCTCCGCGACGCGTCGTCGTCGCCGAAGACGAATCGCTGATCCGTCTCGACATCGTCGAGATCCTGCGAGACAACGGATTCGACGTGGTCGGTGAGGCCGGGGACGGCGAGACGGCCGTCGCACTCGCGACCGAGCTGCGTCCGGATCTGGTCATCATGGATGTCAAGATGCCGCAGCTCGACGGCATCAGCGCCGCCGAGAAGCTGCACAAGGGCAACATCGCGCCCGTGGTGCTGCTGACCGCGTTCAGCCAGAAGGAGCTCGTCGAGCGCGCGAGTGAGGCGGGCGCCCTGGCGTACGTCGTGAAGCCGTTCACACCGAACGACCTGCTGCCGGCGATCGAGATCGCCCTCGCACGCCACGAGCAGATCATCACGCTCGAGGCCGAGGTCGCCGACATGGTCGAGCGCTTCGAGACCCGCAAGCTCGTCGATCGCGCCAAAGGCCTGCTCAACGAGAAGATGGGCCTTTCCGAGCCCGAGGCGTTCCGCTGGATCCAGAAGGCGTCGATGGACCGTCGCCTGACCATGCAGGACGTCGCCAAGGCGATCATCGAGCAGCTCGCACCCAAGAAGTGACGTTCGACCTCGGCGACGGCATCCGCCTTCGTCCGGTCGAGTCCGGCGACGCGGCGGCCTATGCCGCCGCGTACGACGCCAACCGTGCGCATCTGGCCCGGTGGGATCCGGTGCGCGATGAGAGCTTCTACACGGTCCAGTGGCATGAGGCCCTGGTCGCACAGCATCTGCGTGACCAGGCGGACGGTCGCGCAGCGCGTTTCGTCCTCGCCGACGACGGACGAATCGTGGGCGTGGCGAACATCTCGAACATCGTTCGCGGCGCGTTCCACAGCGCAGATCTCGGTTACTGGATCGACGCGTCGCTCGCCGGTCGCGGCATCATGAGCCGCGCCATCGCGCGCGTGATCGAGCACGCACGCTCCGAGCTCGTTCTGCATCGCCTGCAAGCCGCGACTCTGCTCGACAATGCCGCATCGCAGCGGGTGCTCGCCGCCAACGGCTTCGAGCAGATCGGCATGGCGCCGAAGTACCTGAAGATCGCGGGGGAGTGGCAGGATCACCTGCTGTTCCAGCGCATCCTCTCCCACTGAGTCCCCCGGGAGCGGGAGCTGGTCAGGCCGGCAGGTCCTTGATCATGTTCGTGATCCGGATCGTCGAGCAGCGACGGCCCTGATCGTCGGACACGACGATCTCGTGAACGGTGATGCTGCGTCCGAGATGCAACGGGGTGCACACCCCCGTGACGACGCCCGACGTGGCCGAACGCGTGTGCGTCGCATTGATGTCGACCCCGACGGCCAGCTTTCCAGGACCGGCATGCAGGTTCGCGGCCATCGATCCGAGCGACTCGCCGAGCACGACATAGGCGCCGCCGTGCACGAGACCGACAGGCTGCGTGTTGCCTTCGACCGGCATGGTCGCGACGGCTCGCTCCACTGCGAACTCGGTGAACTCGATCCCCATCTTCTCGGCCAGGGCTCCCATGCCGCGGGCGGTCGCCCACTCCAGGCCGTTCATCTGGATGCTGTCGCTCACCGATCCTCCTCAGCGCGTGTCTGTCGTCCTCGTTAGGCTGACAGCGTGACGGACTCCGCAAAGCCTACCCTCATGGTCGTCGACGGCCACTCGCTCGCCTATCGTGCCTTCTTCGCCCTCCCGGTGGAGAACTTCACCACGAAGGACAATCAGCACACGAACGCCATCTACGGCTTCCTTTCGATGCTCGTGAACCTCATCAAGGCCGAGCAGCCGACGCACATGGCGATCGCTTTCGATACGTCACGGCATTCGTTCCGAACCGACGAGTATCCCGAGTACAAGGCCACCAGGTCCGAGACGCCGCAGGAGTTCCGTGGGCAGATCCCGCTGCTGCAGGACTGCCTCGCCGCGATGTCCATCCCGGTGCTCACGAAAGAGGGCATCGAGGCCGACGACATTCTCGCGACCCTGGCCGAACAGGGCTCCGCGCAGGGGTTCGACGTCCTCGTCGTCTCCGGGGACCGCGACACCATCCAGCTCGTGAACGACGAGGTCACGCTGCTGTATCCGTCGGTGCAGGGCGTGTCGCAGCTGAAGCGCTACGATCCGACCACGGTGCAGGAGCGCTACGGCGTCCGTCCGGAGCAGTACCCCGACATCGCAGCGCTGGTCGGTGAGACCAGCGACAACCTTCCCGGCGTGCCCAAGGTGGGCGAGAAGACAGCGGTGAAGTGGCTGACGCAGTTCGGCAGCCTCGATGAACTGCTCGAGCGCGCGGACGAGATCAAGGGCGTCGTCGGAGGCAACCTTCGCGATCACATCGAAGACGTCCGACGCAACCGCAAGCTCAACAGGTTGCTCACCGACGTCGAACTGCCGTTCGGACCGGCCGATCTCACGGTCGCACCGATCGATGCGCAGGCCGTTCGCGACATCTTCGCCCGGCTGGAGTTCCGCACGCTGCTGCCACGCGTTTTCGAGGCCGTCGGAGCCGGGGCAGTCGCTGATGAATCGCCCGCGGTCGTGCTGCCGTCCCCGGTGGAATCCTCTGCCGCTGAGATCGCCACTTGGCTCGCATCCCAGAGCGACGAGCTCGCCGTCACGCTGGTCCTGGCGTCGGGTCTGCCGATCCGGATCGGCGTCGCCGCTGCCGACGAATTGCGCGAGGCCGACTGGAACGAGGCGACAGCCGAGGCCCTTCGCTCCTGGCTGGAGTCCGATTCGCCGAAGATCATGCACGAGGCCAAGCCTCAGGTGAAGGCGCTGCTGCGCTCCGGCATCCGCATCGGCGGCCTGGCGTACGACACGATCCTCGCCGGCTGGATGCTGCGGCCGAGCTTCCCCGACAAGACGCTCGGGAACCTCGTCGAACGCTATCTCGGCGAGAAGCTGCCGGAGGCGGATCCGACCCAGCTCGTCCCTGAGACCGACGGGGCCACGCCGTCTCAGGAGGCGTGGTTCACCAGACGTACCGCCGCGGCCCTGCGCGACGACATCGCTGAATCAGTGGCCACCGTGCTCACCGACATCGAGCTGCCCACACTGCTGACTCTTGCGGACATGGAGATCGCCGGCGTCGCCGTGTCACACGATGTGCTCTCGATGTTCTCCGGCGAGCTCGCGGCGCGAGCGGACCTGATCGCCAAGGACGCCTACGCGACCATCGGACGTGAGGTCAACCTCGGTTCGCCCAAACAGTTGCAGGAGGTGCTGTTCGAAGAACTCCAGCTGCCCAAGACGCGCAAGACCAAGACCGGGTATTCGACGGATGCCGCGTCGCTGGCCGACATCCAGGAGAAGAGCCCGCACCCGTTCCTCGAGCAGTTGTCGCAGCACCGCGAGGCGACCAAGCTGCGGCAGATCATCGAGTCGCTCGATACCGCGATCAAGGATGACCACCGCATTCACACGACATACGTGCAGACCGGCAGCCAGACGGGCCGGTTGTCCAGCACCGACCCGAACCTGCAGAACATCCCCGTCCGCACGGAGGAGTCGCGACGTATCCGCAGCGCCTTCGAAGTGGGCGAAGGGTACGAGACACTGCTGACCGCCGACTACTCGCAGATCGAGATGCGCATCATGGCGCACCTGTCCGGCGATGAAGGTCTCATCGAAGCCTTCAACAGCGGCGAGGACCTGCACCGCTTCGTCGGCGCCCGCGTGTTCGGCGTCGATCCGACCGATGTCACCTCCGCGATGCGCACGAAGGTCAAGGCGATGTCGTACGGTCTGGTCTACGGACTCAGCGCCTTCGGCCTGTCCAAGCAGTTGCGTATCGAGCAGGCCGAGGCCAAGCAGCTCATGTTGGAGTACTTCGCCCGCTTCGGTGCTGTGCGCGACTACCTGCGCGCGTCGGTCCTGGCGGCGAAGGAGGTCGGATACACCGAGACGATCTTCGGACGCCGTCGGCCGTTCCCCGACCTCACCAGCCCGAACCGCGTACTGCGGGAGAATGCGGAGCGTGCGGCGCTCAACGCGCCGATTCAGGGCAGTGCGGCCGACATCATGAAGATCGCGCTGTTCCGCATCCACGACGACCTCGTGAGCGCCGGCATGCGTTCCCGCGTACTGCTCCAGATCCACGACGAACTCGTGGTCGAAGTCGGACCGGGGGAGTGGGACGCCACCGATCAGATCGTGCGCACTCGCATGGCGGGCGCAGCCGAACTGACAGTGCCGCTCGATGTCCAGGTCGGGCGCGGCAGGGACTGGAACGAGGCCGCGCACTGACGGCGGTGGCGGTGGGGTGCGCAGTACGCTGGGCGGATGACCACAACTCCGCGCACACCCACCGCGATCGATCACGTCGCCGAGGAATGGGTCGACGACCTCACCCTCCTTGCGCCGACACTCGGCACCTACATCGGACGCAATGAGGCGAACGACCGCTACGCCGACCTGAGTCCCGAAGGACAGGACAACTACGCATCCGAAGTCCGCCGCACTCTGGCGAAACTGGACGCCCTCGAGCCGGCCGACGCCGTCGACGAAGTCACAAAGGCGGACCTGGGCAACGAACTGCGTCTCGAGCTCGAGCTCCATGACGCCCAGTGGCATCTGCGGGATCTCAACGTCATCGCATCGGCCCCTCAGGACATCCGATCGGTGTTCGACCTGATGCCCACCGCCTCCACCGACGACTGGGAGGTCGTCGCCGCACGTCTCGGCGCGATCCCGGCGGCGCTGCGCGGATACACCGCCACGCTCCGAGAGGGCATGGCCCGCGGCGTGACCCCCGCTCGACGTCAGGCCGTCGAGGTGGCCAAGCAGATAGAGCGGTACACGGCCGACGACGGCTTCTTCGCGGGCTTCGTCGCCGAGGCCACGCCCGCCGAAGGCGAGCTGCCTGCATCCCTCGCGCGAACTCTCGCCGACAATGCCTCCGCCGCCAGAGTCGCTTATGACGAGCTCCGGTCATTTCTCTCCACCGACCTCGCCGGCGCCGCCGGCGAAATGGATGGCGTCGGTCGCGAGTTGTACGCGCTGAGCTCCCGCCGCTTCCTCGGCGCCACGATCGACCTCGACGAGACGTACGAATGGGGCATCGAAGAACTGCGGCGCATGGTCGACGAGCAGACCGCGATCGCGAACGAGATCCTCGCCGGTGCCACCGTCGAGGAGGCTGTCGCCCATCTGGAGGCCGATCAGACGCGCAAGCTCCACGGCACCGACGCGCTGCAGCGCTGGATGCAGGAGACCAGCGACCGGGCCGTCGCCGAACTGGGTGCCACGCACTTCGACATTCCCGAGGAGATCCGCACGCTCGAGTGCATGATCGCACCGACCCAGGAGGGCGGGATCTACTACACCGGCCCCACGGACGACTTCTCGCGCCCCGGACGCATGTGGTGGTCGGTACCGGAGGGCGTGACAGAGTTCGACACCTGGCGCGAGCTCACGACGGTCTATCACGAGGGCGTTCCCGGCCATCATCTGCAGATCGCACAGGCCGTCTACAACCGCACGGAACTGAACTCCTGGCGGCGGCTGCTGGCGGGCACCTCCGGGCACGCCGAGGGCTGGGCCCTGTACGCCGAACGCCTCATGCAGCAGCTCGGCTATCTCGACGACCCGGCCGATCGACTCGGGATGCTGGACGGTCAGCGTATGCGCGCGGCCCGTGTCGTGCTGGACATCGGTGTGCATCTGCACAAGCCCCGCCTGGACGGACAGGGCACCTGGGATGCCGAGTACGCGCTCGAGTTCATGCGCAAGAACGTGAACATGTCCGACGAGTTCGTGCAGTTCGAGGTCAACCGCTACCTCGGCTGGCCGGGGCAGGCGCCGTCGTACAAGGTCGGTCAGCGCATCTGGGAGCAGGTGCGCGACGCGTACCAGGCGCGCCAGGGTGACGTTTTCGACGTCAAGGACTTCCACAAGCGCGCTCTCGACCTGGGCGGCGTCGGACTCGACACGCTGCGGACCGCACTGCTGCGCTGAACATCGCGTGGTCGTCGGGGGAATGCCGCGGCGACCACCGTGGTTCATTCACCTGAATAGGAAAGGGTTGACATGGACATCGAGTTCGGGCTGGACACCTTCGGCGACATCACGCGCGATTCCGAGGGGAATCTGATCTCGGCCGCGCAGACGATCCGCAACATCGTCGAACAGGCCGAGTTGGCGGATCGCGTCGGCGTCGACTTCTTCGGCGTGGGGGAGCACCACAGGACGGAATTCGCCGTCTCCGCGCCCGAGATGGTGCTCGCGGCGATCGCGTCGCGCACCGAGCGCATCCGGCTGGGCACCGCCGTCACCGTGCTGTCCTCGGACGATCCCGTGCGCGTGTACGAGCGGTTCGCCACGTTGGATGCCGTCTCGAACGGCCGCGCCGAGGTCGTGCTCGGACGGGGTTCTTTCGTCGAGTCGTTCCCTCTGTTCGGCTTCGATCTGCGCGATTACGACGCGCTCTTCGAAGAGAAGCTCGAGCTGTTCGTGGAGCTGCTGAAGGAGAAGCCGGTGACGTGGTCCGGCACGATGCGGCCGGCTCTGGAGAACGCCGACGTCTTCCCGAAGACCGAGCGGGGACTGCGTACCTGGGTCGGTGTCGGCGGAAGCCCGGAGTCCGTCGTCCGCGTCGCGCGCCACGGTCTCGGACTCATGCTCGCCATCATCGGCGGCCCCGCCAGCCGCTTCGCGCCATTCGTCGACCTCTACCATCGCTCGGTGGCGAGCTTCGGCACCGAGGCGCACCCGATCTCGGTGCACTCGCCCGGACACATCGCCCGCACGGATGCCGAGGCGTGGGATGCCGCCTACGAGGGCTTCGAGGCGATGAACAACACCATCGGCGCCGAGCGCGGATGGCCGCCGTACAGCCGGGCACGCTTTCAGAACGACGTCGGTCCTGCCGGGGCGATCTACGCCGGGTCCCCGGAGCGCGTCGCGCAGAAGATCGCGGAGACGGTCCGCACGCTCGGACTCGGGCGCTTCGACCTCAAGTACGCCACGGGCACCCTCGCGCACGAGCAGATGATGCAGAGCATCGAGCTGTACGGCACCGAAGTGATCCCGCGCGTGCGCGAGCTGCTCGCGGACTGATGCACGGGGCAGGCGCCGCCCGGCTCTACGATGAGGATCATGGCTGATACTCTGCCGAGCCGCGCCTCCCTCGGGGGTCGACTCGACGTTCTCCCGTTCACGCGTCGTCACCTGAAGGTGCTGACCGGCTCGGGGGTGGGGTGGGCGCTGGACGCGATGGACGTGGGGCTGATCTCGTTCATCATCGCGGTTCTCGCGCAGCAGTGGGACCTGACGAAGACCGAGACGGGCTGGATCGCATCGGTGGGCTTCATCGGGATGGCGATCGGCGCGAGCCTGGGCGGCCTGCTCGCCGACAGACTCGGTCGACGCCAGGTGTTCGCGTTGACGCTGCTGATTTACGGAGTCGCCACGGGCGCGAGCGCGCTGGTCGGCGGAGTCGCCGCGCTTCTGGTGCTGCGGTTCTTCGTCGGTCTCGGCCTCGGCGCCGAGCTGCCGGTGGCTTCGACATACGTGAGCGAATTCGCTCCGAGCCGCATCCGCGGACGACTGATCGTCATCCTCGAGGCTTTCTGGGCCGTCGGATGGACCGCCGCCGCCCTCATCGGATACTTCGTGATCCCGGCGTCCGAGGACGGCTGGCGTTGGGCCTTCGCGCTGGGAGCCGTCCCTGCCGTCTACGCTCTGGTGGTCCGTTGGGGCCTTCCCGAGTCGCCTCGTTGGCTCGCAGGGCGCGGACGCATCTCGGAGGCCGAGCGCATCGTCTCGGCTTTCGAAACGGATGCCGGGATCGTCACGGCCCCGGCGATCCGCAAGGAGCCGCCGTCCCGTGCGCTTGCGTCGACGACCAGGGCACGGCTGGGTACGCTCTGGCACGCGGAGTTCCGCGTGCGGACGGTCTGCATCTGGCTGGTGTGGTTCTGCGTGAACTTCTCCTACTACGGTGCCTTCATCTGGATCCCCAGCATCCTCGTCGACGCCGGATACGACCTCGTGCGCTCGTTCGGATTCACGCTGCTCATCACGCTCGCGCAGCTTCCGGGCTATGCCGTCGCGGCGTGGCTCATCGAGGTCTGGGGTCGGCGTCTCACGCTGTCGGTCTTCCTCGTGGGATCGGCGGCATCCGCCGTCCTGTTCGGGACGGCGACGGGCGAGACCGCGATCATCGCCACGGGCATGGCGCTGTCCTTCTTCAACCTGGGTGCGTGGGGCGCGCTCTACGCCGTGACTCCTGAGATCTATCCGACGTCGCTTCGGGCGACGGGGACAGGGTGGGCGGCGGGCGTCGGCCGGATCGCTTCGATCATCGCGCCGTTGCTCGTCCCCGTGCTCCTGGTCGCCGGCGGTGCTCCGCTGCTGTTCGTCGTCTTCGCGGCTGTGTTCGTCGTGGCGGCCGTGGCAGCGTGGGGTCTCGTCGACCGCCGAGGTCAAGCACTCGACGACCGCTGAAGACCGAGGGCGACACGGAGAATTCACTCGCGCTGCATCCGAGAACATCTGTCGCAGCGCGTCACGCTCATCTGCGCGTCATGTTCCCGTCATCGGCAGACGATTGGCTTTTCAGGACCGTGCACTCCGAGCACGGGCCGAAAGGATCTCCCCAGTGATGAAACGTCTTGCCTCTCTGCTCACCTGCGTGCTCATGGCCACGACCGTCGCTCTGCTCGGCTCGTCCGCGGCCAACGCAACGACGGCGCCCCTGCCCGATGCAGCCCAGCGCAGCCTGAAGATCGTGTCGTACAACATTCATCACGCGCAGGGCGCCGACGGCGTGCTCGACCTCGAACGCATCGCGCAGGTGCTCGAGAGCAGCGGCGCCGACGTGATCGGCCTTCAGGAGGTCGATCGCCACTTCGGCGCGCGTTCCGGCTACGTCGACCAGGCCGCCTGGTTGGCGCAACGGCTCGACATGTCGTACTGCTACGCAGCGAATCTCGATCTCGACCCCGCGGAAGGCGCCACGGATCGCCGCCAATACGGGACGGCGATCCTGTCGGCCCATCCCATGGACGACTGCGCGAACACGCCGCTGCCGAATCACGTCGGCGGCGAGCAGCGCGGGCTCGCCCAGGCCGACGTGCACGTGCGCGGCGTCGAGCTCCGCGTGTACAACACGCACCTGACTCACGAAAGCGCGCAGGGCCGCCTCGATCAGGCCGCCGTCTTCAACGAGATGGTCCGGTCCGCCGGCATGCCGGTCGTGCTCGTCGGCGACCTCAATGCCCGCCCCGACTCCGCCGAGTACGACGTCTTCACACAGGAGCTCGCCGATGCCTGGCCGGTGGTGGGCGAGGGCCCCGGATACACCTTCGACAGCGACAACCCCATCGGTCGCATCGATTACGTGCTCACCTCGCCGGACGTGACGCCGCTCGCCGCCGAGGTGGTCGCCACTCTCGCGTCCGATCACATGCCGGTGCTGGTCGAACTGGCGCTGCCGCATCCGTCGTCGAACGGCGATGCGCGCCGCTGATCGGCCTGGGTAGTTCCTGTCCTCCGTGACTCGGAGGACAGGAACCCGCTCAGGCGTGCTTCGCCGCGACAGCGAGCAATAGGCTGGAGCGGTGAGTGCAGTGAGATTCGTGGCGATCGGTGATTCGTTCACCGAGGGTGTCGGAGACGAGCTCCCGGACGGGCGCGTACGCGGGTGGGCGGACATCGCCGCGCAGGGCTGGGCGGATGCTGCAGGTCACCCGATCGAGTACGCGAACCTCGCGATCCGCGGGAAGCTCGCCTGGCCGATCGTCGAGCAGCAGCTGGAGCCGGCACTCGCACTGCGACCGACCCACCTGTCCTTCAACGGCGGCGGCAACGACATGCTTCGCCCCAGGACCGACGTCGAACACATCGCCGATGCCTTCTCGCGCGTGCTGCGTCGCTGCGACGAGGAGGGCGTCACCCTGATCCTGCTCTCGGGGGCGAACCCCTCGGGTCAGCTGCCGATGGGCTCGCTCGTGCAGCGGAGGGGAGACGAGCTCTCGGATGCCGTGATCCGGCGCATCCAGACGCGGCCCGATGTGATCCGCGCCCTGAACTGGCCGGACAAGGAGCTCTCGACGTCGCCGTACTGGTCCGAGGACCGGCTGCACATGAATGCCGCCGGTCACCACCGCGTCGCCGCACGCGTACTTCACGGCCTCGGCTTCGAGCCGCCGGCGGCCTGGTGGTCGCCGACAGCGTATCCGCCGGCCGGACCCAGCGGGTTCGCGTACTACCGTCAGCACGTCGGCCCGTGGGTGAGGCGCCGTGTCACTCGGACCTCGTCGGGCGATGGCCGCGAGCCGAAGCATCCGGCCTGGATCGAACTGGTGCCGCAGTGACCGCGCGTGTCGGGCGGCGGATGCCGCGGCGCATCGCGCAACTGCTCGTCGGCCTGTTCCTGTACGGCATCGGGATCGCATTCATCGTCCGCGGCGAGATCGGCGCGGCGCCATGGGACGTGCTCACGCAGGGGATCGCCAATCACATCCCGCTGAGTTTCGGCGTGATCACCATCCTCACGAGTGTCGTGGTGCTGCTGCTCTGGATCCCGATCAGGCAGAAGCCGGGCATCGGAACACTGCTCAACGCGCTGCTCGTCGGCCCGGCGGCGGACATCGGACTGGCGTTGATCCCTACGGGGCAAGACCTGTGGGTGCGCATCAGTTTCTTCGTGATCGGGCTCGTGGTCCTCTCGGCCGCGACCGGGCTCTACATCGGTGCCCACTTCGGACCCGGCCCACGCGATGGCCTCATGACGGGCCTGCATCGCGTCACCGGCTGGCGCATCTGGATCGTGCGAACGGCTCTCGAAGTCACGGTCGTGCTGATCGGATGGCTGCTCGGCGGCAACGTCGGCATCGGCACCTTGGCCTTCGCGCTGCTCGTGGGTCCACTGTGCCAGTACTTCATGCGGGTCTTCGCCATCCGGCTGCCGGTTCGAGATGCGGCGCCCGCGCGGTGACGGATCTCGAGCTCGCACGGATCCCCGCCGGATCAGTGACCCTGCATGACGCGCGTCGGAAAGAACACCGCACTGTCGCGCTCGAAGCCTTCGAGATCGGCGTCTTCGCGGTCACCGAGGAGCAGTTTGCCGAGGTGCTCGGTATCGCCTCTCAGCACCCCCGCCGCCCGGCGGCCGACCTCAGCTGGCTGCGCGCGGTGCGGTTCTGCAATGCGGCATCCGAGTGGGAGGGCCTCGACCCCGCGTACTCGTTCGACGGCGAGCAGGTCACCTGGCATGTCGACAGCGACGGATACCGACTGCCGACGGAGGCGGAGTGGGAACTGGCCTGCCGGGCTGGGTCGACCGGGCCTCAGTACGGACCGCTCAGCGACATCGCGTGGACGAGTGCGGACGGTCTGCGCCATCCCCAGGACGTCGGGGGGAAGATGCCGAACCTGCACGGACTGTTCGACACCCTCGGAAACGTGTGGGAGTGGTGCTGGGACCTGCTCGATCCAGCCCGATACGACGACTATCGGGTGTTCCGCGGCGGGGGCTTCGACGATGATGCGTGGAGCGTCAGAGCATCCGTTCGTCGCGGGGGAGCGCCCCGCATGCATCATGCGGATGTCGGCATGCGACTCGCGCGCGGGGCCTTCGACGCCGTCGACGAAGCTCAAGGCTGGTCAGCGCGAGCGGATGCGGAACGAGCCGTCACCGATGACGCGCGGCCGATCGGGTGGACGCCACGGCGCTGAGCCTCCGTCCCCGCGTGTCAACCCCCTGGTCCGAAAACGCCGGGTCCTGGATCGTGAGGGATCCCAGGCGCTCCTGCGCCCCCACCGGACCTGCGGGTCCCGGAAGGAGTTCTCATGAGCATCGGAACCGGAGTCGTGCTGTTCGTCATCGGCGCGATCCTCGCATTCGCCGTCAATGTCGAGGTCGAGTGGGCGAACCTCGATCTGATCGGCTACATCCTGATGGGCGCCGGAGCGGTCGTCTTCATCATCGGACTGATCCTGCTCGCCAAGCGTCGTCGCACGGACGTCGTGACGCGCACCGCGACCGATCCGGCAGCGGGGGAGCAGGTCTCGCGCCGCTCGACCCGGACGGACGACCCGGGAACGCTCTGAACCGACGGCGAGGTCAGGACATCGACCGGACCATGTAGCGCCTCGGATCATCCGGATTCTCGAAACCGTACTGCGCGTACAGACCGTGCGCGTCGGCGGTCGCCAGAAGCATCCGGGTGAGCCCGAGGGGCTGCAGGTCTGCGATGATCCCCTCGACGAGCATCTTGCCGACGCCGCGTCCGCGGACGGCGTCATCGACGAACACGTCGCAGAGCCACGCGAACGTGACCCGATCGGTCACGACACGCGCGTAGGCGACCTGCACGCCGGATTCGTCATCCCACACGCCGTAGTTGCGTGACCCGTCGATCGCGGCGTCCTGAGTCGGTCGCGGTCTCCCGGCCGCCCAGTACGACTGCTCACTCAACCAGGAATGCACCCTGGCGCGATCGATCCGAGCATCATCCTGTGCGAAGTCGAAGGTCACGAGCGTCTCCGTTCCGGGTCCAATCCGATGCGGATGCGGGTGCGCTTCCGCTCGATCATGATGAAGGCGGCGCCCAGCAGCCACAGCGGCATCTGGGCGAGGAAAGCGATGCGGAAGGCATCAAGCGAATACGTCTCGGGTGTTCCTGCGCCCTGAAGATCGAGCGCGAGGCCGATGAGGAAGATCGCGATCAGTGCGGCGATGAAGCCGCCGGCGTTCGTCACTCCCGTCGCCGTACTCAACCGGTGCGAGGGATTGTGGGTTCGGGCGTGGTCGAACGCGATCATGGACGCAGGACCACCGGTGGCGAGGGCGACGGCGAGCACGTAGAGCAACCAGAGCGGAGCCGGTGCTGGGAACGCGATGACCACCGACCACGCCACCATCTGCGTCGCGACAGCAGGAAGCACGAGAGCGACGGACCGGTAGTTGGGGATGCGCCGCGAGAGGTCTCCGATAACAGGCCCGAGAAGCATTCCGGAAATGACATATACCGAGATGATCGTCGCGGCTTGGGCAGTCGACAGCCCCTCGCCGGCGGTCAGGAACGGCATACCCCAGAGGATCACGAACGCGGTCCCCGCGAAAGGCGTGGTGAAGTGCGACCAGAACGCGAGGCGGGTGCCGGGGTGCGCCCAGGCCGCGCGAATTCCGACACCGGTGTCGATCGCGCTCGTCACGACGCGCACCACGCCGGTGTCGGTGTTCACGCTCACGTCGGCAGTGAGCTCCGGAGGACGGTTGCGGATCACGGCGAACACGAGGATCGCGAACAGGATGCCGAGGCCGGCCACGCTGCCGAAGGTGATGGTCCACGTCGTCGTGTGCAGCAGCGCCGCGAGGGGGATGAGGGCGACGAGCTGTCCGGTCTGACCCACGAGACCGGTGTACTGCACCATCACGGGGCCACGCTGCGCGGGGAACCAGGTCGCGACCAATCGGAGGACGGCCGGGAAGACGGCGGCGTCGCCGGCACCGAGCAGGATGCGTGCGATCAGGGCGATGCCGATGCTCGGCGAGATCGCCATGACCAGCTGCCCCGCCGCCATCAGCAGCATCCCGATCGTGATGATCGGACGAGAACCGTATTTGTCCAGCAGAACGCCGATCGGGATCTGCATGCCTCCGTACACCGCGAGCTGCACGACCGCGAACAGCGAAAGCGTCGACGCATCCGCCTGGAAGCGCTCCGCGGCATCGACGCCCACGGCCCCGAGTGAGGTGCGGTTCGTGATCGCGAGGGTGTAGGCGGCGACGCCCACCGACCAGATCAGCCAGGCCCGCCACCCCGGCGCGGCGGGGGAGACGGAGGTCGAGGGCACCTCTCTACGCTACTCCTCGCTCACCGCAGGTCTCGCGCGAGCACGCACAGCGCCGGCGAGTCGCCGATGCGGATGCCGGTGGCGATCTCGCGCCAGCCGAGCGAGGCATAGAACCGCCCGGCATCCTCCGCCTCCGCGTATCGGCTGAGGACGGCGGTCGCGTACGGCAGGTCCTTTAACAACGCGTCCATGAGGTTCGCGGCGATGCCGGAGCGGCGGTGCGCCAGGGCGACCGCGAGTTCCATCACGGAAAAGCAGCCGTCGCCGAACCACCTGGCGCGCGCATCGTGCTCGAGAAGCGGCGCGATTCGGTCGCGCCACCAGTCACCGGCGGCGATGCCTGTTCCCAGGGCCAGTCCGACGACATCCGCACCGTCCTTTGCGAGCACCAGGCGCAGGTGCGGCTTGCTCGCCCCGTAGCGTCGGATGCGCTCCATGAACGATGTGCGGCTGGCCTCGACCTCCTCGCGGTACGGCTGCTCAGCGAAGACGCGCGCATACAGCTCGGCGGCGCGTGTGAGCTCCGCTTCGTCGCCGTCCCACTTGGTGATCAGGACGCCGGTCATGCGCTGCCGGTGGTGTCGGCGAAGAGCAACCGCGGATGGAGTTCGAAGCCGTTGCGCGCATACATCGCGATGGAATCCGGCGAGGTGTGCACGGTCACGTGCTCGGCTCCTCGATCACGCGCGGCGGCGATCACCGCTTCCACCAGGCGCCCTCCGATCCCACGATCTCGATGCGATGGAAGCACGTAACAGGATTGCAGATCGCCCGAGAGGCGATCGATGCTGTGCGTCGTCGGAACACGCGGCGCGAGTGCGAGCCACGCCATCCCGACGATCTCCGCATCCGCCACAGCGACGAACGGGACATGAGAAGCCGCGTGCTCACGCGCCCAGTCGACCGCTGCCGACACGTACTGCGTCTCTGACATGCTCGGATGCTCGCCGCGGTCGTTCACCGTCCACAGCCAGCGGAGCCGGACCACCCGCTCGAGCTCATCGTCGCGCGCAGTCCGGATATCCACATCACCCGCGTCAGCCGCCATGTGCTCCACGCTAGCGTCGCGTCCCGATGTCCGCTGTCGGCGCTACCGTCGGGCCATGACCACGACACCAGTGCACCATTCCATCGACTACGTCGAATTGACCGTCACCGATCTGGACGCCGCGAAGGATTTCTACGCGGCGGCCTTCGGCTGGAGATTCGTCGACTACGGGCCCGAGTATGCCGGCATCGCGTCTCGTCTGGGTGACGGTTCGGAGGTGGGTGGGCTGCTGCTCGCCTCCACGCCACGATCTTCCGGCGGGCCGCTCGTGCTCCTGTACTCCGACGCGCTCGACGCGACGGCGGACGCCATCACGCGCGCCGGTGGCGTCGTGACGGTGCCCGCATATCCGTTCCCCGGCGGCCGTCGGTTGCACTTCACGGATCCGGCGGGCAACGAACTCGGCGTGTGGGGCGCCTGAACGACCACGCCGCCCTGGTCCCGCGGCCGTCAGCGGATGTGCTGGATGCCGACGCTCAGACGCCTCAATTGGTAGCGCCACGGTGCGAGCCGCGGCGCTACCAGCGTCAGTCCGGCATCCTGAGCGATCCACTCCACGACTTCGTCCGTCGTCTGTTCATCGGTCGCGACATGCGTCGCATAGCGGTCCTGTGCGAGCGCGGTGACGCACCGGGGAATCTGTTCGATCGCCCAGCTCTCCCGATGCAGCCCCGCCGGCACGAAGGGGACGCGGGTGTTCAGTCGTTTCCGGAGCGTCGCGGGACTCGCGGTCAGGGCGTAGTGACGCACATCGACTCCGCGTGCGCGCAGCCCGCCGACGACCTCGTCGAAGTAGTCGTCGCGCACAAGGGTCATGGGCACGAGCACAGGTCCGGGATGGGCAGCCTCCGCGTGCTGCAGAGTGTCGACGACCGATGCCCGCCATTGCGGCAGATCTTGGAAGTCGCCATGTGCGGCGCGGGGGAGCATCCGGTGGAGCGCGAAGCCGAGCACCTCCGGGTCCGCGACGTGCGCGTCGGGAATTCGACGTCGGAGCTCGAACGCGGTGTGGGTCTTCCCGGAGCCGAAGGCCCCGTTGATCCAGATCAGCACGGCCCTCAGCCTAGGCCGTGCTGATCAGGATCCTGTGGGCTCATGCGTCTGGCGTGTCCACCCAGGTCACGAGCTGCCACACCAGCCCGTTCGGGTCGGCGAACTGACAGTAGCGTTCGCCCCACGGCTCTGTCTCCGGCGGGGTGATCACCTCGGCGCCGGCAGCGGAGATGCGCGCGAATTCGGCGTCGATGTCGTCGACGACGAAGGCGATCAGCAGACCCTGCCCCGCAGATCCGGCGATGCGCTCCGGTGTGAACGTGACCAGCCCCGTGCGGAGGAAGATCACGTTCATGCCCGCCGTCGGATGCTCCAGCGAGATGAACCCTTCAGCGGACATGGCCTCGGTGAAGCCGAAGTGTGCGATGGCGAACGCCGCGGAGGCGCGCTCGTCCGGGACGTTCAGGGACAGTGCGGTGGCGGTGGTCTGCATCTTGAGCCTCTCAATCGATACGTTGTACGACGTACAGCGTTATAAGCTACAGAGATATTCCCGCGACCGCAATCGAAATCGAGAAGGCGATGCCCCAGGACCTGATCGACCTGCTCTGGCGCGACCATGCCGACGCGCCCCGCACCGGCGCCCGCGGGCCGCGGTCGCGTCTCTCCGTCACACAGGTGGTCGACGCCGGCATCGCGATCGCCGACGTCGATGGGCTGGCGGCGCTCACCGTGCGTCGTCTGGGGGAGCGCCTCGGCATCTCCGCGATGTCGGTCTACACGCATGTGAACAGTCGCGACGACCTGCTCGTGCTGATGGCGGATGCCGTGCACCAGCGGATGCCGAGGCCCGAGTTCTCGCCCGCAGGATGGCGGGCACGTGTCAGGGCCGTCGCCGAAGCCGAGCTCGCGCAGTACACCTCGCACTCCTGGCTCCTCGACGTGGTCGATCCACGGCTCAACCTGGGACCAGGAACGATAGGCCGATACGACCATGAACTGCATGCGTTCGATGGTGTCGCGCTCGACGACGTCACGCGCGACGCCGCTCTGACCTTCGTGCTGGATTTCGTCAGGGCCGCCGCGCGTGCCAGCACGGCGCCACCAGAGGATCTGGGGGAGGATTGGGCGACGCTCGGCGCTCGCCTCGAACACTATGTCGGCGGAGACTTTCCGATGGCGACACGGGTGGGCGCCGCGGCCGGTGCGTCGATGCAGATGGCGTACAGCCCCGATCACGCCTGGACGTTCGGCCTCGAGCGCGTGCTCGACGGGCTGTCTGCCGTGATCGAATCGGAACGAGCGCACGACCACGCATGACGACGGATCAGGCGACTCGACGAGATCGCCACCGCGCGGACGAGGAGATCAGTTCAGACGCTCGGTGAGATGGACGGTGACCTCGTCGCCGTCGGTGCGTCCGATCTTCTTCCGAATGGACGCCGAGATCGGCAGCTTGTGGGTGCCGTCGCCGAGAGCCATGAAAGCGCCGCGAAAAGGTTCGCCGTCCACGGTGCCGGCGACCTTCACAAGACCGCGAGTGCCGAAGACCGTTGCGGAATCGCCGAGTTGAACGCAGGTCCAGGTGTCGCCTTCGCGCACCTTCCCGAGTGTCGCGGTGAAGGTGATGTCGAGGGGAGTGGGAATGCCCATTTCAGTCCTCCAGTTGTCGTTCTCTAGACGAAGATGCCGACGATGGTGCCGATCACGACGAGTTTGATGACCCAGTCGGCCAGATGCACGACAGCCACCGGGAGTGCGGTGTTCTCGTGCACGACGCCACCCATGAGCAGGATCAACGGCAGCACGGACAGGCTCAGCCCGAGCGCGGCGCCTGCTCCCGCGCCCTGCCACCCAGTCGCCAGCATCAACCCGGCGACAAGACAGGAAGCGATCAGACCGCGCAGGACGACCGAGCCGATCTGCACCGCGAAGGGAAGTCCTGGTCGTGGGGTGCTGTTCTGCGCGACCAGCCTTCCCACCCGCGGGAGCGCGTAAAGAAGGGCTGATGCGAGGAACGAGACCAGCGTGGCGAAGGCGACTCCGAGAATGATCATCCGACTACTGCTCCTTTAGTACTTACTGGTACTCAATGTAGGCTGGAGATTTAAAACCGTCAAGTACTAAAGTGGGATTCATGACATCCGACCTGCGAACTCGCGGCCGCCCGGCCGGCCTGACCGGCGAGAACCTCCTCGCGGTGGCACGCGACGCGTTTCTCGAGTCCGGATACGCAGGAACATCGATGGAGGAGATCGCGAAGCGCGCACGCATCTCGAAAGCATCGCTCTATCGTGAGCATCCATCCAAAAGCGCCCTGTATTCAGCCGTCGTCGAGCACTGGGCAGCGGCGGGACGTGACGCCATGCGGCCGGCGCTGGATGCGCTGCGGGGGAGTGAGGATCCGAAGTCCGGGCTCATCGCGCTCGCGAAGACGATGCGCACCGGCATCCTGAGTCTGCCCGTGATGGCGATGCGCAAACTGGTCACAGCCGAAGCCGACGCGCACCCGGAGGTGGCTGCCACCTACCTCGAGCAGAGCTGGCAGCGAAACATCCACAACCTCGCGAGCACCCTGGGCGAGATGGCGACAGCGGGACGCCTGTACATCGAAGATCCGGAAGAGGCAGCCGAGCAGTTCACCTGGCTTGTGATCGGTTCGCCGCTGAACGCGCACATGCTCGGGGGAGAAGCGCGCACGATGCCGAGCATCACCGGCGCCGTCGATCTGTTCCTGGCGCGCTACGGCGCATGAGCTGAGAGAATCGCCCCATGCCAGCGGATGCCGCACTGAATGCCCTCGACACGGACAGACTTGTCCTGCGCCGATCGCTGGAAGAGGACGCACGCGTCTTCCGGCAGCTCTGGACCGAGCGCGACGAACGGGTTCCGCCGCACCGAAGGATCGACGAGGCCGGACATCCGACGACCGAGGAGATCGCCGCGAATCTTCGGGCGAAGAGCGCAGACACGAAGCCCGGGCTGCTCACGGTGGTGCGCCGGGGCTTCGGCGACGTCATCGGCTACTGCGGCGTCGTGTTCGACGGCAACGGCGACCCGGACGAACCCGAACTGGCATTCGAACTGCTGCGCGCCGTGCACAACCGCGGATATGCTACCGAGGCAGGGCGAGCAGTGCTCTCGTGGGCGCGATCGGCAGGCTATCGCCGCATCTGGGCAAGCGTCTGGGATTGGAACGTCGCGTCCCGGCGAGCCCTCGAGAAGCTGGGATTTACGGAGACCGGGGTCGTGAACAAAGCGAGTGAACACGGACGCTCGCTGTTGACAGTCCGAACGCTATGACCGCGCGTCAGAAACACGCGCTCGATCTCCGCCGCGTCACGGGTGGGGCACCGCCCTCGATTCTCGTACTGACATAATGTGCATTATCGGATATCACTCATGAGTCCGGGAGAGCTGCTTCCCGGGACGCCTGGCATGATCGGAGGATGGCGAGTTCCACTCCAGTGACCCTGTGCTGCCTGCTCTGGGCGCGTCCGGGTCTCACCTCAGCGCTGAACGCCTACGAGGATGCTGTGATCGGGCTGCTCTCTGATCACGGCGCGAAGATCGTGCAACGCGCGTTCGGCGCCGGCAGCGCCGAGCATCCGCACGAGGTGCAGCTCTACTCGTTTCCCGATCAGGCTGCGCTGGACGGATTCCTCACTGACCCGAGACGCCTCGAGCTCGCGGATGAACGCGACCGCGTCGTCGCCCGCACCGAACTCTTTCCCGTCACCGTGCCTGCGCGGTCCCTCGCGATGATCAGCGGCGTGGTCGAGATCGACTGGGCGTCAGCGCGGGAGGCGAATCGCGAGAATTGGGACGATCGCGCGGCCCTGCACGAGCAGGCATACGGACTCGATGCCTTCGACGATCCAGACCATCTCAGCGACGTCGTGCGCGAAGATCTTCCCGTCCTGTCGCGGTTCGTCGCGAACGGATCGATCACCGGTCTCGACGTCTGCCACCTGCAGTGCCACATCGGCACCGACACCATTTCCCTGGCACGTGGGGGCGCCTCGGTCACAGGCATCGACTTCTCACCCGCAGCCCTGCGCACGGCGGCTCGGCTGGCCGATCGCGTCGGAGCATCGGCGACATGGGTCGAGTCCGATGTCCTGGATGCTCGGGCTGCCGTCGAGGGTGAATTCGACGTCGTCTACACGAGCATCGGCACGATCACTTGGCTGAACGACCTCGACCGCTGGGCGGAGCAGGTCCATGCACTGCTGAAGCCGGGCGGGACCTTCTTCATCCGCGATGGGCATCCGGCGCTGTACGCACTCGACGAGAACGCTCCATCGCTCACGACTCGATACGGGTACTTCGGCGACGGCCGCGCTCAGCAATGGGACGACGACTCCACGTACGCCGGCAGCGGCACGGTCGCCCATGCACGCACCTACGAGTGGCCGCACCCGCTGTCGGAGGTCATCGGTTCGCTCCTGCGCGCTGGACTCCGCCTGGTGCATTTCGATGAGGGCAAGACCCTCCCCTGGCGTTTCAGCCCGCGCATGGTCGAAGTCGACGGTGGTTTCGCCTGGCCGGAAGCCGAGCGAAACCTGATTCCGTGCACGTACACGCTCGTCGCGCGACGCGACTGAAGGCTCAGCCGATGAAGAAGTTCATCCTTTTCGACAACGACGGCGTACTGGTCGACACCGAATACTGGTACTACGAGGCCGGCGAACGCGCGCTGGCCGAGGTCGGCGTGGCACTCGATCTCGAGCAGTACCTGAAGGACATGGCGCACGGGCTGGGCACCTGGCATCAGGCCGCGCTCGCGGGCGTCGATGACGTGACGATCGATCGCCTGAAGATCGTGCGTAACGTGTACTACCAGGATTCCCTCCGGACCGAACCGATCGAGATCGATGGCGTCCTCGATGTGCTCGACGAGCTGTCGAAGCACGCCCGGATGGCGATCGTGACGACCTCGAAGAGATCCGATTTCGAGCTGATCCACGCGGACCGCGGCATCCTTCGCTTCATGGATTTCGTGCTGGCCCGCGACGACTATGTGCGGCCGAAACCCCATCCCGAGCCGTACGTGACTGCGCTCGAGCGCTTCGGGGCCGACAGAGCCGAGACGCTCGTCGTCGAAGACTCCGCTCGCGGGCTCCGCTCCGCCGTGGCAGCCGGTATCGACTGCGCGGTCGTACACAACGAGTTCACGCAGGCGCAGGACTTCTCGGACGCGACCTACCGAATCCGCGCGCTGTCGGAGCTCACAGAGATCGTGCGGCGTTGATCTGAAGATCAACGCACTTCCTCACGCCCCGACGTACTCGGCCAGGTGCTCCCCCGTGACGGTCGACTTGCCGGCGACCAGCTCTGCGGGTGTCCCCTCGAACACGACTCGGCCACCGTCATGACCGGCCCCGGGCCCGATATCGATGATCCAATCCGCATGCGCCATGACCGCCTGGTGGTGTTCGATGACGATCACGGTCTTCCCGGCATCCACCAGTCTGTCGAGCAGTCCGAGGATCGTATCGACATCCGCCAGGTGCAGACCGGTCGTCGGCTCGTCGAGAACGTAGACGTCGCCCTTCTCCCCCATCTGGATCGCGAGCTTGACGCGCTGCCGCTCACCGCCCGAGAGCGTCGACAGCGGCTGACCGAGTGAAAGGTAGCCGAGGCCCACGTCCTGAAGCCGCCCCAGAATCGCCATGGCCGCCGGAATCTTCGACTCGCCCTCGGAGAAGAACACCCGCGCCTCGGCGACCGGAAGATCCAGCACCTCGGTGATGTCCTTGCCACCGAGCTTGTACTCGAGCACCGCCGCCTGGAAGCGCTTGCCGCCGCAGTCCTCGCACGGGGTCTCGATCGTGTCCATGAAACCGAGCTCCGTGATGATCACGCCGGATCCCTTGCAGGACGGGCAGGCGCCTTCGGAGTTCGCGCTGAACAGCGCCGGCTTGACACCGTTGGCCTTCGCAAACGCTTTGCGGATCGGCTCGAGCAGTCCGGTGTACGTCGCCGGGTTGCTGCGTCGGGACCCCTTGATCGCGCTCTGATCGATGGACACGACGCCTTCGCGCGGGGTGACCGATCCATGGATCAGCGAACTCTTGCCCGAACCGGCGACGCCGGTGACGACGGTGAGCACTCCGGTGGGGATGTCGACGTCGACGTCCTGCAGGTTGTTCTCGTTCGCACCACGGACCTCGATGACGCCGGTGCGTTCGCGCACGGCATCCTTCAGGGTTGCGCGGTCGTCGAGGTGGCGACCCGTGATCGTGTCACTCGCACGAAGACCTTCGACCGTCCCCTCGAAGCAGATCTCACCACCGGCGGCGCCCGCGCCTGGACCGAGGTCGACCACATGGTCGGCAATGGTGATCGTCTCGGGCTTGTGCTCCACGACGAGCACGGTGTTGCCCTTGTCGCGCAACTGGTACAGCAGCGAGTTCATGCGCTGGATGTCATGCGGGTGCAGGCCGATCGTCGGCTCGTCGAACACGTAGGTGATGTCCGTGAGCGACGAGCCGAGATGCCGCAGCATCTTGATCCGCTGCGCCTCTCCCCCGCTCAGCGTCCCGCTCGGGCGTTCCAGACTGAGATAGCCCAGCCCCAGGGTGACGAAGGCATTCAGGTTCGCGCGCAGCGCGTCCAGCAACGGACCGGCGCCCGGCAGATCGAGGTCCGCCACCCACTCGGCCAGGTCCGTGACCTGCATCCGGCATGCGTCCGCGATGCTCTTTCCGGCGATCTTGGAGGAACGGGCGCCCTCCGTCAAGCGGGTCCCGTCGCACTCCGGACACGTCTTGAACGTCGCGACGCGCTGGACGAACGCACGGATGTGCGGCTGCAGCGCGTCGAGATCTTTCGACAGCATGGCCTTGGTGATCTTCGGGATCAGGCCTTCGTAGGTCATGTTGATGCCGCTGATCTTGACCTTCGTCACCTCGCCGTAGAGGAAGAGGTGACGCTGCTTCTCCGTGAAATCCGCAATCGGCTTGTCTGCCGGATAGAACCCTGACTGCGAGAAGCCTTTCACCATCCACCCGTCGGCCGTGTAGCCCGGAACCATGATCGCGCCCTCGTCCAGCGACTTGGACTCGTCGACGATCTGAGCGAGATCCAGATCCGACACCGCTCCCCTGCCCTCGCACCGCGGGCACATGCCGCCGAGGTAGATCGCATCCTTCACGATCTTCTTCTCGCCGCTGGGCCCGGTCATGACGCCGCTGGCCTTCTGGGTCGGGATGTTGAAGGAGAACGCCGTCGGCCCGCCGATGTACGGCTCGCCGAGCTTCGAGAACAGGATCCGGAGCATCGCATTCGCGTCCGTCACCGTTCCGACGGTCGAGCGCGGGTTCGCGCCGAGTCGCTCCTGATCCACGATGATCGCGGTCGTCAGTCCCTCCAGGACGTCGACATCCGGTCGCGGCACCGAGGGCATGAAGCCCTGCACGAACGCGCTGTACGTCTCGTCGATCATGCGGCGGGATTCGGCGGCGATCGTGTCGAAGACGAGCGAGCTCTTGCCCGAGCCGGACACACCGGTGAACACGGTCAACCTGCGCTTGGGGAGGACGACGCTGACGTCCTTCAGATTGTTCTCACGAGCACCGGCGACCCGGATGCTGTCGTGCGAATCGGCGATGCTGGCCATCGTCGTCCTCTCGTGGTTCAGGCTTGCTGCAGACGCACCATGTTGCCCGCAGGATCGCGGAAGGCGCAGTCACGGATGCCGTACGGCTGGTCGATCGGCTCCTGCACGACGTCGGCGCCCTTCGCCTCGATCGCTGCGAACGCCTCGTCGACATCTTCCGTCGCCAGAACGATACCGCCGAAGCTGCCCTTCGCCATGAGTTCGAGGATCGTGGCGCGCTCGGCGTCGTTGATCCCCGGGTCGACCGCGGGCGGTGTCAGCACGATCGCCGTATCCGGCTGCCCGGCCGGTCCCACCGTGATCCACCTCATCTCCTGGTAGCCGACGTCCTTGCGGACCTCGAAGCCGAGTATGTCGCGGTAGAACGACAGCGACGCCTCGGCGTCGGTGTGCGGAAGGAAACTTGCGTTGATGGTGATGTTCATGGCTTCGACGCTACGGACGCGACGGCGCCTTCGCTTCTCGATTCCTGATCGGTCTCGTCGCCTGTTTCTCCACCCACGACGGGATGCCCGGTCCGAGACCCGGATTCTCGCGGTACGCACTCGGCGGCACGCCGACCAGTTCCGAGAACCGCGTGCTGAACGTACCGAGCGACGAGAACCCCACTTCGAAGCACACCTCCGTCACGCTGAGATCGCCTCGCCGCAGCAGCGCCATGGCGCGCTCGATGCGGCGCGTCATGAGGTACGCGTAGGGAGACTCCCCGTATGCCTGCCTGAACTGCCGACTCAGATGGCCGGCCGACATGTGGATGCCGCGCGCGAGCGCCTCGACATCGAGAGGCTGCGCATACTCGCGATCGATCCGGTCTCGCACTCGGCGCATCAGGCTGAGCTCCTGAAGGGTTCTGGCCGCGGCATCGCTCACTGCACCGATCATTCCAGGTCGTGAAGAAGAATGACACCGCGCGCGTGCGCCTCGCACCGCCGGGGATACGGCGCGCTACCCTGGGGAACGACCTTCACAGGCTCTTCCCAGAAAGGCACTCTCATGTCGGATGCACTCTCCGAAGCCAAATCCGTATTCACCTCTCTGCGTGTCGCGCTCGCGGTCTCGGGCGTGCTCGCTCTCATCGTCGGCATTCTGCTGCTGGTCTGGCCGGGCAAGTCCGCCGGCGTCCTGACCTGGATCCTCGCCCTGTTCTTCCTGATCGCCGGTCTCGTGAACATCGCGATCGGCATCTTCTCCGGCAAGGGCGGCGGATGGGCCCGGGTCGGTCACATCGCACTCGGCCTTCTCTACATCGTCGTCAGCGTGATCGCGTTCGCAAACCTCGCGGCCACGACCGCGACCCTCGCGATCATCGTCGGGATCTTCATCGGCGTCGGCTGGATCGTCGACGGCATCGTCTCGCTCACGCTCATCAAGCAGGCCGCGTCCAAGGGCTGGACGATCACGTTCGCGATCATCAGCATCATCGCCGGTGTCATCGTGCTGTTCGCGCCGCTGTACACCGTGCTCGTGCTGTGGTGGATCCTCGGGATCGCCCTCGTCGTCATCGGCATCGTCCAGATCGTCCGCGCCATCACCCTCGGCAAGGACCAGAAGGAGATCACGAACGACATCAGGGCCGAGCTCGCCTGAGCCGACTCTGACGAAGAGAATGGCCCCGCCTGCGTCCGCAGGCGGGGCCATTCTTCAGTTGACTAGTCAGCGATGAACGACGAGGTGTCCCCGACGAGCCGGGTGTTGTCCGCCGGCACCTCGTCGAGGGCGGCCTTCGCCACCTCAGCCGCGAACTCCGAGACGTTGTAGAGCTTTCCGGCATCCTCGCGACGTGCCGAGATGGCGCCGGGGTTGGCGCGCTCGAGCAGGGTCGCCGTGATGGTGCCCTCGATCATGTCGCCAGAGACGATCGTGAATCCGATCCCCTTCTCCGAGAGCGACGGGATCAGCTCGCGCAGCGCGTCCTCGCCGGCACGCTTGGACAGCGCGACCGGCTCGTACTCCGGCATGGTCGGCGTGGTTCGGATGAAGTGCGCCTGGTGGCTCGTCACGAAGACGACGCGCGACCCCTCGCCCAGAAGCGGCAGCGCGGTGTTCAGGACGCTGAGCTGCGCGTCGCGGTTCAGCAGCAGCGCGTAGTCCTCGGCCATGCCGGATTCCATGCCGCCGGAGGCGTTGAGCACGAGGATGTCGAGGCGACCGAACTCCGCCCGAACCTGCTCGAACATCTCCGCGACGGATGCCGGATCCGTGAGGTCCGCACCGACCACCAGTGCCCGTCGCCCGAGCTCGCGCAGCTCGGCGGCCAGCTTCTCCGCGCGCGGAGCCTTGTTGCGGAAGTTGATCACGACGTCCGCGCCGGCCTCCGCGAAGTAGCGGACCGTGTCGGCGCCGATGCCGCGCGACGAGCCGGTCACGAGCGCGACCTTGCCGGTGAGGGATTCTGCGGGCAGAACGTCGGACACGATGACTCCTTGAGATGCGGGATGACCGCGTTCGCGCGGTCGGTCCAGCCTACCAATCGGCCCCTCTCCTTCCGCGTCGCGACCGCGTGATAGGTTGACCGCAAAGGAGGGTGCATGGACGGTTTCAACGCGTTCGTCGAACTCGTGGATCAGTGGGCCTGGATCGGCTGGCTCGTCCTCATCGCGACGTTCCTCGTGATCGAGATGCTCTCGCTGGACTTCACGTTCCTAATGCTCGCGCTGGGAAGCGCCGTGGGTCTCATCACCGATCTCGTCGGGGCCCCGGTCTGGGTGCAGGTGCTCGCCGCGGCCCTCGCGGCAGCCCTCTTCATCCTCTTCCTGCGGCCCCCGTTGCTCAAACGACTCCGACGCGGCGAGGATCCGGCCAGATCCAATGTCGAAGCGCTGATCGACCTGCGAGGATTCGCGCTCACCGACATCACTCAGCTCACGGGACAGGCGAAGCTCGCGAACGGCGACACCTGGACCGCACGCAGTGCGACCGCGACGCCGATCCCACAGGGCGCCACGGTCGCCGTCAGTTCCATCAACGGCGCCGTCGCCGTCGTACGCCCCGCAGGTGAATAGGAGACCCAGTGGACGACTCGTTCATTCCGGCCGCGATCGGATGGATCCTCGCGATCGCCGTCATCATCTTCGTGGTGGTGACGGTCGCACGTGCGATCCGCATCATTCCGCAGGCCACGGCCGGCGTCGTCGAGCGGTTGGGGCGCTATCACAAGACCCTCGCTCCCGGGCTGAACATCCTCGTGCCGTTCATCGACCGGCTGCGTCCGCTCATCGACATGCGCGAGCAGGTCGTCTCGTTCCCACCGCAGCCGGTCATCACCGAGGACAACCTCGTCGTCTCGATCGACACCGTCGTGTACTTCCAGGTCACCGACGCCCGCGCCGCGACCTATGAGATCGCCAACTACCTCGGCGCCGTCGAGCAGCTGACGACGACGACGCTGCGAAACGTGGTCGGTGGCCTCAACCTCGAAGAGGCGCTCACCAGTCGTGACAACATCAATGGCCAGCTGCGCGTCGTGCTCGACGAGGCCACCGGCAAGTGGGGCATTCGTGTCGGGCGTGTCGAACTGAAAGCGATCGACCCGCCCATCTCGATCCAGGACTCCATGGAGAAGCAGATGCGCGCCGAGCGAGACCGACGCGCCGCGATCCTCACCGCCGAGGGATCGAAGCAGTCCCAGATCCTCGAAGCCGAGGGTCAGCGACAGGCTGCGATCCTTCAGGCCGAGGGAGACAAGCAGGCAGCCGTGCTGCGCGCCCAGGGTGAAGCAGAGGCGATCCAGAACGTCTTCGACGCCATCCACCAGGGCCGACCGGACGACAAGCTGCTCGCGTACCAGTACCTCCAGATGCTTCCGAAGATCAGTGAGAGCCCGTCCAGCAAGCTGTGGATCATCCCCAGCGAGCTCACCGAAGCCCTCAAGGGAATCGGCAGCGCCTTCACGCCCCGCCAGGGGCCGCCGCCTGCCGGTACGCCCGGCGCGTGACGCACCCGTACTTCACCGGGTCCCTGCATCCTCGAGTCCTCGCCCATCGCGGTCTGTCCGCGACGGGCGAGGACTCGACGGTGTGGGAGAACACCGCAGCCGCGTTCGCGGCCGCCCACGCGGCGGGTGCCGAGTACATCGAGACCGACTGCCGGGTCACGGCGGACGGCGACGTGGTGCTGTTCCACGACGAGACACTCCAACGCCTCTTCGGCGATCCCCGTCCGGTCGTCGCGGTCCGCACATTCGAGCTCGCCGAGATGCTCGCCCCGCACGGAGGCCTGCTCACCGTCTCCGAGGCGCTCACCGGATTCCCGGAGATCCGCTTCAACATCGATGTGAAGGTGGATGACGCCGCCGCGCCGATCGGCCCGCTGGTCGCTCCGCACGCGCACCGCGTGCTGATCACGAGCTTCTCCGACACCAGACGTCGACAGGCGGTCGACGCGGCACTGGCCGCCGGCGCGGCGATACGACCGGCGACTTCCGCAGGCCGTCGCACGATCATCGCGCTGAGGATGCTGTCGGCGCTGCGCCTGTCCCCCGCACGTGCTCTGCAGGACGTGGATGCCGTGCAGATCCCCGAGCGACAGGGACCGATCAGGGTATTCACGCCCTCCCTCGTCCGCGCCGCACAGCGAGCGGGTGTCGAGGTGCATGTGTGGACGGTGAACGATCCGGATGACATGCGACGCCTCGTCGCGGCGGGCGCCGACGGCGTCGTCACCGATCGCGCCGACGTCGCCCTCAAGGCGCTCTCGCAGCCCTGAAGCATGTCCCGCTGGGATTCCACTGTGAATCGCGCCGAGGAATCAACGCCGTGGATGAAGCGCACAGGTCTGAGCGTTATACCTGAGAGCGACGAGAGGACCACACAATGGCAGATCGCAGCCTGCGCGGCATCCGACTCGGCGCCCAGAGCCTACAGAGCGAAGAGGGCGTCGTTTTCATGGAACGCCGCGAGACCACCTACACCTGTGACGCGTGCGGACACGTCACGACCCTGATGTTCGCGGCCGACGCCGAGCCCCCGCAGAAGTGGGAGTGCCGCACGTGCGGCGCCGACGCTGTCCTGCAGGTCGACGGCAAGTCCGTCACGCTCGACGAGAGCGACGAGAAGGCCGCCCGCACCCACTGGGACATGCTCTTGGAGCGTCGCACGCGCGCCGAACTCGAGGAGCTCCTGGAGGAGCGCCTCGCCTTCCTCCGCGCCCGACGTGGCGCAGGTGAGGACCCGACCCGCGAGAAGATCGGCGCCTAAGCGCGTCTGCGTGCGCTCCACCACCCGACCAGGAGCGCCGCGAGCCCGCCCCAGAGCAGCACCTGCTGCACCCAGGGGCCCAGGACGACCCCCGCCGTGAGGCCGGAGCGCAGCTCGACATCCTCGAGCATCGCCCCGGCCTCATCTGCGTCCAGGAACGCGACGGCCGACCCGTCGGGGCGGATGATCTGGCTGGTGCCGACGGTCGAGATGTTCACGACGGAGCGGCCGGTCTCGATCGCGCGCATGCGGGCGAAGGCGAGCTGCTGAAGATTCTCGTCCGTGCCGCGGAAGTCGGCGTTGTTGGTCTGCAGCACCAGGACTTCGGCGCCGCCGGTCACGCCCTCACTGATCACGTCGTCATAGATCACGTCGAAGCAGATCGCGAGCCCGACGAGCGCGCCGTCCACATCCATGATCGGCGAGTTCGTCCCTGGGGTGTACTCGCGCTGGATCAGCCCGATCAGATCGGGGACGATCGCGTTGTAGAACGCGCGGTCGGGCACGTACTCCCCGAACGGGACGGGATGCCGCTTGTCGTGCGTCTGCTCCGCCGTCCCGTCCGGCAACCACAGCATCGACGTGTTGAAGTACTCGCCGTCGCGCTCGGTCGCGGCGTTGGCGAGCAGCGGCGCGTCCGCACGGTTCGTGACCAGTGTCAGGCGGCGGGCGAGATTGGCGTCCTGGAAGGGGTCGCCGTCGACGGATCCCTCCGGCCAGACGAGCAGGTCGACGTCCTCGCCGTACAACGGTCTGGTGGCGTCGGTCTGTGCATCGATGATCGAATACGGCGCCCGGTCATCGAAGTAGCCCGAAGGGCCGTTGCCCTGGACGGCGCCGATGCGGAGACTGCCGGTCGCGGCTGTCGGGAAGGCCGGCACGACGAAGAGCAGGACCACCCCGGCTACGGGGATCAGCAGCCGCACCGGCCGGCGCCGCAGTCGCATCCGGATCGATTCGATGAGCACCGCCACGACGAAGACCATCAGGAAGCTCAGGCCGCTCACACCCACCCAGGAGGACACGGCCGCCAACGGACTCGCCGACTGCGTCATCCCGAGCCGCGCCCAGGGGAAGCCGCTGTACGGCAACGCGCCGACCACGAGCTCGCGCCCGACCCACAGCGCCGCCACGGCCGCCGGCAGCGCGACCAGACGCGTGAGCGCACCGGGGAAGGCCCGCGGCAGCCAGCGATACGCCAGCGCGATCGGGATGACCGCGACCGCGGTCATGAGAGCTTCCAGGCCCGCCAGTGCGAACCACGGGATCGGACCGAGGTAGCGCGCTGTCCAGGAGACCAGCAGCAGGTAGAAGACGAGACCATGGACCAGCCCCACGAGCAGCGCCCCACCGGCGCGGCGACCGATCAGCGCGAGAAGCAGCAGCCCGGTCGCCGGGAAGGCGAGGATCCATGCCGCCACATCGGGATACGACAGGTCCATGAGCCAGCCGCTCGCTGCTGCCACGAGCACGGCGAGCCACAGAGGCATGAGGGCACGCGGGCGCGGGATGTGCTCAGGCATCCTGACGCCTCAGATCCCGGAGTAGGCGACGATGCCGCGGCGCACGCCCTCGAGGGCTCGTCTGGCGGTGCGTGCGACGTCGCCGTCTTCCGCGACGATCGAGAGCTGATCCAGCAGATCGATCGTCTGCTTGGCCCAACGGACGAAGTCACCGGCAGCCATGTCGGCGTCGATCAGCACACGATCGAGCATGCCTCCCCTGGCCCAGGCGTGCATCGCACCGGCGAGCCCGGCGGCAAGCGGCTCTGAGCCCGGCAGATGGTGGTCGCGTTCGAGGTCATCGAGCTGCGCCCACAGGTCGGTGGTCTTCTCGTACGCGGCGCGGAACGCCCCGCGAGGCAGCCCGCGCTCCCCCGCGTTCGCCTCATCCCGACGCGGTTCGTACACGAGGCAGCAGGCCATCGCGGCAAGCGAGGGCGCGTCGAGGCCCTTCCAGAGGCCCTGACGCAGGCTCTCGGCGACGAGAAGATCACGCTCGCCGTATATGCGGCGCATGGTGCGACCGGCATCCGTGAGGACAAGTTCGTCCCCGTCACCCGTGACGTACTCCAGGGCAGCGAGCACGTCCAGCACGCGGTCGAAGATGCGCGCCACAGTGCCGGTTCTGGTCTCGATCTGACGCCTCTTGCGATCGGTGTCGCGCTTGAGCTTGTAGTAGCGCTCACCCCACCGCGCATGCTTTTCGCGGTCGGGGCACTTATGACAGCCGTGGCGCTGCATCCGACGGCGCAGGCTCTCGATCTTCTTCACCCGCTTGTCGCGCGCGGCCCTCGGTCCGTGCGCGTCCTGGCGGTTCTTCTTCTCCAGATCGCTGAGCTCGCGCCGGATCGCCGCGTAGTCGGCGAAGTCGCCGTGCTCGCACTCCATCGCCGACAGATAACCGGTCAGCGATGCCTCGGCCTCGCGCACTTCGCGGGCCAGCGAGACGACCGCGCGGTCGGCCTGGAACTGGGCGAACGAGCGCTCCAGGATCTCCCTCGCCCGTGCACGCCCGAATCTGTCGACGAGGTTGACCGCCATGTTGTAGGTCGGTCGGAAGCTCGAGTTCAGCGGGTAGGTGCGCCGTGAAGCCAACGCTGCCACGGCCTGCGGGTCCATGCCTTCGGTCCACTGCACGACGGCGTGGCCCTCGACATCGATGCCGCGGCGTCCTGCCCTGCCGGTGAGCTGGGTGTACTCCCCCGACGTGATCGCGACCCTCGCCTCGCCGTTGAACTTCTCCATCTTCTCGAGCATGACCGTTCGCGCGGGCATGTTGATGCCGAGCGCCAGAGTCTCGGTCGCGAAGACGACCTTGACGAGCTTGAGCCGGAAGAGCTCCTCGACGATCTCCTTGAAGGCGGGCAGCAGGCCTGCGTGGTGCGCCGCGACCCCCCGCTCGAGGTTCTCGCGCCACTCCCAGAAGCCCAGAACTCCGAGGTCCTCGTCCTGGAGTGCACGGGTTCGCTCCTCGACGATCGCTCGGATCTCGGCTCGGTCCTCGGGGGTCGTGAGGCGGATGCCCGACCGACTCACCTGCTGCACAGCGGCATCGCAACCGACGCGGCTGAAGATGAAGAAGATCGCGGGAAGCAGGTTCGAGCGCGCCAGCAGGCCGACGACATCAGGGCGATCCATGCGCTCGATGCGGCGGGCGTTGGCAGCGCGTACAGGGCGCTTTCCGCCGCGGGGCGGGCGTTGCGCCTGCCGTCCGGCGTGTCGGTTGCTGACGTAACTCTGCGCCTGGCGATTGCTGTCATAGCGAGAACCGGTGAAGGAGCGGATGCGCAGCAGTTCCTGGTTGACCTGTGCCGTCGCGATTCCCGCGCGGTCATCGAACAGCGGCAGCAGGTCGTCGCGCACCAGCACGTGCTGTTCGAGCGGCACCGGCCGGATCTCGGAGACGATGACTTCGGTGTCGCCGCGGACGGTGTCGAGCCAATCGCCGAATTCCTCCGCGTTCGACACCGTGGCGCTGAGGGACACGAGGCGCACGGTCGCCGGCAGGTGAAGGATGACCTCTTCCCACACCGGGCCGCGGAAGCGATCGGCGAGGTAGTGCACCTCATCCATCACGACGTAGCGGAGGTCGGTCAGCGCCGACGAGTCCGCGTAGAGCATGTTGCGCAGCACCTCGGTCGTCATGACGACGATCCGCGCGTTGCCGTTGATGTTCGTGTCACCCGTGAGCAGACCGACCTGGTCGGCGCCGTACACCTCGACCAGTTCGCGGAACTTCTGGTTCGACAGCGCCTTCATCGGCGTCGTGTAGAACGCCTTGTGGTTGGGCGTGCGCATCGCCAGATGGATCGCGAATTCACCGACGATGGTCTTTCCCGCACCGGTGGGAGCGGCGACCAGGACGCTGCGTCCGCGTTCGAGCGCATGACACCCGGCCAGCTGGAAGGGGTCGAGATCGAATGCCTGTCGTGAGGCGAACGCCGCGGTCTCGGGAGAATCGGCCGCCGCGCGGGCAGCCGCGTATCGGTCGGCCGGCGAGCTCATACGCCCGCGTCCGGCAGCAGACCGGCTGCGGCGTCGCGCTTGCGCTTGCGCCGGTCGAACAGCATCGACAGCAGCGCGGCCGCGAAGAACAGCACGATCAGGATGCCGCCGAGGATCAGCATGCTGACCACATCAGCAGCCGGCGTGGTGAGCGCGGCGAACAGCGTCGCGATGAGGATCGCAATGCGCCATCCCTTGAGAATCGCCTTGCCCGACATGATCCCGGCGAGATTCAGGGCGACGAGGAAGACCGGGAGCACGAAGGCGACGCCGACCACGATCATCAGCTTGAAGACGAAGTCGTAGAACTTGGACGCCTCATAGAGGTTGTTCCCACCCTCGGGTGTGAACGTCGCCATCAGCTCGATCACATGCGGGACGAGGAAGGTCGCGACATAGCAGCCCGCGAAGAAAAGCGGCACCGCTGCCGCCACGAAGCCGAGCGTGAACTTGATCTCCTTGCGGGTGAGGCCGGGCATGAGGAACGCCCAGATCTGCCACAACCAGACCGGGGCGGCGAAGAAGATGCCGATCGAGAAGGCGATGCGCATTCGGAGATCGAACGGCGCCGTCACGGACGAGAAGGTCAGGCCCGTGAGTCCTTGACCGCCCTTCGCCTTGTCGACGACTTCGAAAGGCCGCGTGATGTAGTCGATGATCGGGTCCGTGATGAAGAACGCGATGATCATCGCGACGACCAGCGCCGCGGCCGAGATCAGCAGACGCTTTCGAAGTTCGACGAGGTGAGCCCCGAGGGACATTCTGCGCTCACGCCGATTAGTGTCCCCCTCGATCGGGGACGTCACACCTTCTGACACGGGGTCAGGTGGTGCGGTCAGTGCCGGACGCGGCTCCGTTGTCGGTCGTCGTGGAAGACGACGGCGTCTCCGGCTCTGCAGCAGTCGTGTTGGTCTTGCGGGAGGCGTCCTCGTCCTTCATCGCGGACATCTCACCCTTGAAGACACGCGCGGACTGCCCGACGCTCTTCGCGAGTGCAGGAAGCTTCGCTGCGCCGAAAAGGAGCAGGATGACAGCAAGGACGATGAGCAGGTGCCATCCGGTCAAACCGGCCATGTGGTTCTCCTCGGTTCGGGGGGTCGTATCAGTCTAACCATCGATGTGGTCGTCCGGTTGATGATAGAGCGCAAGTCCTGCTGCGGCCCATTCCCGAGTCGCTGTGCGTGCCACAGCAGGGCTGAGAACCTCCATGCGTCCGCCGAACCTGCCCGCGAGGCGCTTGATGCCGCGGGGATCGGAGAGGCGCACGTGTGCGGCGACGTGGCCGCCCTCCGGCTCACCGTCTGCCGCGAATCCGCTCAGCAACGGCAGCAGCTGCGGGGAAAGGCGCACAGACACGCTTCCGTCGGCGAGACCGTCGGTGAACAGATCGGGGACGCTCTCGCCCTGGTGGGTGATGGCGATAACGGTGAGACGTGGTTCGCTCACACGATCGAGGTGGAAGGTGCGCATGGCCTCGCGCATATGACACCACCCCTGCAGGTACCACTGGCCGTTCGTGATCATGACCTGCACGGGGTCGACCGTGCGCGTCGTCGGCTCGGCATCCGGCGCCTGATAGCTGAACGAGACCGCGACGCCTTCGCGCAGCGCGCGCGAGACGACCTCGCGCACCTCGTCCACGGCATCCGTCGCGACGACGACAGCGGCTGGCGCATCCGCGGCACCGCGGGACAGCTTCGCGATGAGCCCGGACACCAGCCCTGAGCCTGCCACTTCCGGGACGGCGGCGACCATCTGCAGGCCGGCCAGCAGAGCGGCAGCCTCCCGCGCGGTGAAGCGCGGCACACGGCGCAGGGCGACGTCGTTGGTGATCTCGATGACGTCCTGCTCGTCGAGCAGATCCCAGTCGATGTCGAACAGCTCATGCGGCTGCTGCCAGTATCCCGAATCCCCGGGGAGACCGATCACGGTGAGCTTCTCGACCATCGCCCGCAACTGGTCCGGCGTGACCTGGAACTCCTCGGCGGCCTCTGCGAGGGACACCTGGCCGCGCTCGAGAAGATACGGCACGAGCGTCAGATACAGGCGGACCCGTTCCGAGGCGAGCAGTGGCTTGGGCTTGGCCATCACTGACCCTTCTCGTCCTGGTGGGCGTCGATGATCTTCAGGAGGCGATCGATCACGGCGTCTCGAAGCTCTGCCGGTTCCACCACACGCACCTCCGGTCCGTACGAGGCGAGCTCATCGGCGAAGATGTGCCGATCGACGTAGTGCACATGAATCCCCTGCGGTGCGGGCACGGCGCGGCGCCCGAGGCGCAGGGAGGCCTCTGTTCCCGGAGTCACCTCCAGAAGAGCGCGGTTGCGTCGCGCGACTTCTTCCAGTCCCGCCATGGCGCGTTCCCCCGCACCGTCGCGCAGCGCGGGGTCGAAGCGTTGACTCGTCGCGCGTACGTCGCCCACGATGCGGCTGAGCAGGAAGGTGCGCTCCTCCTCGACGTCCGCATCGATGCCGTACACGTGCCAGCGCGCCTCGTAATCGACCAGCGCGAGCGGACGGACGCGGCGCGATCGCGCCGTCTCCTCCCCTGGCTTCAGATAGTCGAAGCGGACGACGCGGCCCGATTCGATCGCGTCCTGCAGCGGCCCGAAGGCCGGATCCCGCGTGGTGATCCTCGGGGCGAAGCCGATGATCGGTTCATCCCCGTCGATTCCCAGCGCCCGGATCTTGCGCACGCCGGCCTGCGCATCGCCGGACACGGATTCCGCACTCCACACGCTTCCCGCCAGCTGGAGCACTGCCAGCTCGGCCGGAGTGAAGACGATATCGGAAGGCAGGTCGTACTCCGCCTGCGGAATGCGGTAGCGGGCTTCACGCAGATCGTTGGGATCGGACGCATCGCCGATGGTCTCCACGGGGATGCCGAGCGAACGAAGCTCGTCCTTGTCCCGCTCGAACATCTTCTCCAGCGCATCGGCGCGCGTTCCGGCATCGGCGCGCTGGCGGTACCCGGAGACGTTGTCGAGGATCTGCTGCTTGGTGAGTCCGACCTCCGTGGCCATGAGCGCCACGACGAGATTCGTCAGGCGCTCCTCCGCGGGGATCTGGACCGCCATCACTGCGCCGCTGCGGGACTTGTGCCGAGAATGTCCACGACGTAGGTCATCGCCTCGCCGTCGTCGGCGGCGGGGACCACGACGAGCAGCTGGGATCCGACGGTCTCCCCGACCACCGCATCCGCGACCGTCGGGGCCGTCTGGGCGAGGTTCGAAACGGGGTTCGAGTCCCAGCTGGTGCTGCTGACGGTCTTCGAGTCCCAGCCGACGGCGGTGAAATTGACCCACGCGATCGTGTCCTTCTCGATCGCCTCGCCATCGCCCTTGATCAGGACCTGCTCGACCTGCTCGGTCGGGGCCGCGCCGTCCGGGACGATGATGCCAGGGCGGCCGTCGGGCGCACGCACGACGGTGGGCAGATCGTTGGCGTTGTTGAACTGCTGCTGACCTGTCGCGCGGGCGAGCTGCGTGTCGAGCACATCGATCACGGCGACGACGGTGGTGTCCTCATCGAGTTGGAAGCCGCTGAGCGCAGCCTCGCCGAAGTCGGCCGGTGCGATCGCCGCGACCATGCGCGTCCCGGGAGTGGCGCACTCGAGGACCTCGCCGATGCCGGGGATCTGCTGCGTCCACGACGCGATGTTCGAGAGTCTGGCCATGTCGCCGTCGAACTCGGTCTGCACGACCTGCTCGCCCGTGGAACCGTCGTAGAGCGCGATGTCCAGAACGGTCAGCTGCTGCGGTGATGTCAGCGGCGTGCCCTCGCCGGTCGACAGGTCCGTGTACGAGGTCTTCTCCACGTGCAACGGCGAGAACAGCTCGACATCGGGCGCGACGCCGAAGTCACCGGTCACCGTGACCGCATCATCGATCCCGCTCGACGACGCGGCGCGATCGCAGGCCTCGCCGTCGAAAGTCGGGGCGGTGGTGCACCCGGTCAGAGCGATGACGGCGAGACTGAGGCTGGCAAGGGCAGCGGACGTTTTACGCACGCGCTCCAGTCTATTCCGTCGTCCGCTCGGTTACGCGCGATTCGGCGGCGACGCGCGCCGCGGCCGCGGCCTTCTCGGCTTCGCGCACGCGCTTGCGCAGATTCTTGTCGGTGATCTCACGGTCACCGACGGCCCCGGGGGTCCACAGCTCGACATCCTCATCGCCGTAGCTGCTCTTGGAGGCGCGGCGCTTGACCTCGGGGGCGATCGCACCGGGCGCCAGACGGCGTGCGGTGATCAGGAAGCCGGTGTGCGCGACCATGCGGTGATCCGGGCGCACCGCGAGTCCCTCGACGTGCCAGCCGCGCACCATCGTCTCGGATGCATCCGGGTCGGTGAACAGACCCGTTCCGCGGATGTACTCGGCGACCCGCGACAGCTGAGTGGCCGTGGCGACGTAGCAGAGCACGACGCCGCCGGGTGTCAGCGCGTCAGCGACGACATCGATGCATTCCCACGGCGCGAGCATGTCGAGCACGACCCGGTCGACCCCGCCGGCCGGCAGCTCGTCGGGCAGCGACTCCACGAGATCCCCCACGACGACGCGCCAGGTGTCAGGGCGTCCGCCGAAGAAGGTCTCCACATTCGCGGAGGCGACCTCGGCGAAGTCCTCCCGCCGCTCGAACGACACCAGCTGGCCTGCAGGACCGATCGCCCGCAGCAGCGACAGCGAGAGCGCTCCCGAGCCGACGCCGGCCTCGACCACGACAGCGCCGGGGAAGATGTCGGCCTGCATGATGATCTGCGCGGCATCCTTCGGGTAGACGATCGCGGCGCCGCGCGGCATCGACATCGCGAAATCGCGCAGCAGCGGTCGCAGGGCCAGGTAGTCGTGCCCCGAGCTGTTCGCGATGACCGTGCCATCGGGCTGACCGATCAGGTCGGCGTGACGCAGCACGCCGTGGTGAGTGTGAAGTTCGCCATCGGCGCGCAGGCTGATGGTGTGCATCCGGCCCTTCGGGCCGGTGAGCTGGACGCGATCGCCCTCGCGGAACGGCCCACTGGGGCGGGTGGTCTGCGCGTCGGTCATGAAGGGATCTCCGTCTGAGAGGTGCGGTGCGCCCGGTGGAGCGCGATGATGTCCTGTGCGGTGCGGCCGTGCAGCGTCGGCCACAGATCGTGCGCTCCGACGTCGTCGAGCGCCACGATATGCGGAACGCCGAGCGTCACCGCACCGGCTGCGAGACCCGCACGGAGTCCGGTGGGCGAATCCTCGATGACGACGGCATCCGCGATCTCGATGCCGAGCAGCGCTGCGCCCAGCAGATACGGCTCGGGGTGCGGTTTCGGGTTCTCGACATCGTCCCCGGCGACGATCAGCCGGAACGCGTCGAAGTCGATCAGCTCGGCGACGCCCTCGGCCATCCGCCGCAACGACATCGTCACGAGCGCCGTGGGGATCCCGGCATCCTGGAGGTCTCGCAACAGTTCCCGCGCGCCGGGACGGAACGGCACACCGTGCGTTGCGAGCATGCCCCGCACCCGATCGGTGAGGTGGTCGATGATGGCGTCGTTCGTCATGTCGACACCCGCGTCGCGCAGGATCGCTGCGCTGTCGGCCAGACCGTTGCCGACCAGCTGCAGCGCGTCCTGATGCGTCCAGGTGCCGCCGAAGGACTCGACCAGCTCCGTCTCGGCCGTCATCCAGTACGGCTCGGTGTCGACGAGGGTCCCGTCCATGTCCCACAGGACTGCGCTCGGCGTCTCACTCACTGCACCATGCTATCCGGCGCAGGATCCGACATTCCCCGTGCGCCTGCGCCGTCCCCACCCGCGGGGACTAGCCTTGAGGGATGGATGCACTGGGACCCCGCATCATCGTCGCCGCATTCGACGGCTGGAACGATGCTGGAGAAGCCGCCAGCGGCGCCATCGAGGCGATCCGTCAATCCGGCGACTACGAGCTCGTGCACGAGGTCGATCCCGAGCTGTACTTCGACTACCAGTACACGCGGCCGGCCACGCGCATGGACGCTCAGGGACATCGCGAGCTGCAGTGGCCCGGCGCCGCGCTGTGGCGGCCGGTACCGGCAGCTCAGATCGGTCCGGAGTTCTGGCTTCTGACCGGCTCGGAGCCCGCCCGGACGTGGCAGGCTTTCGCCACCGAGTTCATCGACGTGGCGCTGCGGGATGACGTCACGGGTTTCCTCACGCTGGGGGCGATGCTCTCGGATGTGCCGCACACCCGCCCCATCTCGATCTTCTCCTCCAGCCCGAACGAGCAGATCCGCGAGGCGCACGGCCTCGAGCGCTCGCTGTACGAGGGACCGGTGGGGATCCTCAGCGTGCTCGAGCACTTCGCCGAGCGCGCCGGCATCCCTACGGCCGGGCTCTGGGCGAGTGTGCCACATTACGTGGCTTCGGCGGCGCCGTCGCCCAAAGCGACGTTGGCTCTGCTCGACCGGCTCGAGGAGCTCACCGGAATCGATGTCCCGCGTACGCACCTGCGCACCGAGGCCGCCGCTTGGGAGGCGTCGATCGATGCCGCAGCCGCCGACGATGAGGACATGACCGAGTACATCCGTCAGCTGGAGCGCACCAGGGACACCTGGGACTCCCCCGAAGCGTCCGGCGACGCCATCGCCCAGGCCTTCGAGCGCTACCTCCGTCGCCGCGGCGACGGACCGGGCGACCACAAGCGCTGACCGCGCGGCCGGCTCAGGCCGCGATGACGCCCGTGCCGAGCAGGATCAGCAGCGTCGTGCCGAGCAGGATGCGGTAGATCACGAACGGCAGGAAGCTGCGCTTGGAGATCCAGCTCATGAAGAACGCGATCACGCCGAGCGCCACCACGAACGCGATGCCCGTCGCCGCCAGCGTCTCCCCGAGCGAGAAGTACTGGTCCGGTTCGTCCCAGCTCTTGAAGAGCTGGAAGAAGCCGCTGCCGAACACGGCGGGGATCGCGAGCAGGAACGCGTAGCGGGCGGCCGCGGCGCGCTCGTAACCGAGGAAGAGGCCCATCGTGATCGTGCCGCCTGATCGGGAGACCCCCGGCACCAGGGCCAGCGCCTGCGCGAGGCCGAACAGGATGCCGTGCGGGTAGGTGAGGTCGTCGAGCCTGCGCCGCTTGGCTCCCACGTAGTCGGCGACACCGAGCAGGATGCCGAACAGGATCAGCATGATCGCGACGATCCACATCGACCGCAGGACGGTCTCGATCTGGTCCTGGAAGAGCAGCCCCAGGACCACGATCGGAATGCTGCCGATGATGATCAGCCAGCCCATCTTCGCATCGGGATCGTTGCGAGGAAGCTTCCCGGTCAGCGAACGGAACCAGTGTCCGATGATGCGGACGATGTCGCGCCAGAAGAAGACCACGACGGCTGCTTCGGTGCCGATCTGCGTGATCGCCGTGAACGCTGCCCCCGGGTCCTCGCCCGAGCCCGTGAACGTGCCGACGATGCGCAGGTGGGCGCTGGACGAGATCGGGAGGAACTCGGTGAGTCCCTGGACGACGCCGAGGAACAGCGCTTCGAGCAGGTGCATGAAGGGACTTTCTGGTCAGACAGGCTCAGGTCGGCGCGACGCTCAGTACGAACGCAGCAGGTCGGTCAGAACCCGCTGACCGAAGACAAGCGATTCTACGGGAACGCGCTCGTCGACTCCGTGGAACATGCCCGTGAAGTCCAGGTCCGCCGGCAGGCGCAGCGGGGCGAACCCGTAACCCGTGATGCCCAGGTTGGAGAGCGCCTTGTTGTCCGTTCCCGCGCCGAGCAGGTAGGGGATCACGGGGACGCCGGGGTCATGCCGGCCCAGAGCTGCGACCATCGCATCCACCAGCGGTCCCTCGAAAGGCACTTCCATGCCGATGTCTCGAACGACCGTCTCGATGACGACGTCGTCGCCGATGATCTGCTGCAGTTCGGCCAGCACGTCATCCTCCGTGCCGGGGAGGACCCGGACGTCGATGAGCGCCTCTGCCCGCTCCGGGATCACGTTGTGCTTGTAGCCGGCGCTCAGGACGGTCGGGTTGGCGGTCGTGCGGAAGGTCGAACGCAGGAATGCCTCGGCGGGTCCGGATGCCGCGGCCAGCGCATCCGGGTCGTCGACGCTTCGCCCGCTCAGTTCGCTGAGCCCTTGCAGCAGAGCCTCGGTCGTCGGCGTGAGCCGGATCGGCCACCGCGTGCGGCCGATCTTCGCAACCGCTTCGGCGAGGCGCGTGATCGCGTTCTCGTCGTGAACGCGGCTCCCGTGGCCTGCGCGACCCTTCGCCACGAGGCGGATCCAGATCAACGCCTTCTCCCCCACCTGAAGCAGGTACGCCCGGCGGTCGTCGACCGTGATGGAGTACCCACCGACCTCGCTGATCGCCTCCGTCGCGCCGTCGAACCATTCTGGTCGATCCTTGACGACGAGCGCCGAACCCTCGACCCCGCCGTTCTCCTCGTCCGCGAAGAAGGCCAGCACGAGGTCGCGCTCAGGCTGCTCCCCCGCGCGCAGGATGTCGGCGACAGCGGTGAGGATCATCGCATCCATGTTCTTCATGTCCACTGCCCCGCGCCCCCACAGCATCCCGTCGCGGACGAGGCCGGCGAACGGGTCGACGCTCCAGTCCTCGGCCATCGCGGGGACGACATCCAGGTGACCGTGAAGAACCAGCGCCGGCTTGGTGCGGTCGCGGCCGGGGACGCGCGCCATCACATTCGTTCGACGAGGGATCGGCTCGTAGTAGGCGGTCTCGAGTCCGAGCGCCTCGAGGTAGGCGCCGACGTACTCGGCTGCCTCGCGCTCCCCCTTCGCGTTGCCGCCGCCGAAGTTCGACGTGTCGAGGCGGATCAGGTCCTGCGCGACGCGGACGACCTCTGGCAGCTGCGAATCGGACATGCCCCCAGGCTATCGAACGGCCACGGCACGCCCGGCGGTCGCCCTGGTTCGAAGCACCTGCGAGAACGTGCTAATCTCATTCTTCGGTCGGCAACGACTTTTCATCACCTGCGCGGGTGGCGGAATAGGTAGACGCGCTAGCTTGAGGTGCTAGTGCCCGAATAGGGCGTGGGGGTTCAAGTCCCCCCTCGCGCACAGATAGGCCCCGGATTTTTCCTGGTTTGACCAGGGATTATCCGGGGCCTTGATTGTTCTCATCTCCCGATCGATGCTCGGCGAACGGCTACGCGATCGAAGAAGCGCTCGCTCGCCTGCCTGCGGGTCGTCCGACTGAGTGATGTTCGACGGATGCCGACCGGGGATCTTCTCTGAAGCGCGGATCGATCGCGTCGGCGTCATTGCGATGACGACTCGCCGCTGTCCACGCGCGACCGCATCCACTACCGTCTGCGCGGCGAAGCGCTCGACACCGGCTCGTCGTCGGCGCCGAGCGCGCCGAGCACGCGACGCCGGCTGCGAGGCTGGCCCACAGTGCATCGACCGAGGCCGTGTTGACGACGGCGCCCTCATCCGCGTCGAGCAGCATCGGCAGGAACGCGCGCGTGCAGTAGCTGCTCGAGCGGTCGGAGGGGGAATCGCCCTGCTCTGAGGCGGGTCCGGAGCATATCGAGTTCATCCGACGGCAAAGCCATGGCGCGCTCTCGTGCCCGGGATTCGAAGTCCTCGAAGATCACCAGGAACGACTCGGAGCTGGACAGCTCGTGCCTGGCTCGATCAGCGATCACGCTCTGCTTCGCGACGTCGTCATCGCCGCCGGTCCTGAATTCCTGACGCTGGGCCGATGTGCGCGACCACAGACACAGCCACGGGCGCCCGTCATCGACCTCGTCCGCCACGATGTTCACGACGTCAGTCGAGTAGGCATCCGTGACCCAATGCGCCAGGGAGCGCAATCCGCTCGGGAAGACTTGCTCGCTCCGCAGCACCGCTGCGGTTGCCTCGTACCTGGCAGCGTCGTGCACGTGCACCACGTTAGCGTGCCGTCTGCGGCCTTCCCTCCGGTGATGAGGAGCGGCACAGCATCGTCGCGAGGACCTCGGCAGCGTCGAAGCCGCCGACCCTCAGGCCGCGAACCGAGGATTCGAGTTCCGGCGACAGGACTGACTCCTTCGTCGAACGCGTGTCGAAATGTCGATGAGCACCGACCGCATTCGGGCTCGCCTTCGATCCTGCGTCTCGTCTTCGGTGTCCAGCCATGGTGACTGCCGTCGATGTTTGCACCGACCGCCGAAGGCGACACGTTCGCCTCGGTGCAAGCTCAAGAACGAGGAGCCCTGTGGCCAGGGCGCCTCGGCGACTACGCTGTTGCGGTGGCCGATCTTCTCGCTGAGTACGACGCCCGGCTCCGCACCGAAGCCGAGATGCATGGTGCCGTCGAGGTCCGGCGCGCCGGCCCTCTGTGGATCGCCAGGTTCGACGGGGATCACCTCTTCGTCACCTATCGAGAACTGGATGACACATCGGCCCGCGTCGGCGAGGTGTCCGCAATCCTGGCCGCAGACACGACCGTTCGCACTGCGGAGTGGAAGACCCGCACCCACGACCGTGCTCCCGGCCTGGAGAGTGCGCTGACTGCGGCCGCCTTCGAACCGGACGAGCCGGAATCCGTGATGCTGGGTGAAGCGACGACCCTCGTCGACATGGATCCTCCGGCCGGCGTCACGGTGCGAAGGCTGACCACGCCGTCGGAGATCCGCGCAGCGCTCGACATGCAGGATGCCGTGTTCGGCGAGCCGTTCAAGGCCGAGAGCATGCTCGCCGCGATCCTTCGTCAGCAGACCGATGGCGAGTCGATCGAGGTCTGGGCGGCGGAGGCCGACGGCCGCATCGTCAGTGCCGGCCGGATAGACCGGATCCCCGGCACAGCGTTCGCGGGCATCTGGGGCGGAGCCACGCTTCCCGAATACCGAGGCCGCGGCATCTACCGGGCGCTCACCGCGGCCCGCGCCCGCTCGGCGGTCGCGCAGGGCGTGCGCTGGATCCATTCCGACTCGACGGAAGGTTCCCGGCCCATCCTCGAACGCGCAGGGCTCGTGAAGATCACCGAGACCGTGCCCTGGGTATGGCAGCGGAACGAGATCTGAGGCGGCGCATGAGCGACGCCAGCGACCCACGAGGCATCCCGGCTGTGCCCGCCGACGCCGACGACGCCGAACTCGTGCACGCCGTCGAACGCAACACTGCCGAGATGCTCCTCCGCATGGGCGACGCCGGCGGAGGTGTGCGGCGTGACGACGACGTGACCTGGACGATGGGCGGGTCGCCGCTCGACTATCACAATGCCGTCGTGGCAGCCCAGCTCCGCAGCGACACCGCCGACGGCGTCATCCTCGAAAGCCGCGACCGACTCGCAGCCGCCGGGCTGTCCGGCTCGTGGCACGTCGGCCCGTCCATGCGTCCGAAGGACCTTCGTGCGCGATTGGAGCGCGCGGGATTCGTGTCGGACGGAGAGGAACCGGGGATGGTCGCGAGCCTCGGCGGCCACAGACCCGGTGACGACCGCGTCCGGCCACCCTCAGACGTCACCATCGAGATCGTCCGCGATACGGCGCGCCTCGACGAATGGACTCACGCGCTGGGAAGCGGATTCGGCGAAGGACCTCGGGAAGCGGCGTGGGTCGGCGAGATGTTCCGCCGAATCGGTCTCGACCACCCCGATTGGCACCACCTTCTCGCTCGGCGCGACGACCGCGTCGTCGGTACGGCCACGGTGCTCGTCGCCAGCGGTGTCGGCGGTCTGTTCTTCGTGATGACCGTGCCCGACGCCAGGCGGCAGGGCATCGGCGCGGCGATCACTCGGGCCGCGATGCTCGTCGCACGCGACGCCGGCATGCACCATGCCGTCCTCACCTCGTCGACCGCGGGGCGTGCGCTGTACGAGTCCGTGGGATTTCGCCAGGTGTGCACCATCCGGCTTCACACCTGGCGTCCTCTCTAGGGATACCGACGGCAGTCGACACCGATGTCAAGGGGTTCGAACGCGCGTCCACGCGCACGTAGTCTTCGGACACCGACGAGAGGATGAACTCATGAGCGATCCGCAGAACACGCAGGGCGTGCCCGGCGAGGACGAAGAGGCCGACACCGCGTCAGGCGGTGCTCCGGAGCGTGTCGACGGCACGTCCCCGGATGACGAGGAGGCGACCGGCTCAGATGACGACGCCGACGACGCCGACGACGGCGACGCGCAAGGTCACTGACCCGCCCGCATGAATTCCTCGGCCGCGCGAACCTGCTCGTCCGACGGTCGAATACCGGTGTAGAGGACGAACTGCTCCAGCGCCTGGAGCGTCGCCACCTCGGAGCCGCTGATGACCGTCTTGCCGGCCGCGCGCCCCGTGGAGACGAGCGGCGTCTCAGCGGGAAGCGCCACCACGTCGAACACGACGGACGCCGATCCGATGGTCGGCTCGGGGAACGACAGCGTGTGCTCGTCCGGACCACCGGCCATGCCGATCGGGGTGACATTCACGATGATGTGCGCCGTGTGTCCGCCCAGCTCCGGGATCCATGCGAAGCCGTACAGCTCGGCGAGTGCACGGCCGACCTTCTCGTTGCGCGCCACGATCGCGACGTCGCGGAAGCCGGCGTCGCGGAAGGCGGCCGCGGTCGCCTTCGCCATGCCGCCGGATCCGCGCAGCAGAACCGAGGATGCCGGATCCAGTCCATTGCGCTCGATGAGCTGTGCGATCGCCGAATAGTCGGTGTTGTGGGCCGTGAGCACGCCGTCTTCGTTCACGATCGTGTTCACGGAATCGATCGCGGTCGCTGACGGATCCATGCGGTCCACGAGGGAGATCACATCTTCTTTGTACGGCATCGAGATCGCGCATCCGCGGATGCCGAGCCCCCGCACGCCGGCGATGGCCTGAGCGAGATCGGTCGGGGCGAACGCCTTGTAGATCCAGTTCAACCCGAGCGCCTCGTAGAGGTGGTTGTGGAAGCGCGTGCCGTTGTTGCTCGGCCTCGCCGACAGCGAGATGCACAGCGTCATGTCCTTGTTCAGCATGGTCACTGCAACAGGTTACGCCGCGCGAGAGCTCGCGCCGAGCGGTCAGACCGCGCCGACGCCGAACAACAGCCCCAGCAGGTACGTGATGGCGGCCGCCCCGAAGCCGATGGCCAGCTGACGAAGCGCCCGGCGCAGCGGCGGACCGCCGGACAGAATGCCGACCATGGCGCCGGTGGACAGCAGCGCGATGCCTACCAGGATGAGAGCGACCACGACGGCGGTCGCGCCCTGCAGCCCGAAGATCCACGGCAGCACAGGGATGATCGCTCCCGAGGCGAACAGCAGGAAGCTGGACACCGCTGCCGTCCAGTCGCTGCCGACGATCTCGTGGTCGGCGCCCGGCGTCCGGATCGGCCCCGTGGATGCCGCACGCACGCCGGCCTGCGCGGCTGTGACGATCCGGTGGGCCCTTCGCAGAGCCTCGGCCTCGTCCATCCCTCGCGCTCGGTAGACCAGCGCCAGCTCGTTCTCGTCGATGTCGAGATCCGCCGCGGAGTCGTGCGCGTCGTCGTTCGCCTCGGTCGATGCCAGCAGCTCCCGCTGCGAGCGGACGGAGACGAACTCGCCCGCGCCCATCGACAGCGCACCCGCCAGGAGCCCTGCGATGCCGCTGAAGAGGACGAAGCTCGAGCTCACCCCCGTCGCGCCGATGCCGAGCACCAGCGCCAGGTTGCTCACAAGCCCGTCGTTCGCGCCGAAGACGGCCGCGCGGAAAGAGCCGGACAACCGACGACGTCCCCGGGCGGCGAGCCCGCGAACGACCTCGTAGTGGACCTTCTCGTCCGCCCGCATCGCCGGTGTGGCGTACTGCTCGGTGTCGTACGGTGACCGCGCCTCGGCGCTCTGCGCGAGCGCGAGGACGAAGATCGACCCGAATCGCCCGGCCATCCAACCGAGCATGCGGGAGCGGATGCCGGCATGAGGAAGCTTCTTCGGCTCTCCGCCGAGCAGGTCGAGCCAGTGCTGCTCGTGTCGCCGCTCGGCGTCGGCAAGGCTCAGGAGGATGTCTCGCTCCTCGCCCGTCCGGCGACCGGCGAGCTTCTGGTACACCATCCCCTCGGCGCGCTCCTCCACGAGATACCGGGCCCAACGGCGGCGGTCTGCGGGCGTCGGCTCGGCGGAAACGGGCGCGCTCATCGGATCTCCTGATTCGGTGGGTGGGATGCTTCAACGCTATCGACGCTGCGCCGGCCGACCCGTCGAAATCCGCGGATTGACAGCATTTCGGGGCCCCGAACGTCCGACGAGCTCGATGCGGGTCAGCGGCTCTTGACGCGTTTGCGCAGCACGTCGATCCGCGCTTGCAGCTGAGTCACTGTCGCCTGCGCGACGGCCGGACCGCCGCATATCCTGCGCAGCTCGGCATGCACAGCACCGTGCGGCTCACCGGCCTGACGTGCGTACAGGCCCACGAGACTGTTCAGGAGCTGGCGCTGCTCACGCAGAGTCCGGTGCAGGGGCGCCGGCAGTGTCGTCACCGCTTCCGGTCCCTGCTCGGCCTCGCGCGCCTCGCGCAGCTTCGATTGCCGTGCCGTTCGCTGCATGAGCAGTTCATGCACGTGCTCCGGCTCGAGGAGTCCGGGAATCCCGATGAATTCCTCCTCTTCCGGCGTCCCCGGCTCGGCCAGCTGCCCGAAATCCTTGCCTTCGAACACGACCCGGTCGAAGTGCGCCAGCGAAGAGATCGCCTGATAGCTGAACTCCTGCGTCAGGGCATCCGACGCGTCGTCCTCGCGGTTCGCGCTCTCGAGCAGCGAGTCCTCGAGCCCGTCGTCGTCCTTCGACTGCCGATCCAGCGCATGATCGCGCTGCTTCTCGAGCTCGTTCGCAAGCCCCATGAGCACCGGCACATTCGGCAGGAAGACGCTCGCGGCCTCACCACGGCGCCGCGCGCGCACGAAACGACCGATCGCCTGCGCGAAGAACAGCGGCGTGGACGATGATGTCGCGTAGACCCCCACCGCCAGCCTCGGCACGTCGACGCCTTCGGAGACCATCCGCACCGCGACCATCCAGCGCGAATCGTTCTGGCTGAACTTCTCGATCCGCTCCGAGGCCGCCGCGTCGTCGGAGAGGACGATGGTGGGCTGTTGCCGCGTGATGCCGTGCAGGATCTTGGCGTATGCGCGCGCGACGGTCTGGTCGGTGGCGAGCACCAGTCCTCCGGCGTCCGGGACGTGGTGGCGGATCTCGGTCAGCCGTCGATCGGCGGCGGACAGCACCGCGGGCATCCACTCCCCCTCGGGATCCAGCGCCGTCCGCCAGGCCTGCGAGTTCACGTCCTTCGTGTTGTCCTGGCCCAGGTGCGCCTCGAGCTCATCGCCGGCGCTGGTGCGCCAGCGCATCTTGCCGGAGTACATGTGGAACAGCACGGGTCGCACGACGCCATCCGCGAGAGCCCGGCCGTAGCCGTATGCGTAGTCGGTGCTCGAGATGCGTGAGCCCGACTCGTCCGGCAGGTATTCGACGAAAGGGATCGGGGCGGTATCGCTGCGGAACGGAGTTCCGGAGAGCAGCAGGCGCCGCTTCGCCGGCCCGTAGGCATCCCGGATCGCGTCACCCCAGCTGAGCGCGTCGCCGCCGTGATGGACCTCATCCAGGATGACGAGCGTGTTCGCATCCTCCGTGAGGTGCCGGTGCACGGAGGATTTGGCCGCGACCTGCGCATACGTCACGACGACGCCGTGGTAGTGGGATGCCGGGGCCCAGTGGCTGTTGCGGAAACGCGGATCGAGGCGGATGTGCACGCGAGCCGCGGCGTCCGCCCACTGCGTCTTGAGGTGCTCGGTCGGTGCGACCACGATGATGCGGTTCACCTCGCCCATGCGCAGAAGCTCGACCGCGAGTGTCAGCGCGAACGTGGTCTTGCCTGCACCGGGCGTCGCCGCGACGAGGAAGTCGCGCTTGTCGTCGTGGAAGTACTGCTCGAGCGCTTCCTGCTGCCAGGCCCTCAGCTTGTTCGCGGTACCCCAAGGCGCACGCTGAGGGAAGGACGGAGAGAGCATCGCCTCCACGATAATCGCTCCCGCGGACACCGGATGCCAGACGCTCCCGTCTGCGCGCATCGGCGGGTAGGCTCGTTGGTTGCGGGGCCGCGATCCCTGGCTTCGCGAGCTTCTGAGGAGAATGCGATGACCGATCTGGAATCATCCCGGACCCCCTTCATACCGAACGAGGGACCGCACCCGTGGCGTCGCTTCGTCGCCGTCGGAGACTCGTTCACCGAGGGCATCGGCGATCCGGACCCTGCTGCCCCTGGCGGGCACCGAGGCTGGGCCGACCGGGTCGCCGAAGTCCTCTCGCGGCAGGTCGACGACTTCGCCTACGCGAACCTCGCCGTCCGAGGCAAGCTGATCGCCCAGATCGTCGCCGATCAGATCGAGCCGGCCGTGGCGCTGCACCCCGACCTCGTATCGATCTGCGCCGGAGGCAACGATGTGATCCGACCGGGAACAGATCCGGACGCGATCGCGGTCCAGCTCGAAGACGCCGTCACGCGACTGGCCTCGACCGGCGCCGCCATCGTCGTGTTCACCGGCATCGACACCGGCTTCACGCCGGTGTTCCGACGGTTCCGTGGCAAGGTCGCGATCTACAACGAGAACGTGCGCGCGATCGCGGAACGGCATGACTGCATCGTCGCCGACCAGTGGGCGCTGAAGACCGTGCAGGATCCGCGCTTCTTCGACGACGACCGCCTGCATTACAACGCGCTCGGCCACCATGAGGTGGCTCGGATGGTGCTGCGCGCTCTGAACGTGGCGAACGACCTTCAGGCCATGCAGCCCGACCCGCTGCCGCTGCGCACATGGCGCGAGGCGCGCTCCGAAGACCTCGGCTGGGCGCGCGAGCACCTCATGCCGTGGGTCCTGCGGCGCCTGCGCCACCAGTCCTCCGGTGATGACGTCGCCGCCAAGCGGCCCGATGCCGTGCCGTATGAGATCCGCGCGGCCGAATAGCTCCGCGGAGACCGACAGGGACCTCACCGACAGCTCCCTCGCCGAGCGCACGCCGTCCACGAGGCACGGCCTGCGTCTCACCGGCTTCCTCCTGACGCTTCTGCTCGGCATCCCCGTGCTGCTGCTCCTCGCGTGGCCGCAGGCCCTCGGGGCCCAGCGCGCCCCGGTGATCGCACAGCTCATCGCCTTCCGGGCGCCGCTCGCGCTCGGACTCGCCGTTCTCGCGATCACCGCCGCCGTCATCGCTCGGCTCAGACGGCGATGGGCCGTCGCAGCGGCGGTGGCGCTCGTTCTGGCGTCCACGGCCGTCCTCAACGGGGCCGTGCTGATGCACAGAGGGGGTGACGCGAGCGGCAAGCTGCCCGAGGGCGATCTGACCGTACTCGTCTGGAACACTCAGGGTGGAGCGGCACCGCCCGCAGATGTGGCCGACCTCGTCGTCGAGGTGGGCGCTGACATCGTCAGCCTGCCGGAGACGGACGCGGAAGCGACCGCTGAGATCGTCCGGCTCCTGGCTGCGCGCGCAGTGCGGATGACGCCGGGCACTGTGCACTCGAACAACGAGTACTCGTGGATCCCCACCTCGGTGCTGATCGCCGAAGAACTCGGCGAGTACAGCCCCGATCCGGACGCCGGGTCGACGCCAGGGCTGCCGAGCGGAGTGTGGCGCCCCGTGGACGGAGAAGGCCCCACGATCGTCGCGGCTCACACATCGCCTCCTCTGCCCGGGAGCATGGACGACTGGGATGCCGGGCTGCGCTGGATCGCCGACGCGTGCGACGCGACCGATACGATCGTCGCCGGCGATCTCAACGCCACAGTCGATCATCTGGCCGGGCTCGGAGTCGACGACGCACTTGTCGGGCGCTGCGATGACGCGCCGACCGGCACGACGGCCGGCCCCGCGGGGACCTGGCCGGCCGATGCACCGGCGTGGATCGGCGCGCGCATCGATCACGTACTGGTCGGCAGGTCCTGGACCGTGCGTCGCACGACGACCGTCCCCTCGACAGACGGCGGCAGCGATCACCGGGCGGTCGTCGCCGTCCTGGACGCGCGCTGACGAGATCGCCTCGGATGTTCCTGTGATCGGGAGCGCGGCGACCCGGAGCACTCTCTCCGGCAGGAGGTCGTGTGATGGGCAGGTGGCGGTGGCTCTGGCTTCCCGGCGTGTTCCCCGATCGGGACACGGCCAGGTGGGCGGCCAGCGCGAAGACGCAGAAGACCAGGGCGCGAATCCGGCGGTGGTCACGGGCGGAGAACATCAGCATGCTGGTGACTCTGTTCGGCGTCGTGCTCCTGGCGATCGCGCCTTTCGCGACCGTCGCGCTGCTCATCGTGCTCGGGATGGCCGGTATCGAACGCACGGACATCTACTGGTGGATATGGGGATCGAGTGCCGGCCTGTCGATCGGCGGAGCGATCGCGGGGACGATCAGCAGCGAGCAACTGGACAAGGCACGCTACGCCGACGGGCATGAGTCGATCGGGACGGTCGACCGTGTGATCGAGCATCCTGGCAGCGGCGATGATCAGACCTGGTATCAGGTGGACATCAGCGCCGAGCAGCAGCGCGGCGCCGTCCTGCGTCGAACGCTGCACTGGCCCGATGACGGGAACGACCCTCATCGACTGATCGGCGGCCCCATCCGATTCCGGCACAACACGCTCGACCCCGACGACCTGCGGGATTACGGGTACGAAGGGATTCCCGGCGCAGACGGGCGCCGAGGACTCTCATGACCGCTCGGGCAGCCAGTTTGGGCCGTCAGCGCGTCGCGTAGAACGCCACCGCCGACGAAGCAGCGACGTTCAGCGAGTCGACGCCGCCCGTCATCGGGATCGTTACACGGCGATCCACGACTTCCTCGGTGCCCTGCTTCAGACCATGTCCTTCACTGCCGAACACGAGCGCCATGCGCTCGTGTCCTTCCTCGACCAGTTCGTCGAGCGTGATCGCGCCCTCGCCCAGCGTCATGCCGGCGACGATGAATCCCGAGTCCCTGAGTTCGTCGATCCCGCCGGGCCAGTCTTCGATCCGCGTCCACGGCACCTGGAAGACCGTGCCCATCGATACACGCACCGAGCGCCGGTAGAGCGGGTCCGCGCAATTGGGAGTGACGAGGACCGCGTCCACGCCCATCGCGGCCGCTGACCGGAAGCACGCGCCCACGTTCGTATGATCGAGCAGCCCTTCCAGGATCGCGATGCGGGAGCGCTTCGGATCGGACCGATCCGGCGCGATCCGCTCGATGATCTCCCCCAGCGACGCGAGCACCGGCCGATGCATGGCGGCCAGCGCCCCTCGGTGCACGGCATACCCTGTGACCTGCTCTGCCACCTCGTCCGGGACGAGATAGACCGGCACGTCGCGATCACCGAGCATCGCCGCGATGCCGGCGACCCAGCGACGCTGCGTCATCACCGAGCGCGGCTCGTGCCCTGCGACGCACGCGCGCTCGATCACCTTGGCCGATTCGGCGATGTAGAGACCGCGGGCCGGCTCCTGCACCCGTCGCAGTGCCGTGTCCGTGAGGTTCCGGTAGTCGTCGAGCCGCGGGTCGTCGGCGTCGGTCACGTGCTGGAGGTCCACTCGTCCACTCTGCCATCTCGTGCACGCGTGTCAGGCGGTGGCCTCCTCTCCGCCCGGCACGCTTTAGACTCGCTCAGGGAGGTTCCGTGAGCGTGACGATGACTGCCGATCTGGCCGACGGCGTCGCGCGCACCGTGGAACTGCTGCAGGGCAAGCGCATCGCGCTGCTCACCGGAGCCGGGATCTCGACCGATTCCGGCATCCCCGCCTACCGCGGCGAGGGCGCCCCCGTGCGCTCCGACCCGATGACCGCGCAACGCTATCTCGCCGACGAAGCAGCTCGCCGCCGCTACTGGATCGGCGGGCATCTCGGTTGGCGGGCATTCGCACAGGCGGCGCCGAACGCTGGTCACGTGGCGCTCGCCGAGATGGAGCGCGACGGGGTCGTCAGCGGAGTCATCACGCAGAACGTCGACGGGTTGCACCTGCGCGCCGGCAGCTCGCACGTCATCGAGGTGCACGGCACGATGCGCCGTGTCCTGTGCCTGCGGTGCGGGCAGGTCTTCGACCGGCGCGACGTGGCCTCGCAGATCGAGAAGCGGAATCCGTGGATCACGATCCCCGAGAACATCCCGCTGAACCCGGATGGAGATGTGACCCCCGAGACGGCCGACGGTTTCATCGTGCCGTCCTGCACGGTCTGCGATGGGATGCTCAAGCCCGACGTCGTCTTCTTCGGCGAGTACGTCCCTGCTGATCGCTTCCGCGCTGCCGAATCGATGCTGCGGGCCAGCTCCGCGATGATCGTCGCCGGTTCGTCCCTCGTCGTGAACTCCGGCGTCCGCCTCGTCGAGCGCGCCAGACGCCGCGGCATCCCCCTCGTCATCATCAATCGCGAACCGACCAGGGCGGATGCCTGGGCGGATGTGACGCTCACGGGCGGAACGAGCGAGATCATCCCCGCGATCCAGGAGCAGTTGACGTGACCCTCATCACCCTCGTCCGACACGGCCAGACCGACTGGAATCTCGACCGCCGCATCCAGGGCTCGACGGACATCCCGTTGAACGAGACCGGCCGAGGACACGCGCGGGAGGCCGCCGCCGCGTTGGCGGGCGGATCTCACCACGCGATCTATGCCAGCCCGCTCGTGCGCGCGCACGAGACGGCGCGGATCATCGCCCGCGAGATCGGCCTGGGCGAGCCGGAACTCGTCGCCGATCTGCGCGAGCGCGAGTTCGGCGAAGCGGAGGGAATGCTGGTCGCCGACTACATCGAGAAATACGGCGACTGGCACGCCGACGTCCCGGGCGCCGAGACCTTCGCGCAGGTGCGGGACCGTGCCCTGAGTGCCCTGGATGTCATCGCCAGGGACTCACGTCGTCGCTCGGCTCCCGTGGCCGAGTCGGTCATCGTCGTCGCCCACGGCGGCGTGATCCGTTCGCTGCTCGACCACGCGTCCGGCGGGACGATGCCGCTGGTGGGCGTGCCGCTGGCCAATGGGTCGGTCCATCGGTTCGAAGCCTCGCCCGACGTACTGCGGCTCCTGGAGACCGTCGAGGTCTGAGCGGCGCTCAGGTGCTCTGCTGCGCGCGGCGCAGCACGCTGCGCGCATGCCGCAGCACCGGCTCGTCGATCATCCGGCCCTCGAAACGGAACACGCCGCGTTCGCCGACAGCCGCCGCGATCACGCCCTCGGCCCAGGAGACGGCACCCGCATCGGGCCGGTACGCCTCGCGGATCACCGCCACCTGACCGGGGTGGATGCATGCCGTGGCCGAGAAACCGCTGGCCGCGGCATCCGTCGCCTCGGCCGTCAGCCCTTCGAGATCGTCGATCGCGATGTGAACCGCGTCGACCGCGGCCTTCCCGCGCGCGCCCGCCTCGAGCAGGACGCGCGAGCGGGCGAATCGCGCGACGTCCCGATACCGTCCGTCCTGTCCTCGACTCGACGTACCGCCGAGCGATGCCACCAAGTCCTCGGCTCCCCACATGAGCCCCACCACGCGCTCATGATCCGCCAGCCGATCGGCCGTCGCCACTCCGCGCGCCGTCTCGCACAGCGCAATGAGCGAGAACCGCGGATCGAAAGCGTCCAGCGCCGCCGGGTCCTCGGCCTTCGCGACCATCACGGTGCGGAAGTCCGTCTGCGACAGCGTCGCCAGATCGCTCGCGAACTCCGCCGAATCCGCCGCGTTGACCCGGACGATCACCCGGTCCGGATCCAGATGCGCGTCGATGAGGTTCTCTCGTGCCGCCGCCTTGTCCGCGGGCGCGACGGCGTCCTCGAGATCGAGGATGACGGCATCCGCGCGGTCGAGCGCCTTCGCGAAGCGCTCTGGCCGATCGGCGGGGCAGAACAACAGCGCGGGTCCGAGGTCGAACGTCATCCTTCTCCCTCCGGACGACACTGCACGAGCACCGTGCGCGTCGCCGTCGCGACGACCTCGTCTTCCTGATTCCGGCCGGTGTGCGCGATCGTGCAGATGCCCTGCCCCGGCCGTGAGGACGACAGCCGCTTGTCCGTCACGACGCTCTCGGTGTAGAGAGTGTCACCGGCGAACAGCGGCCGTGGAAAGCGGATGTCGCCCAGACCGAGCTGCGCCACGAGAGTCCCCTGCGTCAGCTGCGCGACCGAGGAGCCGACCATGGTCGACAGCGTCCACATCGAGTTCATCAGCGGACGGCCGAACTCCTGGGTGGCGGCATACGCGGCATCCAGATGCAGCGCCTGCGTGTTCATGGTGAGCGTGGTGAACAGCACGTTGTCCGCCTCGGTCGCGGTACGACCCGGCCGATGCAGGTACGTCGCGTCGAGGTCGAACTCCTCGTAGTACAGCCCTCGCTGCACGATCACGGTCATGGCTCCACGCTACCCGGCGACGCCGAGCGCCCTGGCGATCACGAGCAGCTGCACCTCGGTCGTGCCCTCGCCGATCTCGAGGATCTTCGAGTCGCGGTAGTGCCTGGCGACCGGGAACTCGTCCATGAAGCCGTTGCCGCCGAAGATCTGCGTGGCATCGCGTGCGTTGTCCATCGCGGCCTCGCCCGCGACCAGCTTTGCGATGGCCGCCTCTTCGCCGAACGACTTGCCGGCGTCGCGGAGCCGCGCGGCGTGATGCCAGGCCAGCCGCGCGGTGTGCACCCGTGCCCGCATGCGGGCCAGCGTGAACTGGGCGTTCTGGCGCGTGCTGAGTGCGGCGCCGAACACCGTGCGGCTGCGGGCGTACGCGGTCGCCTGCTCGAGGCATCCCTCCGCGGCACCGGTGGAGAGGGCGGCGATCGCGACCCGCCCCTCGTCGAGGATGCTGAGGAAGTTCGCGAAACCGCGCCCTTCTTCGCCGAGCAGGTTCCCCTCCGGCACGCGGACGTCGGCGAGGGTCAGCGGATGAGTGTCCGATGCGCGCCATCCGAGCTTGTCGTATGCAGGCTCGACCGTGAAACCGGGCGTACCGTTCGGGACGATGATCGTCGAGATCTGCTTGCGACCGTCGCGTTCACCGGTGACGGCCGTCACAGTGACGAACTTCGTGATCGGCGTGCCGGAGTTCGTGATGAACTGCTTCGCACCGTTGATCACCCATTCGCCGCCGTCGCGCCGCGCGGTCGTGCGGGTCGCGCCGGCATCACTGCCCGCCTCCGGCTCGGTGAGCCCGAAGCCGGCGAGAGCGCGACCGCTGAGGAGGTCCGGCAGCAATTCGTCGCGCTGCGCGTCGGTTCCGAATCGGAAGACCGGCATCGCTCCGAGGCTGACACCGGCTTCGAGCGTGATGGCGATCGACTGGTCGACCCGCCCGAGCGCCTCGATCGCGATGCCAAGCGCCATCAGATCGCCGCCCTGGCCGCCGACCTCCTCCGGGAAGGGCAGTCCGAACAGCCCCAACTCCCCCATCTGCCGGACGACGTCCATGTTCAGGGTGTGCGTCCGGTCGGCCTCGTACGACTGCGGCGCGACGACGGTGTCGGCGAAATCGCGCACCATCGCGGCGAGTTCGCGCTCTTCTTCGGTCAGGTCAGTCATGGCTCTCCTCCGCCTCGACGCGCGCGACCGGTTGGTCGCGTCGCACCTGGTCGCCCTGTGCGACCAGGAGGTGCACCGTGCCGTCATGCGGCGCGAGCACCGGATGCTCCATCTTCATCGCCTCGATCGAGACGATCACCTGTCCTGCGTTCACCCGCGCCCCGTCGGAGACGTGCACCGCGACGACGCTGCCGGGCATGGACGCGCGGGCCTCCGGGTGCGTCGCGGCCGTCTCGGGATGCTGTGCCGCCAGACGCCGCTGCATCACCTGCCGCCGACTGAGTGGGCGCACGCGGGTGGTGCGCCCCGCCTCGGTGACCCAGACGGCGCCGTCCGCGGCGATCGCCGTGGGAATGCGAGTCGCCGGCCGAGAGGGCGCGGACCCGCCCGTCGCGGCGGACGGCGTTGCGGAGACCACGTCCCCGTCATCGGTCAGGAACGAGCCCGTGTCGCCCGCGGAATCCGTCCCGCTCAGGCGCCATCCGCCCAGCGCGGCCCACGCCGAGCCAGCGCGGGACGTGCTCTGCGGGGCGAGACCTGAGCTCGTCGCCGCGGTCTCACCCCGCAGAGCACATCTCGCGGCGTCCAGCATGGCCCGCGATGGCGGTGCGGCGGGGAACGGCAGCAGAGTCTCGATGAGACCGGTGTCCAGGTCACCGGCGACGACACGCTCGTCGCTGCACAGCGCCCGGAGGAACGCGACATTGGTCTCGACACCGAGAACGATCGTCCTCGAGAGCGCGCCGTCGAGTCGCTCGAGGGCCGCGGCACGGTCGGTACCGTGCGCGATGACCTTCGCGATCATCGGATCGTAGTAACCGCTGATCTCGGAGCCGCTCCCGATCGCGGCGTCCACGCGCACGCCCTGCGGCGCAGCGAAGCGCAGCACCGTTCCCGTCGAAGGCAGGAACCCGCGTTCCGGCGACTCTGCGTATACCCGCGCCTCGATCGCGTGCCCGCTCGCGTGGGGGATCTCCGGCAGTGGCTCCCCCGCCGAGACGCGCAGTTGCAGTTCGACCAGATCCAGTCCGGTGACCGCCTCCGTCACCGGATGCTCCACCTGCAGGCGCGTGTTCATCTCGATGAAGAACACCTCGTCCGAGGCATCCGCGTCGATCAGGAACTCGACCGTCCCGGCCCCGACGTAATCGACGCTCGCGGCGACGCGTACCGCTTCGCCCCAGAGCCGGTCGCGCAGTGCGTCGGAGATGCCGGGCGCCGGCGCCTCCTCGATGACCTTCTGATGCCGGCGCTGCAGCGTGCACTCGCGCTCGCCGATCGCGACGGTGTTCCCGTGCGTGTCGCCGAACACCTGGACCTCGATGTGGCGTGGACGGCCGATCAGTCGCTCCAGGATGAGCGCGTCGTCGCCGAAGGATGCCGCAGCCACCCGCCGCGCCGAGCTGAGAGCGGGCGCGAGACCAGCCGCATCCCGCACGATCTCCATCCCCTTTCCTCCGCCACCGGCACTGGGCTTCACGAGGAGGGGGTATCCGATGTCGGACGCGCGATCCGCGATCTCGGCATCGGAGAGACCCGCGGCGTCGAACCCCGGGACCACCGGGACACCGCGCTGCGAGACATGCGCCCGCGATCGGGCCTTGTCCCCCATGATCTCCAGTGCGTCGACGCCCGGACCGATGAACACCAGCCCGGCCGACGCACACGCCCGAGCGAGAGCGACGCTCTCGGAGAGAAAACCGTACCCCGGGTGGATGGCCTCGGCCCCGCTCTCGCGTGCGGCATCGATGATCGCATCCACACGCAGATACGACTCCCCTGCCGGCGAAGCGCCGATCCAGACGGCATCATCCGCCTCTCGGACGTGGGGAGACGCGGCATCCGCATCGGAGTACACCGCGACGCTGCGGATGCCGAGCGCGCGAAGCGTCCGGATGACGCGGCGGGCGATCTCTCCGCGGTTGGCGATCAGCACTGACGAGTACACGGGCATCACATCCGGAAGACGCCGAAGCCCGGCGCGGGCAGTGGAGTAAGGGCGACGACATCGAGAGCGAGGCCGAGCAGGTCGCGGGTGCGGTCAGGGTCGACGATGCCGTCATCCCAGAGCCGGGCGGTCGCGTAGTACGGCTCCCCCTGGCTGTCGTACTGCGCGCGGATGGGCTCCTCGAACGCCGTCCGTTCGTCTGCGGTCCACGAGTCTCCTCGTGCGGTGAGCTGATCCTCTTTGACGGTCGCGAGCACGGATGCCGCCTGATTGCCGCCCATGACCGAGATGCGGCTGGCCGGCCAGGTCCACAGGAATCGCGGCGAGTACGCGCGCCCGCACATCGAGTAGTTGCCTGCGCCGAAGGACCCGCCGATGATGACGGTGAGCTTCGGAACGCGGGTGGTGGCGACAGCGGTGACCATCTTCGCGCCGTCCTTCGCGATGCCCCCGGCCTCGGCCTCCGAGCCGACCATGAAGCCGGTGATGTTCTGGAGGAAGAGCAGCGGGATGCCGCGCTGGTCGCACAGCTCGATGAAATGGGCGCCCTTGAGCGCCGATTCGCTGAACAGCACCCCGTTGTTCGCGACGATGCCGACGGGATGCCCGTGCAGCCGCGCGAACCCGGTGATCAGGGTCGTACCGTATTCGGGTTTGAACTCCAACCAGGATCCGCCGTCGATGAGCCGCACGATGACCTCGTGCACGTCGTAGGCCGCGTTCACATCCACCGGAACGACGTCGTAGAGGCTTCCGCTCTCTTCCGGCGCGACCGTCTCGATGGTGTCCCATGCCGGCGTCTGCGCGGCCGGCAGCGTCGAGACGATGTCTCTGAGGATCTCGAGCGCATGCTCATCGTCTTCGGCGAGGTGATCGACGACACCCGAGCGACGGGCGTGCAGCTCTCCTCCGCCGAGGTCCTCGGCGGAGACGATCTCGCCGATGGCGGCCTTCACGAGAGGCGGACCACCGAGGAAGATGGTCCCCTGGCCGCGCACGATCACGGTCTCGTCGCTCATGGCCGGCACGTAGGCGCCGCCTGCCGTGCACGAGCCGAGCACCGCCGCCAGCTGCGGGATGCCGGCGGCGGAGAGCCGGGCCTGGTTGAAGAAGATCCGACCGAAGTGGTCGCGGTCCGGGAACACCTCGTCCTGTTTCGGCAGGAAGGCGCCCCCCGAGTCGACGAGATAGAGGCACGGAAGACGATTCTCCAGCGCGATCTCCTGGGCCCGCAGATGCTTCTTGACCGTCATCGGCAGATAGCTGCCGCCCTTGACCGTCGCGTCGTTGCACACCACCATGACGTGCCGACCGTGCACGAGTCCGACCCCGGCGATGACGCCTGCTCCTGGTACCTCGGCGTCGTACAGACCGTGGGCTGCGAGCGGTGCGACCTCCAGGAACGGGCTGCCCTCGTCCAGCAGCCGCGCGACCCGATCCCGCGGCAGCAGCTTGCCCCGTTCGACATGACGGCGCCGAGAGGCCTCCGGTCCGCCGAGAGCGGCCTCGGCGAGTCTGTCGCGCAGGCGCTCGGCCAGCTCGCGCTGCGTCTCTGACATCGTGACGTCCTCCTCGACACACGAAAACTGGTGCCCGACCATCCGGGTCGGTTAGTGTTCACTAACCCGTTCATTTAGGTTAGCGAGCATTAACTGAGATGGCAACCCCGATCACCGCGCGCGATCGCGCCAAAGCGGAGCGCTCCGATGCCCTCCTGACCGCCGCCGCGACGCTGTTCGCCGAACGCGGCTTCTCCGGCGTGAGTCTGGAGGACATCGGCGCGGCCGTCGGCGTCTCCGGGCCGGCCGTGTACCGGCATTTCGCCGGCAAGCAGGCGCTGCTGGGCGCTCTGCTCGTCGGCGTCAGCCGTGACCTCGTCGCCGGGGGAACAGCCGTGTTCGAAGCCTCATCAGACGACGAAGACCGCATCCGCTGCCTGATCCGGTTCCATGTCGACTTCGCGCTCGGGCACGCCGACGTCATCCGCGTCCAGGACCGTGACCTGGCCCATCTGTCGGATGCGGACCGCGCCGACGTCCGACGACTTCAGCGCGCGTACATCGACCTGTGGATGACGGCGCTCGCCGCGCTGCGCTCGGTCCCGTCCGATGAGCTCCGCCTGCGCGTGCAGGCGGGCTTCGGGCTGATCAACTCGACACCGCACAGCACGCGCTCGGCTGCCCGCGCCCAGGCCGCCACCGCCGCCGTCCTCACGGACATGGCGTACGCGGCGCTGACGGCCTGACCGGACCCCCCGGAGCGGTCAGGCCATCAGCATCGCGCGCCCCGGCTCCTGAAGGACGTCGGCGACGTCCTTCAGGAATCGAGCTCCTTCGGCGCCGTCGACGACCCTGTGATCGAAGGACAGGCTCAGCGTCATGACCTGACGCACGGCCAAGTCGCCGCGGTGCACCCACGGCTGCGGTCGGACCGCGCCGACGGCGAGGATGCCGGACTGCCCCGGTGGCAGGATCGGCGTTCCTGCATCGATCCCGAACACGCCGATGTTCGTGATCGAGAAGGTTCCGCCGGCCAGCTCCGCCGGCGAAGTGCGCCCGGACCGCGCCGTCTCGGTGAGCGCCGTGAGGGCATCCGCGAGTCCGATCAGCGACATCCGATCGGCATCCCGGATGTTCGGCACGATCAGTCCGCGCTCGGTCGCCGCAGCGATGCCGAGGTCGACGTAATGGTGCTGGACGATCTCGCCGGCCTCGGCATCCCATCGCGAATTGAGACCCGGCGTGCGCCCCAGCGCGAGACAGACCGCCTTCGCGATCACGACGAGCGGGCCGATCCGATGCCCGGACAGCGCTCGGTCCTCGCGCAGGGAGGCGATGAGGTCCATCGTCTCGGTGACGTCGACGGTGTGGAAGCAGGTGACATGCGGCGCCGTGAACGCGCTCTGCACCATGGCCTCCGCCGTGTGCTTGCGCACCCCGCGGATCGCGATCCGCGTTTCGCGCTCACCGTCGAGCTCTGCGGCGGGCCGCGCCGTCGGCGGCGACGGTACGGCCGGTGCGACGCGCTCGGCATACGCATCGACATCGGCCCTGGTGATCGGGCGGTCGCCCACCTCCGCAGCCACGAGCACGAGATCGACTCCGAGCTGTTTGGCGTGAGCGCGTACCGGGGGCGTCGAACGGGGCCGTTCGCCCTGGACGGTCTCGACGGGTCCCGTCGGCAGCGCGTCGTGCGGGGCCGCCTCGAGGACGGCGGTGTCGACGATGGATGCCGCGGTTCCCGCCGCGCGCCGCGCACGCCGGGCCGGCCGCGCTCCGCCGGACGGTGCCGCACCGTACCCGACCAGGTTCGCCTGGGTCGCCGGTTCGGCAGCGGATGCGGCGGCGCCGCCCTCCGCGGGCGTCGAGGCATCCGAGGCGCTGTCCTCACCGTCGACGTCGAACGCGATCAGCGGCGCCCCGACGGCGACCGTGTCGCCGGCTTCCGCGTGCAGCGTCGCGACGATTCCGTCGTACGGAGAAGGCAGCTCGACGATCGCCTTCGCCGTCTCGACCTCCGCGAGCGTCTGATTGAGCGTGACTGTATCGCCCGGAGCGACGAGCCACTGCACGATCTCTGCTTCGGTGAGGCCCTCGCCCAGGTCGGGGAGCCGGAAATCGGTGGTCATGCGCCCGCCTCCGTCATGCTGTTCGGCCTGTCGAGGACGCGATCGACAGCATCCAGGATGCGGTCGAGATCCGGAAGGTGGTGCTTCTCCAGCTTCGCCGGCGGGTAGGGGATGTCGTGTCCGGTGACGCGCAGCGGCGCGGCCTCGAGGTACTCGAAGCAGCGCTCGGTGACGCTCGCGATCACCTCGGCGGCGACACCGGCCTCCCGCGATGCCTCGTGCACGACGACGACGCGGCCGGTCCGCCGCACGGACGCCGCGACCGTGTCGTAGTCGACGGGAGACAGAGACCGCAGGTCGATGATCTCGAGGTCGATGCCGTCTTCCTCGGCGGCGGCCGCGGCATCCAGAGCCGTCGAGACCATGGCGCCGTACGTCAGCACGGTGGCATCCGACCCCTGGCGCACGACCTGGGCGAGCCCCATCGGGACGGTGTCCGCGAGCGGCGAGTCCAGGTCCACCTCGCCCTTGTGGTGGTACAGCCGCTTGGGCTCGAAGAAGATCACCGGATCGTCGCTCGCGATCGCCTGACGCAGGCATCGATACGCGTCCTGAGGGTTCGACACGGCGATGACCCTGAGGCCTGCGGTGTGCACGAAATACGCCTCCGGCGATTCCGAGTGATGCTCGGCCGCGCCGATGCCTCCGGCCCACGGGATGCGGATCGTGATCGGCATCTTCACACGCCCCTGCGTGCGGTAGTGCAGCTTCGCGACCTGCGACACGATCTGGTCGAATGCCGGGTAGACGAATCCGTCGAACTGGATCTCCACCACCGGACGGTATCCGCGGAACGCCAGACCGACGGCGGTGCCGACGATGCCGGATTCCGCCAGTGGAGTGTCGATCACCCGCGCGGCCCCGAACTCGTCGATGAGGCCGTCCGTGATGCGGAACACCCCTCCGAGGCGTCCGATGTCCTCACCGAGGATCACGACCTTGTCGTCGTCGCGCATGGCCTGCGCGAGGCCGGCGCCGAGGGCCTTGCCCAGCGTCATCTCGGTCATCTCACGCCTCCTGCTCGAAGGAGCGCAGGTACGCCGCGTACGCGTCGCGCTCGCGGGCGAGGCCGGTGTGCGGTTCCGCGTAGACGCCGTCGAAGACAGCGAGCGGCTCACGGGTCACCATGCCGATGCAGGCGGCCCGCATCTCGCGTGCCGCGGTGTCGGCGTCCGCCTGGGCTGCGGCGATCTGCGCGTCGTCGAGCTCGCCGCGTGCGGTCAGGAAAGCCTCCAGCCGAGCGATCGGATCACGCGTGCGCCAGGCCTCCAGCTCGGCGGGGTCACGGTAACGGGTCGGGTCGTCCGCCGTCGTGTGCGGGCCCATCCGGTACGTGACCGCCTCGATGAACGCGGGACCCTTGCCGCTGCGCGCGTGATCGAGCGCCCAGCGCATCGCCGCAAGGCACGCGAGCACGTCGTTGCCGTCGACCCGCAGGCTCGGGATGCCGAAGGCTGGCGCACGGCCGGCGATCGGATACCGCGACTGCACCGAGACCGGCTCGGAGATCGCCCAGTGGTTGTTCTGGCACACGAACACCGCCGGAACACCGTACGACGAGGCGAAGATCATGGCTTCGTTGACGTCGCCCTGGCTGGTCGCACCGTCGCCGAAGTAGGACACGGCGACCTCGTCGGTCTGCTCGCGCTGGATCCCCATCGCATAGCCGACGGCGTGCAGGCTCTGCGCGCCGATGATGATCTGCATGGGGGCGCAGCGGAGGCGGTCGGGGTCGTACGCGGCCCCCTCCTCACCGCGCCACGTGCGCACGAAGTCGGCCGGTTCCGCGCCACGCGCCATGATGACGCCCGTCTCCCGGTAACTGGGGAAGACGAAGTCCTGCGGGGCGAGAGCACGTGCTGTGCCGATCTGCGCAGCCTCCTGGCCCTGGCACGGGGCCCAGAGGCCGAGCTGTCCCTGACGCTGCAGCGCGAAGCCTTCTGCGTCGATGCGACGGAGCACGACCATATCGCGGTGCAGAGCACGCAGCTGGACCGCATCCACGTCCGCGACGAAGCGATCCAGGTCGGGGTGCGTCAGACGTGTGCCGTCCGGCGCCATCAGGCGCTCGACGAGCTCCAGGTCCTGAGCGGTATCGGTGATCGGAGTGGTCTGCGGTGACATCTTCGTCCTCCTCTGTCGCACCGCCCCTTGTGGGGGCGCTGCTGCACGGCGCCGACATCGTCATCGGCTGCTTCGAGGCTACGTCCGGTGATCACCTCGCTCAAGCATCTCCGAACGTATTGAGCATGTTGCGCACATTCACGCACGGCGAGGGTGCTACCGTTTGGCACTATGTCAACCCTGGACCGCATCGACCTCGAGCTTCTGACCGTCCTCGCCGACGATCCCCGTGCCACGATCGTCGCTCTGGCCGAGCGGCTCGGACTCTCGCGGAACACGATCCAGGCACGGATGGCGCGGCTGGAGCAGACCGGAGTACTGCTCTCGTACGAACGCGCGTACTCGCCGGAGGTCCTCGGGTTCCCGTTGCAGGCGTTCATCAGCATCGGCCTGCGTCAGACCGAGCTCCCCCGAATCACCACCGAGCTCGCTCGCATCCCCGAGATCCTGCAGGTGCACGGACTGAGCGGATCGATCGATCTGCTCGCCAGCGTCGCATGCCGCGACGCGCGCCACCTTTTCGACACGGATGCGCGCATCCTCTCGATCGAAGGCGTCGACCGCACCGAGACCTCGCTCGCGATGGGCGAGGTGATCCCCTACCGGGTCGCCGGGCTCATCGGCCTCGCACGACGGGAAGCCTGAGGAAGCGTCGGATCGCGCCGGCGGCCTCGGCCGGCGTCTCGTAGTGGATCAGATGGCCGACGTCGGCGATCTCGACGATCTCGGCATCCGAGAACAGCGTGGCGAGCCGGCGCTCGGCCTCGATCGGCGTGATGTCGTCCTGCTGCGCCGCAACCAGCAGAGTGGGCGTCGAGATGTGCGGGGCGAACTCGCGGACGTCGTGCGACACACTGGTGACGAACGCATCCTTGAGCACGTCGCGATCGGCGAAGCGCGAGAAGTAGGTGTCGTGCTGCGCGTGGATGAACCGCCGCAGCTCGGGATCGCGCGTCTTCGCCATCGTGATGCTCATGACGCGGACGATCATCCCGTTGCGCAGCAGCGCGGTGCCGAGCCGCTCCGGCAGTTTCGCGCCGAGCGCGTAATACAGCACGGCGAGTCGCGTCATGAGGCCCTTGGGTCCTTCGAGCGCCGGCGCGCCGATCGGATTGATGAGGATCAGTCGGGGCGTTTCGAGACCGCGGGCGACGGCCGCTGCGGCCACGATGGAACCGAAGGAGTGCCCGAGGATGACGGCTCCCGGCGCGACGGTCTCGGCGAACTCGGTCAGCCACCGGGCATACCGGTCGAGGTCGTGCCGGCCGCCCGGCAGGGGCGCCGTCTCGCCGAATCCGGGCAGATCGGGCGAGATCACGCGCACGTCGGGCAGGTAGGCGAGAACGGGCTCCAGCCCGTGGTGCTCGCCACGGAATCCGTGCACGGCGATCACAGTGGGCCCGGCGGTGTCGTCGACATCCGCACCGTCGGCGACCCCGTACTCCCAGTACGCGGTCGAGCCTCCGCCGACCTCGACCTCGCGGCGCCGGACGGGCAGGGCGTTCAGACGATCGGCATACGGCGACAGCATGATTCCGAGTCTACGGGCGCCTCCACGCGGAGAGTCGCCACGGCGATGTCGGAACCTCGTCCTACCGTGAACATCATGACCGACGAGACCACGCTTCCCGACTGGCTCACCCGCGTCGGCGTCTTCGATCTCGAGACCACCGGTGTCGACGTCCGCTCCGATCGCATCGTCACCGCCCACGTCGGCGTGCTCGATGCCAAGGGAAGGCAGATCGCCGCCCGATCCTGGATCGCGGACCCCGGCATCCCGATCCCGGACGGCGCAGCGGCGATCCACGGTTTCACGACCGAACACGTCCAGCGAGTCGGACGCCCCTCGTCCGAGGTCGTCGCGGAGATCGCCGGCTCGCTCGCGGCGCTGCTCGCGCAGGGAGTGCCCGTCGTCGCGTACAACGCCTCGTACGACTTCTCCCTCCTGTTCCACGAGTGCCTCCGGCACGGCATCGAACCGTTGCAGAATCCGTCCCCCGTGATCGATCCATTGGTCATCGACAAGGCCGTCGATCGGTATCGCCGGGGCAAGCGAACGCTCGAGGTGGTGGCCGAGCACTACTCGGTGGCTCTCGACGGCGCGCATGAGGCCTCCGCCGACGCGATCGCGGCCGGGCGCGTCGCACAGGCGCTCGCACGCCGTTTCGACCTTCCGTCGTCGGCATCCGAACTGCACACTCAGCAGATCGGATGGGCGCGTACGCAGGCCGAGAGTCTCACCGAATACTTCATCAGCATCGGCCGCATCGACGCGGAAGAGACCATCGATGGCACGTGGCCGGTGCGCGCTGCTGCGGCCTCCGAGTGAAGGGGATGCCGTCGCGCATCCGATCTGCCTAGGCTGAACGGGTGAACGATTTCCTGGGATGGATGACCATCGCCGTCGTCCTCGGGATGATCCCCGTGATGCTGTTCACCGGCCTGCGCCACGTGTTCTCGCGCAGGCCGATCGAGGAGAAGTACCGGGGAATGGCCGGTGGTGGTCTGGTGGGGGTGTTCGACGCCGTCTGGTCGCCGAGCGCGCACGAGGCCGGCCAGGAGCGCGACCGTCAGCAGCGCTCCTCCGTCCCGGCGCCCACGCCGGACAAGGGGCCTGGCGTCATGGATGCCTCGGGACGCATCGTGATCGAGGTCGATGAGGACTGACGTCGCCGCCGACGACGAAGGTCCCGACTCCATCGTGGAGCCGGGACCTTCGCGGAAAGCTGCTTACTTGCTGCCGCCGAAGCCCTTGAAGCGCTGGTTGAACTTCTCGACGCGACCGGCCGAGTCCATGATGCGCTGCTTGCCCGTGTAGAACGGGTGCGAGGCGGACGAGATCTCGACGTCGATGACGGGGTACTCCACGCCGTCCAGTTCGATCGTCTTGTCGCTCGAAACCGTCGAGCGGGTCAGGAACGTCTCTCCCGAGCCGAGGTCGCGGAACACGACAGCCTGGTAGTCGGGGTGAATGTCAGTCTTCATGGGATTCCTTACGTGGCGCCCTGGATTGTGCCAGGGACGAGGGAAGTCTGTGGGTGCAGATGCACCAAGGATCGAGTTTAGCAGATCACGCGGCGCGAGCCGCGTACCGGCCGCCGTCCGCGCTCAGCACGATCGAGAGACCGAACGTCTCGGTGAGAGCCTCGGACGTGAGCGTCTCAGCGATCGGTCCCTGGGCCACGGCAGCGCCGTCGCGCACGAGCAGCACGTGGGTGAAGCCCACCGGGATCTCTTCGACGTGATGGGTGACCATCACCATCGCCGGTGTCGTCGGCGACGAGGCGAAACCGCTCAGCAGGGTGAGCATCTCCTCGCGCGAGCCGAGATCCAGCGAAGCGGTGGGCTCATCGAGCAGGAGCAGCTCGGGGTCGGTCATGACGGCACGGGCGATCTGCACCCGCTTCTGCTCGCCGTCGCTCAGCGAACCGAACAGGCGATCGGCGAGGTGGTCGAGCTTCCACTCCCCCAGCACCCGCAGCGCGCGCCGCTCGTCGATGTTCTCGTACTGCTCGTTCCAGCGACCCATGACCGAGTACGCAGCGGTGAGCACCGCGTTGAGCACCGTCTCGTCGCGCGGGATGCGCTTGGCCATCGCCGACGAAGCGAAGCCGATGCGCGGGCGCACCTCGAAGAGGTCGCTCTTGCCGAGCGTCTCGCCCAGCACGGTGACGGTTCCGGACGTGGGATGCAGGAGCGTGTCCGCCAGTTGCAGCAGCGTGGTCTTGCCAGCCCCGTTCGGGCCGAGCACGGCCCAGCGCTCGTCATCCGCGACCTGCCAGGTCACATGATCGACGATGTTCCGCCCATCACGGCGCACGACGACATCAGAGAGATCCAGGGCACTCGGCATGCGATCAGCCTATCGGCTCAGTCGGCGAGCTCCCGGTAGAGCTCCCGCGTGGTGTCCGCAATCGCCGCCCAGCTGAAGTCCTCTCTGGCACGCTCTCGCCCGGCCGCGCCGAAGCTCCTCGCGCGCTCCGGATCGCCGACGACCTCGGCCAGGACCGCGGCGAGATCGTGAACGTATCGATCGGCGTCCACGGGTGTTCCCGTGCCGTCCTGGACCTGCTCGATCGGGACCAGCCGACCCGTGACGCCGTCGTCGACGACCTCCGGGATCCCCCCCGTCGCAGTGCCCACCACGGCCGCGCCGCACGCCATCGCCTCGAGGTTCACGATCCCCAGCGGCTCGTACACCGAGGGGCAGACGAACGTCGTCGCCGCGGTGAGGATCGCCGAGAGTTCGGCGCGCGGAAGCATCCGCTCGATCCAGATCACGCCATCACGGGTCTGCTGCAGCAGCCGGACGCGTTCCTGGACCTCGGCCATGATCTCCGGCGTATCCGGCGCGCCGGCGCACAGCACGATCTGCACGTCCTGCGGGAGTTCCGCCACGGCACGCAGCAGGTAGGGCAGCCCCTTCTGGCGGGTGATCCGGCCGACGAACACGACGGAGGGGCGGGCGGGATCCAATCCGATGCTCGCCAGGAACGCGGGGTCCTCGACCGGCCGCCACTGCTCCACGTCGATGCCGTTGTGAATCACGCGCACCCTGGACGGGTCCACCTGCGGATAGCTGCGAAGTATGTCGGCGCGCATACCGGCGCTGACCGCGACGATGGCCGCAGCGTTCTCGTAGGCGAGACGCTCGATCCCGCTGGAGACCGCGTAGCCCCCGCCGAGCTGCTCCGCCTTCCACGGACGAAGCGGCTCCAGGCTGTGCGCCGTGAGCACATGAGGGATGCCGTGCAGCTGCGAGGCGAGGTGGCCGGCGAAGTTGGCGTACCAGGTGTGCGAATGGACCAGGTCGGCTCCGGCGATGTCGCCGACCATGCCGAGGTCGGTGCCGAGCGTCTGGATCGCGGGGTTGGCTGCACCCAGTTCCAGAGGCGTCCGATACGACGTCACGCCAGGCTCGGAGCGGTCGGCACCGAACGCGCGCACCTGCACATCCACAGAGCGACGCAGCGCCGCGACGAGCTCCGCGACATGGACACCGGCTCCGCCGTAGATCTCCGGCGGATATTCCTTCGTGATCATGTCAACGCGCATGTCTGAACGCTAGTACAGCGACGCATTCGGGATCTATGGTGGAGCCATGGCGGTCCCCAAGAAGGTCTTCGGCATCATTCTCGCCGGCGGTGAAGGCAAGCGCCTCATGCCCCTGACAGCCGACCGGGCGAAACCGGCGGTGCCCTTCGGCGGCCAGTACCGTCTGATCGATTTCGCGATCTCGAATCTCATCAACTCCGGACTGCGCCAGGTCGTGGTGCTGACGCAGTACAAGTCGCACAGCCTCGACCGGCACATTTCGCAGACCTGGCGGATGTCCGCCCTGCTGGACTCCTACGTCACCTCGGTGCCCGCGCAGCAGCGGCTGGGCAAGCGCTGGTTCTCCGGGTCGGCGGATGCGATCCTGCAGAGCCTGAATCTCATCAACGATGAGAAGCCGGACATCGTCGTGGTCATCGGCGCCGATCACGTGTACCGGATGGACTTCCGACAGATGGTCAAGGCGCACATCGCGTCGGGCGCGAAGGCGACCGTCGCCGGGATCCGCCAGCCGCTCGCGCTGGCCAACCAGTTCGGCGTGATCGATGCGGACCCGGACGGCTCTGGGCGCATCCGCGCATTCTTGGAGAAGCCCACCGATATCGAGGGGCTCGCCGACTCGCCGCACGAGGTGCTCGCGTCGATGGGCAACTACATCTTCGACACCGACGCCCTCATCGCGGCCGTCGAGGCGGACGGCGAGCTGCCCACCTCCGGGCACGACATGGGCGGCGACATCGTCCCCTACTTCGTGGAGCGCGGCGAGGCGGGCTACTACGACATGAAGCAGAACGACGTTCCCGGCTCATCGCCGCGCGACCGCGCGTACTGGCGGGATGTCGGGACGATCGATTCCTTCTTCGACGCGCACATGGACCTGATCTCCACGCTGCCCGTGTTCAACCTGTACAACACCCTGTGGCCGATCCGCACGCAGAGTGTGAACGCTCCCCCCGCGAAGTTCGTCCGCGATGCGGTCGGCAGGATCGGCAATACGATCGACTCCATCGTGTCCCTGGGGTCGGTGCTCTCCGGTACGCATCTCGAACGCAGCGTCGTCGGCCCCGGCACGCTCGCCGGAGGCGGTTCGACCATCACGGACTCGGTGCTGTTCGATCACGTCCACGTCGGACAGGGCGCGCGCATCCATCGCGCGGTGCTGGACAAGAACGTGATCCTCGACGACGGTGCCACGGTCGGCGTCGACAGAGAACGCGATCTCGCTCGCGGGTTCACCGTCACCGAATCGGGGATCACTGTGGTAGGCAAGGGCATCCGGATCGACCGGTGACAGCCGGCTCCGGCGAAGGATCCGACCTCTGCCGTGCCCTAGGCTTTCACGCGTGAGTTCCGCGCGCTTCCTCGTCGTCCTCGATGCCGATTCCACGCTCATCCGCAACGAGGTGATCGAACTCCTCGCCGACGAGGCAGGACGACGCGCCGAGGTCGAGGCCGCCACCGAAGCCGCCATGCGGGGTGAGGTCGAATTCGCGCAGAGCCTCCGCTCGCGCGTGCAGGCTCTCGCGGGCGTGCCGACGTCCGCGTTCGCACGTGTGCGCGCTCGGATCGAACCGACGCCGGGTGTGCGGGAGCTGACGGCCGCCGTGCACGAACGCGGCGGCGTCGTCGGCGTCGTGTCCGGTGGCTTCCATGAGATCCTCGACCACATCGCACCGGCTCTGGGCGTCGACCGGTGGCGCGCGAACAGGCTCGAGGTGGACGGCGACGCCCTGACCGGCCGGGTAGACGGTCGGATCGTGGATGCCGCGGCGAAGGCTGCGTCTCTGCAGGAGTGGGCCGCGGAGCTGGGAGTGCGCGATCGTGCGACGATCGCGATCGGCGATGGCGCGAACGACCTGCGGATGATGTCCGTCGCCGGACTCGGCCTGGCTTTCAACGCGAAGCCCGCCGTGCGCGAACAGGCGCACCTGGTGATCGCACCGGTCGATCTGCGCGAAGTCATCCCGCTGCTGCCGTAGCGGATGTCCGAGGCCCCGCGTACGGTCGTGGCATGGACATCATCCTGGTACCGGGTCTCTGGTTGGACGCGTCATCGTGGGACGACGTGTCGCCCGCTCTCACCTCCGCCGGACATCGCGTGCATGCGCTGAACATGCCGGGACTCGGCGAGCCGGCCGGCGAATCCGGCGACATCGGCATCGCCGACTGGGTCGATGCCGTCGTCGAGCGCATCGATGAGCTCACGGGCCCCGTCGTGCTCGTCGGACATTCCGGCGGCGGCAACGTCGTGTGGGGCGCGGCGGATGCGAGGCCGGATCGCGTGGCCCGTGTCGTGTTCGTCGACAGCGCGCCGCCCGCGCCGGGCTTCGGGATCTCGGAGTTCGAGGTCCTCGACGGAGTCGTCCCGTTCCCCGGTTGGGACTTCTTCCCCGACGAGGATGTGGCCGACCTGACTCCGGAGGTCCGCGCGCGAACAGCTCCGACGACCAGCAGCGTTCCGGCACGTGTGCCCACCGATCCGATCGCCCTCAGCGGCGAGCGGCACCGCGTTCCCGTGACGATGCTGATGGGCGGCATGGATCAGCGCGCGGTCGAGTCGCTGCTCGAGGAATGGCCGCCGTTCGCCGACGAGTTCCGGGCGATCGATGACGTCACCGTGGTCCGGATCGGATCCGGTCACTGGCCGCAGTTCAGCGTGCCCGACCGGCTGACGCAGTTGATTCTGGATGCCGTGGCAGAGCAGTCCTGAATCCGGCCGAGCCGGATCAGTGCCCCATACCCAGTCCGCCGTCCACGGGGATGACCGCGCCGGAGATATAGGCGGCGTCATCGCCTGCGATCCACGTGACCACGCCGGCGACCTCATCCGCCGTCGCGAAACGGCCGGCAGGGATGTTCGCCTTGTACTGCTTCTGGGTTTCCTCGGGGAGCTCGGCCGTCATATCGGTCTCGATGAAGCCGGGGGCGACGACATTCGCCGTGATCCCCCGTCCGCCGAGTTCGCGGGTCAGTGACCGGGCGAAACCGACCAGAGCGCTCTTGGATGCCGCGTAGTTGATCTGTCCGGCGGAGCCGTAGAGGCCTACGACGCTGGAGATGAGGATCACGCGGCCGAAGCGGGCACGGAGCATGCCCTTCGACGCCCGCTTGACGACGCGGAACGAGCCGCCGAGGTTCGTCGAGACCACGCTGTCGAAGTCGTCCTCCGTCATGCGCAGCAAGAGCGTGTCCTTGGTGATGCCGGCATTCGCCACGACGATCTCCACCGGTCCGAGGGTGTTCTCCACCTCGGTGAAGGCCGCATCGACGGCCGCCGCATCCGTGACGTCAGCGCGGACCGTGAGTGTCCCCTCGGGACCCTCCCCGCTGCGCGCCGTCACCGCCACGCGATAGCCGTCGCGCACGAAGCGTTCGGCGATGGCGCGTCCGATGCCGCGGTTTCCTCCGGTGACCAGGACGACGCGTCCTTCGCTCATGTGTCAGCACTCCAGCTCGTTCGATCTCGGGCGTTGGCCATCCTATCGGGGCGTTTGACACCGGCAGATCCGACTGCGAGCCTGTCCCTGACGAAAGGCACACAGTGAGCGACAACAGCACCCCCACGCCGCCGCCCGCACCCGGAACACCGCCGCAGGCGCAGCCTCACCCCGGCGCGACACCGGCGCCCTATGGTCAGCCCGCGCCGGGGACCGCTGTCACGCCGGCATCCGGACATCCCGCGCCGGGGTACCCGGCGCACGGGTACCCCGCGAACGGCTACGCGGCACCCGGCCACACGACGCCCGGATACGCCGCGCCGGGCTATGGCGCGCCCGTCTACGCCCCTCGCCCGAACAGCGGGCTGGCGATCACGTCACTCATCTGCGGCATCGCCGGTCTCGTGCTCGCCGCGTTTCTCGTCCCCCTGATCGCATCGGTCGTCGCGGTGATCACCGGGCACATGAGCCTCAGTCAGATCAAGCGCGATCCATCGTTGGGCGGCAAGGGTCTGGGGATCACGGGGCTCGTGCTGGGATACGCCGGACTCGCGTTCCTGCTCATCATGATCGTCGTCCTCGTCTTCTCGTTGCTGTTCTTCGGATCGCTCAGCTTCCTTCCGTTCTTCTTCATGTGATCGCCTGCGCCCGGACCGGGCACCTGGTGCGCCTCACGGCACCGATGCACGCCCACTCGGCGTAGGCTTGATGCATCGTGAAACGCACCCGTGACGCAGCATCCGTCACCTCGCTTCCGCAAGCGCCGAAGGTCGAGGCTGACTCGCGCACGCGCCGGTATCTGATCTCGATGAGCATCAGGATGGTGTGCTTCGCACTGACGCTTTTCGTCACTCCGTACGGCTGGTACACCTGGGTGTTCGCGATAGCCGCGGCGGTGCTCCCGTATATCGCCGTCGTCGGCGCGAACGCCGGGAGCGACAGCACGGTCACACGCGCCGAGTCACCGCGGCAGGCGCTGGACGCTCAGGCGACCGTCCCGGACGCCGAGCCGGTCCAGCCGACCGTCATCCGCATCACCGAGCACGGCCGGAACAGCGAGTCGTGACCGATCTGGAATGCTCCCGCGCCGGGTGCCGCAGCATCGCGACGCATCAGGTCGTGTGGCGCAACCCGCGAATCCACGCGGCCGATCGTGAGAAGGTCTGGCTCGCCTGCGACGAGCACGTCGGGTTCTTGAGCGACTACCTGCGCGCCCGCGATTTTCCCGTGACGGTGCGGACGGGGATCCCGCAGTGAGCCGGTTCGTGCGCTGGAGCATCTACGTCGTCGTCGCGATCGGCTTCGCGGTCGCGTGCGCCTTCCTGTCGCAGTGGCAGTTCGACCGCAGCGAGAGCCGAACCGCGGAGTTGGAGCTCATCGAGCGCAACTACGATGCCGATCCGGTCCCGCTCGACGACCTGATCGGGACGGATGAGGCGCTCGACGCGCAGGACGAGTGGCGCCCCGTCGCGCTCGACGGCGAGTATCTCGCAGATCAGCAGGTCCTGGTGCGCAATCGGCCTCACGGCGGCACGAGCGCGTTCGAGGTTCTCGTCCCCTTCCGCGACAGTGACGGACGCATCCTCATCGTCGATCGCGGATGGGTGCCGCCCGGCGAGGGCGAGGCCCCCGATGCTGTTCCCGCGCCGCCATCCGGCGAGGTCGAGATCGTCGTACGACTGCGGCCCACCGAGCCACTGCCCGCGTCAGGGCGGGGCGCTCCGGAGGGTCAGGTGCCCACGATCCACGTCCCGACCATCGGCGACCGGCTCGCCGAAGACGGCACGATCACGACGGCATACGGCCAGTTGGTGAGCGAATCGCCGGCATCCGACCCGCTCGGCGGCTTCGACAGGCCGACGGCCGACCCCGGGATGAATCTGTCGTATGCGATCCAGTGGATCCTGTTCGCGATCATGGGTTTCATCTTCATCGCCTACATCATCCGCACCGAGATCACCAAGCACCGCGAAGAGGTCGAGGGTCGCCCGACTGCGCCCAAGCAGCCGCGCCGGCGCGACAAGGACGCGGACGCCGAGGACGAGCTGCTCGACGCCGCGCACTGAGTGCGAGTCGCCACGTCCGTCGGAGAGATCCCGTCTGTCGGACGTGAGGGGCTCATTCTCTCCGACCGCAGGGATCTTTCCAACGGTCAGATCAGCTCGAGCAGCTCCTGCAGGGCCGTGATCTGCGCGGTGCCGTCGAGTCGCTGGTGACCGCCGGTGAAATGCACGAAACGCGCGCCGAGGCGCGCGGCGATCTCCTGGTCATGATTGGTGTCGCCGATGAGAAGGATCCGGCCGGGCGGGATGGCGACGTTGCGCACCCACCGGGCGATCACGGCATCCTTGGATGCCGCGTAGACATCGCCGATGCCGAGGACGTCCTCGAACTGACCGGCGAGCCCGTGCGGACGCATCTGGTCCGCCAGCGCATCGGGCAACGTCGCCGAAGCGAGCACCTGACGAATGCCCCGGCCCGCGATGCCCTCCACGGTGGAGCGGGCATCGAGGTGCAAGCGCGCCGAGGCCATCCGCTGCGGCAGGAGACCGAGATACTCATCGGCGGCCTCCGCGAACTCGTCGGCTTCGATGCCGACCGAGGCGTAGAACGCGCGGATGGGGAAGCGGAACCGCGCGCGATAGTCCTTCAAGGTCGCGATCGGTGCGCGGCCCCGCCGCACGAGCACCTCGTTCATGGTGCTGTGGCAGATCTCGGCATCGTCGAGCAGTGTGCCGTTCCAGTCCCAGCAGACGGCTTCGATCGCGACGTCGCTCATCCCATGGACACGAGCTCAAGCGAGCTCGATGAGCTCCTGGTACTCCTGATTCCAGATATCCTCCACGCCGTCCGGAAGGATCAGCACGCGCTCCGGGTTCAGCGACATCACCGCACCAGGGTCGTGCGAGACGAGCACGACTGCGCCCTCGTAGTGCGCGAGCGCGTCGAGGATCTCCTCGCGCGACGCGGGGTCGAGGTTGTTCGTGGGCTCGTCGAGCAGCAGCAGGTTCGCCGACGACACGACGAGTGTGGCGAGCGACAGACGGGTCTTCTCGCCGCCCGACAGGACACCGGCGGGCTTGAGCACGTCGTCGCCGGTGAACAGGAAGGATCCCAGCACCCTGCGGGCCTCGGTCTCGGTGATGTGCGGAGCGGCCGAAACCATGTTCTCGAGCACGGAGCGCGAGACGTCCAGGTTCTCGTGCTCCTGCGCGTAGTATCCGACCTTCAGTCCGTGACCCGGCTCGAGCTGGCCGGTGTCCGGCTCGTCCACGCCGGCGAGCATCCGAAGCAGCGTGGTCTTTCCCGCGCCGTTGAGTCCCAGCACCACGACCTTCGATCCGCGGTCGATCGCGAGGTCGACGTCCGTGAAGATCTCCAGGGATCCGTACGACTTGGACAGCCCGGATGCCATCAGCGGCGTCTTTCCGCACGGAGCCGGCTTGGGGAAGCGCAGCTTCGCGACCCGGTCGACCTGGCGAACGTCTTCCAGACCCGCGAGCAGCTTCTCGGCCCGTGCGACCATCTGGTGCGCGGCTGCAGCCTTCGACGCCTTCGCCCCGAAGCGGGCCGCCTGCTGCTGCAGCGTCGTCGCCTTCTTCTCGGCGTTGGCGCGCTCCTTCTTGCGACGCTCCTCGTCAGCGGCGCGTTGACGGAGGTAGTTCTTCCAGTTCATGTTGTAGGCGTCGATGATCTGGCGGTTGGCATCGAGGTAGAACACCCGGTTCACCGTCTCGCCGACGAGTTCGACATCGTGGCTGATCACGATCAGCCCGCCCTTGTAGCCCTTGAGGAACTCACGCAACCACACGACGCTGTCGGCGTCCAGGTGGTTGGTCGGCTCATCGAGGATCATGGTGTCCGCATCCGAGAACAGGATGCGCGCGAGCTCGATGCGACGGCGCTGACCGCCGGACAGCGTCTTGAGCGGCTGGTCGAGAATGCGGTCCGGCAGCGAGAGATTGTTCGCGATGGACGCGGCCTCGGCCTCGGCCGCGTATCCGCCCTGACCTTCGAACTGCTCTGTCAGCCTGGCGTAGCGCTTCATCGCCTTGTCCGCGACGGCTGGATCGTCCGAGCCCATGGCGACGGTCGCCTCCGCCATGCCGAGCGCGAGCGTGCCGAGACCGCGGGCATCCAGGATTCGGGTGCGCGCGAGCATCTCCGGGTCACCGGATCGCGGGTCCTGCGGCAGGTAGCCAAGCTCGCCCGAGCGGGTCACGCTGCCGCCCGAGGGCAGCACATCGCCGGCGAGGACCTTGGTCAGCGTGGTCTTGCCGGCGCCGTTGCGCCCGACCAGACCGATCTTGTCGCCGTCGGAAACGCGGAACGAGACGTTCTCCATCAGCAGGCGCGCGCCAACGCGGATCTCGAGTTCGTGCACGGCAAGCACAGCGGACGTCCGTTTCGTCAGGGGGTGGATGCGGCCAAGGGGCCAGCCTCCCAGTATAGATCCGGCTTGCTGTGCACTCCCCCGACCCCGATCACACCAGGCCCCGAGCCGCGAGGGCGTCTCCGACGTCGTCGGCATGGCGCAGCGCCAGGACGAACAGCGCAACGGCCGAGCGGATGCCGAGGCGCACGCTCCTCGCCTGCTGCGCCTCGCGCACACGCGCCGCGAACCCGGCGACGACCGGGATCATGGTGATCGTCAGCGACACGGTCATGGCCACCGCATCTGCGTCGACGCCGAAACGCCGCGCGGGTCGCAGCATCCGATGCAGGACATCGAGGAGGCCGCCCATCGTGGTCGTCAGGGTGAGCAGCCCCGCCAGCAGCACGAGCACGACGACACGCCCGGTATTGATCAGCGCCACGTGCGGTGAGGCGAACACGACGACCATTCCGCCGAGCACCAGCACGATCCAGCGCAATTGCCACAGCTGCGCCGCGAACACTCGTACGGACATTCGTGCCGCCCCATAGAGCCCTGCGACGCCGCCGAACGCGAGGGCGATGCTCACCGCATCATGGGGGTACAGCGCGAGCAAGAGTGCGAGGACCGCCAGTGCGGCGAGCTTCGCGCCGGCCGGCAGACGATGCACGACGCTGGCCCCGGGGCGGTACAGCGTCCTCACGCGCTCACCCGGCGGTAGGTCCGGATGAGCTCAGTCGGCTCACCGACATCCGCGATCCGCCCCTCCTCGAACAGCACCGCCGTGTCGCACCGCGCCGCGAGGTCCAGGTCATGAGTCACGAGCACGACCTGCGCGTTCTGGCTCAGCAGCAGGTCACCGATGCGTCGGGCGTTGTGCAGATCCAGGAGCGTGGTCGGCTCGTCAGCGACGATGAGGTCGGGTTCGGTGATGAGCACGGATGCGAGCGCCAGCATCTGCTTCTGTCCGCCGGACAGAGCGGAGGCCGGGACATCCGCGTGACCGGCGAGTCCGTGCGCGGCGAGCGTCTGCGCGACCCGCTGCTCGATCTCTCGCCGGTCGCGACCGCGCAGCGAGAGGGCGAGATCCTCGGCGGGCGTCGGCATGAGGATCTGCGCGTCAGGGTTCGTGAAGACGAAGCCGACTCGCCGGCGCAGCGCCGCACGATCCTGGACGGTGTCGAGTCCGAGCACGCGCACCTGCCCCACCGTCGGTGCGATCAGGCCGTTCAGCAGCCGAGCGAAGGTGGACTTGCCCGATCCGTTTCGGCCGATGACGGCGATCCGCGCGGCGGTCAGGTCGACCTCGACATCGGTCAGCACTGTTCGGCCGTCCAGCGCGACGCCGACCGACCGCGCTTCGATGCCGGACAGTCGCGTCTCAGGCCGCACGGACACGAGCACGCACGCCGAACGCCGGCGGATAGGCCCGTCGCAGAGCGAGGGTGAGCACGGTCGCCGCGACCGCCTTCAGCAGGTCACCGGGGAGGAAGATCAGGCTGGACAGCGCCGTGGGGCCGAGCCCCAGGCCCGTCACGGCCGCCTGCACCGGGATCCCGAACAGGTACACGACCCCGATGCCGCCGACCACGGTCGCGGTGCCGGTCCGCCACCACGAGATGCGCCCGCCGTGTGCGATGAGGCCCGTCATGAAAGCGCCGGCGATCCATCCGATGAGATAGCCGGCGGTGGGGCCGACGAACACGGCGATTCCGCCATGCCCGCCAGCGAGCACGGGGAGCCCGACGGCGGCCAGCACCAGCACCAGCAGCACGGCGAGAGGCCCCCGCCTCGGACCGAGGACGGTGCCCGCGAGCATCACCCCCAGTGTCTGGCCGGTGATCGGAACGCCCGTCGGCAGCGGCACAGTGACCATGCCCAGCGCGATGATGAGCGCCGCGAAGATCGCGATGCGGGCCAGATCGCGACCGGCGTCGCCTCGGTTGTCAGTCATATCTCTCCTCGGTTTCCCGCTACCTGAACACTGTTCACCTGAACGGCGTTCAGTATAGTGAGAGCATGATGGCCGAACGCAACTCAGACCGCTCGGGGCGTCACGACCGCGACAGCGTGACCACCACCGCGCTGCGCCTGCTCGATGACGTCGGCCTTCCCGACCTCAGCATGCGTCGCCTCGCCACGGAGCTCGGCATCCAGCCCAGCGCCCTGTACTGGCACTTCGACAGCAAGCAGCAGCTGCTCGGCGCCATCGCCGAGCGCATCCTGTCGCGCATCCCGCTCGAGGAGCACGATGAGATCGCGACGGATGCCGATGTCCTCAGCGCGGCCCGCAGCATCCGGGATGCCCTGCTCGCCTACCGGGACGGGGCGGAGGTCGTGCTGAGCTCCTACGCGCTCGGCTTCGGCGTCGACCGCACCCAGGCGCGTCTGCGATCCGTCCTGCAACGGCGCGCTTCGATCGGTGCCGACGTGGCCGCGACGACGCTGCTGCAGTTCGTCATCGGACATGCGCTGCTCGTCCAGCAGCGCCTTCATGCCGAGAGCCTCGGCGCCACGCACCTCGTCGGCGATGACACCACCGGCGATGTCTCCTCGGTGTTCGACGACGGCGTGATGCTGTTCCTGCACGGCATCGACGCGGCGGCGAAGCGACCGGAAGACCACTCTGAGGTATGACGCGGTCGATACCAGGGAGTGATGTGCCGACCCGCGGCGGTTTCGTACCGTCGGTGACATGGACGTCGTCAACGAACTCATCCTCGCCGCTGCAGCATCCCCCTGGCTGCTGCTGGTCATGTTCGCCGTGGCGATCATCGACGGCTTCTTCCCGCCGATTCCCAGCGAGACCGTCCTCGTGGCGGCCGCGGCGGCCGCGGCGGCCGGCGGAGGTGCCAACATCCTGCTGCTGGGTGCCGTCGCGGCTCTCGGGGCGATGATCGGCGACAACATCGCCTACGCGATCGGGCGCGGGATGGGCACCCAGCGCTTCCGCTGGATGCGACGCCCGCGGGTGGCCGCGGCCTTCGACCGGGCCGGGCGCACGCTGACGACGAATGGCGCTGGGCTCATCCTCGGCGCCCGCTACATCCCTGTCGGTCGCGTCGCCGTGAACATGACCGCTGGTGCGCTGCACTATCCGTGGCGCCGCTTCCTGCCGCTGAGCGCACTCGGTGGACTCAGCTGGGCGGCCTACAGCGCAGGTATCGGGTTGCTGGCCGGGCACTGGCTCAAGGATCAGCCGTTGCTGAGCGCGGTGTTCGGCGTCATGTTCGCCCTGATCATCGGATTCGTGATCGACCGGATCGCGGCATACCGCCGTCGGCGTCGCGCCGACAGACTCGCCGCGACGACAACAGCGGCGCCCGCTGTCGCCGCTGTTGCCGAGGACGCCCTCTGCGAGGTGGGAGGATGACTCCCATGACGGCGAAACGGGCGGCGGAACCGCAGGGTCGACCGTCCAAGGCGGATGACCGAGAGCAGCGCCGCGCGCAGCGTGCGCAGCGGGCCTCCGCCAGCGCCCAGGACAGGGCTCGGACCAAGGCCGCCAAGGTCCAGGCCAATAAGGAGCACCGAGCCCGCAAGCGCGAGAAGCGCCTCGCCCGCCTTCCCGCCTGGATGCGCGATCGCATGACCGTGACGACTGTCGTGCTGGCCGCGATCGCGGTCACGCTGTACGCCGTCCTCGTCCCGGTGCACGCCGCCGACTACGGCAGCCCGGTGGCCTTCACGATGCTGCTCGCCGCTCCGCTCGTCGCCGCTCCCCTGGTGTCGACGCGGCATCCGAACCTCGCGATCATCCTGTTCACCGGCTCGACGCTGCTGCTCGCGCTCATGGTGCCTCGAGACGTCTCACTGGCGCTGCCGTGGCCGTGGTCCGTGCCGATGCTGCTGGCGTTCGTCGTCGCTGTGGTGGTACCCACGTTCCAGCACGGATGGCGCACCGGGCTGGTGATGTTCGCATCCGGCACGGCCGCCGGCCTGACCGCGGCCCTCATGCTCCCCGGCTTCACGAGCGGGAACTCTCTCATCGTGACCACGTCCGTGGTGGGCGGGATCTATCTGCTCGCAGTGCTCATCACCGGCCGGCTGCGCGTCGGGAACGAGCTCACCCGCGAGCGAGCCCTCACCGCCCAGGAGCAGGCGAAGCGCGAACTCGTCGAGGAACGCACCCGCATCGCCAGGGAACTGCACGACGTCGTCGCCCACAGCATGTCCCTGATCCAGGTGCAGGCCTCGACGGCCCGATACCGCGTACCGGATCTCGCGCCCGAAGCAGTGGCGGAGTTCGACGACATCGCCGGCACCGCGCGGGGCGCCCTCGTCGAGATGCGGCGGATCCTCGGCATCCTGCGCACTGAGGACCACACCGCCGATCTCGCTCCCCAGCGCGGTGTCGACGACATCCCCGGACTCGTGGAGACGACGCGCCGCGCCGGGGCGGAGGTCGGCCTGTCGATGGCGATCTCGGGCGACATCGCCGCCGCGACCCAGATCGCCGCCTACCGGATCACGCAGGAGTCGCTCAGCAACGCCGTCCGCCACGCGCCGGGGACGGCGATCACAGTGGTGGCCACGACGGACGAGCAGTCCGTGACCATCGTCGTCCGCAACGCCCCCGTGGCAGCAGCGCCCGCACCGGGTGGTCATGGCCTCCGAGGGATGACGGAACGCGCCGCTCTGCTCGGCGGTAGCGTGGAAGCCGGGCCCGATGCCCAGGGCGGATGGACGGTTGCGGCGACGCTGCCTCGGCATCCGTCCGCTTCCCCGCAGAAAGGCACCGTGTGACGATCGAGGTTCTCATCGCGGATGATCAGGCCATGGTGCGCGCGGGTTTCGCCGCGCTCCTGGATGCGCACGACGGCATTCGGGTCACCGGGCAGGCGGCGAACGGCGCTGAGGCGGTCACTCTGTCGGCCAGGCTCGATCCCGACGTCATCCTGATGGATGTGCGGATGCCGGAGCTCGACGGCATCCAGGCCACCCGCCGGATCCTGGGAACGTCCTACCCCGCGGCCAAAGCGCCGCGGATCATCATGCTCACCACGTTCGACATCGATGACTACGTGTACGACGCGCTCCAGGCCGGCGCGAGCGGATTCCTGCTCAAGGACGCCCTGCCGGAGGAACTCGTCCAGGCGGTCAGGGTGGTCGCCGCCGGCGACGCCCTGCTGGCGCCGAGCGTGACCCGGCGGATGATCGCGCAGTTCGCGGCGCAGAAGCCGCGCGCCTCCAATGCGACGCTCCGGCTCACCGAGCTCACCGAGCGCGAACGCGAAGTGCTCGTGCTCATCGGCCAGGGCCGATCGAACGGCGAGATCGGCCGCGAGCTGTTCATCGCCGAGCAGACCGTCAAGACGCATGTCGGCAAGGTGCTCGCGAAGATCGGCGCCCGCGACCGCGTGCAGGCCGTCATCTTCGCCTACGACGCCGGCCTGGTCGAACCGGCCTGAGGCGCTCTCACACCGGGGTATCGCCTTCGGCGACACCGTGGGGTGATGTGGCGCAGCGCACCCGCTCCATAGCCTCCTGGGACAGACCAGAGGAGGCCTCCTGTGACCACCGTCGCGCAGCGCGTCGCTGCCGCATCATCGCCATCGCCCGCCGCCGTGCGGGACACCGGAATCGATCTCGTCCGCGCCGCGTGCGTGATCGCGGTCGTCATCCTGCACGCTCTGATGGTCGGGGTGACCGTCACCGATGCCGGACCCGTGTTCGCGAACGCGTCCGACGATTCGTGGTGGATCACGCCGCTGAGCTGGGTGCTTCAGGTCATGCCGCTCTTCTTCGTGATTGGCGGCTTTGCCGGGTGGACCGCCTACCGTCGAGCACGCGTGCAGGGCGGCACCGCCGCCTCGTTCGTCGCGGGGCGGCTGCAACGGCTGCTGGTGCCCGCACTGGTGGTGATCGCCGTCGTCGGCAGCGCCCTCGCCGCCCTGGCGATCGCCGGTGTCCCCGCGGATCTGCTTCACATCGCCGGATACCGCTACGCTCAGCCGCTCTGGTTCCTCGGGGTCTTCCTGCTGTGCCAGGCGCTCCTTCCGGCGCTGGCCGCCGCCCACGAGCGGTTCCCGCTGCGTGCCATCGGCGCTCTGGTGCTCGTCTCGATCGCCGTGGACGCCCTGCGACTTTCGACGGGTGTCGAGGGGCTCGGCTTCCTGAACCTGGCGTTCGTCTGGCTGACGCTGCAGCAGCTCGGATTCTTCCTCGCAGACGGCAGGATCGATGCGCTCGGGCGGCGCACCCGCATTCTGACGGCGGTCGGCGCCGTCGCCGTCCTGGGCGGCACCATGACAGCGGGCATCCACTCCCCCGACCTCATCGCGAACATCAACCCTCCGACGACCGCACTCCTGCTCGTGGGGGTCGCGCACACGATGCTGCTGTCGTTGTCCCGTGACCGACTGTCGGCATGGAGCCGGCGACCGCGTCTCGCGGCGCTGCAGGGATTCGTGAACAAGCGCGCCATGACCGTATACCTCTGGCACATGCCCGTTCTGCTGGCGATGGCCGGCGGCGCTGCGCTGTTCGCGGTCACCGCGCAGTCTGCACTCCCGGAGCCGAGCGGCTTCGCGTGGTGGCTGACGCGCCCGCTCTGGCTCGCGACCGTCCTGGCCCTCACCGCGCTGCTCGCCGTCCCCCTCGCCCGACTCGAATCGCGACGCACGCCGGCGGCCGGCTCGGCCAGACGTCTGACCGTCGCGACGACGAGCGGACTGATCGCGATCGTCCTTCTGCTCGTGGTCGGGACGACCCCCGCGACCGCGCTGGCCGCCGTGCTGCTCATCCTGTTCGCGCTGCGGATGGCACGCGCAGGAGTCACAGCTCGAAGTACACCGAGTGATGCAGCGCGCATCCGGGGTTGAACGGTGCGGCGCAGCGCGGACACGCCTGCGCCACGAGGTACGCACCGATCGAGAGCGTCGACCCGCAGACGCCGCACAGCACCGCCTGCTCGTCTCGCGCCTCGACCGGCCAAGGGCGGATGCCGTGCTCGGAGACCTCGTCGTGGCACCGCAGGCACGGGTACCATTCGTCGCAGCACGCGAAGCGGATCGCGACGATGTCGAGCGCACTGCGGTAGTGGACACAGCGGGTCTGCCCGTCTACCACGGCGCCGCGGACCTCCGGTCGCGTCACGGCTGCTCCGCGCCGTGGCCGAGACGGAAGCCGGGGATCGCGCTGAGCACCACGAGAGCTGTCGCGAACACGAAGTCGAACCAGAACGCACCGGCGCCGCCCCCCAGCGTCGCCACGCCGAGCCCGGCGAGAGCGATGGCGACGGCGGAACCGCCCGAGTCGGAGATCGAGAGCGCCGATGAATTGAAGCCCTGGTTCCCCGCGTCCGAGTACGCCAGCGTCAGAACGGTCAACCGCGGATACAGCAGACCCATCCCTCCGCCGCCGAACGCCCATCCGATCACCACGATCAACGGCGAGAGTCCCAGAACGGCGGTCGCGAGGACGGCGATGAGCGCGATGAGGATGAGCCCGAGGCTGATGGCGGTGATCCTGCTGTTGCCCAGGCGCTCGCCGTAACGCCCCTGCAGTGCCGAGGCACCGGCCCAGGCGAATGCCGCGAAGGTCAGCGCGACGCCCGCAAGTGTCGCCGAGAAGTCGAACCGCTCCATGAGCAGGTACGGAATGTACGCCTCTGCGGCGAAGAAGGCGCCGGCGACGACGCCGCGCATCAGCACGACGCTCGGCAGACCGCGGGTCGCACGCAGCGTCCCCCGCGGCACGAGCGGGCGGATCGCGAAGCCGATCACGACCACCGCGACCATCGCGACCGGCCATCCGATCGACGGCACCGCATCCGCGGAGAATGCGACGACGACGGCTGCGACGGCGACCACGACCGCCAGCGTCAGACGGACGGCCACGACGCCGGTTCGGAACGACTCACCCCCGCCGAGGTCCACGCCGCGCAGCCGGATCGCGATCATCGCGAAGGCACCCGCAGTGAGCACCGCGACCCCGAGGAAGGCCCAACGCCAGTCCAGAAAGTCCGCGATCGCACCGGCCAGGAACGGCCCGATCATGGAGGGGACGACCCACGCAGCGGCGAACGCCGCGAACACCCGTCCGTGCAGGTGTGCGGGATACAGTCGCGCGACCACGACGTACAGCGCGACGGTCTGCCCACCGGCACCGAGGCCCTGGATGAGCCGACCGATCAGGAACTGATGCATCGTCACCGCGGCGCCCGAGACGATGAGCCCCACGAGGAACAGCGCGACGGAGACGTAGAGCGCGCCGCGCGGGCCCTTCGCGTCGGAGGCTGCACCGCTGGCGACCATCCCGATCACGCTGGTCGCCAGAGTGCCGGCGAACGCGACGGCGTACAGCGATTCACCGTCGAGAGCCGCGCTGACGACCGGCATGACGGTGGTGACCGCCAGTGCCTCGATAGCGCCCAGGAAGATGAGGGCGACGGCGCCCAGCGTCACCCAGCGTCGCTGGCGGTCCCAGATGGACGCCTTCAGGTCGCCGGCCACATCCGCTCCGCTCATGTCAGCGTCGCGATGCGCTCGATCGCCTCCGTGAGGATCTCCGGGCTCGTGCCGAAGTTCAGTCGCGCATGCCCCGCCCCCTCGGCACCGAAAGCCGGCCCGAAGTGCAGCGCGACCTTGGCCTCGCGCAGAATCCGCCGCGAGGGGTTGTCGCCCCAGCCGAGGTCGCTCAGATCGATCCACGCCAGGTATCCGGCACCCGGGATGCGAAAGCGCGCCTGCGGCAGATGCTCGGCGAGCAGATCGGCGAGCAACCGCCGGTTCTGGTCGAGAGTCACCAGGAGGTCGTCGAGCCAGGGGTCGCTGGCGGGAGAGAACGCGGCCACCGCGGCGAGCAGGCCGAACTGCCCGGTCCGCCACTCCACCTCGACCGGCAGCGAGCGGACCACGCGCGTCGTCGGGTCGGATGCCGTGACCATCAGCGCGCACTTGAGCCCGGCGAGGTTGAACGCCTTGCTCGCGCTGACCACCGCGTATCCGACCTCGCGCGCCGCATCCGACACAGCCAGGAACGGTGTGCATCCCGTGCCCGGCTGCGCGAGCGGCGCGTGGATCTCATCCGAGACCACCGCGGCGTCGTACTCCACCGCCAGGTCCGCCAACGCGGCGAGCGACGCCGCGCTGTGCACGGTTCCGGTGGGGTTGTGCGGGTTGCACAGCAGGATCGCGCGCGCCCCGGCATCCAGCGCCAGACGGATGCCGTCGAGATCGAGCTCCCAGGCCGAGCCGGTGTCGCGCAGGGGAACACGCTCGACGACGGCGCCCGCTTCGGCCACGAGCTCGTAGAACGGCGGGTACACGGGTGGGTTCACGATGACGCGATCGCCGGGCGAGGTCACGCGTCGGAGGATCTCGACGATCCCCATGCTGACGTCCGCCGTCGGGCGCATGCGCGCCGGATCGGCGTGCCAGCCGAAACGTCGAGAGGCGAACCCGGCGTAGGCCTCGGGCAGCGGTGTGCGCGAGGCGATGTAGCCCGTGTCGCCGATGGCCACCGCCCGCTCGAGAGCGTGCGTGATCTCAGGCGCCAGCGGGAAGTCGGTCTCCGCCACGAACAGCGGGAGGACGTCGCCGGGGTACTCGCGCCACTTCTCGCTGGAGCGCTCACGCAGCTGTTCCAGCGAGAGCGCGGTGACGCTCATCTCAGATGGCGAAGCCGAGCGCGCGCATCATGTCGCGCCCGTCGTCCGTGATCTTCTCCGGACCCCACGGCGGCATCCACACCCAGTTGATGCGGAACCGTTCGACGACGTCGTCCAGCGCCTGTGCGGTCTGCTCTTCGAGAACATCCGTCAGCGGGCAGCCGGCGCTGGTGAGGGTCATGTGGATCACGAGAGCATCGTTCTCGTCATCCCAGGCCAGATCGTAGATCAGGCCGAGGTCGACGACGTTGATCCCGAGCTCGGGGTCCATGACGTCCTTGAGAGCCTCGGTGACCTCGTCGTACTTCTCTGGTGCAAGCGTCGCGGTCATGCCCTCAGCCTACGCCTCGATGGGAGCGGCGGGGTCGAGGAAGCGGTCGTAGCCCTCGTCCTCGAGACGGTCGGCCAGCTCAGGGCCGCCCTCTTCGACGATCTTGCCTGCGACGACGACGTGCACGTAGTCGGGCCGGATGTAGCGGAGGATGCGCGTGTAGTGCGTGATCAGCAGCACACCGAGACCGGTGGACTCCTTGGCGCGGTTGACGCCCTCGGAGACGATCTTCAGTGCGTCCACGTCGAGACCCGAGTCGGTCTCGTCCAGCACGGCGAACTTCGGCTTGAGCACCTCGAGCTGCAGGATCTCGTGACGCTTCTTCTCGCCGCCGGAGAAGCCCTCGTTGACGTTGCGCTGCGCGAACTTGGGGTCCATGCGCAGGTTTCCCATCGCGGCCTTGACGTCCTTGGTCCAGGAGCGGATCGACGGCGCTTCGCCGTCCAGGGCCGTCTTCGCCGTGCGCAGGAAGTTCGTCACCGTGACGCCGGGGATCTCGACCGGGTACTGCATCGCGAGGAACAGACCGGCACGGGCGCGCTCATCGACGCTCATGGCCAGGACGTCCTCGCCGTCGAACGTGATCGAGCCGGAGGTCACGGTGTACTTGGGGTGACCGGCGATCGTGTAGGCCAGCGTGGACTTGCCCGAGCCGTTCGGCCCCATGATGGCGTGGGTCTCACCGGTGTTCATGGTGAGAGTGATTCCGTTGAGGATCGGGGTGGTCCCGGCATCGGTCTCGACCGTCACGTGCAGGTCGCGGATCTCGAGAACAGACATTTCAGACTTCCTTAATGACAGTCGGGTCGATGAGCACGTCGTCGCCGTCGATCTGGACGACGTAGACCGGGACGGGCTCGAAAGCGGGGAGGTTCTGGGGCTTGCCGGTGAGCAGCGAGAATGCGGAGCCGTGGGCCCAGCACTCGACCGTGTCACCTTCGACGAAGCCCTCGGAGAGGGAGATGTCTCCATGGGTGCAGGTGTCTCCGATGGCGTGGATGACGCCCTCGGAGTCCTTGATCACCGTGATCGGCACGCCGCTCGGGTCGACGCGCAGGGGCGCATCGACCTCGAGGTCACCGACGCTGCAGACGCGTTCGGCGCTCATGCGTTCACCGCCGCGAGCTCCACCTCGACGGCCACCAGCAGCTCCGCCTCGAGGGCGGGAATGCCGAGACGCTGGACGATGTCGCTGAGGAAGCCGAGCACGACGAGACGCCGTGCCTCTTCCTCTGTGATTCCTCGAGCCTGCAGGTAGAACAGCTGCTCGTCGTCGAAACGACCTGTTGCGCTGGCGTGGCCCGCGCCGAGGATATCGCCGGTCTGGATCTCGAGGTTCGGGATCGAGTCGGCGCGCGCGCCCTCGGTGAGCACCAGGTTGCGGTTGGCCTCGTACGAGTCCGTCGCCGTGGCGTCCGGTCCGATGAGCACGTCGCCGATCCACACGCTGTGTGCGCTCTCACCCTGCAGAGCCCCCTTGTAGAGCACGTCGCCGACGGTGTGAGCGCCCTTGTGGTGCAGGTACACCTGGCTCTCGAAGTGCTGCCCGGCGTCCGCGTAGGAGAGGCCGTACATCCGGCCCTCGGAGCCGTTGCCGCTCAACTCGAGGTTCGGGTTCACCCGCACGACTCCGCCGCCGAAGGTGACGACGAAGTGCTTGAGCTGTGCATCGGCGTCCACTCGAGCCTGGTGGGATGCCGCGTGCACCGCGTCGTCCTCCCACTGCTGCACACTGATGACCGACAGGCGGGAACCGGCACGAGCGATGATCTCGACGTTCTGCGCGTACTGGGCCGAGCCCGAGTGACGCAGCACCACGGTCGCCGCGCTGTGCTCCAGCGCCTCGATCACGATGTGCGCGTCGGCACGACGCTCGGCGCCCTGACCGGCGATCGAGATGACCACCGGTTCGGAGACCTCGGTCTCGCGCGGAATCCGCACGTGGAGCCCCTCGGACGACCCCTGCCACGCGACGGCGGCGACAAGGTCCTCCGGCACGAAGAACTCTCCGCGCGGCGCGGTGCCTGCAGCCAGCGGAGCCGAGATGTATTCGGCGCCGCTGAGCGTCTCGTAGGTGACGCCGTCGTTCTGCGCGGCGACCGCGAACAGCGGCTTCACCCGCGCGGTCGGCGTGTGCTTCCAGTTGACCTCGCGGCCGCTGGGGACGCCGAAGTCGTCCGGTTCGAAGGACCGCGGGCGCTCCGAGCGGGTCTGGACGGGGACGAATCCGGCGTCCGCGACCTGAGCGGCGGGGTCGATGTGCGCGTTCGTATCCTGCGCCTCAGCGGGCGCTGTCGCCTGGGCCGCCATTCAGCCGACCGATCCTTCCATGCCCATTTCGATGAGCTTGTTGAGTTCCATCGCGTATTCCATCGGCAGCTCGCGTGCGATCGGCTCGATGAAGCCGCGCACGATCATCGCCATCGCCTCGTCCTCCGGCATGCCGCGGGACTGCAGGTAGAACAGCTGCTCCTCGCTGACCTTCGAGACCGTGGCCTCGTGACCGAGCTGCACGTCGTCCACGCGGATGTCGATGGCGGGGTACGTGTCGGAGCGGGACTTCGTGTCGACCAGCAATGCATCGCAACGGACCGTGTTGGCGGAGTGATGCGCGTTCGCGTCGACACGCACCTCGCCGCGGTAACCGGCGCGTCCACCGCCGCGGGCGATCGACTTGGAGACGATCGAGGACTGCGTGTACGGTGCCATGTGGATCATCTTCGCGCCGGCATCCTGGTGCTGGCCGGGGCCGGCGAAGGCGACCGAGAGCGTCTCGCCCTTGGCGTGCTCGCCCATCAGGTAGATGGACGGGTACTTCATCGTCACCTTGGAGCCGATGTTGCCGTCGACCCACTCCATGGTCGCGCCCTCATGGGCGACGGCACGCTTGGTGACGAGGTTGTAGACGTTGTTCGACCAGTTCTGGATCGTCGTGTAGCGCACACGGGCGTTCTTCTTCACGATGATCTCGACGACGGCCGAGTGCAGCGAGTCGGACTTGTAGATCGGGGCGGTGCAGCCTTCGATGTAGTGGACGTAGCTGTCCTCGTCCGCGATGATCAGCGTCCGCTCGAACTGTCCCATGTTCTCGGTGTTGATGCGGAAGTACGCCTGCAGCGGGATCTCGACGTGGACGCCCTTCGGGACGTAGACGAACGAACCACCCGACCACACGGCGGTGTTGAGGGCGGCGAACTTGTTGTCGCCGGCCGGGATCACGGTGCCGAAGTACTCCTCGAAGAATTCGGGGTGCTCACGAAGGGCCGTGTCCGTGTCCATGAAGATGACGCCCTGCTCCTCCAGGTCCTCGCGGATCTGGTGGTAGACGACCTCGGACTCGTACTGCGCCGCCACACCGGCGACGAGCCGCTGGCGTTCCGCCTCGGGAATACCGAGGCGCTCGTACGTCTCGCGGATCTCAGCCGGAAGGTCTTCCCAGGTCTGCGCCTGCTTCTCGGTGGATCGGACGAAGTACTTGATGTTGTCGAAGTCGATCTCGCTGAGGTCAGCACCCCAGGTCGGCATCGGCTTGCGTCCGAAGAGCTGGTACCCCTTGAGACGGGTCTTCAGCATCCATTCGGGTTCGTTCTTGAGCGCCGAGATCCCACGGACCACCTCTTCGGAGATGCCGCGTTTGGCGATGGCTCCGGCGGCATCCTCATCGTGCCATCCGAACTCGTACACCCCCAGGCCATCCAGCTCCGGGCGATCGATCAGCACATCCGACATGTCACACTCTCCTCGTAGGGCCCTGGCGGTGTCATCCGCTCCGGCATGCCGTAGCCCCGTCGAGTGACCGGGGGTTGGATGCCGCTGTGGAGCCCTCATCACGACGCGTTCATCGCGCCTAAACTGTTGGTGATGCATCTCGCGCTGTGTGCGCGCATCGCAACAATCCGATTCTACAGGTTCCCCCTGTCATCCGGGCCGCGCTCGGGTAACACAGCGGGAGCCGGAGGCCTTATGCGCACGAGTTCCGCCACGCCATCCGTCGACACCCGGATCGTGATCGGCACGCCGCTGCGCGTCCTCGCCTGGCTCTCCTTCCTCGCCGAGGTCATCATCATCGGCACCGGTGGTGCCGTGCGTCTCACCGGTTCCGGTCTCGGCTGCTCGGAATGGCCGCTGTGCACGCCGGAGTCCCTCGTCCCGCTGCCCGAGCAGGGCATCCACGGCATCATCGAGTTCGGCAACCGGACGATGACCGGTGTGGTGGGGCTCCTCGCACTGGCCGTTCTGCTGCTCACCCTCGCAGCGATCGGCGGCGCTGCGCTGGTCAAGCGCGCGGTGTGGTTCGCCCTCGGCGGCATCGCCGCCGCCGTCATCGCGTACGCCGTGACGGCGCCGTTCGGATTGCCCGCCTTCGGGTTCTTCTCGGGCGCACTGCTCATCGCCGTGGTGATCGCGATGGTGGATTCGCTGCGCCGCACGACACGGCGTCGTGATCTGTCGGCCCTCGCGTGGGTCGTGCTCGCGGGCGTCATGGCGCAGGCCGTGGTCGGCGGGCTCGCCGTCGTCACCGACCTGAACGCCTTCGTGGTCGGCTTCCACTACGTCTCGTCGCTCCTTCTGGTGTGCGTCACGGCCGCCTACCTGGTCCGGCTGTACGCCGCGCCCGGTCCGCGCGAGCGCGCCGTGCCGCGGTGGTTCGCCGTCCTCACGCACGCGACCGGCCTTGCGCTGGCGGCGACGATCCTCTTCGGCGTCCTCACGACCGGCTCAGGACCGCACTCCGGGGACGCGAACATCGTTCGCACCGGCTTCGACGCGACGATCCTCGCGCACGTGCACTCCTGGCCGGGGTACATCCTGGCCGCGCTCGTCGCGGTGCTGACCATCGCGGCGTGGCTGCTCACGCTGCCGGTGCGTCGATGGCTGCTCGTGCTGACCGGTGCGATCCTCGTCCAGATCGCCGTCGGCATCTGGCAGGCCAGAGACGGATTGCCTGAGATCCTCGTCGGCATCCACATGGTGCTCGCGTCCCTGTCGGCCGCCGCCTACACGGTCGTCGTGCTCACCCTCACACAGCCTGCCGACGCCGACTGAGGCCGGCGGCGGGGTGTCGCGCACACCTCACTCATAGCGAGCGCATACCTCGCTCATCACCGCGTCGCGCAGAGTGGCCGGCATGAAGAACACCGCACTCATCCGCAGCATCCCGTACTGGCTTCTACTGGTCCTCTCCCTCGCCGCGCTCGGGCTCGGCGCCTGGATCACGACGGAACAGATCGGGGTGATGACGACAACGCTCCTGGACGGCACGGCCACGGGAGTCGAGGTCTACGCCGGTCAGGCGTGGGTCGTCTTCGGCGGTGCGCTGGTCGCAGGCGGGATCATCGGGCTGTTCCTCGCCCTCGCCCTCGCCGCGGCCAAGACGCTGATCGCGCGGCCCGGCGTCGAGGTCGTCGAGACCATCGACGGGAACAGCGCCGAGGCGCCGAGTGCCGTCGAGCCGGACATCGACTCCACGACCACGGCGGAGCCTGCCCTCGCATCGGATGCCGCAGAACCGGCTGCGGCCACCCGCTGAGCACCGCAGAGCGCCCGCACCCGAATACATCCGGTGCGGGCGCTTCTGCGTATGCGGCGACGTCAGAACGGCAGCAGAGGGTCGATCGCGACGGCGACGAAGATCAGAGTGAGGTAGGTGATCGATGCGTGGAACACTCGCATCGGGCGCGGCTCGGTCCCCCGCACCGCGCGGTTGTAGAGGCGGTGCGACTCGTAGATGAACCAGCCGCCGAACACGACCGCGGACACCGAGTAGACCAGCCCCATGTCGGCGACCGGGATCAGCAGCAGCGAACAGGCGATCGTCGCCCACGCGTAGAGGATGACCTGCAGGCCGACCTGCGACGCGTGACGCGTCACTCCCAGCATCGGCACATCGACGTCCTCGTAGTCGTCCTTGTACTTCATCGACAGCGGCCAGTAGTGCGGCGGTGTCCAGAGGAACACGAGGACGAACAGGATGAACGCCGGCCAGTCCAGCGAGCCGGTCACGGCGGACCAGCCGATGAGCACCGGGAAGCAGCCGGCGATCCCGCCCCAGACGATGTTCTGCTCGGTGCGGCGCTTGAGGATCATCGTGTAGATCACGACGTAGAAGAAGATGGCCACCGCCGACAGCGTCGCTGCGAGCCAGTTGGTCGTCTGCCACAGCCAGACCGTCGAGACGACGGCCAGCGTCCACGAGAAGATGAGCGCGCCGCGGGGCGTGACCTCGCCGGTGACGAGCGGCCGGTTCTCGGTCCGGTGCATGTGCGCGTCGATGTCGCGGTCCAGATACATGTTGAATGCGGCTGCGGAACCCGCACTCATCGCGCCGCCGATCACGGTCGCCAGCACGAGCCAGAGGTCGGGAAGCCCGCCTTCTGCAAGGAACATCACCGGGACGGTGGACACCAGCAGAAGCTCGAGGACACGGGGCTTGGTGAGAGCGATGTACGCCTTCACCGTGCGTCCGAGCGAGTGCTTAGGTGCGACCGACTGCGTCTGCGTCGAGATCTCGATCCCCTCCTCCGCGCGAAAGCGCCATACCGGATCCAGTCTACGCCACGCGTGCCGCCACGCCGATTCAACGCGTGTTCCGCCCGCAGACCGTGACCGGTCACACGATTGTTACCTCACTCCGTAAGACACGCGTTGTGAGAGAAACAACCCCGCTATGCTGAAAACCACTCGCGCGCCCGGCGCTGTGCAACTCTCCGTGACGATGCGGAGCGCCAGGGAATTCGGGCGCCCTCGAAATTGTCGGAAAGGGCATGACCGTGTCGCAATTGCAGTGGGAAGAGATCGATCGACGCGCGGTGGACACCGCGCGGATCCTGGCGGCGGATGCCGTCCAGAAGGTCGGCAATGGCCACCCGGGCACCGCCATGAGCCTTGCGCCGGTGGCCTACCTCCTCTACCAGCGCGTCCTGCGCCACGACCCGACGGACACCGACTGGCTCGGACGGGACCGATTCGTCCTCTCCGTCGGCCACTCCTCTCTCACTCAGTACGTGCAGCTCTACCTCGGAGGCTTCGGACTCGAGCTCGAGGACCTCGAGTCGCTGCGCACCTGGGGCTCGCTCACGCCGGGGCACCCGGAGTACGGCCACACCAAGGGCGTCGAGATCACGACCGGCCCGCTCGGCCAGGGGCTCGCCTCCGCCGTCGGCTTCGCCTACGCCGCTCGCTACGAGCGCGGCCTGTTCGACCCTGAGGCCGCCGCAGGCTCCAGCCCGTTCGATCACCATGTCTACGTCATCGCCGGCGACGGCGACCTGCAGGAGGGCGTGACCAGTGAGGCCTCGTCCCTCGCGGGCCACCAGCAGCTCGGCAACCTGATCGCCATCTACGACTCGAACCAGATCTCGATCGAGGGCGACACCAACGTCGCGTTCACCGAGGATGTCGCGGCCCGCTACCGCTCGTACGGCTGGCAGGTGCTCGAGGTCGACTGGACCCGCACCGGCGAGTACGTCGAAGACGTCCAGGAACTCCTCGGCGCGATCGACGAGGGCAAGGCCGAGACGGGCAAGCCCACGCTGATCATCCTCAAGACGGTAATCGGCTACCCGGCGCCCAACAAGAAGGGCACCGAGTCCGTGCACGGCAACGCGCTCGGAGCGGACGAGGTCGCCGCGACCAAGGAGGTCCTCGGCTTCGACCCCGAGAAGAGCTTCGTGGTCGAGGACGCCGTCATCGCCCACACCCGCGAGCTCGCCGGCCGCGCCGCTGAGGCGCGCGCCGCATGGCAGGCCGATTTCGACGCCTGGGCCGCCGCGAACCCGGAGCGCAAGGCTCTGCTCGACCGCCTCGAGGCGCACGCGCTTCCCGAGGGCATCGAGAACGCGCTGCCGGTCTTCGAGGGCGGCACCGAGGTGTCCACCCGCGCCGCATCCGGCAAGGTCATCAACGCCCTCGCCCCCGAGCTCCCCGAGCTGTGGGGCGGATCAGCGGACCTCGCCGGCTCGAACAACACGACGATCGCGCCAGCGGCATCCTTCATCCCGGCCGAGTGGTCCACGCACGACTGGTCGGGCAGCCCGTACGGGCGCGTCCTGCACTTCGGCATCCGCGAGCACGCCATGGGCTCGATCCTCAACGGCATCACGCTGCACGGCCCGACGCGCGCTTTCGGCGGCACGTTCCTCATCTTCAGCGACTACATGCGCCCCGCGGTGCGTCTGGCGGCGCTGATGGACATCCCCAGCATCTTCGTCTGGACGCACGACTCCGTCGCGCTCGGCGAGGACGGGCCGACGCACCAGCCGATCGAGCAGCTCGCCACGCTCCGAGCCATCCCGAACTTCACGGTGGTCCGTCCGGCTGACGGCAACGAGACCGCTGCCGCCTGGCTGGAGATCCTGCGCCGCCACGGCGGGCCGGTCGGCATCGCCCTCACGCGCCAGAACGTTCCCGTCGTCGCACGCGGCGACGGTGCGGCATCCGGCGATGTCTTCGCGTCGGCCGCGCACACGGCCAAGGGCGCGTACGTGCTCGCCGAGGCGCCGAACGGCACCCCCGACGTGATCCTCATCGCGACCGGCTCCGAGGTCCAGCTGGCGGTCTCCGCCCGCGAGACCCTGGCGGCCGAGGGCGTGAACGCCCGCGTCGTGTCCGCTCCGTCGCTGGAGTGGTTCGCTGAGCAGGATGCCGAGTACCGCGAGTCGGTGCTGCCGGCATCCGTCACCGCCCGCGTGTCCGTCGAAGCCGGTTCCGCGCTCAGCTGGCGCGGCATCGTCGGAGACAGGGGACGCTCGATCGGCATCGACCACTTCGGTGCGTCCGCCGACTACAAGACCCTGTTCCAGAAGTTCGGCATCACCGCCGAGGCCGTCGTCGAGGCGGCGCGCGAGACCATCAAGGAGAACGCATGAGCACCCCCACGGCCCAGCTTCACGACGCGGGCGTCAGCATCTGGCTCGACGACCTCTCGCGCACGCGCATCAATTCCGGCAACCTCGCGGAGCTGATCGACTCGCGCAACGTCACGGGCGTCACCACGAACCCGACGATCTTCGCGAACGCCATCACCAACCCCGACGACACGTCGTACGACGCTCAGGTCACCGAGCTCGCAGCGTCCGGCGCCACCGCCGAGGAAGCCGTGTTCGCGGCGACCACGCAGGACGTCGCCGCCGCACTGGACGTGTTCCGTCCGGTCTGGGAGGCTTCCGGCCACGTCGACGGCCGCGTCTCGATCGAGGTCTCCCCCGACCTCGCGCATGACACCGACGGCACTGTGGCTCAGGCCAAGGAGCTGTGGGCGAAGATCGACCGCCCTAACCTGCTCGTGAAGATCCCGGCGACCAAGGCGGGCCTGCCCGCCATCGCCCAGGCGATCGGCGCCGGCATCAGCGTGAACGTCACCCTGATCTTCAGCCTGGAGCGGTACGCGGACGTCATCGACGCATACCTGACCGGCCTCGAGACCGCGAAGGCCGCGGGCATCGACCTGTCGACCATCCAGTCCGTCGCGTCGTTCTTCGTGTCGCGCGTGGACACCGAGACCGACAAGCGTCTCGTCGAGATCGGCACCGAGCAGGCGCTCGCGCTCAAGAGCAAGGCCGGACTCGCCAACGCACGTCTCGCGTACGAGCTGTACGAGCAGACGTTCGCCGGCGACCGCGCGAAGGCCCTGTTGGATGCCGGAGCGAACCTGCAGCGTCCGCTGTGGGCCTCCACCGGCGTCAAGGACCCGGCGCTGCCCGACACGCTGTACGTCACCGAACTGGTGGCTCAGGGCGTCGTCAACACGATGCCGGAGAAGACTCTCGAGGCCACCTTCGACCACGGGGTGATCACGGGTGACACGATCACGGCTGGCTACGAAGACGCGAAGGCCGTCTTCGCCGGTCTGGCGGAGGTCGGCGTCGACTTCGACGACGTCACACAGGTCCTGGAGGACGAGGGCGTGTCGAAGTTCATCGACTCGTGGCACGACCTGCTCACCCAGGTCGCCGCAGGCCTCGAGGCCCAGCGATGACGTTCTCGCTGCACGCCACCGGCGCGCCGAAGGTCGCCATCGACGAGGTCGTCCCCGGCCTCGTCGGCGATCTGATCGCCTCGCGGATCACCTCCGGCGACGCGACGCTCTGGGGAGCGGCCGCCGAGGCCGAGGCCTCCGTCCGCCTCGGCTGGGTCGAGGCCGTCTCGATCTCGCGCCCGCTGGTCTCCGAGATCACCGCGCTGCGAGCCGAGCTGAACGGCAAGGGCGTCGACCGCGTCGTGCTCGCCGGCATGGGCGGCTCGTCGCTCGCGCCGGAGGTCATCGCGCAGACCGCCGGAGTCCCGCTCACCATCCTCGACTCGACCGCGCCGGGTCAGGTGCTCTCCGCGCTCGACGAGGGGCTGGAGCGCACCGTCCTGGTCGTGTCTTCGAAGTCCGGTTCGACCGTGGAGACGGACTCGCAGCGTCGCACGTTCGAGGCAGCCTTCCGCGATCTCGGCATCGACCCCGCCGAACGCATCGTCGTCGTCACCGACCCCGGTTCGCCGCTGGACGCCTCGGCCCGCGAGGCCGGTTATCGCGTCTTCAACGCCGATCCGAACGTCGGTGGTCGCTATTCGGCACTCACGGCGTTCGGTCTCGTGCCGTCCGGACTCGCAGGCGTCGACATCTCAGGGCTTCTGGATGAAGCGGAGGCGTCGCTGCTCGAGGTCGCCGTGGATGAAGCATCCAACCCCGCGCTGCGTCTGGCTGCGGCGATCGCCGGCACCTCGCCGCGCCGCGACAAGCTGGGTCTGATCACGGACGGAACGCACATCGACGGTCTGCCCGACTGGATCGAGCAGCTGATCGCCGAGTCGACCGGCAAGGAGGGCACCGGCATCCTGCCGGTCGTGCTGCTGTCGGTGTCGCCCGAGCTCGACCCCGTCCCGGCCGACCTGCAGATCGTGCGTCTCGTCGACGACGCGAACGAATTCCACCTGCACGAGCGCCACCCCGGTGAGATCCTCGTCAGCGGCACGCTGGGCGCGAACTTCATCGTGTGGGAGTACGCGACCGCGATCGCGGGGCACCTGCTGGGCATCAACCCGTTCGACCAGCCCGACGTGGAATCCGCCAAGATCGCCGCGCGCGGTCTGCTCGATGCACGCCCAGAGGCCGCTGCCCCCGCTTTCGTCGAGAACGGCGTCGAGGTGCGCGTCAGCGATCAGGCGCTCGCGGCATCCGGAACCGTCGAGGGCGTCCTGGATGCACTGTGGGCTGCGCTTCCCGAGGACGGCTACGTGTCGATCCAGGCCTACGTCAACCGCCTGGAGCTGCCCCAGCTGCAGGGGCTGCGCGAACTGGTCGCGGCCGACTCCGGCCGTCCGACCACGTTCGGCTGGGGTCCGCGCTTCCTGCACTCGACCGGGCAGTACCACAAGGGCGGACCGGCCCAGGGCGTGTTCCTGCAGATCCTGGAGCGCACGGATGTGGATCTGGAGATCCCCGAGCGTCCCTTCACGTTCGGACAGCTCATCGAGGCGCAGGCCGCCGGCGATGCCGCTGTTCTCGCCGAGCACGGTCGACCGGTGGTGTCCCTGACGATCACGGACTCCTCCGCCGACGTGCTCTCCCTTTTCGAAGCCGCTCAGAAGTAGCTCACAGGAGAATCCCCCACCGATGTCTGTTCCTGTTACGCGCGGGCACAACCCGTTGCGCGATCCCGACGATCGCCGTCTCAATCGGATCGCGGGGCCGAGCGCCCTCGTGATCTTCGGTGTGACCGGCGACCTGTCGCGCAAGAAGCTCATGCCCGCGGTCTACGACCTCGCCAATCGCGGCCTGCTGCCCCCGGGGTTCGCCCTGGTCGGCTTCGCACGCCGCGACTGGGAGGATCAGGACTTCGCGAAGGTCGTCTACGACGCCGTCAAGCAGCATGCGCGCACTCCGTTCCGTGAGGAGACCTGGCAGCAGTTGCTGCAGGGCATCCGGTTCGTGTCCGGCGAGTTCGACGATCCGGCGGCGTTCGCGCGTCTGCGCGAGACCGTCGAGAAGCTGGACGTCGAGCGAGGGACGATGGGAAACCATGCGTTCTACCTGTCGATCCCTCCGAAGGCGTTCCCCGTGGTGGCGCGCCAGCTGAAGGAATCGGGCCTCGTCGGGGACGAGGACGGCGAGGATCACTGGCGGCGCGTCGTGATCGAGAAGCCGTTCGGCCACGATCTCGAGTCCGCGCGTGAACTGAATCAGGCTCTCGAAGTCGCGTTCTCCGCCGACTCGATCTTCCGGATCGACCATTACCTCGGCAAGGAGACGGTCCAGAACATCCTGGCGCTGCGCTTCGCGAACGAGCTCTACGAGCCGATCTGGAACCGCAACTACGTCGACCACGTGCAGATCACCATGGCCGAGGACATCGGCGTCGGCGGACGAGCGGGCTACTACGACGGCGTCGGAGCAGCCCGCGACGTGATCCAGAACCACCTCCTGCAGCTGCTCGCGCTCACCGCGATGGAGGAGCCGATCAGCCTGTCCGCCGAGCATCTTCGGGCGGAGAAGGAGAAGGTCCTCGCGGCCGTCCACCTTCCGGACGATCTGTCCCTCGCCCAGGCGCGCGGTCAGTACGACGGCGGATGGCAGGGAGGCGAGCAGGTGAACTCCTTCCTCGGCGAGGAGGGCATGCACCCGCAGTCGACCACCGAGACGTACGCCGCGATCAAGCTCGAGATCGCCACGCGCCGCTGGGCGGGTGTGCCGTTCTACCTGCGCACCGGAAAGCGTCTCGGCCGCAGGGTGACCGAGGTAGCCGTCGTCTTCAAGCGCGCGCCGGAGCACCTGTTCGGCCGCTCGAACGCTGCCGAGCTGGGCCAGAACGCTCTGGTCATCCGCGTTCAGCCCGATGAGGGCGTCACGATCCGCTTCGGTTCGAAGGTCCCCGGCAACGGCACGAACGTCCGCGATGTCACGATGGACTTCGGCTACGGCCACGCGTTCACCGAGGCCAGCCCCGAGGCGTACGAACGACTCATCCTCGACGTGCTGCTCGGCGACCCGCCGCTGTTCCCGCGGCACGAGGAGGTCGAGCTCAGCTGGAAGATCCTCGACCCGTTCGAGAAGTACTGGGCCGCGCAGAGCGGCGCCGTGGAGCAGTACGCTCCCGGTTCGTGGGGCCCGGCATCCGCCGACGCCCTGCTGGAACGCGACGGACGAGTCTGGAGACGACCGTGATCATCGACCTTCCCGACACGACCGTCAGCCAGGTCGCCAAGAAGCTCGTCAGTGTCCGCGAAGAGGGCGGCGCCGTCGCCCTCGGCCGCGTGCTGACCCTCGTCATCGCTGCCCGCAACGGCGTCGCCGAAGCGGCGATCGACGCCGCCAACGATGCGTCGCGCGAGCACCCGATGCGCGTCATCGTGCTCACCACCGGAGACGGCGACGCGCATCTCGACGCGCAGATCCGCGTGGGCGGCGACGCCGGTGCCAGCGAGGTCGTGGTGCTGCGCGCCTACGGCGATGCCGCCAGCAACGCGGAGAGCCTCGTCACGGGTCTCCTGCTGCCGGATGCACCCGTCGTGGCCTGGTGGCCGGAAGATGCGCCGACGGACCCTGCGTCGTCCCCGCTCGGGCGCATCGCCCAGCGCCGGATCACGGATGCCGCGACCGCACCGGACGTCCGCGACCGGCTCGCGCAGCTCGGCACGACGCACTCCCCCGGAGACACCGACCTGGCATGGACGCGACTGACCCACTGGCGCGAGCAGCTCGCCGCCGTGCTGGATCAGCCGCCGTTCGAGCCCGTCACCGCCGTCGAGGTCCGCGGCGCCGCCGCATCCCCGTCCACCGCGCTGCTGGCCGGCTGGCTCGGGCTCGCGCTGGATCTGCCGGTGACCTGGGCGTACGAGGACCCGAACGAGTGGTCGGAGGGCATCAAGTCCGTCCGACTCACGCGCTCATCCGGCGACATCCTGCTCGAGCGTCCGGAGCCCGGCACCGCTGTGCTGACGCAGCCTGGGCAGCCCGACCACGATCTGCACCTGCCGCGGCGCACGCTGCGCGAGTGCCTCGCGGAGGAGCTGCGCCGCCTCGACCCCGACGTGCTGTACGGTCGAGTCATCACCGAGGGCTGGGAGAAGCTGGGTCCGCCCGAGACCGCAGCGTGAGCATCATGGAGGCTGCTGCCGTGGAGAAGACCGTCGTCGTCGAGGCGACACCGCAGGCATTGGCCGACCGCGTCGCCGACCGCTTCCTCGCCCGGGTTCGCGCCCGGACGAGGAACGGTCGGATCGCGCACATCGCCCTCACCGGGGGCTCGATGGGCGGGGCCGTCCTCGGTGCGGTGCGCGTGCACCCGCGCGTCGGTGAGATCGACTGGTCGCTGGTGCACTTCTGGTGGGGCGATGAGCGATTCGTCGCCCGCGCGGATGCCGACCGCAACGCTCTGCAGTCCCGCAGCGCCCTGCTCGACCACCTCCCGGTACCGGCCGAGAACGTGCACGAGGTCGCCGCATCGGACGACGGGCTGACGCTGGACGAGGCCGCCGACGCCTATGCCGCCGAGCTCGCGCGATTCGGTTCCGGCGACCAGCCGTGGCCGTCGTTCGCGGTGTGCTTTCTCGGCGTGGGCCCCGACGGGCACATCGCCTCGCTGTTCCCCGATCGCCCGGAGGTCACGGTGACGGATGCTGCGGCCCTCGCTGTGCGCGACTCCCCCAAGCCGCCGCCCGAGCGCGTGACGCTGACGCGTCCTGTCCTCAACGCCTCCAAGCGCGTCTGGCTCGTGCTCACGGGTGCGGACAAGGCGTCGGCGCTCGGCCTGGCTCTCGCCGGTGCGAGCTACGCAAATGTGCCGGTGGCGGGCGCGAAGGGACGCAAGCGCACGGTGTTCTTCGTGGACGAGGCCGCCGCGTCCGAGGTCTCACCGGACCTCTTCGACCAGAGCTACTGATCGCGCCCGGGTGTCGGCGGTTCGTCCCCGGCATCCGAGGCCGCATCCGACGACCTGTCGCCGTCGCTGCCCCGCTTGAGACCCAGCTCCTGGCTCTCGCTGAGCAGCTGCGGGTGGAAGCGCGCCAGGCCGATGACGCCCCAGACGGCGATGGCTCCGGAGATCAGGAACGCGAACATCACCCAGGTCGGCGCGGCGTCCGCCTCGCCCAGCACGATGACGCCGATCAGGACGGCGACGAGCGGATCGACCACGGTGAGGCCCGCGATCACCAGATCCGGCGGACCCGAGCTGTACGCGGTCTGCACGAAGTAGGCACCGACGGCGGCCGCCGCGATCAGCGCGATCACGCACACCAAGGTGATCCAGTCGAACTCGCCTGCCTGGACCCTGGTGATGACGGCCTTGGCGAGGGTCGCGACGAAGCCATAGAGGATGCCGGCGCCGATCACGTAGAACAGCGCGCGCATGCGGTGCCGGAGGATCAGCCAGCAGGCCCCGAGCAGGATGATCACGACGAGCAGAATCGCAAGGATCGTGAACAGCTCGGTGCTGGTGATCTCTTTCTCGACCGCGTAGATCGCGGCGAAGAACACGAAGATGAAGATGCCGCCGACGCACGCGAGGATGGCTGTGAGCGATTGCCTCGTCGGTGCGTGCCCCGAGATGCGGGCGTTCAACAGTGTCGTGATGACGAGCGCGATCGCGCCGAGCGGCTGAACCACGATCAGGGGCGCGACCGCCAGAGCCGCCAACTGGCAGATGACGGCCAGTCCGAGCATCAGAGTGCCGACCAGCCATGACGGGCGCGTCAGCAGGCGCTTGATCTGGTTCATGCTCAGACCGGTGGCGCCATCGGCACCACTGAGCCGCTCGACCTTCTCGACTCCGCGGTGCTGATACTGCGCACCCAGTGACATGAACACTGCGCCGGCCAGAGCCAACGGGATGCCCAGCAGAAGACCCGGGTTGGCGAACACGCCGACCAACTGATCGCTGACGTCGATCTCCGCCATCCACACCCCCGCGCTCACAGTACGACCTTACCGGGCGCGCTTGGCGCATTAGGGTTGTGGCGTGGCTGTTCTTCCGATTCGCATCATGGGCGACCCCGTCCTGCATTCCCCCGCCGTCGAGGTGGACGAGATCACGGATGAGATCCGTGCGCTCGTCGCCGACATGTTCGAGACCATGGACGCCGCCCCGGGCGTCGGTCTCGCCGCTCCCCAGGTGGGTATGGCCCTGCGGATCTACACGTACGCCTATGTCGACGATGACGATCGTCCGTGGCGCGGCGTCATCATCAACCCCGTGCTGTGGATGAGCCCTCCGGAGCCCGGCTCGCCTGACCCGGATGAAGAGTCCGAGGGCTGCCTGTCGTTCCCGGGCGAGCGATTTCCCCTGCGCCGTGCCGACCGTGTCCTCGTGACCGGCATCGATCTCGACGGTGCGCCGGTGCGCATCGAGGTCGATGGCTGGCGCGCGCGGATCATGCAGCACGAATTCGATCACCTGGACGGCATCCTCTACGTCGACCGCCTCTCCGACGGGGACTGGAAGACCGTGCAGAAGATCGCCCGCAAGCGCGGCTGGGGTAAACCCGGCCGCAGCTGGACACCCGGGGTCGATGACCTGGACGCGTGAGCGCCGAGCCATTCAGCATTTTCATCAGTTCCTCCGAGTTGCATCACAGGGTCCGTGCTGGATAGCGTTCAGAGGCGGGGGGGATTTTCCCGCGCCAAAATCTGGAGGGGAAACCATGATGAAGCTTCGTACGCGCCGCGCGCTCGCCCTGGCGGGATCGGCTGTGGCGCTGAGCATCGCGCTGTCGGGGTGCAGCACGATCAGCAACCTGATCTCGGGCGATGCGCCGCGGGATGAGGAGACGAACCAGGTCACTGAAGAGGCCGAGATCGACATCTTCTCACTCAAGGTCGGCGACTGCATGCCGGCCGACGCCATATCCGAAACCGAGCAGACCGACGCGAGTGTCGTACCCTGCTCCGAGCCGCATGGCTACGAGGTCTACCACGAGTTCGAACTCGCCGACGGCGAGTTCCCCGGTGCAGACGCCATTCAGGCCGAGGTCGAGGCGCAGTGCCTCCCTGCATTCGATGCGTTCGTCGGGTTGCCCTTCGAGGAGTCCGCGCTGGACATCACCTGGTACGAGCCGACCGAATCCAGTTGGACCGAGGGCGACGACCGTCTCGTCCAGTGCCTCGTCTACGACACGGCAGGCGATGTCGAAGGCACTCTGAAGGGCGCGGCGCGCTGACTTCAGTCCAGGCATGAGAGGAGGCCCCGCCGTTCGGCGGGGCCTTCTCTCTTCTGCGATCAGGAGAGCAGCTTGGCCTTGGCGGCCGCGAACTCGTCGTCCGACAGGACCCCGGCGTCCTTGAGCGCGGCGAGCTGCTGCAGTTGCGCCAGCATGTCGTTGCCCGCCGGAGCAGGTGCCGCCGGCACGGCGGGCGCCGGCTGCGCGTACTGCGCGGCCGCCGACTGAGCCGCCGCGTCGATCTGCGCCTGCTGCTGCGCGGCCTCGTATTGCTGCTGCTCGTACTGCGCCTGCGCCTTGGCCTGCTGGTTGCGGGCGACGGATCCCTGGACCGCGGACGCCGTCCCTGCGACCACGGCGGTCCGTGCGGCGAGCCCGATCAGGCCAGGGCGGCCCATTCTGCGAAGAGGCATGTCATTCTCCTTCGTTCTCGAGGATGTCGACCATCGCGTTGACGATGGGGGCTGGTACCCGCTCGCTGCGCAGCAGCACTCCGCCCGAGGCGTTGAAGCGCTCGGCGAGCGTGCGGGCGTAGCTCAGTTCGAGCACGACGAGGGCTGCGGACCCGCCGGCCGGGATCAGGTCTGCGAACTCATCGATGTCCTCGCCGCCGGCGATACCGGCCGCGTGGATCTCGACGCCGCCGAGTCCGAGCGCGTCTGCCTCGGCATCCACCTCGATGACCTCGAGTTCGCCGTCCTCGGACTTGGAGACGAGTACGAAGTCGAGAAGGCGGACGAGTCCGCTGGCGAGCAGGTCTGTGAGAGCTCCGAGTGTCGCCGGGTCGGGACGCTCGCCCTCGAACCCGACGAGATAGAGCTCGACGGGACCGAAACGGAAGTCGGCCATGTGGTTCCTTTCTTCGGTGGTGCGGATGGTCTGCGGGTCAATCGGCATCCGGCGCGATCGTGATCGAGTTCTGCCGCGGGATGACGACCTGGCGGATGATGATGAGGATGGATGCCGTGATGGGGATCGCCACCAGTGCGCCGAGCAGGCCCATCAACGTCGCGCCGACCATGGCGCCGATGATCACGAGCACCGCCGGCACAGCCACGGCCTTGCCCATGACACGCGGGGTGACGAAGTAGGCCTCCACCTGGATGTAGATGAAGTACAGCACCAGGAAGGTCAGAGCCGCCCACGGGCTGATGAGGAGCGCGCCGACGGTGCCGATCAGCAGGAAGATCAGCGAACCGAGCAGCGGGATCAGAGTGATGAAGAAGGCCGCGATCGCCATCACGGCCGGTACGGAGGAGCCGATGATCAGTTGGATCACGAGCACCACGAGGGCGTTGAACGTCGACAGCGTGATGCCGCCTGCGACGACTGAACCCACCGAACCGGTGATCTGCTCGAGGAGCTCTGAGAAGCGCTTGCGCTGGTACGCCGGGACGAGATTGGCGACCGTCTGCTTCATCGCCGACAGAGACGACACGAAGTAGAGCGTGAGCACGACGACCATGACGAAGCTGGAGATCGCACCGACGATGCCGAACCCGGCGCGCAGCACTCCGCCGGAGATCGCCAGGAACGACGAGATGCTCGTGATGGATTTCAGTGCCTCGGCGATCACCACTCCGAGGTCGACTCCGAGACTCGCCTCGAGCGAGACGTACCAGTCGCTCGTCTGCAACGCTGCGATCGCTTCGGGCGCCGCCTCCAGCGCCGCGATGAACTGCCGGACGGTCGCGGGGATCACGACGAGCAGGATCACCAGCATCAGCACGAGGAACGAGACCGCGACGATCGCGATGCCGAGTCCGCGACGGATCCCCCGTCGTTCGAGCGCCCGCACAGCGGGGTCCAATCCCAGAGCGAGGAAGAGGCCGAGGAACACCGAGATCAGCACGGTCGAGAGGGAGGCGACCGTCGCCGACAGCGCAATCGCGAGGATGACGCCGACCGCGACCGTGAATCCGGACACCAGAGGGTGCGCCGGCACCAGTCGCAGCAGAGGTGATCGCCTCGGCGACGGCGCATCCGCGCCGCCGGGCTGCGGCTCGAGGTCGGGATCGCTCACGCTCTGAACGCTACCCGGCGGTCATGCGGGCGCTGCGGCGACTCACCCATGGGAGATGAGCCGTCCGTCGATGCATGACGCCCCCGATCGGCGACCGGTGGGCGTCATGCATCGTACCGCCTAGGAGCGCCGTCGAACCGCGATCACCATGAACGCACCGCCCCCGAGCAGCAGGAGTCCGAGTGCCACGATTCCCAGAGTCGACCACGGGTCCATGCCGGTCGTCGGCAGGGTGCCGCCGTCATCCGGTGGTCCGGGGGGCAGCGACGGAGTCGGAGTCGGCGACGGTGTCGGGATCGCGTCGAAGGAGTTCACCAATTCGAAGCTGCGCTCCGCGTCGGCCCGCACCACGAAGAACCCGGCGCGGCTGCCGTTGTCGAGTTCGATCAGTCCGATCTCGTCGCCGTTCTCGTCGAACAACTGCTTGCTGTCCGCTCCGCCGTCGTCGGTCTCCGCGATACCGCAGAGCGCGCCGGCCGGGAGCACCTCGTACTCGGTCCGGTAGCCGTTGTCGTCGTTCAGTTCCCGCGCCGCTCCGCCGGGGATGTCGACCAGAGCCCGCCCGTTCGCCGGATCGATGCACTGCACCGTGACCTCGAACGGTCCTGTGCCGCGTTCGGCTGCGCCGTCGCCGGTCACCGTCTTGGAAACCGCCACGCTTCCGGTGAGGAACGTGTTCGTCGCCGTCACCGTCACGGTGTCGCCGTCGCCGATGGTCGCGGGCGATCCCTCGATCTCCTGTGCATCGGCGACGGAGTCATCCGTCTCGGTGACCGCACAGACGGAACCGGTCGGGATGCCCTCGATCGTGGCGTTCATGCCGGCGTCCGCCCCGAGGACCACGTCGCCGTCGTAGACCGTTCGACCCGCGTCACTGCCATCGTCGAGCACGCACACCACCTCGAGCGTGAACGGCCCCTGTCCGAAGTACTCGGCACCGGAGCCTTCGAGCACCTTGATGAGCTCGAGCGGGCCCGAGTCGAACCGGTTCGCGACCTCGATCTCGACCGTGGTGTTCTCCGCGACGCGGACGAGCCCGCCCGCCGGAGAGACCGTGGTCGAGGTCGCGCCGCCGTCGTAGGTCTCCACCAAGCGGCAGAAGGCGCCGTCGGGCAGACCCTCGTAGTCCGCGTGGTACCCGTTGTCCGCATTCAGCTCGCGCACGGCGCCGCCGGGGATCTCCAGCGCGACGAGACCGCCCTGCAACGGCCACTCGCAGGTCAGCTCGACCTCGAACGTCGTGTCTCCGCCGATCTCGGCCCCGGCGCCGGTGACGACCTTGTCGACGGCGATCGTGCCGACGTCGTAGCGGTTCTCGACGTCCACGGTCACAGTCGTACCCGACTCCACGACGACGGCTCCGCCATCCGGACTGATCGTGACCTCCGACGCGTTCGCCGCATCGGTCTCCATGACCTGACACGCTGCGCCGTCCGGAAGGTCGGCGTAGGTCGTGGTCATCTCTGTCGCCGCAGACAGGACACGTACGCCGCCGCCGGGGATCTCGATGCTCCGCCCGTCCCAGGTGCAGGTGAGCTCGATCTCGAACTCACCGGTCGCCCAGTTCGCGCCGTCTCCGGTGATCTCCTTCGAGACGACGATCTCGCCGAGGTCGAACGTGTTGTCGATCGTTATCTCGACGGGCTCATCCGCCCCGCCGACCGTGACGACGCCGTCGTCCGGCGTGATGGTCACAGCGCTCGCGCCCGCCGCCTCCGGCTCGGTGACCCGACAGTCCGCACCCATCGGCAGCCCGTCGTAGACGGTCCCGGCGGTGGCGGGGTCGTCGGTGATCTGCAGCGTGCGGTCTGCGCCGCCGGGGATCTCGATCGGGGACTCGACACCGTCGATCACCGCCGTGCACTGCAGGCTCACGGTGAACTCCCCCGTACCCCAGAGTTCGGCTCCATCACCCGACGTGGTCTTGGTGACCTCGATGCTGCCCACCTCGAAGGTGTTCACGACGGTGAACTGCAGTTCGACACCCTCCTGCACGCGCCAGAATCCGACCGGGTCGCCGTCGGCATCCAGGATCTGAGTGCTCGCGGCCGAACCGGGGTCCGTTTCTCGCAGGATGCAGAGCGCACCAGCCGGCAGCGGGTCGTACGTCGTCGTCCAGTTGCCCGCCTCGTCGAGCGTGCGCGTCGCACCACCGGGAATGTCGACCACGAGCGAGACGCCGTCCGTGTCGATGCAGGTCAGCGAGACGTCGAAGGACGTGTCCGCCCACTGCGTGTCGCCGGCGAGCTCCTTCGTCACGGTCGCGCTGCCCTCGGCGAACGTGTTCGTGACGGTCACGGTCACGACGTCGTCCAGCGGGATCGTGACCGTGCTCGGGGTGACCTCGGAGCCGGTCGCGACACCGTTGTCCGTCTCGGTGAGGGTGCACGCACTCCCTGCGGCGATGTCGTCGACGACCGCCTCGAGATCCGTGTCATCGTCCAGCGTGGCCGGGTCATCGGCGTCCGCGTCGAAGACGAGATCGCCGGACCATGTCGCCGCATCGCCGAGCACGCACTCCACGGCGACCACATAGGGTCCGCCGGCGAACGGCGAGTCGGCCGGTTCCAGCACCTTGAGCACCTCGAGCTGCCCGACGCCGAACGCGTTCTCGACGTCAGCCGCGTTCGTGGCCGTGCCGTCGTCGTCCGGAGTGAGGATCACCGTGATCCCGGTCGCATCGCCATCCGGCACCGCGCCATCGGCGGTGGAGCCGCTGGTCGTCACCGCGATCGCGCCCGCGGTGTTCGACTCGGAGACCGTGCATTCCGCTCCGGCAGGAAGCCCGCTCAGTTCCACGGTCTCGTCGTCGGAGATGTCGAACACCATCGGCGCGTCGGGTCCGTAGCCGTCGGCATAGACGTCCTCACCGAGGAAGGTGCAGAGCACAGTGACCTCGAACGGACCGTACGGGATCGGGTCGCCGTTCTGATCGACCGCATCCGTGGCGACGTTCTTCGTCACCTCGAGCGACGCCAGAGCGTACACATTGTCGAGCGTCGCGGTTTCGTACGGTTCCACGTCGGTCACGACGCCGCCTGTGCTGGAGGCGCTGACCTGACCGTTGTCGCCCTCCTGCAGCTCGCAGGATGCGCCCCACGGCAGTCCGTCGATCGTCTGGGGTTCGCCGGCCGTGAGGGTGAGATCGATCGGCGGCAAGTCGGTCTCGACAGGTGTTCCCTCCGCAGAGATGCACACGAGTTGAACGTCGAACGAGTCCGGCGCGTACTCCGCTCCGTCGCCGCTGATCGTCTTCTCCACGGTGAGCGAGCCGGTCGCCAGCGCCGCCCCGACACGGACGCCCTCCGTCGGGACCATGTCGTCCGTACCGCTGGACTGGTCCGCAGTGAGGTGAGCGCCGGTCGCGACGGTGTTCCAGGCGATCGGGTTCTCCTCGAGGAGCGCGGCCCCTTCACCCGGCGCGTACGGCGGCGCGATGGTGTTGAAGTCCGCAAGGATGACACCCAGCGGCTCGAGTGGCGTCGGCAGCTCGATCGTGAGCTGGATGCCGGTGACATCGGCAGGATCGACGGACGCCGGATCGACCCAGTCCCCCTCGGCGCATGCCGGGGCCTGGGTATCCGTCATATCGTCCGCGCAGACCTCACCCGTCGTGACCTCGTACGTCATGATCGCACCAGCCGGAGCCTGGACGAGCTCGACGGAATCGTCGAAGATCGGAATCCACTCGCTGCCGCGGGCCAGGTCGCTCAGAACACCGGTGTCGCCGGGAACCGGCAGTCGGTCGGTGAGAACGATCCGATCCATCGGGATGTTTCCGGTGTTGGCGATCGCGAAGCGCCACTCCACGTCGTCGCCGGGCTTGGCGATCGGGATGCACGTGGTGGCATAGAAACCCTCGTCCGCGGGATCGAACGCGGCCGGGACGTTGGCGTCGCAGGGCTCACCGGTGGCGCTGTCGAATGCCCCGAGCTCCCCGTCGACCGGCCGCACGGCCTTCGCCGATCGGACGGCGCCGGCTGCGAGGACCACGATGAACGTCTCGGCCGAGCAGTCGTCCACGGGCCCTGGGGCTCCGTTGCAGGAGTCGAACGGACGATCACCGCTCACATCGGCGATGTTCGCGACCTGCGTGCTTCCCGGCACACCGGGCACGATGACCATATCGATCGTGATGGTGTAGCTCTGTCCCGGCTCGATCTGGCTTCCCTCGGGGAACGTGAACGTCCACTCCCCGTCCGCGTCAGAGACCGTCACGTCCGACGGATCGGTCGGCATCGATTCCGTGGAGGACGTGTACGAGTACGGCCCCTCCGCCCCCGCCTCGGGATCCAGCATGAGCTGGCCGTCCTGAGTCGGGTCGTCGACGATGACGGGATTCTCGATGGTCCAGTCGCCTGTGTTCGTGACGGTGATCGTGTACGGGATCACGTCGCCCGGAGCGAACTGGCTGCCTTCCGTCGGCGTCTTGGCGATCTCGACGGCGGACGTCGCGTGCAGATACGCGATCTGCGCGGCCGCGGTGTCCGAGACGACGCCGACCTCGCCCTCCTGGCACTCGGACTGCAGGTTCGCGCAGGCCGTCACGGTCGTCTCGTTGCTGAACGTGCCGGCCGCCGTCTCGCCCGGGGCCGGTTCGAGGTCGGAACGGTCGCTGGGCACTTCGCCGCCGCTGCGCAGATCTGCGCGGCGCTGCACCGAGATCGGCACCGGTTGCAGCGGAGTGATCGGGTTCTCCCACTGCTGGAACTCGCCGTCGACGATGTTCGCGAAGGTGAATCGGGCCCCCTGCACCTGATCGGCTGCGACGCCACCGGGGAGCGGCTGCGCGAGGAAGTCGGCCTGGCTGCGGTACTCGCCTTCGACCCAGGTCGCGCCCTCGTTCGTGATCGACGAACCATCGGCCGAGGGCGTGAACGTCCCGTCGACGAGGACGTCCATCTTCACGACGTTGATCGGTGTCGCCAGAGTGAACGACGGATCGATCCCGACGTAGTCGAACGCATTCCAGAACGTCGCTTCGTCATCCAGGATCTGCATGCCCTGCACGCGCGCCGAGCCGGTGGGCTGACCGGTGAGAGTCATGGTCACCGGCGCGTCGTCCGGCTCGGTCTGCGACGGCACCGAGAAGGTCTTGCCCGCCTCGACCTCGAGCGACAGGTCCTCGAAGACGACGGTGGCCTGATCCTGTGCGGTCGGCGTGTTCTCGTCGGTGCCGCCGCCGGCATCCGTCACTGCCGCCTCCGCGACGTTGGTCACCGGGCTCTCGTTGCTGCCCGGGTCGTTGTCGACGCGGTTCTCCGCGTCACCGCGCACGTACTCGCGCATGCGCAGATCCATCTCGATGCTCCCGGTGGCATCCGGTTCGATGCGCCCGTCGTACGCGACGACGATGCCGACGACATCGAGCATGTCCGCAGAGGACATCGCCAGCACATCGGCGACGTCGTGGGTCGTGTCTCCTCCGGCATCCGCAGCACCGTCGCCATCGGCGTCGTGCGACAGAACCACCTCGGTGTCCTCGGCACCCTCCGGCACCGTGATCGACCGGATGTCGTCCAGATCGAAGTACAGGAACGGGTTCTGCGCGCTGCCCGGAGCCGGATCGGTGATCGACATCGTGTCCACGCGCGTCGCGGTCAGGTTGACAGCCTCCAGCGTCACGCGCCCCGTCGGGAACTGGTCGGCAGGCGTTCCCTCCGGCGGGATGCCGAAGGGACTGTTCGACCAGCTCTTGGTGATGTCGACGTTCAGGGGCACGTCCACGATCCCGACGGTGTCGGAATCGTCGGACTGGATGATCTGCTCTCCGTCGGTCGTCCCGGTGGCGCTCGCGACGTTCAGCACCGTGCCGACGGCCGGGTCGTTCGGGTCCTCGACGAAGTTGTAGTCGAGGTCGCCCATAGCCGGTTCCCCGTCCGAGCGGCGCTCATCGCGCAGTTCGAAGACGAGGTCGACCGCGCGGTCGTTGCCCGTGGACCGCGCGACGCCGCTGCCGACCGGGGGGGCCGTCGGATCGCCCGCGGACGCGGCATCGCGGTCCGCGCTCTCCTCGACCACGAGACGGACGCCGAGAGCATCCGTGCGGTCCTGCGCCGTGAGCGTGACACCGGGGAAGCCGCCCACGCACACGGCGGCGCACGGGTCGTTCTCGAGGGCACGCCAGGAATCGCCGTCCCACAGCTCGACCGCCGTGATCTGGTCGTATTGGAGATAGGGGTCCATCGCAGACGTGATCTCGGCGACACCGACGAGATCGAACGCGTCGTAGAACGAACCGGCGAGAGACGTCGGGTCGGTGCTCGGTGGGTTCGCCTCGTCCTGGATGACGACCTGCTCGACGCCGCTGTAGCCACCGGTGGACCAGGTCAGGCGGCTCGTCACCTCCGCACCGGAGCGCGAGGTCACGATGTTCGGGTCGATCTCCTTGTCGAGCACGTCAGGGCCCTCATCGGGGTCGAACGGGTCGAGGTGCACCTGCGCGCAGCCGACGGAGTCCGCGCTCGGCGTCGCCTCCAGTCCGTCAGCCCCTGAGGCATCCGTCACCCCGCAGTTCTGGACGTCGACGGGAGCCGTCGTCTCGGTTGCGGGGTCGCGCTCGCTCGGGCGGATCTCGGCGGTGAAGTGCGGAGCCACCGATGTCCCGGGCGCGAAGGACGATCCGTCGTCCGCGGTGTACACGAACTGCAGTCCGAGGATGTCGTCCTGCTCGGACGCCGGGATGTCCATGCTGAACACCGTCGGCCCCGCGACGACGACGGGGTCTCCCCCGGCATCCAGCAACGGCACCCAATCGCTGCCGTTCCAGTAGTTGATCGTCAGCGTCGCATTGGCCGGCACCGCGGTCTCGGTGATCTCGGTCGCGTCGAAGACATCCCAGAAGCTGCCGTCGACGCTGTAGGGCACCGTCTGCGGCTCCTGCACGACGATCTCGGTCGCGTCGGTCGTCGACTGCGGGAACGGATCGATCGCGCCGTTCAGCGTGACCAGCACCCACTCGCCGGGGCGATCGATGATCGTGCCGGGGTAGATCGACTTCGTCGTGGTCGTCTCGATGTGCTTCTCGTACACGAGAAGGTCGGCCTGGGCCTCCACGTCCACTACTCCGCCGGCAGGGCCGACCCCGGTCGTGGTGGCGATGTTGGTGATCGTGGCGGGGTACCCGGCCTGGTCCTCGTCGGTCTGCACGTCGAAGGGAATGCTCAGCTGCGAACCCGGCGCGATGTCGCCCGTGAACGTGATCTGGAACCGGACGGGATCGCCGGACGGAGCCGGCGGGGTGGCGCCGTCGGCGAAGGCCGTCGGCCCTTCGGTCGATCCGTCCGCGTAGTAATAGGTGATCGTGGCTCCGGTGGCTCCGGCCGGATATGCCACCGGCCCCGCGAACCCGGCGAACTGCATGGACTCGTCGAAGCCATCGGCCGACGGGTCGTCTCCCGTCAGCGCGGGCTCTGTGACCGTCATCTCCGGCAAGGCGAACGCGCTGTCGTTCGTGGACGTGATGGTGGCGGTGCTGGTGTCGCCCGCCGCGACCTCGGCCGGATCGAACGCCTTGGTCGTGGCGATTTCGATGTCCTCGGCGACGATCTGATGAGTGGCCGATGCCGTGTCGCTCTCGGTGGTTCCATCGCGGGTGACGGCTCCGTCGACGGTGTTCGTGACGGTCACGTCGCCGAGCTCGCCGACATTCTCCGGTTGCTCCATGCCGATCTCGGCACCCGCCGATGCGTCGACCGGAATGCGATTCCCGTCCGTGTCGGTGAAGGTGATCCGGATGCCGAGCACCTGATCGTCCGGCACGGCATCAGGAGTCGCCGGCTGATCGGGCGCAGTCGCCACGGGGCCGGCGACCCATTCCGTGCCGTTCCACACCTCGACCTGCGCCTGCTCGGCGCCCTCCGGGTAGGTGACCGTACCGAGGCCGGTGAACGGCAGCGTTTCGAAGGGATTGCCGGCGGCGGCCGGGTCGGCCGGGTCCGTGATGACCATCTGGTCGAGCTGCGCGTTGGACGCGTTCTGCGTGCTCACCGTCGCCGTCACGGGCGTCCCCGCTGCGGCGACGGCGCTGGCGGGGTCCATCGTCTTCGCCACGACGGGATCGAGCGCCAGAGGGATGACCGGTGTCACGGCGTCGGAAGAACTCAGCGGGCCGGACGTCTGCGTGTCGGCGTTCGTGGTCGCGGTGTTCGTGATGGGAACGCCGTTGAGCTCGTATGGAGCATCCTCGGGCAATCGCACCTGAATCGTCACCGTGCCCGTCGTGCCACCCGGCAGCCCCTGTCCACCGGCGATGATCGGCATCGTGAAGTCGACGTGGACGCTCTGCCCGTCGATAGTGACGTCACCCTGCAGGCCTGTTCCCACTGCGGCGTCGAGGACCTCGAACTCGCTGGGCACCACGTCGTCGAGGATCGCGTTGACGCATCCCGTGGTGATCGATGTGCACGAGACGGTGATCGTGTAGCTGAAGGTCTGCCCCGGTTCGACCGTCTCCACGCTCGCGGTCTTGTCGACCTCGACATCACCGTCCGCGGCGAAAGCCGCCGGTGCGACACCGACGAGCACCGTACCGATCCCCAGGACAGCTGCGGTGAAACCCGCCGCCACCCGACGTCGCCATCCGTGCGCTCTCGTCGTGTTCATACCACCCGCTCCGATCGTCGCGACCGCCAGCCTCCGCGTCCGCTGTCGGCGAGTCTTCCAGACCTGAGCGTTCGCTGGAAGCCCTTAACCCCGGATGGGTGATCCAGAGCCCCCGGCCTCTGCGTCCCGCCGCAGCGCGTCCGCGTTGCGGATGAAGAGGATGATCCAGGTGAACACGAGCAGGCCGGCGACGAGCTCGACGGCGGTCAGCGTGTAGTACCCGATTCCGAAAAGCACCGCCAGCGTCACGATGACCGCCACGAACAGATATCCGAGCAGCAGGAAGGTGCTCGGCATCCGCGGGATCCAGCGGCGCAGTGCGAACACGAGGATGCTGAAGGCGACCGCCATGCCACTGGCCACGCCGGTGTGGATGCCGAAGAACTCGTCGACGGGGAACACGCCGACGAGCCCGAGGAAGACGCCGACGATGATCAGGCAGGTCCGCACGCGGCCGATGCCCCGAGGGTGAGAAGTCGGCACCTCCTGGGTGGCGTAGCGTGCGAGCGTCGTCACCAGGATGCCTGCGACGATGAGCGTCAGGTTGAACGTCCGCGCGGAGAGATCGTCGGTCATGCCGAGGGCGCTCAGGTTGTCCTGCCACCAGTGCGGATCGCTGGCGGTGAGCATGCTCGCGATGACGCCGAACGCCAGGAACGTCGCGAGCACGATGGCCAGCAGCTGCAGGTCGAGATGCGTGGCGGAGAGGAACACGACATACGCGGTGAGGGCTGCCGCCGCACCCGACAGCAGGAGCACCGGGAGCGGGAAGACGACCGCGTCGATGAAGCCGAATTCGAGGATCGTCGCCGTCAGTGTCCAACCCAGCAGCGCGATGACGGCATGCGCGAATGCGAATGCCGCGATGTCGATGATGTCCAGGACGCCGATCCGCCCGCTGCGCGTCGAATCGTCGACGACCAGCCGGCCGCCGATGAACACGATGATCGCCGTGACGGCGGAGGCGATCGCCGCGTACTGTCCGACGGATCCCTCTCCGGCGATCGGAGCCGATCCCAGCCCAAGAATCGGTATCGCCACGACGCCGACCAGGACGAACGCCACGATCGCCATCCAGAGTCCGAGCGTCTCGAGGGATCGCTCGGATGTCGTGCTCGTCGATCGCGTGGCTGCGAGTGGGCTGACGGACGCGCGCGCTGCTGTCATGTGACCAGTGTGGCGCATGCACGATTACCATGAGTCGCAACCCGGGACGTCGCGCGCCGCGGCACCCAGAACCGGAGCGAATGTGGATCTGACGCAACTCATCCCGACCGACGTCACGGTGTGGGACATCGTCTTCGCCGTCCTCGCGGTGGTCGCGGGGTGGGTCGCGTCGCACTTCGCCCGCAAGGGCATGCTCACCCTCGGCCGCAAGGCACCGGGGATCTCGGACACGATGGTGGACATCGCCGCCCGTCTCGTCCAGTACGTGCTGATCTTCCTCGGGGTCGGCATCGCGCTGGGGTTCCTCGGCGCGAGCATCCAGCCCGTGCTGGCGGTCACGATCATCGCCGCCGTCGTCATCGTCCTCGTCCTGCGGGGCGTCGCGGACAACTTCGCCGCCGGCGTGCTGGTGCAGTCGCGTCAGCCGGTCAAGCTCGGAGAGGAGATCCTCTTCGAGGGCCCGGACGGCCCGATCACCGGCATCGTCAAGGACCTCAACGGCCGCTCCGTCATCGTCACCACCGCCGACGGCCGCACCGCTCACGTCCCGAACATCAGGCTGCTCTCGGACATCCTCGTCAACGACTCCCGCCACGGCGCCCGGCGAAGCGAGGTGCAGGTGCGCATCGCCAGGGCCGACGGCCGCGAGCTGACCGCGGTGATGGACGTGCTGACGGATGCCGCGGCGAAGGCCGAAGGCGTGCACGCGCGCGAGGCGGTTCGCGCGCTCATCCGGGAGATCTCGGACGAGCGGTGGATCGTCCGGCTGCAGTTCTGGCATCACCCGCTGCACGGAGCGACCGTGACATCCGACGTGATCGCCGCGGTCGCCTCCGCGCTGGGCGAGGCGTCGATCGCGGGCGTCGTGACCGACGCACCGTCGGCGTCGCCGCTGGCCACGCCCGATCCGCTCTGACGCAGCAGAAAACCCCCACCCGAACGCATCGGATGGGGGTTCATCGCTCCCCGAGTTGGACTCGAACCAACAACCTGCCGGTTAACAGCCGGCTGCTCTGCCAATTGAGCTATCGAGGATCAGGCTTGCTGCCGAAGCAACTCCACTAGCTTAGCAAACCTCCAGCGGTGCGAATGACATCCGCGGGCGATTCCGCACCGCCGGGTGTGTCGCGCTCAGCGTCTCGAATCCGCCTCGGCGTTCGGCACCCACAGCAGATCGTCCCCGACGCCGCGCGCCACGACGTGTCCGCTGCGCAGCATGAGCGTCTCGGCCTTGAGCTCACGGATGAACGCGGCATCGTTCGTCACGAGCAGCGCGCCCATATCCTGCTCGGTGCGCCGACGGGTGATCGCGTCGAACACGACGGGGCGCACCTCGAGGTCGAGATTCGCCAGCACCTCGTCGGCGACGAGCACCTTCGGCTCCAGCACGAAGGCGCGGGCGATCGCGACCCGCTGACGCATTCCGGCGCTCAGCTCATACGGGAACTTGTCCGCAGTGCCCAACGGCAGGTGCAATTCGTCCAGCAGGGTCGCGATGCGGATCGACAGCGCCTTGGTGTTCACCCGCTTCTCGCGGATGAGGATCGGCTCGGCGATCACCTCGGTGACCGTCAGGCTCGGAGGCAGCGTCGCTCCGGCCCCCTGCGGCACGAAACCGCTGAGATACGTCAGCTCACGATGGCGTCGCCCCGGCTTGCGCACATCGACGCCGCACACCTCTGCCGTGCCGCCGACGATCCGAACCGACGGGTCCGTCGACCCGGCCAGAGCGGCGACCAGCGTGGACTTCCCCGAGCCCGTGGGACCGGCGACGCAGAGCAGCCCGCCAGGTCGGATCTGAAACGTCACGCCGTCCACGGCTCTGGTGGCACCGCCGTGTCCGATCCGGTCGATCACCAGATCCGAGCAGTCGATCACGTTCGGAGAGGGAGACCGGCGAGACATGGGTCCATCCTCCCCCGGGTTGCGTATGCCGAGCCGTTACGACTCGGTGAAACGACGACGTTCGAGGTCGATGTCGCGCAGGCGAACGCGCAGCGCCCTCCCGCCGTCCGACTCGGCCGGAACACGCTGCACGGCGCCCAGCAGCTCCTGCTTCTCCTGTTCCAGCCCGCGGACGATCAGTCGCCGAGAGAGATCGGTCGTCGACGCGACCGCTCCCTCTTCATTCCGCGCCGGAAATGCCGTCATGAGCAGCTCGCCCGCGAGCGAGCGATACGGCTCCCGCACGGAGTTGACGGCATCCATCACCCAGCCGGGCTTCGCACGGTCGGCGTCGACCACCGCCTGCCGCACCGCCTCCAGCGCCGGATGACGAAACGGCTGCCCGAGAGCCCGCGTGAGCAGCTCCGCATCGACCTGATGACCGTATTGGAGGGTCCCGATGAGCGCATCCCGCTCGAGCGCGACGTCGGCCGTGCGGGGCAGTCTCGCGATGGTGACGGCTTCGATCACCGGCGTCGCCTGTGCCCCATCGGATGCGGCAGGCACTGCCTCTCGCCGCGCGGGTGCGTGCGATGCACCGCGTGCGGCGCGCTCGACCTCGGCGCGCACGTCGGTGGGGTCCATGCCGAGCCGACGCGCCAGCACCCGCTCGTAACCGGGCCGCAGCAGCCGATCACGGATCTCGGCCACGATCGGCGAAGCTGCGCGAAGGGCGCCGACCCGCCCTTCGACCGTCGAGAGATCGAAGCCGGCGAGCTTGCGGTCGATCGCGAACTCGAACATCGGCTGCTTGGCATCCATGAGACCGCGTACCGCGGCGTCACCGCGCTGCAGGCGCAGATCGCACGGATCGAGACCATCGGGAGCGACGGCGACGAAGGTCTGGGCGTTGAAGCGATCGTCCTCGGTGAAGGCGCGCAGCGCGGCCTTCTGGCCGGCCTCATCGCCGTCGAAGGTGAACACGACCTCTCCGGCGCCGGAGTCATCGCCCATGACACGGCGGAGCACCTTGATGTGCTCGGTGCCGAACGCCGTCCCGCAGGTCGCGATAGCCGTGGTGAGCCCGGCGAGGTGACACGCCATCACGTCGGTGTACCCCTCGACCACCACCACACGGCGCGGATCGCCGCGGGCGATGTCGCGCTTGGCGAGATCCAAGCCGTAGAGCACCTGAGCCTTCTTGTAGATCGGCGTCTCAGGGGTGTTCAGGTACTTGGGTCCCTGATCGTCGTCGAACAGCTTGCGGGCGCCGAAGCCGATCGTCTGCCCTGTCACGTCTCTGATCGGCCACACCAGTCGCCCCCGGAACCGATCGTAGACACCCCGCTGGCCCTGAGAGAGCAGTCCGGCGGCGAGCAGCTCCTCGCGGGTGAACCCCTGAGCGGTCATCGCCTTGAGCAGGCCATCCCATCCTCGGGGAGCGAATCCGACGCCGAAGTGCGCGGCGGCGCCCGCGTCGAATCCCCGCTCGCCGAGGAAGCGTCGGCCTGTCTCGGCATCCGCGGTGAGCAGCTGCGAACGGAAGAACTCCGCCGCGGCCGTGTTGGCGGCGTACAACCGGCTTCGACCACTCGTCTCCGGAGCGGCCCCGCCGTCCTCGTAGTGCAGCGAGTACCCGACGCGGCCGGCCAGACGCTCGACCGCCTCGGTGAAGCTGACGTGGTCCATCTCTCGCAGGAAGGAGTAGACGTCCCCGGATGCGCCGCATCCGAAGCAGTGGTAGTACCCGACCTGCGGGCGCACGTGGAAGCTCGGGCTCTTCTCGTCGTGGAACGGGCAGAGCCCCTTCAACGACCCCACCCCTGCGGACTTCAGCGCGACGCGCTCCCCCACGATGTCCGCGATGTTGATCCTGGATTTGACCTCGTCGACGTCGGCCTGGCGGATACGCGGCATCAGTGCGCCTTTTCGGCGACCATCGGCGTCGCAGCATGCGAGCGGGGGCGCACGTGACGCGGCGACCAGATCCCCACCTCGGCCGGGTCGATGTCCCCGACGAGCCGGGAATGCCAGTCCAGCGCGGTCTGATCCGTGAGGCTCGCTATCTGATCGACCACGACCCTGGCGCGCGCGGCATCAGTCGGCGCGTCCAGGAAGTCGGCGGCGAAGGCAGGCTCGAGCACATCGGCGCCGGCGGTCCACAGCGTGTCCGTCGACCAGAGGGCGTCGGCGAGACGCTTGAGCACGCGACGCTGCTCCTTGTAGACGCCGCGGCGCGCATCGATCGTGACGATGGCCTGGCCCATGATGCCCTTGAGCACCGCGATCTCGACCTCGATGACGCGCGGCACGACGACATGCGCGTTGTAGCGTGCCAGAGCCGGGCCGGCGTACGCCTCCCTCGTGGCCGACACCGCGGCGCGGGCGAACCGGCCGATCATGTCGCTGGTGAGGTTCTTCAGCCGCGCCAGGTCGCGACGCGAGCGGTCGAACGAGCGCAACCACATCGGCTGACGCGTCAGTCGGAACAGGCCGTCGGCCAGCTCCTCGCGGGTGTAGTCGTAGCCGACCCACTGCTGGACGCGGCTCACGAGCGCGTGATGCTCGGCCGGATCCGACAGCTGCGCGACGTCGAGGTAGCCGTTGACGATGGCGTCCTCGAAATCGTGCACCGAGTAGCCGATGTCATCCGAGAGATCCATGATCTCGGCCTCGATGCAGCGCAGGCGGCCAGGAGCGCCGTCGCGCATCCAGCGGAACACGTCCTCGTCCTCGGGGTAGACGCCGAACTTCAGCCGACCGCCGGGGTCGGGGATCGGGCTGTCGACGGTCCAAGGGTACTTGCAGGTGGCGTCGAGACTGGCCCTGGTCAGGTTGAGTCCGACCGAGCGCTCATCGTCGTCGAGGACTTTGGCCTCGAGGCGGGTCAGGATGCGCAGCGACTGCGCGTTGCCCTCGAAGCCGCCGATGGGCTCGGCCCATTCGTTGAGTGCTCGCTCCCCGTTGTGGCCGAACGGCGGATGACCGAGGTCGTGGCTGAGGCAGGCGGTGTCGACGACATCGGCGGAGACGCCGAGCGCGATCGCGAGCTCACGCCCCACCTGTGCGACCTCGAGCGAATGCGTGAGGCGATTGCGGGCGAAGTCGGCCGTGCTCGCCGGGCTCAGGACCTGTGTCTTGGCCGCGAGGCGGCGGAGGGCGGCGGAGTGCAGGACGCGCGCGCGATCGCGTGCGAAGTGGTCGCGCTCAGAGCGGTGGGTCTCCGCGAAGAAGCGCTCGGTGTCGTGCGCGTCGTAGCCGTCGACGCGACCCAGCCGATCCGGTTGCGCGTCGTCCTGCAGGTCACCCGCCACTGTTCTCGATCTCCGCTCCGCGCAGCATCTGTCGGGTGTCCTCGGCGACGTCGCGCGAGTCCAGCCACTTCTCCGGCAGCGCCGGACGCTTGGGGTGCCCTGAGCGGCCGCGCTGACCTTCGGCATCCGCACCGGGATACGGGGCGTCGCGGTCGAGCTGACCCAGCAGGTCGTCCATCTGCGCCAAGCTCTCGACCTTCGCGAGGGCCGTGCGCAGTTCGCCGCCGACCGGGTACCCCTTGAAGTACCAGGAGACGTGCTTGCGGATGTCGCGGCATCCGCGGTCCTCGTCCTCGAAGAACTCCACGAGGAGGTCGGCGTGTCGACGGAACGCATCGGCGACGAAGCCGAGGGTCGCATCGACCGGACGCGACTCGGCTCCGAACGCGGCCGCGAGATCTCCGAACAGCCAGGGACGTCCCAGGCATCCGCGCCCGACGACGACACCGTCGCAGTCGGTCTCGGCCATCATCCGCACGGCATCCTCGGCCGACCAGATGTCGCCGTTGCCGAGGACGGGGATGCTGGTGACGGCCTGCTTCAGCTCGCCGATGGCGTTCCAGTCGGCGTGGCCCGAGTAGAACTCGCTCGCGGTGCGCGCGTGCAGCGCGACGGCCGCGGCTCCGGCATCCTCTGCCGCGCGACCGGCATCCAGGAACGTGAGGTGATCGCGGTCGATGCCCTTGCGCATCTTCACCGTCAACGGGATGGGGCCTGCGGCCTTCACGGCCTGGTCGACGATGTCGGCGAAGAGCTTCGTCTTCCACGGCAGGGCAGCTCCGCCGCCCTTGCGCGTGACCTTCGGCACCGGGCAGCCGAAGTTGAGATCGATGTGGTCGGCGTGGTCCTCCGCGACGATGATGCGCACGGCTTCCGCGATCGTCTGGGGGTCGACGCCGTACAGCTGGATCGAACGGGGCGTCTCCGACTCGTGGTGTCGGATCAGACGCATCGTGACGTCGTTGCGTTCGACCAGTGCGCGCGAGGTGATCATCTCACTGACGTACAGGCCTGCGCCGTATTCGCGGCAGAGTCGACGGAACGCGGTGTTCGTGATCCCGGCCATGGGGGCGAGGACGACGGGCACGTCGATGTCGATCGGCCCGATGCGCAGGGAGCGCGCTGGTGCGGTGGCGAGACTCATATCTCCTCCATTCTCCCATCCTCCGCGGCCGGGGAGGCGCAGGCGTCTTAGGCTGTGGATATGACCGACCAGAGCGTGCGCCAGATCCCCTTCACTGATGCCGAAGGGAAGTCCCAGACTCTCGACGACTACGACGCCGACGTGCTCCTCGTCGTCAACGTCGCATCGAAGTGCGGACTGACGCCGCAGTACGAACAGTTGGAGGAGCTCCAGCGCACGTACGGCGAACGCGGCTTCAGCGTGGTCGGCTTCCCCTGCAACCAGTTCATGGGGCAGGAACCCGGGTCGATCGAGAAGATCCTCGAGTTCTGCTCCACGACGTACGGGGTCAGCTTCCCCGTCAACGACAAGGTCAAGGTGAACGGCCGCAACGCCGACGAGCTGTACAAGCACTTGAAGCAGGCTCAAGACGCCGGGGGCAAGGCCGGGCGCGTCGAGTGGAACTTCGAGAAGTTCCTCGTGCGCCCCGATGGTTCCGTCCAGCGCTTCCGCCCGAAGCAGAAGCCGGACGACCCCGAGATCATCTCCGCGATCGAAGCGGCCCTCACCCGCTGATCGTGACTCAGACCGCGGCGGCGGTCTCGGGCTCGATCTGACCGCGCTTGGCCCACAGGTCGCGAAGCACGCTCTCGAACGTGCTCGGCGGCTGTGCCCCGGAGATGCCGTACTGGCCGTCGATCACGAAGAACGGCACGCCCTGGATCCCGTAGGACTGCGCCTGCGCCTGGTCCTGACGCACGGCGGAGAGGTACCGCGCGTCGGTCAACGCGGTACGGGTCTCGTCGGCATCCAGACCGACCTCGACCGCGAGCTCGACGAGATCGTCGATGCGCCCGACGTGCTTGCCCTCGGTGAAGTACGCGGACATCAGCCTCTCCTCCATCTCGTGCTGCAGTCCCTTAGCCTTGGCGTAGTGCAGCAGCTCGTGCGCTTTGACCGTGTTGGTGTGCTGCAGCAGGTCGAAGCGGTATTCCAGACCGGCCTTCTGCGCGACGCCGGTGACATTCGCGAGCATCTGCTCGACCTGCTCGCGCGGCATCCCCTTGTGACCGGCCAGGAAGTCGATCTCGTCACCGTCGAAGTCGACGGGGGTGTCGGGCGACAGTTCGAAGGAGTGGAAGGTGACCGTCACCTCGGGGGCGTCCGAGTCACCGGATACGGCCTCGAGCCCCTTCTCGAGATTGCGCTTGCCGATGTAGCACCACGGGCAGGCGATGTCGGACCAGATGTCGATGGAGATGGGTTCAGTCACATCCGGATGCAACCGCATGCGGTCACGGAGTATTCCGCGGACTGCGCGCGACGGTAAGCGGATGCTGTGACGAATGACGGATCGATCGGGCCAGATGCCCTGTTCCACGGCCCCGACTGGACCCCGCGCCCGGAGTTCCTCGACGACGTCCGCGCGTTCGCCGCAGAGGACCGCTGGGTCACCGAGTGGCAGTACACCAGCAAGGGCACCGATGAGATCCTTCCGCCGCGCGCACAGCTCGTGGTCTGGCTCGACTACCCCTACCGGGTTGTGCGCTCCCGGCTGTTGCGAAGAACACTCGGTCGCAGCATCCTGCGCACCAGGATCTACAACGGCAACGTCGAACGTCCGATCTGGCGACTGGTCGCGACGCGCGATCCGGAGGAGAACATCCTCGCCTGGCAGACCAGGACGCTCGGTCACTGGGCCGAACGGATGCCGGGCATCGCGGACGACTTCCCCCATCTGACGATCGTGCGACTGCGGCATCCCCGTGAAGCGGATGCCTGGCTGGCGCGAATCCGCGACTAACTGCGCCGGCGCATCACTGTGACCCAGTCGGTGCGTCCACGGCCCCGCCGAAGCGCCGGTCCCTGGAGAGATACACATCGATCGCGCGCCACAGTTCCGCCCGTGAGAAGTCCGGCCAGAGCGTGTCGAGGAACACCATCTCGGCGTACGCGGACTGCCAGAGCAGGAAGTTCGACGTGCGCTGCTCCCCCGAGCTGCGCAGGAACAGGTCGACGTCGGGCATGTCCGGCACATACAGGTGCCGGCGGATCATCTTCTCGCTGATCGCGTGGGGCTTCACCCGGCCTGCCCTGACCTCCTCCGCCAACGACCGCACGGCATCGACCAGTTCGATGCGCCCGCCGTAGTTCACGCACATCGTGAGCGTCAGGACGTCGTTGCCGCGGGTGAGCTGCTCGGCGTACTGCAGCTCCTTGATGACCGAGCCCCACAGCCGCGGCTTGCGACCGGCCCAGCGCACGCGCACACCCCACTCGTTGAGCTGGTCGCGCCGGCGATGAAGGACATCCCGGTTGTAGCCCATCAGGAAGCGGACCTCCTCGGGTGAACGCGCCCAGTTCTCCGTCGAGAACGCGTACACCGAGAGGTGCGTGACGCCGGCCTGAATGGCGCCGGCGACGACATCGAGCAGCACTTCCTCGCCGGCCTTGTGCCCCTCGATGCGGTTCAGCCCTCGTCGGTTCGCCCAGCGGCCGTTGCCGTCCATGACGATCGCGACGTGCTCCGGCACCTTCGGGAAGGTCGGCGGGTACTGGCCGGTCCAATCCAGCGGGCGGTAGGCGACCGCATCCTTGTGGGTATAGGGCTTCGGGGTCACCGTGCTCCCTCTCCTGTCGTGCTGCTCACGTGGGCGAGCGATCGGATCCCGCGCTCGAGATGCCATTGCGCGTAGGCGGCGATCACGCCTGAGGCGGCCGCTCCGTCGCGGCCGGGCGCGGCGTCGATGATGTCCCACTCCCCTGCCATCAGCGCCCTGAGCAGCCCGAGAGTCGAGCCGGCGATGCGAGGGCTGCCGGCCGGAGCGCAGTCCGAGCACACCGCACCGCCGAGTTGACCGACGAACGACCGATGCGGGCCCGGCTTCGAGCATCTGGCGCAGTCCGTCAGCGACGGCGCCCAGCCGGACAGCGCCATGACGCGCAGCAGATAGGAGTCGAGGATGCTGCGGGGAGCGTGCTCTCCGCGCGCCAGCGCTCGGAGGCCACCGACCAGCAGCAGGTACTGGTCGCCCGTCGCCTCGGAGTCGCTCAGGCGGTCGGCCGTCTCGACCATCGCGCTGGCGGACGTGAAGCGGTCGTAGTGCACGGCGATATCGGTCCCGTACGAGCCGAGGGACTCCGCCTGCTGCACGATGTCGAGCGAGCGTCCCTGGTACAGCTGCACGTCGGCGACCATGAACGGCTCGAGCCGGGCTCCGAACTTCGACGAGGTGCGGCGGACGCCCTTTGCGACCGCGCGGATCTTCCCGTGCCGCCGCGACAGCATCGTGACGATCCGATCCGCCTCACCGAGTTTGTGGGTGCGCAGGATCACCGCTTCGTCTCGATAGGTGGGCACTGTCCGATTATCCTCCGCTCACGCGAGAATGGACGCGTGACCGAACCGCTCTTCACCATTCCGCTCTGGGCCGATCTGCTCGGCGTCGGCCTCGGCGGCATCCAGGGGGCCATGTTCGCCTCCGGATTCCAGGGTCAGCGGCGCCTGGATCTGCTGGGCGTCATGATCATCGGCATCCTGATCGGCATGGGCGGTGGTCTCATCCGCGACCTTCTGCTGGGGCAGCCCCCGGCGACGCTCCAGAACAACTGGTATCTGGTCACCGCCGCCGGGGCCGCCATCATCGGCATGCTCTTGGCAGGCCTGCTGAACCGGGCGAACGCGATCATCGTGGGTCTCGATGCCGTGGTCATCGGCATGTTCGGTGCTTTTGGCACGAGCAAGGCACTGGGGCTGGGGGTCCCACCGGTGCCTGCCGTCTTCATCGGGGTGTGCGCCGCCGTCGGCGGCAGCATCCTGCGGGACGTGATCATGGGCCTGCCGGTCGCGATCATGCATGTCGGCTCGCTGTACGCCGTGGCCGCCGGCGTCGGATGCACGGCGATCGTGATCCTGCACATCGCCGGCGTGGGCATCGTCACCGCAGGAGTGATCGGGATCGTGGTCACCGCGGTCATCCGCGTGCTCGCGGTGATCTTCGACCTGTCGCTGCCGGAACAGCGCCGGATCTACCGTCGCAAGGTCGCGGCCGAGACCGGCACGATCCCGATCGTCAAGCCCTAGCCGTATCCCTGGGACAGCTCAGACCGCAGCGAGCTCCTGCACGCCCTCGCGCGCCCGGATCGAGCGGTTGACCGCCGACACGATCGCCTTGAGGGATGCCGTCGAGATGTCGCCGTCGATGCCGACGCCCCAGAGGCGATCGCCCTCGACCTGGAGTTCGACATAGGCCGCCGCCTGCGCATCCCCTCCGGTGGAGAGGGTGTGCTCGACGTAGTCGTACAGCGAGATGTCGAAACCTCGCGACCGGACGATCTCGAGGAACGCCGCGATCGGCCCGTTGCCGTGTCCGACCTCGTCGCTGGCCTCCTCGCCGTCGCGCAACCGCACGTTCAGCTCGACGTCGCCGGTGAGCTCGCTCGCCGTGCGCGTCGCGAGCAGTTCGAAGCGGCCCCACTTGTCCGCGATGTCCGCGGACGGAAGGTACTCGTCGCTGAAGATCGACCAGATCGCGTCGCTGGTGACCTCGCCGCCCTCGGCATCCGTCTTGGCCTGGACCACGCCGGAGAACTCGATCTGGAGCTTGCGGGGCAGATCCAGCGAGTGGTCGGCCTTGAGCAGGTATGCCACGCCGCCCTTGCCGGACTGCGAGTTCACCCGGATCACAGCCTCGTACGAACGGCCGAGGTCCTTGGGGTCGACCGGCAGGTACGGGACCGCCCACTCGATGTCGTCGACGGTCACGCCCTGCTCCTCGGCGCGGACGGCCATGGACTCGAGGCCCTTCTTGATCGCGTCCTGATGCGAGCCGCTGAACGCGGTGAACACGAGGTCTCCGCCCCACGGGCTGCGCTCCGGTACCGGCAGCTGGTTGCAGTACTCGACCGTGCGCTTGACCTGGTCGATATCGCTGAAGTCGATCTGCGGGTCGATGCCCTGCGTGAAGAGGTTCACCCCGAGGGTGATCAGGTCGACGTTGCCGGTGCGCTCGCCGTTGCCGAACAGGCATCCCTCGATGCGGTCGGCGCCGGCCATGTAGCCGAGCTCGGCAGCGGCGACGGCGGTGCCGCGGTCGTTGTGCGGGTGCAGCGACAGGATCACGTTCTCGCGGTGGGCGAGGTGACGGTTCATCCACTCGATCGAGTCGGCGTAGACGTTGGGCGTCGCCATCTCGACGGTCGCCGGGAGGTTGATGATGACCTTGCGGTCGGGGCTGGGCTGCAACACCTCGATGACGGCGTTGCAGACGTCGACCGCGTACTCGAGTTCGGTGCCGGTGTAGCTCTCCGGCGAGTACTCGTAGTAGACCTGCGTCTCGGGGATGCGCTTCTCGAACTCACGGCACAGCCGAGCGCCTTCCAGGGCGATCTGCTTGACGCCCTCGCGGTCGGAGCGGAAGACGACCTCGCGCTGGAGCACGCTGGTCGAGTTGTAGAAGTGGACGATGGCCTGCTTGGCCCCGGCGATCGACTCGTACGTGCGCTCGATCAGATGCTCACGGCACTGCGTCAGCACCTGGATCGTGACGTCGTCGGGGATGAGGTCTTCTTCGATCAGCTGCCGGACGAAGTCGAAATCGGTCTGGCTGGCCGACGGGAATCCGACCTCGATCTCCTTGTAGCCCATCTGCACGAGCAGCTCGAACATGACGCGCTTGCGCTCGGGGGACATCGGATCGATCAGGGCCTGATTGCCGTCGCGAAGGTCGACCGCACACCAGCGGGGTGCCTGCGTGATGCGGGCGTCGGGCCAGGTGCGGTCCGGCAGGTCGACACGGATCTGCTCGTGGAACGGCCGGTACTTGTGGACCGGCATCGAGGACGGGCGCTGAGTGTTCTGCATGATGGGCTTCTTCTCTTCGTCGATGTGATCGGGCCAACACAAGCGCCGCGACGAGGAAGGCCCTAATTTCAGGACTCGTCGCGGCAGCTAAGAAGAAGCAGACCGCCGAAAGGCATGTCGTCATGCTAGCAGGACACCGCCGATGCCACGACCTCAGGTGAGACGATCGGATGTCGGCGGACACTCGAAGGCATGAGCAGAATGCACCTCACCCCCGCTGTCGCGGGTCTCGCTCTGATCGGATTGCTCAGTATCAGCGCCTGCACGGCGCAACCGGGCGCACCTGCTCCGATCAGCTCCGATGCGCCGGCAGGTCAGAGCCTCGGCTCGCTCATGCCAGGCCCGCCGGATGCCGCGGTCATCGGCACCGGGACGATCATGGACATCGGCGGCGACGTGCAGCTCTGCCTCGGCCCGGTTGCGGAATCGTATCCACCGCAGTGCTCCGGCATCCCGGTGACGGGGTGGATCTGGGACGGCGTGGACGGCAGCGAGCAGCTCGACGACGTTCGGTGGGGCACCTATGCCGTGACAGGTGATTACGACGGCGAGAGCCTCACGGTGACAGCACCGCCCGTTCTGCTCGCGCTCTACGATGCGATGCCCGCGGAGGACGCGTCCGAGCGCCGAGGGGCGCAGAGCGATGAAGACCTCCAGCAGCTCCAGGACGAGATCGCGACGCGATTCTCGGCCGCTCCGGAGATGCTGCTGGGATCCTCGCCGGCGAACGGCCTTCTGCTGGTGGACGTCGTGTGGGACGACGGCACGATGCAGCAGGCCGCCGACGACGACTTCGGAGCCGATGCCGTCGTCATCCGCTCCGCGTTGCGTGAAGTCGAGTGATCGCCGGGGCTCAGGAGACGCAGGAGATCCGGCTCACCGAGCCGTACACGTTCGTCCAGCTTCCGGCATAAGCGGTCGCGCGCACCGTCGTGCCGTACTTGGCCTGAACGTAGCCGCTGGAGCGCGCATCCGCGATGGAGCGAACCGTGAAGGTGCCGACGGGGAACGAGGTGTTGCACGTGCCCCAACTCAACTTGGAACCGTTCGTGCCGGACAGCGAGAAGGCGCAGACCTTGCCCGTGGCGCATGCGCCGACCGAGGCGATCGCCGCAGACGAACGCGCCGCGAACGAGTCCGCCTGCGTCGCCGCGACCCTCATCTCCATGTCGAGCTCGGGCCACACGGCGTTGTAGGCATCCAGCGCCACGCCACCGGGAATCGCCTCCAGCATCGCGGCGATCTGGGGGTCTGGCTCGACCGCCCTCTGCTCAGCCGCCGCCGCCGGCGCGCCGAACGCTCCGGCGATCAGGAAGGCGGCGCCTGCCAGGGCTGTCGTGATCGCTCGCTTCATCGGGAACTCCTCAGACTCAGATCCACAGGTTGTACATGATGACGGCGCCCTCCGGGATGATGCCGTCCGCCGAGGCCTGTTCGGACTCGACCCCCACGATGCGCCCGGACTCGCTGCTGACCAGGACGGTCTCATCCGTCCCGTCGCCCGAAGCCGGCACGCTCAGAGCGTACACGTCGCGGCCGAGCCGGTCGGTGCTCTCGCCGAGCACGCTCACGCCGTCCTCGGCATCGAGCATCTCGAGCAGGACGGCATGCTGCGCGTCCGTGAGCGTCCACTGGTCGAGTGCGGTGACGACCGAGTCGACAAGCTGCGACGCATCCGGCTCGGCCGGCATCCCGTACGCCGTGAGCATCGCTCGCACGTCCTCGAAACTGTCGCCCGGCGGCGCCACGACCGGTGTGTTGAACTCGCCAGGCGCCATTTCCAGCTCGAACAGCACGGTGTCACCGGGGACCGCCTCGGCAGACTCGTCCCCCGTGTCGCCCGGCCAGTAGGACTCCCCCTCGACGGCGACGAGGCGCCCGGACAGATCCTCGTTCCAGGTCAAGGTCGAGAACTGCGGGACGACGGCCATCTGCTGCTCATCGACATCGACCGAAAGCGCCCAGATCGCGGATTCCACGGAACGCTGAGGGTCAGCGGGCCCTGACCCATCGGCGAGAAGAGCCGTCGCGTGCTCGAGCACCTGCTGCGTACTGCCGGCCTCCGTGAACGTCAGCGGCTGCGGAGTCACCGCAACGGCCTGCCCGGCCGGCGCGACCAGTCCGAACACGACCACGCCCGCGGCGGCGGTCGCGGTGAGCACGGAAGCCCATGCGACCCGCGTCGTGCGGCGCGGCGCACTCCGCTCGGGCAGATGCTCCGCCCGCACGATGCGCTCGCGCATCCGCATCGCCGCTGCGTCGAGTTCGGCACCCTCGGGCGTCCTCGCCGGGTTGGCGTCGACCAGCAGACGCGTCAGCGCGTCGTCATCAAGTACTGTCACCACTACGACTCACCCTCCAGTGCATCGCGCAGCTTGTCCCGCGCCCGCCGCAGCGTGGCGCGCACCGCCCCCGGTCGGCTGCGCATGACTTCTCCGGTCTCCCCGACGGAGAGACCATCCCAATAGGCCAGAACGACGACCCTGCGCTCGCGCTCATTCAGCAGCGCCATCGCCTGGAGGACGTCCCGACGGTCGAGAGTACTCCCCTCGGCCGGATTGGTCACGATATTCTTCTGCACCATGTCCAGAACGGGATCGCGAACGTCGCCACGACGGCGGCGTTCGCGCACGACGCCCTCAGCGATGCGAAGCAACCAGGTGAGCCCTCCGGGGCGCGAGACGCGCAGCCGTTCCCAGGCGAGCTGGAACACCTCCGCCACCGCCTCGTACACCTCGGCATCCACGCTCAGGTAGCACTCGACGTGCCTCGTGACCGGCAGCCAGTACTCGGAGAACAGCCGGTCGAAGACGCGGCGCTTCTCTGCCTGACGCTGCTCCGACCGGGTGCTCAGAATCCCAGCCGTCCCAGCTGTTTCGGATCGCGCTGCCACTCCTTCGCGACCTTGACGTGCAGTCCGAGGAACACTCTCGTTCCCAGCAGCTCTTCGATACCGGCGCGCGATCGGGCGCCGACGTCCTTGAGGCGCGAGCCCTTGTGCCCGATGATGATCGCCTTCTGGCTGTCGCGCTCGACGACGATCTGCGCGTGCACGTCCGTGAGGTCGCTGTCCTCGCGGCGGGCGATGTCGTCGACGACCACGGCGATGGAGTGCGGCAGCTCGTCGCGGACCCCCTCCAGCGCCGCCTCGCGGATGATCTCGGCGATGCGGTCGTCCGTCGACTCGTCAGTGGTGACCCCGACGGGATACAACGGCGGCCCTTCGGGCATCAGCTGCAGGATCTCATCGGCGAGGACGTCCAACTGCTCGTGTGTGAAAGCCGAAAGCGGGATCACGGCATCCCAGTCCTCGCGCAGCGCATCGACCTCGATGAGGCGCGCGGTGATCTCATCGCGCGACGCGGCATCCGTCTTCGTCACGATCGCGATCTTCTTGGCTCGCGGGTAGCCGTCCAGCGACGCCGCGATCCGCCGGTCGCCTGGCCCGACCTTCTCGGTGGCCGGCACGCAGAACCCGATCACGTCGACGTCGCCGAGCACCTGCTCGACGAGGTCGTTGAGCCGCTCGCCGAGCAGCGTGCGCGGCTTGTGGATACCCGGGGTGTCGACGATGACGAGCTGGCCATCCGGACGATTCAGGATGCCGCGGATCGCGCGCCTCGTGGTCTGAGGCTTTTCACTGGTGATGGCGATCTTCTCCCCCACCAGAGCGTTCGTGAGCGTGGACTTGCCCACGTTCGGGCGTCCCACGAATGTCGCGAATCCGCTTCGAGAGTGGTCAGTCATCGTTGTCTCCTTCATCGGGTTCCGCAGCGCGCTCCACGAACACGGTCGCAATGCCGCGCCCTCGCCCTCGCGACGCGCCGCCGGTCAGCACGAGGCCGCCCAGCGCCGCCGTCGCGCCCGGCTGCGGGATCTGGCCGAGTGCCTTGCCGAGCAGACCGCCGATCGAGTCGACGTCCTCGTCTTCGAGCTCGATGCCGAACAGATCGCCGACGTCCTCGAGCGGAAGGCGGGCGCTCACACGATACCGCCCATCGCCCAGCGCGACGACCTCGGCAGGTCCGTGGTCGTACTCGTCCGCGATCTCGCCGACGAGCTCTTCGATGAGGTCCTCCAGTGTCACCAGCCCGGAGATGCCGCCGTGCTCATCGATCACGATGCACACGTGGACCGCATCGCGCTTCATCTTCTGCAGCAGGGTCTCGGCCCGCATCGACTCCGGGACGAACGTCGCGGGTCGAGCGATCGGGCGCACGGGTACGCCGCGCCACGCGTTCTCGTCGCGGTAGGCGAACTGGACGAGATCCTTCAGATACAGCACGCCGACGACATCATCCGCATCGTCATCGACGACCGGCATCCGCGAGACGCCGCGGCTGAGGAAGAGTTCCATCGCATCGCTCGTGGTGGCCGCCGCATCCACGGCGAGCATCTCGGTCCGAGGTACCATGACGGCGCGCACGAACTGATCCGTGAAGTCGAACACCGAGTGGATGAGGTCGCGATCGTCTTCCTCGATCAGGTCGTTCGAGGCAGCCTCGTCGACCATGCTGAGCAGCTGGTCCTCGCTCGTGAACGAGCTGCGGCCCGCACCGGGCGCAACCCTGTTTCCGAGCGCGACGAGTCCCTGTGCGAGCGGTCCGAGGATGATCCGCAGCCCCCGCACGATCGGGGCGCAGGCGCGCAGCAGTCCGGGCGCCCTGTGGCGTCCGGCTGAACGCGGGCTCGCGCCGACGAGGACGAAGGTGATGCCGGTCATGAGCACGGCGGCGGCGAGCATCGCCCACCAGATGCTGCCGATGAGGTTCGTGAAGGCGACGGTGACGAGCACCGCAGCGGTCGTCTCCGCCAGGACTCGGATGAACGCGACGGCGTTGACATGCACGTCGGGGTCGGCGGCGATCAGGCGCAACGACTCCGCGTTGCGGCCCTGTTCACCGAGCTCCTCGAGATCGGACTTCGAGGTGACGCCGAAGGCCGCATCGATCGCCGACATGAGGCCGCCGAAGGCCACCAGCAGAACGGCGGCGATCAGCAGCAGAGTCTCGGTCATCGGCCGCGTTCGGCGCGGGCGAACCCGGCGATCAGCTCCTTCTGAAGCCCGAACATCTCACGCTCCTCGTCGGGTTCCGCGTGGTCGAATCCGAGCAGGTGCAGCAGCCCGTGCGTGGTGAGGAGGATCAATTCGTCCATCAGGGTGTGGCCTGCGGCCTGCGCCTGGGTCTCTGCCACCTGCGGGCACAGCACGATGTCGCCGAGGAGACCGGGTGCGGTGGGGCGGTCCTCGGTGCCGGGGCGCAGCTCGTCCATGGGGAAGCTCAGGACGTCGGTGGGACCCGGTTCGTCCATCCACTGCACGTGCAGAGCCTCCATGGCCGCCTCATCCACCAGCACGATCGCGACCTCGGCGTCAGGGCTCACGTGCAACTGCTCGAGATTGAAGTCCGTGAGCCGCTGCAGCACGGTCTCGTCGACCACGATGGCCGACTCGTTGTTGATCTCGATCACGACAGTCCTCGCTTCGGCATCCGGTCTCTGGGTCCAGGTCGCAATCCCGTCCGCCTCTCGGCGCGGTTCGCGAACTCGTGCGCCTGATCGCGCTCGAACTTGGCTGCGGTGCGCTGCTCGTCGTACTCGCTGTAGGCGTCGACGATGCGGCCGACCAGCGAGTGGCGGACGACGTCGGCGCTGGTGAGCCGGGAGAAGTGGATGTCGTCGATGTCCTTGAGCACCCGCGTGACCAAGCGCAATCCGGAGGCGCCCTGCGGAAGGTCGACCTGGGTGATGTCACCGGTGACGACCATCCGCGTCCCGAATCCGAGGCGGGTCAGGAACATCTTCATCTGCTCCGGCGTGGTGTTCTGCGCCTCGTCGAGCACGACGAACGAGTCGTTGAGCGTGCGGCCTCGCATGTAGGCGAGCGGTGCGACCTCGATCGTCCCGGTGGCCATCAGGCGCGGAACGATCTCCGGGTCCATCATCTCGTTGAGCGCATCGTAGAGCGGGCGGAGATAGGGGTCGATCTTGTCCGTCAGCGTCCCAGGCAGGAACCCGAGGCGCTCCCCCGCTTCGACGGCCGGGCGCGTGAGGATGATGCGCGTGACCTCTTTGCGCTGCAGCGCCTGGACGGCCTTGGCCATCGCGAGGTAGGTCTTGCCGGTACCGGCAGGGCCGATGCCGAAGACGATCGTGTTCTCCTCGATCGCGTCGACGTACTCCTTCTGGCCCAGCGTCTTCGGGCGAATGACCTTGCCCCGCGTGGACAGGATCGCTTCGCCCAGCACCTCGCTCGGGCGCGGTCCCCCCTCCTGCCGGAGCATACGAGCGGAACTGGTGACGTCGCTCGGGGCGAGGTCATGTCCTTGTCTGGTCATGGTGAGCAGTTCCTCCACGAGGGACTTGGCTTCGGCCACTCGGGCCGCGTCGCCGGTCAGGGTGATCTCGTTGCCGCGCACGAGCACCTGCACGTCGGGGTGCTCCTTCTCGAGCATCCGGAGCAGTCGATCCTGCGGGCCGAGCAGCTGCACCATGGCGACGCCGTCGGCGTAGATGCGTTCGGTGGCGCTGTTCGAATCGTCAGAAGCCAACGAGATCGCCTTCTTCGAGGTTGCCGAGCACGTGCGCGTGGACGTGGAAGACCGACTGGGCGGCGCTCGCGCCGTTGTTGAAGATCAGCCGGTACTCGCCATTGGCATGCTCGTCGGCGATGGCCTTCGCGGCCGCGACGATCTCGGCGAGCAGCGCTGGGTCGCCGGCTGCGAGTTCGGTGACGTCACGGTACTGCTCGGTCTTCGGGATCACGAGGGCGTGCAACGGGGCCTGCGGATTGATGTCCCGGATCGCGAACACCCGCTCGGTGTCGAGCAGGAGCTCACCGGGGATGTCCCCGGTGAGGATGCGCGTGAAGATCGAGGGGTCCGTCATGCGTCCAGTCTAGTCAGGGGCGGGCGTCCGCGGCCTGGCGGTGTTCTGCCTCACGGGCTCGTTCGTCTGGCAGGTGCGTGAGTCACCAGCGCCCGAGCTTCGCCGACAGGATGGCGACTGCCGCGGGGCCTGCGGTCGACGTGCGCAGCACGGTGTCGCCGAGACGGACGCGCTCAGCGCCCGCCGATGACAGACGCTCGAGCTCGTCGGGAGCGATCCCGCCCTCCGGGCCGACCACGAGGACGAGGTCGCGTCCATCCGGCTCGATCGCCGACAACCGAGCGTCTGCGGTCGGATCGAGCACGAGGACGCGCTGATCGGCGGCCCGCTGCGCGAGTTGCGCGGTCGAGAGGACCGCCGTCACCTCTGGGATCCAGGCGCGATGCGCCTGCTTCGCCGCCTCGCGGACGATCGATGCCCAGCGCTCGCGGCCCTTCGCCGCCTTGGGGCCTTCCCAGCGGGAGATGCTCCGGGCCGCCTGCCACGGCACGATCTCATCCACCCCGAGCTCGCAGGACGCCTGCACCGCGAGTTCGTCCCGATCGCCTTTCGCGAGGGCCTGGACGAGCACGAGTCGTGGCGCCGGGGGCTCGACGGCGATCCGGCGCGTCACCTGCACGTCCACGCGGGACGCGGACACATCGACGGCGGTCCCTTCGAGCCAGACCCCTGCGCCGTCACCGATCGTGATCGTCTCACCGACTCGGACACGGCGGACGACCGCGGCATGCTTCGCCTCGGCTCCCGCGAGTGAGACGATGCTGCCCTCACCCGCATTCGATGCGGACTCGACGACGAAATGCAGCGCCATGGATCAGTGCCCGCGGAAACGGTCGCGGAGCTTCGAGAACAGACCCTGCTGGAACTGCGCGAGCTGGGGCTCCGGAGCCTTGGCCTTCTTCGCGAAGTCCTCGATCAGCCGACGCTGCGCGGAATCCAGCTTGGTCGGCGTGAGCACCTGCACGCCGACGCGCAGGTCGCCGCGCTGCGTGCCTCGCAACGGCGTGATGCCGCGGCCCTTGATCGTCAGCACGTCACCCGACTGGACACCGGGTCGGACCTCCAGCTCGACAGGGCCGTCGAGGCCCTCGATGGTGGTCTCGGTACCGAGGATGGCGTCCGTCATCGCGACTTCGAGCGTCGCCAGCACATCGTCGCCTTCGCGGCTGAACGTCGGATGCGATGCGACGGTCACCTCGACGTACAGATCACCGTTCGGACCGCCGGCCTTGCCGACCTCCCCGGAGCCGGGAAGCTGCAGACGCAGACCCGTCTCGACGCCGGCCGGGATGTCGAGCGACACGGTACGACGCGACCGGACGCGCCCCTGGCCGCCGCAGGTCGCGCACGGATACGGGATCGTCGTGCCGTAGCCCTCGCAGGTTCCGCAGGGCTGGGACGTGACGACGTTGCCGAGGAGGCTGCGCACCTGGCGCTGCACGTGACCGGAGCCGCCGCAGATGTCGCAGGTCACCGGCGAGGTGCCCTCCTGACAGCAGGAGCCGTGACATGTCTCGCAGAGCACCGCAGTGTCGACCTCGATGTCACGATGAGCGCCGAACACGACGTCGCCGAGGTCGAGGTTGACGCGCACCAGGGCGTCCTGACCGCGCTCCCTCCGCGATCGCGGTCGCGCACTGCGACCACCGCCCGCCGCGCCGAAGAACGTCTCGAAGATGTCCCCGAAGCCGCCGAATCCGCCGGCTCCGAACCCGCCGTTCTCGTCGCCGCCCATGTCGTAACGGCGTCGCGATTCCTCGTCACTGAGCACGTCGTATGCGTGCGTGACGAGCTTGAACCGCTCTGATGCGTCGTCACCGGGATTCACATCCGGGTGCAGCTGCCGCGCCAGTCGCCGGTATGCCTTCTTGATCTCGTCCTGGGAGGCGTCGCGCGCCACCCCGAGGACCTCATAGTGGTCCGCCACAGTCACCTCTCGTCTTCGTCGAGCAACCGGGACAGGTAGCGGGCCACGGCCCGCGCTGCTGCCAGATTGCTCGGATAATCCATCCGGGTCGGACCCATCACGCCGACGCGCGCCATCCCACCGGGGGTGGCGTAGTTGCTGGCCACGATGGAGGCCTCACCCAGCCCGAACGGCTCGTTCTCCGTGCCGATGCTGGCCGCGAGCCCGTGCTCGTCGGTCACCATCTCGCTCATCAGCCGCAGCAGCGTCACCTGCTCCTCGATCGCTTCGAGAAGCGGGTGGATGCTGCCGCGGAAGTCCTGTTCGCGACGGGCAAGTGTCGCTGCGCCCGCCATCACGAGCTTCTCCTGGCGGAACTCGTCGAGCTCTTCGGCGATGACGCCGGCGAGCACGCTCTGCGCGATGTCCGACCTGCCGGGCCTCACCGTCGCAGCGAGACCGCCGACGAGTTCGCGAGCCTCGCTCACCGCCCGCCCGGTGATCGATGCGGACAGTCGGGCGCGCAGGACCGCGACCTCGGCCTCGTCCAGGTCGACCGGCAGCGCGGCGATGCGCTGGGAGACGCCACCGGCATCGGTCACGAGCACGACGAGCAGGCGGTTCGGTGCGAGCGCGACGAGCTCGAGGTGCGTGAGGTGCGCGCGCGCGAATGACGGGTACTGCGCCAGCGCGACCTGACCGGTGAGCTGCGTGAGCACGCGAACGGTGCGCGCCATGAGGTCGTCAAGGTCGGCGGGGTCCGCGAGGAACATCTCGATCGCGCTGCGCTGCGCCGTCGAGAGCGGTCGCAGCTGCGCGAGATGGTCAACGAAGACGCGATAGCCCTTGTCCGTCGGCACCCGGCCGGACGATGTGTGCGGCGCGGTGATCAGCTCTTCGTCCTCGAGCAGCGCCATGTCGTTGCGGATGGTCGCGGCCGAGACTCCGAACGAGTAGCGATCGACGATCGACTTGCTGCCCACCGGCTCGTGCGTGGCGACGTAGTCCTGCACGATCGCGCGAAGGACCTGCAGACCGCGTTCGCTGACCATGACCTTCTCCCTCCCGCTGGCACTCACCGCTTCAGAGTGCCAATTCTACCCGCCGGTCGGCCTCAGCCGCGCTCATCTTCGGCAACGGATCCCGAGGGGCGGACGCGCGCCCCCGCATCCACTGCCGCTCAGTCGGTGAGTTCTCGCACGACGGCGTCGGCGAGCAGACGGCCCTTCAACGTCAGCTGCACGCGGCCTCTCAGCGCCGCGCCAGGCTCCACGAGCCCATCCGCGATCAGTCCGGCGACGCGGGCTCGCTTCGGCTCCGGAAGGTCCGCGATGGCGAGACCGTCGCGGATCCGACTCAGCAGCAGTACCCGTTCGAGCATCCGGGATTCGTCATCCGGGCGCTCGGTGCCGGCAGCCGGCGACTCGCCACCGGCGAGTCGCTGGGCGTACGCCGCCGGATGCTTGACGTTCCACCACCGCAGGCCCGCGATGTGACTGTGCGCGCCGGGCCCGAAGCCCCACCAGTCCGTGCCTCGCCAGTACGCGAGGTTGTGGCGGGAGCGATTCTCCGCAGCCCCTGAGCCGCTCGAAGGGCGGGACCAGTTGCTCACCTCGTACCACTCGAACCCGGCCTCCGCGAGACGCTGATCCGCTGATTCGTACATGTCGGCCTGCAGGTCGTCGTCCGGGGTGGGCACCTCGCCGCGGCGGATCTGGCGCGCGAGCTTCGTGCCGTCCTCGATGATCAGGGCGTAAGCCGAGATGTGGTCCGGTTCCAGCGCGAGCGCGGCATCCAGCGACGTCTCCCAGTCGGACAGCGACTCCCCCGGTGCTCCGTAGATGAGATCGACGCTCACGGCCAGCCCGGCCTCGCGCGCGGCATCGACCGCCGTTCGCACATTCGACGGCTCGTGAGTGCGGTCCAGCGCCGCGAGTACGTGCGGCACCGCGGACTGCATGCCGATCGACAGTCGCGTCACCCCGGCATCGGCCAGCGTCTGCGCCACCCCGGGCGTCACGGTGTCCGGGTTGGCCTCGACCGTCACCTCTGCCCCATCGCGCAAGCCGAACGCGTCCGTCGCCGCCGTCAGCATCCGGGCCAGGTCGCCTGCGGGCAGCAGTGTCGGTGTGCCCCCGCCGAAGAAGACCGTGTCCATCGGACGCAGCGCGCCCGCATCGGCGAGCACGCCGCGCGCGAGCGCGATCTCGGTGATCAGCGTCGAGGCGTAGTCCTCCTGCTTGGCACCGCGCAATTCGCTGGAGGTGTAGGTGTTGAAGTCGCAGTACCCGCAGCGCACCCGACAGAACGGCACGTGCAGGTACGCCGAGAAGGGCGTCCCCGGCTCGATCGGCAGGTCGGATGGCAGGCGTCCGTCCACCGGGGCCGGGTCACCGACCGGAAGGGGTCCTGCCATCAGAGCGGCGTCGCGTACAGTGGCGAGATCGCTCGCAGGTAACGTGCGAACAGCTCTCGACGACGCCGCTTCACCAGCGCGGGCAGTGTGCGATAGAGCAGGCCGTTCGGTGCATCGAACGCGCGGACCGTGAACCACACCTCGTCGTTGTCCTCGCGCCACTCCACATCGAAGGACTCTTCGCCGCGGACGACGGAACCGCCGACGGTGCCGAGCACGAAACCGACCCGCCTGGCTTCCTCCGTGACAGAGATCACTCGCAGCTCGGCGTCGGCCCGCATGCCGGCCACGCGTCCGCGCAGGTGCACCGTCATACCGGCCCCCGCGTAAGGCAGGCCTTCGGAGTCGAAGCGCTGCTCGATGTCGCGACGGCTCGGAGCGATGGCGTTGCCCTCGGCATCGAAGCTGACGCCGGCGTACGAGGGTCCGGATGCCGGGCGCACGTCCTCGACCGAGAGACCGGCCGCGCGCTGCGCCGTCCACGAGAGCAGGGCATCACCCGCCGTTCGAAATCGCTCGAGTCCGCTGCCGATCCGCCAGGACTGCTCCGCAGGGATGCTGTGCTCCGGCGGATACTGCATGAGGTCGGGGGCGTGCGTCGCCCCCACGGCCGCATAGTCCACCGTGTCGTCTCGGAAGGTACCGCGCCGCATGATCTCCAGCCTACCCATCCTGGCTGAGAGGGTCCTGGCGACGCACGGCATCCTTCGCGATCTGCACGTGACGACGGCGCGTCGAACGCTGCACTGCGCGCAGCACGGAGGCGACCGCGCCGGACGGCGTCTCGAATCCGGCTCGCCGCTCGAGGTCCGACCCGCGGGACAGCTCCGCGACGCGAGCATCGGCGCGTGCGGGAACACGGACCGAGCGCTCATCGAGACGGAGTCCCTTCGGGACATCGACCACCGGATGCCGCGTGATCCCGCGCGGGTACGGCGGCAACGGCATCCCTACTTCTTGTCCTTGCCCTCGACGTCACCGGAGAGCGCAGCGATGAACGCCTCCTGAGGGACCTCGACACGACCGACCATCTTCATGCGCTTCTTGCCCTCCTTCTGCTTCTCGAGGAGCTTGCGCTTGCGGGTGATGTCACCGCCGTAGCACTTGGCGAGCACGTCCTTGCGGATGGCGCGGATGGTCTCGCGAGCGATGATGCGGGCACCGATCGCGGCCTGGATCGGAACTTCGAACTGCTGGCGAGGGATGAGCTTGCGCAGTCGTTCGGCCATCATCGTGCCGTACGCGTAGGCCTTCTCGCGATGCACGATCGAGCTGAACGCGTCGACCTTCTCGCCCTGCAGCAGGATGTCGACCTTGACGAGGTCGGCTTCCTGCTGGCCGGAGGGCTCGTAGTCCAGCGAGGCGTATCCCTGAGTCTTGGACTTCAGCTGGTCGAAGAAGTCGAACACGATCTCGCCCAGCGGCATGTTGTACCGCAGCTCGACGCGCTCCTCGGAGAAGTACTCCATGCCGAGCAGGGTGCCGCGGCGCGACTGGCAGAGTTCCATAACCGTGCCCACGTAGTCCTTCGGCAGCAGGATCGCCGCCTTGACCATCGGCTCGGACACCGACCCGATGCGCCCGTCGGGGTACTCGCTCGGGTTCGTCACGACCACGGTCTCACCGGTGTCGCTGGTGAGCACTTCGTAGATCACGCTCGGTGCGGTCGTGATGAGGTCCAGCCCGAACTCCCGCGAGAGCCGCTCGGTGATGATCTCGAGGTGCAGCAGCCCGAGGAAGCCGCACCGGAAGCCGAATCCGAGCGCGACCGAGGTCTCGGGCTCGTACTGCAGCGATGCGTCCGACAGCTTCAGCTTGTCCAGCGCCTCGCGCAGCTCTGCGTAGTCGCTGCCGTCGATCGGGTAGATCCCCGAGAAGACCATCGGCTTCGGATCCGTGTACCCCGCCAGCGCATCGGATGCCGGCTTCCGCGCGGTCGTGATCGTGTCACCGACCTTGGACTGACGGACGTCCTTCACGCCGGTGATCAGGTAGCCCACCTCGCCGACGCCGAGCCCCTTGGAGGGAATCGGCTCCGGGCTGGAGACGCCGATCTCGAGGAGTTCATGCGTGGCGCCGCTGGACATCATCTGGATCCGCTCGCGCGGGCTCAGGCTTCCGTCGACCATGCGGACGTAGGTCACGACACCGCGATAGGCGTCGTAGACGGAGTCGAAGATCATCGCCCGCGCGGGGGCCTGCGCGTCGCCAGTGGGTGCGGGGATCTCCTGAACGAGCCGGTCCAGCAGCTCCTGCACCCCGACGCCGGTCTTGCCAGAGACGCGCAGCACGTCCTCCGGCTTGCCGCCGATGAGCGATGCGAGCTCCTTGGCGTACTTCTCGGGGTCGGCCGCCGGAAGATCGATCTTGTTCAGCACCGGGATGATGTGCAGATCGTTCTCGAGCGCGAGGTACAGGTTGGCGAGCGTCTGCGCCTCGATGCCCTGAGCGGCGTCGACGAGCAGGATCGCCCCCTCGCAGGCGGCCAGCGAGCGGGACACCTCATATGTGAAGTCGACATGGCCGGGCGTGTCGATCATGTTCAAGGCGAAGGTCTCGCCATCGATCTCCCACGGCATGCGGACGGCCTGGCTCTTGATCGTGATGCCGCGCTCGCGCTCGATGTCCATCCGATCGAGGTACTGCGCGCGCATGTCGCGGTCGGAGACGACGCCGGTGATCTGCAGCATCCGGTCGGCAAGGGTCGACTTGCCGTGATCGATGTGAGCGATGATGCAGAAGTTCCGGATCTGCGAGGGCGGCGTCGCGGCAGGCGAGAGCGGGGTGTGAGCGCGTGGTGACATGTCTCGACGATTCTACGGTGAGCAGTCCCTAATCCCCGATTCGCGCAAACCAGTGATAGTCTCGCGAAGTTGCCTTGGCTCACTCAGTGACACTGAGTTCCACAGGTGACACGACTCCGTAACAGACACCGTGACGGTGTTGCATCGCGCAAAAGTGCGGATGGTGCTTGAATATCATCCCGACCCAGCGTTGCGTCGGCAGATCCCGCGCGCGTCTGTATAGAGAAAGACTCATCACCTTGATCAAGTATCTCGTGCGCCGCCTACTCGGGTGGGTGCTGATGATCGTCATCGCGACGAACATCACCTATTTCCTGGCGTGGAACTATCTCGACCCCGCGAACAACTACGTCGGACGACGTCCCCCGCTCTCGCAGGAGCAGATCGACGCGCTCCTTCTCCCACGCAACCTGAGCGATTCCGTGCCGCTGTTCGAGCGGTGGTGGACCTGGCTCTCCGGCATCATCTTCCGCTGGGACTGGGGCATGGGCCCGACCGGCGAATCCGTCAACGAGCAGGTCGCCTACCGAGTCTGGATCAGCGCGGAACTCGTGCTCGGCGCGACCATCATCACGACCGTGCTCGGAATCGCGCTCGGCGTGTACACCGCATCGCGGCAGTACAAGCTCGCCGACCGCATCGGTCAGGGAACAAGCATCATCACGATGAACATCCCCACCGTGGTCGCCGGCTTCGCGCTCGTCCTCCTCGCGATCAACTTCAACAACGCCGTGGGTACGACGGTCTTCTACGTGGTCGGTTCGTCCAGCCCCGGTGTCGAAGGCTTCTTCCCTGTGCTGATCGACGTCCTCCAGCACCTGACGCTGCCGACACTCGGTCTCGTGATCACCGGCTACGCGTCGATCCACTTCCTGCAGCGATCGCTCCTGCTGGACAACATCAAGGCGGACTACGTGCGAACCGCCCGCGCGAAGGGCCTGACGAAGCAGCAGGCCATCCGCAAGCACGCGCTGCGCACGTCGATGATCCCCGTGACCACGCAGGTCGCCTTCACGATTCCGGCGGTCTTCACCGGCGCAGTCCTCACCGAGTCGATCTTCAACTGGAACGGTATGGGGCGCTACTTCATCCAGACCCTGAACGGCAACGACATCCACGGCGTCGTCGCGGTCGCCGCGTTCGGTGCCCTCATGACGGCGATCGGCGCCATCCTCGCCGATGTCACCGTCGTCATCCTCGATCCGAGAGTGCGGGTGAGCTGATGTCTCTGGAAGCAATCGAAGTCTCCACGGAGATCGAGAACAAGCTGAAGACGCGCAAGCGCACGTCGCTCATGAAGCTGTACACGCGACGCTTCATGCGCAACCGGGGTGCGGTCATCGGGATGGTGATCCTGGCACTTCTCGTGGTGTTCGCGATCGTCGGCCCGCTCATCTCGCCTTACAGCCCGTCCGACCTGGACTTCCTGGCCCTGCGTCAGGCTCCGTCGGCCGAGCACTGGTTCGGCACGAACGGCTCCGGCAACGACAACTTCGCCCAGGTCGCGACCGGTCTGCAGCGCTCCATGATGATCGCCGTCGTCGTCGCGTTCGGCACGACGGCGGTCTCGGCCATCGTCGGTGCCACCGCCGCGTACTTCCGCGGCCCGTACGAGCGCATCATGCTCGCGGTCATCCACTTCATGATGGTGATCCCGAACTTCCTGATCCTCGCGATGATCTCCAACGACGCCGGCGGCAACTGGATCGTGATCTCGCTGGTCATGGTCTTCGTGGTGGGCTGGTTCATGCCGGCGCGCATCATCTGGACGCTGTCGCTCTCGCTGCGCGAGCGCGAGTACATCCACGCCGCACGCTACGCCGGTCTGCCTGGTCTCAAGATCGTCACGCGGCACATGCTGCCGAACATCGGCTCGCTGCTCGTGATCAACTTCACACTCGGCGTCGTCTCCGCTGTGCTCACCGAGACCGCGCTCTCCTTCCTCGGATTCGGTGTGAAACTTCCGGATGTCTCGCTCGGTGCTCTGATCGGCTACGGCTCGAGCACGCTCGTGAGTGCTCCGTGGTTGTTCTACTTCCCCGCGCTCGCACTGACGCTGCTGACTGTCTCGATGGCGCTCATCGCCGACGGACTGCGCGATGCCCTCGATCCGACTTCGGCGGCTGGAGGTCGCGCATGAGTACAGTTCTGTCCGTCCGCGACCTCAAGGTCAGCTTCCCGTCCGAGGCCGGCCGCGTGGATGCCGTGCGCGGCGTCTCCTTCGATCTCGAATCCGGCAAGACGCTCGGCATCGTCGGCGAGTCAGGCTCCGGCAAGTCCGTCACGTCCCTGGCGATCATGGGCCTGCTCGACGACAACGCGAAGGTCACCGGCTCGATCGTCTACGACGGTCAGGAACTGCTCGGCAAGACCGACAAGCAGCTCTCGGTGATCCGCGGCAACGGCATGTCGATGGTCTTCCAGGACCCCCTGACCTCGTTGACCCCGGTGTTCACGATCGGCGATCAGCTGATCGAAGCTCTCACGGTTCACCGCAGCCTGTCGAAGAAGGAAGCATGGGACCGCTCGGTCGAACTGCTCTCCCTCGTCGGCATCCCCGAGCCGGAGCGGCGGATGAAGTCGTTCCCGCACGAGTTCTCCGGCGGAATGCGTCAGCGCGTCGTCATCGCCATCGCGATGGCGAACAACCCGAAGCTGATCATCGCGGACGAGCCGACGACGGCTCTGGACGTGACCATCCAGGCGCAGATCCTGGAGCTCATGGGCAAGGCGCAGGAAGAGACCGGCGCCGCGATGATCATGATCACGCACGATATGGGCGTCGTCGCGAAGACCGCAGATGACGTCCTCGTCATGTACGCGGGCAAGCCCGTCGAGCATGCGGCCGTCCGCGAACTCTTCTACCGCACGCGGATGCCGTACTCGATCGGTCTGCTGGGTGCGATCCCCCGCGTCGACAAGGCCGAGAAGGTCCCGCTGATCCCGATCAAGGGCAACCCGCCGCTGCTGATCAACCTGCCGGATGCCTGCCCGTTCGCCGATCGCTGCCCGATCGCGATCGATGCCTGCCGCGACGGTGAGCCCGCGCTCCTGCCCATCAGCACAGGTGGCGGCGACGACCACACGGTCGCCTGCATCAGGGCGAACGACATCGACGATGACGGCAACATCGGCGGAATGCCGGTGTTCCCCGTACCGGAGATCCCCGAGAGCGAACTCGTGCGGACCCCGCGCGAAGAGCGCCCGATCACCCTCGAGGCGATCAACCTGAACAAGACGTTCCCGCTCATGAAGGGGTCCCTGTTCAAGCGCAAGGTCGGAGAAGTCCACGCGGTCAAGGGCATCAGCTTCGACGTCCGGCAGGGCGAGACGCTCGCCATCGTCGGTGAATCCGGCAGCGGCAAGACCACGACACTGTTGCAGATCATGGATCTGGTCAAGCAGGAGGACGGCGACATCCGCATCGCGGGCAAGAGCGTCGCAGACATCAAGTCCCGCGCCGAGGAGCGCAAGCTGCGCCGGGACCTGCAGATCGTCTTCCAGGACCCGATGGGCGCCCTCGACCCCCGCATGACCGTATGGGACATCATCGCCGAACCCATGTTCGCGATCGGGATGGGCAAGGACGAGGTCTTCGACCGCGTGGAGGAGCTCATGGCCCTCGTGGGTCTGGACCCTGCGCACAGCGACCGGTTCCCGCAGGCCTTCTCCGGCGGCCAGCGTCAGCGCATCGGCATCGCCAGAGCACTGTCGACCAATCCCAAGGTCGTGGTGCTCGATGAGCCCGTCTCCGCGCTCGACGTGTCGATCCAGGCCGGCGTGATCAACCTGCTCGATGAGCTCAAGTCCAAGCTCGGCCTGTCGTACCTGTTCGTGGCGCACGATCTCGCCGTGATCCGGCACATCGCCGACCGCGTCGCCGTGATGTATCGCGGGTCGTTCGTCGAGCACGGCGACGTGGACCAGGTCTTCGACAACCCCCAGCACCCGTACACGAAGGCACTGCTCTCTGCCATCCCTATTCCCGACCCGGACATCGAGCGGACACGCGAGCGAATCATCCTTCCGGTTGAGGGATTCGACGCCACGGCGGTAGCCGCCAGCTGACCTGCGGGCGCATTTCGCACGATTCGATGACGCTTGCGAAACAGTCCTGTGACGCTTTCTGCACAGTCCGATAACGAATCGGCGCGCAATGCGATCCGCTCGCCAGGGGCGGAATAGTCTGCCTCTATCCCAAGTAAGGCCGACAGGCACTAAGGAGTACCATGAAACGGCATCAGAAGCTGATGGGCATCGCCGCTCTCGGCGGCGCCCTCGCACTCGCCATGAGCGCATGTGCACCAGCGACCAACGGTGGCGGTAACGAAGGCGAGGGTGAAGCCCCTCAGACCGTCGAAGGCGCCGACTACAACCCCCAGCCGCGCGAGAACCTCGAGGCCGGTGGCGAGCTGCGCATTCCCGTCTCGAACATCGCCGAGCAGCTGAACTACTTCCACGGCGACGGTGACGCCCGCGTCACGCAGATCGGCACGTGGTTCCGTCCGCAGGTCCTGCTGATGGACCCGGATGGCACGGTCAAGCCCAACCCGGCTTACCTCGACGACTACTCCTTCGGTGTCGAGGACGGCAAGACCGTCCTGCACTTCAAGGTCAACGAGAAGGCTGTCTGGAACGACGGCACGCCGATCGACGTCACCGCCTTCAAGGCGACCTGGGAAGCCCAGAACGGCACGAACGAGGCGTACCTGCCGAACGCGACCGACGGCTGGAAGGAAATCGAATCCGTCGAGGCCGGCGAGAACGACCACGACGTCATCGTCACCTTCAAGGGCGAGTTCGCCTGGCCGGAGATGGTCTACTCCCAGCTGCTGCACCCGGCCGTCAACACGCCGGAGCTGTTCAACACCGCGTTCCTCGGTGACTGGCACCCGGAGTGGGCCGCGGGCCCCTACACGGTCGAGGACTACGACAAGACCGGTGGCGTGGTCACGCTGACCCCGAACCCCAAGTGGTGGGGCGACGAGCCGCTTCTCGACAAGGTCACCTTCATCCAGATGGAGCCGACCGCTGCCGTGAATGCTCTGCGCAACGGCGAGGTCGACATGGCCGAGACCGGCAGCGCCGAGCTGCTCGCTCAGGTCGAGGACCTCGAGGGCGTCGAGACCTACAAGGGTCAGGCGACCGCGAACGCGATCTTCACGCTGAACGCCGCGAACCCCGTGCTCGCCGAGCTCGATGTCCGCAAGGCCATCTTCGAGGCGATCAACATCGAGCAGATCAAGGAGATCATCTTCAATGGTCTCAACTACACCGAGGAGCCGGCTGGCTCGCTGACGCTGTTCTCGTTCCAGCCCGACTACAGCAACGCGCTCGAGGAGGCCGGCCGCAAGGACGGCGACACCGAAGGCGCCAACAAGCTGCTCGACGAGGCTGGCTGGGTTCCCGGTGAGGACGGCATCCGCGAGAAGGACGGCCAGCGCCTGAAGCTCGTGTTCCCGGTCCACTCCGACACTGAGACCGCTCGTGCGCGTTCGCTCGCGGTGCAGTCGCAGCTCAAGGCTGTCGGCGTCGAGGTGGAGATCGATCAGCGTCCGTCCGCGGAGTTCGCCGAGGACTACAACACCCAGAACGGTGACCTCTTCTTCCTCAACTTCACGTCGTCCGACCCGTTCGGTGCAGCCTGGTTCTGCCAGCTGTACTGCTCGGACAGCGGCCTGAACCTGTCGGGTACCGGTACGCCGGAGATCGACAAGATGATCCACGAGGAGCTGGAGACGATCTCCGACCCGGTGGAGCAGACGAAGAAGGCCATGGAGATGGAAGCTCAGATCTTCTCCGAGACCTGGGGCATCATCCCCGTCCTGAACGGCCCGGAGATCTGGACCGTCAAGGCAGGTCTGGCGAACCTCACGCCTGAGCCGTACGTCGGCCTCGACCTGTTCGGCATCACGCCGGTCGAGAACGTGGGCTACGAGAAGGAGTAACTTCTCGCACTCATGAGGCGGGGTCGGTGGTTCATCCACCGGCCCCGCCTTCGTGCATGTCGGCATGTCTGTTCTCTAAGCTGAGGCGCGTGAAGCCTCGCGTCGTCCTCGTCCACGGCATCCGCACCTCGCGGACCATGTGGCGCAGCCAACTCGAGCATCTCGAGGCACTCGGGATCAGCGGCGTGGCGGTTGATCTCCCCGGACATGGCGCGCGCATGGACGAGCCCTTCACGCTGACGGACGCGTTCGCGACGATCGACACTGCGGTGCGGGATGCCGCCGTGCACGGGCCCGTCCTCCTGGTCGGCCATTCGATGGGCGGCCTGCTCTCTGTCGCGTACAGCGGGCAGGAGGATGCCCCGCCGCTCGCAGGCCTCATCGGCGCGTCCTGCACGGCGCTCCCCCGTGGTGTCGCGCTGTCGACGTACCGCTTTCTCGCGCAGCAGTTCGACGCGCTGCCCGATCGTGGGCTGTGGCTCAGCAAGCGAGTCCTGGCCGCAACGCTGCCCGCAGACACGCGTGCGGATTTCGAAGCCGGCGGCTACGCGTTCGATACGCAGGGCATCGCACTGACCAGCCTCGCCGACCTCGATCTCACGACGTCGCTCCCCCGCATCCGGATCCCGGTGTGGTGGATCAACGGGCAGTTCGATCAGCTGCGGATGCACGAACGGCTCTTCCAGCAGTTGGCGCCGCATTCCGAGCTCATCGTCGTCCCTCGGACGACGCATCTGGTCACGGCGATGCGGCCTCAGGTCTTCAACGCACTGCTGGACCTGGCCGTCGCGACGCTCGAGCGGGACGCCGCGCGCAGTTGATCGCAGCAAACCTGGTAGGCTTGGTTCTTGGCTTGCGTGTGGGTGAACCCCTCACGACCGCTGGACAGCAGCCCCTCTACTGCTCCCGGCATTCCCATTCCCATCTCTGAACGAAAGCTTCCACGCGTGGCAAACATCAAGTCGCAGATCAAGCGCATCAAGACCAACGAGAAGGCGACGGCCCGCAACAAGGCTGTCAAGTCCGAGCTCAAGACCGCCGTCCGTCAGACCCGCACGGCCATCGCCGCGGGCGACAAGGCCGCTGCCGAGGCGGCGCTGAAGAAGGCGACCAAGAAGCTCGACAAGGCCGTCAGCAAGGGCGTCATCCACGAGAACCAGGCGGCTAACCGCAAGTCCTCCATCGCCAAGCAGGTCGCAGCTCTCTGAACGGCATCTGCTCTCTGAGCTGATTCTTCGAAAGGCCCGTCCCGTTCGCGGGGCGGGCCTTCGTCGTTCCCTGCATCCGGGTCGGAAGGCTGGAGTTCTCCCGGATGCATCGCATTTCCGCGGCCGACGAGTCGTCGAACGTACGGTCTCCCGGCATCCGTCATGCAGTGGAGACGCGCTACTCCCCGAACGGGGAGCGCGTCGCGATGACGGTCACCATGCGTTCGAGGGCGAAGATCGGATCGCGTGCGGCGCCCTTCACCTCGGCATCCGCGCGTGCCGTGGCCTGGATCGCGAGTCCGAGGGACCGCTCGTTCCACCCGGCCAGGTCTCGGCGCGCGCGATCGATCTGCCAGTCCTTCATGCCCAGCCGTGTCGCGATCTCGCGACTGGAGCCGCGGATGCCGGCGACTTTGGCCATCGTCCGCAGCTTCATCGCGAAGGCGGCGACCATCGGAACCGGATCCGCGCCGGACGCGAGAGCGTGCCGGAGGGACACCAGCGCCTCGCCGTAGCGCCCCGCGATCGCGGTGTCAGCCACCACGAAGGCCGAGACCTCGACGCGTCCGCCGTAGTACTTCGTGACGACGTCCTCGGTGACGTCGCCCTGGACGTCGTTGATGAGCTGCTGGCACGCGGCGGCGAGCTCGGTGAGATCGTCGGCGAACGCGGAGACCAAGGCGCGCAGCGCCTGCGGCTGGATGCGCTTGCTCGCGGCCTTGAACTCCCCCGCCGCGAAATCGAACCGGTCGCTGTCACGCTTGACCGCCGGGCAGGCGATCTCGATGCCGCCGCCTGCGCCGGCCCGCAGCGCGTCCAGCAGCTTCTTACCGCGGACGCTCGCACCGGTGTGACGCAGGACGACGGTCGCGCCTTCCTGCGGGTTGTCGAGGTAGGACACCGCCTCCTGCAGGAAGGCATCCGAGCACTTCTCGACCCCGGAGACGCGGACCAAGCGCGGTTCGCCGAACAACGACGGCGATGTGACCGCCAGCAGTGTCCCCGCCGCGTAGTCGTCGGCCCGGATATCGCTGACCTCGAGAGCCGGATCCTCGGCGCGAAGGTACTCGCGGACGCCGGCGATGGCGCGCTCCGCGCACACTTCCTCCGGACCCGAGACGAGTACTACCGGCGCGGGACGCGGCTCTCGCCAGGACACCTGAGGGATCTTCGCCGCCGCCTTGCGTGCGGGGGTGCGAGCGGCTGCCATAGCTGCCAGCCTACCCGGGGCCGCCGACCTCGGACGGTGCGTCCGCGGCATCCGACCGCTCGGTCCAGATGATCAGTTCGTCGTCTCGACGGCCGAGCAGGACACGCCCCTGCTGGTCGGTGCGCAGCGTCGTCGCCCCGACGGCGGTGACGAGGTCCAGAGTCTCCGCGCGCGGATGACCGTAGTCGTTATCGACTCCGGCGCTGATGATCGCGATCACCGGCTTCAGCGTCGCGTACAGCCCGGCATCCTGATCCGCGCTGCCGTGGTGCGCAACTTTGACCACCGGGTACGGCGGACGCAGCGCACTGGATGCGGCGAGCAGCCGTTGCGGAGTCGCGGAGAGGTCGCCGAGGAACAGCGACTTCGGCATGTCCTCGCCGTCGAACTCCACCACCACGCTCGCGTCGTTGCCGGATGGGAACGCCGCCTGCTGCGCTCGAGGCCAGAGCACGCGCCACCGCGCCGTGCCGAGCTGTCCGCTCTGCCCCGCCGATGCTTCGACGACGGACGCGCCGCGGGTCGTGAACTCGGTCAGCAGGCGCGCCTCGTCCGGTTCGGCAATCGGCCCGTGCAGCACCGTCTCGACACGGTCGAACATCGCCGAGGCGCCACCGGAGTGATCCAGATCGAAGTGCGTGAGCACGAGGAGGTCGACGCGGTCGACGCCGAGCGACCCCAGGCATCCCGACAGCGCATCAGGATCGGGTCCGGTGTCGATCACGGCGACGCGCGCCTCCGACCGCACGACCATCGCGTCGCCCTGCCCGACATCGCAGGCCGCGATCGACCAATCCCCCGGGACCGCGATCACGGCGAGCGGACCGTCCAGCAGCACGCGAGCGCCGCCCAGCGCCACCGCGATGACGAGCACCGCGGCCGCCGATCGGAGCGCGCCACGCGGCGGCGGAACCCCGGATCGCCCTCGGCACAGCAGGACGGCGCACGCGGCGCTCAGCACCAGCACGACGGCGGACGTGGCGAGCCCCGGCACGACCAGCAGCTGAGCCCCGGGTAGCTCCGAAGTGGTCGCCGCCGTGGTGGCTATCCATGCAGCCGGAAGCCAGGCGACGGCGGCCAGGAGATCGGCAAGAGCGGGTAGCGGGGCCGCCAGGCAGGCGAGCAGCCCGACGACCGTGGCGATCGGGGCAGCCGGAGCCGCGAGCATGTTCGCCACGATGCCGATCAACGACTGCTGCTCGGCGAACAGCGCGATGATCGGACCGCACACCAGCTGCGCGGCGATCGGGACCGCGACTCCGAGCGCGAGCGGTTGCGGCAGCCAGCGTTCGAGGCCGCGTGCGATCGGCGGCGCCAGCAGGATGAGCGCTCCCGTCGCCGCTGCCGACAGGGCGAAGCCGGGCGTCGCGGCGAGCCAGGGATCGGCGACGAAGATGCCGGTGACTGCCAGGCACAGCACGCTCACGCCCGCGCTCGGTCTGCCGAGCAGGACGGACAGCATGCCGAGGCCGGCCATGGTCGCCGCGCGGATCACGCTCGGTTCAGGCGTCACGAGGACCACGAATGCCGCGAGTGTGCTCAGCGCGACGATCACACGCAGGCGTCGTCCGCCCCCGCAGAGCGCGACGAACCAGAAGGCGGCACCGACGACGATCGCGCAATTCGCTCCGGAGACCGCTGTGAGGTGGGACAGTCCGCTGGTGAGCATCGCGTCGTTCAGCTCGGCGGACACGGCCGTTGTGTCGCCGACCGCGAGCCCGGG
>NZ_JBHJTE010000003.1:0-420823 GCF_042267585.1 Microbacterium sp. NPDC056234
TGTACAACCCCCCCTGCGTATGCGGCCTCACCCGCGCCCCCCGGGGCACCCCCGCCGCGTTGGGCGGGGCGCCGCGCGGGGGGGGGGTGGGGCCCCCCCCCCCCGCGCGCCCACCACATGCGCCCCCCCTCCCCCGCCACACCCCCGGCACGCGAAAGGGCTCCGGATGCAGAAGCATCCGGAGCCCTTTCGCGTGCGATCTACTTCAGGCGGGTCTGCACGTTCTCCGCGTCGTACTCGTAGACACCGATCGCGGCTCCTGCCGGGTCGTTGTTCTCATCGAACGTGACGTCGCCGGAGTATCCGTTGTAGTCGGGCGTTCCGCCGGCGTTGATGATCTCGGCGCAGTCGGCGAAGCTCGTGCACTCCTCGCCCTCGCCTTCACCGCCGGACACCGTGCGCATCGCGCCTGCGATGTCGGCGCCTTCGACCGAGACGGCGTACAGAGCCGACAGCGCGATGAGCGTCGCTGCGTCGTACGCCTCAGCCGAGTAGGTCAGCGCGTCGATGGGCTCGTTGCCACCGGCGGTCCAGACCTCGTTCAGCTGGTCGATGAAGTCGTCCGGCAGCTCGGCGCCGGCACGGGTGCCCTTCGAGCCCTCGAGGCTGACGGGAAGATCCGGCCAGTCCTTGAGGTTGCCATCGACCAGGTACAGCGAACCGGTGTCGATGCCCGCGTTGCCCAGCAGCGGCGCGATGGTCGCGAACTGGTCGTAGGAGACGACGGCCACGGCATCCGGCTTCTCGGCCGCGATCGTCTGCACCTGCGCGTTGAACTGGCCATCGCCCTGGTTGTAGGAAGCGTCGGCGACGACCTCGCCACCGGTGCCCTCGAACGTCGACTTGATGGCCTCGAACAGACCGGTGCCGTACGGGTCGTTCTGGTAGATGATGCCGAGCGTCTTGTGCCCGTCCTCGGCGATCTGGTTGCCCAGCACCTCGCCCTGGAGCAGGTCGCTCGGCGCGGTGCGGAAGTACAGGTCGTTGATGCCGGAGAAGTCCGGCGACGTGTTCGACGGCGAGACGGTGAGGATGCCTGCGCCGGCGTTGCCGTCCAGGATCAGCTTCGTCACGCTCGAGGATGCGGCACCGACCATGGCGTTGATTCCGGCGCTCTGGAGGTTGGTGATCGAGGTCTCGTAGGCCTTGTTGTCGAGGTCGCCCTCGTCTTCACTGACCAGCTCGACCTGGATGCCGGCGTCCGCCTCGTTGATCTGAGCGACGGCGAGCTGGACGCCCGCCTCCATGGGGGCGCCGAGGAAGGCCAGCGTTCCCGTCGCGGGCAGGAGCGAGCCCAGCGTCAGCGACAGATCTACGTTCTCGGGCCGCTCGTTCGCCGCTTCGGACGACTCGGGTGCGGGCGTGGGCGTGCTGCACCCCGCGATGACCAGCGCCGTGGCTCCCAGCAGTGCGATTCCTGCCAGCAGCTTGGGGCGCGAACCCTGCAAACCGTTCATATTGCTCCTTCGACAACAGCGGACGTGGCGGTACCACGTTCGGGTGGTCTAACCCTACGACCGGGCCCGATACCGGCAGGTATCGGTGCGCTAACGATCTTGTTTCGCGTTGGTGACGGCGCCACCGGCGCGGTCAGATCAGCTCCGCGGATGGGACGCGCCGGTGGCGTCGTGCAGCGAGGATGAGGTCGACGACGAACACTGCGACGGCCACCCAGACCAGGATGAATCCGATCCAGCGCTCGGTCGGCATCGGCTCGTGGAGGATGACGACGCCGATGAGGAACTGCATGATCGGGGTGATGAACTGGATCATCCCGATGACGGTGAGGTTGATGCGTCGAGCGCCGGATGCGAACAACAGGAGCGGCACGGCCGTGGCGACACCGGCGAAGCACAGCAGCACCGTGTGCCAGACCCCGTGGTTGCCGATCGTGATGCCCGTGGTCATCCCGACCGCGACGAGCTGGATGACGGCGATGGGGACGAGCCAGAAGGATTCGAGGGTCAGTCCGCTGACGGCATCCACCGACGGTCCGATCTTCTTCTTGATGAGCCCGTAGAAGCCGAACGAGAGCGTGAGGGTGAGTGCGATCCACGGAACCGAGCCGTAGGCGACGATGATCACGATCACGGCGAGAGCCGCGATGCCCACGGCGACCCACTGCAGCCGGCGCATGCGCTCGTGCAGGATGAAGACGCCCAGCAGCACGGTGGTGATCGGATTGATGAAGTAGCCCAGCGCCGTCTCGACGACCTTGTCGTCCAGCGTGCCGATCAGGAACGCTTGCCAATTGACGTAGATGAGCACGCCGGCGAGGGCCGTGAGACCGAGGAGCCGCGGTTGGCGGACGATCGCCAGGATCCGCTGCCAGCCTCGCGTGATCGCGAGCAGGAGGAGGCAGAACACGAGCGAGAACAGCACCCGCCAGGCGACGATCTCCCAGGGGCCGGTCGGCGCCAGCAGGAGGAAGTACAGCGGCAGGACGCCCCAGAGCAGATACGCGCCGAGGGCGTACATCACGCCCGTCGTCTGTTCGCTCCGTGGCGGGGTCTTCGTGGTCACTGATCAACCCTACGACCGGGCTCGGACGCCGGATGCCATGGGCCGTGACGTTGGCAGGAAACGGGTCACCCCTGGCCGGGGATGCACGAGGGCCCGGATGCGTGATGCATCCGGGCCCTCGAAGCGATGGTCGCTGAGATCAGCGCACGACGACCGCGAGGACGTCGCGAGCCGACAGGACGAGGAACTCGTCTGCGCCGAACTTCACCTCGGTGCCGCCGTACTTGCTGTAGAGCACGCGGTCGCCGACGGCGACGTCGAGCGGAACACGGTTGCCGTTGTCATCGATGCGGCCGGGGCCAACGGCCACGACCTCGCCCTCCTGGGGCTTCTCCTTGGCGGTGTCGGGGATGACCAGTCCACTCGCGGTGGTCTGCTCGGCCTCGACCTGCTTGATGACGATGCGGTCCTCGAGCGGCTTGATGGAAACCGACACGGTCTACCTCTTCTTTCTTGACGCTGACACGAAAGACTCGTTCGCACTCTCAACCCGAGAGTGCTAATGCCAGTGTAGGACGTCGGCTGGCACTCACGCAATGCGAGTGCCAGTGAGGCGTATCGCGGTGGGCGAACGCATGCCGCGTAGGCTGAACCGGTGGAGATGACCGAGCTCGCCGCCCTGCTCACCCCGGACGGACTGCGTCTGCTCGACGACGTCGGGAGCATCGATTCCACGACCGATGTCGCGAGGGTCGTCTCGCGACTGCGCGCTGCCGGCCACTCCCCCGAGCTGGTCTCCGCCGTCGTCGGTCAGGCCAGGCTGCGCACGAAGGCCGCGGCGAAGTTCGGCCCGTTCGCCGACCGGATGCTGTTCACGCAGGCGGGTCTGGAGCAGGCGACGCGATTGGGCGTCGCGGCGCGGCACGCCGGCCGGATGCGGGCCGCGGGAATCCAGCACGTCGCTGATCTGGGCTGCGGCATCGGCGGCGATGCCCTCGCTTTCGCGGGCGCGGGTCTGTCGGTGACCGCCGTCGACGCGGACGAGGTCACGGCGGCGATCGCCGCATACAACCTGGCGGCGTTCGGAGAGGATGCCTCCGTGTCGCACGGCACGGCCGAGGATGCTCTCGGCACCGTTCTCGCCGCGCGCCCGGACGCGGGCCCCACGGCGATCTGGATGGATCCGGCGCGTCGCACCTCGGGCCACCGCGAGACGCGGCGCGTCACGGCATCCGGCTACTCCCCGTCACTCGATTGGGCCTTCGACGTCGCCGCCCGCATCCCGACCGGAATCAAGCTCGGCCCAGGACACGATCGCGAGGCTCTCCCCGAGGATGCCGAGGCGCAATGGGTCAGCGCGGACGGCAGCGTGGTCGAGCTCGTGCTCTGGAGCGGCGCGCTCGCGCGCGACGGCGTCCGCCGCGCCGCGCTCGTCATCCGCGGCGACGAGTCGCACGAACTGACCGCCGGTGCGGATGCCGAGGACGCCGAGGTCCGTCCGCTCGGCGCCTTCGTGCACGAGCCGGACGGCGCGGTGATCCGCGCCCGCCTGATCGGGGACGTCGCCCGGAGCCTGGACGCCGGGATGCTGGACGAGCACATCGCCTACCTGACCGGCGATGCCGCGGTGACGAGTCCGTTCGTGCAGTCTTTCCGGGTGCGCGAGTCGATGCCCGTGAACATCAAGGCGATCAACGCCGCGCTGCGCCGTGCCGACATCGGAACGCTGGAGATCAAGAAGCGCGGTATGGACATCGACCCTGCGGCCTTCCGCAGGAAGCTGAAGCTGAGCGGGTCCCAGAGCGCGACACTGCTGCTCGCGCGCATCGGCACCCAGCGGATGGCGGTGCTGGCCGACCGCGTGTGACGCGGATCAGCCGACCGGCTGGATCTCATCCTCCGGCGTCCGGGTGATCAGGAGCTGGCGCGACGACATCTCATCCGTGAAGGTGAGCTCGAACGTGGTCTGCTCCCCCGCCCCATCGGGCTCGCCCGCATCGTGCGAAATGATGCTGAGCCTCAACGGCTGATCCGCCAGGCCGCGGGTCGGAGCGCACGTCTCGAGAGGGATACCGATCTCGCCGATGTAGATGAGGCAGCTCTGTCCACCGGCGACCGACGCGAGCCAGACCGGGTAGGCCTCGAACGCTCCGATCATCTCCAGAGCGTCCGCAGCGAAGTTCTTCGCGATCACAGCGGAGTCCCGCGCGACGACATCCTCGGATACGCGCCCCACCTCCTCGCGGATGAGCCAGTGGGTCGTCAATCGACCGGCCATTTCGCCGTCCGGTGTCACGATCGCCAGGGCCGTCGTGATCGTGACATGGCCGCTCTCGTCGTCGGCGCGCGGATAGGACACGGCCATCGAGTCTCTCCGGGCGACGTATTCCGTCGCGCAGGTCGCTGCGCTGCCTGCCTCGTCGCCGACGATGAGGCACCGCTCCGCGCCGTGCTCCCTCGTCGCAGCCCAGGCGACGGGACTCACGTCGCCGCCGATCTGCGTACCGGCATCGACCGCGAGTGCCCTGAGCGAGCCGTCGTCGTAGTCGCCCGTCGCAGCGATCGAATCCTGCCAGTCCTGCTGCTGGGCGGTCAGCTCGATCGAGGACGCCCGCGTTCCGGCCGCCAGCGCCCAGCCGGCGCCGACCCCGACGAGGACCGCGAGCGCGACGACCGCGACGGGGACGAGCCGGCTGCGCAGCCGACGCCGCGCCGTCGCGACGACGTCGGACGCGGCCTGACGGTGCCCGGTCTCGGCTGATTCGGCTGCGCCGGCATCACCGGCTTCGAGCGCCTCCCGTCCCGGGTCGGTGTCCTCCGGGAGACCACCGGCCGGAGAGAACCCTCGTGCCGCGTCCTGCAGTTCCTGCAGCCGCTGCGCCTGGGCATCCGTCAGTGCACCATTCGGCCCGTACGCCTTCGCCCGCAGCTCATCGAGTTCTGCGGCCTCCGCTTCCGTCACGGCTCGACGTCTTCCGTCGTGTCGTCGATCGAGACATCGATCCCCTGCGCCGGCACCCGCTCGATCGTGAGCGTCGGCCCCCGCGAGCTCGAAATCGCCACGTGATAGCGCGCGACGCCGCGGTCCGCGTCCGCGATCTCCAGAGTCACGTCCTCGTCCGCGTGCTGAGTGCAGGCGCGCTCGACGCCGTCCACCACCGCGACGATGACGCATTTCCCCGTACCGGTGTACTCCAACCAGATGGGCCGGTCGTCGTCGTATCCGACGATCTGCAGGCCTTCACCGCCGATGCCCGTCGCCCGTTCGATCCGATCGATGATCGCGAGCTCGTCCTCGGTGTACTGCGACCGCCAATCCCACATCTCCGGTGTCCAGACGTTCGCGATCACCACGAGGTCGCCGCCGATGTCCTGACCCACGCTCACGTTGAGCCCGCTCGCGTCGCCGGCATCGTCGGCAGGCAGATTCATCGAGGCGTACAGGCCGGCACCCTGCTCACCGAACTGCGAGCTCGGGATGCATGTCCGCTCGACCCGGTCGCCGATCGTGAGGACGACGCACCGGTCCTCTCCGTCCTGTCGTGTCGCATGCCAGATCGTCACCCCGTGCGACTGTCCGATCGGCGTGATCGATCCCGGATCGTAATCCCCATCGGCCTCCAGCTCCACCTGCTCGGCCCCGACCGAGAGCGACAGGGCGATCGAACGCACGATGTCCTGGCCGAACGCGACGAACCCGATCCCGACCCCGACCAGCAGCGCGACGCCGACGGCCGCAACCGGAAACCACCGGCGCTTCAGGAGGCCGCGGAGCCCGGCGGGCTGCGGCCGAGCGTCGGGCCCGGCGACACCTGATTCCGGCTCGGTTCCGGGCTCGCCGTCCGGCGTCCGGACCTCAGCGGCATCCACCGGCTGCGGGGGGATGCCATCGCCGTGGCGATCCGGAACGGGTTCTGCCGCGGCCGTCACCGAGCTCTCAGCGGCGGCCCGGCGCGCCGACCCCTGCAACTCGTCGAGACGCCGGGCCTCGGCATCCGTGAGCTCGCCGCCCGGACCGTACGCCTTGGCGCGCAGGTCCCGCAGCTCGCCGTCGTCAATGCTGTCCGTCATCATCGGTCCCCCGTCAGCCGGCGTCGCCTGCCGCGCCATCCACGATCGCGCCGCGTTCGACATCGACGTCGACATCGGTCATGCCGCCGATGGTCTCGGTGATCGTCAGATACGCGGCTCCTGTGACCTCGCCGTCCTCTGCGGCCTCCCCCGGCGACAGCATCCGACTACCCGAAGATTCCCGGCTGCATCGCCGCCCAGATCAGCCAGCCGGCGCTGTACAGAGTTGCGATGCCCCCCAGGACGAGCGCCCAGACCGCGACGGCCTTGCTCTCCAAGGGCCGCCGCAAGGACATGATCGCGGCGACCACCGCGACGATGGCGACGGGAATTCCCCAGCCGACGAAGAACGAAGCGACCAGCGCGACGATCGCAGCCAGCAGCGCCCATGGGGCGAGTCGCGAGTTGTCCTGCTCGATCGGCTCGGTGATGCTCGGCGCCCAGGATCCGACGGCATCCGGATCCGGGCCGCTGACCACGACCGGCTCGATGCCCACCGGGCCGGTCGGCAGCTTCGTGTACCCCTCGCGCCGCGCCCCTGGCAGCCGTGCGGCACCGGCGGGTTTCTCGACGTCGGGGCCGGCGCCCTCCAGGCGCGGTTCTCCCGACTGCCCGCTCACGCCGCGACCTCCGCGCGCTCGGCGACCTGGATCTCGGTCACCGGCAGGGTCGAATCCGCTCCGAACGCGAGGGTGGAGGGGCGGCGGCCGGACGAGATCAGCTCGGCGGCGAGGGCCGCGACCATGGCGCCGTTGTCCGTGCACAGCGACAGCGGCGGGATGCGCACGGTGACATCGGCGGCCTCCGCGCGCTCCAGTGCGACCTCGCGCAGGCGTCGATTGGCGATGACGCCTCCGCCGAGCAGCAGACGCGGCACGCCCAGATCCTGACAGGCGGCGAGCGCCTTCGTCACGAGCACGTCGACGACCGCTTCGCGGAAGCTCGCCGCGACATCCGCCACGGGAACCGGAGTCCCCTCCGCCTCGCAGCGCTCCACCCACCTTGCCACCGCGGTCTTCAACCCGGAGAACGAGAAGTCGTACCGATGCTTCGCCATATCGGATGCTCGGGACAGCCCCCGCGGGAAGCGGATCGCCTTCGGGTCGCCGTCCACGGCCGCCCGATCGATCTCCGGTCCGCCGGGATACGGGAGCGCCAGCAGACGCGCGACCTTGTCGAAGGCCTCGCCCGCTGCGTCGTCCATCGTCTCGCCAAGCAGTTCGACGTCCGTGGTCAGATCGCGCACGTGCAGCAGCGACGTGTGGCCGCCGGACACGAGCAGCGCGATCGTCGGATACTCCAGCGGCTCGGCATCCGGGGTCAGGATGTCGGCGGCGATGTGCCCGACGAGGTGATTGACGGCGTACAGGGGCTTGTCGAGCGAGACCGCGAGGCCCTTCGCCGCGCCGACTCCGACCATGAGCGCGCCGGCGAGTCCTGGGCCTGAGGTGACCGCAACGGCATCCAGGTCTTCCAGGCGCACCTGCGCCTCGGCGAGCGCCGCCTCGATCGACGGCTGCAGCGCCTCGAGGTGCGCTCGTGCCGCGACCTCGGGCACGACGCCGCCGTAGCGCGCATGCGCATCCATGCTCGAGGCGATCGTGTTCGACAGCAGGGTACGGCCGCGGACGATGCCGATACCGGTCTCGTCGCAGCTCGTCTCGATCCCGAGGACAAGGGGCTCGCTCATGCCGTGGACTCCTTCGCCGCCTGCGTGTCGCCCGATCCGGAGGAGGCCGCACGATCCGACGGCGCGATCGGACCGTTCGGATCCTCCGGTTCGCGCGATGTCCTCCCGTTCGGTTGCCGCGCATGCTGCGCGCCGAGATCCAGGCGCATCACGATCGCGTCGACGCCGTCCGGCTGGTAGTAGCGCGGCCGGCGCCCGAGCTCGGTGAAGCCCTCGGAGAGATAGAGCCCCTCGGCACCCGGATTGTCGGCTCGGACCTCGAGGAACACCTCGCGGTTGCCCCTGCTGGCTGCTTCGGCCAACAGCGCCGCGAGAAGAGCGCGCCCTCGTCCTGCACCGCGGTGCGTCTCGAGCAGGGCGATCGTCTGGATGTCGGCATCCGACGCGCCGCGCACCGAGCGCAGCCCCGCATAGCCGACGACGAGTCCGTCCTGCTCGTCGACGAGGTAGTGACTGTACTCCCCGGCGAGCTCGGCCGTCATCGTCTCGGTGCTCCACGCATCGGTCGGGAAGGACGCGTTCTCGATCGCCATGATCGCGTCGAGATCGTCCGACGTCGCGCGGCGGATCATGAGCCGACCTTCTTCGGCGCGCCGGGCAGCGTGACGTCCGGCTGGCGCAGGTAGAGCGGCTCCTGGCCGGCGAGGGTTCGTCCGGCACGGGCCGCGCGCAGGCCGACACCGGCGAGGGCGGCAGCATCCAGCACGGTCGTCTCGATGGATCGGATGCCGTCGAGGTGCGTCTCGGCATCCACCCGCGGCACGAGGACCGTGTCGGCGACGACCGTCGGGATGCCGTCGGCATCGAGCCCCTCGAACACCGTGATCGCGACCTCCCGGCGACGGGCATCGGTCACGATCGCGAAGCGGCCGGCCACGGCATCCCGCTCCAGCTCGGTGAGCGCTGGCGCGAAGTGGCTCGGAACGGGGATGACGTCGACACCGCGTCCGAGCGCGAACGTGCGCGCCGTGGCGATGCCGATGCGCAGTCCGGTGAAGGGTCCTGGCCCCATACCCGCGACGACGTGGTCGATGCGGCCGGGGCCTGCGTCGTGGACCGCTCGCACCAGCAGATCGCCGATGACCTCGGCATGGCCGAGCGGGTCGGGACTGGAGGCATCCGAGAGGCGCGCTCCGTCGCCGTCGACGATGGCGACGGCCGAGCCCAACGAGGTGTCGACAGCGAGGATCACGCTTCCCAGGCTACTTCCTCGCGATCACCTCAGCGGGGTGCGCACATCGAAACCCTGGCCGTCCAGGATGATCTGCGCCGCTCGGCCCGTCGTGCGGTTCACGACGACCGGAGCGAGCAGGTTGACGCTCACGCCCTCGGAGCCAGGATGCGCGATGACCAGAAGCATCGCGTCCTCGGGCGATGTCAGTCCGAGCTCGGCGACCTGGCCGTCGTTCAGCAGCGGCGCATAGTCTGCGATCACCGTCCCCGGATCGAGCACGTACAGCCGCAGATCCGGATCCTCGACGGCTCTCAACGAGAACAGCCCTTCCGCGTCGGCGATCGCGGTGAGCGCGAAGCTGGTGTGCGGCGCCAGGCCCGGCGGTGCTGCGATGAAGCTCAGCGCGACGCTCATGCCAGGAAGTCCATCAGCGAGGGCTGCAGCACCCGAGCGGTCACGGACAGCGCCGAGCGATAGACGAGCTCCTGAGCCTGCAGCTGCACGAGCACTTCGACCGAATCCACGTCCTCCACAGCGGCCCTCCGAGCCTCCAACGACACCGCGCTGTGCACGGCGACTTCCTTGGCGCGTTCGACCTGCGCCTGACGGCTTCCGACCGCGGCCTGCGCGCCGCGCATGGCCGTGAGACGCTCGTCGATCTCCGCGAGTCGCCCGCCCGCGTTCGTGCCGGATCGCAGGTCGGCGATGACCGAGTCGACCAGTGCGAACGCGGATGCCGCCCCGGTGCCGAAGGCTTCGGCGCCGTCCACGTCCACCCGTACCGACCCGCCGTCCGAAATCCTGCGGACGACCTCGGAGCCTGCGATGCCCGAGTGCGCGTAGGTCGCGTCGAACGCCGCGGCGTCCGATGTGCCGGCGAAGATCGAACGGCCGAGGAAGGTCGTGTTCGCCACCGCGAGCAGCTCGTCGCGGATCCCCTCCAGCTCGACCGCGATCGCCTCCTTGGCGATGGGATCGAGCGCACCGTCATTGGCTCCCTGCACCGTGAGGTCTCGGACCCTGTTGAGCAGGGCTCCCGCCGAGGTGAGGGCGGTATCTGCCGTGGTCACCCAGGCCAGCGCATCGTCGATGTTGCGCGCGTACTGGTCGCCGCGGCGCTGCGCGGCATGCAGGCCCAGTGCCGTCGCCGCGGCTGCCGGATCATCCGACACGCTCGCGAACGCACGCTGCGACGACGCCTGCTCCTGGAGTCGAGCCAGCTCGGAAAGATTCGCCTGCAGATGACGCAGGCTGGTCTGCGTCATCGTGGATGAGGTCACGCGGGAGATCATGAGGGGTCCTCCGGTCAGCGTCCCACGACGCCCGTGCGGTTGATCAGGACGTCGAGCGCCTCGTCGACCGCGGTCATGACGCGAGCAGCCGCCTGATACGCGGTCTGGTAGGTGAGCAGGTTGATCGTCTCCTCGTCGCCTTCGACAGCGGCGACGGACTGCTGCGCCGCCACGGCGGACACAGCGGACGCGTCGGCCAGGCGCGCGCGCTGCGCATCCGCCGCCACCGCGACCCCCGATCGCGTGACCTGATCGACCCAGATCGCGTCCGGTGAGCCGTCTCGCCCGCCGATCTGCGAGATCGCGTCGGCATTGGTCGAGTCCCAGGTCCCCGCGCCAGGCGCGGCGAGCGCCAGGTCGGATGCCGAGGTCACTGCGACGCTGATGCCCAGTGCCGCGGGCCCGGTGCCCGACAGGGCGAAGAAGTCCCCACCCGCCGTCCCGGCCGAGGTGACACCGGCCCGGTGCTGGCTGTTCAGGGCGCTCGCAAGCGACTCCGCGACGGCGTTGTAGGCCGCAGCCAGCTGTGCCAGTGTTCCGCCCTCGTCGGCAGGCGCGAGGACGGACAGCGTCCCGCCGAGTTCCCCGCCCGTGATGGCCACCGAGGCGCCGCTGCCCGCCCAGGTGACCGACATCCGTCCGCCTGCGTCGATGCCGCGCGGCCCGTCGATCTCGAGATGCCTGGCGGTGGTCCCCGAGACCAGTGCGTTGCCGTCGACGCGCACCGTCATCGTGCCGTCGGGCTCGACCGTCGCGACACCGCCCGCCGCGCGCGCGACTTTCTGGGCGAGAACCGAACGCTGATCGATCAATTCGTTCGCCGACCGCCCGGATGCTTGGGCATCACGGATCGCGCGGTTGAGCGAGGCGATCTGATCGGCACTCGCATTGACCTGGGTCACCGTGCGCTCTGCCGTCGCCCTGGCATCCGTCCAGGTGCCCGCGACGGTGCGGTATCCCTCGGCGATCTGGCCGGTCAGCTGCGCGGCGGACTGGAGCACGACAGCGGCGGCCGCGCCCGAGTCCGGGGTGTTCGCGAGATCCTGCCAGCCGGCCCAGAACTGCGACAGCCCTGCGGCGAGTCCGTTCTCGGTGGGCTCGGCGAGAGCGGCCTCCGCGGTGGCGCCGATGACGGCGCGCGTCGACCAGAAGCCTGAGGCGGCGAGGGAATCGCGAACCCTGGCGTCCAGAAGCGCATCGCCGAGCCTGGCGATTCCGGTGACGGCGACCCCGCCGCCGGGCACCACCCCGGTCGAGAAACGGCCGGACTGCGCCACCGCGGCGACCGCCGACTGCGTCACGCGCTGACGCGTGTAGCCCTCAGTCCGTTCGTTGGCCAGGTTCTGACCGACGACGTCCATACCGCGCCTGGCTGCCGTGAGCGCACTGGCTGCGGTGTTCAACCCACTGAAAGTCGACATTCTTCCTTCGATCACATCTCGGTGTCGATGATGCGCGCTGCATCGTTGCGGGCGCGGTCGCCCGTGGTGGTGTACTCACCGGTGTCACCGGAGAGATCCGCGATCGTCTCCTGCGTCGCACGCAAGGCGGCGCGCAGCTGCTGATCGTTCGCGTCGCGCAGCTGACCGATCTCGCCGGTGAGACGGGTCAGCGCACGAAGATGATCCTCGAACAGGTCGCGCCAGGTCTCCTGCGGCGCAAGCGCGATGAGTTCCCGGAGCGTTGCTCCTTCGGCTGCTCCCCATTCCGACGCCACGATGTCGGACTCGACCACCCGAGCCATGCCCGTCGCGCGAAGACGATCGAGCACCTGCTCGATCTCACGCGCAGCGAGGTGGATCCACCGCGCTTTGCCCGCCGCGAGCAGCAGTTGCTGCTCGTCCAGTTTGAACAACAGCATCTCCAGCAGCTCGCGCTCGCGCCACAGCTGCATCGACAGCTCATTGGCTCCCATGGTTCCCCAATCCCCACTTCGACTCTCGATCAAGAATCCATGAATCACTGTCGGCCATCGTCACCCTATGGTTACTATGTGGACTGGTGATGGGTAGTTCTCCCCATGGACAGATCGTGATCCTCATGATATGTGCATCTGCCCGCATCTTTCCCGATCCCCCGGTCGGAATTCCAGAGAGGTGGAAGTCCCCCCGTGCCACCGCGCGCCCAACGCAACCGCCTGGTTGAAGACAATCTCCCCCTTGTCGGCTACCTCGCATCCGAAACACATGCCAGAGCCACACACATCCCCCGCGAAGAACTCGCCGCCGTCGGAGCGCTCGCTCTCGTCACGGCGGCCGACGCCTTCGACCCGACGCTGGGTGTCCCCTTCGGCGCCTATGCGCGACGCCGCATCCTCGGAGCCTTCGCCGACGAGATGCGTTCGATGGACTGGGCGTCGCGCGGCACGCGCACCCGCATCAAGGAGACCGTGACCGTCCGGGACGCACTCGCCGCCTCGCTCGGGCGCATCCCGACGGTCTCCGAGATCGCCACGGCGATGGGCGTCGGTGAGGATGCCGTATCCGGCGCACTCACCGACGCGGCACGCACGGTGACCACACTGGAGGATCCGGCCGCCGCCGATCTCGCCACGGATCTCCTTCTGCCGGAGGAATCCGCGGCCCTCGGCGAGCGGCGTCGCGTCCTCGAGTACGCGGTCGCAGCGCTTCCGGATCGGATGCGCCGGATCGTGTTCGCGGTCTACTTCGAAGAGCGTCCCGTGAAGGAGATCGCCGAGGAACTCGGTGTCTCCCATTCCGCCGTCTCGCAGCAGCGCGCCGAGGCGGTTCGGATGCTGCGTGACGCCCTGGCCCGGTACTTCGCCGAGGACACCGACACCGCACCCGAACCCGTCGCCCGGGTCTCCGCATCGGTGCGCGAGGGCTACTACAGCCGCATCGCCGAGATCGGCGGCCCGCGCTTTGCGCGCGTGTTCGCCGCGGTCGCACCCGACGCGGTACCGGCCATGCTCTGATCAGGGCCGCGTCTAACGCGGCCCTGTCCCGTGCCGATAGGTGAGATCGGAGCCCACGGACGGGCTCCTGCTCGACCCAGTCACGGAGGAGAACACCATGGGTATGCAGATCAACACCAACGTGTCGGCGCTCAACGCCTACCGCAACCTGTCCAACACGCAGAACGACCTGTCCAAGTCGCTGGAGAAGCTCTCCAGCGGCCTGCGCATCAACCGCGCAGCGGACGACGCCGCCGGCCTCGCGATCTCCGAGGGCCTGCGTTCGCAGGTCAACGGCCTGAACGTCGCCGCACGAAACGCCCAGGACGGCATCTCGGTCATCCAGACCGCAGAAGGCGCCCTGACCGAGGTCCACTCGATCCTGCAGCGGGTCCGCGACCTCGCCGTCCAGGCCGGTTCGGACTCGAACAACGCCGAGTCGCGCACCGCGATCCAGACCGAGGTCGCAGCCCTCGGCGAGGAGCTGGGCCGCATCGCGACGAGCACCAACTTCAACGGCATCGACCTGCTGACGGGTGCGGCGGCCGGTGATGGCATGGGCAAGCTCACCTTCCAGGTCGGCGCCGGCGCGACGGCAGCCAACGACCAGATCGTGGTGGACCTGACCGGCGCCGACATCACAGCCGTCGCCGCGGCGATCAACGGCCTCGACCTCGAGCAGGCCGGCGCGGCCGACGCGGACGCCGCAGTGGCTGCTCGTCTCGCGGCGATCGCGACGATCGACACGCAGATCACGAGCGTCTCGGAAGCTCGCGCGGGTCTCGGTGCGGTGCAGAACCGCTTCGAGTCGACGATCAACTCGCTCCACGTGTCGTCGGAGAACCTCGCGGCGGCCGAGAGCCGGATCCGCGACACCGACATGGCGTCCGAGATGGTCAAGTTCACGGCTGCGAACATCCTGTCGCAGGCGGGGACGGCCATGCTGGCCCAGGCGAACCAGGTCAACCAGGGCGTGCTGCAGCTCCTGCGTTGATCCAGCCCGGTGCCGGGGCGCTCAGACGCCCCGGCACCGTCTGACTCCTGATCCGAAAGGTCGCCATGGCACTCTCGCTCGACGGGCTCGTCTCGGGTCTGGACACCACCGCGCTCATCGATGCCCTGATGGACGTGCACGCCATCCCGCGGGCGCTGCTCAAGGCCAAGTCGGACGACAAGGGCCTCATCATCTCGCAGCTGCAGACGCTCAACGGCTCGATCCAGGATCTCGCCACCCGTGCGAAGGCTGCCGCGACCGGATCAGCGCTCGGTGCGATGCGCGCGACGTCCTCGTCGGACGTCATCACGGTCACCGCGCGACCTGAGGCATCCCCCCTCGCCACGGACCTCGTCGTCGACCGGCTCGCCAGTCGACATTCGATCGTGACTCCCGCCTTCGCGCAGTGGCCCGATGCCCCTGCCGTCCTCACGATCGAGAACGCCGACGGCGAGCTCACCGAGATCACGGCATCCTCGAACAGCGCGGCCGACATCGCACGCGCCATCACCCAGGCGAATGCAGGGATCTCCGCCGTGGCCGTCTCGGCTGGTCTCGACGCCGACGGCAACCCCCTGCAGCGCCTCCAGTTCACGGCGACCGATACCGGGGCGGCCGGCGCCTTCCGGGTGCTCCGCGGAGACGCCGCAGCCGTGACGTCCGGCGCCGCCGTCGATCTCGCCGCCGAACCAGGCGGCGCCGTCATCGCCACGGGTACGGACGCCCGAATCCGACTCTGGGCCGGGACGGCGGCCGAGCAGGTGATCACCAGCACGACGAACACCTTCACCGAGCTGTTCACCGGCGTGGACGTCACGGTCTCTCGAGCATCCGCGGACCCGGTGTCCGTCCGTGTCGAAACCGACACCGAAGGACGCACGAAGGCCGCCGCTGACTTCGTCTCGCTGCTCGCCGGGATCCTCACGCGGATCGACAACGGCTCGAAGGCGACCGTGGGCAGCGCAACGGGCGAAGCAACCACCTTGGGGGTGTTCACCGGCGACAGCACCGTTCGTGCGCTGCGTCAGGCGCTTGCCGACGCCGTGCAGCATCCGATCGACGGAACCTCGCCGTCGACCATCGGGATCACGATCGATCGCTACGGCGCACTCGCGTTCGACGAGGAGAAGTTCGCGGCAGCTCTCGCGAAGGATCCGGAGGCGGTCCACGGAATGGTCTCCGCGATCGCCACGCGCGTGCAGGACACGTCCCAGACCTACTCGGATCGGTACGACGGACTGCTGACGGCCCGGATACTCGGCCAGGAGAGCGAGGTCGCAACGCTCGGCGACCAGATCGAGCGATGGGACGTCCGCCTCGAACAGCGGCGGGCCACCCTGGAGCGGACCTACGCCCGGCTGGAGACCATGCTGTCCCAGATGCAGTCCCAATCGGACTACCTGAGCTCGCAGCTCGCGAGCCTGTCGCCGTCGTCGAAATCGGGAGCCTGAAGATGAACGCCGCGGCCCGCGCCCAGCAGCGCTACCAGGAGGAGGCCGTGCTCTCGGCCACACCCCAGCGTCTCGTCACGATGCTGTACCACCGGCTTCTACTGGATATCGATCGCGGCGAGGCGGCTCTGCGCGCCGAGGACTGGACGGCGGCGAACGGTCATCTCCAGCACGCCCAGGCCATCGTCGCCGAACTCTCTGCGACGCTCACGGACGAGTGGTCGGGGAGCCAGGGGCTCCGCGACATCTACGCCTTCCTGAACCGCACGCTCATCGCGGCGAACATCGGCCGTGATGCGGAGAGCGCTCACGAGTGTCGAAAACTCGTCGCACCGCTGTGCGACGCCTGGCACGAGGCCGCGTCCCGTCTCGCCGCCGCCTCCGCCTCCGCATGAGCGAGGCTGCCTGGTCCGCCCTGCTCGACCGCTGGGAACAGGATCTGCAGACGCTCGCCGCCGCCTGCGACGGCTCCGACCATGGTTCGATCGAGCCGTGGGAGCGCCCTGCGACCCCGCTGCCCGCCGAGCTCGCGGACCGTGCCCGCCGACTGGTCGCTCGCCAGCGGCAGCAGGCTGACGTCGCGCGCGCGACCCTGATCGAACTCCGCGGGCACCGGGATGCGCTCGACCGCATCCCGGTGTCTCGCGACGGATCGGCCTACCTCGACATCCGGGCGTGAGCGGCCGCTTACGGATCGGCGCCGCTGTCCGATAGAGCATTCCGAGCAGGGATCGCTCGACAGATGCGGCCAGGGATCGGCCACTTCGCCACCGACGGGAACCGAGCTCGTGTTCGACTCTTTGACCATGACGGCGCTCTCCAGCGCGCTGGACGGACTGTCGCTGCGGCAGCGCGCCATCGCCGACAACATCGCCAACATCAACACCCCGGACTATCACGCGAAGCGTGTGCTGTTCGAACAGGCACTGGCCGAATCGGTCGCGGCCGGCGACGGCCGGGCCACGGCGACGACGGCAGAATCGCTCGAGCCGACGCGCCTGGACGGCAACAACGTCAATCTCGACACCGAGACGCTGTCCAGCATCGACACGATGCTGCGCTACCAATTCGCGACTCAGGCGATCAACGGCTCGTTCTCCTCCGTACGCGCGGCGATGCGGACGGCATCATGACCTTCGACGCGATCGGAATCGCCGGCACCGGCCTGACGGTCCACCGCAAATGGCTCGATGCCCTCAGCGACAACATCGCGAACATCAACACGGTGTCCGCGACCGACGGGGCCGCGTTCCGCGAGCGCTACGTTCTCGTGCAGAACAGCGACGTGTCGCCCGGCGTGTACGTGGCCGGCACGGTACTCGGGGACGGGGAGGGCAGACTCGCCTACCAGCCGAATCATCCACTCGCCGATGCCGAGGGCTTCGTGCGCTACCCGGACATCGACCTCGGCGATCAGATGAGCCAGTTGATCCTCGCCCAGCGAGGGTACGAGGCCAGTGCTGCCGTCATCGACCGCGCGCGCGGCACATACGAGGCGGCTCTCCAGATCGGACGCAGCTGATGGCGATCACCGGTGTCGAGGGGATCGAGTCCGCGCTCTCCGCCGTCACTTCCGTCGCCCCCGGCGGCGTCGTCTCGAATGCTCCCGAGAGCGCAGAGGGCGGTTCACGGTTCGCCACCAGCATGACGTCCGCGATCGACGAGCTGCAGGGCCTGCAGAAGGAGTCGGACGCTCTGAAAGTCGCCGCCGTCACGGGAGATCTCGAGGACATCCACGCGGCGATGATCGCCTCCACCCGCGCCGCCGTCACCCTCGAGCTCGTCGCCGCGGTGCGCAACAAGGGCGTCGACGCCTTCAACGAGATCATGCGGATGCAGGCCTGATGCCCACCGCCGTCACGAACGTCTTCCAGCGCATGGGCCGCGCCGTCGCCGGCTTCACACTCGCCCAGCGGACGTTCGCCATCATCGGGATCGCCGCGGTGCTCCTCGGCGCCATCGCCCTGTTCGGCTGGCTGAGCAAGCCCAACATGACACCGCTGTTCTCGGGGTTGAGCGCGTCCGACGCCAACAGCGTCGTCGAGCAGCTTCGTTCGTCCGGGGTCTCCTACGAGCTCACCGAAGGCGGATCCACCGTGCTCGTGCCCGAGGCCGATGTGTACGACCAGCGCCTCACGGCCGCCGCGGCCGGCATCCCCAGCGCCAGTTCCGGCGGCTACACGCTGCTGGACGAGATGGGCGTGACGTCGTCGGAGTTCCAGCAGTCCGTCACGTACAAGCGCGCGATCGAGGGCGAACTCGCCGCGACCATCGCCGCTGTGGACGGCGTGACGGCCGCCTCGGTCCAGCTCGCGATCCCCGAGGAGACCGTCTTCGTCTCGGAGACGATCGATCCGACGGCGTCGGTGTTCGTCGAGACCGATGCCCGCAGTTCGGTGACCACCGACCAGGTCGAGGCCATCGTGCACCTCACCTCGGCATCCGTCTCGGGCTTGAAAGCCGAGAACGTCGCGGTGATCGATCAGACGGGCAAGACCCTGTCCGCCGTCGGAGCCGGCACCGTGGGCGGAGCCGACCAGCAGTCCGGCGCGCATGAGCTGCGCGTCGCGTCCGCCGTGCAGCAGATGCTGGACGCCGTCGTCGGAGCCGGGAACTCGAAGGTCTCGGTCGCGGCCGAGATCGACAGCTCCGTCAACGAGCGTCTCGAGGAGACCTTCACTCCGGCGGAAGGCGCACCGCCGCTGTCGGAGCAGACCAGGACCGAGACGAGCAACGGCGGCGAGACGGAGGCGGGAGTGCTCGGCCCGGACAACATCGCCGTCCCCGGCGGCGCGGGCGACGGCACGTACGAGTCGACCGAGCAGACGACGAACAATGTCGTGAACAAGGTCGTGGAGTCGACCACGACGCCGCCAGGGTCGATCACACGGCAGTCCGTGTCGGTCGCGGTCGATGCGGATGCTGCGGCGGAGATCAGCATCGCGCAGCTCGAAGATCTCGTCGCCGCAGCGGCGGGGATCGACGACGAACGCGGCGACGGGCTGTCGGTCGAGTTCGTCGCCTTCAACCAGACCGACGCCGACGCGGCACAGGCGGCTCTCCAGGCGGCGAGGGAAGCCGCTGACGCGGAGCGGATGACGTCGCTGCTGACCGCGTTGATCATCGCCGCCGCGATCGCCCTTCCACTGCTCGCGGCCGTCATCGCCTACCTCATCAGGACCAGGCGACGCACCAAGAAGCAGGACGAGTTCGACGCGCTCTTCGGAGAGCGCCCGCCGCAGCTCTCCGCGCTGCCCCCCTCGGGCGACCCGTTCCAGACAGCGCAGCTGGAGCAGCAGACTCCGACGGCCGCGCTCGAGTTCACCCCGCCCGAGCCCGATCCCGATCTCGAGCAGGAGCTCGCTTCCGAACCGGCGCAGGTCAGCCTCGAGCGCCGCCGCGCCGAGCTGGATGCCCTGACCCGCCACGATCCGCAGCGCACCGCCGAGCTGGTGCGCAGCTTCCTCGAAGACAAGGCCGCGGTATGACGGGTCTCACGGGTCCCCAGACGGCTGCGATCGTCCTCATGAACCTCGACCGCGCACACGCGATCGAGGTGATGAAGCATCTGTCGGAGGCGGAGGCCGAAGCCGTCGCTGCCGAGATCATCGGCCTGCAGAATCTCGACGCGGCGACCACGGCACGCGCGCTCGCCGACTTCCAGAAGGTCGCGTCTGGACATCTTCCCCCGGCGCGCGGCGGGCGCGACGTCGCCGAGGGCCTGCTGCAGGCGTCGTTCGGAACCGAGCGCGCGGCCGCCGTGCTGGGCCGCGTCAACGCGACCCTGTCGAACTCGGCGTTCGACTTCCTCGGAACGGCCGAGCCCGCTCAGCTGGCGACGCTGCTGGACGGCGAGCTCCCGCAGACGGTCGCTCTGGTGCTCGCTCATCTGCCGGTGGACCAGGCCGCCGCGGTCCTCGCGACCCTTCCGGATGCCGCACGCACCGACGTCGCACACGCCATCGCCACGATGGGAACGGCGACGCAGGAGGCGATCACGATCGTCGCCGAGGCGCTCAAGGCGCGCACTGGCGTCTTCTCCAGCAAGGACAGCCCCGACGCCCTCGGCGGCGTCCAGCCGCTCGTGGAGATCATCAACCGTTCGGATGCGGCCATAGAGAAGGCGCTGCTCGCCAGTATCGAGGACCGCGACAGCGCGCTGGCGGAAGACATCCGCGCGCGGATGTTCACCTTCGCCGACATCGTCAAGCTCGAAGACCGGGACGCCCAGCGCGTCCTGCGCGGAATCGACATCCGGTCACTGGCCATCGCCCTGAAGGGGGCGCATCAGCCCATCCTGGAGGTGATCAGCCGGAACATCTCCGAGCGCAATCGCGAGAACCTCGCCGAGGAGGCCGTGGCGATCGGACCGGTGCGCATGTCGCAGGTCGAAGAGGCGCGCGCCGAGATCGTGCGCCTCATCCGCGCCCTCGAGGCATCAGGCGACATCACCGTCCAGCGCAGCGACGAGGACGAGTATGTCTACTGACGCCTTCGCGGAGTCCGTATTCCCCCGCCTTCTCGGCCAGGGCTCCGAACGCGAGCGCGAACAGGCTCGCCTGCGCGGGTATGCGGCGGGCCATGCCGAGGGCTTCCGCATCGCCACCGTGGCCGTCGAGGAGGCAGCACGGCGACGGGCTTCCGAACAGAGCGTTCAGGCGGCCGAGGCCGAAGCAGCGCTCGGGCGGGCGGTAGCCGCAGTCGATCTCGCCGCCGCCCGCTTCGTCGCCCGCATCGACGAGATGGCGGCGCTCGATGAGCAGCGGATCCTGGAGCACGCGGTCGAGCTGGCCGAGCTGATCATCGCCGGCGAACTGACCGATGCGGGCCGAGCGGCGACCGTGGCGCTGCATCGCGCGATGAGCGCGGTCGGCGATCCGGAGGTTCTGGAGATCCGTCTGCACCCCGCGGACGTCGCGGTTCTCGAGACCTCAGGGCTGCAGCCATCCGGTATCCCCGTGCGCGCCGACGACGAGCTCTCCCCCGGTGATGCGGTCCTCGCCGTGCCCGACGGCGTCATCGATGCCCGTGTCGGCGGAGCATTCGATCGCGTCCGCCGCACGCTGCGGGAGGACGTCCCATGAGCACCTGGGCGAGTGCGCTGGAGGCGGCGGGGCCGGAACGGGTAGGGCGCATCTCCCAGGTGCGCGGCCTCAGTGTGCAGGTGCGCGGCGTAAGATGCGCGGTCGGAGACGTGGTGCAGCTCGGCGATGTCGTGGAGGCCGAGGTCGTCGCCCTGGACCACGGCGGTGCCCGCTGCATGCCGCTGGCACCCGTCGACGGACTGGTGCTGGACGCACCGGTACGGCGACGCGGCGGTGCGCCGCTGGTACCCACCGGATCGGGCCTGCTCGGCCGGGTCCTGGACGGACTGGGCCGGCCGATCGACGGCAAGGGGCCGATCCGCGCGCCCAGGGTGAGCGCGACCAACGCCGCACCGTCGCCCGTGGATCGCGACCGCATCACCGACCCTCTGCCGATGGGTATCCGCGTCCTCGACACGCTCACGACCGTCGGCCGCGGCCAGCGCATCGGCCTGTTCGCCGGCTCGGGGGTCGGAAAATCCTCGCTGCTGTCGATGATCGCCCGCGGCATGCAGGCTGATGCCGCGGTGATCGCCCTCATCGGGGAGCGTGGCCGCGAGGTGCGAGAGTTCCTGGAGGACGACCTCGGCGCGGCAGGGCTGGAACGGTCGGTGGTGATCGTGTCGACCTCGGACCAGCCGGCGATCGTGCGGCTGCGTGCCGCCATCACCGCGACTCGTATCGCCGAGTCCTTCCGCGACGACGGAGCGCATGCGGTGCTGATGATGGACTCGCTGACGCGCGTGGCCATGGCTCAGCGCGAGATCGGGCTCTCCGCGGGAGAGCCGCCGGCCACACGCGGGTACCCGCCGTCGACGTTCTCGACTCTCGCCCGGTTGCTCGAACGCGCGGGAACCGCTCACGGCGGCTCGGTGACCGGCATCTACACGGTGCTCGTGGACGGCGACGACCACAACGAGCCGATCGCCGACGCGGCCCGGTCGATCCTCGACGGTCACGTCGTCCTCGACCGGCGTCTGGCCGTGTCGGGTCACCACCCCGCGATCGATGTGCTCTCGTCGGTCTCACGCGTCGCGGGAAAGGTCACGTCAGCCGCACAGCGGCAGCAGGCGATGAGGCTGCGTGCGGTGCTGGCCGCCCGTCGCGACGCCGATGACCTCATCGACATCGGGGCATACCACGCGGGGGCGAATCCGCGCGTGGACGCCGCACTGGAGCACGAGCGGGCGATCTCCGCGTTCCTGACACAGGACCTGGACGAGACGAGCGGCTACGACGAGTCCTGGCGACGACTCGACAGCATCGTGGCCGCGTTCGGAGACATCGCGTGAGCCGGGGATTCTCGCTGTCCGGACTCATGCGTGTGCGCGGCATCCAGGAGCGCGCCGCCGCGCAGCGCCTCTCCAGAGCGGTCATCGACGCGGAGCAGTCCGATGCGAGGGAACGGCACGCGCGCGCCGCCCTCGACGCCGCCGGATCCGAAGCCGTCGATGTTCGCACGCTGGCGGCGATCGCCGCTGCCCGTGTCGCCGCGCGCCGGCAGCTGAGTGAATTCGAATCGCTCGCGCAGCTGCAGGCCGAGGCCGTCGACGAAGCCCGCGAAGCGCACCGTGAGGCGCGGCGCGAGATCCGTGCGCTCGACCGCCTCGCCGATGCACATGCGCTGCGCGAGCAGGCCGCATTTCTGAAAGCCGAGCAGAACGAGATCGACGAGATCGCCGGACGGACGCGAAGGGATGACGCGACATGACGATGCTCGGGCTGCTCACCGGAGTCGCCGCCCCCTCCTCCGCGGGCGCGCCCGCCGGCCCCACGGCCGGTATGCGGGCCGGCGCGTTCGCCGAAGCTCTGCGCCAGACCCTGGCCGAGGGCACCGGGCCGACTGCGACGCCGCCCTGCGACCCGCCGGCCTCCCCGAACGGTGTCGGAATCTCGGATGACGCGACGGATGAGAGCGATCCGCTCACCGGTCGCCCGGCCATCGCCGATCACCCCGACGCCGCCGTCCTGTCCCCCGCGCCGGCGCTCGTCGGCCGCGTGACCGAGCCGCCTGTCGACAACCCGTCGACCGGCAGCCTGCCGACCGCAGAGCAGGCTCTGCCTGCGGAAGCTCCGTCGGAGCAGTCGTCTTCGACCCGCACCGCATCGATCGCGGCGATCGATGCGGCCGTGGCTGAGCGCGGAGCCGGGACGACCACACCGACACCGATGCCGACACTGATGCCAACGCCGGCGCCGACGCCGACGCCGACGGGCGCAGCCTCGGCCGATGGCGCATCGCGTCTCGCAGCCGCCGGAGTACCCGCCGCGGAATCCGTTGCTCCGGTCCGTTCGGACGCGGCGACCACGACGATCGCCGGGGTCCGAGGAGCCGCCACCGCGGCATCCGTCGCGGCGCCGATCGCCGCGCCCTCCGCCGCAGTCGACGTCCCGGCGTCCGACCTCCCGGACCCCGCTCCGGCACCCGCCTCGGTCGAGGCACCGCCTGCGAACCCGAATGCCGGAATTCCACCGGCAAGCGCGTCGGAGCCGCCACGACCGCCGTTCTCCGCATCCGAGCACGCAACCGTCCCGCGACCGGTGACGGCGGATCTCTCGACGACGTCCGTGACGCACGCCGCCCCGGCGGCGACCGTCGAACCCGTCGGACCCGCGCTCGCCCCGGTCTCCGCGTCGGCGGTCACCGGCCAGCTGCGCGCGGCACTGCACCCGCAGGTGTCCGCCCCGATCATCTCCCTCGCCCGGGCCCCGGAAGGCGAGCACACCATCACCCTGACGGTCTCACCCGAGAACCTCGGGCCCGTCACGATCCGTGCGCACCTGGCCGCCGGCGCTGTGCACATGGAGCTCGTGTCGGCGACGGATGCCGGGCGCGAGGCCCTGCGATCGATTCTCACGGACCTGCGTCGGGACCTCGCCGCGGCGATGCCGTCGTCGTCGCTGTCCCTCGCCGGCCAGGACGGCGCCACGAGCAGCGGATCCACCGGTCAGAACGCCGGAGCCGGCGCACAGGGAACGGGGACGCCAGGAGGCCGCGGCGCCTCTCCCGCGCAGGCGGAGCTGACCGACGGCATCGCGACCGCGCAGGACGCCATCCCCACCCCCTTCCACACGGCATCGCCCGACGGCGGCATCGATGTCTACGCCTGACCTCAGAGGAGCTCCATGACCACCGTTCCCCCGATCTCCGGAACCGTCGGCACCCCCGCGATCCCGCCGACGGCGACGCCGGCGCCCACACAGACCCTCGACGCCGACGTCTTCATGAAGCTGCTCGTCACGCAGCTGACCAACCAGGATCCGAGTTCGCCGATGGACACGAACGAGATGATCGCGCAGACCACCCAGCTCGCCTCGATGGAGCAGTTGACCGCGCTGACCGCGACGACGACCGAGAGCTTCGCGCTCAGCATGCGTCAGACCGCTGCCGCCCTCATCGGCCAAGAGGCCCAGTACGTCGACGCCGACGGCGTCACGCAGTCCGGCACCGTCAGTTCCGTGTCCTTCGCCGGACCAGTCCCCATCGTCACGATCGGCGATGCCGAAATCCCGCTCGACGCCGTGTCGGGCCTCGCTCTGAAGTCCTGAACCCATCAGAAAGGCACCACCATGCTCCGCTCCCTCTATGCCGGCATCTCGGGCCTGCGCTCGCACCAGACCATGCTCGATGTCACGGGAAACAACATCGCCAACGTCAACACCGTGGGCTTCAAGGGCTCGTCCGTGCAGTTCCAGGAATCGCTGGCGCAACTCGTGCAGAACTCCACGCTGCCGCAGGCCAACGCCGGCGGATCGAACCCTGCCCAGGTCGGGCTGGGCGTCCAGATCTCCGCGATCAGCACGAACTTCGCCTCCGGATCGACTCAGGCCACCGGTGTTCCCACGGATCTCATGATCGCCGGGGACGGCTTCTTCATGGTGAGCGCCGGAGGAGAGAACCTCTACACCCGCAACGGAGCCTTCGCGTTCGACGCCGCGGGTCGGCTCGTCACCGCCGACGGCGCGCTCGTGCAGGGCTGGACCGCCCAGAACGGCGTGATCAACCCCGGCCAGGGCGTCGGAGCGATCACGCTCCCCGTCGGCGCCATCGCGCCGGGGCGCGCCACCACCGCGGCATCCGCCACCGGAAACCTGCCCTCGGACACCGCCGTCGGTGACTCGATCGTCCGCGACCTGCAGGTCTTCGACGCGGACGGCGCCGCGCGTCAGCTGCAGCTGACCTTCACGCGCACGGCGACCGGCTGGGACGTCACGGACGGCACCAGCACGACATCCCTCGCCTTCGTGGACGGCGAGCAGGCCGGGGCTAGTTCGATCGTCTCGGATGGGGTCGCCGTCGACCTGTCCGCACTCACGGGTTTCGCGGAACTCAGCACGGCAGCCCTGGGCGAGCAGAACGGTGCGGCGGCCGGAACGCTGGTCGCGTACGCCCTGACCGATGACGGCAGCCTGGTGGGCACGTTCAGCAACGGCGACACCGCGGTGCTCGCCCGCCTCGCCCTCGCCGGCTTCGTCAATCCCGGAGGCCTGGAGAAGGCGGGCTCCTCGCACTACCGTCCCAGCACGAACTCCGGCGAACCGGTGATCGGCGCCGCCGGTCAGGACGGGTTGGGCGGCATCGTCAGCGGCGCTCTGGAGATGTCCAATGTCGATCTTTCCCAGGAGTTCACCAACCTCATCGTGGCGCAACGCGGATTCCAGGCGAACGCTCGGATCATCACGACGAGCGACGAGGTGCTGCAGGAGCTGACCAACCTCAAGCGCTGAGGATTCGGGGCGCTCGAACGTTCCTCTGATCGAGCGCCCGAAGCGGGCTCCCGCACATCCGCGGGAGCCCGCTCGTCTAACGAGCGCGCCCGGGACACCGACAGTAGGAGATGCGTCACTTCGGCCAGGTCAGGTCCGAAGCATAGGATTGCAGCGGAAGACGAACTGGGGGGTTCGCGGCGAGCGGGAAAGCCGAGGACATGGGAGAAGAACACGTGCAGTTGGAGCAGATCCTCCGTCTGCCGACGAGCAGCCAGCAATCACTGGGCGATCTCGTGCACGAAGCACTCAGCGCGGCCATCATCGATGGTCGCCTCGCGCCGGGCGAGCGGATCAACGACAAAGCGATCGCCGAGACCCTCGGGATCTCGCGGACTCCGGTGCGCGAGGCGATCCAGCGACTGACACTGGCAGGACTCCTCGAAGTGTCGGCCAGCCGATACACCCGGGTGACCGAGGTCACGGAGGCGATGGCCGCGAGCACGCTCGAGTACGCCGTGCTGCAAGCGGGCAACGCTCTGCAGCTCGCCGTTGGCAGGATGAGCGACTCGGAGCTGGAGGACGCGATCGCTCTGCTGGATCGTGTGACCGAGGCATCCGAGGAGGACGCCGTCGAGGAGCTCCTGCAGAGCTCGCGCGAGTTCGTCGTCTTCATCATCCGCCACGCCGGAAGCCCGGATCTCGTCCGCGTCCTGCGCAACGAGAACGCGGTCCTGGAACGCAACCTCCGGCAGTCGCCGTTCGACCTCGGGACCCCGGATCAGCGCCGCGGGCCCTATCGCCGCATGCGCATGGCGATGGTGACGCGGGATGCGGATGCGGCGGAGCACTGGTTCCGCGTGCAGTGCCGTCTCCTCGGCGCCGCTGGCGTGGGAGTCGCAGCCGCAGCCTGAGTCGCGGACGTCCTGGACGGCCGCTCGACTAACGCCGCGCGCCCGAATGCCGACAGTCATCACCGACGGCCCAGGACGGGCCGTCTGGTCCGGCGTCGCCACGCCAGGGCAGCACCTTCCAGGACGGAACCGCACATGATCGTCGTCACGCGCCTGAACCGTACCCGGTTCGCGGTGAATCCCGACCTCATCGAGCGGATCCAGGCGACCCCCGATACCACGCTGATCATGGTCGACGGCGCCACCTTCGTCATCACGGAGACGATGGACGAGGTGATCGACCAGATCGTCGACCTCCGTGCGCGCGTGCTCGCTGCAGCGCACCGCTGGACGGCACCCGGATCCGGGACGACGACGATCGATGCGACGCCGCACTCCGGGGAGGATGTCTGATGGATCCCGCACTGCTGCTCGGCCTCGTCCTGGCGTTCGGCGCACTCCTCGCCATGATCAGCATGGAAGGCGCATCGTTCACCGCACTCCTGCTCCCCGCGCCCATGGTGCTCGTCTTCGGCGGCACCATCGCGGTGGGCATCGCCAGCGGAACGATGCGCGATGCGCTGCTGGCGGTGAAGGCGCTGCCGCGAGCGTTCCGTGGCGAGCGCAACACCGGCCAGACCGTGATCGAAGCGATCGTCGGCTACGCCGAGACGGCGCGCGCAGAAGGCCTGCTGGCCCTGGAGCGATCCGTCGCGGACGAACAGGATCCCTTCCTGAAGCAGGCGCTGCAGAGCATCGCCGACGGCACGGATGCCGAAGAACTCCGCCTCGTGATGGAGGACGAGATCGCCTCGGCGGCCGCCCGCAATCGCACCGCCGCACGTTTCTACACCACCCTGGGCGGCTTCGCGCCGACCGTCGGCATCATCGGAACGGTCGTCTCGCTCACCCATGTTCTGGAGAAGCTGGACGAGCCGTCCACGCTCGGGCCGCTCATCGCCGCGGCGTTCGTCGCCACGCTGTGGGGCCTGTTGTCCGCGAACTTCATCTGGCTCCCCATCGGCGGTCGCCTCCGTCGACTCGGCGAGCTCGAACTCGAGCGGATGACCCTGATGATGGAGGGGATGCTCGCGGTCCAGGCGGGCTCTCCCCCGCACTTCGTCGGTGAGCGTCTGAGCGCCCTCGCCTCCGACCGGCGACCGCCGCGCCGGCGGCGCGCCGCCGCCGAAGAACCGGCGCTCGACTCATGAGCGTCCGAGCGCGTCGCCACCTCGCATCCGCCGAAGACGATGAGGGCCCCGACGAGCGGTGGATGGCGTCCTACCTCGACATGATCACCGTGCTCATGTGCATGTTCATCGTGCTCTTCGCGATGTCCACGGTCGACCAGGAGAAGTTCGAGCAGCTCAGCGCGTCCCTCGCGACGGGGTTCGGCCAGGACGAGTCGGAGGTCCGCGACATCACGGAGGGCGTCGTCGTCCCGTCCGAGCTCCTGGACGAGAACGGCCAGGGTTTCCTGGAGCTCGAACTCGACGCCGCGCAGACCGAGCTGGACGAACTGACGAAGCTGCGCGAGCGGTTGCGTCAGGCCCTGATCGAGAACGACCTCGAGGACGCCGCGACGTTCACGATCGACGAGCGCGGTCTCACCGTCGGCCTCGTCAGCGCCGAGACCTACTTCGCCACCAACAGTGCGCAGCTGACTCCCGAAGCCGCCACCCTGCTGAACGCTCTGGGCGGTGTGCTGGTCGACGTCCCGAACGAGATCTCGATCGAGGGGCACGCCGACCCGCGCGCGGCGGTCGCTCCGTACGCGACCAACTGGGAGCTGTCGGTCGGCCGTTCCACCCAGGTGCTCAGGCATTTCGTCGAAGTCGACGGCATCGACCCTGCGCAGATCAAATCGGTCGGTTTCGGAGACGCCAGGCCGACCGCGGCCGGGACCACGGCGGAAGCGATGGCGCAGAACAGAAGGGTCGATGTCGTCGTGCTGTCGTCCGCCGATGAGGAGGTGCGTCAGCTGCTGCCCGAGCTCCAGCAGGAGCGACCGGAGCTCTGAGCATCAGCGTTGCTTACGCCGACCTGACATCGCCCGATAGTCGAGATCGTGGTGATCCAGGACAGCGCGCGCTCACGTGACGAGCGTCCCGTTGGCGATGTCGCGGTGTACGACTTCGGTCGCTCCGCCTCTCTGTCGCGGGAGCATGAGCGCACGCTCGAGGTCGCGTTCGAGACCTTCGCGCGTCAGTGGGCGCCCGAACTGTCCGCGCGCATCCGAGGCAGAGCGCACGTCACCGTGGAAGAGGTGACGACGGAGACGTACGCGGAATATGCGAACTCGCTGCCCGCGGCGACGGCGATGGTCATCTGCGCCCTCCCCGACACCGACCAGCGGGTCGTGGTGCAGTTCCCCCTCTCCGTCGCCAACGGATGGATCGTGCAGATGGTCGGAGGCCGCCCGCTGACCGCCGTCGACGACCGGGCCCTCAGCGCCATCGACCAGGCCCTCGTCCGCGCGCTCATGCTCGAGGCCATCGCGCAGCTCGGCGCGGCGCTCGGTGATCTGCTGCCCCCGGGGCTGGATGTCATCGGCATCCAACAGAGCTCCCAGTTCGCCCAGGTCGCCGCGGATCCGGAACTCGTCATCGTCGCGCGGCTGTCGATGCGGCTGGGCGGGCGGACGATCCCGGCCAGCGTCATGCTGCCCGCCGACGTCATCATCGATGCGTTCTCGACACGCGACTCGGGAACGACCCCGGCCGCCAGAGCCGACCTCATGCGGCGCCAGGTGGAGTCGGCTCCCGTCGACGTCGCCCTGCGGCTGGCCGCGCACGCGGTTCGCCCTGCCGATGTGCTCGGGCTGTCGGTCGGCGACATCATCGCGCTCCCTCACGCGGCCGACCGGCCGCTCGATCTCGTGGTCGACGGCTGGACGGTCGCGACCGCCGCCGTCGGCACCAGCGGCGCGCGACTCGCCTGCGTCGTGACCGCCACCATCCCCGACACCCCTTCAGAGGAACACTCGTGACCCTGACACCAGCCCACGAATCCGCCGTCGCCGCCGCCTTCGCGGCCACTCTGCCCACGGCCGGGATCACCGTCACGCGCGCATCGCAGCCTTCCGGCGACAACGGCGACGCCGTCGTCGCGTCGTACGTCGGCGAGACGAGCGGGCGCCTGGCCGTCCAGATCCTCGATCCGCTGATCCTCGTCGACGGGCTCGCCGACGCTCCCCTGCCGCAGCGGCTTCGCGGTGCTCTGGAGGCGGCCGCGAGCGCCCTCGGCGCCGGAACCCTGGGCGAGGCGACCGTGCAGGACGCGGCGTCGATCTTCTCCGATCCGCGCGCCCAGCTCTTCGATCTGCAGGACGAATCCGGTCGCGCCATCGGGCGCCTCGCGGTGCGGATCACTCGCGCGCCCGCAGCGACGGGCAGGTCGTCGGATCGACTGCACCGGATCGCCGGGGTCGAGATGGATCTGACCGTCGAGGTCGGCCGCACCCGCATGGCGGTGCGCGACGTGCTCGACCTCGAGCCGGGCCGCATCGTCGAGCTCGATCGCTCGGCCGGAGCTCCCGCCGATGTGAAGCTGAACGGCCGCATCATCGCGCACGGTGAGATCGTCGTGGTCGACCAGGACTACGCGGTGCGCATCACTCGGATCCTCGAGAACGCCGAGGTCTGATCCTGGACGACATCCTCCTGATGCTCCGCGTGGCGGTCTCGCTCGCGGCGGTGCTCGGGCTGCTCTGGTTCCTGCACCGGCGGATCTCCCGCAGCACGAATCGCACTCGGGAACCGCAGGCGATCACGGTGCTCGGACGTCAGGGCGTCGGCGCGAAGGCGCAAGTCGTGATCGTGCGCACGGAGGACGCGCGCTATGTGCTCGGCGTCACCGAACACGGCGTGAGCGTGATCGACAAGCTCACCCCCGACGCTGCGGCTCCGACGGCAGACGAGTTCGATCGTCTGCTCGCATCGGCACTCGCCGACGACGCGCGGGGGCGCCGGACGGATGCCGTCACCACCGCGTCCGACCTTCCCGTCGCCGAGGATGCCGCTGCCCCGCCGGCGACGCGCCTCCGCGTGCGTCACCGCAACGATCCGCTCAACGGCTCGATCCTCTCCCCGAGCACCTGGCGGCAGACGGCCGAGGCCCTGCGACGCGTCCGATGAGCGCCGGGGCACCCTCGGAGCCACGTCGCATGCTGCGGCGCGTCGTCCTCATCCTCGCGATCGCGCTCGTCGTCGCAGCGCTCATCGTGCTGATCCCGATGGCGGCCCACGCCGATCCCGTCGAGCCGGACGCGCCCGTCTCACCCACTGCTCCGGCCGCTCCAGGCGGCGACGACCGCACCGACGACATGGGCGTGACGATCGACATCAACGGCGTCGACGGATCGCCGTCGGCCTCGATCCTCACGCTTCTCGGCATCACGCTGCTCTCGGTCGCACCGGCGCTGCTGCTGATGATGTCCTCGTTCACGAAGATCTTCGTCGTGCTCGCGATGACCCGCAATGCGCTCTCGCTCCCCACGATCCCGCCGAATCAGGTCCTCGCCGGCCTCGCCCTCTTCCTGTCCCTTTTCATCATGTGGCCGGTGCTGACCGACATCAACACCGTCGCCGTGCAGCCGTACATCGACGGCTCGCTCACGTTCGTCCAGGCGGTCGAGGTCGGACAGGTCCCTCTGCACGAGTGGATGCTGGCGTTCACGCGCGAGGAGGACCTCGCCCTCATGGCGCGCGCGTCCGCGCAGGACAACCCGAGCGACCCGGAGAGCGTGCCCATGTACATGCTCATCCCTGCCTTCATGATCTCGGAGCTGCGTGCCGCGTTCATCATCGGTTTCGTGATCTTCGTCCCCTTCCTGGTCATCGACATCGTGGTGGCTGCGGCGCTGATGTCGATGGGCATGATGATGCTCCCGCCGGTGATGATCTCGCTCCCGTTCAAGATCCTGCTGTTCGTGCTCGTGGATGGCTGGGGCCTGGTCATCACCTCGTTGCTGGAGAGCTACGGAGGCGTCGGATGACCCCCGAGGCGGTCCTGGACATCGGCGCCCAGGGTCTGCTCATCGCCGCCAAGCTCGCGGCTCCCGTACTCGTGACCGCTCTCGTCGTCGGGTTCGCGATCTCGCTGCTGCAGTCCATCACCCAGGTGCAGGAGGTGACGCTGTCGTTCGTGCCGAAGTTCGTCGCAGTGGGCATCGCGCTGCTCATCGCCGGCAACTGGATGATGTCCGAGATCATCGCGTTCACGAACGAGATGTTCGACCGGATCCCCCAGCTGCTGGGCGGAGGGTGACGTGCACATCCCCGTGGACTTCGTCTGGCTCGAGGCGACGGCGCTGGCCGGTGTGCGCATCGCCGCATTCCTCGTGTTCGCCCCGCCGTTCTCGTACGGCGCGATCCCCATGCGCATCAAGGCCATGCTCGCGGTCGCGCTGTCGCTGGCCATGGGCGCCGCGGTGTCCCCCGGATACCAGCCGTTGGACACCGGACCGTTCCTCGGGGCGCTGATGATCCAGGTTCTCACGGGGGCGCTGCTGGGCTTCCTCGTGCTGCTGTGCTTCTCAGCGGTGCAGGCGGCAGGAAGCCTGATCGACGTGTTCGGCGGCTTCCAGCTCGCGCAGGCGTTCGATCCGCAGTCGCTCATCAACGGCGCCCAGTTCACCCGGCTGTTCCACATGACCGTCCTGGCGCTGCTGTTCGCATCCGGCGGATATCAGCTGATCATCGCCGGCCTCGCGCGCAGCTTCGTGGCTGTGCCCGTGGACGGGATGTTCGAGATCGCCGCGCCGGCCCAAGCGCTCGTCGAAGGCGTGTCGCAGATGATGCTGGCCGCGGTGCAGATCGCCGGTCCGCTCATCCTCGTCCTGTTCCTCGCCGATGCGGGGCTCGGCCTGATCACCCGCGTCGCGCCCGCGCTCAATGCCTTCGCCATGGGCTTCCCGGTGAAGATCCTGCTCACGCTCCTGCTGGCCGGCTTCGTGTACGCGACGCTGCCCGGTGTGGTGGATGCGCTCGCGGGGCTCGCCTTCCGGATGATGCGAGAGGTGAGCGAGTGAGCAGCACCGACAGCGGCGAGCGCAGCGAAAAGGCCACCGACCGCCACCTGAGCGAGGCCCGCCGAAAGGGCCGCCTGTCGCGCAGTCAGGATCTGACCGCCTGGCTGGCCATCGGCGCGGCCGCCGTCGCGATGCCGACCGCCATCGCGCTGGGGACCGGCGCCGGCATCGAGCAGATGATCGCCGTGGCCGGTGCGACCGCGTCCCCCACTGCGGACGGTGCCGTCGACGCACTCGGGATCGGCCTCGGTTCCGTCCTGCCGACGATCGGAGCCCTGCTCGCCACGGTGACCGTCGTGACTCTTCTCGGTGCCGTCGTCCAGGGCGGCGTGCATCTGCGCAAGCCGGCCGGCCGATACGAGCAGTTCAACATCGTCAACGGGCTGCGCCGGGTTTTCGGCCTGCAGGCGTTGTGGGAGGGGGCCAAGGCGCTGCTGAAGACCGCGGCGATCGGGATCGCCCTGTGGATCGTCGTCGCAGGGCTCGTTCCCGTCCTGTCCGCGAGCGGCTCGCACTCGCTCACCTGGATTCTCGGCACTGCGCAGGACAGCACAGCCGCCCTGATCCGGACGGCCGTCATCGTGGGCATCGTGCTCGCGGTGATCGATGTCTCGGTCGTCATGCGCCGCAACCGCAAGCACACGCGGATGACCAAGCGCGAGGTCCGCGACGAGAGCAAGAACACAGAGGGCGACCCGCTCATCCGTCAGCAGCGTCGTTCACGACAGCTCGCGATGAGTCGGAATCGCATGATCGCAGCCGTCGCCGACAGCGATGTGGTGCTCGTCAACCCCACCCACGTCGCCGTGGCGCTGCGCTACGAGCCCGGACGCTCGGCACCGCGTGTCGTGGCGAAGGGCAGCGCGCTGATCGCCGAGCGCATCCGCGAGAAGGCCGCAGACGCCGGGGTGCCGATGGTGCGCGACATCCCGCTGACGCGTGCGGTGTATGCCGCGTGCGAACTCGGACACGAGATCCCCGAAGACCTGTACACCGCCGTGGCCCGCGTGCTGGTGTTCGTCGATGCGCTGCGCCGAAGAGGCGCCGCGCGCGGCATCCATTCCCTTCCCGTGAGGACGCCGGTATGAAGAGCGTGTTGAGCAAACTGACCGTCCCCGTCGGCGTCGTAGGGATCCTGCTGCTGCTGGTGGTCCCCGTGCCCCCCGGGCTGTTGGACGTGCTGATCATCGTCAACATCCTGTTCGCGCTCGTGATCCTGCTGACGACGATGTTCGTGAAGAAGCCGCTGGACTTCTCGGTGTTCCCGTCGCTGCTGCTGGTGGCGACCCTGTTCCGGCTCGGTCTCAACGTCGCCTCGACGCGGCTCGTGCTCGGCGATGCCTACGCCGGACAGGTCATCGAAGCCTTCGGTGACATCGCGGTCGGCGGGTCGATCATCATCGGCGCCGTCGTGTTCCTCATCCTGGTCGTCATCCAGTTCGTCGTCGTCACCAAGGGCGCCGAACGGGTCGCCGAGGTCGGTGCCCGCTTCACGCTGGACGCCATGCCCGGTAAGCAGATGGCGATCGACGCCGACCTCAACGCGGGGCTCATCACCGACGTGCAGGCACGGGAGCGGCGGGCCGAAGTCGCTGCGGAGGCGGATTTCTACGGCGCCATGGACGGCGCATCCAAATTCGTCAAAGGCGACGCCATCGCGGGCATCGTCATCATCATCATCAACCTCGTCGGCGGCATCGCCATCGGCATGGTGCAGCACGGCATGACGATCGACGACGCCGCGAGCACATACAGCCTGCTCACGATCGGCGATGGACTGGTCACCCAGATCCCCGCTCTGCTGATGGCCGTGTCCACCGGAATGATCGTCACACGGTCCGGCGCCGAGACGGAGATGGGGTTGGCCGCGTCGCGCCAGCTGGGGCAGAGTCGTACGGCGCTGATGATCGCCGGCTGCGCCGCGATCGTCATGTCGCTGATCCCGGGGATGCCGATGCTGCCGTTCCTGGTGGTGGGAGCGCTGCTGATCTTCGCGTCGCAGCGGATCAAGGCCGCCGAAGCGCGGTCCGAAGCGCTCCAGGCCCCGCAGCCATCCGGACCCGCCGCCGAGAACCCGGACGAGCTGATCGAGAAGATGCGCGTGCACGCGCTCGAGATCCTCCTCGCACCGGACATCGTCGATCTCGTCACTGGTGGCACGGATGATCTGCTGGCACGCGTGCGAACGCTGCGGAGCCGCGTCGCGCTCGACCTCGGCCTGGTCATCCCGCCGGTGCGCACCCGAGACAGCCTCGAGCTGCCACGGTCCACGTACGCGATCCGGCTGGCCGGCGTCGAAGTCGGACGGGGAACCGCGCCTTCCGGCGCCGTGCTGGCCCTGGGCCAGGGCCTCGACTCCCTCCCCGGCCCGACCGGAGTCGACCCCGTGTTCGGTCTGGAAGGCAAGTGGATCCCCGGGGAGATGCGGCACAGCGCCGAGTTCGGCGGCGCGACCGTCATCGACCGGGCGAGCGTGATCATCACCCACCTGTCGAGCGTGATCCACTCCGGCGCCGCACGACTTCTCAGCCGCGAGGATGTCCGCCAGCTCACCGACGCACTGAAGCAGGTCTCACCGGCCGCCGTGGAGGAACTGACCCCCGCGCTGCTGTCCTTGGCGGAGATCCAGCGCGTGCTGCAGGCGCTCCTGGCCGAGCGCATTCCGATCAACGACCTCAGCAGGATCTATGAGGCACTGGCGCTGCGCTCCAGGGTATCGACGGATGCGGACGGACTGATCGAAGCCGCCAGGGCCGCACTCGGACCCGCTGTAGCCGCTCGCTTCGCCGAGAACGGTCGGCTGCGCGTCATCATGATCAACCCGCTGCTGGAGCAGTCGATGCTCGAGAGCCTGCGCGCGAGCGAGGAGGGCCCGCAGATCGTTCTCGAACCGCAGCGGTTGGAAGCGGTCATCGAATCCGTGAAGCAGGCGGTCGCCGAGGCCGGCGATGGCGGCGAAGCCGTACTCGTCTGCGCACCGAACCTGCGCTCGGCCGTGCGACGGCTGGTCTCGGCGCAGACCGATGGCCTGCCAGTGCTGTCGTACACCGAGGCGACATCGGCGTCGCTGCGCATCGAGACCATCGGCGTCGTCCGTGATCACCCTGTCCTCGCAGCGACGCCGGTGCCACCCGTCGCCGACGTCGACCGCGCCGGGTCGGACTAGGCTGATCTGATGCTGGTGTTGACGAGGCGGATCGGCGAGAGCGTGCTCATCGGCGACGAGATCGAAGTCACGGTTCTCGATGTGAAGGGCGACAGCATTCGCATCGGCATCCGGGCACCGAGGGAGACCCGTATCCAACGGGCCGAGATCGTGGACCTGGTCGGCGTGGAGAACGCTTCCGCCGCAGCCGATGCCGGCGGTGCCGATGTCGAGACCTCGTTGGCGGAGGCCATCAGGCACGCTCGACGCGAGTGATCTCCATCAGACGCGGCGCGTCGGCATCCAGGTCCTCGTCCGCGACGCCGTCGGCGCCGCCGATCGGCCGAGACAGTTCGATGTCCCACCAGGCATCGGCCACGGCATCCGCCATGCCCCTGCCCCACTCGATGACGACGACCGACCTCGCGAAGTCGATGTCGAGGTCGTCCAGCTCGGCGGCGGAGCCCAGGCGGTAGGCGTCCACGTGCACGAGCGGAGCGCGTCCGACGAGCGACGGATGCGTCCGCGCGATCACGAAGGTCGGGCTCTGCACCGGCCCGCGGACGCCGAGGCCCTCGGCGAGACCGCGCGTGAACGTGGTCTTCCCCGCACCGAGCGGGCCGGTGAGCACCAGCAGATCACCGGCCTCCAGCTGTTCTCCGATGCGGAGTCCGAGCTGCTCCATCTCGTCGGCCGTCGCGATCTCACGACGGCCGAGGAACGCGGGGTCGACGCTCACGCACCCCTCCTCGGAACGCGGGGGCCGATGCGGGTCACGATCTCGTAGTTGATGGTGCCGGCGGCGTTGGCCCATTCGGTCGCAGACGGCACGCCGAGCGTGGGGTCGCCGAACAGTACGACCTCGTCGCCGACGGCGATGTGGGTGTCACCGACATCCACGACGAACTGGTCCATCGCGATGCGACCGGCGACGGTGAACCGTCGTCCGCCGATGGTCACGGGCCCGCGGTCGGATGCCTGGCGCGGCACGCCGTCGGCGTAGCCGAGCGGGACGAGCGCGAGCGTCGTCTCCCGGTCGGTGCGGTGGACGTAGCCGTAGGAGACTCCGGTGCCGGACGGCACGCGACGGACGGCCGCGACGGTCGCGCGCAGCGTCATCGCCGGGCGCAGGCCCAGCTCGCCGGACGAGCGGTCGTCGAACGGAGACAGTCCGTAGAGACCGATGCCGATCCGGACGGCATCCAGGCGCGTCTCCGGCAGATCGATCGCCGCAGCGGTGGCGGCGACGTGCCGGATCTCCGGATGGATGCCGAAGGATGCGGCGGCCTGGACGCCCTGCTCGAACCGCGCCAGGGCGGCGCGATCATCCTGCGGGGACGTGTTGGAGAGGTGGCTGAAGAGCCCGACGATCCGCACGCGTCCGATGCGCTCCAGACGGGCGGCCTCGGCGAACACCCGCTGCCAGTCCCGCGGTGCGACTCCGTTGCGGCTCAGGCCGGTCTCGAGCTTGAGGTGGATGCCGACGGGACGGTCGACGGAAGCCGCGTTGCCGGCGGCCTCGAGCTGGTCGAACGAGGAGATGCCGACCTCGACATCGGCCGCGGCGGCTTCGACGAACGTCTCCCCCGGCTGATGCAGCCAGGCCATGATCGGCGCGTGGATGCCCTGCCGCCGCAGGTTCAGCGCCTCGGCGATCTCCGCGACGCCGAGTCTGGACGCGCCGCCCGAGAGCGCTGCGACGGCCGCGGTGGCAGCGCCGTGCCCGTAGCCGTCCGCCTTGACGACGGCGATGACCTCGACACCGGTGAGGGCGCGGAGGTGCCGCACGTTGTCGGCGATCGCATCGAGGTCGATCCTCGCTTCGCGGAACGGAGCGGTCACAGCGGCACTCCTTCCGCCACGACGAAGGCGGCTGCGAGGCCGGCATCGTGACTCAGGGACAGGTGGAGGGTCAGGATGCCGCGATCGGCGACGACCTCGGCCGTGCTGCCGCTGAGATCGAAACGCGGACGACCGGAGGCCTCCGAGGCCACCTCGATGTCGATCCACCGCACGCCATCCGAGCCGCCGAGCGCCTTGATCAGCGCCTCCTTCGCGGCATACCGCGCGGCCAGCGACGGCAGGCGCAGAGTCCGCTCGGCCGGGGCGAACAGGCGCTCCATCAGACGCGGTGTGCGGGTCATCGTGCGCTCGAAGCGCGCGATGTCGACGATGTCGATGCCCGTCCCGATGATCACCGATTCAGCCTACCGGGGCGTTGGCTCGCGGTACGGATGCCGGGGCCGCGCTGCCACTCCGAAACGGGGGCCGACACGCCAGGTGTCGGACGCTTTCGCGAAAAACGTCCGACAGGTGGCGTGTCGGCCCCCAGAGCGGTGCGGACGAACCGGCCGCATCCGACCGGGATCACTCCACGGTGACGGACTTGGCCAGGTTGCGCGGCTGGTCGACGTCGAGGCCCTTGGCCGTGGCCAGGGCCATCGCGAAGATCTGCAGCGGGACGACCGCGAGCAGCGGCTCGAACAGCGCGCCGGCGAGCGGGATGCGGATGACCTCGTCGGCGAAGGGCAGCACGGCGGCGTCGCCCTCTTCGGCCACGACGATCACGCGTGCTCCGCGGGCACGGATCTCCTGGATGTTGGAGACGACCTTGGCGTGCACCAGCGCCGAGTGGCGAGGCGACGGCACCAGCACGAAGACCGGCTGACCGGGCTCGATCAGGGCGATCGGTCCGTGCTTGAGCTCGCCCGCCGCGAAGCCCTCGGCATGGATGTAGGAGATCTCCTTGAGCTTGAGCGCGCCCTCGAGCGCGATCGGGTACCCCACGTGGCGACCCAGGAACAGCACCGAACGGGTGTCGGCCATCCATCCGGCCAGCTGCGCGACGTGCTCCTGCTCTTCGGCGAGCACCTTCGCGACCTTGTCCGGCAGCGACTGGAGCTCGGCGACCTCGGAGGAGGCGTCCGCCACCGTGCCGCGGACGCGCCCCATGTGCAGGCCGAGCAGCAGCAGCGCGGTGATCTGCGCCGAGAAGGCCTTGGTCGATGCGACCGCGACCTCCGGACCGGCGTGCGTATAGACGACGGCATCCGACTCGCGCGGGATCGTCGCGCCCTGCGTGTTGCAGATCGACAGGGTGCGCGCACCGCGCTCACGGGCGTATTTGACCGCCATGAGCGTGTCCATGGTCTCGCCGGACTGGCTGATCGAGACGACGAGGGTGTCCGCGCCGATCACCGGGTCGCGGTAGCGGAACTCGTGCGCGAGCTCGACGTCGACCGCGACGCGCGCCCACTGCTCGATCGCGTACTTGCCGACGAGGGCCGCATAGGATGCCGTGCCGCACGCGGTGATGATCACGCGGTTGATGCCGGTGAAGAGCTCGTCCAGACCGTCGAGCTCGGGAATGACGACCTGCCCGTCCTGGATGCGTCCGAGGATCGTCTTCGCGACGGCCTCTGGCTGCTCGGCGACCTCCTTGGCCATGAACGACGACCAGCCGCCCTTCTCGGCGGCGGCGGCGTCCCACGACACCTCGAACGGCTCGGCCTCGACGGGGGTGCCGACGAAGTCGGTGACGGTCACCTCGGAGGGGGTGATCGAGACGATCTGGTCCTGACCGATCGCGAGCGCCTTGCGGGTGTGCTCGACGAACGCGGCGACGTCGGAGCCGAGGAAGTTCTCGCCCTCGCCCAGCCCGATGACCAGCGGGGAGTTGCGGCGAGCGCCGACCACGAGGCCGGGCTGGTCCTCGTGCATCGCGAGCAGAGTGAACGCGCCCTCGAGTCGGTTCACGACGTTGCGGAACGCGAGCTGCAGGTCGCCGCCGTTGTTCGCGTACTCGCGGCCGAGGAGTGCGGCCGCGACTTCGGTGTCCGTCTCGCTGCGGAAGCTCACGCCGTCGGCGAGGAGCTCGTCCCGCAGCACCGAGAAGTTCTCGATGATGCCGTTGTGGATGACGGCCAGCTTGTCGTCGTCGGCGAGATGCGGGTGCGCGTTGACATCGGTCGGACCGCCGTGCGTCGCCCAGCGGGTGTGACCGATGCCCGTGGTGCCGTCCGCGAGCGGGCTCTCACCCAGGGAGTCGCGCAGCATGCCGAGCTTGCCGGCCTTCTTGCGCATGCCGAGCTTGCCGTTCTCATCGATGACGGCGATCCCGGCGGAGTCGTAGCCGCGGTACTCGAGTCGGGCGAGGCCGGCGAGAAGGATGTCCTGGCTGGGCCGCGGGCCCACGTATCCGACGATTCCACACATGCTCACAAGGGTAAGCGCGGATTTTTGCGAGGGTTCCGAACAATATGCGGACCCCGTGCGCCCTCGGCCGTCGCGCCTCAGAGCTTGCGCAGCAGCACGCTCTCGACGGCGTGGTCGGCGCCCTTGTTCAGCACCAGGGATGCGCGGTGCTTGGTCGGCATGACGTTCTCGACGAGGTTGGGCATGTTGATGTCGTTCCAGTAGCCCATCGCGGTCTGCACGGCTTCCTCGTCCGTGAGATGCGCGAAGACGTTGAAGTACGACGACGGATTGCTGAACGCGCCCTGCCGCAGCGCGAGGAAGCGATCGACGTACCAGCTCGCGATGTGCGCGGTGTCGGCGTCGACGAAGATCGAGAAGTCGAACAGGTCGCTCACCGCGACGTCGTTGGGCACGGGCGGCGGCTGCAGCACGTTGAGCCCTTCGACGATCACGACGTCCGGACGGCGGACGACGACGTGGGCGTCGGGAACGATGTCGTACCGCATGTGGGAGTAGAACGGCGCGCGGACTTCGGGGGCGCCCGATTTCACCTCGGTGAGGAAGGACAGCAGCGCTCGGCGGTCGTAGGACTCGGGGAAGCCCTTGCGCTCCATCAGCCCTCGGCGCTCGAGCTCGGCGTTCGGATAGAGGAATCCGTCGGTCGTCACCAGCTCCACGCGCGGTGTCCCTGGCCACCGGCTCATCAGCTCGCGCAGCAGGCGCGCGATGGTCGACTTGCCGACCGCGACCGAACCGGCCACGCCGACGACGAACGGCGTCGTCGTGTCCTCCTCCTGGAGGAAGTCGCTCGTGGCCGCCCCCAGACGCTTGGTCGAGGTGGCGTACAGGCTCAGCAGGCGGCTGAGCGGCAGGTACACCTCGCGCACCTCGGTGAGGTCCAGGCGATCTCCGATACCGCGGATCTCCACGACCTCGGTCTCGCTGAGCGGCTGATCGAGATCGGCGGCGAGCCGCGCCCACTCCGCTCGATCGATCTCCCGGTAGGGGGACAGCGGCAGCGTTGGGTCGACGGTGGTCACGGCATCCATCGTATCCGCGGCCAGGCGGGTGCCGCTCAGTCGACGATCCGGAGCTCCGCGACGACCTCCAGTGCGTCCGCAGACGATCCCGCCGCGATCCGGTACTCGCCCGGCTGCACACGCAGCGCGCCCCGGTGCAGCCAGTCGTCGACGGCACCGTCGATCCGAGCATCCTCATCCCACACGGCGAACCGCGCGCTCTGGAACGAGATCTCGACCTCGCCGGACTCCCCCGGCTCCAGTCGCACCCGACGGTAACCGAGCAGCAGACGCCGCGCCGGCGGGATCGGCAGGCCGTCCGGTGCGAGCCCGTAGAGCTGCACGAGCTCGTCGACCGCCCGCTCGCCGCGGTTGGTCACCCGCACGATCGCGGTCACCTCGCCGGCTTCGCCGAACGCCGGATGCCGGTGCGACGGCTCCGCGGCGACGACCTCGGAGGCAGACACGGACACGCTCTCATAGGCGACGTCCGAGTAGGTCAGCCCGTGGCCGAACGCGAACGCGTAGGGCGCGGGCTGGTGACGGTACGTCGCCTGCTGGCGCTGCGTGTCGTAGTCGAACAGATCACCGGCCTGTGCCGGATCCGCCGGCCAGGACTGCGCCAGTCGCCCGGTGGGCTCGCGATCGCCGCTGAAGACGTCGGCGATGCCGCGGCCCAGCTCCTGGCCCGCGTGACTCGACCACACCACCGTCGAGGCCTTCGCCGCATCACCCAGCACGTACGGGTAGCTCGAGACGATCGTGAGGACGGTCGGTGTCCCCGTCTCGTGCGCGGTGCGCCAGATCCCCGTCGCCGCCTCCGGCAGGTGAAGATGCGGCCGGTCCTCGGTCTCGCGGCCCGCCAGGTGCGGGTCGTTGCCGACGACCACGACGGCGAGATCGGCGGAGGCCGCGGCATCCGCGACGGCCTGCGCCCCCGAACGCACCGTCCGCACGGCGAAGCGCTCGGCGCGATCGATCGTGACGCCCTCGGCCAGCACTATGCCGACCTCACGCGAGATGCGCACCCAGCGACCGGAGCCGAGGTGCAGCAGAGACCACGTGCCGTCCTCGTGGACGTGCGTGCGGAAGCTCTCCTGCACGACCCAGCCGCCGACCCGCTCGGCGTCGGCGCGCATGGGCCACGCACCGCCGGTGAGCAGTCGACCTGACGCGTGCGACCGCAGGGTCAGGATGCCGTCGCCCCAGTCGGTCACATCCCACAGCGCGTCGTCCGCAGCCGAAGAACCGGTCGCCGCGACCTGCGCCCCCGACGCATCGGAGCGCAGGTAGGACCCGTTGCTCGTCGACCGCAGCGCGACGGTGTCGGCGCCGGTCTCGATGCGCACCTCGGCATGCGGGTAGCGCTCGGCGAGGCCTCGCGCCACCCCGACGGAATACGGCGGAGTCCCGGAGTACCAGTCCGTGAGGACGGCATCGGCCAGGGGCCCGAGCACCGCGATCGATCGCGGCTCCGCGAGCGGAAGGATGCCGTCGTCATTGCGCAGCACGACGACGCCCGCGCCGGCAGCGTCACGGGCGAGTTCCCTGGCGGAAGGCGCGTCGATCGCGTCTATGCCGATCTCGGCATACGGGTCGGCGTCGCCGTCGAACTCGCCGCTGCGCACCCGCATCTCGAGCAGACGCAGCGCCGCGCGGTCGATGTCGGCCTCGTCGAGGAGACCGGCATCCAGCGCGGCGCGCAGGTGGGTCAGCGTGGGCGTCGCATCCGCATCGTTGTCGGTGAACGAGTCCATGCCGCCGCGCACCAGCGCCGCGGCGGCGTGCGCCATATCCGGCTGCGCGCCCTGGATGGACACGACGAACGTGGGTGCTCCGGCATCCGACACGATCGCCAGCGAGCCGGGTGCCCACCTGCGCGCCTCGTCGGTGAGCTCGGGCTGGGTGTGCGCCGGCGAGCCGTTGACCTGGTTGTAGGCGAGCATGATGCTGCCCGCCGCTTCGGACTCGATCGGCCCGCGGAAGGCGGGCAGCTCCTCCTCGTGCAGCGTCCGCAGCGACATGTTCGACGAGGTCGCCGACCGGTCGGTCTCGTTGCTGTACGCGAGGAAGTGCTTCAGCGCGGGCACCGTCTTCCAGACGCGTTCGTGGCGACCGCGGAGGCCTCGCGCATACGCCGTGCCGAACGCGGCGGTCAGGTGCGGGTCCTCCGAGTAGCCCTCCTCGTTGCGTCCCCACGCGGGGTGACGCAGGGTGTTCACGACCGGTGCCCACACGTTCAGGCTCACCAGCGGGTTCTCGGCGCGCTTGGCCCGCACCTCGGTCGAGGCGACGTCGCCGACGCGTTCGATGAGATCCGTGTCCCAGGTCGCGGCGAGGCCGACCGGCTGCGGGAACACCGTCGCCGTCCCGAGCCACGCGGCGCCGTGCAGCGCCTCGCAGCCGGTGCGGTACTCGGCGACGCCGAGGTGCTCGATCGCAGGGGCAGCCTGGTGGAGCAGCGCGAGACGCTCGTCGAACGTCAATCGGGACAGCAGGTCGGCGGCGCGGTCGGCCACGGATGCCGAGACGTCACGGAACAGCATCAGTTGTTCTCCTCGATCGTGATCTGCAGTTCGCCGGCGCCCTGGGCGGTCGCCGACACGTCGCCGGAGGACAGCGACCAGGTTGCCGCGGCATCCGTGCTGGACGCGATGATGCGGTCGCCGTCGCGGCGAACCCGGAACGTCGTCGCGGCTGCACCGTCGTGACCCGGCACCGTGGTGGCCTCGTCGTAGCCGTCCGGCAGCGCGAAGCAGCGCAGCGTGACGCCGTCCGCCCAGTCGTAGTCCGGCCGGTCGTCCACGCTTCCCCACGGCAGCACGGTGCCGGGACGCACGCGCAGCGGCACGGACAGGTAGTCGTGCCGCTCCCGCACCCAGCGGCGCCCGTCCACCTCCGAGCCGTCCAGCAACGAGGTCCACGCACCGGCAGGCACGTAGTACTCGGCGGTGCCGTCGGCGTCGAAGACCGGCGCGACGAGCAGAGCGTCACCGAGCATGTACTGCGCGTCGGCGTCGAACCCGCTGCGGTCGTCGGGGAACTCCAGCGCCATCGGACGCATCATCGGGATGCCGGAAGACGCCGCCTGCTCGGCCGCACCGCCCAGATACGGCATGAGACGCATCTTCAGCTTCGTGAACCGGCGCGTCACATCCACCGCCTCGTCGTCGAACTGCCACGGCACACGGAAGCTCGACGACCCGTGCAGCCGTGAGTGCGACGACAGCAGCCCGAAGGCGAGCCAGCGCTTGAAGAGTCCGGCATCCGGTGTGCCCTCGAAGCCGCCGATGTCGTGGCTCCAGTATCCGAAGCCGCTCATCGCGAGCGAGAGCCCGCCGCGCAGCGACTCCGCCATCGACAGGAACGTCGAGTCGCTGTCGCCGCCCCAGTGCACAGGGAACTGCTGCGTTCCTGCGGTGGCCGAGCGGGCGAACAGCACCGCCTCACCCGTGCCGCGGCGCCGCTCGAGCGCCCGGAACACGACCTCGTTGTACAGCCGCGGGTAGTGGTTGTGCATGCGGACGGGGTCGGATCCGTCGTGCCAGGCGACGCCCTCGGCGGGGATCCGCTCGCCGAAGTCGGTCTTGAACGTGTCGACGCCCTGGTCCATCAGGCGCTCGATGTGGCCCACGTACCAGTCAGCTGCCTCTGGATTCGTGAAGTCGACGATGCCCATGCCGGCCTGCCAGAGGTCCCACTGCCAGACGCCCCCGTCGGTGCGCTTGAGCAGATACCCCCTCTCGGCCGCCTCGTCGAACAGCTTCGAACGCTGCGCGATGTAGGGGTTGATCCATGCCGAGACCTTCAGACCGCGTTCGTGCAGGCGCGCGAGCTGACCCTCGGGGTCGGGGAACATCCGCGGGTCCCATTCGAAGTCGGTCCACTGGAACTCGCGCATCCAGAAGCAGTCGTAGTGGAAGACGCTCAGCGGCAGGTCGCGCTCGGCGAATCCGTCGATGAAGCCGTTCACGGTGGCCTCGTCGTAGTCGGCGGTGAACGACGTCGTCAGCCAGAGGCCGAACGACCAGGCCGGTACGCGGGCCGGACGCCCGGTGAACGCGGTGTAGCGGCCGAGCACATCCTTCGGGGTGGGGCCGGCGAACACGTAGTAGTCCAGCGTCTCCCCCGGCACCGAGAACTGCACGCGGGAGTTGACCTCGCTGCCGACCTCGAACGACACCCGGTCCGGGCTGTCGACGAGCACGCCGTAGCCGCGGCTGGTGAGGTAGAACGGCACCGACTTGTACGACTGCTCGCTGGAGGTGCCGCCGTCGGCATTCCATGAGTCCACGACCTGGCCGTTCTTCACGAACGCGCCGAAGCGCTCACCGAATCCGAACACGCGCTCGCCGGGTTCGATCGAGAGCTGCTGATGCACCCAGGTGTCGCCGGCGCGGGTCTGCGGTCCGCCGTCGGCGTGGAACGAGTCGTCGGCCGTGAGGTGCCCGATCGAGCGGGGCAGCGATCGGGTGAGCACCCTGCCGTCTTGCTCGAAGCGCACGTCCCACGCGCCGTCTCGGGACACGACCACCCGCAGGCCACCGGTCTCCAGCACGCCCTGCCGGTCGTCGACCGAGACCGTCGGCACGAACCCCTCCTCGGGGAACGTCTCGAAGTCGGGTCCGATCCGGACCCGGCCGGCGTGACGCTGCACCCTGACCTTCACGACGCCGGATGCCGGTGACGAGAACGTGACCGTCAGCATCGGCCGGTTGAGGGTGTCACCGCGCTGGCGGATCACCGTCGTCGGTGCGTAGACCGTCATGGTCCCGGCATCCGCGTCGATGCGGATGTCGTCGACCTGCGCCGCGTAGAGCGGGGTCAGACCCGGTCGGGTCAGCCAGTAGCCATCGGTGAACTTCACCAGGTGCGCCTTTCTGTCAGTGCTCGCACTTCGCCGGGCGCGATGCCGACGCCGTCGATCGTCTCTTCTCCGGTGAGCAGGTCGACGTACGACCCGTCCACCGCGATGTCTGTGCGGGTGTCCGCGTGGTTGAGCAGGAACAGGACGTCTCCGCGGCGGACGGCCTCGAGTCCCTCCGGGAGAACGCCGGCCGGTCCGCCGAACGCGTCGGTGACACCGGCATCCGCGAGGGCGCCGCCGATCACCGCCGACAGGGTCGCCTGGTCGACGACCGCGCCCACGTACCACGCCGCTCCGTCGCCGACGGCGTGCCGGGTGAGGGCAGGGATCCCGTCGAGGTCTCCCCCGGTGTGCCTGGCGAGGACATCAGCCCCCTCGGTGCGCAGGCGTTCGGCGAGGATCTCGGCCTGCGGCTGGGCGACGGCGCGTCCGGCATCCCATCGGGCATCCGCGGTCAGCGGGCTGCCTGCCTCGGGGACCGCACCCCACTCCTCGGAGCTCGCGCCGAGCAGATCCCGCAGCAGCACGGGCGAGCGGCCGGTGAGCACCTGAGCGTTCGCGTCCGCGACCCCGCTGAAGGGCCCGATGACGACGTGCGCTCCGGACTCGACCGCCGCGCGCAGCGCTGTCGCGGTGTCGGGCTCGACGATGTAGGCGTGCGGCACGAGGATCGTCCGGTACTCGGACAGATCGGATGTCGTCGACACGACGTCCGCGGCCACGCCGCGCCGCCACAGCTCGCGGTACCAGCGGTTCACCTCGGTCATGGTGCGCAGCCGTTCGGTCGGCCGCGCCGGCTCCTCACCCGCCCACCAGGACGACCAGTCGAACAGGATCGCGACTTCGGCCGGAACGGAGGCACCGGCGACCGATGACAGCCTCGTCAGGTCCTCGCCCTGTCGGCAGACGCCCCGGAACACATCGGAGTCGGCGCCGGCGTGCGGGAGCATCGCGGAGTGGAAGCGCTCCGCGCCGGCCCTGGCCTGACGCCACTGGAAGTAGCAGACCGCGTCCGCGCCGCGGGCGACGGCCTGCAGCGAGTCGCGGCGTGCGCGCAGCGGAGACTTCGGCACATTGTGCTCGCGCCAGGATGTCGCGCTGATCGCCTGCTCCATGAGCACCCACGAGCGTCCGCCGCCGAGCGAGCGCATGAGGTCCTGCACGAGCGCGATGTCCGACGGCGACTCGGGAGACGCCGGGTCGGGGTACTGATCATCCGCGACGACGTCGACGTCGTCCGCCCAGGCCCAGTAGTCGGTGAGGGCGTGGAATCCCATGAAGTTCGTGGTGATGGGCTGCGTGGCGCCCGTCTCGCGGATGACGTCGCGCAGTTCGCGGTAGCACTGCAGCAGCTGGTCGGAGGTGTATCGGCGGAAGTCGAGGGACTGGGTCGGGTTCACCAGATACGGCATGCGCCGCGGCGGCAGGATCTCGTCGAAATCGGCGTAGCGCTGCGACCAGAAGGCGGTCCCCCATGCGTCGTTGAGAGCGTCGATCGTGCCGTGGCGGCGACGCAGCCAGAGCCGGAACTCGCGCGCGGCCTCGTCGCCGTGATCGACCTGGCCGTACTCGTTGCCGACGTGCCACATCCGCACGGCCGGGTGCTGCGCGTAGCGCTCGGCGAGATCGCGCGTGATCGCCGCCGCATGCTCGCGGTACACGCGCGATGCCGGAGAGAACTGATTGCGCGATCCGGGGATCAGGCGCACGCCGTCCCGGTCCACCGGCAGAGTCTCGGGGTGGCGGATGCCGAGCCACGGCGGCGGAGACGCGACCGGCGCTGCGAGGTCGACGGCGATGCCGCCTGCGTGCAGCAGATCGAGCACCTCGTCCAGCCACCCCCACTCGCGAGCGCCCGGGGTCGGCTCGATCATCGCCCAGCTGAAGACGCCGACGGTGACGAGGTTCACGCCCGCCTGTCGCATGAGCTCGACATCCTCGCGCCACACGTCGGGGCTCCACTGCTCGGGGTTGTAATCACCGCCGAAGCCGAGGCCGCGCTCGGTGATGAGCGCATCGAATGCGCGGCGGGGTGCGGTCGTCATTGACATGGTCTTCCGGTTCTGACTCGAGTTGTCGAAGCGTTTCAACAACGAGAACATATACTAGCCACGTGCCGAAGTCCATCGAGGTCGCAGACGCCCTCCACCTCCTCCGTCTCCATCGCCCGGCCGAGCGCTGGACAGCCGCGTTCCCCGTCGGCGACAGCATCCGCGGCGCGATGTGCGAGGGCCGCCTCGCGGGCGAGCGGCTGCATCTCAACGACATCACGGCGTGGTCGGGCATCCCCGATGCCGACCCGCTGGACGGCATCGTCGAGCGCGGCCCTGACAACCTGAACGCGGCGAGCGCCGCAGTGGCACGCGGCGACGGCGACGAAGCAGAGCGTCTGGTGCAGCGACAGCAGACCCCGTGGGGGCAGGCCTTCCTGCCGCTCGGGCACGTCGACATCGAGATCGTGGGCATCACGGCCGATGGGGCGTCCCTGCGGCGCACTCTCGATCTGCGCACCGCCATCGCGGCACACGAGTACGCCTCGGATGCCGGTGCCATCCGGCACGAGACCTGGGCGGATGCCGCGGCCGGCGCGATCGTGCATCGCATCGTCGCCGAGCGGCCCATTCGTCTGCGCGTCGCCGTCGAGAGTCAGCTGCGGCCCCGTCGGATCGACGAGTCCGACGACGTGCTGAGCCTCGAATGGCACCTGCCGATCGATGTCGCACCAGGGCACGCGCACGCTGCAGAGCCAATCCGGTACGACGAGACGCGAGGGCGCACCGCGGCGGTGTCGGTCCGCTCGACGGTCGCCGCGACCGTGGAAGACGGCATCCTCACCACCGCCCCCGCCCGCGAGCACGTCCTGCTGATCGGAACCGCCACCGCCGCGGGACTGCCCGGCGAACCGGCCGATGCTCGCGGCGCGATCGAGCGGGCCGCGGTGACGGCACGCGACTACGACGCCGAGGCGCTGCGGGACGCGCACATCCGCACCCATCAGGAGCTGTACGCGCGCTGCGCGCTGGAGCTGCCGTCGGCACCCGGCGCTGACGAGCTTCCCGTCGACGAACGCGTGGCCCTGGCGCAGGTGCGCCCCGATGAGGGTCTGGCCGCGCTCGCCTTCCACTACGGGCGCTACCTGCTGATCTCGTCCTCGCGCCGCGCGACGATCCCGCTGACGCTGCAGGGCCTGTGGAACGCCGAGCTCCCTGGACCGTGGTCGAGCGCGTACACCTCGAACATCAACCTCGAGATGGCGTACTGGCCGGCCGACGTGACGGGCCTGCCGGAATGCCTCGATCCGCTGCGTGCCTTCGTGGGCCGGGTCGCCGCGACCACCGGACGCGTCGTCGCCCGTGACCTGCACGGCGCCGACGGCTGGGCGATGCATCACAACTCGGATGCCTGGGGGCACGCCGCACCGGTCGGAGGCGGTTCGGGCGACGCGGCCTGGGCGTTCTGGCCCATGGGCGGCGTCTGGCTCAGCCTGCAGCTGTGGGACGCTTTCAGGTTCGACGGGGACGCCGATCGCCTGCGATCCGAGATCTGGCCGGTGCTGGAGGGGTCCGCGCTGTTCGCGCTGAGCTGGATCCGCACCGACGGCTCCCGCGCCTGGACGAGTCCGTCCACGTCACCCGAGAACCGTCACCTCGACGACGGCGGCGTACCGCGCGCGCTGGGCGAGTCGACCACGATGGACGTGGCTCTGCTGCGCGAGCTGGCCGACACCTGCGTGCAGGCGGCGAGTGCACTCGATGTCTCCCCGGACTGGCTCGACGAGCTCGTGCGCGTGACAGGGCTGCTTCCCGAACTGCGCGCGATGCCGGACGGGCGCCTCGCGGAGTGGGATCGCGACGTCGCGGATGCCGAGCCGCTGCATCGCCATCTGTCTCATCTGGTCGGACTGTACCCCCTGGCGATGATCACCCCGGAGAGCACGCCGGAGCTGGCGGATGCGGCCGCGGCCGCGATCCTCGCCCGTGGCCCTGAATCCACCGGATGGGCGCTGGCATGGCGGCTTGCGATGTGGGCGCGTCTCGGCGACGGCACGCGCGTGCACGACCAGATCCGGCTGTCGTTGCGGCCCGCACAGGATGCCGCTGGTCAGCGCGGCGGCGTCTACGAGAACCTCTTCAGCGCGCATCCGCCGTTCCAGATCGACGGCAATCTCGGGCTCACGGCCGGCATCGCCGAGGCACTGCTGCAGTCGCACGGCACGGACGAGGCGCACACCCGCATCCGACTGCTGCCGGCGCTGCCACCCGCCTGGCCCGACGGAACCATCCGCGGGCTGCGGGCTCGCGGCGCCGTGGCCGTCGACGTGACGTGGCAGGAGCACCGCGTCGCCCGGGTACGATTGCGCTCTGACACCGCGCGTGCGGTCGTGATCTCGGGGCCGGGGCTCGACGAGACCGTTCGAGAGCTGCAGCCGGGAGAAGAGACGATCATCGAGCCGAAGGAGCCGAGATGGTGACGATCGCTGAGGTCGCACGCGCCGCCGGCGTGTCGATATCCACCGTGTCCTACGTGATGAGCGGCAAGCGGACCATCTCGCAGGAGACCAGGGATCGCGTCGAACAGGCCATCGCCGATCTGAAGTACAGCCCGCACGCCAGCGCCCGCTCGCTCGCATCTCGATCGACGAACGTCATCGGCCTTCAGGCGCCGTTGCGCTCGGGTGTCGATGTGCACGTGGTGATGGAGATCGTGGCCGGCGTCGTCCGCGAGGCCCGCGCCAATCAATACGACATCCTGCTGCTCACCAGCGACGATGCGGCTGGTCTCAGCCGCGCCGCGCGGGCATCCATGGTCGATGCGCTGCTCGTGATGGATGTCGAATCCGACGACCCGCGCATCGCCACGCTCGAGGACCTGTCGACGCCCTCTGTGCTCATCGGGCTCCCCGCCGGCGCGGACGGCATCGCGTGCGTGGACTTCGACTTCGAGGCGGCCGGGCGTCTGGCCGCGACGCGTCTCGCCGAACTCGGGCACACGCACGTCGCCCTGATCGGGGCTCCGCTGGAGGTCATCGCCCGACGCACCTCGTACGTCGACCGCCTGAATCGCGGCTTCCTCACGGCGGCGGAGGAACTCGGACTGGATGCCAGCGTGCACGCGTGTCCGAGCGCCCAGGAGTCCGTCGCGACCGTCGAGGAGATCCTCGCCGAACGCGCCGAGGTCACCGGAATCCTGTTCCACAACGAGGGCGCGCTGCCGCACGTGGCCGGGCGCCTCGGCACGGGGTCCTACGGGCGCGATCTGGACGTGATCGCCCTGTGCCCGGCCGATGTCGCGCGTACCGTGCCCTCCCTCGCGGACAGCATCGACGTGCCGGCCGAGGAGCTCGGTGCCAGCGCGACGCGCGCGATCCTGCAGCTGCTCGAGGGCCTCGAGCTGCCGCCGGTCCAGCTGCTCGCTCCCCGGTGGGAATCGACAGCGGATGCCGCGGCATCCGTCCCCGCATCATGAAGATCGATCCGGAGAGCCGGACCCTGCAGGGGATGTCCTCCTTCCTCGGATTCGTCGCGTTGAACCTGATGTACCTCGCCACGTGCATCCCCGTCGTGACGATCCCGGCGGCGACGAGCGCACTGTACGAGGTGACGATCCGCTACTCCGACGACGAGAGCGGTCGGCCGGTCAAGGACTACTTCCCCGCGTTCGGGCGGAACTTCGTGCGGGCGACGCTGCTCGGTCTGTGCCTGGCGGTACCGATGCTGCTGCTGGCGGCGAGCGCCGTGTTCTGGGCATCGCACCCGAGCCTGCTGGCCGGCGCGGCGACGGTCATCGCGACGGTGGCCGCCATCTATCTGTTCGCCGCGTTCCTGTTCGCGATGGCGCTCACCGCCGCGTTCACCACGCCCTTCCGGCAGGCGCTGAAGAACGCGCTGCTGCTGCCGGCCGCCGAGCCCGTGCGCACCCTGGGGATTCTGCTCATCCCGATCGCGCTGGTGTGCATCACGATCGTGTTCCCGATGTTCGGCGTCATCCTGGTCACGATCGGCTTCTCGGTCGGCGCCTACACGACGGCGTTCCTGTTCCGCAGCGTCTTCGCACGCCGCGCCTGACGCACGGCGCACCGCGGTGCGCACCGCACTGCTCGCGCGGTGACCGCAGCCCACCCGCACCACTTCGAGGTGTCACCGATCACCGCGTCCGCCGCCCGGAGTCGACCGCACGCGTCCCCTCCCCCGCCCCGCGCACACGAAAGGGGGCCCGGCCGAAGCCGGACCCCCTTTGCACACGCGCGTCCTTACTCCGCGAACTCCTCCGCCACGGCGACGCGAGCGTCGTTCTGCTCCTTGGCTCGATCGAGGTCGACCTCGAGGACGTCGTCGTAGCCGAGCCCCTTCGCGGTCTCCTGCAGCTCGGACCACAGCTTGTCGAAGTCCGCCTCGCTCTCGGCGAACGTCGCCTGCCATGAGTACTGCACGACGAGCGCCTTGACCTGGTTGCGCAGGGTCTCGGTCTGCGAGTCGTCGGCCGGCGCCGTGTAGCTGGCACCCGGGGCGACGAGCAGCTCGTCGTTCGCCTTCAGGTACTCCATGGTCGACGTCGCGTCGTCCATGTGCGAGGTCCAGTCGGCCTTGAGGTCGTTCTGGGTGAGCTCCTGGTAGTGCGGCCAGAACTGGTAGTTGTACTGCAGCCCGGTGTTCTCGTCGATGTCGTTCGGGAGCACTGCGCTGACGTTCAGGGTCGACGTGCCGTCGATGTAGCTGCCGCCGCCCCATTCCTCCGGCACCGTCGCGTCACCGGTGAGGAAGACCTCCTGGCCGAATTCGGTCAGCGTCGGCTGTCCGTCGTCGCCCATCTCCCAGGTCAGGCCTTCAGGGCCGGCTGCGCCCTGCGTCTGGCTGTTGTTCGTGTACGTGCCCTCGGTCGAGTACAGCCAGTCGATGAAGGCCGCGATGCGCTCGGGGTCCTCCGCCTGCGAGCCGATCGAGAAGACCTGCTTGCCGCCGTACGCCTCGGCGCCGTACGAGAAGATCGTCTGGTCCTCGATCGGCACCAGCATGAAGCCGGTGCCGGCCTTCATGTTCTCGTCGGTGTTGTACGCGGACTGGCCGAGCCACGGCCACCACGAGTACAGCACCTGACCGTTCTGGAACTTCGACCACAGCGTGTCGTAGTTCTGCGTGGTCGACTCCGGGTCGACCAGACCCATGCGGTAGGCCTCGTTGTAGAACTCCAGCACCCGGTGGTACTCGCCGTCGTCGTCGAGGATGCCCTGATAGTCGGAGCCGTCCGCCTTGGCGAGCGCGAAGCCGAGCTCGTCGTAGCCGTAGTACGTGATCGGCTGCTTGGCGTTGTTCATCATGTTGCCGTCCCAGTCCTTGAACAGCGACAGCGCGTACACCTTCTTGCCGTTGGGCGCGGTCGGCTGCAGGTCCTGCATGTCCTTCAGAACCGGGAGCAGGTCTTCCAGCGTTCCGATCTCGGGGTAGCCGAGCTGGGAGTAGAGGTCCCAGCGCAGGTAGGCGCCGAAGGTCGGCTCGAGTCCCTCGCTGGGCTGCGTCGGCTGGATGCTGGAGACGGAGGTCGGATAGCCGTAGATGCCGTCCTTGCCGTCGTTGAGCTTGTCGACGGCCTTGTCGAACCGCTCCAGGTTCTGCATCGCCGGGTAGTACTTCGCGGTGTCCATCACGAGCCCGCCCTCGACCAGCTCGTCGAGGCGCTTGCCCTTGTCCGTGATGATGAGGTCGCCGAGGTCTCCGGCGGACACGCGGGTGTTGTAGAGAGTGTCGCCGCCACCGGCGACGTTCGGCGCGATGATGTTCAGCTTCATGTTGAACTTCTCTTTGACCAGCTCGCCGAACCACCCTTCCTGGATGCCCATGTAGTTGGCGAGGCCGTCGAACACGTCGATCGTGATCTCCTCCTCCCACTCGGTCGGGAAGGCGTCGACCTGCGACTCCTCGGTCTCGGCCGGGTCACCGCTGCACGCGGCCAGGGACCCGACCGCCAGGAGTGCGACCACTCCGAGCGCGGCTTTCCTCTTCAGCTTCATTGCTTTCCTTTCTTGGGTGTGCGCGACTATCGGGGCGTCGCCGTCAGCCCTTGACGGCGCCCAGCATGATGCCCTTCACGAAGAAGCGCTGGAACAGGGGGTAGATGAAGATGATCGGCAGGACGACGATCACGGACACGGTCATCCGGATGGACGTCGGCGTCTGGGACGTCGCGGCTGAGACGATGCCCGAGAGGTCGCCACCGGCGTTCTGCGCGGCCTGGGCGAGGCTGGATGCCTGGTTGATGAACATGTAGAGCAGGTACTGCAGCGTGTACAGACTCTGATCGGTGATGTAGATCAGGGTGTCCTGGAAGCTGTTCCACTGCGCCACGGCGGAGAAGATGGCGACGGTCGCGAGGATCGGTGTCATGTTCGGCAGGTAGACCCGGAAGAAGATCTGCACGATGTTCGCGCCGTCCAGCTCCGCGGCCTCCTGCAGCGACTCCGGCATCGACTCGACGAAGGTCTTCACGAGGATGATGAAGAACGGCTGCACGATGAAGGGCAGCACGTACACCCAGAAGTTGTTGGTCAGGCCGAGGTTCTTCATGATGATGAAGACCGGGATGAGACCGGCGCTGAAGTACATCGTGATGATGATGAAGCGGTACCAGAACTGACGGGCCCACATCTTCTTCTGCGTGAACATGAAGCCGAGGAAAGCGGATGCCAGAACGGTGAACACCGTTCCGATCACCGTGCGGGCGATGCTCACGACCGCGGCCAGCGGCAGCCCGTTGAGCTTGAACACCTCTTTGTAGTTGTCGAGGTGCACATCGATCGGCCAGAGTCGGACGTCGCCGAGCGCCGAGACGTCGTTCGCGCTGATCGAGTTGATGATCAGGTAGTAGAACGGGTAGGCGCACAGCACGACGAGCAATGCGAAGACGGTGTAGTTGATGATCGCGAACATCACGTCGCCGCCGTGGCGTTCGGGTTCCGGCTTGCGGTTGTGCGGCCTGGTCGGGCGGACAGGACGCTTGGGGGGTGCGGTCAGAGCGGTCATGGCGCGCCTCTCAGACGATCGATTCGCCGCGCACGCGCTTGGCGATGGCGTTGACGGTGAACAGGAGGATGACCGAGACGATGCTCTTCAGCATCCCGATCGCCGTGGCCATCGACAGACTGTTTCCCGTCATGCCGATGTTGTAGACGTACAGGTCGAGCACCTGGATCCACTCCTTGTTGAACGCGTTCTGGAACACGTAGTACTGCTCCATCCCGTTGTTCAGCAGATTCGCGATCGACAGCAGCAGCAGCACGAGGTACGTCGGCATCAGCTGCGGGATCGTGATGTACCACATCTTCTGGAAGCGCCCGGCGCCGTCGATCTCGGCCGACTCGTACAGCGACTGGTCGATGCCGGCGATCGCGGCGAGGTAGATGATCGCACCCCAGCCCAGACCCTTCCAGATGCTCCAGAGCGTCATGGTGAGCCAGACGTTCTGGTCGGTGTCGAGGAACTTGATCGGGGCGGTGATGATCCCCCAGTCACCCAGGACGTTGTTCACCAGCCCGGAGCTGGAGAACAACGAGAACGCGATCATGTAGACCAGCACCCAGGAGATGAAGTTGGGCAGCGTGGTCAGCGTCTGCACCGCGTTGCGGAACCACGGCGCCCTGATCTCGTTGAGGAAGATCGCGAAGGCCAGCGGCAGAACGCTGGTGGCGATGCCGAGGAAGCTGATCGCGAGGGTGTTCGCCATGACCTGCGTGATCTGCGCGACCTGCGTCGGCGAGCTCACGAGCATCTGGAACCACTGCAGGCCGACGAACTCGCTTCCGGAGAGGCCGAGGGCCGGCTTGTAGTCGTACAGCGAGTAGATCCAGCCGTACAGCGGGAAGTAGGAGAACAGGAAGGCCAGGACGATGAACGGCAGGATGACGAGGAACATGCCGTAGGACTTGCGCCCGCCCGCCTGCTGCCTGTCGCGGCGCCGGCGTCGTCTGCGCGACGGGTTCTCGACGTGGTCGAGCTGCGTGACCATGGTCTCGGTCAGGGTCGTGGTCGTCATCGTGCCATGCCTTGCGCGTCGGGGGCGTCCTCGCCCGCGGAGTTGTCGAATCGCTTCGATTGAATTAACCACGACGGTCGCGTATCCGTCAATGCGGGCGGCGTCACACCCGCGTAACGATTGAGAGCGCTCTCACGTCGCGTCACCATCGATGTCTCCACTCGCTGTCGGATCTCGTCTCGCATGCGATCGAACCCGAGTGTCGAATCTCCATCGAAACGCTTCGACACAAACCATAGGCCTTTCCTCGGCTCTGCGCAAGCGAGGCGGGGAAACGCTTCGACACGTGCGGCGGACGTCCGCTACCGTGATGCGGGTGGCACTGACTGATCTCTCCCTCGAGGAGCTCGAGACCTTCCGCCCCGACGTGGCGGAGCCCGCTGATTTCGATGCCTTCTGGCAGCGCACGATCGAGGAGGCTCGCGCTGCGGCGACGCCGCCGACGCTCGTCCCGGCGGATACTCCGGTGACCCGGCTGATCGTGGAGGACCTGACGTTCGACGGGTTCGGCGGCGATCCCATCCGCGCATGGGTCACGCGTCCGCACACCCATGAGCCGCTGCCTGCGATCGTCGAGTACATCGGCTACGGCGGGGGCCGCGGCATCCCCGGTGAGCGCCTGCAGTGGGCGGCATCCGGATACGTCCATGTGCTGATGGACACGCGCGGCCAGGGATCGAACTGGGGCAGCGGCGGCGACACTCCTGACCCGCACGGCTCGGCGTCCGCGTCGAGCGGCTTCATGACCCGCGGGATCGAAGCGCCGGAGACCTACTACTACCGCCGGGTGTTCACGGATGCGGTGCGGGCGATCGACACCGTCCGCGAGCTGCCCTTCGTGCGCCGGGATCGCGTCAGCGTGACCGGCGCCAGCCAGGGCGGCGGCATCTCGATCGCCGCGGGCGCACTGCACCCCGACGTCTTCGCCGTGATGCCCGACGTGCCGTTCCTGTGCCATTTCCGTCGATCCGTCGAGCGGACCCCCGATCACCCCTACGCCGAGATCGAGCGATACCTCGCCGTGCACAGGAGCCGCGTGGATCAGGTCTTCGAAACGCTGTCGTACTTCGATGGTGTGAACTTCGCGCGCCGCATCCACCAGCCGGCCCTGTTCTCCGCCGCGCTCATGGACGGCATCGTGCTGCCCTCGAGCGTGTACGCCGCGTACAACCACCTGGCCTCGAAGGATGCCGAGATCGAGCCGTACCTGTTCAACGGCCATGAGGGCGGTCAGATCGCGCAGTGGGTGCGGCAGGCGCGCTGGCTCGCAGAGCGCGTGTAATCACCGTCACGGCTGGGCCCGCGCGCGGGTACGCTTTCCCCGTGCGCTTGGGAGTCATCGACATCGGGTCGAACACCGTCCATCTGCTCGCCGCCGATGTCCGCCCCGGAGGGCGGCCGCTGGCGACGACGAGCGACAGGACGGTCCTGCGCCTCATGCGCCATCTCACGCCGGACGGCTCGATCTCGGAGGAGGGCGTGCGCGCTCTCGAGGATGCCGTCACGCGCGCACGGACCGTCGCCGCTTCGGAGAACGTCGACGCCCTGCTCGCCACCGCGACGAGCGCGGTCCGCGAGGCGACGAACGGCGCCGAGGTCATCGCCCGCATCGAGGCGGCGCTCGGCCAGCCGTTGCAGGTGCTCGACGGCGAGACCGAAGCAGAGCTCACGTTCCTCGCCGTGCGGCGCTGGTTCGGCTGGTCGGCGGGGCAACTGCTGCTCCTCGACATCGGTGGCGGGTCGCTGGAGATCGCCGCGGGCTCTGACGAGATCCCGGATGCCGCGGCATCCGTCCCGCTCGGAGCCGGCCGTACGACGGTGGAGTTCCTGCCGGAGGATCCGCCGGGTGAGGACGCCGTCGAGCGTCTGCGTGCCCACGCCGTCTCGGTCCTGTCGGAGGTGATGCCGACGTTCACCGCGCTCCCCCGCCCGGACCACGTGGTCGGCTCGTCGAAGGCGATCCGCTCGCTGGCGCGTCTGGTCGGCTACCCCGTGCCCGGATGGTCGGGAATCGACCGCATGCTCCTGCCGCGCGAAGAGCTCGGGTCGTGGATCCCCCGCCTCGCGCGCCTGCCCGCATCCGCCCGACAGGAGCTGCCGGGCATCACACCGGATCGCACGTTCCAGATCGTCGCCGCAGCGGTCGCGCTGCACACCGCGATGCGGATGCTGAACGTGAAAGAGCTCGAGGTGTCGCCGTGGGCGCTGCGCGAGGGCGTCCTGGTGCGCTACATCGAGTCGATGAGCTGGAGCGGCACCGGCACGTGAGCCGGCGCCGCTCTGCGGCTCAGAGGGCCAGACGGTCCTTCACGACGTCAGCCAGCTGCTGCGCGTACGCCTGCGCGGATTCGGCGTCCGCCGCCTCCACCATGACGCGCACGAGCGCTTCGGTGCCCGACTTGCGCAGCAGAACGCGCCCGGTGCTTCCGAGGGCCTTCTCGACGGCGCGGACGGCGTCCTGCACGCCCTCGTCGTCGGCCACGCGGTCCTTGTCGACGTCGCGGACGTTCGTGAGCACCTGCGGATACACCGTCATCACGCTCGCGAGCTCGGCGAGCGTCTTCTTCTGGCGCGCCATCTCGGCCACCAGGTGCAGCCCGGTCAGCAGGCCGTCGCCCGTCGTCGCGAATTCGCTCATGATGACGTGACCGGACTGCTCGCCGCCGAGGGCGTAGCCGTTCGCGTTCATGTCCTCGAGGACGTAGCGGTCGCCGACCGCCGTCTGCCGCACGGTGATGCCGTGCTCGCGCATCGCGATGTGCAGGCCGAGGTTGCTCATGACGGTCGCGACGAGCGTGTCCTCGGCGAGGTGTCCTCGGTCCTTCATGGCGATCGCGAGGATGGCCATGATCTGGTCGCCGTCGATCGCGTTGCCGTCGGCGTCCACCGCGAGACAGCGGTCCGCATCGCCGTCGTGGGCGATGCCGACATCCGCGCCGAGTCGCACGACGGCCTCGGCGAGCTGATCGAGATGCGTCGACCCTACGCCGTCGTTGATGTTCATGCCGTCGGGGTCGGCACCGATCACGGTGACCTCTGCCCCGGCATCCCTGAACGTCTCCGGCGAGACGCCGGCGGCTGCGCCGTTCGCGCAGTCGAGGACGACATGAAGGCCCTCGAGACGATTCGGCAGCGAGCCGAGCAGGTGCACGACATAGCGGTCCTCGGCATCCGAGAAGCGCTGGATGCGGCCGACGGATGCGCCAGTGGGAAGCAGCTTCTCACCGGACATGGCGGATTCGATCCGCTGCTCGACGACGTCGGGCAGCTTCACGCCGCCACGGGCGAAGATCTTGATGCCGTTGTCCGGTGCAGGATTGTGCGACGCCGAGACCATGACGCCGAAGTCGGCATCGCGGTCGGCGACGAGGAACGCCAGAGCCGGTGTGGGGATCACTCCCGCGTCGAGCACGTCGACGCCGGAGGAGGCGAGGCCTGCGGAGACCGCAGCGGCCAGGAACTCACCGGAGACGCGCGGATCGCGGGCGACGACGGCGGTGAGCCGCTTCCCCTGCGCCTTGCGCGCCTCGGCAGTACGGCCCTGGCCCAGGACGACTGCAGTCGCCTGGGCCAGGGAGAGCGCCAGGTCGGCGGTGAGGATGCCATTGGCAAGACCTCGCACGCCGTCCGTGCCGAACAGTGCCATGAAGGGCTGTCGGGCTTAACGCTTGGAGTACTGAGGCGCCTTGCGGGCCTTCTTGAGACCAGCCTTCTTGCGCTCGATGACGCGGGCGTCACGCGAGAGGAAGCCGGCCTTCTTCAGGGTCGGACGGTTGTTCTCGACGTCGATGCCGTTCAGCGCACGAGCGATGCCGAGGCGCAGCGCACCGGCCTGGCCGGAGTCGCCGCCACCCGAGATGCGGGCGATGACGTCGTAAGCACCCTGCAGGTTCAGCACGGTGAACGGGTCGTTGATCAGCTGCTGGTGCAGCTTGTTCGGGAAGTAGTCCTCGAGCGTGCGGCCGTTGACCGTGATCGTGCCCGAGCCGGGGACGAGGCGCACGCGGGCGATGGCCTGCTTGCGACGGCCGACAGCGGCGCCGGGAACGCTCAGCACGGGACGGGGAGCCGTCTCCGCTGCTGCTTCGGTCTCAGGCGTAGCGGTCGAGAAGTTCTGCGGGAATTCGGTGGAGTCCTGGATGTCAGCCACGAGTATGTCCTTAGTCGTTGCGGCGCTTACTGGGCGACCTGGTCGAGGGTGTACGTCTGGGGCTGCTGAGCGGCGTGCGGGTGCTCTGCGCCCACGTAGACCTTCAGCTTGCCCAGCTGCTGGCGGCCGAGGCTGTTCTTCGGGAGCATCCCGCGGATGGCCTTCTCGACGGCGCGGACGGGGTTCTTCTCCAGCAGCTCTTCGTAGGAGACCTTCTTCAGGCCGCCCGGGTAGCCGGAGTGGCGGTAAGCCATCTTCTTCTGAAGCTTCTGACCGGTGAGCGCGACCTTGTCGGCGTTCACGATGATGACGAAGTCACCCGAGTCGAGGTGGTTCGCGAAGGTCGGCTTGTGCTTGCCGCGCAGGAGCGCTGCGGCGTGCGAGGCGAGGCGACCGAGAACGACGTCGGTGGCGTCGATGACGACCCAGTCACGCTGGATCTGCCCGGCCTTCGGGGTGTATGTGCGCGTCACGATAGTGCTGCTTTCTTGTTCGAACGGAGGAGTTCGTGAATCCCACTCCGGGGTGGTTCCGCTGTCGAAGACGGGGAACACGCCAGTGGAGGGCTCACGTTCGCGGTGCCGCAGTAAGGCACCAAAGGGTTAGCCTACGGCATCCGAGACCGATTCCCAAACCGACAGCGCCTACTCCAGGCGCGCGGTGATGAGGATCGGGCGGTGATCGCTCGCGCGCTGCGGGAGCGTCCGGATGCTCTCGATGTCGAAACCCTCAGAGGTGGCGAAGTCGTAGTGCCCCTTGAACACGCGATAGCGCGTGTAGGTGCGCTCGTCGGACAGCGTCAGGGTGTACCCGTGGTCGCGCACGGTCTGCCCGAGGTTCTCCTTGAACACCGGATAGTTGTAGTCGCCGACCATGAGGATCGGGATCCCCGGGCCGAAACGCTCCAGCTCGGTCAGCGCGCTGCGGATCTGGTTGCGGCGCAGCGAGTTGAGAGCGGTCAGCGGCGCTGCGTGGAACGACGCGACGATCATCTCGCGCCCGTCGTCGATGTCGTACAGCCGCACGCCCATGACGCGTTCGTGGGCAGGCTTCAGCATCCGATCGTGCAACGACTTCTTGAGTTCGATGGCGCGCAGCGAGTGCAACCGGAAGGTGTTCTCGCGGTAGTAGACAGCGAGCCCCAGGCGATTGCCCTGGGTCGCCTGTGCCAGCACCAGGTCGCCGACGCGATCGGGGAGGGCGGACACATCGCATTCCTGCAGGCAGAGCACGTCTGCGCCGTGCTCGTCGACGAGCGCATCGAGTTCACCGGCCGCCCGATGCTTGCGCAAGTTGTAGGAGATCACCTTCATCTCCTCTCACGCTAGACCCTGCGGCTGTGTGCGAGGTAGCGAACCGGGGTACGGATGCCGAACGGCGGTGTCACTCGTCGTCGACCGGCGCTCCGTGCCCTGATCCGCCACGGTCCCGCCGTGCTCTGGTCTGTTCGGCGCGCGTCGCGAGCAGGTCGTCGGCGGGATAGCCGACCTCGGTCAGGGTGAGCCCGCGGGCGGCGAGCACCTTGAATTCGCTGGTGCGTACGCGTGCGTCGCGCAGCACGACGAGATCCGCCGGGTCCAGACGCCCCTCCCCCACGGCTGCGCATGCGCCAACGAGCGCCCTGACCATGCTGTGACAGAACGCATCCGCCCTGACCTCGGCGACGAGGACGGCCTCCTCATCGCGCCGCCAGCGGTAATCGAGAAGAGTCCGGATGGTCGTCGCCTCCGGTCGCGCCTTGCAGTACGCGGCGAAGTCGTGGAGTCCGATGAGCGTCTGCGCAGCGGCATCCATCGCCTCGACGTCGAGAATCCCCCGCGTGCTGGCGGTGTCGTTCCTGCGCAGCGGGTCGAAGCCGGAGACGTCGTCGGCAAGACGGTAGCGATAGCGGCGCCAGACGGCGGAGAAGCGTGCGTCGAAACCGTCAGGCGCGATCGAGGACGAGGCGACGGTGGCATCGGGATAGGCGCCGAGGACTCCGCGCATGCGGCCGGCGATCGACCCCGCCGGATCGTGCGCTGCTCGCCCATGACGGGTCACGATGCGCGCCCACTGCGTCTCGTCCAGATCGACGTGCGCGACCTGCCCGCGGGCGTGCACCCCGGCATCCGTGCGGCCGGCGACCACGAACTGCACGTCCGAGCCGACGATGCGCCCCAGCGCCGCCTCGAGCGTCCCCTGAACGGTGCGATGCTCCGGCTGCCTGGCCCACCCCCGGAAATGCGTGCCGTCGTAGGCGATGTCGAGGCGGATTCTCACCCCACCAGCCTAGCCGGGGCGCCGTACGCACGACGGAGCCGCGACCCGCGCTATCGGCGCAGAACGCGCTGCGCCAGCCAGTTGCCGAAGAGCTGTCCGACCTGCACGATGACGATGATGATCGCGACGGTCACCCAGGTGGCTTCCTGGTTGAACTGCTGGTAGCCGTAGATGATCGCGAAGTTTCCGAGTCCTCCGCCGCCGATGTACCCGGCCATCGCGGACATGTCCACCACGGCGATGAACATGAAGGTGTAGCCGAGGATCAGCGGCGCGAGCGCCTCAGGGATCACGAGGCCGAACAGGATCGCGAAACGCTTGGCGCCGATCGCCAGCGCCGCCTCCACGACGCCGGGGTCCACCGCCACGAGATTCTGCTCGACGACGCGTCCGATCACGACGGCGGCCATGATCGTCATCGGGACGATCGCCGCCTCCGTGCCGAGGGTCGTGCCGGCGATGAGCTTCGTCACCGGCCCGACCGCCGTGAGGAAGATGATGAAGGGAATCGGCCGGATGACATTGATCACGAAGTTGAGGACCGTGAAGACCGCACGATTCGCGAACAGGTTGCCCGGCCGCGTGGCGTAGAGCAGGGCGCCGATGAGCAGGCCGGCCGCACCGCCGATCAGCATGGTCACGACGACCATGTAGACCGTCTCCTGGATCGACTGCAGGAGCACAGGCGTCAGGCTCGTCCAGTCGGTCGCCGTGCGGATGCCGATCATGATGCCGCCTCCGTCCCGGTCTTCGCGGTGTCGGCGAGCAGTTCCGCCCGCGTCCGCGTGGCGAGTTCGGATGCCGCGGCCTCGACCGCCGCCGCATCGGCCTGCAGGCGGTACGTGAGCGTGCCCAGCTGGCGGCCCTGGATGTCCGTGACCCCGCCGAAGACGACGGTGTGCCGCACGCCGTGCTCCTCGAACACGGCGGCGATGTCCTCGCTCGTGAACTCGTTGACGTCGACGCTGATGAGACGGCCGCCGCCGGTGCGCAGCGCGGCGAGGGTGTCGCCGGTGGGCACGCCCTGCGTGACGGCCGCGACGAAGCGCTCGGTCAGCACCGCTCGTGGGTGCGCGAAGACCCGATAGGTGTCACCGCTGTCGACGACTCTGCCACCGTCCATCACGACGACCTGATCGCACAGCTCGTGCACGACCGAGATCTGGTGCGTGATGACGACGATCGTGATCCCGAGGCGACGATTGATCTCCTTGAGCAGTGCGAGCACCTCACCGGTGGTCTGAGGGTCCAGTGCGCTCGTGGCCTCGTCCGCCAGCAGCAGCTCAGGGTTCGCGGCGATCGCTCTGGCGATGCCGACACGCTGCTTCTGTCCACCCGACAGCGCGCGCGGATACCGGTCGGCCTTGTCGCCGATGCCCACGAAGTCCAGCAGCTCGGTCACGCGAGGGCCGATGTCGGCTTTCTTCCAGCCGGCGACCTTGAGCGGGTACGCCACGTTCCCGCGAACGGTGCGCGATGTGAACAGATTGAACTGCTGGAAGATCATGCCGATGCGTCCGCGCAGCGAGCGCAGTTCGTTCGCCGACGCGGTGCCGACGTCGGTGCCCAGCACCGTCACCGCACCCGACGACGGCTTCTCCAGCCCGTTGATCAGGCGGACGAGGGTGGATTTTCCGGCGCCGGAGTACCCGATGACGCCGACGATGGATCCGGGCTGGATCTCGAGGTCGACGTCATCGAGCGCCGCGACGGGTGCTCCCTTGCGCGTCCCGGGGAACGCCTTGGAGACATGGTCGAACGTGATGATGCTCATCGGATGCTGCCGCTCTTGCGTCGAAGCCGCTCGGAGACGCCCGTCTGCGACGTCACTCGTCGGTCGCTCGCAGCTGGTCCTCGAGCGACGTCAGCTCGGCCTGCAGGTCCTCGGCGGACCAGTCGCCCTTGAACTGCAGGTTGCCCTGGTTCAGCTCGGTCACCGCTTCCTCGACCTCGGGGCTGTGGTACGCCTCGACGAGCTTTGCCCACCGCGGGTCGTCGGCCTGATCCTCGCGGACCACGAACGCGTTGATGTACGGCGCGAGCTCCGGGTCGTCGAGGTCCTCCTTGAAGATGATCAGGTCGTCGCCGAGACCACCCTTCTGCGCCTGGGTGTTGTTCACGACGGCGGCCTGCGCGCTGCCGTCCTTGAGCGCGGCGACGGTCTGGTTCGTGTCGACAGGGAGCACTTCGACGGCGCCTTCGACGATGTCCTCGGGACCGGACAGGCTGTTGCCGCCGTCCTTCAGCTCGAGCAGACCGGCCTTCTGCAGGTTCAGCAGGGCACGAGCGAGGTTGGTGGGGTTGTTCGGCACGGCGACCGTCGCCCCATCGGGGAGCTCTTCGATGCTCGAGTACTCCTCGGAGTAGAGCGCCAGCGGATAGAGGGCGGTCGCGCCGACCGGCACGAGCGTTCCTTCGCTGTTGACGTTGAACTCGGACAGGAAGATCAGGTGCTGGAAGAGGTTGACGTCCAGCTCGCCGTCCTGCACGCCCTGGTTCAGCTGCACGCCGTCGTTGATGGTCCGCACCTCGAGCGTGATGCCCTCGTCGGCCAGCTTGTCCTTGAGGATCGTCCAGTGCGCCTCGGTGCCGTCGTCGGCGCCGATGACGATCGTGCTGCTGTCCGCGTCGCCGCCGCCTGCGGGATCGGATGATCCGGCGCACGCCGACATCGACAGCGTCAGCGCACCGGCTGCCAGGATGCCGAGGACGGACAGGAACTTGCTCTTCGCACGGGAATCAATCACGAGAGCGAGTGAATCACGTGGCGATGCTGAAGCCGATTCGCACGGTAATGACGCGTAATGCGCAGACCCGAGTCAACGGTCGACCACCCGTTCAGGACCGCCCGAGCATCCGATCCGAGTTCTCGGCCACCCACTCGACCAGCGGCAGCATCCGCTCCATCAGGTCGCGCCCGAGCGGAGTGAGGCTGTACTCGACGTGCGGCGGCACGGTCGGCAGCGATTCGCGATGCACGAGTCCGTCCTCGGTGAGCGTGCGCAGAGTCGAACCGAGCATCTTCTCGCTGATGCCCACAACGGTGCGCCGCAGCTCGCCCCACCGCAGCGTCCCATCGGAGAGGGCGGACAGCACGAGGACGCCCCACTTGCTCATGACGTGGTCGAGGACGACCCGCGTGCCGCATCCCTCTTCGAAGACACCGGGTGTTGCCGCCCTGATCTGCGCAAAACTAACCGTCATGTGGGTACCTTACTTCAAAGTGGGTACCCGCGATCGGGAAGGCTCCGGGCCACGGGTGAGTTGTGCAGAGGGTCATCACGAAAGGACACCTCATGACCATCCTCGTCACCGCCTCCACCGGAAACCTCGGTCGTCTCGTCATCGACAGCCTCATCGCCCGCGGCGCCGATCCTGCGTCGATCGTCGCCGGTGCGCGCGACACCGCGAAGGCCTCGGCCTTCGCGGACCTCGGCGTGCGCGTCACCGAACTCGACTACGACCGTCCTGACACCGTCACCGCTGCCGTCGCCGGCGTCGACGCCGTGCTGCTCATCTCCGGTTCCGAGGTCGGCCGACGCGTCGACCAGCACAAGGCCGTCATCGACGCCGCGAAGGATGCCGGCGTCGCGAAGCTCGTCTACACCAGCGCGCCGAAGGCGACCACGAGCGACCTCGTCCTCGCCCCCGAGCACAAGGCGACCGAGGAGCTCATCGCCGCATCGGGTGTGCCCGCCGTGATCCTGCGCAACAACTGGTACATCGAGAACTACGCCGGTGACCTGGCACAGGCCGCCGCGACCGGAGTGCTCGTCGCGAGCGTCGGCGACGGACGGGTCGCTGCGGCGAGCCGGGCGGACTTCGCGGATGCCGCGGCCGTCGCGCTGCTCGAGGACGGCCACCTCGGCGAGGTGTACGAGCTCGGTGGCGATGTCGCGTGGAACTACGCGGACCTCGCCTCCGCCATCGCGGAAGTCTCGGGACGCCCCGTCGAGTACCGCGCCCTGTCGACCGAGGAGCACGCTTCGGCGCTCGAGAACGCCGGGTTGGATGCCGGCACGATCGGCTTCGTCACGGCGTTGGATGCCGGCATCCGCGATGGCGCCCTGGCCGAGACCGACGGGACGCTCGCGCGCCTGATCGGCCGCCCGACGACTCCGCTCGTCGAGGGTCTGCGCGCGGTCGCCTGAGCCTCGGGCGCTCAGCGAGCGAGGAGACGCTCCGTCCAGACCCCGAAGACGCCGCCGACCGGTGACGTGCCGGCGCTCTGGAACCGAACGGTGACGGTCGGGATGCGGTGTCCGTCGGCATCCAGGGCGAACCCGCCGTGCTGGTCGCGTTTGAAGCCGCCGGCCGCGAGGAGCTCCCGAGGGACCTCGTCGATCCGCTCGTACAGCGTGCCGTCGCCGCGCGGGTCCTCGACGGTCTCCCTCCGCCACAGCACCCCGTTCAGCAGCACGTCGAAGGTGCGGCCGGCATCCTGACCGCTGTACCGGATGCCGAGCCGATTGCTCGCGGCGGTCGGGTCGACGATCAGGTCGTACTCGAAGAACGCGTCCGTCCCGGCGGCCGCCTCCCGGTACTGCGCGCCGTCCCGGACGCCCACGGACGAGCGGTGGAAACGGTGATTCTTGTCCGCCTCCGAGTTGTTGTTGTCGAAGGAGGTCAGGGCGTCGATCACGGCGGAGCCGGTCGCCGCGGCATCCGATTCGGCTCCGCGGGCTCCGCGCTCCACCAGCGTCACGTAGGTGGCGTATCGGACGCCGTGGAGGCTGAAGTACGGCTCCCAGATGAGGGCGGCCGACGTCTCGTCGGTATTGCGCAGGGCGAAGCGCATGGTCGAGGCGCCGGTCGCCCCCGGTCCGTCGGGGAGACGCACGAGGTTCTCGGTGATCGAGCGCTTCCAGTCGGCGGGGTCTTCGACGACGACCTCGCCCGTGAGCGAGGGATCCGCGACGCCCATCTGCACCAGCACGCCGGCGGTGTAGCTCGCATCGACGTTCTCGCGACTGAGTGCGGTCGCGAGCAGCACCGGCCCGTACGCGAAGGCGACCCAGTTCTCGTTCTCCGTCCCGTCCGAGATGCGCACCGCGGCCGGCAGCGTGTACTCGACCTCATCGCCCGCCGACACCGCGACGGCGAGGTACCCGTTCTCGGCCTCTGCCGGGGTGAGTCGACCGTTGACCTTCAGCGTCGGCGCATCGGCGATCCAGGACGGCACACGCAGGCGCAGCATCACCTGCGCCGACGGACCCGCCTCGTCGAGACGGTCGATCCGCACGCGCACCGACTCCGCACGCGGCACATCGGCCACCTGCGTGAGGCGAAGGTTGCGCTCGAGCCAGCGCAGCTCGCTCGAGCGGAACTGATTGACGACGACGGCGTCCTCCGCGAATGCATAGATGCCATCGCCCAGCTTGGTGAAGCTCTCGATACCGGTGCCGTGGTCGCACCAGAACTGGTCGTACGGCTCACCGAACACCTTCGCGTAGCCGGCACGCTGCGGCTGGAAGTACGTCACCATGCCCGTCTCCGGATTCTGGGACGCCAGGATGCTGTTGACGAACGCGACCTCGTCGTAATCCGCATAACGGACCTCGCCCGTCAGCGCGAACAGCGCGCGACTGAGCTTGAGCATGTTGTACTCGTTGCAGCCCTCGGCCGTGGAGTTCTCGCCGTACCCCGTGACGGCGCCGTTGTTGGCGCGTTCGAACAGGGTGCCGGCGGCGTGGAAATGCTCGGACTGGCTGTTCGCGCCGTTGGCGTAGGTGTGGTCGTCGACGACGATCCGCCAGAAGTTCTCGGCGGCGGCGCGGTGCATGTCGAGCTGCGCGCGCTCGACGTCGTTCAGGTCATCGGCGGCCAGGACGGTGTATCGCTTGAGCGCGCCGACCAGCTTCGGGATGGTCGTGTTCGCGTGCCGTCCGGCCAGCACGTCGTCGCCGGCTGCGAGCCGACGGAACAGTTCCGTCGCGTCGAACCGCTCGGCCGCGCGGCGATGAACCGGATCCCCGGTGATCGCATGAAGCCGGTAGAGAGCCTCGTTCATCCCGCCGTACTCTGTGTCGAGGATGAGGGTCGGGTCTTCCAGCGACGTGGCGTACGTCTCGACCCAGGTGCCGAAACCGCTCGCGACGCGCAGCGCGACGTCGCCGATCCGGGCCGGAGCGTAGCGGTGGGCGTCGAGCAGTCCGGCGAGCACCTTGTGCAGGTTGTAGAACGGCACGAGCAGCCCGTCTCCGCCGCTGGGCAGCAGCTCAGGCGGGAACGGGGAGACGTAGCCGACGGCATCCGGGTGGGCTGCGGCATAGGCCTGCTGGCATCGATCGAGGCCGAGGACGGCCGCTCCGAGACGATCGAGGATCTCGTCGCGGGTCTCGACATCCTCGCTCGAGGCGTATGCCTGCGCCAGCGCGGAGATGACGTGTCCGAAGAAGTGCCCCTGGAAGCGGGTCCCTTCTTCGCGCTCCCAGCCGCCGTAGCCCTCGGCCGTCGTCGGCGGCAGACCGGCGAGACGGTAGAAGGAGAACAGCAGCCGCTCGGGGTCCAGGCTCAGGACGTACCCGAGCGTCCGGTCGGCGGCATTGCGCAGGTACGGATCCTGAACGGTCACATCTTCGAGACGGGCAGGCGCGAGAGTCATGGGTCCGATCCTGCCATGGTTGTGACCGGTCACGGACGTGCGGTCGAGATCATCTGAGGCCGATTTTCATTGCGGACAGGATGTGTCCTGAATGCGCGAAAGACTGAAGTCCTCAACCAACGAAAGGACTCCTCATGACGATTCTGGTGACCGGAGCTACGGGGAACGTGGGGCGACGCATCGTGGCGCAGCTGGCCGAACGAGGCGAGAGCGTCCGCGCGCTGACGCGCCACCCCGAGCAGGCGCAGTTCCCCGAGGGCGTCGTCGCCGTACAGGGCGACCTGACCGACCTCGACAGCATGCGCGCTGCCATGGACGGGTGCGAGGCAGTGCACTTCATCACCTTCGACGGGGCGACCGGCGCGCCGCTGCACAACGGCACGGAGCTCGTGGCCCTGGCCGAGGCATCCGGGGTCCGGCGCATCAGCGTGCTCGGCGGCTGGTTCGAGAGCACGCTCGAGCCGGCATTGCGCGCGGGAAGCATCCCGTGGGCTCAGCTCGCGCCGGTCGAGTACATGACGAACACCTTCGATTGGACTCCGGAGGTCGCGCAGCATCGGCGGGTCCGAACCCTCGCCGACTGGCCGAGCGCGATGATCCACGCCGATGACATCGCTGCGGTCGCGATCGTCCTGCTCACGCAGGACGGGCACGACGGCCAGGTCTACTATCTGACCGGGCCTGAGGCGCTGACGCCGGCCGAGCGTGCTGCGCGCATCGGAGCGGCGCTGGGCGAGACGGTCGAGTGGATCCATCTCACCGAGGACGAGGAACGGGAGCGGCTGCGTTCACTCGACTATGGCGAGGAGTACGTCGCCTTCGGCGTCGAGCTGGCGAAGAACCCGCCGCAGGTCGGTCAGATCGTCCAGGACACGGTCACGCGCCTCACCGGTCAGCCGGGGCGCACGTTCGCGCAGTGGGCTCGAGAGAACGCCGACGCGTTCCGAGGATGACGACGACCGGCGGGCCTGGGCTGCCCGGCCCGCCGGTGCGCGTCAGTCCTTGCTCGAGAAGGCGGCGTCGAACGCCGCGGACGGGGGCGTGATCGCGTTCAGCTCGCGCACGAACTCGAGCGCCTGGGGCGCGCCGTGCAGGCGGTCCATCCCGGCATCCTCCCACTCGACGCTCGTCGGCCCGTCGTAGCCGATCGCGTTGAGCGCACGGAACAGCGGGTTCCACGGCACCTCGCCGTGCGCGGTCGACACGAACGTCCACCCGCGCCGCGGATTCGCCCACGGCAGGTGCGAACCGAGTACGCCGTTGCGGCCGTCCAGGTTGGTGATCGACTCCTTCACATGCACATGGAAGATGTGCGGGGCGAAGTCCAGTACGAACGCCACCGGGTCCAGCTGCTGCCACATGAAGTGCGACGGGTCGAAGTTGATGCCGAAGCTCTCTCTGTGGCCGATCGCCTCCAGGGTCGCCTTGGCGGTCCAGTAGTCGTATGCGATCTCGGACGGGTGCACCTCGAGCGCGAATCGCACGCCGACCTCCTCGAACACGTCGAGAATCGGGTGGAAGCGATCGGCGAAGTCCTGGTAGCCCGCGGCGATCCACTCGTCGGATGCCGGCGGGAACATCGCCACACCCTTCCAGATCGACGAGCCGCTGAATCCGACGACGGTCTTCACACCGAGCGCCGCCGCCATGCGCGCCGTCATCGTGATCTCCTCGGCAGCGCGCTGACGCACGCCCTCCGGATCGCCGTCGCCCCACACGCGGTCGCTGAGGACGTCTCGGTGGCGCTGATCGATCGGGTCATCGCACACCGCCTGGCCGGCGAGGTGATTCGAGATCGTCCACACCTTCAACCCGTTGCGGGCCAGGATGTCGAGCCGGCCTTGGACGTACTCCTGGTCGTCCCAGCGGGAGACGTCGAGATGATCGCCCCAGCAGGCGATCTCGAGACCGTCGTAGCCCCACTCCCCCGCGAGCCGTGCCACCTCCTCGAACGGCAGGTCGGCCCACTGTCCCGTGAACAAGGTGATCGGACGCGTCATATCCAGCTCCTTCGCTCGATTCGTTTTCGGATTCTCATCGCTGCATCGCCGGCGGCGCCGTCGACTCACGGACGATCAGCTCGGTGCCGAGTTCCACCTTCTGCGACGCCAGCGTTCCGCCGTCCGACAGCGTGATGAGCATCTGCGTCGCAAGGGCAGCCATCTCGGAGAGCGGCTGGCGCACAGTGGTGAGGGACGGCGCGAGCCAGGATGCCAGCGGCAGATCGTCGTACCCGACGATCGAGAGGTCGGCCGGCACCCGCAGCCCGAGTTCATGCGCCGCGCGGATGAGACCGAGCGCCTGCGAATCCGAGCCGGCGAACACCGCGGTCGGGCGGTCCGGTCGGCCGAGGAGGTCGAGTCCGTGCTCATACCCGGCAGCGACTTCGAACGTGCCCCACTTGACGAGCGACGGGTCGACCTCGAGATCGGATTCGCCATGGGCGCTGCGGAAGCCGTCGACCCGGGCGCGGCTGCACAGCACCGCCTCGGGGCCCGAGATGACGGCGATGCGGCGATGCCCGAGTTCGATCAGATGCCGCGTCGCCGAGAGCGCACCGCTCCAGTTGTTCGAACCGACGGTAGGGACTCCTGCCGGCGTCTCGCCGTCGGTGTCGAGCACGACGAAGGGAATGGATCGCGCGGTGAGCTGGCGCTGCTGCGTGTCGTCGAGACGCGAGAGCACGAGCAGCACGCCGCGGGTACCGCGGGATGTGATGCTGTCGATCCACTCCTGCGGTGGGCGGTGCGAACCGCCGAGCTCGCTGAGGACCACACCGACGCCTCGCGGTGCGGCGGCCTTCTCGACGCCGACGATGATCTCCTGAGCCCACGCGCTGCCGAACTCGTGGAAGACGAGGTCGAGCAGGCCGTCCGCCTTGGTCGGCGAGGACGCTCCGACCGGCTTGCGGTAGTCGTGGCGTGCCAGCGCCTCTTCGACGCGTCGTCGCGTCGCGGGTGCGACGTCACTGCGACCGTTGAGCACACGGGAGACGGTGGGTACCGAGACGCCGACTTCTTTCGCGATCGTCGCGATCGTCGCGCCGCCTCGTGGCATTGTGTCTCTCTCCCCGCCGGAATATGCGTCCCATCCTACGCGCGAAACACCGCGGCTCCTCGGCATCCTCATCCGTTCAGAACAGCCCGGACGGACGAGTCCCCCGCCCCCACGGACACGACGGCGCGGCCCTCATGAGCCGAGATCTCGAAATCGCCGGCGAAGGCGCGCAGCGCGACGCGACCATCCGCGTCGGTGCGGGCGTCGACCGCCCCGTACCACCATTCCCCGCGCACGAGGTCGCGCAGTGCGTCGTAGGCGGGTTTCGGCGAGCCGTCGCGGCGGACGAGTCCGCTCGGCGCGTTCAGCCACGCCGTGGCGTCGTCGAAGCCCCAGTAGGTGACCGCGGCGACGGCCGGATGCTCGACGAGAGTGCGATAGTGCCGGACGATCTCGTCGGCCTGCCGCGCTTCTCCCTCGGGCGTCGACGGCCATTCGTCGACGACATGGTCGTTGAGGTCGACGATGTGCTTCGGCATGAGGTCGCCGGACAGCAGCGACGTCTCGGTCCAGTGCAGCGGAAGACCGAAACGCGAGAAGCGCTCGCACACCTCGTGCACGTACTCCTCACCGCGGTAGCCCTTGTGCATGTGCGACTGCAGCCCGATCGCGTCGATACGGACGCCGGCGTCCAGAACCTGCTCGATCAACCGCTCGTACTTCGGCCCGAGGTCGAAGTCGTTGAGGACGAGTGCGGCATCGGGATTCACGGAGCGCGCCTCGTCGACGGCCATCCGGATGAACTCCACCTGGCCGTATTGCTCGCACAGGCGCGTGATCGCGTTGCGCACACCGTCCGGTTCGTTCTCGAAGCGGGGCATGATGACTGCTTCGTTGACGATGTCCCACGAGTCGATGAGCCCCGCGAAGTCGCCGACCTCACGACGGATCCGCCCACGAAGCGCACGCTCGGCCTCGTCGAGCGGGAGCCGGTCGACCCAGGGCGCCTTGACGGTGTGCCAGACCAGCGGATGCCCCTTGAGCCGCACGCCGTGCTCGGCGAGCGCACGGGCACGGCGCGTGAGCGCGGCGACGTCAGGTCGCCCTGGTTCGGGCTCGTATCGCCCCCAGTAGAAGGCGAGCGTGGCGGTGTCGAAGACATCGAGCCACTCCTGCTCCAGACCGGGTGCTCCCGGAGCGGTGCAGCCGAACCCGAACGCGTGGCGGACCTGGGCGACGGTGATGTCCTGGTCGCGCAACGGCTGCCCGTCGGCGTCCAGGACGAGAATGCTGGCATCCGCTTCGCGGTGGCGATAGCGGGAAGCGGTGAGGGCATCGGTCATCGGGTGAACCTCGATTTCACATCGGTTTCGACAGGCCTGGAGATCACGCGCAGCACGAGTGCGAACGCCCACGCGCACAGCAGGAGGACGGCTTCGGAGGCGAGTGTCACGACCGTGGCCGCCACGAACATCAGCGACGCGAAGCCCAGGGTCGTGCGCCACTGCGTGAAGAACTCGGCCGCGGCGATGCGCATCGCATCGCGTGTGCGGAACGCGAAGTACGACGTCACGACGAGCAGATGGCCCGCCCACAGCAGGAGGACGACCAGCAGGACCACGGCGATCGGCCGCAGGATCGCCCCGCCGGGAGCGGCATCACCTGCGAGCACGTTCACGACGAGGACGGCCGCGGCGGCGAGCACCGGGGCCCACCAGACGAGCACGTCCTTCGCATTCCGCACGAGTCCGCGCCACAGCGGACGCGCGGGGCGGAGATCGGGTTCCTCCGCCCACGCGCGCTGACCGAACAGGGCGGCGGACAGCGCTGGCGCGACGGCGAGCAGTGCAGCCACGTAGAGCACCGGCGACGCCCCCTCCGTCAGACCGAGCGCCACCCACGCCAGCACGGTCGGCGCACCGCACAGGGCGAGGAAGGCCGCCAGGACCATCCAGCGGTAGATGGTCGCAGCCGCCCGAGAAAGGTGGCCGGTGCCGACCTCATCGACGAATCGGTTGGTCACGGTCATCCCTTCACCGAGCCGAGCATGACACCGGACACGAAGAAGCGCTGCACGAACGGGTAGATGCACAGGATCGGAATCACCGTGAGGATCATCGTGACCGACTGGATGTTGGGATTCAGATCGGCGGCGCTGCCCCCCGCCGCCGCGCTCTCGGTCGCCGCGGTGGAAGCCCCCGCGATGATGTTGCGCAGGAACAGCGTCACCGGGAACAGCTCGTTCTTGTCGAGATAGAGGAACGCGCCGAACCAGTCGTTCCAGTACGCCACCGAGTAGAAGAGGATCATGGTCGCGATCACGGCTTTCGAAAGCGGCAGAACGATGCGCGTGAAGATCCCGAACCAACCGAGGCCGTCGATCTGGGCGGCCTCCTCGAGTTCGTGCGGGAGGTTCTCGAAGAACGACTTCATCACCAGCAGGTTGAACACCGAGATCGCACCGGGCAGCACGATCGCCCACATCGTGTTCTTCATCCCCAGCGACGAGATCAGCACATAGTTCGGCACGAGCCCGCCGTTGAAGAACATCGTGAAGACGGCCGCACCGATGAGCACTCCGCGTCCGCGGAGATGATGCTTCGACAGCACGTACGCGTACGTGGTCGTGAGCGCCATCGCGATGGCGGTGCCGACGACGGTGTAGAGCACGGTGTTGCCGTAGTTGCGCCAGAACATGCCGTTGCCCATCACGGCCGCGTAGGTGTCGACGTTGAACTCGACAGGCCAGAAGCTCACCTGACCCGCTTTGATCGCGCCCGGCGAGCTGAACGACTGGGCGAGCACCGTGACGAACGGATAGAGCATCGTGAGGCACACCACGACGAGCAGCGTCGTGTTGATGATCGTGAAGGCGCGGTACCCGGCCGAGTCCCTCACGCCGACGGTTCTCGGCGGCGTCGGCGGCCGCTCTGTCATGGTCACCACAGGCTCGTTCCCACCATCTTCCTGGATAGAAAGTTCGCGCCGAGGACCATGACGAGACCGATGAGGGCCTGGAAGAGTCCGATCGCGGCGGCGTAACTGAGATTGTTCGACACGAGGCCGACTCGGTAGAGGTACGTCGAGATGACATCGGCCGTCTCGTAGGTGAGCGGGTTGTACAGCAGCAGCACCTTCTCGAACCCGACGTTGAGGAACGCGCCGATGTTGAGGATGAGCAGCGTGATCATCGTCGGCCGGATGCCGGGAAGAGTGACGTGCCAGATCTGCTGCATCCGGTTCGCGCCATCGATGCGCGCGGCCTCGTACAGCGACTCGTCGATGGTCGTCAGAGCCGCGAGATAGAGGATGGTCCCCCAGCCGACCGTCTGCCAGACCTCGGATCCGACGTAGATCGTCCGGAACCACTCGGGGCGCTGCAGGAACGGGATCGCCTCGCCGCCCATCGCCTCGATGACCTGGTTCACAGTGCCCTGCAGCGACAGCAGCTGCATCACCATGCCGACGACGATCACGACGGACAAGAAGTGCGGCAGGTAGGAGATCGACTGCACGATGCGCTTGAACGAGCGCTTGCGCACCTCGTTCAGCAGCAAGGCCAGGATGATCGGCAACGGGAAGGTCACGATCAGCGTCAGTCCGCCGAGGATGACGGTGTTCCAGAAGACGTGCCAGAACGCCGGATCGTTGATGAACATCTGCACGTAGCGCAGGCCCACCCACTCCTCGCCGAAGATGCTGCCGCCGGGGCGGAACTTCCGGAAGGCGATGACGTTTCCGAGCATCGGGATGTAGCGGAAGATCAACAGGAAGATCACCGGCAGCAGCGCGAGCGCGTAGAGCTGCCAGTCTCGGCGCAGAGCCTTGCGCCACGGCGTGCGCGCCTGACGACGTGCACGCCGCGATGGCTTCCCTGCGGTGGTGATGACACGGGTGGTGGTCGCACCCGGTGGCGAATCGTCGTGCGGCTGCGCGGGCGCGGCCGTGTCAGTCGTCGTTGAAGTCATGGTCGTCGTCCTCGACGGGTTCCGGGCCGCCGACGTTGGTCGGCAGCCCGGAAGCGCCTCAGCCGTTCTCCTCCGCGAACCGCTCGCGGGCGCCGTTGATGAGGTCGAGGTAGCTCGGCAGCCCTGCGGCCTCGAGCTCGGACACGTACGCGTCCCACTCGGAAAGGTCACGATCACCGAGGATGAACTGCAAGGTGGCGGTGCGCACGGCATCCGACAGCGGAGTCGACATCAGCGAAGCCTGCTCCAGTTCGCCTTCGTCGAGCGGCGCCGGCGGGCTCGGGTCGCGCGGCGTACGGCTCTCGAGCACCGTGTCGACGTAGTCGACGAACTGCGGCGAGTTGTACGACTCCTTGAGCGCTCGCGACTCGGTGGAGCCGGCCAGCACATCACTGGACCAGCCCAGGTCCGTCTTGATGTCGGTCGGAGCACCGCGGTTGATGTTGAAGGCGTCCAGGGAGAACTCGGGCTTCAGCGTGATGGTGCCGTCGGCGGCCTTCTCGTACGTCTCGCCTTCGACTCCCCAGCGGATCAGCTCGTTGGCGTCCGGGTTGTAGTACAGCCAGTCGAGGAACTGCAGCGTCGCGAGGAAGTTCGGCGACTTCGCCACGTCGGAGCTCAGCATGAAGCCGTTCCAGAAGTTGCGCGGCTCCACGAGCATCCCGGCCTCGCCACCAGGAGGCGCGATCTGGACGAGCTCATAGTTGCCGGCCCCCTCCGTGGCATCCAGTGCGGTCGCGAACTCGTTGACCGTGCCACTCGCTCCCGAGGCCGCGAAGACCTGGCCGTTCGCCATCTTCTCGGCGACGTTGGCGGCTCCGCCACCGGCATCGGATGCCGTGAACGACTCGGTGTCGAGCAGACCGTCTTCGACGAGACCGTGGAAGAACTCGACCATGTCGTGGTAGCCCTCATTGGTCCCCGCGTACTCGAGCTCGCCCTTCTCCTCGTTCCAGATCGTGCCTTCGCCGAAGCCCCATCCGGCCTGCGTCCCGAAGGCGTGCGCGGCGAAGTTGAGCATCGACTGGCCTTCGAATCCGTCCGCCAGCGGCATGGAGTCCGGGTACTTCGCCTTGATGAGCTCGAGGCCGGTGCGCAGGTCCTCCCAGGTCTCCGGCTCCGGAGCGCCGACCTCGTCGAAGACGTCCTTGCGGATGATGAGGGAGAAGGTCGGAACCGATACCTCCTGAAGGCCGGGGAGCATGTAGTACTTGCCGTCCGCCTGCTTGAGGCGCTCCATCATGTCGCCGAGGTCCCACTCCTCGACGTACTTCCGGAAGTTCGGCATGTGCTCGACGTAGTCGCTCATCGGCAGCACGGCGCCCGAGGAGACGAACGGCGCCTCTTCGCCCGTGTAGACGAGCGGGATGACGGTCGGCGCATCGCCGGCCGAGATGAGCAGACTCCGCTTCTCGGTCGCGTCGCTGAATGGGATGTGGGTCAGATCGATCGTGACGCCGGTGCGCTCCTCGATGACGTCGAAGATCTCCCAGTCGTCCGTGACGGGGACCTCGGGCCAGTCGGTCCAGAGCATCGAGACGTCGATGGGCTCGGTGGCCGTGAACTGCTCATCTGCCGTGAAGTCCTCCATCGCGCCGACCGACTGCGCGTCGATGTCGACCTCATCCGCATCGCTGCTCTCTGCGGTGCACGCGCTCGTCGAGATGAGCGCCGCGACCACCCCCGCTGCCGCGGCCGTGCGGACCCACGCTGTCCTCCGCATAGAACGAACCATGATTCTCCTCTTCGAGATGGTGGCTGTGTACACCCGTCCGCGCTAAAAGTTTCGTAACGCCGATCGAGACTTTCTGAAGCGTAGACGCGAGAAGAATAAGTTGTCAAGAGCGACAATTACGGGGTGGTCACCGCACGAGCGCGGCCAGTTCTGCCCGGCTGCGGGTCCCCGTCTTCCGCAGCAGATTGGACACGTGGAACTTGACCGTGTTCGCACTGATGCCCAGTGATGTCGCGATCTCCTGATTGCGAGACCCCGTCGCCAGCAGCCGCAGGACCTCCCGCTCACGGGCCGAGAGCTCGGTGACTTCGGCGAGGGGCTCCGGGACTGCGGGCGGGTCGAGCGGAAGCCGGATCTCGATGGCCGAGCCCCAGCCTTCGGTCGAGGAGACGCTGAGCTCGCCATTCAAAGACACCACGTGCTCCGCCGCCGGCCTCAGCACCTCATCTCGAGCGGAGAGATGCCCGCGACCGTCATCCCTGATTCCGATCAGGAGATTCAATCCATCGCAGTCCCACTGGATGCGCACGCGCCGTGCGGCACCGTCGCCGACGATCGCGAGAACCGAATTCCGCACGATCGCCCTGGCGGCTCGCGCCACCTCGCCCGGTAGCGCTCGGCCGGTGGCGGGAGGCTCGACGAACTGCACATCGAGGTCGCCGAACCGCTCGAGGGGCCGCAGGTCCGACTGCAGACGCGCGAACGCCCCGACCACCGGCTCCAGAACAGTGTCCCGCTGCTGATCGTTCGTCACCCGCAGCTGCACCAGCGCAGCAGCCGCGGCGTCGATCGCCATCGTGCGCGCGGCGCGGTCGTCGAGTCGCGACGAGCGGAGGATCGCGAGCAGGGACTCGAGCGTGACCGCGTGGCGGTCGGACAGTTCGGAGAGAGCGCGAGTGTGGTCCTGATGCAGGCGGCGGATGCTCGAGGAGGACAGCGAGTGCTGTTCGAAGTCGGTCACCTACCCAGCATGACCTACCCACCGGTTCGGGTGGGTCGAACGATGCCGTCGGGTGGGGGCATCGGCGACGGCCACCGCCCAGGATTGCAGCATGGACGTGATGGAAGCAGGCATGGGTCACTCCCTCGATCTGATCGCGGGCGAGCTGACCGCCATAACCGCCCGCATCGTCCGCGACGACCCGATGGTGCTCGGGAGAGTCTCCGATCTGGTAGCCGAGTCTCCGCGGATCTTCACGCTCGGCGCCGGACGTTCCGGGCTTGCGCTGCGGATGACGGCGATGCGCCTGATGCATCTCGGGCTCTCCGTGCATGTGGTCGGAGAGGTCACGACACCGGCGATCGCGTCGGGAGATCTGCTGCTGGTGGCGAGCGGTTCCGGCACGACTTCGGGCGTCGTTCGCGCCGCGGCGACCGCCGTGGAAACCGGCGCCCGCGTGGTTGCGATCACGACCGACGCCGACTCTCCGCTGGCGCATCTTGCCGGCGGCACCACCATCGTCGTCCCCGCCGCGGGCAAGCTCGACCGCTCAGGGAAGGCATCAGCGCAGTACGCGGGCAGCCTCTTCGAACAGGCCGTGATGGTGATCGGCGACGCGCTCTTCCATGCTCTCTGGGCCCGAAGGGGCCAGGACGCAGACGTCCTCTGGTCTCGACACTCGAACCTCGAATGACCGCAGAAGATGAAAGGACCCCATGAAACTCCAATTCGCCATGGACACGCTGTCCACCGAGGCCGCCCTCGAACTCGCCGCTGCAGCGGCGCCGTACGTCGACATCCTCGAACTCGGCACGCCACTGATCAAGAGCGCTGGGCTGAGCGTCATCACAGCCGTCAAGCGGGCGCATCCGGACAAGATCGTGTTAGCCGATCTGAAGACGATGGATGCCGGTGAGCTGGAGGCCGAGATCGCCTTCGCCGCAGGTGCGGACCTCGTCACCGTGCTCGGCAGCGCCGGTGACAGCACCATCATCGGGGCGGTGAAGGCCGCGAAGAAGCACGGCGGCGGGATCGTCGTCGACCTGATCGGGGTGGCCGACAAGCCCACCCGCGCGAAGCAGGTCGTCGGCCTCGGCGCCGAATTCGTCGAGATGCATGCCGGTCTGGACGAGCAGGCCGAGGCCGGGTTCACGTTCGAGACGCTGCTCCGCGACGGCGAGGCATCCGGCGTGCCGTTCTCGGTCGCGGGTGGCGTCAACAGCTCGAGCATCGCCGCCGTCCAGGAATCGGGTGCTCGCATCGCCGTCGCCGGCAGCGCGATCTACAGCGCGCCCGATGTCGGGGCCGCGGCAGCGGCGCTCCGCGCGGCGATCGTCTGAGGCGACACTTCGAGCAGCGCTGCCCCTGGCAGCGCTGCTCGCCCGCGTGCTCTTACGCGAGCAGCCGTTCGAACAGCGCGTCCATCCCCGGGTCGACCCGTTGCAGCTCGGGATGAGCATCGTGCCAGTCGATGATCTCTCGTGCTGACTGATGCAGCGCGGTCGTCGGGTTGTAGTCGGGCACCACGCTTCGGATCTTCGTGTTGTCGAATACGACGGAATGCGCCATGTCGCCGGTGAGCTGACCGGCGCGGTTCGGCGCGGCCTGCTCGATCGCGGCACTGGTCGCGTAGCGGATCCGCGGCGCGGCGCCGGCGGCGCGTCCGAGGATCGAGTAGATCTCGTTCCAGGTGTAGACGAAGTCGCTGGTGATCTGGAACGTGTCCCCGAACGCGAGCGGGTTTCCGAGCAGACCGACGAACCCCACGGCGAAGTCCCGGGAGTGCGTGAGCGTCCACAGGGATGTGCCGTCACCATGGACGACGATCTCCTCGCCTCGGCGGATGCGGTCGATCGCCGTCCACCCGCCGAAGGCGGGAATCGTCCACTTGTCGTAGGTGTGCGAGGGCCGCAGCACGGTCACGGGGAAACCACGGTCCCGGTACGCGGCGGCGAGCAGGTCTTCGCAGGCGATCTTGTCGCGCGAGTACTGCCAATACGGGTTGCGCAGCGGCGTGGATTCGGTGATCGGGAGGCGCGCGACCGGCTTCTGGTACGCCGACGCCGAGCTGATGAAGACGTACTGCCCTGTGCGCCCCTCGAAGCGGTCGATGTCCCGCTGCACCTGCTCCGGCGTGAACGCGATCATGTCGGCCACGACGTCGAACTCACGGCCGGCGAGTGCGGCATCGACGGCCGCGGCATCCGAGATGTCCGCAGTCAGCACCTCGACGCCTTCGGCCGGCGCGCGTCGGGACTGCCCGCGGTTCAGCAGCGTCACCTCCATGCCCCGCTCGGCCGCGAGCGCACTCGCCGCCGAGGAGATGATCCCGGTTCCGCCGATGAACAACACCTTTGTCGCAGACATGCTCAGAACTCTACCGAGCGGCGGGCACGGCTCGGCGAAAAGGCGCACACATCCCCTGTGCTCCGCGCCGGTTCGGGAGTAACGTCAGCACCGGAGGCATCATGCCCAGCGCCCGCGAATCCGCAGCCGTCGCCGAACAGCAAGACGAACTCGCTCCCGGTGCGTCCGAGAGATTCTCCGGCTATGCACTGATGAGCCTCCCGTTCCGTTCCGGGTACGTTCTCGGCCTGCGACGGTTCCCCGTCACCTCTGTCGGCCCCGGATACACATCCGTGTGGTTGCGTACGCCAGACGACTCGTGGACGATCTACACGACGATCGATCCGCAGTTGTCGTGCCCCCGGTACTTCGGGAGTGCGCTGCGGTCCACGTCCGTCCATTCGATCGCCGTGGGCTGGACAGGAGACCTCGCCTTCACGGTGCGCATCGCGGACGACATCGACCTGCGCTGGGACGTCGTTCTCGCCGAGACCGGAATGACGCGCATGATGTCCGGTATGGCGAGCGCCCTTCCCGAGGGTTTCTGGCGGAACGGCGTGTTCCTCTCGGCCTTGGGCGCCGTCGCCGGCCCTTCGCTGCGCGCGGGACGAGTCGGAATGACCGGTCGCACCCCCAACCGCCAACTGTTCAGGGCACGCGTGCAGCGGATGTGGATCGTCGAGGATGCGTCCGCTTCCCTGCGCGGTGAGGATCTCGGCGCGGTCTCGCCCCTGAGCGAGCAGACCCGGCTCGGAGACTTCTGGATGCCTCAGCGCGGGATCTTCATGGTCGGAGGCGCCGAGTTCGACCCCGAGGATGCCGGGACGCACCCACCGATCATCGCGACAGCAGCGGGCTGACCGAGGGAGCCAGGAAACGACGAAACCCCCGGCTTCACCGGGGGTTTTCATCTGTAGCAGGAGCGGGGCTTGAACCCGCGACCTCACGATTATGAGTCGTGCGCTCTCACCAACTGAGCTACCCTGCCGCAAGGCATTCATCTCGCGAAAGCGAATGCTGCGAGCCCCGAGTCAGGATTGAACTGACGACCCCTTCCTTACCATGGAAGTGCTCTGCCACTGAGCTATCGGGGCGTTGTCGCCGTGTTCAGGCAACCACACGAGAATACCAGATCTCGCGCCTTCTCACGAAACGGGGGTGACCCCGTCGTAGCGTCCGGCGTGCTCCTGCATCCACGGCAGCGGATTGACCGTCGAGCCGTTGATGATGATCTCGAAATGCAGGTGCGCACCGTACGAACGGCCGGTGTTCCCGACCAGCCCGACGATGTCCCCGACCTCGACCTTGTCGCCCGCCTTGACCCGCAACGAACCGAACTGCATGTGCGCGTAATGGCTCGTCACGAGCTCGCCGTCGATGACGTGGTCGACGTAGACGGTCACGCCGTAGGCGCCGCCCGACTCCGTCGCGATGCGGACCGTGCCGTCCGCGATCACCTGGATGGGCGCGCCGTTGCCCGGCACCAGGTCGATGCCGGCATGCAGACGGCCCCTGCGCGGGCCGTATCCCGAGCTCATGGCCACACCGACCTTGAACGGCCACTGGATCGCGGCCTCGGGGTCGTTCGTGTACAGCGAGTCCGAGTACTGGATGCCCTCTTGTGCCGCGACCTCGACGAGCGAGACCGTGGAGTAGTCCTCGCTGCGCTGCAGGTTCGGGACGGCGACATCCGAGGATGCGACATACGCCTGGATCTCTTCGTCGGACGCACCGCCCCCGGGGACGTCGGTCCCCGGCGCCACCAGCGACATGGCCGAAGTCGACTGAAGTCCTTGCGCCGCGGCGACGGCCTCGGCAGGAAGAGTCATCGACACGGCGAGCAGACCGGCGATCCCCATCACACCGATCGTCGCGCCGGCGGCAGCCAGCTTGCGCGCCTTCGATCGGCGAACCCGACGAGGTGCGACGTGCAGTTCGCCCGCAGGCTCCGCAGAAGCGGCGTCCGCCTCGCGATGCTCGGGCGCCGTTTCGATCGGGCTCGTCTGGGTGCGGAAGGTCTGGGATGCCGCAGTGAAGAGGTCCTCGTCCGCTGCCGCCTCGGTCGCCACCGGACTCTCGCCTGCCGACTCCGCGGCGCTGGCTGCCTCGGACTCGGGCTGAACCTGTTCCGGCACATCGACCGGGCCGGTCTGCGATGTCACGATGACCACGGATTCCGCCAGGATGGCCTCGACGGGGACGTCGGCGGCGGGGACGGCAGGCGCATCTGCGTTCTGGGCCGATCGACGGCTCGCCGGCATCGGGGAGAGATCGATCGCCGGGGGCGCGAGCGTCTCAGCGTCTGCGGATCGGACCGGCACCGGTTGCGTCGCGCGTTGGCGGGCGGCTCGTCGCGAAAGCGGCGCGGCGACGGCTGCTTCAACCGGAGCGACTCGGATCTCACCGGCGGTCACCTCGTCCACCGGGGTCGCGGAAGCCGCGATGCGGTGGCGGCTCGAGCGGCGCGTGGGCACACTTTCAGCCGGGGAAGTATCGAAGGGCAAAGCGGGGAATCTTTCGGTCAAGCTCGGGGGCGCTTACTCACCTGCGTCTTCGGGGACGAAGGTAACGAATAGATAAACACTACAACGTGGTCGCTGAGAATGCCATGAGCGAATCCCGGTTTCGTCAGCCGAGTATCGCGCTCAGGCGGTCGTGGACCTCGATGCCCGCAGCGATCAGCATCGGGCGCGGTGATTGGGTGTCGAGTCGGCTCACCCGACCACCCGCCTCTTCGACGAGCAGCGCACCGGCGGCGAAGTCCCAGGCGTTGAGCCCTCGCTCGAAATAACCGTCGAGGCGACCGGCGGCGACATACGCGAGATCGAGAGCGGCGGAGCCTCCGCGGCGCAGGTCGCGCGCGATCGGCATGACGGCGCGGACGGTCTGCAGGTCCCCGTCGTGCGTCGCGGGGTCGTATCCGAATCCGGTGGACAGCAGCGCGCCGGCGGGAACCTCCGACGTGACGCGCAGAGCATGCCCGTCCTGCCAGGCTCCTCCCCCACGCTCCGCGGAGAACAGTTCACCGAGCGCAGGTGCGCAGACCGCGGCGGCCAAAGCCTGCCATTGACCCGGCTCTGTGGATCCGTGCACTGCGGCGATGCTCACGCTGTACGACGGGATGCCGTAGGCGTAGTTCACGGTGCCATCGATCGGGTCGACCACCCAGGTCACACCCGTTCCACCGGCATCGGCTCCGGACTCCTCCCCGAGAAAGCCGTCGTCAGGACGTGCAGCGGCCACACGCTTGCGGATGAGTTCCTCGACCTCGCGATCGGCCTCGGTGACGATGTCGGCCAGCGTCGATTTCGTCGCGGCGAGAGCGACGCCGGCCGATCGACGCATCTTCGCGAGTTCGCCCGCCTCCCGGGCGATGTCCACCGCGAGCGCATGCAGCTGCGCGGCGTCGATTCCCGCGGCGCTCACTGCTGAGGGGCCGCGGGCGGAACGACAGGTGGCGCGGGCGGCGCCGGGGGCGGCGGCGCGAATGCGCTCGGCTGCTGCGGTTCATCGACGTGCGCCGGAGCCTGCGGGGGTGCGGGCTCGACCGGCTGCTCGAGCTCTTCGGGCGCCTGCGGCTGTGCCTGCGGCACCTCCTGCTCGGCGACCGGCTGCGCATGTCCGGCCTGGTCCGGGTCGGCCGACCACTGCGGCGCCGACGCCGATGCCGATGCCGAGGCATCCTGAACCGGCCAGGCCTGAGCCGGCTCCTGAACGGGCCAGACCGGCGCCTGAGCCTGCGTGGGCCAGACCGGCGCCTGCGCTTCCGAGTATCCCTGCGCGTAGGCCGTCGCCGGGAGCGCCGGCTGAGCCTGCACCGTGGGGTATCCGGTGTAGTACGCGTTCCAATCCGGCGTGCCGTCGGCGAGCGCCGGCAGCGGGGTCGCACCGTCGCCGTAGGTCGGCCATTGCTGTGCCGGGGAGGGAACAGGAGCCTTCTGCTTCTTCGGCGCGAACAGCGCGTTCAGCAGCGGGATCAGTGTGGTCCCGACCGCCGCGAGGATGGCGAGCGCCACCACGATCCGCCAGTAGAGGTCGTTGTAGGTGAACGTGTGCGGGAAGGTCAGGAAGAAGACCAGCATGCCAACGAGTGCGATGAGGAACACCAGCGTGAGGTAGTAGATGACCCGTGTGAAGACGGTGACGTAGCGTTCGGCAGCGGGCTTGAACAGGCGAACGTGCAGCAGCGCGAGCTGCAGGATGCCCACCACGAGCAGCAGCTGGAAGAAGCGCTCGGCACCGCCGCCGAAGTAGCCGGTGTCGTCCGGCAGCCAGATCTTCACCGCCCCGACGAGCAGCGCGATGATCCACGTGATCATGCTGGTCAGCGCCAGCCAATCCGGACGGTTGGGCGCGAGCCCCGCCTCCAGGATCGCGATCCCGGCGAAACCGGCGAGCAGGAGGATCGTCAGGAAGGCGCGGCCGATCAGACCATCCTGATCCCCGATCAGCACCCACACCACGCACACCAGCGCAGCTGCGATCAGCGCGCCGATGGCGATCCAGATGGCCCCTCTGATCAGCAGCGATGCGTTGGGCTTCGCGACTGCGACTTCCTCCGGTTGCGACATGGCGTTCCTCTCGTCGGCCTGCGTGCTCTCATCCTGCCATGCCGGTCCGACGCGCGGGAGAAACCACCCGCGCGGGATGCCGTCCGGCTCAGGCCCGCGTGGCCGACGCAGCCGCGAACGCGGCGACCCGCGCCTTCGCATCCGCCGTATCGAAGGAGGCTCCGATCGAGCGCGCCTCCTCGCTGAGCTGCTCCGCGAACGTCCGCGAGGGCTGCGACCGCACGAGTCGCTTGGCCTGCCCGTAGGCGGTTGCGGCACCGGCGAGCCAGAAGCGGGCGATCTCCTCCGCACGCGTTCGTACCCGGTCGGCCTCGTCCGCGGCATCCGCGCCCTCGACGATCTCGGCCACGAGACCCCATTCGAGAGCCTCGCGCGCCGAGAGCAGGCGGTCCTGGAGGATCAGCTGCAGCGCGCGCCGCTCGCCGACGGCACGGGCGAGCTGGGCGGAGACGGACAGGTCGGGCGTGAGTCCGATGTTCGCGTACAGACTGCCGAGCTTCGATCGGCCGCCGACCACCGCGTAGTCGCCGCTGAGCAGGATACCCAGCCCGCCGCCCGCCGTCGTGCCGTGCGCTGCCGTCACGACGGGAACGTGCGATTCGACGAGCGCGCGGATGCCGGCGTTGATGACCTCCGCCAGGGCGGTGATGTCCGCACCCGAACCCATCGTGGTCGCCATGTCGAGGACATCGCCCCCGGCGCAGAATGCCGGCCCGGCCGCATCGACGAGGATCGCGCGCACGTCCTCCCGCGTCGTGGCCTCGACGGTCGCGTCGCGCCACGCGTGCGCGAGGTCGGCGTTGAACGCGTTGAGCCGGCTCGGACGGTTGAGCGTCAGCCGCGCCATCCCCTCGGACACGGACAGCAGAATGGCGTCGCTCATGGCGTCTCCTTCGATGCGCAGGACAGTTCCGTCCAGCGTAATCGCGCGAGCGGCCGCGCGAGATCAGGCGTCCGAGACGACGCTCGCCACGAACCCCTCCATGCGACGACGCGTGCCGTCCAGCCGCATGTCGACCTGACCGGATGCGCGGATCTCGTTGGGCGCGAGCGGATGGGCCAGACGCACGTTCTCGTGACAGGACAGGTCGGCGCAGATGTAGGTGCCGACGCTGTCGCCTCGAGCACCCGCCCCACCTGCCCTTCTGGCGGAGAAGAGCGCGACCTGATTGCCCGGCTGGAGCGAGTGGCAGATGTTGCACATGCCCGAGCGCGTCCTTCCGGGATCCGTCGCGCGCAGTACGACTCCGACGATGCCGCCGTCGATCTGCGCGAGCACGTAGCCGCGCCGCGCCACGGACGGGTCGCGCCAGGCGAAGAAGTCGAGGTAGTCCCAATCCGTGAGCACGAAGTCGTGCGGCATCTCCATGACACGCAGCTCGTCGGCATCGGCGTTGACGAGGCTGGCACGGACGTCTGCTTCGGTGAGCGCTCGCATCCCTCCAGTCTATGAAGCGCACACGCCACGATCGCGCACAGAACAGTACAGTGGGCACTGTACTGTTGAGGCATGCATGCTCTCGACGCGATGACGGACGTGATGACCAGGGTCGGGCGCGCCATGTCCGATCGCACGCGCGCACGCATCCTCGTACGCCTCCTCGACGGCGGGACGCATCCGGCAGACCTCGCCCGCGAGCTGGGCGTCTCCAAGCAGAACGTCTCCAACCACCTCGCGTGCCTCCGGGGGTGCGGACTCGTCGTCGGCGAGCAGCGCGGGCGACAGACCCGCTACGAGGTGGTCGATCCGCACCTCGTCGCCGCCATCCGCGAACTGCTGCGCGTGACCCTGGCCGTCGCCGAGAACGAGCCGTGCGGCGATGCATCCTGCACGGTGCCCGGTTGCTGCGAGCAGGCCGCATGATCGCGCTCACCGACAGCCGTCGGCTCGTGCTGCACCGCCGCATCCGACTCATTGTCGCGATCACGATCGGCTACAACCTGGTCGAGGCGATCGTGGCGCTGACGGCGGGAGCTGCAGCGTCGTCCGCGGCCCTGATCGGCTTCGGCCTCGACTCCACGATCGAGGTGCTGTCCGCGGGCGCGGTGGCCTGGCAGTTCACCAGGCGCGAGCCGGAGCGCTGGGAGAAACCGACGCTGCGGGTCATCTCCGTCGCCTTCTTCGCGCTGGCGGCCTGGGTGACCGCCAGCGCGGTGCTGACCCTCGTCGGCGCCTGGGAAGAACCCACCCACTCGCCTCTCGGCATCGGCGTCGCCGTCGTCAGCGTCATCGTGATGCCGTTCCTGTCGCTGTGGGAGCGTCGCACCGGACACGAACTCGGCTCGGCGAGCGCGGTCGCCGATTCGAAGCAGACGCTGATCTGCACGTATCTCAGTGCAGCGGTCCTCGTCGGGCTCCTGCTGAACGTGTGGTTCGGATGGTGGTGGGCGGATGCCCTGGCAGCCCTCGTCATCGCGGGGTTCGCGATCCATGAGGGCGTCGAGGCATGGCGAGGAGACGCCTGCGCGACGTCCGTCGGGATGCTCCTCGAGGACGACGACCACGACGAGCACGACCACTAGTTCGAGCTCGCTCCGCGCGCCGCTCAGATCACGATGCTCGGGTCGAGCGCCTGGACGATGACCGGAGCATCCTCGACCAGGCCGCCGACCTGCCAGATGCGCACACGGGAACCCACGGCGGGAACCTGCGTCTGCAGCAGCGTGACATCCCCGACATCGGGATTGTTGCGGAACCAGCGAGCACGGATGACGGATCCTGCCGTGCTCGTGACCGTGAGGGTGAACGACGACACCCCTCCGTTGTCCAGGAGCGCCACGCTGCGATCGGTGACCCGCCCTTCCGTCGACGAGGCGCGCTTCCACGTCTCGTCCCAACGTCGGGACAGCACGCCTTCTCTGCGCAACCGCCGATTCGAGTCCGCCAGGGCCGCACCGAAGCCGACGACGACGAATCCGGGCATGAACGTGAAGATCAGATTGAACCACCACGGCGAATCCCCGGTCCACAGGTGGAACACCAGGATCCCGCAGCCGACAGCTCCCAGCCCCACGAGCAGCCAGACGATGATGCGCGCGCTCACCCCCAAGCGGATCGGGAACCCCATCCTCGCGGGTGGCGGCACGTCGGCCTCCATCGTCCTGACCAGGTGCACGACATGCCCGATCGGCGCTTCCCCCTGGTCGACCACACGGCCCCCTCCGACAGGGATCAATCTACCCGTGCGAGGTTGCTGACCGATGAACGACGAAGGGCTCCGCAGCGCGGAGCCCTTCGATGATCTCGGTGGCGAGTGAGGGATTCGAACCCCCGAATGCAATGCAGTCTGATTTACAGTCAGATCCCTTTGGCCGCTTGGGTAACTCGCCAATGCGCACCCGTCCGGCTTGTCCAGCCAACCGGGGGCGCGAAAATCCATCATACCTGCGCGAGGCGAGCGGGAGAAATCGAGCGGTCAGGTGCTCAGACCGGCGCCGTCGCGCGCCGTCAACGATTCCGGTGTGCGCAGCAGACCGCCTTCGAAACGACAGGTCGCAGCGGCGACCGACATGGCCCGGTCGAGCAGGTCCTGCCATCCTGCGCCGTCATCCGGCATCGCCCCGACCAGGCCAGCAGCCACGGCCGCGAGCGTCGCGTCGCCCGCCCCGACGGTGTCCACGATCGCCCCGGGGAGCACGGCGATCGGAGCGTGGAACGTCCCGGCATCCGAATCGAGCGCGGCGCCGTCGGAGCCGGCCGTCGCGAGCACCGCCCTCGCGCCGAGTTCGCGCAGTCGTCCCCGCAGCGCGTCGAGGTCGCCGTCGTAGAGCAGCGTCGCATCGTCGGCGCCGACCTTGATGAGTTCGGCCTCGGCCACCAGGGACTCGAATCCGCTCACGAACGCATCTCGGTCGCTCAGCATCCCGGAGCGCGGATTCGGATCGATCGCGACCCGCGCGCCCTGCAGCGCCGAACGCAGAGCGTCGACCTCCACCGCGACGTCGAAAGGGAAGCAGCTGATCGCCACGAGAGACGCCCGGCCGATCGCTTCCCGTGCTTCCTGGCTGTATCGGATGGTGCGCTGACGGGCTGCACGATTGAACTCGTAGCGGGGCTCACCGGCAGCGGATCGCGTGACGACCGCACGCGACGAGCCGTGCGGCGCCGGCGTCTCGATCAGCCGCACGTCATGGTCGTCGAGGTACTCGCGGATGTGCGCCCCGGCCTCGTCGTCGCCCACCATCGCGATCAGCGACGTGGCGACACCCAGCCTGCGCAGACCGACCGCCACGTTCAGGGCCGCGCCGCCGACCAGCTCCCGGATGCCGGCGTCGTCACGGATCTCATCGATCAGAGCATCGCCGATCACGACGACGTCTCCTGCATCCACAGCTTTCACGTCACGAACCTACCGCGTCGGCAGACCGCGCGCCGGAGCCGCGTCGCGCACGCCCCGCGATACCGTGACGTCATGAACGCGCGCACCACCCCGATCGCGGCGGCCCTTCTGCTGACGGCCCTGCTCGCCGGATGCACACCGGCCGGCCCGTCGACCGGCGACGACCCCGCCCCGGGTGACACCCCGTCGTCCGAGTCATCGACGAACCCGTCGGCCACGCCGGGCCCGATCCGCACTCCGCCGACGATCACGATGCCCACGGATTGCCGCGCCATCCTGTCCGACCCGCTCCTGGATCTGCTCGGCGACGTGCCGCTGAACGACAAGGCCTTCGCACCGACCGGCGTTCAGGACGACGGCTCGCTGATCTGCGCCTGGGGCGACCCGAAGGCCGACACCACGAGTCTTGTGACGACCATCTCCGTGGTCCCTCGCGAAGAGGCGATGGCGGACCTCAACGAGCTCGCCGACGAGGACGGCTTCACCTGCTACCAGCCGGATGCCGGTGTCCGCTGCGAGAAGACGTGGGAGAACAAGGACTATCCGGTCACCGACGGCCGGACGCTGTACTGGCGCGGCGACGTGCTGATCGATACGAAGTACTCGAACCTGGCCCCTCCCGGCTACACCGCCGACATCGTCCTGCATCTGTTCGGCGCCTCCACGCCGACGCCGGCGCCGACGAGCACGCCCACCCCCACGACCACGCCGGCCGCCTGAGCGGATGCCGCGGCATCCGGAGCTCCAGCCTGCCCCGCCGGACCCGCGCCACGCGTGACAGGACGACCCACGTGCCGGTGCTCTTGGACGGAGCATGACAAGGCCCCGATCCCTTGCGGGATCGGGGCCTTGTCAGTGACTCAGCTCGGCTCAGTTATAGGTGCCGGGCGTGATGTCGTCGGTCGAGAACGCGTCGAAGTCGACGTAGCCGAAGTCACCGTCGGCGTACGCACCGTCGGACGCGAAGATCCGGTTCGGGTAGCGCTCGCTCTTGGCTTCCTCGGTGGCCTCCACCGTGATGTTGCGGTACTTGGACAGACCCGTACCGGCCGGGATGAGCTTACCGATGATGACGTTCTCCTTGAGACCGACCAGCGGGTCGCGCTTGCCCTCCATGGCGGCCTGCGTGAGCACGCGGGTCGTCTCCTGAAAGGAAGCGGCCGACAGCCAGGACTCCGTGGCGAGCGACGCCTTGGTGATACCCATCAGCTCGGGACGACCGGACGCGGGGCGCTTGCCCTCTCCGACCGTCTCGCGGTTGATGTTCTGGTAGCGCTTGAGGTCCACCATCTCACCGGGCAGCAGCGTCGTGTCGCCGTGGTCGACCACGGTGACCTTGCGCAGCATCTGGCGAACGATGACCTCGATGTGCTTGTCGTGGATCGGCACACCCTGCGACCGGTAGACGCCCTGGACGCCGCCGACGAGGTAACGCTGCACCTCGCGAGCACCGAGGACGCGCATGACCTCCTTGGGGTCGAGCGTGCCGACCTGCAGGGGCTGACCGACCGTGACGTGCTGGCCGTCCTCGACGAGAAGCGTGGCACGCTTCAGGACCGGGTAGATCACTGCCTCGTCGCCGTTGTCCGGCGTGAGGATGACCTTCTTGGCCTTGTCCGTCTCGTCGATCGTGATGCGACCGTCGGCCTCGGCGATCGGGGAGGCACCCTTGGGGGTACGCGCCTCGAACAGCTCCTGCACACGGGGCAGACCCTGGGTGATGTCATCCGCCGATGCCGAACCACCGGTGTGGAACGTGCGCATCGTCAGCTGGGTACCGGGCTCACCGATCGACTGGGCGGCGATGATGCCGACGGCCTCGCCGATGTCCACGGTCTTGCCCGTCGCGAGCGAACGGCCGTAGCACTGCGCGCAGACACCGACAGCCGAGTCGCAGGTCAGAACCGAGCGGACCTTGATCGCCTCGACTCCGAGTCCGACGAGCTTGTCGATCAGGACGTCTCCGACGTCCTCACCAGCAGTCGCGACGACCTCGCCCTTCGCGTCGACGACGTCGGAGGCGAGTGTACGGGCGAACACGGAGTTCTCCACGTTCGAGTCGCGCACCAGCTCGCCGGCCGAGTTCGGCGCCGCGATCGGGAGCTCGAGGCCCTTCGACGTGCCGCAGTCCTCTTCGCGGATGATGACGTCCTGCGAGACATCCACCAGACGACGGGTCAGGTAACCCGAGTCGGCGGTACGCAGAGCGGTGTCGGCCAGACCCTTACGGGTACCGTGCGTCGCGATGAAGTACTCGGCGACCGACAGCCCCTCGCGGTACGAGGAGATGATCGGACGAGGGATGATCTCACCCTTCGGGTTGTTCACCAGGCCTCGCATACCCGCGATGTTACGGATCTGCAGCCAGTTACCACGTGCGCCCGAGGACACCATGCGGTTGATGGTGTTGTCCTCCGGGAAGTTGGCGCGCATCGCGGCCTGGACCTCGTCGGTGGCCTCGGTCCAGATCTTGATGAGCTCCTGACGACGCTCGGCGTCGGTGGTGAGACCCTTCTCGAACTGGGACTGGACCTTGGCGGCCTGCTTCTCGTAGCCCGCGACGATCTCCGCCTTGTTCGGCGGCGTGAGGATGTCGCTCAGCGCGACGGTCACACCCGAGCGCGTGGCCCAGTAGAAACCGGCGTTCTTGATGCGGTCCAGCGTGGCAGCCGTCTCGACCTTGGGGTACTCCTCGGCCAGCTTGTTGACGATCTGCGACAGCTTGCCCTTGTCGGCCTGCTCGCGCACGAACGGGTAGCCCTTGGGGAGCGTGTCGTTGAAGATCGCCTGACCCAGCGACGCGTCCACGAGGCCGTGACGCTCGTAGCCCTCGGGGGCTTCGCCCTCGAGGAAGGTCAGACCCGGGATGCGGATGCGGACCTTCGCCTGCAGGTCGAGGGACCCCTCGTCCTTCGCGAGCAGCGCCTCGGCCACCGAACCGAACGCACGACCCTCACCGGCGGCACCATCCTTGACCGTGGTCAGGTGGTGGAGGCCGATGATCATGTCCTGCGAGGGCAGGGTGACCGGACGGCCGTCCGACGGCTTCAGGATGTTGTTCGACGCGAGCATCAGCACGCGGGCCTCGGCCTGAGCCTCGACCGACAGCGGCAGGTGCACGGCCATCTGGTCACCGTCGAAGTCCGCGTTGAAGGCGGCGCAGACGAGCGGGTGCAGCTGGATCGCCTTGCCCTCGACGAGCTGCGGCTCGAACGCCTGGATGCCCAGACGGTGCAGGGTGGGTGCACGGTTCAGCAGCACCGGGCGCTCGCGGATGATCTCCTCGAGCACGTCCCAGACCTCGGGACGCGTGCGCTCGACGGCACGCTTGGCCGCCTTGATGTTCTGCGAGTGACCGAGGTCGATCAGGCGCTTGATCACGAACGGCTTGAACAGCTCGAGCGCCATCTGCTTGGGCAGACCGCACTGGTGCAGGTTCAGCTGCGGGCCGACGACGATGACCGAACGGCCGGAGTAGTCGACGCGCTTTCCGAGCAGGTTCTGGCGGAAGCGACCCTGCTTTCCCTTGAGCATGTCGCTCAGGGACTTCAGGGCGCGGTTGCCGGTACCCGTGACGGGACGACCGCGGCGGCCGTTGTCGAACAGTGCGTCGACGGCCTCCTGCAGCATCCGCTTCTCGTTGTTGACGATGATCTCGGGGGCACCGAGGTCGATCAGACGACGAAGACGGTTGTTGCGGTTGATCACGCGGCGGTACAGGTCGTTCAGGTCGCTGGTCGCGAAGCGGCCACCGTCCAGCTGCACCATCGGACGCAGCTCCGGCGGGATCACCGGGACGACATCCAGCACCATCGCGGCCGGGCTCATGCCGGTCTCGAGGAACGAGCTGACGACCTTCAGGCGCTTGATCGCACGGATCTTGCGCTGGCCCTTGCCCTCGGAGATCTGCAGACGCAGGTTCTCCGCCTCGGCGGCCAGGTCGAAGTCGCGCAGGCGGCGCTGGATCGACTCGGCGCCCATGTAGGCCTCGAAGTACTGTCCGAACCGGTCCTGCAGCTCGTGGAAGACGTCGTCCTCCGGGCGGAGCGCGCCGACCTCGAGCGTGCGGAAGTCCTCCCACACGCGCTCGAGCTTGGCGATCTGCTCGTCGGTGCCCTTGCGGACGAGACCCATCTCCTTCTCGGCGGCGTCCTTGACCTTCTTCTTGGCGTCGGCCTTGGCGCCCTCCGCCTCGAGTGCGGCGAGCTCCTCCTCCAGCTTTGCCAGACGAGCGGCGATCTTGGAGTCGCGACGGTCTGCGAGCGTCTTCAGCTCGAGACGGATGTTGTTCTCCTGCGTGGCCAGGTCGCGGTGACGAGCATCCTCGTCGACCGAGATGACCATGTAGGCCGCGAAGTAGATGACCTTCTCGAGGTCCTTGGGCGCCATGTCCAGCAGGTACCCGAGGCGCGACGGGACGCCCTTGAAGTACCAGATGTGAGTGACGGGCGCCGCCAGCTCGATGTGGCCCATGCGCTCACGGCGGACGGAGCTCTTGGTGACCTCCACGCCGCAGCGCTCGCAGACGATGCCCTTGAAGCGGACGCGCTTGTACTTGCCGCAGGCGCACTCCCAGTCGCGGCTGGGTCCGAAGATCTGCTCGCCGAAGAGGCCGTCCTTCTCGGGCTTGAGCGTGCGGTAGTTGATGGTTTCAGGCTTCTTGACCTCACCGTACGACCATCCGCGGATGTCGTCTGCGGTGGCGAGGCCGATGCGAAGCTCATCGAAGGTTGTTGCGTCGAGCACTAGTTCTCCTGTGTCGAAATTCTTAAGGAATCAGGTGATCCGACGAGATCAGATCTCGTCGATCGAAGCGGACTCGAAGCGGCTGGAGATGTTGATTCCCAGCTCCTCTGCTGCGCGGAAGGCCTCGTCGTCGGTGTCGCGGAGGTTGACCGCCGTGCCGTCTGCCGAGAGGACCTCGACGTTCAGGCAGAGCGACTGCATCTCCTTCATGAGCACCTTGAACGACTCCGGAATGCCCGGCTCCTGGATGTTCTCGCCCTTGACGATGGCCTCGTACACCTTGACGCGGCCGAGGATGTCGTCGGACTTGATCGTGAGGAGCTCCTGCAGTGCGTAGGCGGCGCCATAGGCCTCGAGGGCCCACACCTCCATCTCACCGAAGCGCTGTCCACCGAACTGCGCCTTACCACCGAGCGGCTGCTGGGTGATCATCGAGTACGGACCGGTCGAACGCGCGTGGATCTTGTCGTCGACGAGGTGGTGGAGCTTCAGGATGTACATGTAGCCCACCGAGATCGGCATCGGGAAAGGCTCACCCGAGCGACCGTCGAACAGCTGCGTCTTACCGGAGCGGTCGATCAGGCGGACACCGTCGCGCGTCGGCAGCGTCGAGTCGAGCAGACCAGCGATCTCCTGCTCTTCGGCACCATCGAACACCGGGGTGGCGACCTTCGTACCGGGGGCCGCCTCGAAGGCGTCCTTCGGCAGGTTGACAGCCCACTCCGGAGTGCCCTCGACCTTCCAGCCCTGCTTGGCGATCCACCCGAGGTGGGTCTCCAGCACCTGGCCGAAGTTCATTCGACCCGGGATTCCGAGCGGGTTCAGGACGATGTCGACCGGGGTTCCGTCCGAAAGGAACGGCATGTCCTCGATCGGGAGGATCTTCGCGATGACACCCTTGTTGCCGTGGCGGCCGGCGAGCTTGTCGCCCTCGGTGATCTTGCGCTTCTGGGCGATGTAGACCACGACGCGGCGGTTGACGCCGGAGCCGAGCTCGTCATCGCCGTCCTCGGCGTTGAACTCCTTGACCGCGATGATCGTGCCCTGCTCACCGTGAGGCACCTTCAGCGACGTGTCGCGGACCTCGCGGCTCTTCTCGTTGAAGATCGCGCGGAGCAGGCGCTCCTCGGCGCTCAGCTCGGTCTCGCCCTTCGGCGTGACCTTGCCGACCAGGATGTCGCCGGGGCGGACCTCGGCACCGATGCGGATGATGCCGCGCTCGTCCAGGTCCTTCAGCAGTTCGGGGCTGACGTTGGGGAGGTCACGGGTGATCTCCTCCTTGCCGAGCTTCGTGTCGCGCGAGTCGACCTCGTACTCCTCGATGTGGATCGACGAGAGGGTGTCGTCCTTCACCAGATCCTGGCTCAGGATGATGGCGTCCTCGAAGTTGTAGCCCTCCCACGTCATGAACGCGACGAGGAGGTTCTTTCCGAGGGCCAGCTCGCCGTTCTCGGTCGCGGGACCATCGGCGATGACCTCGCCCTTCTCCACGCGCTCACCGGCGGAGACGACGACCTTCTGGTTGTACGACGTGCCCTGGTTGGAGCGGTCGAACTTGCGCAGGTAGTACTCCTGCGTCCCGCCCTCGTCGAGCATGACGACGACGCGGTCCGCGGAGACCTCGGTGACCACACCGGCCTTCTCGGCGGTGAGGACGTCACCGGCATCGATGGCCGCGAAGCCCTCCATACCGGTTCCGACCAGCGGGGAGTCGCTGCGCAGCAGCGGCACAGCCTGACGCTGCATGTTGGCGCCCATGAGCGCGCGCTGAGCGTCATCGTGCTCGAGGAACGGCACGAGGGAGGTCGCGACCGACACCATCTGGCGCGGCGAGACGTCCATGAAGCCGATCTCCTCGGGGTGGAACAGGTCCACCTCACCATCGCGACCACGACGGGCGAGAACGCGCTCGTCGGCGAAGTGGCCATCCTTCTTCAGGATCGCGTTCGCCTGAGCGACGACGTGCTCGGCCTCTTCGGATGCCGTGAGGTACACGATCTCCTCGGTCACGCGACCGGCGACGACCTTGCGGTACGGGGTCTCGATGAAGCCGAACGAGTTGATGCGCGCGAAGGTCGCCAGCGAGCCGATCAGACCGATGTTCGGGCCTTCAGGGGTCTCGATGGGGCACATGCGGCCGTAGTGCGACGGGTGGACGTCACGGACCTCGACACCGGCGCGGTCACGCGAGAGACCACCGGGGCCCAGCGCCGAGAGGCGGCGCTTGTGGGTCAGACCCGCGAGCGGGTTGTTCTGGTCCATGAACTGCGACAGCTGCGAGGTTCCGAAGAACTCCTTGATCGCGGCGACGACGGGGCGCACGTTGATCAGCGTCTGCGGCGTGATGGCCTCGATGTCCTGCGTGGTCATGCGCTCGCGGACGACGCGCTCCATGCGGGACAGACCCGTGCGGACCTGGTTCTGGATCAGCTCGCCGACCGCGCGGATGCGGCGGTTGCCGAAGTTGTCGATGTCGTCCGTGGCCAGACGGATCTCGGCCTTCTTGCCGGCGCGGGTGCCCTCGAAGGACTCGTCGCCGCGGTGCAGGCGGACGAGGTACTTGATGGTCGCGACGATGTCGTCGACGGTCAGGACCGACTCGTTCAGCGCGGCATCCAGACCGAGCTTCTGGTTGATCTTGTACCGACCGACCTTCGCCAGGTCGTAGCGCTTGGCGTTGAAGTAGAAGTTGTCCAGCAGCGCGCGGGCGGCCTCGGCGGCGACCTGCTCGCCCGGACGCAGCTTGCGGTAGATGTCGCGCAGCGCGTCTTCCTTGGTGAGGATCGTGTCCTTGGCCAGGGTCTCCTCGATGGAGGGGAAGCCGGCGAACTCGGCGAGGATGTCCTCGCTCGACAGGCCGAGGGCCTTGAGGAACACGGTGACGGACTGCTTGCGCTTGCGGTCGATGCGCACGCCGACCTGGTCGCGCTTGTCGATCTCGAACTCGAGCCATGCGCCGCGGCTGGGGATGACGCGCGCGGAGACGATGTCCTTGTCACTGGTCTTGTCGGGCGTCTTGTCGAAGTAGACACCGGGCGAGCGGACCAGCTGCGAGACGACGACGCGCTCGGTGCCGTTGATGATGAACGTTCCCTTGCCGGTCTGCAGCGGGAAGTCGCCCATGAAGACCGTCTGAGTCTTGATCTCACCGGTCTGGTGGTTCATGAACTCGGCCTCGACGTACAGCGGGGCTGCATACGTCTTGCCGCGCTCCTTGCACTCGTCGATCGAGTACTTCTCGGGCTCGAGGTACGGGTTCGTGAAGCTCAGCTGCATGGTCTCGCTGAGGTCTTCGATCGGAGAGATCTCCTCGAAGATCTCCTCGAGTCCGGAGACCTCGTTGACGTCCTTGCGGCCGGCCTCGCGGGCCTCGGCGACGCGCGCCTTCCAGGCCTCGTTGCCGACAAGCCAGTCGAACGACTCGGTCTGCAGCGCAAGAAGGTCAGGGACCGTCAGCGTGTCGGAGATCTTCGCGAACGAGAGGCGGGATGCTCCGCGTCCGTTCTTGGTGGTGGTGGATGTGGATGCGTTGCGAGCAGCAGCCAAGGGAATAACCTCCGTGAGCCCCGCAGGGCTTCTCGATTCCTTTGTCGTCAGGTGGAGTGCGTTCGAGAGCTCAACATCTGCCGACCACCATATGAGGGCAGGGAGATACGAACGCAAAGATCAACTATACGTCGGATTTCGCGACATGTCCAGTCGGTCCTTGACCAATTTCGGATGCTGCGGTAAAAGCCCGCAGCATCCGAGCCTGGTCAGGACGCGATGTTCAGTTCGTTTCCCGGAATCGACGCGAGCAACCGCCGCGTGTACGGGTCGCGCGGGTTGGTGAAGATCTCCTCAGAGCTCGCGGCCTCGACCAGCGCACCGTCCTTCATGACGCAGACGTAGTCGCTGATCAATCGGACGACGGCGAGATCGTGCGAGATGAACAGATAGCTCAGGCCGTACTCCCGCTGCAGGTCGCCCAGCAGCGTCAGGATCTGGTCCTGCACCAGCACGTCCAGCGCGGACACCGGCTCATCGCACACGACGAGGTCCGGGGACAGCGCGAGGGCACGGGCGATCGCGACGCGCTGGCGCTGCCCCCCTGACAGCTCGGACGGATACCGCCGCAGCATCGACTGCGGCAGCGCGACGTCGTCGAGGAGCTTTCGCACCCTGGCCCGGCGCTCGGCGCGACTGCCGCGCTTGTAGACGTCCAGCGGCTCCCCGATCAGCCGCTCGATCGTGAACATCGGGTTCAGACTCGAGTACGGATCCTGGAAGATCGGCTGCACGCGCTGACGGAAAGAGCGGGCTTCTGCACGGTCCATGCTCGCGATGTCCTTGCCGTCGAAGCGGATCACGCCGCTGGTCGGCTCGACGACTTTGAGCAGCATCCGCGCCGTCGTGGTCTTTCCGGACCCCGACTCCCCCACGATCGCGACCGTCTCACCCCGGGGGATCGCGAGGGAGACGTCGTTCACGGCGACGAAATCCTCCCGTCGCCCTCGGACCGGGTACACCTTGGTCAGGTTCTCGATCTCGACGATGTGGTCGGGCGCGACCGCCGCCGCACCGCCGTCGAGAACGCGTTCCGGCTCGCCCTCGGCTCGCTCGCTGACGGAGGCGGGCGCTGCCTGCGGGATCAACCGCACCGCGGCGACCGACGGCGCGGCCTTCACGAGCGACCGGGTGTACGGATGCTGCGGATTCTCGAGGATCTGCATCGCCGGGCCCTGCTCGACGACCTTCCCCCTGTGCATCACCATCACCCGCTCGGCGCGCTCCGCTGCGAGGCCGAGATCGTGCGTGATCAGCAGCACGGCTGTGCCGAGCTCACGGGTCATCGCCCCGATCTGGTCGAGGATCGTCTGCTGCACCGTCACGTCCAGAGCACTCGTCGGCTCGTCCGCGATCAGCAGGCGCGGCTTGCACGCGAGTCCGATCGCGATCAGCGCGCGCTGACGCATGCCGCCCGAGAACTCGTGCGGGTACTGCTTCGCGCGCCGCTCCGGGTCGGGGAGACCCGCGGCCGCGAGCGCCTCGACGACCTTGGCCGACACGTTCTGCCGGTTGGCCAGGCCATGCGCGAGCAGCGTCTCGGCGACCTGAGTGCCGATCTTGGCCACCGGATTGAGGTTCGACATCGGATCCTGCGGCACGAGCCCGATGTGCCGGCCGCGGATGGCGCGCATCTCGTGCTCCGGCGCATGGGCGATCTCGCGCCCGTCCAGGCGGATGCTCCCCTCGGTGACGCGCCCGCCGCCGGCGAGCAGGCGGATGATCGCCATCGCCGTCGTCGACTTGCCGGAACCGGACTCGCCGACGATCGCGACCGTCTGTCCGGCGGCGATCTCGAGGTCCACGCCTTCGACGGCGTGCACGACCCCGTCCATCGTGGTGAAGTCGACGGTGAGGCCCTCGACCTGCAGCAGCGGCTGCGCGTTCATGTTCGTGTCCTTCATGGCACTCACCGTGCCCTCGTCCTCGGGTCCATCGCCTCGCGCAGCGCCTCGCCGAAGAGCGTGAAGCCGAGCGCGGTGACAGCGATGCAGATACCGGGCAGGAACGCCAGCCACGGGGCGATCGCGAGTTCGGCCTGCGCGTATGTCAGCATCCGGCCCCATTCAGCCGTCTCCGGCCGCCCACCGCCGAGGCCGAGGAACGACAGCGCGGCCGCGTCGATGACCGCCGTGGCCAGCGTGAGAGTCCCCTGCACGATGACAGGACCGATCGCGTTCGGGAGCACGTGCGACATCGTGATCGAGCCGCGACCCAGCCCGAGCGTCTGCGCGGAGAGCACGTAGTCGCTGGAGCGCTGCTGCAGCATCGACGCCCGGAGCAGCCGGGCGAAGATCGGCACCTGCGACGCACCGATCGCGATCATCACCGCGTAGGGCGTCTGCCCCAGGATCGCAGCGATCGAGACGGCGAGCAGCAGGTTCGGCACGGAGAGGATGATGTCCACGATGCGCATGATCAGCGTGTCCACCCAGCCGCCGAACGTACCCGCGACGAGTCCGAGGATCATGCCGCCGACGAGTCCGAGCGCCGTCGAGATGATGCCGACCATCAGAGACGCCTGCGCACCCCAGATCAGCTTGGACAGCACGTCGCCGCCGAACCGGTCCAGCCCCAGCGGGAACTCCGGCAGCTCCCCCGGCCCCGGGATGTGCGTCGGCGTGATGTACTTCGCGCCGGGAAGCGCCGTCTCGGGGTACGGCGCCAGGATCGGTGCGAGCGCGGCGACGAGCAGGAAGAGCAGCACGATGGCCGCGCCGATCCAGGCGGTGGGGTTGCGCCGGAGCCTGCGGAAGACGTCCTGCCAGAACCCGCCGCTGCTCTTCAGCCCCTCCTGGGCGACGGCGACGGTGTCGATCAGTCCGGCGCCCTGCGCCGGGGGAAGGATGGGCGAAGTCATTGGACCCTCACTCTCGGGTCGATCACGCTGTAGGAGACATCCACCGCGAGGTTGATCAGCGCATAGGCGATCGCGATGAAGATGATGAAGCCCTGCAGCACGGGGAAGTCGCGCGTGAAGATCGCCCTCGCCAGGAACGAACCGATCCCTGGGAAGGCGAACACGGTCTCGGTCAGGACGGCACCGGAGATCAGCAGACCGGCCTGCAGTCCGATCGTGGTGATCACCGGCAGCATGGCGTTGCGCAGGATGAATCTGTTGCGCAGGATGCCCGGGGCCACGCCCTTGGCACGTCCCGTCCGCACGTAGTCGGCGTTCTGCACCTCCAGGACGCTGGCCCGTGTGATGCGCACGATGATCGCGAGCGGGATCGTCCCGAGCGCCAGCGCGGGAAGGATCAGGTGGAGGATGGCGTCCCACGAGGCATCCAGCTCGCCGGTGATGATGCCGTCCCACACGTAGAAGCCGGTGGGGTGCGTCGCGTCTATTCGCGGGTTCTGCCTGCCGTCCGCCGGCAGCCAGCCCAGCTGGACCGCGAAGATGTACTTCAGGATGAAGGCCAGGAAGAACACCGGGATGGTGATGCCGACAAGACTCAGGACGACCGAGGCGTGGTCGGTGAGCTTGCCGTGGCGGCGGGCGGCCCAGTAGCCGAGCGGGATGCCGATGCCGATCGCGATGATCAACGCAGCGATGGACAGCTCGATGGTCGCCGGGAAGCGCCGCAGGAACTCCTCGGTGACAGGGCGGTTCGTCTGGATCGAGGTTCCGAAGTCACCCTGCAGGAGACGGCCGATCCAGGTGAAGTACTGCTGGATCAGTGGCTCGTTGAACCCGTAGAGCTCGTTGACGCGTTCGATCGCCTCCGGCGTCGCCTTCTCGCCGAGGAGGGCGACCGCTGGGCCGCCGGGAAGGGCCCTGACCCAGGCGAAGAGCAGGATGCTCAGCCCGAACAGGGTGGGAATGAGTAGCAGCAGTCGCCTGCCGATGGTGCGCAGCACGGATAGGTCTCCGATTTCCGGGTGCGCCGGGTTCCCGCCCGCCCCCTTCGATTAACTCAGGGAGCAGACGGGTACCCGGCGCAGAGTGTCACTCGGTCAGGACGATGTCCGTGAAGACCTCGTCGTTCACCGGGCTGGCCGGATAGCTCTCGACACGAGAGTCGAACGCCAGGGTCGGAGCCGGGTGCGCGAGCGGGACACCGGGGATGAACTGCGCCACATCCTCGTTGATCTCCTCGTACAGCGGCGTCTGCTCCTCGAGGTTCGAGACGCCACGGGCCTCGGCGAGCTTCTGGAACAGCTCCGGGTTGTCGAAGCCCCACTCCGAGCTCTGCGCGCCGAAGAAGACGCCGACGAAGTTGTCGGTGTCGTTGTAGTCGCCGGTCCATCCCAGCAGGTGGATGCCGTGATCGGCCGTTCCCGTGGTGCGATCGAGGTATTCGACCCACTCCTCCGACACGGGGGTGGTCTCGACGCCGACCTCAGCGAGCTGGGACGACAGCACCGTGAAGATCTGCTCGGGGTCCGGCATGTACGGACGCGAGACGTTGACCGGGTAGTTGAAGGTCAGCTTCAGCGGGTTCGCCTCGGTGTAGCCGGCCTCCTCCAGCATCGTCTTGGCCATGTCGGGGTCGTAGTCGTACGTCGTGACGTCCGCGTTGTAGCCGTTGACGGTGTCCGGCATGAACTGGGTCGCCTTCTCGGTGCCGTCCGGGAGCACCTGCGTGATCAGGGCGTCCTTGTCGATCGCGTGGGACAGCGCCTGACGGACCTTGATGTCCTGCAGTTCCGGGATGGCCTGGTTGAACGCCAGGTACAGGATCGTGAACGGCGGACGGGACACCATCGTGAAGTCCTTCTCCTCGAGGGCGGCCGTGTCGGCGGGGCCGACCAGGTCGTAGCCGTCGATGTCGCCGGCCTCGAGCGACTGGCGCCGGGCGGTCGGGTCGTCGATCGTGCGGAAGATGATCTCCTCGATCTGACCGGGCTCGCCCCAGTAGTCCTCGTACGCGGTCAGCGTGACCTGCTCACCCGGAGCCCACTCATCGAACTGGAACGGACCGGTGCCGGCCGGATGCCCCATGGCGTACTCCGACATCTGCGGGGCTTCGGCCGAACCGCCGACCTCGTCAGCGCCGAACTCCGCCATCGCGGTCGGGCTCTGCATGGAGAACGCCGGCAGCGACAGTGCGGGGATGAAACCGGCGAACGGCTTGTTCAGCATGATCGTCGCGGTGTACTCGTCATCGGCTGAGCAGGACTTGTAGACCGCATTCTCCGGTGCGGAGGCGTATCCCTTGAAGAGCTTGTTGTAGTAGTACCCGAACGCCTCGCTGGCGGCGAGTCCGGTCCAGTTGTACCAGCGGTCGAAGTTGGCGCACACGGCCTCTGCGTTGAAGGGGGTGCCGTCGTGGAAGGTCACGCCTTCCTTGAGGGTGAAGGTGTGCGACATGCCGTCTTCTGCCGAGTCCCACTCCTCGGCGAGCAGCGGTGCCGGGTCGGCCGTGCCGGGTTCCGTTCCGACGAGACCCTCGAAGATCTGCCGGGAGACGCGGAAGGTCTCGCCGTCCTGCGCGAAGGCGGGGTCGAGGCTGGCCGGGTCGGAGGATGCCGCGAAGATGAAGGTCGAATCGACCTCCGCCGATCCTTCGCCGGTGTCGTCGCCGCGTTCGCTGGCCACGCAGCCCGCGAGCAGCAGTGCCGCGACTGCCGTGCCGGTGACGGCGAGGATTCCCCGCCGTCGCAGAGGTGTCTGGTGCATGGGTGATGCCTTCCCTGTATAGCGCTTCGTTGCGCGCACCGGGAGCGTCGTCACTCCCGGATACGGTGATCCTTCGACGCTACCCAGCCCGCACGAGGAATCCAATCCCACACGCATTGCGATCGGGTATCGGCTGTGTAACAGGTGCAACACACCACCCGAGCGAACGGCAGGTATGTTCGAGCCATGCGGATCCTCCTCACCGGCGCATCGGGTCTGATCGGCTCGGCCACGGCCTCGCTCGCCCGCGATGCGCATGAGGTGCGCACCCTCGTGCGGCGGGACCTGGTCGACGAGGCCGAGCACCGCTGGGATCCCTCATCCGGCGCGGCTCCGGCGGAGCCGATCGCGTGGGCGGATGCCGTCATCAGCCTTTCGGGGGCGAGCCTGTCGCACCTGCCGTGGACCGCCCGCTACCGCGCGGAGATCCTCAGCAGCAGGGTCGACGCGACCTCCGCCCTCGCCGATGCGATCGCCGAGTCGGAGGACCCGCCGGCGGCGTGGGTATCGGCATCCGCCGTGGGGATCTACGGCGACCGCCCCGGGGAGGAGCTCGACGAGGATGCCGGTCGTGGAGCGGGATTCCTCGCCGACGTCGTCACGGCCTGGGAGGGGGCGACCACCCCGGCGCAGGCGCGCACGCGGGTCGTGCACGCGCGGACGGGCCTGGTGCTCGCCGCGGGCGGTGCGCTCGCACCGCTCATGCTGGCCACCCGCGCCGGTCTGGGTTCGACGATCGGCACCGGCGCGCAGCACTGGCCCTGGATCGCGCTCGAGGACGAGGCGCGCGCGCTGCTGCACCTCGCGACCGCCTCGAATCTCGCAGGCCCCGTGAACCTCGTCGCTCCGACGCCGGCCACGTCGCGGGAGATCACCGCGACGCTCGCCAGGACCCTGCACCGTCCGCACGTGCTGCGGCTGCCCGCCTTCGCGCTGCGGGCCGGGATGGGCCTGGCCGCCGAGGAGCTGCTGCTGGCCGATCAGCGCGCGACGCCCGCTCGGCTGCTCCAGGACGGGTTCGCGTTCCACCGCACCGCAGCGGATGCCGCGATCGCCGCCGCGCTCAGCGGGTGAGGAGCTCTCGAGCGACCTCGGCGGAGATCCGACTCGCGGCCCCGGCGTCGACGACCGGCAACGGCAGTTCGCCCTGAACGGGCAGACCCACGTTGACGACGATCGCGTCGGCACGCCGGGCGGCGACGTGCTCCACGAGTGTGCGCTGCGCAAGTTCGACCTCCGGCCGATCAACGAGCAGCACGACCCGACCTCCGTGGGCGGACGCGTCCTCGAGCGCGGCATCCCGCTCGGCATCCGAGGCCCGCTCGACATCCAGCCGCACGCGGAAACCGTCGCCGGCCAGCGCCGCGGCGACGTAGCCCGCGGCGCTGTCGACCGCGAGCGTCGACCGCCGGCGCGCATCGATGACCGCTACGGCGGATGCCGGGGCACCCTGATCGCCGGTCACGCGCAGCGCACGGCGCACGATCCCGATCGCATCGTAGGGCTCGGCGGTCTCCGGCGTCGCAGCGCGCAGCTTCGCGGAGAGCGCGAGGACGCGGTCCCTGGCCTGTTCGACACGCTCCCGCGGGAGCGACCCGTCGCGCAGAGCTGCCACGATCGCCTCGCGGGCGGTGAAGAAGTCGCGTTCGTCCTGGTCGGAGAGCGCCGCGGCACCCGGGTTCGTCGGATTGCCGATGCACAGCAGATCGGCGCCGGCCGCGAGCGCCTGCACCGCTCCCCCGCCGATCCCGACGCTCTCGCGGACGGCCGCCATGTCCAGGGCATCCGTGATGATCACGCCGTCGAAGCCGAGCGCACGCAGCTTTCCGAGCACGAGCGGGTTCAGCGTCGCGGGCTTCTCGCCCCACGCCGGAACGACGATGTGCGCGGTCATGATCGTGTCGACGCCGGCGGCGATCGCGGCGCGGAAGGGCTCGAGGTGCACGTCTTCGATCACTGCCGTATCGAGCGTGATCTCCGGCAGCGCGTGGTGCGAATCCAGATGCGTGTCGCCGTGTCCGGGGAAGTGCTTGACGCACGCCGCCACGCCGCCCGATTGGATGCCGTCGACGGTCGCCGCGACGTGGCGGGCCACGAGCGCCGCGTCGGCGCCGAAGGCCCGCACGCCGATCACGGGGTTGCGAGGATCGGTGTTGACGTCGGCCACAGGGCCGAGGATGACGTCGACGCCGGCGGCGCGTGCGCGCCTGGCCAGTTCTGCGCCTGTCGCACGGCTCGCCGCGACGTCATCGACGCGACCGAGCTGGGCGGCGCCGGGGAGAGTGGAACCCGTCGCGGCTTCGAGGCGGGTGACGCTGCCGCCCTCCTCGTCGATGCCGATGAGGGCGTCAGGAGCCGCCTCGCGCAGCGCGGTGCTGAGCTCGGGCAGGTTCTCGGAGATGTTCTGCCCGAAGTAGACCACGCCCGCGAGACCGTCGCGCAGCTCCGCGAGCAGCCACTCGGGCGCCCTCGTGCCGAGGAAGCCGGGCCAGAGAACGGAGTTGGCGAGTCGGGTGAGCTCGTCGCTCATCCCTTCACCGCTCCGGACACGAGGCCGGCGGACAGACGCCGCTGGACGATGACGAAGAAGATCATGACCGGGATCGTGATGATCGTCGAGGCCGCCATGATGCTGCCCCAGTCGTTCGAGTGCAGACCGAAGAAGGACTTCAGACCGATCGCGACGGTGTACTGGTCGGTCGCGCCGCCCAGCATCGTCATGGCGAAGATGAACTCGTTCCACGCCGTGATGAAGCTGAACACGCTCGTCGCGACGAGTCCCGGCATCACGAGCGGCAGCAGCACGGAACGGAACATCCGCCACCAGCTCGCGCCGTCGATGTAGGCCGCTTCCTCGAGCTCCACCGGCACCGCAGCGACGAACCCGCGCAGCATCCAGATGCCGAACGCGAGGGAGAGCGCGATGTAGACGATGACGAGTCCGAGGAGGGTGTTCAGCAGACCGAAGCTCTTCACCTGAAGGAACAGCGGGATCACGAGCGCCTCGAGCGGCACCATCTGCACGACCAGGATCATCATGAGGATCGTGGTGCGGAACTTGAAGCGGAATCGGGCGACGGCCACGGCGGCGAGAAGGCACACCAGGGCGCTGATCAGCACGGTCGCGATCGCGACGATCGCGGAGTTGCGCAGGTACACCCCGAAGCCGCCGTCGGTGAGGACGTAGGCGAAGTTGTCCCAGGTGAACTCCTGCGGGAGGAACGACTGCCCACCGCTGGATGCCTTGGCGTCGAAGGCGCTGGAGATCATCCAGTACACCGGGAACAGGGTGAAGATCAGCAATGCGGCGATCGCGACGCCGATGCCGATGCGGGAGAGGACGGACGGACGGGTGCTCACAGTTCGTCCTCCTTCATGAGCGAGCGGATGTACACGATCGTGATGCCGATCAGCACGAGGGTCAGCAGCACGGCGAGCGCAGCGCCGAAGCCGTAACGGTTCTGTCCGAACGATTCGACGTACGACCACACTCCGAGGTTGAGCACGGTGCGGTTGGATCCGGATCCGCCGGGCATCAGGTAGACCTGCGCGAAGACCTTGAAGTCCCAGATCGTGGACAGGATGATCACCACGGAGAAGACCGGACGCAGCGTCGGGAAGATGATCTGCCAGAAGCGGCGCCAGGCGCCTGCGCCGTCGAGGGCCGCCGCTTCCAGCATCTCCTTGGAGACACCGAGGAGTCCGGCCAGCACCGTGACGGCGACGAACGGGAAGCCGTGGTGCACGACGTTCAGCAGCACGATGGCGTAGAACGACCACTGGTTCGTGAACCAGTTGACCGGGCCGTCGATGAGGCCCAGGTCCAGAAGCATGGCGTTGAAGATGCCCTTGTCGGCATCGAAGATGAAGGTCCAGACGTACGTTCCGGTCACGGCGGGCATCGCCCACGCGATCATGATGCAGCTGGAGACGATGGTGCGCCAGAGTGTGCCGAGGCGGGCCAGCAGAAGGGCGACGAGCGTGCCGAGGGCGACGGTGGTGAACACGGCGACGGCAGCGAAACCGACCGTGTTCGGAAGGACGACGCTCCACAGCGTGGAGTTCGTCAGGGCCTCGATGTAGTTGTCGAACCCGATGAAGTTCGGCTCACCGGTGTTGATCTCGCGAAGGCCGTAGTCCTGCAGCGAGTACAGGAACACCTGCACCAGCGGCCAGAGCATCAGTCCGGCCAGGATGATCAACCCGGGCGCCAGCAGCACCCACGGTCGCGCTTTCGCCCAGGTGAGGACTCGGCTCTTTCGGCCGCCGGCCACGGAGGCGGGGGTGTGCCCCGCCTCCGTGGTGGTCGGCACTGGTGCTTGCACCATCGACATGAAGGAATACGTCCTTAGTTGCTATTACTGGTTGAGCAGTTCGGTCATCTCGGCCGCGGCATCCTTCGCCGCGGTCTCGACGTCCTTCTGTCCGCTGAGGATCGACTGCATCATCGCGTTGGTGGTCTTCTTCGCCTGGACGGCGCCGAAGTTCGGCGTCACCGGCACGGATGCGCCGCCTTCGACCATCTGCTCGGCGAACGGAGCGACCAGCGGGTCGGTCGAGGCGAGAGCCTCCTCCATCGCGGACTGGACGCCGGGGAAGTAGCCGGTCTCGTCGGCCCACTGCTCGGCGAACTCACCGGTGGTCATGAGCTCGACCAGCTGCCACGCCAGGTCGGCGTTCTCGGTCGTGTTGAAGACCGACAGGTGCGATCCGCCCAGGACCGAGGGCGCGATGCCGCCGTCCTTGCCGGGGATGACCGCCGCGCCGAGCTTGCCCTCGAGGTCGGGGTTGGCCTCGAGGATGGCGTTCGGGGTCCACGAGCCCGAGAGCATCATGGCGACGTTGCCGGCGACGAACGCGTCACGCAGGTCCGTCTCCTTCCACGTCGTGGCGCCCGCGGACGAGAACGCGTGCTTCGTGGCCAGGTCCGTGTAGAACTGGATGCCCTCCTGGGACTCGGCGCTGTCCAGCTCACTGGTCCAGGTGTCGCCGTCGAGCGTGGCGATCTCACCGTCTGCGCCCCAGACCCAGGGGTAGACCTGGAACTCGGCGTCACCGGGAACCGGGAACGGCATGATCTCCGGGTGCGCGGCCTTGATCGCCTCGCCGGCGGTGATGATGTCATCCCACGTCTTCGGGGCCTCGAGTCCGAGCTCCTCGAAGATGTCGGCGCGGTAGATGATCGAGCGGACACCGGCGTACCAGGGCATGCCGTACAGCTCGTCGTCGTACGTGCCTGCGACCTCGAGGCCCTCGACGAGGTCGTCGCGCAGGCCGTCCTCGGCGTCGACGTACTCGTCGATCGGCAGCAGAGCGCCGGCGTCGGCGAACTCGGCCGTCCAGGTGGTGCCCGTCTCGGCGATGTCGGGGGTGGTGCCACCGGCGATCGACGTCACGAAGCGGTCGTGCGCGTCGGCCCACTGGACCTCTTCGAACTCGACGGTCGCGCCGGTCTCATCCTTGAACTCCGCGGCGACCCCATCGAGGAACGCGGTGGAATCCGGGTTCGTGCCCTGCATGATCCAGACGGTGAGGGTCTTGCCCTCGCCGTCGGCGCTGCCACCGCCGCCATTGCCGCTGTCGCCGGAGCAGGCCGCCAGGCCCAGCGTCGCCGTGACGCCCAGCGCCACGACGGGAAGAATGCGCTTCTTCATCGGGTGAATCTCCTCATTGAAAACTTCCTCGCCACGCCGGGATGCATGTCGATCAGGAAAAAGTATTCACGACTAACAAACTCCCTGCAACTTCTCGCCGAGATCGTCATAGAGACGTAACACGTACGCTGGGACACATGGGACGGTCGCGCGCACGGGATGTGGAGCATCCGACGGCGCGCCTCGACCACGGCGGGATCGCCACGATCGAGCCCAGTGAGTTCACCAGCGGATTCGAACTCATCGTCGACGGGACGCCGCAATCGCACGTCGATCTGGACGACCCGACGCACCTGCATTTCGAGTACATCGTGCGCATGGGCGCCGTGATCGATCAGCTCCCCGGTTCGGCGCTGACGGCTGTGCACCTGGGCGCTGGTGCGCTGACGATACCGCGTTACATCGAGGCAACGCGGCCAGGGTCGCGACAGCAGGTGATCGAGCTCGAAGCACCGCTGGCCGCTCTGGTCCGTGAACGCCTCCCGCTCCCCCGGGGCGCCTCGATCCGCATCCGGATCGGCGATGCGCGCGACGGGGCGAAGCGCCTGCCGCCCGCTCTGACCGGAGCCTGCGACCTGGTCGTCTCCGACGTCTACTCCGGTGCGCAGACACCGGCGCACCTGACGAGCGTCGAGTTCTACCGCGAACTGTCGACCCTGCTGGCGCCGGCCGGTGTCCTGCTCGTGAACGTGGCGGACGGCCCAGGGCTCGCGTTCGCGCGGCGGCAGGTCGCCACGATCGCTGCTGTCCTGCCGGAAGTGGCGCTCCTCGCCGACACCCAGGTGCTCAAGGGACGCCGGTTCGGGAACCTGGTGATCGCGGCATCCGCTGCCCGTCTGCCGACGGAATGGCTGCCGAGGATGCTGGCGGCCGGCCCGCATCCGGCCAAGATCGCGCAGGGCGCAGAGGTGTCGGCGTTCGCACAGGGTGCCCGGATCGTCACGGATGCCGATGCGACCGCGTCCCCGAAGCCGGACGCGTCCATCTTCCTGCGCTGATCCGCCCCGATCGGGTTCCGATCTGAGCATCCGGGGCGTGCCGCCTCGCCGGTATCGCGACCTCCGGGCAGACTGGATGGCGGCGCTGCGGAAGGGAGATCACATGAGTTACATCCGGGGTTATGACTCCGACACCCTTCGGGAACTGGTCGATGAGACCGAGTGCGCACGCCGGCTCGCGGAGATCGAATCGCAACGGAGTCTGCCGGCGATGCTGGAGCGGGTCTGGCTGCTGAAAGTGCTCGATCGCCTGGACGAATCACTCTCCCTGGCGGACGAGACCGTGCGTCAGGCGCGTATGGCCGGCACCCGCAAGGATGTGCTGCGAGCCCGAGTGCTCCACGCCACGGTCCTGCAGTACCGCGGGGCGCACGCCGCTGCGGATCAGGAGCTGGCGACCTGCGCGGATGAGGCCGAGGGCCAGCGCTGGGCGTCGATCGCGGCGTTCGCCCATCAGCACCGGGGCAAGAATGCGCTCGATGCCGGCGACTTCGAGCAGGCCAAGGAGAGCTTCAAGCGATCGTTGTTCCTGCGCCGTGAGACCGGAGCCGAGGATCGCGATCTGGAGACCGTGCTGCTCGCCATCGAGACGGTCGAGCGACGTCGCGTGGAGTCCCCGGTCGCGATCTGACGCGTTGCGCCCACGCCGATGTCGGCGGGGTGATCTAGCCTGATCGTATGGCCGAATTGGACCGTGTGCGCATCTGGGGCGAGGCGCTGATCCGAATGCATCTGGATGAGAGCTGGACGTTCGGATTCGACAATGCCAAGCGCCGTGCAGGGCAGTGCGACTACCGCACCAAGCGCATCTCGGTATCGCGCTACCTCGCGGCCCGCTTCGACGACGACGAAGTCCATCAGGTGCTGCTGCACGAGGTCGCGCACGCTCTCGCAGGCCACCAGGCCGGTCACGGCGCCGGATGGCAGCGCGTCGCACGCGAGCTGGGCTACGTCGGCGGCACCACGCATCACGGCGAGACGGCCACCGAGCTGGCCCCCTGGGTCGGACGCTGCCCTGCCGGACACGTGACCTACCGGCATCGCCGCCCGTCCCGTGCCACGAGCTGCGCGAAGTGCTCGCGCAGCTACGACCCGCGGTTCCAGTTCGAATGGACGCGCCGCGAGATCACGGCGGCGACGAAGCTCGCCGCGCAGACGCCGCGCTGACGCGCCTTCAGACGAACGGGACGAACCCGCCGTCGCGGAGCACAGGGACGACGTCGGTCGCGTCGATCTCGGCGGCCTGCTGCGTGGTCGTCGGTGTGAGCCCGGATGCTGCAATACGCGCCGTGACGGCGACGCCGTCCGTCAGCTCCCGCCCCGAGCCCGATGCCGCCAACAGGTGGCGCAGGGCGCGGCGCAGTCCTCGGGCCGACTCGCAGGCCGCGGCGGCCTCGGGCGACGTGTGATCGATGCCGAGGTCGCTGAGTGCGGCGATGATCGCGCCGGCGCCGAGATGATCCTCGACGGCGAAGCGCAGACCGCCATCCGATGCGCGCTCCCCCGCCGCGATCACCGCGACGGACGTGCGCCGCTGTCGGCGATCCTGAAGTGCGGCCACGGCGCGCGCCACAGCCGAGGCGTTGCGCAGACAGCCGATCAGCACTGTCTCGGCGCCCGCAGCCCTTGTCACTGCTGCGCCGTTGGCCGACCAGCCGATCGCCGTCTCGAGATCGACGGACTCTCCGGCCGCCACGGTGTCCGTGACCGTGGACGAGAAGCGCAGCACGTCGACCACCACGACGACATCCGCCGGAGCCAGCCGCTCGAGACCGGCGACTCCCCACTCGAGGCGGACCTGATACGTGGACTGGTCGAACGGCTGAGGCATCCCTCCAGCCTATGCGCGCCGCGAGACGTACTCTGCGGGATGAGACCGACCTGGGCAGGCCGCGTCTCACGCTGCAGAGCACGTCTCGCGGAGGGGTGAACGGGCGCCTCACTCGACGGCGAGCGCCTCCACCGGCGCGACACGCGTCGCGAGGCGCGTGGGTGTCGCTGCGGCCACGAGTGTGAGGACGGCGGTCGCGACGACGATCACGACCAGCGGGATCCACGGCACCGCAGGAGCGACGAGACCGGCCGTTCCGAAGTCGGGCGGCATCCGCACCGAAGCAAGGAGCGACTGCGCGGCGATCCAGCCGTACAGCACACCGAGCACCAGCCCCGTCAGCGTCGCCGTGATCGTGATGTGCGCGGCCTCGAGCAGGATCATCCGCCGCACCTGTCGGTTCGACAGTCCGATCGCCCGCAGCAGGCCCAACTCACGTCGGCGCTGCACGACGCCGATCGTCAGCAGGTTCACCAGCCCGACGGCGGCGATGACCGCCGAGATGCCCACCAGCACCATCATGACGGCGGCGAAGCTGTCCATGATGATCGTGAACTGGGCGTCCAGTGCGCCGCCGGCGGCCTTGATCAGCAGTGCCTTCACCGATTCCAGCGCCACGGCGAACATCGTCACCAGGGTGACCCCCATCACGACGCCGATCGACATGCGGCTGGATCGCTCCGGGTAGCGCAGCGCGTTCTCGGCGGCGAGCCGCGCCGTGGCCGACTCGCCGAACAGACGACCGACCACGCGCAGCAGCGGCGGCATGAACAGCACGGCGCCCAGTGACAGCCCGGTGAACGACAGCAGCCCGCCGAAGAAGGCGATGACCACGCCGAGCGGACTCACCAGGCCCACCAGGACGCCGAAGACGAGGAGCGCGACGCCGACGATCAGCAGGATCAGGGCGCCGACGTGGCGCGCAGGGCGTGCCGCGGCATCCTCATGGGTCCGCTCGATCGAGCCGCCGATCGCCTGCAGCGGCGTCACGGACAGCACGCGCCGCGAACCTGCCCACGCAGCCGCCCACGTCGTGAGCGCGACTCCGACGGCCGGCACGATGATCGCGTACTGGGCGAGGGAGAACTCCGGCAGAGCCCCGAGCAGGCGGTCGGCGACGACGAGTCCGAGCACGCACACCAGCATCCCGGCAGCGAGCCCGATCACGGCGCCGATGACGCCGACGATGAGTCCCTGCCTGGCGACCTCGGCGCGCTGCGAACGCGCCGAGGCGCCGATCAGCCGCATGAGCGCGATCCGGCGGGTGCGTCCGGCGATGATCGTCGAGAACGTGTTGGCCGTCACGATGGCGGCGACGTAGAGCGCGACACCGATCAGCAGGACCGTGAGGATCGCGACCACGACGGCGAGCGTGCCGCTGTCTCCGATGTACGGGTCCGCCTTCAGCATGACGCCGATGTAGGCGGTGGCTTCCACCAGGACGACGCCGAACGCCGAGGCGAGGCCGGCGACCAGGACGCTTGCCCCCATCCCCCTGTCGCGCAGCCAGGCCAGGCGAGGGCCGGTCCTCGCCGTGTCGGCGATCGCGACGGCGGCGCTCATGCCGCCACCTCGGCGGCCAGCATGTAGGCCGCGATCTGCTCGGCGCTCTGGCGGGGGTGATCGGCGACGATCCGGCCGTCCCCGAGGTAGAGCACGCGGTCGGCGTGGCTGGCCGCGATCGCGTCGTGCGTCACCATCGCGATCGACTGTCCGTGCTCGCGGCTCGCGTCCGAGAGCAGCTGCAGCACCTCGCGCCCGGTCCTGGAGTCGAGGTTGCCGGTCGGCTCGTCGGCGAAGACGAGGTCCGGAGCGGTGGCGAGCGCTCGCGCGATCGCGACGCGCTGCTGCTGGCCACCGGAGAGCTCGTGCGGTCGGTGGCGCAGGCGCGAGCCGAGTCCGAGCGTCTGGACCAGCCCGTCGATACGAGCGCGCTCGATCGCGCTCGGGCGCCGACCGTCGAGTTCGAACGGCAGCATGATGTTGCCGATCGCGTCGAGCGTCGGGACGAGGTTGAAGGCCTGGAAGATGAAGCCCACGCGACGGCGGCGCAGGATCGTCAGCTCGAGGTCGCCGAGTCCCGTGATCTCGGTGTCGCCGATCCACGCGCGCCCCTCGGTCGGGGCGTCGAGTCCGGCCATGATGTGCATCAGGGTCGACTTGCCCGAACCAGAGGGCCCCATGATGGCCGTGAACTGGCCACGGCGGATTCCGACGCTCACGTTGTCGAGCGCGTGGACCGCGGCGTCGCCGGATCCGTAGGACTTCTTCAGATGCTGGACGCGGGCGGCGAGCCCCAGGTCGGTGGTCGTGATCTCCATGCCTTCGACGCTATTTCCGCCGGCACGTCGGAAGCATCGCCCACCAGGATCATCCTCCGTACATCGGGAGGATGATCTGGGCTCAGTTGAGTCCGTGCTCGAAGGCGAACACGACCAGCTGCACGCGGTCACGGAGGCCGAGCTTGGTGAGGATGCGGCTGATGTGCGTTTTCACGGTCGCCTCGCTGAGGAACTCGCGCGCCGCGATCTCGGCGTTGGACAGTCCGCGGGCGGCGAGCGCGAAGATCTCGCGCTCGCGGTCGGTCAGCCCGCCGTACGATGCCGGGACGGGCTTGGTCTCGTCGGCGAAGTGCGCGAACAGGTCGCGCGTGGCGGATGCCGCGATCACACTGGATCCGGCGTGCACGGTCCGGATCGCCGCGAGCAGGAACTCCGGATCGGCGTCCTTGAGCAGGAACCCGCTGGCGCCCTGTCGGATCGCGCGAGCGGCGGCCTCGTCGAGGTCGAAGGTCGTGAGCATGACGACCTTGGGCGGGTCCGGCTGGGCGAGCAGCTCGCCCGTGGCCGTGAGACCGTCCATCACCGGCATCCGGATGTCCATCAGGACCACGTCCGGGCGGGTCGAGGCGATGACGGCCAGCGCCTCCCGTCCGTCTCCGGCTTCGCCTGCCACCTCGAGGTCGGGCTGCGAGTCGATGAGCATGCGGATCCCTGCGCGGAACAGCGACTGATCGTCGACCAGCACGACGCGGATCATGCGTCCCCTCCCCCGGCGGCGGATCCGCCCATCCCATCCTGCCCTTCGTGGTCCGCATCGATCGGCAAGCGCGCCCGGACGACGAACTGTCCGCCCTCTCGTTCGGCGCGCAGGACGCCGCCGACCAACTGGGCGCGCTCACGCATCCCGATGATCCCGTGCCCGCCGCCGGGACCCGGCGGCGACGACTCGTCGACGAGGTTCGCGACGGTGACATCGACGAACGCCGGATGCCAGGCCAGATGGATCTCTACCGACTGCCGGTCGCCGTGGCGCAGCGCATTGGTCAACGCCTCCTGGAGGATCCGGTACACCGCGAGTTGGAGCCCGCCCGGTATGTCGCCCGGCGGCATCGGGTCGACCGTCACGCGCGGCTCGATGCCCGCCTGTCGCACCTGGGCGAACAGTGTCTCGAGGTCCGCGAGCGTGGGTTGAGGGCCGTCGCCCTGCCGGTGGCGCAGTTGGGTGAGCAGCATCCGGACGTCCGACAGGGCGCCACGGGCGGTCTGCGCGATCGTGGTGAGCGCCGCGGGTGCGGCATCCGGGTCCACCGCCGACGCGTACCGGGCGCCGTCTGCCTGCGCGATCACGACGGCGAGCGAGTGCGCGACGATATCGTGCATGTCGCGGGCGATGCGCACGCGCTCCTGCTCCTCCGCCGTGGCCGCTTCGGCCCGCATCTGCGCCGCACGGATGCGACGGGACCGCAGCACCATGCGCCAGCCGAACCCGGCGACCCACGCGAACCCCAGCGCGAGCACCGATGCCAGCACGAGCAGCGTCGCCGCAGCGAAGGTGATGCCGAACCCGCCGTATGAGGCACCGTTGAAGAACGAGATGTAGAGCCCTGCGACGACGGCGCCGGCACCGGCGGAGATGAGCCCGGCCCACATGACGCGCCGCGAACCCCAGGCCGCCGTGGCGTACAGCACCATGAGGATCGCGATGTTGAACGGCAGCGGCGACAGCCCCGCGACCATCTGCACGATCGCACCGACCCACGCCGCAGCGAGCGCGATGCCCGGCGCGAGGCGCCCGATCGCCACCGCGCCGCACTGGATCAGTCCGGCGATCACCATCGCGGCGATGCCGGCGGCTTCGGATATGCCGATGAAGCTCAGCGTCCCCGGCCCGTAGAACGCCAACGACATCGGCATCAGGGTCACGAACAGCAGCGCGGCCCCGGCGATGTCGAGGACGAGTGCGGTGCGGGACAGCGGACGGATCACCCTCTCACGCTACGCGAGGGCGTCCACCAGGGCATCCGTCGCGGGATGTATCCGTCCGCGGGCGGCGTCAGGCGCGGGCGATGATCTCGCCGTGCGGCACGAGGTACCAGCCGTCCTCGGCATCAGCCCACTGCCGCCAGCCGGCGCTCATGCGTTCGAGATCCGCCCGCGTGGCGAGCCCCGAGTCGACGGCCTGCCGGGCGAGCGCGGATTCCAGGATGCGGTCAGCCCACATGCCGCCCCACCAGGCACGGTCCTCCGCGTTCGCGTAGCACCACGTCGATGCCGTGGCCGCGACGTCCTCGAACCCGGCGGCCTTCGCCCACGACAGCAGCCGGCGCCCGGCATCGGGTTCCCCGCCGTTGGCGCGGGCCGCGCTGCGGTACAGGCGCAGCCACTCATCCAGTTCGGGGATCAGAGGGAACCAGAGGAAGCCGGCGTAGTCGGCATCGCGTGCCGCGACGATTCCGCCGGGTTTCGCGACGCGGCCCATCTCGCGCAGCGCCTGCACGGGGTCGGCGACGTGCTGCAGCACCTGGTGCGCGTGCACGACATCGAAGCTGTCGTCGGCGAAGCTCAGCGCGTGCACGTCCTCGACCGAGAAGTCGAGGTTCGTCAGTCCGCGATCGGCCGCCGCGCGCCGCGAGAGGGCGAGCTCCGTCTCGCCGATCTCGGTGGCGGTGACGTGCGCGACCCGCTCGGCGAACTCGACCGTGATCGTTCCAGGACCGGCCCCGACGTCGAGCAGCGAGGCGTCGGCGGCGAGGTGCGTCCGCAGGTACTCGGCGGAGTTCGCGATGGTCCTGTTGTTGTGGGAGCGCAGCACCGATTCGTGATGCCCGTGGGTGTAGGTCGCCATCGCCCCAGTGTGGCACCGCTCAGCGCAGCAGCGCCGCCAGATGACCGATCGCGTCACGGTCCGGCTTGCCGCTCGGCAGCGTCGCCAGTTCATCGACCAGCACCAGCCGCGCGGGGCGCGCATGCTTGCCGATCTCCGCGGCGACCGCCTCCCGCGCGTGCTCGAGCTGCTCGGCCTCGCTGCGCCGCAGCGCCTCTCCTCGGACCGCGACGATGACCGAGGCTTCGCCCCAGCGCTCGTCGTCGACGCCCACGACGACGGCCGATGTCAGCCCCGGCACTCGTCGCACGATGGTCTCGACGCGGTCCAGAGAGACGTTGATCCCGCCGGACACGATGACGTTGTCGGCTCGACCGTGCACGCGGACGACGCCGTTCTCGACGATGCCGAGATCTCCGGTCCGATACCAGCGGATGCCGCGCTCGTCCCGTTCGAACGTGAGATCCGTGAGTGTCGGGTCGCCGAGGTATCCGTCGGCGAGCATGGGCCCGGCGATGCGCAGTTCGCCGTCGACCGCGTGGACGTTCACGGTGTCCAGCGGGACGCCGTCGTACACGCACCCTCCGCTCGTCTCGGTCGACCCGTAGGTGCGCACGAGGTTCGCCCCGGCATCCGCAGCGCGTTCGCGCAGCACCTCGGGAAGCGCCTGACCACCGACGAGGATCGCGCGGTACACCTGCAGCGCGGCGCGCACACCCGGCTCGTCGATCGCTCCGAGCAGGGCGGCGATCTGCGCCGGGACCAACGAGGTGTACAGCTGATCGACCGAACCGGTGCGCAGATTCGTCAGCGTCGCCTCGGCGAATGCGGTCGGCGAGAATGCGCCGGAGAGCACCACGGGCTCCGTCCCCGCGAGGATCGAGCGCACGAGGACCTGGAGTCCGGCGACGTACCCACCCGGCAGTGCGAGCAGCCAGCGCCCCTCACCGATGCGCGCGGCCGTCGCCTCGGCGCCGGCGCGCAGCGCCTCGCCGCTGAGCGCGACCCGTTTCGGGATGCCGGTGGATCCGGAGGTCCCGATCACCACCGCCGTGCCGTCGGGGACCTCATCCGGCTCGTCCCCCAGCATCCCGAGACCGAGAGCCGGACCGGCGTCGAGCGCGCGCCGGAGCTGCTCGCTGAGGACGACGGGGTCATCCGCGGGGGTGGGGACCAGGCGTGTCATGCGTCGGCGCTCAGTCGTGCCCGGGGAGCGGGAGGCTCAGAAGTGCCATGGGAATGAGCTCCAGTTCGGTTCGCGCTTCTCGAGGAACGAATCGCGCCCTTCGACGGCCTCGTCCGTCCCGTAGGCGAGCCGCGTGGCCTCTCCGGCGAACACCTGCTGACCGACGAGCCCGTCGTCGACCGCATTGAACGCGAACTTCAGCATCCGGATGGCCGTCGGCGATTTGGTCAGGACGGTCCGCGCCATCTTCAGCGCCTCGCGCTCGAGCTCGGCATGCGGCACGACGCGGTTCACGGCACCCATCTCGTAGGCGCGCTGCGCGGAGTACTCCTCGGCGAGGAAGAACACTTCGCGGGCGAACTTCTGTCCGGTCTGACGCGCCATGTACGCCGAACCGTATCCGGCGTCGAACGAGCCGACGTCGGCATCGGTCTGCTTGAACTTCCCGTGCTCCGCAGACGCGATGGTCAGGTCGCACACGACGTGCAGCGAGTGCCCCCCACCGGCCGCCCAGCCAGGAACGACGGCGATGACGACCTTCGGCATGAACCGGATGAGCCGTTGGACCTCGAGGATGTGCAGGCGCCCGGCGCGCGCCGGGTCCGCCACGACGGCCTCGGAGTCGGAGTACTTGTAGCCGTCGCGGCCGCGGATGCGCTGGTCTCCGCCGGAGCAGAACGCCCAGCCTCCGTCCTTCGCGCTCGGACCGTTGCCGGTGAGCAGCACGGCACCGATCCGCGGGTCCTGACGTGCGAGGTCGAGCGCGCGGTAGAGCTCATCGACCGTGTGCGGGCGGAAGGCGTTGCGCACCTCCGGACGGTTGAACGCGATGCGAGCGACACCGCCGTCCACCGACACGTGCGCGGTGATGTCGGTGTAGGCCTCGGCACCCGGTGCGAGCGTCCACTCGGCGGGGTCGAAAAGGTCGGAGACGAATGCGTTGTCCACGGCATCCAGCCTATTCCCCGGCAACGCACTTCCCCGAGGAGCACGCTGCTCCCCGGGGAAGTGCGGACGATCAGACCTGAATCGCGTGCCGCGCTCGTCCGGCCTTGCGCCATCCGTCGACGATGTCCCAGACGACGCCGACCGCGATGCCGAATCCGAGCAGCACGGCGAGGATGCGGAAGATGCCGCCGTTCTCCGCCGCCTCGGCATCTCCGGCGGCGAAGCCGTCGCCACCAGCCTGGACGATGTGTGCGAGGAAGTCCGGGTTGACCAGTTCACCACGCAGCATCAGCACCAGCACCCAGGCCGCGAACGCCAGCGCGAGCACGGTGTTCACCACCGCCATCGTGGTCGTCCAGCGGCGCTGGCGGAACAGCGCGATGGCGAAGCCCGCCTCAAGGACGATGAGCACGAACAGCGCTCCGATCCCCCACGGCCACAGCTCCGGGTTGAGGATCGGGATCGGGTCGCCGCCGGTGGGGAAGAATCCGCGGACGCGATCCCAGATCACGGCGATGGCCGCGATGCCCAGGAACACGAGCGAGGCGATCAGCTCGCTGCGCCCGGCCCCGTCCTCCTGGACCTCGGGGAGCTGGTCGACATCCCACTTCATGCCGGTGTCCGCTCCGGTGCGCTCCAGCACGACGAAGACGAGGGTGGTCCAGAATCCCAGGTGCACGAGCACCGTCATCCCGACCGCCACCGACTGCCCGATCGTCTCGCCGACCGTCGCACCGGAGAGCAGCAGCCCGAGAACCATGGCGCCGACGACGCTCACCGGCACGATCCACAGCAGCAGCTTCAGCAGTCGCCACCACGTCAGGTAGTACTTCGGCCCGATCAGGTGCAATGGGCGATCGGCATAGCCGGCGGCCAGAATGCCGGGGTCGCCGAGTTCGGTCAGGACGGCGCGCTCGGCGTCGGCCGGCGACTCGCCCTGTTCCACGCGCGCCTCCACGGCGTCGGCGATGGAGGCCTCGAGCTCGGCGCGGACGTCGTCCTGCGTCTCGGGCTTGAGGCTGCGGATCGTGGCCGAGATGTAGCGCTCGGTCAGTGTGGCGGTCATGTCAGTGCTCCTCTTCGGTGAGCGATGTGATCGCCGCGGTGAGCGATCGCCATTCCAGGGTCAGGGTGTCAGCGAGACGGATTCCGGCGTCCGAGGTCCGATAGAACTTGCGGGGCCTCGCCTCCTCGGTGTTCCACTCGCTGGTGAGGTATCCCTGCTTCTCCAGCCGCCGCAGCAGCGGATACAGGGTGTTGGCATCGGTGGTGAAGCCGTGCCCTTCGAGCTGCTCGAGCAGGCTGTAGCCGTACCCGGCATGGCGCAGCAACTGCAGGCAGGCGAGCACGATGGTGCCGCGCCGCAGCTCCTGCAGGTGTGTGTCGAACGTCTCGTCCATGTCGACCACATTACTGTGTGACGCACACTATTGTCAATCACGCATCGATGTTGCACGTGGGAGATAGGTTGGGAAGATGCCAGGACCGCTCACGATCTCTCGCGTCGACCCGTTCGACGATTCCGCCTACGACGCCTGGTGGGAGGCGTACGCCGCGGCCCGCCGGGTCGGCATGGGCGAGAACGCCGTGATCTGGTCCCGCGATGAGAGTCGAGCGGAGTTGCAGCAGCCGTCGGCGACCACCGAACGCCGCGCGTTCGTCGCAGTCGAGGACGGCATAGTCGTCGGATCCGCCTCGATCGGCCTGTCCCTCAAAGACAACGTGCATCTCGCCGGGATCGGCGTGAACGTGCCTCCGCAGCATCGCCGCCGCGGGGTCGGGTCCGCCCTGCTCGCTCATGTGGAGGCGGAGGCGGCGGCCGCCGGACGCACGACGATCCGGGCGGACATCTTCTGGCCGGCATCCGCCCCGGCCGACGGCTCCGGCGAACCGGGTCGCGAGTTCGCGCGCCGTCACGGCTACTCCGTCGCCCTGGGAGACCTGCAGGGGCGCCTCGATCTGCCGGTCACGGATGCCGTGATCGAAGAACTCGTCGCCGAAGCGCCCGCTCCCGGCTACACGATCCGCAGCTGGAACGGTGCTGTGCCCGAGGACATCGTCGCCGAGTGGGCGGCGCTGGATGCCGTGCTCGACACCGAAGCTCCCACCGGCGACCTCGACATCGAGGCGGCATCCGCCGACGTCGCGGACTTCCGCGCCGACGAAGAGCTCGTCGCGCGGCAGGGACGCACCTCGTTCGGGACCGCCGCGCTCACGGCAGACGGGCATGTCGCGGCGTACACGCAGATCGTCGTGTCACGCGATGACGGCAACGCCTATCAGTGGGGCACGCTGGTCCGCCGCGAAGACCGCGGTCACCGACTCGGACTGCGGGTCAAGCTCGAGAACCTGCGGATGCTGCAGCAGCACTCCCCTGACACCACGCGCATCTACACGTTCAACGCGGACTCGAACGCGCACATGCTCGCCGTCAACACGCGCCTGGGTTTCCGCACGACCGCTCTCATGGCCGAGCTCCAGAAGCGGCTGGGCTGAGTGCTCGCCCATCGAGAAACCACTTCGTGAAGAGAAACCACTCGCGAGGTGATTCTCGCGCCGGAGATGGTTTCTCGCGGGCATGATGGGGGGATGACGCCGCCGCTTGCCGACATCCTCTCCACCGCCAGGGTGGTCGCACTCCCGATGACGACCCGGTTCCGCGGCGTCGACGTCCGAGAGGCGCTGCTGCTGGAGGGGCCTGAGGGCTGGGCGGAGTTCTCGCCGTTCGTCGAGTATTCGGATGCCGAGGCATCCGTCTGGCTCGCCGCAGCGATCGACTTCGGGTGGATGCCGCAGCCGACGCCACGACGAACGACCATCGGCGTGAACGCGACGGTGCCGGCCGTTCCCCCTGCGCAGGTCGCAGCCGTCCTGGCGCGCTTCCCCGGCTGCCGCACCGCGAAGGTGAAGGTGGCCGAGCCGGGGCAGCTGCTCGCGGACGATGTCGCCCGGGTGCGCGCCGTTCGGGAGGCGATGGGCCCGGAGGGACGCATCCGGATCGATGCGAACGGTGCCTGCAACATCGACGAGGCCGAACACGCGATCCATGCCTTGGCCGAGTTCGATCTCGAGTACGTCGAGCAGCCGTGCGCGAGCGTCGACGAACTCGCCGAGCTGCGCACCCGCGTGAAGTACATGGGCATCCCGATCGCCGCGGACGAGAGCGTCCGCAAGGCCTCTGACCCGATCGCGGTCGCCCGCGCGGGCGCCGCCGATCTTCTGGTGATCAAGGCGCAACCGCTGGGCGGCATTCGCCGGGCGCTCGACATCGTGGCAGAGGCGGGGCTGCCCGCCGTCGTCTCCAGCGCGCTGGACACCGCGGTCGGCCTCGCCCAGGGGGCGCTGCTCGCGGCATCCCTCCCGGAGCTGGACTACGACTGCGGCCTGGGCACCGGAGCACTCTTCGTCGAGGACGTCGCCGAGCTCGTCCCGCGCGACGGCGGGATCCCGGTGGGCCGCATCAGCCCCGACGCCGAACGACTCGATCGGTTCGCCGCATCCCCCGAGCGCACGCAGTGGTGGATCGACCGGCTCACGCGCTGCCACGCGCTGCTGTCGGCATCCGACTGACCGAGCGGATCACTCGGCGGGCGCGATGATGAGGTCGACGAGCTGACCGAGCGCCTCGGCCCCCACGTGATGCAGACGCTCGCCGTCCAGCCCGTCGAGCGCGGCGCGCGCCATGCACCCCTCCCACTGGATCATCAGCATCCGCGCAGCCGACGGAACATCGATCCGCAGGGCGAAGAGCCCGGTGTCGATGAGGCCCTGAATGATCGCCTCGATGCTCGCGACCATCGCGCGGTCCTGTTCGAGGTAGGCCGTGCCGAACGCCTCGTCGCGCAGCGCACGGATGCGGATCTCGCTCATCATGAGCACGCCGAGGCGGTCATCGAGCCCCGAGTCCATGATCCGCTGCACCAATGCGGTCGGCTCCGCGTCGCCGGCGAGCACACCGGATGCGACGAACTCGTCGATGCGCCCCCTGACCGAGGAGAGCCGCTGCTCGGCGACCGAGGATGCGAGCGCCAGGAACAGCTGATCCTTGGACTCGAAGTTCGAGTAGAACGCCCCCCGGGTGAAGCCGGCGCGCTCGCAGATCGCCTCGACGCTGGCCCCCTCGAGGCCGACCTCCGCGAACACCTGCGCCGCCGCATCCAGCAGGCGCGCCCTGGTGTTCTCGCGGCGTCTGGTCACCGGAATCGTCATCGGACCCTCCTTGCTCCCACTCTCACATCCTGCGCACAGTTTCGCACCGTCGACTCACCGTAGGATACAGAGTTGTATCGGATACACTTGTGTATCCAATCCGCGTCGGCACCCACGGAGGATCCTCGTGTCCACACTCCTGTCGTCCCTCGGACGCTGGTCGTTCCGCCACCCGTGGCGGGTGCTCGTCTCGTGGCTGCTGGTTCTCGGCATCGCGGGCGGAGGCGCGCTGGTCCTCGGCAGCGGCACGGACAACACCTTCTCGATCCCTGGCACCGAATCCCAGGCCGGTCTGGAGCAACTGTCTCGCTCGTTCCCCCAGGTCAGCGGGACGAATGCGCAATTCATCGTCGTGGCGGCGGACGGCGACAGCATCACGGATGACGCGTATCGCAACGACATCGAGGATGCGGTGGGCGATCTCGAGGGCCTCGAGGGCGTGCTCGCCGCCACTTCCCCGTACGACGAGATGGTCGACGGCATGATCAACGACGATGAGACCGCCGCGATCGTCCAGCTGCAGTTCGACGGGCAGTCCACGGACGTCTCGGAGGAGACCAAGGACGAGCTCGCGGCAGTCGTGGACGAGCTGTCGGCCGCGCTGCCCGAGGGTGCCGAGACCGCGCTCGGCGGCGACCTCTTCGCGACGTCGATTCCCGGGGTCACGATCACCGAGGCGATCGGTCTGCTCATCGCACTGGCTGTGCTGGTCGTCACATTCCGCTCCTTCGCCCTCGCCGGTCTGCCGCTGGCGACGGCGATCCTCGGCGTCGGGATCTCGATGGCCGGCATCTTCGCGGCGACCGCCTTCGCCACGGTGTCCTCGACCACCCCGCTGCTGGCGCTCATGCTCGGCCTCGCCGTCGGCATCGACTACGCGCTGTTCATCATGGCCAGGCATCAGGATCAGGTGCGCGACGGCGTCGAACCGGAGGAGTCGGCCGCCCGCGCGGTCGGGACGGCGGGGTCCGCCGTGGTGTTCGCCGGCATCACCGTGCTCATCGCCCTGATCGGTCTCGGCTTCGCCGGCATCCCGTTCCTGACGACCATGGGCATCGCGGCATCCGTGGCCGTCGCCGTCGCCGTCGCGATCGCCGTGACCCTGACGCCGGCGCTGCTCGGATTCATGAAGGGGCGCGTGATCGGCTGGAAGCGCAGGCCGCGCCCCGCGAAGGCCTCGAGCGAGCCGGCCCGCACGTTCAGCCAGCGCTGGGTCGGCGGCATCACGAAGCGGCCCGTCCTCACCTCGCTCGCGGTCATCGTCGGGCTCGGCGTCATCGCCATCCCGGCACTCAGCCTGAATCTCGCGCTCCCCAACGCCGGCGTACTGCCCAAGGACTCCGAGGCCCGCCACAGCTACGATCTCGTCGCCGAAGAGTTCGGCCCCGGCTTCAACGGGCCCCTCATCCTCACCAGCACGATCGTCACCTCGACGGACCCGCTGACGCTGATGGAGGACCTGGGCGATGCCGTGGCGGACATCGACGGCGTCAAGGAGGTCGCTCTCGCGACCCCCAACGAGACCGCCGACACCGGTATCGTCCAGGTGATCCCCGAGACCGCTCCGGACGACCCCGCCACGAGCGATCTCGTGCGCGAGCTGCGCTCGCACCACGACGAGTGGCTGGACGAATTCGGCATCGACGTGAAAGTCACCGGGTTCACCGCGGTCGCGATCGACATCTCCGACCAGCTCGGCGCCGCGCTGCTGCCGTTCGGGATCTTCGTGATCGGGCTGTCGCTCATCCTGCTGACGATCGTGTTCCGCTCGCTGTGGGTGCCGATCACCGCCGCGCTCGGCTATCTGCTGTCGATCATCGCCGCGTTCGGCGTCGTGGGCGCGGTCTTCGAATGGGGCTGGTTCGCCGATGCGCTGCACGTGGCGAAGGTGGGACCCATCATCAGCTTCATGCCCATCGTTCTGATGGGCGTGCTGTTCGGTCTGGCGATGGACTACCAGGTGTTCCTGGTCTCCCGCATGCGCGAAGACTTCGTGCATGACAAGGCCTCCAAGAGCACGGACCGCGCCGAGCGTCGGGACGCGGCGATCCGCGCCGTCCGCACCGGGTTCAGCGGGTCGGCGAAGGTCGTCACCGCCGCAGGACTCATCATGTTCGCCGTCTTCGTCGCATTCGTCCCCGAGGGCGATTCGTCTCTCAAGCCGATCGCGCTCGGCCTCGCCGCCGGCATCGCGATCGACGCGTTCCTCGTGCGGATGACGCTCATCCCCGCGCTCATGGCCATCCTGGGCCAGCGCGCGTGGGAGCTGCCGCGCTGGCTGGAGCGGATCCTGCCCAGCGTCGACATCGAGGGCGAGGCCGTCGAACGCGAGCGGCACCTCGCTTCCTGGCCGGGCGATGACTCGGTCGTCGCGGCGGATGATCTGTCTCTCGTCGCGGACGCGCCGATCCTGGAAGACATCACCCTGCGCGTCGCACCGGGTGAGGCACTGGTCGCCACGGCTCCCGACGCCCGCGTTCGCCGGGCGCTGGCGCTCGCCATCGCCGGCCGCGTGAATCCCGACGGCGGACGCCTGCGCGTCGCCGGGCACCTGCTGCCAGGGCGGGCGGCCTGGGTGCGAGCCCACGTCGGCTGCGTCCTCGTCGACGACGCGGATGCCGCCCTCACCGACCTGCGCGAGGCACTGCGCGGTCGGTCTGAACTCGTCGTCATCGACGGCATCGACCTGCTGGCCGGCGCTCAGCGCGACCAGGCGACGGCGATGCTCAGGGATGCCGCGGCATCCCGGCCGCTGGCCGTGTTCGCCACGGCATCCGATGCGTACGTCGCCCGCGCGATCCTGGCGGACGCCGGATGGCCGGACGCCGACGTGATCGACACCCGCTTCCCCCACCGCACCGAGAGCACCGAGGTGACCGCATGACCCTCTCCTTCGAACGGACGCGCTCGCGCAGGTCGGTCACCTGGCTGACGGTGCTGGGTGTGCTGCTGCTGCCCGCGATCATCGGCGGTCTGCTGGTGGCGGCGCTGCAGAACCCGACCGAGCGGCTCGACACCATGACCGCGGCGATCGTCAATCTCGACGAACCGGTCACGATCGACGACCAGTACACCCCGCTCGGCCGTCAGCTCGCCTCCGGACTCGTCGAGGGCTCGGATGAGCTGGATTCCAACCTGACGTGGGTCATCTCCAACGAAGACGACGCCACCGAGGGCCTCGAGGACGGCACCTACCAGGCCGTCATCACGATCCCGGAGAACTTCTCGTCTGCGGCGACCTCATCCGGCCAGGCCATCGCGGACGGCGGCGGGGAGGCCGAGCAGGCGATGATCAGCGTCACCACGCCAGAGGACGGGCGTGTGGCGGATGACCTCATCACCTCGCAGATCGCGGCCGCCGCGACCTCGACGATGGGCACAATGCTCAGCGAAGCGACCATGGAGAATGTGCTGGTCGGATTCTCGACCCTCGGCGAGCAGCTCGGCGAAGCAGCTGATGGCGCGACGCAGCTGGCCGACGGAGCATCGCAGGCCGCCGACGGCGCGACCGCTCTGCCCGACGGTGCGACGCAACTCGCAGACGGGGTGAGCCAGCTCGGCGACGGCGCCTCCCAGCTCGGAGACGGCGCATCCGAGATCTCGAACGGGGCGACGCAGCTGGCCGACGGGGCGACCCAGCTGAGCGGCGGCGCGAACTCGCTCGGGACAGGGCTGGACACGATCGCCGCCCAGACCCGTGAAGCAGGCGCAGGCGCGACCACCCTCGGACAGGGGCTTCTCGCCGGTGCCGCTGCGATGACGGACCCGGCCGGCGAGCTGAGTCAGCTCGTCGGTGCGGCCGGGACCGTCGCCTCGGAGTCCGGCGCCGCCGCCGAGTCGACCGTCGCGACGGCGACGCGGGTCGGTGAACTCGCGGCGACGCTGGGCGCTCTGGCCGGACAGTGCGATCCGGCAGTGTCCGGCGATCTCTGCGCACAGCTCGCTACGGCCGCGGCGGATGCCGGGACTGCCGCCGCTTCGGCCGGCGACGCCGCAACGGCGGCCGGCACGGCATCGGGCTACGCCGCGGGGCTCGCCGACGGCATCGGCGCATTGCCGCAGACCCTCTCCGCTCAGCTCTCCGAAGCCGGCAACGGCGCGGTCGCGCTGGGCGACGGACTGGGTCAGCTCGCCGGAGGCGTCGACCAGTCCGCTGCCGGCGCGCGTGAGCTCGCGAACGGCGCAACGGGCCTCTCGACCGGCGCATCGGGCCTCGGCGAGGGAGCAGGGCAGCTCGCAGCCGGCGCCGACGAGCTGAGTTCGGGTGCAGGACAGCTCGGCGACGGCGCGACCCAACTCGCCGACGGCGCGACCGAGCTCGTCGATGGACTCGGCGAACTCGCCACCGGTACCGATGAGCTCGCAGGCGGTCTCGATACCGCCGTCGATTCGATCCCGTCCTTCACGGAGGACGAATCCTCGTCGCTGGCCTCGGTCATCGCCGACCCTGTATCGTCGAACGGCTCCGCCTCGACGATCTTCGGGCCGACGGCGATTCCGCTGCTCACGGCCGTCGTGCTGTGGTTCGGCGCTCTCGCGACCTTCCTCGTGCTGCGGCCGCACACGGCGCGCACCCTCACCTCACGGCGGCCCTCGATCTCGCTCGCGCTGCGGGCGTTCGCGCCTGCGGCGCTCATCGGCGCGGGGCAGGGCGTGCTCGTCTCGGTCATCGTCCAGATCGTGGCGCAGTACGACGCCGCGAGCTGGTGGGTGTTCGCCGGTACCGCCGTGCTCGCCGGTGTCTCGTTCACGGCGGTGAATCAGGCGCTGGTGGCGGTGCTCGGCGGTGCCGGGCGCTGGATCAGTGCGCTCGTCGGTGTACTGGCCATCGCGACCGGACTCATCTCGACCGTGCCCGCGTGGCTCGCCTCGCTCGGGGCGGCGCTGCCGACACAGCCGGCGTACACCGGCCTGATCGCCGGGAACGGGGCTGCTCTCGCGGGGCTGATCGTGTGGGGTGTCCTGGCGCTGGGCGTCACGACGCTCACGGTCGCACTGCGCCGGACGACGTCCGCGAAGGCTGTGCTCGCCAGCTGAGGCGCGCGCCCTGCGCCGAGCAGGAAGACGAACGCGGGTTCTCGCCTTCGAGAGAACCCGCGTTCGTCATTTCTCGCGACGGCGACGCGAACGCGGATACGCTCGGTCGATGCGCCGTCCGTTCATGAGTACGCCCGCCCAGCTCACCTCGTTGGAGGGGCAGCAGTACCTCGTGCTGCGCCCGACCGCGGTGGTGGCCGATGCCTACAGCGAGGTGCAGGTCGCGGCGCTCGGCGGACTCCGCGATGCCGTCACGCATCCGCATACCGGGCACGTCACGCTGCGCGGCTTCTCCGAGCCGGAACGGCGTCACCTGCTGCATGCGCTGATCCGCGAGTGGGCCGCCGACCAGCACCCGATCGAGCTGACCGTCGAGGCGGTAGACGTCTTCCCTGCGCCGTGGCAGATCGTCATCCTCCGTCTGGCCCGCACGCCTGCTCTCGTGACGGCCTACGCGGGTCTGACGGCGGCTCTCGACGCGACGGACTTCCGGCGACTGGGCGAACTGGCACTGGACGACTGGACCTTCCACCTGTCCGTCGTCTACGGCAAGCACCTCGACGAAGACGCCTGGTCCGACCTTGAGCGCGCGTCAGTGCGGGGCCTGCCCGCTGGCGTGACCGAGACGGTCTCCGAGGTCGAGTTCGTCTGGTACGAGAACGGCGCGGAGCACGCCGAGGTCATCCCGCTCGGTTGAGACGCCCTCAGCTCAGCTCAGGCCGGAGTAGGCGTGCAGGCCCTTGAAGAACACGTTGACGATCGTGAAGTTGAAGATCACCGCGGCGAAGCCGACGATCGACAACCACGCGGACGGGCTTCCGCGCCAACCTCGGGTCGCGCGGGCGTGGATGTAGCCCGCGTAGAGCACCCAGATGATGAACGTCCAGGTCTCCTTGACGTCGAAGCCCCAGTAGCGGCCCCACGCGTCCTGTGCCCAGATCGCACCGGCGATGAGGGTGAACGTCCAGAAGATGAAGCCGATGATCGCGAACCGGTAGGCGAGCCCTTCCAGGCGCTCCGCCGTCGGCAGGGTCCCGAGGAAGCGCGGACCGGTCTTCTCCGCCTGCTCCACGATCTTGCGCTCGCGCCGTGCCTGCAGCAGCTGCAGCACGGACAGCGAGCACGCCAGCGCCAGGAACGCCGTGGAGAGCGAGGCGACGAACACGTGGATGACGAGCCACACGCTCTTGAGGGGATCCATCAGCGGGACGACCTCGACGTAGAAGTTCGTGGCGGCGAGTCCCAGCAGCACGACGACGAGACCGATGATGAATGTGCCCAGGTAGCGCAGATCGACGCGGGTCAGCACGACGAGGTAGACGAGGACGATCAGCGCCGTGCCGATCATCGCGAACTCGTAGAGGTTCGCCCACGGAACACGTCCGGCCGCGACGCCGCGCATGACGAGGGCCGCGACGTGGAGCAGGAACGCGAGGACGGTCAGCGCCGTTCCGATCCGCGCCATGACGAAGCGGGGCTTCTTCGGCGCCTCGGCCGCTGATGCCGCGGCGACCGCATCCGCCGACGCACCGGCGCCCGCATGAACGAGCTCTCGCTCCGCCTTCGCATCAGCGGTGGCCGCAGAACGACCGGCGAGGTCGAAGGCGTACGCGACGAACGCCGCAGCGTAGATCGCGATGGCTGTCCAGATGCACAGCAGCGAGTAATCGTCGAGCGCCAGCGCTTCCATGGTGTCAGTCTACTTTCGGGAGTCGTTACGGGAATCGTCGAGCAGTCGTTCGTGCCCGGCCGCGAGATCGGCGACGGCCTTGGCGAGCGTCGGGTCCTCGCCGCGCGCGAGACCGGCGTACTCCAGGTGGACGGCGCCGTCGCTCGCGGTCGCCTTCACCCACATGCGTCGACGAGGCACGAAGAGCGCCAGCCCGAGGCCGCCGAGGGCGAGCAGTGCGAACACGAGCACCCAGACCGCCGAGGCATCGTGGTGGACCTGCAGCGACGCGAAGCGCTTGACCGACTGCGTGAAGTCCCCCTCGGCCGTTCCCGCCGGCGATTCGTCCTCGAACGTGACGGTTCCGAGGCCGTTCGGCAGGTCGGCGGTCTCGCCGGGCATGAGCTCGAGCGATTCGACGCCGGAGTCGCCACCGGCGATCTCGGTGAGATCCGTGGTGTCCAGCGTGTAGACCGACCGCGGCGTTCCGTCGTCGATTCCGAGGTCGCCCTGGTACACCCGCAGCGTCAGCAGCGGCGAGTAGGTGTCTCCGTATACGGACGAGTAGGCACCGGATTCGAGCTGGACCTGGGTCGGGTAGAAGAACCCGAGCATGCCCAGCTGCTCTGGCATCCCGTCCGTCACCTTGACGACCCCCAACGAGGTCATGTTCGTGTCCTGCGGCAGGAACTCGACCGAGTCACGGAACACCACGGTGCCTTCCGCATCGCGCACGGTGATCGTGGGAGCGTAGCCGTTGCCGAGCAGGTAGATCTTGTCGCCGGAGATCTCCAGCGGGTGGTTCACCCGGACCGCACCATCCCACTCGGTGCCGTTCGTGTCGCGCACGGACACGTTGGCGGCGAAATCGCCCGCCTGCCCGGAGGCGGTCGAACCGAACTCCTGGTAGGTGACGTCGAAGGAGTCCAGGGTCATCGCGTACGGCGCCAGGGCGTCGTCGCCGACGAAACGGCCGCGGTTCATGGAGTTGTAATCGACCAGGGAGTTGACGAACGTCTCTCCCTCGACGACGACCTTCTGCCCCGTGTACGCGAATCCGCCGCCGATGCCCACCGTCACGAGCACTCCGACCAGCGCGATGTGGAACAGCAGATTGCCTGTCTCGCGCCAGTAGCCGCGCTCGGCGGAAACGGAGAACGTCCTGCCTGCGTCGTAGCGCTCGACCCGGTAGCCGAGTGCCTTCAGCTGCTTCTGCGCCACATCTGCGGCACGGGATGCTTCGGTCTCGGCATCCTCGGCTGATCCGGCGACCGCGCGGTCGACCTCGGCGTGGTCGGCCAGGCGCTTCAGTCGCGCCGGCGTCCGGGGCGGGCGGGTGCGCAGCGCCTTGGCATGGTGCCTGATCCGTGGGATGACGCAGCCGACGAGCGACGTGAACAGCAGCAGATAGATCGCCGAGAACCACGGCGACAGATACACGTCGAACATGCTCATCGCGTCGAGCACGGGGAACATGTCGGGGTTGTCGGCCTGCCACTGCGTCACGCCGTTCGGATCGGCCATGCGCTGCGGGAACACCGAACCGGGGATCGCTGCGATCGCGAGGATCAGCAGCAGCACGAGCGCGGTGCGCATCGACGTCAGCTGCCGCCAGCCCCAGCGCAGCCAGCCGACGAAGCCGAGCTTGGGTTGGTTGACGGCGGAGTCGTCGCCGTCGATGTGGTCGGACGGGCGCAAGGGGTCTGCGGACTCGGAGCTCACGGCATCCTTCTCGGTCGAACTAGAGCGGGAGGTAGACACTGCCCATCACCGCCTGCAGTCGCGACATGATGGTCGTCCAGACGCCCGACACCATCAGGATGCCGAGGACGATGAGCATCGCGCCGCCGATGATGTTGAGCGTGCGGATGTGGCGCCGGAGGAACCCGATGGTGCGGGCCGCCCAGCCGAATCCGAGTGCCGCGAGCAGGAAGGGGATGCCGAGGCCGATCGAATACGCGATGCCGAGGAATCCGGCGCGCACAGGATCGCCGACGTTGATCGAGAGCGCGACGATCGCGGCGAGGGTCGGGCCCATGCACGGCGCCCACCCGATGCCGAGAGCGACGCCGAGCAGCGGAGCGCCGATGATGCCGGCCCTGGAGTCGACGTGGAAGCGCCACTCGCGCTGCGCGAACCCGAACAGGCCGAGGAAGACCAGCCCCATCAGGATGATCACGACGCCGAGGATGCGGGTGAGCAGGTCGCCCCACTGCAGGAAGAAGACGCCGGCCGCGCCGCCGAGCACGGTGAACGCGACGAAGACGACCGTGAAACCGAGGATGAAGAGGAGCACGCCGAGCACGAGACGGCTGCGGGTGGTCACGGCCGTCGTCGTCGCCCCCGGCGCAGACGTCGAGCCTGCCCGCTGCGGCACGGCCGCACCGAGGAATCCGAGATACCCGGGCACGAGCGGCAGCACGCACGGGGAGAGGAACGAGATGAGCCCGGCGAGCATCGCGACCGGAATCGCGAGCAGCAGGCTGCCGTCCCCGATCAGCGCTTGGATGTTCACGCGCTCTCCGCGAGCGCGTCCTTGACCAGCGTCTCCAGGATCGATGCGCTCTCGAGCTCGCCGAGGACTCGTGCGGCGACCCGCCCCTGCTTGTCGAGCACGAGTGTCGTCGGGGTCGCCTGGATGGAGATGACGCGCGCGAACGCGAGCTTGGCCTCGCCCGTCTGCGCGTCCATCAGGCTCGGGTAGGTGATGCCGTAGGTCTCCGCGAAAGCCTTGGCCGTATCGGGCTCGTCCAGCGTGTTCACGCCGATGAACGCCACGCCCTCGTCCTGATAGTCCTGCCAGACCGCCTCGAGATCCGGCGCCTCCACCCGGCACGGCGGGCAGCCCGCGTACCAGAAGTTGACGACCGTGACATCGCCGGCGAGGTCGGCGCTGTCGAACTCCTCGCCGTCTTCCGTGACACCGGCGAACTCGATCGGATCTTCCCGGTCTTCGGGCGCGATCTCGAGCACGGTAAACCCGTTGGCGGCGATGTAGCCCTTGTCCTCGCCGTTCAGATACTGCTCTGCGACAGGATCCGGCGCACACGCGACGAGGCCGACGGCGAGCACCGCGGCGAGCGCGGCTCCGAGCATTCCCCGCGAGCGGGAACGGGAGATCTGGCCGGCGCGGTCGGAGAGAACCGTGTGATCGGGCACGGCCCCAGTCTACGTGGCGGATTCTATGGGTACTCTGAGCCTTCTGCCAGTCTCAGAACCGCGCCAGAACGTCTTCGACGCCGGCCCGGAACCTCGGGCAGGTGGTGATGTCGTGGGCGGTGCAGCGCAGGGCGTGCTCGGTCATCTCGCGGGATCGGCGCATCTCCTCCATGCGCTGATCCAGGTCATCCAGATGCGCATGCAGAACCTCGTGCCGACCCGAGCGTCCGTCATCCAGCAGCACGGCGATCTGCTCGAGAGTCATGCCGGCAGCCTTGCTGCGCTGGATCACCGCGATGCGGACGATGTCGTCCTGGCCGTACCGTCGGCGGCCGGCGTCATCGCGCTCGGGCCGGAGCAGGCCGACGCTCTCCCAATGACGGAGGACGTTCGTGGGGAGATCGAAGCGCTCGGCGACCTCGCCGACGGACCACGGGCGCGAAGGACTTGACTTCATGTTGACATGAAGTCACAGACTGATCCCGAAAGCAAGATCGGGAGGAGATCTCATGTACGACGTCATCGTGATCGGCGCAGGCCCCGCCGGCCTGCAGGCTGCTCTGACACTGGGCAGGATGCACCGCTCCGCACTGGTGCTCGACTCGGGCGAATACCGCAACGGGCCGGTGGCCCACATGCACAACGTCATCGCCAACGACGGCACACCGCCGGCGGAGTTCCGCACCACCGCCAGTGGCCAGCTGGCCGCCTACTCCGATGTGGAGACGCGGGATGCCACCGCGACCCGCATCGTCGGTGCCGCCGACGACTTCACGGTCGAGTTCGCCGACGGCAGCTCCGAGAGCGCCCGCCGGATCGTCCTGGCGACAGGCATGGCCGACGTGCTGCCCGCCGTGCCAGGGCTCGACGAGCTGTGGGGTCGAGGCGCCTACACCTGCCCGTTCTGCGACGGTCACGAGTTCAGCGGCGCGCGCATCGGCATCCTCGGCGCCGCCGAGCGCACCTCGCATCTCATCGGCCTGCTGGGACGCATCGCGGATGAGATCGTCGTGTTCCCGCTCGACGTCCCGGCCGACCCCGCTGCGGCGGCCCAGCTCGCCCAGGCCGGTGCGGTCGTGCACTCGGCTCCCGTCGCGAGCGTGAGCGGAGCGGATGCCGAGATCACCGTGCGCACCGCCGACGGTGACGTCACCGTCGCCGGGCTCTTCGTGGCTGCGGGCTCCGCGAGCCAGCGGGCACCGTTCTCCGATCAGTTGGGTCTGCGGATGCTGCCGTCTGGTGCGATCGAGGTCGACGACTTCGGGCGCACCTCGCTTCCTGGTGTGAGCGCCGCAGGCGACCTCGCCCACCGCGCAGCACTGCCAGGGATCATGGCGTCGGTCGTCGCAGCGGCGGCAGCGGGTCAGCTCGCCGCCGTCGGCGTGATCCAGGAGCTCATGGCGTCACCGCGCTGACAGTCGAGTCGGCGCGTCAGACCGCACCGAGGTCGACACCGGCCGCAGCGGGCTCCGCATAGCCGACCTCGCGCCAGACGTCACCGACGCGCTCGAACGAGGTGACGCTGGAGAGCGAGCAGCGCCGCGTCCGCGGGTCGTGCTGAAGCCGCAGGCCGGCGACCGACAGATGCGTGATCCAGATCGGCGCCTGGTGCGAGACGAACACGATGTCACCGGCATCCGTCCCGTCCCAGGCGTCGTTCATGGCCTGGCGCATGCGCTCGGCGATCGAGACGTACGCCTCCCCCCAACTGGGCGCGGACGGCCGGCGCAGGTGCCACCAGTTGCGCGGGTCGCGGAGCGCCCGGCGCATGCGGGTTCCTTCGAAGACGTTCGTCGGCTCGATGATCCGCTCGTCCTTCGCGGCGGGAAGACCGAGCATCTCGGTGAACGGCTCAGCCGACTCGCGGGCGCGCTGCAGCGGTGAGCAGCGCAGGTCGACCACGGGGTGGTCGAGGCCGACGACGTACTCCGCGGCGGCGCGCGCCATGGCACGCCCTGCGTCGCTCAGGCGGAAATTCGGCAGCCGCCCGTAGAGCACGCGGTCGGGGTTGTGCACCTCGCCATGGCGAACGAGATGCAGTCGCTCGGCCGGCACCCGGTCAGACCTTCCGGTACTGGGCTGACCCGAACCCGATGATCAGGTGTCCGATGAAGGGGAACAGCCAGAGCAGGAAGAAGGAGAAGGCGCCGCCCTTGCCGAAGTTCGCACCCTCCTTGATGGCCACGACGATCGCGAAGACGAAGTTCACGACCGGGACGAGGTAGAGCAGCGCGAGCCATCCGGACATGCCGGCGATCTTGACCAGGAAGACCCAGTTGACGATCGGGATCAGCGCCAGGATGCCGGGATACCCGGCCTTGACGAACACCTTCCACATCGTCACCGCGTACAGCACGTACAGCACGATGCCCGTCACCACCGAACCGGTTGAGAAGAGCTGCTCGGTGATCAGATTCGAGTCCATGGCCGCGAGTCTAGCGAGTCCGTCACGCGTGCCCCGTGATCGCTCGCAGCGCCGCGACGTGACGCTCGAGCGCGCGCCGGCCTTTGACCGTGGAGCGCACCCAGGTGCGAGGGCGCGCGCCGACGTACCCCTTCGTCACCTTCACGTACCCGAGCTTCTCCAGGTGGGAGATGCCCTTGCTCAGCGCCGAGTCGTCGGCCTCGATCAGGTCGCGCAGGCTCGCGAAATCGAGTTCGACGTCGCCGCTGAGCGCCGCCATGGCCGAGAGGCGCACCGGCGTGAGGAGCGCCTCGTCGAGGTCATGCCGCGGATGAGCCACGGCTGCGCCCGGGGAGCAAAGCGGAGATGACGAGGGATGCTGCGACGAGCGCACCGGCGCCGACGGCGATGCCGGGGGTGACGACGTGGGTCGCTGCGATCAGCACGGAAAGCAGGAACATGATCATCGACGCGATGCCGAAGGCGATCCACTGGGGGAACCGCCACTCGTAGCCGACGTTGGCGAAGCCCCACGGCTCGTTCCGGACCGCCAGTCCGATCACGACGATCATCATGCCGAGCATCATTACGAGCCAGCCGAGCGCCGGCACGAACACGACCGCGCAGACCAGACCGAAGAACACTCCGAGGAATGCCGTGGTGAGGCGCACAGGAAGGGACAATCCGACCGATCGTTCTTCCGCACGGTCAGCGGTCGGCGCATCGGTGCGCAGAATGACAGCGAGTGGTCGCGCGCTGAACACCACCAGCGCCACGACCGCGAGCACGAGCGCGACCCACCACGGGTAGCGGTCGATCGTGTCGGGGTGGCGATCTGCAACGATGCCCCAGACGAAGACGGCGGCGACCATGACGACGAACAGCGCCACCGCGATCCAATCCGCCCGCGTGAGGAGAACCCTCTTCCCGAAACGCTCGTTCGCGCCGCTCACGAGTGCGGAGGAGATGATCACGGGCGGCAGGATGAGGGTCGCCGTCGTCCCGCCGAACGCCTGTACTCCTCCCTCGGCGGAACCGGTGAAGGCGAACACCCCGATGTAGCCGGCGAACAGCGCGGCGATCGCGATTTGCAGCACAGCGTGCTCGCGCGGCATCCGCTTCACCTGCGCGCGAAGTTCGTCGATGCGACGCAGCTCCTGCGCTTCTTGTCCACTTTCCATCTGGAAAGTATCTGCCAGATGTCAAGCGTCTGCAACCCCTCCGCCGGCGCTTCCCGCGCGCGCCCGTAGAATGGGCGGGTTCCCTTTTCCGAACTGGAGGAATCTTCCGTGCTTCGCACTCACACGACCGGCTCCCTGCGAGCCGAGCACATCGGTCAGACCGTCACCCTCACGGGTTGGGTCGATCGTCGTCGTGATCACGGAGGAGTCGCGTTCATCGATCTCCGCGATGCGTCCGGCATCGCCCAGGTGGTCATCCGCGACGAGGAGATCGCGCACCCGCTGCGCAGCGAGTTCGTCCTCAAGGTCACCGGCACCGTCTCTGCGCGTCCGGCCGGGAACGAGAACCCGAACCTGCCGACCGGAGAGGTCGAGGTCATCGCCGCCGAGGTGATCGTCCTCAACGAGTCCGCTCCCCTGCCGTTCCAGGTGTCCACCGGCCTCGAAGGCGGCGACCCGATCGGCGAGGACGTGCGCTTCAAGCACCGCTACCTCGACCTGCGGCGCCCGTCGTCGGCATCCGCTCTTCGTCTGCGCTCCGACGTGAACAAGGCGATCCGCGACGTGCTGCACACGCGCGACTTCCTCGAGGTCGAGACCCCGACGCTGACGAAGTCGACCCCGGAGGGCGCCCGCGACTTCGTCGTGCCCGCGCGCCTGCACCCGGGCAGCTGGTACGCGCTGCCGCAGAGCCCGCAGCTGTTCAAGCAGCTGCTCATGGTCGGCGGCGTCGAGAAGTACTACCAGATGGCTCGCTGCTACCGCGATGAGGACTTCCGCGCCGACCGTCAGCCCGAGTTCACGCAGCTCGACATCGAGATGAGCTTCGTCGACCAGGAGGACGTCATCTCCCTGATGGAGGAGCTCATCCCGGCGATGTGGGCCACCATCGGCGTCGAGGTGCAGACGCCGCTGCCGCGCATCACCTACGCCGACGCCATGGCGAAGTACGGCTCCGACAAGCCGGACCTCCGCTTCGGCCTGGAGCTCGTCGAGGCGACGGAGTACTTCGCAGAGACCCCGTTCCGCGTGTTCCAGTCCGACTACGTCGGCGCCGTGCTCATGCCCGGTGGCGCATCGCAGCCGCGCAAGGTGCTGGACGCCTGGCAGGACTGGGCCAAGCAGCGCGGCGCACGCGGCCTCGCGTACGTCCTGTTCAACGAGGACGGCACGCTGGGCGGCCCCGTCGCCAAGAACCTGTCCGAGGCCGAGCAGGCCGGACTCGCCGAGCTCGTGGGCGCGAAAGCCGGCGACTGCGCGTTCTTCGCCGCCGGCTCGGCGAAGGACTCCCGTGCGCTGCTCGGCGCCGCGCGTGTCGAAATCGGACGCCGCCTCGGCCTGCTGGACCCCGACACGTTCGCCTTCACCTGGGTGGTCGACGCCCCGATGTTCGAGCCGGCAGCGGATGCCGTGGCATCCGGTGACGTCGCCGTCGGAGCCGGAGCCTGGACGGCCGTGCACCACGCGTTCACCGGCCCGAAGCCGGAGTTCGAGGACACCTTCGACACCGATCCCGGGTCGGCGCTCGCGTATGCGTACGACATCGTCTGCAACGGCTCCGAGCTGGGCGGCGGCTCGATCCGCATCCACCGCGAGGACGTGCAGAAGCGCGTGTTCGAGGTCATGGGCATCAGCGATGAGGTGGCCGACGAGCAGTTCGGCTTCCTGCTGGACGCATTCAAGTTCGGCGCTCCGCCGCACGGCGGGATCGCACTCGGCATGGACCGCGTGCTGCAGCACCTCACCAAGACCGAGTCGATCCGCGAGGTCATCGCGTTCCCGAAGACCGGCAACGGCTTCGACCCGCTGACCTCGGCTCCGGCACCCATCACGGATCAGCAGCGCGCCGAGGCCGGCGTCGACTTCGTCCCGGAGGATGCCGAGGCCTGACCCCGTCCTGTCTGCGAGACCCCGTCGTATCCAGGTGGATACGACGGGGTCTCGTCGTTCAGGAGAGGCTTCGCAGGCCGGAGGTCATGCCTCGTCGGCGTCGGACAGGTCCTCCACCGAGACCGGCACGTGACCGGCGAAGAGCACGCCGATGCCGTACTCCTCTGCCATCGCGAGCGGGCTCTCGGCGAACCGGATCATCCAGGTGCCGTCCTGCCACACGACGACCTCCGGCTCGTCGAACGGCGCCGGTCGCCTGGCGAGCAGCGCACGCTGATCGTCCGCGAGCCCCCAAGAGTCCCCGGCGAGCTCGCTGGCGAGGAACTGCTCGGCGGCGGCCCGAAGCTCATCGAAGTCCGAGATGGCGCCGACCGCGGCATCCAGAGCCTGAGCGGACGGCTCGGCCGCCGGCTCGATCAGCAGGGTGATCTCGCCGCCGTCGAACGTGCCGCTCCAGCAGGCGATGTTTTCGGGTGCGTCCAGCCGGTCGAGGGAGATTCCCGTCACGTCGATCGTCTGCGGCAGTTGTGTCATGGGCACAGTCAAGCAGGTCCTGCTCGGCCTCGAGTCGGGCAACGGCGAGGTCGTCGAAGTCGAGGGCCGATGTGCTCTCCCAGACCCCCGCTGTCGATATCCGCAGCCGGGGGTCTCGTCGTCGGGACGCAGCGCCGCCACCAACGCGACACTTCGTGTTCATTCGGCTCGCCTCTGTGCGTCATCGAGCGCGAGTACGTTCCTCGCGAACCCGGCAACCCTGCGCCGGACACCCGAGAGGAACCCCCATGGCACCCGTCATCCGTCGCGCCCGCTTCGCTACCGGCATCGCCCTGACCGCCGCCGCGGCGCTGATGCTCACTTCCTGCGCCGCGGAGGCATCCGGAACCTCAGAAGGTTCCGGCGACTCGACCGACGCCGCGACGGCCACGTCGCTCGCGGACTTCGGAACCCTGGCCGACCTCGAGACCGCCGCGAAGGCGGAAGGTCAGCTCAACGTCATCGCGCTCCCCCGCGACTGGGCGAACTACGGCGAGATCCTCGACCTGTTCGCCGAGAAGTACCCCGAGATCACGATCAACGAGCAGTCGCCGGATGTGTCCAGCGCGGAGGAGATCCAGGCCGCCGAGACCAACAAGGGCCTGGACACCGCTCCGGATGTGTTCGACCTCGGCCTGACCGTCGCGCTGCAGAGCACCGACCAGTTCGCGCCCTACCAGGTGGAGACGTGGGACGACATCCCCGAGGAGCTCAAGGAGCCCACCGGCCTGTTCGTCGGCGACTACGGCGGGTACATGTCCATCGGATACGACTCGTCGAAGTTCCCGGCACCGGCCGCGCTGGACGACCTGCTCGGCGCGGACTACAAGGGATCCGTCGCGATCAACGGCGACCCGACGCAGGCCGGCGCCGCCTTCGCGGCCGTCGGCCTCGCGACAGTGCAGTCCGACGGCACCCTGGACGACTTCCAGCCCGGCATCGACTTCTTCGGCGAGCTGCAGACCGCAGGCAACCTCCTCAAGGTCGACGTGACCACGGCGACGGTCGCCAGCGGCGAGACCCCGGTCGTCTTCGACTGGGACTACCTCAACGCCGCGCACACCGCCGACAACGAGAACTGGGAGGTCGTCGTCCTCGACGGCGTCGGCTACGCCGGCTATTACAACCAGGCCATCAACGTGGACGCCCCGCACCCGGCGGCAGCACGACTGTGGCAGGAGTTCCTCTACAGCGACGAGGTGCAGAACCTGTGGCTGAAGGGCGGTGCGCGCCCGGTGCGCATGGAGGCCATGATCGAGGCCGGCACCATCGACACCGACCTCGCCGATGCGCTGCCCGAGGCGCCCGCCGAGACGGTCGTCCCGACCGAGGAGCAGTCCGAGAACGCCGGCACGCTGCTCGGCGAGAAGTGGGCAGCGGCCGTCCAGTGACGCTCGTCGCCACGGCGGGGGCGGATGCCGCGGCATCCGCCCCCGCGCCCGCTCCGACGCCGGGACGCAAGCGTCCTGGCATGTCGTTGTCGTGGCTGGGGCTGGTCCCCTTCACCGCCTACGTGCTGCTGTTCCTCGCCGTGCCGACCGTGCTCGCGATCGGTTCCGGATTCTTCACCGACGACGGCTCCTTCACGTGGGCGAACGTCGCCGCGCTCGGCGATCCGGTCGTGCTGACCACCTTCGCGAACTCGGCCTGGCTGTCGCTGCTGACCGCGGTCGTCGGCGCCGTCGTCGGCGCGCTCGTCTGCTACGCCCTGCTCGGCATGAATCCACAGGGGGGTATCCGCACGACAGTGGATGCCGCGGCCGGCGTCCTCGCTCAATTCGGCGGCGTCATGCTGGCGTTCGCGTTCATCGCGACGATCGGCACCCAGGGCGTCGTCACCGTGTTCCTGCGTGACGCCTTCGGGCTCGACATCTTCGCGAACGGCAACTGGCTCTACGCGCTGCCCGGGCTCATCCTCCCGTACATCTACTTCCAGGTGCCTCTCATGGTCATCACGTTCATGCCCGCACTCGCCGGGCTCAAGCCGCAGTGGGCGGAGGCGAATCTCACCCTCGGCGGGACCCGCGCCAGTTTCTGGATGCGCGTCGGCCTCCCCGTGCTCGCGCCGTCGTTCCTCGCCAGCCTCCTCCTGCTGTTCGCGAACGCCTTCTCGTCCTACGCCACTGCCGCTGCGCTGGCCAGCCAGGGTTCGCAGATCGTGCCGCTGCAGATCCGCGCGGCCCTGACCAGCGAGACCGTGCTCGGCCGCGAGAATCTCGCCGGAGCACTCGCGCTCGGCATGATCGTCGTCGTCGGCGTCGTGATGTTCCTGTACTCCCTGATCCAGCGGCGCGCGGCGCGGTGGCAGTCGTGAACTCGCTGGCGCCCCGAGGCGCGACACGATGGATCCTCGGCATCCTCGTGGGCGGGTTCTTCGCGATCCCGCTGATCTCGACCCTGCTCTACACCCTGCGGATGCCGGACGGCACGTACTCGTTCGAACGCTGGGCCGGCCTCGCCGATCCGAGCATGACCGCGACGCTCCGACCGATCTGGACCGGCCTGGGCAACTCGCTGCTCCTCGCCGTCGTCACGGTCGCCATCGTCCTGCTCGTGCTGACGCCCACCATGATCCTGGTCAACCTGCGTTTCGAGCGTCTGAAGCCGCTCTTCGAGTTCGTGGTGCTGCTGCCGATCTCGATCCCCGCGATCGTCCTGGTCGTCGGGCTCGCCCCGATCTATCTGCAGGTCGGGCGGATGCTCGGCACCGGCGCGTGGACGCTCGCATTCGCGTACGGGGTCACGGTGCTGCCGTTCGCCTACCGCTCGATCCAGGCGTCGATGGATGCCGTCGACCTGCGCACCCTCGCCGAAGCCGCCCGCTCGCTCGGCGCGGGATGGACCGCCGTCGTGCTGAAGGCCCTCATGCCGAACATCCGGCAGGGGCTGCTGGCGGCGTCCCTCATCTCGATCGCCGTCGTCCTCGGCGAGTTCACCATCGCCTCCTTGCTGAACCGGCAGGTGTTCCAGACGGCCATGGTCGTCGTGCAGAAGCAGGACCCGTACGCGCCGGCCATCTTCACGCTCCTCGCCCTGCTGTTCTGCTTCCTGCTTCTGCTCGTCATCGGCCGCCTCGCCCGCGGCACCCGAAAGGCGCACTCATGACCACCGACAACGCTCTGCCGGCCACTGCCGACAACCTCCTGCTCGCGGAGGCCGGCGATGGCACTCGCGTTCAGCTCCAGAGCGTCGTGAAGGACTACGGGTCGAACCGCGTGCTGCACGGCGTCGACCTCGACATCGCCCCCGGCGAGTTCGTCTCGCTGCTGGGCCCGTCCGGATGCGGCAAGACCACGGCGCTGCGAGTGCTCGCCGGACTCGAGCGCGCCGACGCCGGTGCGGTGCTGCTGGGCGGTCAGGATGTATCCCGCGTGCCGACGAACAAGCGAGACATCGGCATGGTGTTCCAGTCGTATTCGCTGTTCCCGCATCTGCGGATCGTCGAGAACGCCGCTTTCGGTCTGCGCAGGCGAGGCGTCGGCAAGGCAGCATCCGCACGGCGCGCGCTCGACGCCCTGGCCCTCGTCGGACTCGACGGCTTCTCCGACCGGTACCCTCACGAACTCTCCGGCGGACAGCAGCAGCGCGTCGCGCTGGCCCGTGCGCTCGTCACCGAGCCGAAGGTGCTGCTGCTGGACGAACCGCTTTCAGCTCTCGACGCGAAGGTGCGCGTGCAGCTGCGGGACGAGATCCGCCGTATTCAGCTGCGCCTGGGCATCACGACGGTGTTCGTGACTCACGATCAGGAGGAGGCCCTCGCGGTGTCCGACCGAATCGCGGTGATGAATGCCGGTCGCATCGAGCAGATCGGCTCTCCCGAGCAGCTGTACACGACGCCCGCGACAGCCGGAGTCGCCGCGTTCGTCGGCCTCTCCAGCGTGGTCTCGGGCGTCGCGGAAGGCGATCATGTCGTCGTCTGGGGACAGCGACTGCCGCTGCAGTCGCCGGCTGACGGCCCGGTCGACGTGTATCTGCGTCCGGAGAACATCCGTTTCGCCTCTGACGCGGCTGCCGCCACGACAGCGCATGTCGAGGAGAGCACGTTCCTCGGCAGCATACGTCGAACGCTCGTACGCACGGAGTCCGGAGAGCTCGTGCGGCTCCAGCACTCCCCCGACATTCGTCCCTTCTTCGGCGAGCGCGTGCTCATCAGCATCGCACCGGAACCCGTCGCCGTGGACGCGCGAGGCTGAGCACCGGCCGCCCGATGCCCTGTCCCGGCTGCGGGAGGCCTCCTGGCTGGAGGCGATGCTCGGACCATCATCGTGAGCGTTCACGAAGGGCTTGACGGCTTCTCGCGACGAGACTAACGTGACAAGCTCGTGAACGTTCACGGACCTGCTCGAAAGGACGATGGTGACCCCTCAGCTCGCAGTCGAAGAGACACAGACCCGTACCGGCGGATGGGCCGTGCTCGGCCCGGGGAACATCGCCCGGCGCTTCCTCGCCGGACTCGGCTCCAGCACTGGAGAACTCGTCGCGGTCGGCAGCTCCGACGCCTCACGCGCCCGCGCGTTCGCCGATGAGGCCCAGCAGCAGGGCGCCACCGACGTCACGGCGGACGACTACGCGGGGGCGCTCGCCGACCCGCGCGTCGACGCGGTCTACGTCTCCAGCGTGCACACCGCCCACGCGGACCTCGTGCTCGCGGCCATCGCCGCCGGCAAGGCCGTCCTGTGCGAGAAGCCGCTCGCGGTGAACCACGGCACCGCGATGGCGCTGGTCGACGCCGCCCGACAGGCGGGGGTGCCGCTGGTCGAGGCGTACATGTACCGCTTCCACCCGCAGACGAGGACGGTGCTCGCTCTCGTCCGCGACGGAGCCATCGGCCGCGTCCTCCACATCGATGCGTCGTTCGCCTTCCGCGTCGGTGAGCGTCGAGGACGCCTCTTCGACCCGGCCGTCGCCGGTGGCGGCATCCTCGACGTCGGCGGCTACCCCGTCACGATGGTGGCGGCGATCGTCGACGCGGCAGACGGCGTGCACGCCTCCGAGCCGGTCGAGCTGACCGCGGGCGGCGTGCTCGGACCGACGGGCGTCGACGAGTGGACGGTCGCCACGGCGACCTACCGCAGCGGAATCACCGCGACGCTGACGACCGGCATCATGGCGCCTGCGGAGAACTCCGTGACGATCCTCGGCGAGAAGGGAAGCATCCGGATCGTCGATCCGTGGATCCCCTCCGGCGACACGACGATCGAGGTCACGACGACCGACGGCGTGCAGAACATCACGATCGAGTCCACCGACGCCTACGGGCTGGAGGCCGACGCGACCATCGCGACGGTGCGCGACGGCCGTGCGGATGCGGCGGAGATGACCTCGGCGGAGACGCTCGCGACCGCGAGGACCCTCGACCGCTGGCGGGCTGCGGTCGGTCTGCGCTACGCCTTCGAAGCCGAGGACGCGAACATTCCGCCGGTGCGGAGCGGATCGTCCGGAGGCGATCGCAGTCAGATGCGATACGGGGAGATCGCCGGAATCGACAAGCGCGTCTCCCGCCTCGTGATGGGCGTGGACAACCAGCCCGATCTCGCGCATGCCTCTGCGGTCTTCGACGCCTACGCCGAGGCGGGCGGAAACGTCTTCGACACGGCGTACATCTACGGCGACGGCGATCTCGAGAAGCGCCTCGGACGGTGGATCGCGAACCGCGGCATCCGCGAGGAGGTGGTCGTCATCACGAAGGGCGGGCACACCCCGCACTGCGATCCCGAGTCCGTTTCGCGCCAGTTGCTCGAGAGCCTGGAGCGGCAGGGCACCGACTACGCCGACATCTACATGCTCCATCGAGACAACCCGGACATCCCCGTCGGCGAATTCGTGGACGTCCTGGACGAGCACGCGCGTGCCGGCCGCATCCGGGTCTTCGGAGGATCGAACTGGACTCCCGAGCGCATCGATGAGGCGAACGCCTACGCGGCCGCGAACGGACGCCAGGGGTTCGGCGTCGTCAGCGATCACTTCGGGCTCGCCGAGGCGTACGACGTGCCCTGGGCGGGATGCGTGCACGTGACCGACGAAGCATCCCGACGCTGGCTCGAAGAGCGGCAGATCCCCCTGCTGCCCTGGTCATCGCAGGCGCGCGGCTTCTTCACCGGTCGTGCCCGCCCTGACGACCGCAGCGACGAGGAGCTCGTGCGCTGCTACTACAGCGACGACAACTTCGAGCGACTCCGCCGTGCAGAGCACCTCGGCAAGGACCGCGGCGTGCCGACCACGGCGATCGCACTCGCGTACGTTCTGGCGCAGCCGTTCCCCACATTCCCGCTCTTCGGACCCCGTACGATCGAGGAGACCCGCTCGTCGATGCGGGGACTCACCGTCGATCTGACGCCCGAAGAGGTGGCATGGCTGAATCTGCGAAGCTGAGCGGCACGGGTGCCCCCGACACCCCGGGGGCACCCGCCGGTCGCCGACGCGCGACCATCCACGACGTCGCCGCCGCAGCCGGTGTCTCGCGCCAGACAGTGACGCGGGCGATCAACGACATGCCCGGTATCAGCGTCGAGACCCGACGCAGAGTGCTCGACGCCGCCGGCGCGCTCTCCTACCGCCCGTCGCGCTTCGGACGAGGCCTGGTCACCGGCGGCGACCCGCAGCTCGGCCTCGTCGTCGATGACCTGCGCAATCCGTACTCCCCGGAGCTCGCGGCGGCCATCGTCCGCCGCGCGGCCATCGAGGGATGGAGCGTCTCCCTTGTCGACATCCGGCTGGCGGGCGCCGCGGATCGACTCCTGCACTCGCTGCACGCCCAGGTGGACGTCGTCGTCGGCTACCTCGGCGAGTGGGCGCTCGAATGGGAGAGCCGGTTCGGTGCCACTCCGCTCATCCTTCTGGATGCCGATGACGACACGGCGCACCCCGGCGTGCGTCTGGATCCGTCGGTCGCGATCGAGGATCTCGCCGCCCACCTCGTCGCCGTCGGCACCCGTCGCCCGGTCGTACTGGATGCTTCGGCACGGCACGCGACCAGCGCGCGGGGGCGCTCGATGATGGCGGCCCTCGAGCGCCACGGCCTGGCACCCGAGCTGGTCCACGCCGAAGCCTCCACCCCGGAGCACGCCTCGGCCGTCGCCGCCCAGATCATCCGCAGGGCGACTCCGCCGGACGCGATCGTGGCGTTCAATGACCTCATGGCGTTCGGCATCCTGTCCGCGTGTCGTCACGCGGGCCTCGACGTTCCGAACGACATCCGCGTCGCAGGCGTCGACGGCCTCGCGATCGGCACCCTCGTGGCGCCGACGCTCACGACGCTCGCGGTCGACTTCGACGAGGTCGCCCGGCACGCGCTCGAACTGTCCGTGGCGCTGCGTGACGGCGACTCCGCGGTCGATCGGCACCGCATCGCGACCCATCGCCTCGTCCTGCGCGAGTCCGCCTAGGAACGCTCCCGGCCGAGACGGTCCGCTACAGCACGCGCGAAAGGAAGTCCTTCGTGCGCTGATGCTGCGGGTCGGCGAGCACGGCCCTCGGGTCGCCCTCTTCGACGATGACGCCGCCGTCCATGAAGATCAATCGAGATCCGACCTCGCGCGCGAAGCCCATCTCGTGGGTCACGACGAGCATCGTCATGCCCTCCTCGGCGAGCGAGCGCATGACCTGCAGCACTTCGCCGACCAGTTCGGGGTCGAGCGCGGACGTCGGCTCGTCGAACAGCATCATGTCCGGATTCATGCACAGCGCCCTGGCGATCGCCACGCGCTGCTGCTGACCGCCGGACAGGTGCCCGGGATACGCGTCGACCTTCTCGGCCAGGCCGACCCGAGCCAGCATCTCGCGGGCGACCTTCTCGGCATCCGTCTTGGACCTCTTCAGCACCCGACGCTGCGCGAGCGTGAGGTTCCCGAGCACGCTCAGATGCGGAAAGAGATTGAAGCTCTGGAACACCATGCCGATCCGCGTGCGGACCCTGTCGATGTCGGTGTCCTCATCGAGGATGTCGATCCCCTCGATGAGGATCTGGCCGCCGGTCGGCTCCTCGAGCAGGTTCACCGATCGCAGCAGCGTCGACTTGCCGGAGCCGGAGGGCCCGATCACGCAGACGACCTCGCCTGCGGACACGGTCAGGTCGATGCCCTTGAGCACCTCGTTGTCTCCGAACGACTTCACCAGGCCGCGGGCCTCGATCGCCGGAGCGTGGATGTCGATCAGATCCGTGCTCATCGCTGCCTCGCCAGTCGTCGTTCGAGCCACGCGGCCAAGCGCGTGAGCGGGATGGTCACGATCAGGTAGAGCGCCGCCGCCACGACGAGAGCCGTGCCGTTCGCTGTCGCCGACGAGCTGTCGCGGGCGAACGTGGTCAGCTCGCGCGACATGATCGTCGTGCCGGCGATGTAGACCAGCGATGTGTCCTTGAGCAGCAGGACGAACTCGTTGGTCAGCGGCGGGATGATGATGCGGAACCCCTGCGGCAGCACGATCCAGAACATCGTCTTGGTCGGCGACATGCCCAGCGATCGGGATGCCTCGGTCTGGCCCTTCGGAACCGCCTGGATGCCGGCGCGGATGACCTCGGCCATGTACGCCGAGGCGACCATGATCAGCCCGACCACGCCCTGCGCCGCCGGGCCGCCGGGAATCTTGATCCCGAGCCCGATGGGCAGCATGAACGCCACGGCGAAGATCGTCAGCAGGGCGGGCAGCCCACGGAAGAGCTCGATCCACGCGGTGGCGAACCAGCGGAACGGCAGGATGCTGGAGAGCTTGAGGATCGCCAGCAGGATGCCGAGCAGCGCACCGCCCGCGAATCCGATCAGGGTGTACATCAGGGTGTTCGCCAGCGCGACCGTGATGATGTCAGGGAACAGGCCGGCAGCGACCTCGGGGTTCAGGAACTGCTTGCTGAACCGTGGCCAGTCGGTCGCCAGGATCGCCCACCCGAAGATGATGATGAAGATCGCGTACATCGCGACCCGGTACAACCGCTGCCGTGTTCTGCGTTTCATCGCCATCGTCGCACCTCGTCGTACGGGAAGATACGGGTCACTCGGCGGCGAAGTAGGAGTCGTAGATCTCCTGGTAGGTGCCATCCTCCTGCAGCTCGGCGAGTGCGCCGTTCACGGCCTCGAGGAGCTCGGCCTTCTCGTCCTTCGCGAAGGCGAAGCCGTAGGACTCATCCGTCTCGTACTCCTCGACGATCGTGTACGTGTCATCGGCGCGCACGTGCTCGACGTTCACCGGCAGGTCCTGCAGGATCGCGTCGATCTGTCCCGCCTGGATGGCCGGCCACAGCTCACCGTCGGACGGCAGACGGAGGATCTCGGTGCCCTCCGGCGCGTTCTCGGTCGTGTAGGCCTCGCCCGTCGTGCCCTGCTGGACGCCCACCGTCTTGCCCGCCAGGTCGTCGATCGACTCGATGCCCGAATCGGCCGGAACCATCAGCGACTGCAGCGAGTCGTAGTACGGGTCGGAGAAGTCGATGTTCGCCTTGCGCTCGTCCGTGATGGTCATGGCGGAGGCGCCGATGTCGCACGTGCCCGCGAGCAGGGTCGTGCCGGACTGCAGCGCGTCGAAGCCGGTGTCCTGCACCGCGATCTTCAGGTCGAGCTTCTCAGCGATCGCCGTCAGCAGGTCGATGTCGAAGCCCGTGAATCCGCTCTCGGTGCTGTCGTCGAAGTCCTCGAACGGCGGGTAAGGCACGTCCGAGCAGACGGTCAGCGTGCCCGCTTCGACGAGGCCGTAATCCGCGCCGCCCTCTGGTGCTTCCGCTCCGGGATCTGAGCCGCCGGCGCAGCCGGTGAGGACGAGCACGGACGTCGCCGCGAGGGCGAGTCCGGTGGCGATGGTGCGACGACGGGTCATGATCGCTCCTGTGTTCCGGGGCGATGGCGCCCTCTGACGGGGTGGGTGAACACATCTAAACACGTCGCGGCGCCGACGACCGTGGATAATCGCCGTCACGAGGTTACGTTTCGGTTTCAGCAGTCGTGGTACCGGGTACCGGGTTCAGACCTCGAAGTCGACAGCGACGCGTCCGGACACGACCGATCGGATGTAGCCGGCCGCCTCTTCGTGCGCCGGATGCACCTGATACGTCTCGAGTGCCGCGGCGTCCGCGAAGTCGGCGACGAGCGTGACGTCCCAGTTCGCGTCCGGATACAGAGTGTTCGCCCCGGCTGAGATCGTCAGCAGCCCGGGGACGACGCCGTCGAGGGCGTTCAGTCGCCGCGCGACCTCGGCGGCCTGGCCGGCGCGCTCTGCAGCATCCTCGCTCGCGAGCTTCCATGTGACGACGTGACGGACGGTCATGCTCTCTCCAGCCTCTCGCGCAGCCGGTCGGGAGAGACCCGCCAGTGCGCGTGGAGTTCGCCGTCGATGAGGACGACGGGGATCTTCTCCCACCACAGCTCGTACAGGGCGGGATCGTCGTTGATCGAGGCCTCGGTGACCTCGATGCGGTCGGCGGCGTCGTCGGGGAGCTCGGCGATCACGGCTTCGACGACGTCACGCGCGACATCGCACAAGTGGCAGTCGGATTTGCCGATGAGGGTGAGCGCGGTCACGCTGCCGGGGTCTCGATCTCGCGCCCCTGCGCGATCCACTCCCCCGTGCCCCCGTCGACGTTCGTGACGTCGTAGCCGCGCGACTCGAGCGCCTCGACGACGCGCGCAGAGCGTCCGCCGACCTGGCAGATCACATCGAACGCCTCGTCCGGCAGCTCGTCCAAGCGGCTTCCGATCTCGGACATCGGGATGTTCACGGCACCGGGAACGTACCCGCGGGCGAACTCATCGCGTTCACGGACGTCGATGAGCGGAGTGCCGGAACGCGCGGCGAGTTCGGCGACGGTGATTGACTTCATTGCTTCCTCACGGGCAGGATCGCAGAGATCAGGGCTCACGGGAGAGACACAAAGCGCCCCCTGTCGACTCGCTCGAGGAGCAGTCGGGGGCGCTCGTGTCTGGGCCGCTTACTTCTTGTTGCGGCGCTGGTGGCGAGTCTTGCGAAGCAGCTTGCGGTGCTTCTTCTTCGCCATGCGCTTGCGGCGCTTCTTGATGACAGAACCCACGGAAACCTCACTACGTCAGGGGCTGGATGTCGCACAATTCGGGACACCCGGGTACGGGCACGGAAAAATGCCTCGGATCAGTCTAGCAAACGGTTGGGGCCGCGCTGATCACGCGGCGGTGGATCAGCCAGCGTCGGCGATCGGACGCCGCAGCGCCTCGGCCACGGCCGACTCGGGTACGCGATAACTGCGGCCGAACCGGATCGCCGGAAGCTCTCCGGAGTGCACGAGCCGGTACACGGTCATCTTCGAAACGCGCATGATCTCGGCGACCTCGGCGACCGTCAGGAAGCGAACGTCTGGAACTTCGGGCATCCCCTGTACCCCTTTCTGCTGAAGCACACTCTAGGCCGAAGGTGTCACGCCTGTAAACCCGCGTGACTGCTGTGACCCCTGGGACGCCTGTGATCGTCAGCCCCTGGCGATGCGCTCGTGAGCATCGCGCAACGCCTGCCGTTCCACCTTGCGCGCCGCGCGAAGCGCCTTCTCGGCCTCGCGCACCGTCTTCTGCGCCTCGCGATACCGCTTGTCCCCCGCGGCTTCGGCCGGGTCGATACCGAGCCAATCCTGCGCGGGGCCGGGCTCCTGTCCGTTCGCGAGACCCTCGATGTACATCCCGATGCCGTCGAGAACACGTTCCGTCGCGAATCGGAACGGATCCCGCTCATCCATGAAGACACCGGCATCGATCGCCCGGCGAAGATGGGGGTACTCCTCCGCAGCGATGACCCGATCGAACAGCGCCGCCTCTCTGGCCGTCACTTCATCCGGCGTGAGTCCGGTGCTGCGCGCCTGCTCGGAGTAGCCGGCGATGACCATCCCGTACCACCGCGCCTGACCGGTCATCGCCAGCGCGACGGCCAGTCGCTCCGTCTCGCTCAGCGGCGTCTCGGCGAGCGCCTCGAGCCCCGCCTCGATCCACGCCGAGCTGTTCGGGGTGATCGGCGACCCCGTGATGGGCAGCGACAGGATCCACGGGTGGCGCAGATAGATGAGCACCTGCGCCTCGAACAACGCACGGAGCGTGTTCCGCCAGCCCTCGTGCTCCCGCGCATCCTCCGGCGGAACGCCGGTCGCCTCCTCCTGCATGAGCAGCAGGAGATCGTCCTTCGCGCTCACGTACCGGTACAGCGACATCGGCGTGAACCCGAGCTTGGCCGCCACGGCGGCCATCGAGACGGCACCGATCCCTTCGGCGTCGGCCAGTTCGACCGCGGCTTCCACGATCCGCTCGACGCTCATCTCGCGTTTCGGCCCGCGTTGCGGGTTCGCAGCGACGCCCCACGCGAGTGCGATGCCGCGAGGCAGCTCTGGCAGTTCCTCGTCCGTCATGCCGCCATCCTACTTCTGTTTATTTACTAAACCGTGTGTTATGGTCATACACGGTTGTATCGGACATACACAGTTTACGTGCTGCACAGAAAGGAATCACGATCATGACCGCACCCGCGATCGAGGTCGAAGCTCTGCATAAGCGCTTCGGCGATCACGTCGTCCTCGACGGCATCGATCTCTCCGTCCAACGCGGTGAGGTGTTCGCTCTGCTCGGACCAAACGGCGCCGGCAAGACGACGGCGATCAACATCCTCACGACCCTCACGAAGCCGGACACCGGTCGCGTCGTCGTCGGCGGATTCGACGTCCGCTCCCAGCCGATCGCCGTCCAGCAGCGCATCAGCCTGACCGGGCAGTCCGCCGCCGTCGACGACGCCCTCACGGCCACCGAGAACGTCGTCATGTTCGGTCGGCTCTCCGGCCTCAGCCGATCCGCCGCCCGCCGCCGCTGCGCCGAGCTTCTCGAGCGGTTCGGCCTGACGGATGCCGCCTCGCGCACCGTCCGGACGTACTCCGGCGGCATGCGCCGACGACTCGACCTGGCGCTGAGCTTCGTCATCACCCCTGAGATCCTCTTCCTCGACGAGCCGACGACCGGGCTCGACACCCGCAGCCGGCGCGATCTGTGGGACATCATCCGTGCGATGGCGGATGCCGGGACCACCGTGTTCCTCACCACGCAGTACCTGGAAGAGGCCGATCAGCTCGCCGATCGGATCGCCGTCCTGAACGACGGACGCATCGCCGCGCTCGGCACCGCCGACCAGCTGAAGTCCCGGGTCGGCGGCGACACCGTGGAGGTGCACGACGCGCACGGAGAACTGATCCGCGAGATCGCGACCGACGGCACGCTGCCCGGGCTTCGCCGCGCTCTGGATCAGCTGGACGAGCAGGGTGCCGAGGGCACGGTGACGCTGCGCCGTCCGACCCTCGACGATGTCTTCCTCGCCCTCACAGGAGCCGCCACCGTCCGGGGTGCCGACGCGCTCGTCGACGCCGCATCCACGAAGGAGTCCGCATGACCAGCCTGACCGCCGCGCCTGCGGCACCCACCGCGCCCGCTCTGCGCCCCCGCCTGCGCGGCGCGACCGCCGAGTTGATCTTCGTCGGACGCAGCATGCGTCATTCCCTGCGCGACGGGGAGTCGCTGCTCATGGCGATCATGCTCCCCGTCATCCTCATGCTGATGTTCACGTGGGTGTTCGGCGGCGCGATCGATCCGTCAGGGGCCTACGTCGACTACGTCGTCCCCGGCATCATCCTGACGTGCGCCGGATTCGGCGCGTCGTCGACCGCCGTGTACGTCGCGAACGACATGCGCACCGGCATCATCGACCGGTTCCGGACAATGCCGCTGCGTGCCGGAGCCGTGCTCACCGGTCATGTGGTGGCGAGCCTTATCCGCAACCTCGTCGCGACTGCCCTCGTCATCGGGGTCGGTGTGCTCGTCGGCTTCCGGCCGACCGCCGACCTCGGCGACTGGATCGCGACCGCGGCACTCATCGCGCTCTACATCCTCGCCATCACCTACCTGTTCGCCGCGATCGGGCTGGCCGCCGGCTCCCCTGAAGGCGCGAACGGCTACGGATTCATCCTGCTGTTCCTGCCCTACCTGTCGAGTGCGTTCGTACCGGTCGCGAGCATGCCCGAGTGGCTGCAGCCGATCGCGCAGTATCAGCCGATCACCCCGATCATCGAGACCATCCGGTCGCTGCTCATGGGCACGTCGGTCGGCTCGGAACCGATCTGGGCCGTGATCTGGTGCCTCGTGATCCTCGCGATCGCCGTGGCCTGGGGCGCGTGGCTGTTCCGTCGCAAGGCCGGACGCCGCTGACCTCGGCATCCGATCCGAACCCGTCCGGCGCATCAGGCGTCGGGCGGGTTCGCCGTCTCAGCCGCCGAGTCGCTTGAGCGCGCTCTGAACCACGTGCTTTGCGGATGCTGCGGCGCGACCGACCGCTTCGGCCGCGTGCGCTGCGCTGTCCGGCAGCGGGACGAGGTCCAGATCCGTGCGCTCGTCGAACGCGTCGACGAGGAACGGCATGAGCCAGTCGTCCACGACCTCGAGCGGCTCGATGGCCAGGCTGTAGTACCGGCGCTGGCCGTCTTCTCGCACCGTGACGAGATCCGCCTCGCGCAGCACCTTGAGGTGCTTCGAGACGGTCGGCTGGCTGATGCCCAGCTCGCTGACGATCTGGGTCACGCTGGTGCCGGCATCCCCATCGGAGGACCGCCGGAGCAGGAGCTGGAGGATGTCTCGCCTCGTGCCGTCCGCGATCACGTCGAAGATGTCGGTCATGTGATCAGGGTAGTCGTCCGCCGCGCGGAGTACCATGACGAAGGCTTCGCAACGAGCGAGTCCAGCGGTCGAACAGGAAGGGAACGATGTCGGCAATCCGCTCTGTCGTCTCTCCCCGACGTGGGCTGCAGCGCGCTCTCCAGTTCGTGAAGCACGTGATCACCTCATCGCCGTCGCGATTCGCGATCGTCATCTTCGCTTCGCTGATCCTCGTGTTCACCGCGCTGCTGTCGTTGCCGATCGCCTCGGCGTCCCGGACGGTCACTCCGCTCGCCGACGCGCTGTTCACCGCGGTGTCCACGATCTGCGTCACCGGACTCGCGACCGTCGACATGGCGACGCACTGGTCCGGGTTCGGGCACGTCGTCATCTTCATCGGCGTCAACATCGGCGGCATGGGCGTGCTGACGCTCGCTTCGCTGATGGGGATGGTGATCTCGAAGCGCCTCGGTCTGCGCGCCAAGCTCATCGCCGCCGGCGACACGAATCCCCTGCGCGCGCACGGCGGCCCCGTCAACGAAGGGCAGACCGTCCGCCTCGGTGAGGTCGGCCAGCTGCTGACGACCGTGGCACTGTCCACCCTGGTCATCGAGGGGGTCGTGGCGATCCTTCTCTACCCCGGCCTCGTCATGGCGGGCATCGACCCGCTGGTGGCCCTGTGGGAGGCCCCGTATTACGCCGCGATGTCGTTCACGAACACCGGCTTCACCCCGAATGTCGGCGGCGTCGGCGTCTTCGCGGACGACTACTTCGTCCTGACCGTCCTGATGGTGAGCGTCTTCCTCGGCAGCATCGGGTTCCCCGTGATCTACACGCTCGCCAAGCATCACTGGCATGTCGCCCGGTGGTCGCTGCACGCCAAGCTGACGCTCATCACGACGGTCATCCTGTTCTTCTCCGGTGCGGCCGTCTTCCTGATCCTGGAGTACGACAACCCGGGAACGTTCGGGTCGATGGATGCCGTGGACACGACGTTCCAGGCGTTCTTCCTGTCCGCCATGACCCGCTCCGGCGGGTTCAGCGTCGTAGAGATCGGCGAGCTCAACGGCTCGTCGCTGGTCGCCGGCTCCATGCTGATGTTCGTCGGCGGCGGCTCTGCGTCCACCGCAGGCGGCATCAAGGTGACCACGCTCGCCGTCCTCGCGATCGCCGTCTGGTCGGAGGCCAAGGGACGTCAGTCGGTCGAGGTCTTCGGCCGCCGCATCCCGAGCGATGTGCAGCGCGTCGCGCTCTCGGTCGTCGCCTGGGGCGCGACCATCGTCGCCCTGTCGACCATCGTGATCGCGCAGATCACCAAGGCGGACATCAGTCACGTCCTGTTCGATGTGATCTCCGCGTTCGGCACGGTCGGATTGTCGACCGGCCTCACCGGGGAGCTCCCGGATTCCGCGTCCTACGTCATGGCATTGACGATCTTCATGGGGCGCGTTGGTACAGTGACTCTCGCCGCGGCGGTCGCCGCGACATCGCGCACGCAGCTCTACTCGCTGCCCGTGGAAAGGCCGATCGTTGGTTGACGTCATCCGGGGCGATGCCCCCGTTCTCGTGATCGGGCTCGGACGCTTCGGCGCCGCGTGCGCGGGCGAACTGGATCGACTGGACCGCGAAGTGCTCGCGATCGACGAGAGCCTCGAGCTCGTGCAGAAGTGGTCCGATCGGGTCACCCACACCGTGCAGGCGGATGCGCGCAACATCGACGCGCTGCGCCAGATCGGCGCGCAGGACTTCCAGGTCGCGGTCGTCGCCGTCGGATCGCTCATCGAGGCATCGGTGCTCATCACCGCGAACCTCGTCGACCTCAAGGTCCCGCAGATCTGGGCGAAGGCCGTCTCCCAGTCGCACGGCAAGATCCTCGCCCGCGTGGGCGCCAACCACGTCATCTATCCCGAACGCGAGGCCGGCGAGCGCGTCGCGCACCTCGTCAGCGGCCGGATGCTGGACTTCATCCGCTTCGACGACGACTTCGTACTGGCGAAGATGTACCCGCCGAAGTTCATCCGCGGCGTCGGCCTGAATCAGTCGGGAGTCCGGACGAAGTACAACGTCACCGTGGTCGGCGTGAAGAGCCCCGGCAAGCCGTTCCGCTACGCCGAGGCGGACACGGTCGTGACGAACCACGACCTCATCATCGTCTCGGGCACGAACGTCGACATCGAGCGCTTCGCCAGCCTCGACCGCTGAAGTCCGGCCCGGAGCCGCCGCTCAGGCGTCGATGTCGAGCGCGATCTCGATCTCGTCGTCGACGGCGATGGACTCGGCATCCTGCAGCGCCTTCTTTATCGGCACGATGTAGCCGCCGTCCTTCGGCCACAGCGACGTCGGCAGAGTCGTGCCGCCGACCGTGACCCGGACCGGGATCATTCCCCAGCCGTACGTCACGATGCCGGACACGTCGTGGATCATCTCGCTCTCGACGGGCGGCACTGTGACGAAATGGAAGGGCGCGGGCCCCCGCCAGTACCAGACCTTCCCCGCGAAGCGCAGCTCCATGTCAGGCCCCGGCGGCGATCTCCCTGGCGCGCGCCAGTGCCGCATCGGTCGCTTCGGCGAAGACCGTTTCGAGGTGCGCGTCCTGCAGCACGGCGACCGCCCGCTCGGTGGTGCCCTTCGGGCTCGTCACGCGGCGGCGGAGCTCCACGGGGTTCTCGCCGGACGCATCCAGCAGCGCCGCTGCGCCGATGAACGTCTGCTCCGCCATGAGGCGCGCATCCGACTCGCTGAACCCCTTGCCGATCGCCGCCTTGGTGAGCTCCTCGATGAGGAGGAACACGTAGGCGGGGCCGGAACCTGAGATCGTCGAGAGGGCGTCGATCCTGTCCTCTGGGACCTCGACGACCGCGCCGACGAGTTCGAACAGACGACGCACGACGGCCAGGTCCTCCGTGGAGACCGCAGCGCCGGGCGCGAGTCCGGTGACCGCCTTCCCGACCGTCGCCGGGGTGTTCGGCATCGACCGGATCACGCGCACGCCGTCGCCGAGGTGCTCGGCGAACGTGGCCAGGGTGACGCCGGCCGCGAGGCTGACGATGATCGCGTCCTGGCGCAGCACAGGGGCGATCTCCCGGAGCAGGTCGGGCACCATCGCCGGCTTCACGCCGACGAGGATGACGCGTGCGTCTGCCGCGGCATCCGTGTTCCCGTCCGGCCGTTCGTCGAGCGCGATCGCGGTGACGCCGGCGAAGTCCGCGAGGCCGGCGGCCTTCTCCTTCGTGCGGTTCGTCGCGACGATCCCACCCTCGACGGGGATGCCGGAGGCGACCACGCCCTGCAGGATCGCACCCCCCATCGAACCCGCACCGAGGAACGCCAGAGAAGGAAGGGAGTCAGCCATGACGTCATCCTATGGCGGCCGATGGCGGACGCCCCGACGCGGCTCCTGCGCCGGCCGAACGCCGGAACTAGACTCGGGCCATGAGTGCAACCGGCGGCGGCAAGGCCATCCTCGCGGCGTTCCTGGCGAACCTGGGCATCGCTCTGGCGAAGTTCATCGCATGGGCGCTATCGGGCTCGGCATCCATGCTCGCCGAGGCCATCCACTCGGTCGCCGACTCCGGCAATCAGCTGCTGCTCATGCTCGGCGGACGCAAGGCGAAGCGCGTCGCCGACCGCGAGCATCCGTTCGGCTATGGCCGGGAGCGCTACGTCTACGCTTTCGTCGTCTCGATCATCCTGTTCTCCGTCGGTGGCGTGTTCGCCATCTACGAGGGCATCGACAAGCTCACGCATCCGCACGCGCTCGACGATACGTGGTGGTGGCTGCCGATCGTCGTCCTGGTCGTCGCGATCGGGTTGGAGTCCTTCTCGCTGCGCACGGCCGTGCGCGAGAGCAACCTGGTGCGTGAGAAGGGCCAGTCATGGGTGTCGTTCGTGCGTCGAGCGAAGGCACCGGAGTTGCCCGTCGTCCTGCTCGAGGACATCGGGGCCCTGACGGGTCTGACCTTCGCCCTGCTCGGCGTCGGGCTGACCGTGATCACCGGAGACCCGCTGTTCGATGCCCTCGGCACGCTCATGATCGGCACGCTGCTCGTGCTGATCGCGATCATCCTCGGTGCGGAGACGAAGAGTCTGCTCGTCGGCGAGGGGGCGAACCAGGCCGATCACGACCGCATCGTCGACGCGATCGTCTACGGCCCGGAGGTCGAGAAGCTCATCCACCTCAAGACGCTGTACCTGGGCCCCGACGAGCTGCTGGTCGCGGCGAAGATCGCGCTGCCTTCGGACAAGACCGTCCGCGAGGCCGCAGACGACATCAATGACATCGAGAAGCGGATCCGCGAGGCCGTGCCCGTCGCCCGCGCGATCTACATCGAGCCCGACATCTACCGTCCCTCGCTCGATCCAGAGCCGTCGACCGATGTGTTCGTGCTGAAGTCAGCGGACTGACCCGCCGGTACCGAGTTCAGCGCCGAGCTTCGAAGAAGTCGCGCAGCAGGCCGGAGGCGTCCTCCTCGAGGAGACCGCCGACGACCTCGGCCCGGTACGGCAGTCGCCGGTCGCGCAGCACGTCGTACATGGAGCCCGCGGCGCCGGCCTTCTCGTCCCACGCGCCGAACACGACCCGCCCGATCCGCGCCTGCAGGATCGCTCCGGCGCACATCACGCACGGCTCGAGCGTCACCACGAGTGTGTGACCCTCCAGGTTCCAGGAGCCCAGGGATGCCGCGGCGCCGCGCAGCGCCACGATCTCGGCGTGCCCGGTGGGATCGTGCGTCTCCTCACGGGTGTTCCGGCCCTCCGCGACGATGCGGCCTGACGAGTCCAGCACGACCGCGCCGACGGGCACGTCGCCGGTCGCCGCCGCGTCTCGAGCGAGGTCGAGCGCACGCAGCATCCCCTGCTCATCGGATCCGGACATATCTCGACTCTATTGCCGAGGGCTGTGGGCATTACCCTTGATCCATGCGTGTTCACGTGGCAGACCACCCCCTCATCACCCACAAGCTCTCGGTGCTGCGCGACGCGCGCACGCCCTCGCCGGTTTTCCGCCAGCTCACCGAGGAACTCGTGACGCTGCTCGCCTACGAAGCGACGCGGAACGTGCGGGTGTCCCCCATCGAGATCACCACCCCTGTGACGACCACGATGGGTGTGAAGATCTCCGAGCCTCGGCCGATCGTCGTGCCCATCCTGCGCGCCGGACTCGGGATGCTCGAGGGCATGGTCAAGCTGCTTCCGACCGCCGAGGTCGGGTTCCTCGGCATGGTCCGCGATGAGGAGACGTTCGAGCCGACCACGTACGCCGAGCGTCTTCCGGACGACCTCAGCGACCGCCAGTGCTTCGCGATCGACCCGATGCTCGCCACCGGCGGCTCTCTGGGGGCGGCGATCCAGTTCCTGTTCGACCGTGGGGCCAAGGACGTCACGGCGATCTGCCTGCTCGGCACCCCTGAGGGCGTCGCCGCGATCGAGAAGCTCGTCGGCGACCAGGACGTGACCCTCGTGCTGGGTGCGCTCGACGAGCGCCTCAATGAGAAGGGCTACATCGTGCCCGGTCTCGGCGACGCCGGCGACCGGCTCTACGGCACGGTCTGACCGCCGACGCGCGGGGTTGCGCGCTCAGGCTGCATCGACCAGCCGCGCGAACGCGCTGAGACGGGCGACGCCCTCGGCCGACCACGGGAGATCGTCGAGCAGCGCCGGCGAATGCACGAGGTAGGCGACGCTCTTGGCGCGGGAGATCGCGACGTTGAGCCGGTTCTGCAGCAGCAGGAACTCCGGACCGCGCGGCGCGTCCCTCCCGCTGGATGCCGCGAGCGAGGTGATCGAGACGACCGCCTCCTTCCCCTGGAAGTTGTCGACCGTGCCGACCGGGACCCGGTCGAAGCCGGCATCCGTCAGGATCTCGTGGATCAGTTGCTTCTGCGCGTTGTACGGCGCGACCACGATGATGTCCTCCTGATCGAGGGGGCGCGGCGACGCCCCCGCCATGGCATCGGAGTAGGTGCGGCCGAGCAGGTCGCGCACGATCCGCAGCACCTCGGCCGCCTCTTCAGGCGATTGCGTCGCGTTGCCGCGGTGACGGACGGGTACGACGTGCAGGCCGGGTTCCCTGCCCTCGACAAGGCGCCCTTCCGTGCCCGGTGCCGACGCCAGTCGTCCTGCGTACGCCAGTTGCGAGACGGGTTCCGCGACGGCGGGATGCATCCGCCAGGATGTCGCGAGGAAGTAGCCGTACGCCGGATCCAGCACCTGCTGTCCGGCCATGACCCACCCCAGCGCTGATGTGTCGACCGGCTCAGGGTGGGTGCCCTGACTCACCTGCGGCAGCTGCTGCGGGTCGCCCAGCAGAAGGAGGTTCTTCGCTCCGGCCGCCACCGCGATCGTGGAGGCGAGCGAGAACTGCCCCGCCTCGTCGATCACGAGCAGATCGAGACCGTCTCGGTCGACGCGTCGCGTATTGCTGAAGTCCCACGCGGTGCCGCCGACGACGAAGCCCTCGGGATGCTCGCCGATGAACGACGCCATGCCGTCCTTGGGGATCACCGTGTAGGGCGGCTCGACGCCGGGATCCTTCGGATGCTTGGCGACCTGGGCCGATGGCACACCGTCCTCGATGACGCGGCCGAGGAGCGTCTCGACGATCGCGTGCGATTGCGCGACGACGCCGATCTTGAAACCGTGATCGCGGACCAGGCGCGAGATCACCTGGGAGCCGGTGAAGGTCTTGCCTGTGCCAGGCGGGCCCTGAACCGCGATATAGCTGCGGTCGAGGTCGAGGATCCCGTGGATGATCGCGTCGATCGTGTCGTCGCCGGCCTGCGGCAGCGCCGCACCCGATGTCGTGCGCGGCACCGCTCGTCGGAGGATGTCGCTCGCAGCGTCTCGCGGGAAGTCGGGAGCAGCGAGATGCACCGACTGCGCCCATTCCTCGATCGCCTTCTGCTGGGATACGACGTTCGGCGGGGACGCCGGCGCGAGCGCGAGCGGCAGATCATGCCACGTCTCCCCCTGCACGGCGCGCTCGCGCACGATGTAGCCGTCGTCCAGCACTTCGACGATCTCGACCTCATGCGGGACGTGGATGACCCGCGACAGATTGTCGACCTGGAATGGCGCCGGCGTCTCGTAGAGCGCGAACGGGCGCCCTCCCGCACCGAGGGTGCTGCCGGGTGCCACCTCTCCGCGCAGCTCGAGGAGCCGGGTCAGGCTGCGGTTCCCCTCGGCGACGCCCCAGTCCTCGAGCGTTCGGCAGCGGCCGATGTCGATGCGCAGAACATCACGGGTCTGCTCCCAGACCGAGACCGGTTCACGCAGTCGCTGGAAGTGCCCCTGCCAGAAGCTCTTCGCCTCACGCGGGTAGTAATCGATCGCGGCCGCGGCGACCCGATGCACCTCGCCGTCTCCCCCGCCACGGACCGCCGCCTCGCCATCTGCGAGGAGCGCCAACGAGAGGGCGGACGGCTCGTACGCGCGTGTCTGCAGCTCATCGGGCGGCGCGGGGAGCACGCCCTCCTGCTTCGCGAGCCCGATCAGCCAGTCGCGCAGTCGACGCGTGGAGACGCAGTCATAGCGGTTGTAGTCGGCGAGGTCGGTCAGGACCGCCTCGGCCTCCGACACCTGGCCGGCGGCTCTCAGCTCGCGTGCCTGCACGTACTGGACGATCGAATCGTCGCCCTTCTGCACGTCGCTCGTGCGGACCTGGTCGCCCATGTAGAGCGGCTCGAGCTTCTTGATGGAGTACGATCGCGAGCCGACGCGCACGGAACGCAGGACCAGCGGGTAGAGGTCCACGAACACGCCTTCGCGGAGGAGCCGGTCGACGTCGGCCTCCCCCACCCCGTGCCGGGCCGCCATCGCTGACAGGTGCGAGGTCTCGTACGGTGCGTAGTGATAGATGTGCATGTCGGGATGCGTCTGACGGCGCAGCTTCACGAACGCCAGGAAGTCGAGCAGCGCCTGCTTCTCGTCGGCGAAGGTGTGCGCCCACAGCGCGGTGTACTGCTCAGCGTTGTCGATCCAGCCGAACAGGTAGTCGATGCCCCAGTCGGGCCTGCCGCTTCGCACGGCGTCATCGACTGGCTCCGTGTACAGCGGATCCCCCTCGAAGTCGAAGAAGATGTCACCATGGCTCGGGCGCGGCATGAGCCCGATCGCATGCGCCGAGACGAGTTCGAAAGGCGGCGCATCGGCCGCATCGAGCGGCGCACCGGCCTGCAGACGCGCCTGGGCGCGCAGTCCGGCGAAAACGTCCGCGTTCATGCCCTCCGGGACCTCGTCAGCGAGCGCGAGATCGTCTATGGTCCGGATTCCGGCTGCCCGCAGCTTCTGCCGTTGCACCGGGCGCATCCGCGCCACCATCAGCAGGTCGCGGTGCGCGAGAACCTGTTCGTCGCAGGTCGCGCACCGGCCGCAGGCCCTCACCTGCAGATCGCCACGGTCGTCGCCCCACGCGAGCGGCGAGCCGGTGCCGCCGTCGCCGACACGGCGATCGGCGATGAGCGCGCGCAGTCTCGCCCTGCGGACTCGGAACAGCGGCAGGAGGTCATCGACCGCGTGCGTGCTGAGCGTGCCGTCACCGAGGATGAGATCGACGTGGTGCGAGCGAGGGACACCGAGCCCGTCCAGCTGATCGACATATGCCGCGAGCTGCATGAGCGCGGTGACCCTGGCCGTACGGGCGAGCTTCGAATCCTGCACACGCCAGCGCCCGTCATCCTCACGCAGCAGGAAGTCGGCGAACCCGACGAACTCATCCGTCGAGAACGCCGCCTGGAACAGCACCAGCGCGTCGGAACGGAGCGCTTCGTTCGTCTCGACGACGGCCGCAGTGAGAGCGGCTGCGTCGCGGGAGGACACTTTGGCCACCTCGTGGACGGCGGCGCCGTAGCGGTCGCGATACGCCTGCAGCACGTTCTGCTCGTGCACGTCTCCGAGCTCGGCGGCACGGCGCAGCGTGGCGTCTTCCGGTTCTTCCACAGCCGGGATCCGACCGAGCTTCGCGTCGATCGCACGGCACCAGGCGAACTCGCACTCGGCGGCCAGCTTCAGGTCGCTGGCGCTCCAGATGACGCGCTGCGCCTCGGTGTCGATCCTCATGCTTCGAGACTAGTTCCGGGGTCGGACACGGCATCCCGTGCACCCCGCAGGGCGGAAGCGGTCAGCGCCACCAGGTGTCGGTCGGAGTCACAGGCAGTTGTCGCTTGTGCTCGCTGGCGAGGTACTTGCCCTCGATGCGCGCTGCGACCTCGGCATCCACCGGCACGCCTTCCAGGTAGTCGTCGATCTGCTCGTAGGTGAGACCGAGCTCGTCCTCGTCTGCACGACCGGGCTGACCGTCCAGCAGATCGGCGGTCGGCACCTTGAGCCACAGCCGGTCCGGAGCGCCGAGCTCGCGCAGCAACGTCTTTCCCTGGCGCTTGGTCAGGCCGGAGAGGGGAAGCAGATCAGCCGCACCATCGCCGAACTTCGTGTAGAAGCCGGTGACCGCCTCGGCCGCGTGGTCGGTTCCGATGACCAGCATCCTGTCGTGTCCGGCCAGTGCGTACTGCGTGACCATGCGGACGCGGGCCTTGATGTTGCCGCGGTTGAAGTCGGAGATGTCGGCTCCGGCGGCCTGCTCGATGTCCTTCTCCACACCGTCGACGCCGTGCTGGATGTTGACCTCGATGGCGCGATCAGCCGCGATGAACTGCAGGGCGGCGGCCGCGTCATCCGCGTCCAGCTGGACCCGATACGGGAGCCGCACCGCGATGAACGATGCTCTGGCCCCCTGCGCGCGCGCCTTCTCGACGGCGAGCTGGGCGAGCCGACCCGCGAGCGTCGAGTCCTGCCCGCCCGAGATGCCGAGCACGAACCCGTGCGCACCCGTGGTCACGAGATAGTTCACGAGGAACTGCACCCGTCGGTCGATCTCCGCCCTCGGGTCGATCTCGGGCTGCACACCGAGGGCGGCGGCGATCTGATGCTGAAGCGACACGGAATCCTCCACTCTGTCTGCGTCCAGTATCGCGCGCACTCATTACGAGCGGATGACATCGCGGCGGAATACCCCGCCACACGGCGGACTTGTCTTCAGCAGACGACGAAAGTGAGACCCCATGACCCTGATCGGCCGCAGCGACCTCGACGTGTTCCCCCTCGCCCTCGGTGGCAACGTCTTCGGCTGGACCGCCGATCGCGATGCCTCGTTCGCGATCCTCGACGCCTTCACGGACGGCGGCGGCGATTTCATCGACACGGCGGACGGGTACAGCGCGTGGGTTCCGGGGAACTCGGGCGGCGAGAGCGAGACGATCATCGGCGAATGGCTGGCGTCACGCAAGCCGCGCGATGTCGTCGTCGCGACGAAGGTGAGCACGCATCCCGAATTCCGCGGTCTGTCGGCGAAGAACATCCGCGCCGCCGCCGAGGCCTCGCTGAAGCGTCTGGGCCTCGAGACGATCGATCTCTACTACGCGCACTTCGACGACGAATCCGTTCCGCTGGAGGAGACCGTCGCAGCCTTCGGGCAGCTTGTGACGGACGGCCTCGTGCGCCACACGGCGGTCTCGAATTACTCCGCCGACCGCATCCGGTCCTGGATATCGATCGCACAGGATGCCGGGACGGCGCTGCCCGTGGCTGTGCAGCCGCACTACAACCTCGTGCATCGCAACGACGTCGAGGACGACATCATCCCGGTCGCCGAGGAGTTCGGCCTCGACCTCGTTCCGTACTACGCGCTGGCCAGCGGCTTCCTCACGGGGAAGTACCGGTCGGAGGATGCTTCGGCGGTGGCGTCCGCTCGCGCCGGCGGAGCGTCGAAGTACGCCACGTCTCATGGCCTGCGCATCATCGACGAACTAGAGCGCATCGGCACGGCGCACGGCGCATCGATCGCGTCCGTCGCGCTCGCCTGGCTGCGGTCGCAGCCCACGGTCGTCGCCCCCATCGCCAGCGCGTCGCGCGTGGAGCAGGTGCCGGATCTGCTGGCGAGCGCACGGGTGCAGCTGAGCGCGGAGGAGATCGCGTCGCTCAGCGCCGTGTCGGCCTGGTCGTACGCGAACTGAGCGTCACGCCGGCGCGATGATCCGGCTCGGCCCGGCATCGGTCTGCTCGACGCGCAGCTGAGCGGGGATCTGCTCCTGCATCGCCTCGACGTGACTGATCACTCCGACCGTGCGCCCGCCCGCGCGCAGTTCGTCGAGCGTGCGCATCGCGACGTCGAGCGTGTCGGCGTCGAGCGAGCCGAACCCCTCGTCGATGAACAGCGTGTCGAGAGTGATACCCCCGGCGCGGGCCGTGACGACCTCCGCGAGCCCGAGAGCGAGGGCGAGTGAGGAGAGGAACGTCTCCCCGCCGGAGAGCGACTGCGCAGGCCGGGTCTGGCCGGTGAAGGCGTCGAAGACGACGATGCCGAGGCCGGATGCGGCGCCGCGAGCGGCGAGCGCGTCGGAGTGGCGCAGCTGATAGCGCCCGGTCGACATGTCGCTGAGGCGCCGGTTCGCGGCATCGACGATCTCCTCGAGCTCGGCGGCGAGCACGAACGTCTCCAGCGTCATCCGGTGGGTGTTGCCCGCGCGGCCCGCGATCGCGTCGGCGAGGCCCTTGAGCACCTCGTGCTCGTGCGCCTGATCGGCGCTGCGAGCGTGCACGGCCGCAGCCTTGTCGATCAGGCCGCCGAGACGCTCGGCGACGCCGGCGGCGCGCGCCGCGGAATCCATCTGCTCCTTCCACGCCGCGCGCGCACGAACGGCCGCGTCTTCGACCGGCGCGAGGTCGATCGGCTCCTCGGGGAACGCGCGCATCTCGAGCGGCAGGAGGATCGACTTCTCCTTCTCGCGCTGGACGGCGTGCGCGGTGATCCGCGTGTCGAGCTGATCCTGCTCGCTCGCGGATCGCAGGGCGGTCTCCACCGCATCCGGCTCGTCGAAATCGGAGCGCTCGATCGCGGCATCGCGTTCCGTGGAAGCTTCTTCGACGGCGTCGGCACGACGCGCGATCTCTGCGAGCGCCTCAGCGAGGCTCTGGGCAGCGCTGATCCCGGCGGCCGCAGCTTCGACCCGTTCGGCGACCGAGTCGAAGCTGCCACGAGCCTCTGCGATGAGGGCGACAGCCTCCCGTTCGCGCTCCTCGATAACCGCAAGGGCTTCCCTGGCCGATGCGAGCGCCTGGCCGGATTCGGCCCGTTCGCGTTCCAGCTCGGTGACGCGCTCGTCGAGCTCGGCCAGCCGTGCCTCCGCCTCCGCAACCCGGCTGCCCGCTGCCGCAGCCTCTGCGTACGCGGAATCCGCCTCGGAGAGTTCCGTCTCGGCCTGCGCGAGGCTGCGTCCTTCCGCCAGCGCGGTGGCAGTGGCGAGCTGAGCCCTCAGGCCCGTCAACCGTTCGGCGGCGTCGCGCTCGGTGCGAGCGGCGGCGTCGCGCTCCTGCTGCGCCTCGGCGACGTCGTCCGCGGACACCGGGTCGATGTGCGCGGCGGGCGCCGGATGCGCGGTGGAGCCGCACACCGCGCAGGGCTCGCCCGGCACCAGCGCCCCGGCGAGCTCGCCGGCCATGCCGTCGAGTCGGCGCTGCAGAAGATCGGACAGCCGCGTCTGCGTCTGCGTGAGCGCCGCATTGGCCGCGGCGAATTCGGCGTCGCCCGTCGTGACGGAAGCGGTGAGCCGCTCGACCTCGGCGGCCGCGGCGCGGCGAGCCGCCGCGCGATCACGATCGCGGGCGAGGTCGTCGGCCCGGTCTGCGATCCGACGCGCCGCATCCCGTTCGGTCGTCGATTCGGTGCGCAGCGCCGGAAGTGACGCGTGCTCGGCCTCGTCGGCCTGGATCCGCGCGGATGCCGTCGCGACCCGCTCCCGTGCGTCCGCCAGCTCCGCGGCGCGCTCCGCCCTCTGCGCCTCGTGCGCCGCTGCGTGCTGCCAGCCTCCGCGCTCTTCGATGCGCTCGGCGGCCCATCGTTCGAGGGTCGTCGCGGTGATCTCCGGCAGAGAGATCCCGAGGGCCTCCCACCGTTCGCGCGCCTCCGTTTCGCTCTCGACGGCTGCGTCCAGCGCGCGCTGCGCCTTCACCGCTGCGGCGAGGGCTGGCCGGAGCGCTTCCGCGCTGCGGGCGCGCTCGAGCTCGCCCCTGGCCGCCGAGATCTGCGGCTCCTCCGCGTCGAGAACGTTCAGCGCGGCGCGGGCGCGATCCCGCTCGCGCTGCGCCGCCTGATCCTCGCGGCACGTGGCGAGCGCGGCGTCCGCTGTCGTCGACAGCCGCTCGGCGTCGTCGCGATCCGCCTGCGCGCGCTCGGCGCGGTACTGCGCCCGTGCGAGCGCACGCCGCAGCGCCGCCAGCCGCTCGTCCGGCGAGCCGGCGGGTGCGTCCCCTCGCGCAGACACCTCGCCGTCGGCATCAGCGGCCTCCGACGGCGACCCTGCCAACGCCGCGGCCACGACGACGGACTCGGCCTCTTCCAGTCGAGTCGTGACAGTCATGAGGCTCGCGCTCAACCGATCGTCCGAAACCTTCCGACGCTCCTCGAAGCGGGTCTGGATGTCCTCGAAGCGCTCGGTGCCGAACAGCCGGCGCAGCAGCGCCTGCCGCTCTCTGCTGTCGGCCAGCAGGAAGCGGGCGAACCGGTTCTGCGCCAGCAGAATCACCTGGAGGAACTGCGACTGGCTCAGCTGCAGGATCGCTTCCAGCTCGTGCGCCACGTCGACCGCTCGCGCCGCGCGCCCGACCCACCCCTCACCGCTCCACTCGTCGAGCGCGACAGCCGCCGGCTGCTTGGTCATGCCTCCGCCGCGCTTGGCCGGCCTCGGATACTCGGGTGACCGCGTGACCCGGAAGCGTCCGGCCGTCGTGCTGAACTCGACGACCACCTCGCTGGGATCGTCGGGCTCGCAGTGGTCGCTGCGCAGCCGCTTCTCGCCGCCGTCGTAACGCGGCACCGCCCCGTAGAGACCGAAGCATACGGCGTCGAGGATGCTGGACTTGCCCGCCCCGGTGCGGCCGGCGATGAGGAAGATCCCGTCTGCCGCGAACGCATCGAAGTCGACCGTCTGTCGTTCGCGGAACGGGCCGAACCCCTCGACCTCGAGGCGATGCAGGCGCACTAGACCAGTGCCTCTGCGGCCACCCGCTCGTCGAGCACCTCGCGGATCAGCTCGCGCTCATCGTCGGTCGGTCCCTGCCCCTCGCGGACGTGCACGAGGAACGCCTCGATGCGATCGGTGTCCGTGACCGCCGAGCGCAGGCGCTGCGCATACGAGCTCTCGATGCGCGCGACCGTGTTCTCGGGCTCGTGCTGCACCATCGCGCAGAACGGGAACCGCTCCTTCAGGCGGCGCATGGGCTCGGCCTGGGGCAGGGCATCGGTGTAGACAGCGCAGACCCAGTCGGCGCTGTGGGCTGCGACGTTGTCGGCCGCGAGGATGTCATCCAGCGCGCCGGTGAGCGTCACGAGCCGGCGCGGCACGGGAAGCTCGAGCCACTCGACGGCGGCGAGTCCATCGGCGTCGAGGTCGACGAGCCAGGAGCCGCGCGGCTTGTCCTGCTCTCCGAAGCTGTAGTGCAGCGGCGCCCCGGCGTAGCGGACGCGATCGCTCAGCCGCTGGCGGCCGTGGATGTGCCCGAGCGCGACGTAGTCCGGCCCGTCGAACACCGACAGCGGCACGACGTCCAACCCGCCCTGACGGACCTCGCGCTCGAGCCCCGCGGTCGCATCCACTCCGGCCGCGAAGCAGTGCGCGATGGCGACGGAGCGGCCGGCGTTCGCAGCCATGCCCTCCCGTACAAGCCCCATGGCGTGGGCCATGGTCTGTGCCTGCGTGCGGAGCACGGCTTCCGGCCAGTGCTGCCGGACGATCGCAGGCTCGAGGTACGGGATGCCGTAGAAGTGCACCGGACCATCGACATCCGCGATCGTGATGGGCTGACCGACCGCGACCGGATCCGTGAGCACGTGGATGCCCTCGCGCAGCAGCCGCGCCTGGAAGCCGAGCCGGGCCGCGGAATCGTGGTTGCCGCTCGTGACGATGACGGCGGCGCCGACGTCGTGCAGCGCCGCGAGCGTGTCGCCCAGAAGCGTATAGGCCGGGCCGGCCGGGGTGGCCGAGTCGAAGACGTCGCCGGCGACGACGACCGCGTCGACCCCGTGCTCGCGCACCTGTGCGACCAGCGCCGTGAGCACGTCGGCCAGTGCGTCCAGGGTGGAGTTCCCGTGGAACGTGCGACCGATGTGCCAGTCGGAGGTGTGCAGGATGCGCATACTCACACGCTACGGATGGCCTCCGACATCGCCCGAGAGGCGTGCCGCATTGTGCGTGAGCGCCTGCGGAAGGTCCCCGTTCCCACCCTCGTCAGGACGATCGACACGCGGTGATGCACGATGCGTTGTGCGCGGTCTCCTGTGCGGTGTGCGGGGCTGCGCGATGCAGGATCAGGGCTGCCCACCACCCGACAGTGCCGGAATTGCCCCTCCGGCAGGGGTTGTGTCCGCCTCGCCTGACTACCGACTTCCGCGTCATCCCTCCAGATCGTGAGTCCAGTTGGCCTGCTGGATCCGGTTGTCCAGCTCGCGCAGGCGGTGGGCGACGTCATCCGCCGCCGCGCGCAGCGGTGCCACCGGCAGCGCCGCGATCTGCCGCAGCTCCGAGCGCATCTGGCGCAGCCCGACCTGATTCGCCCCGGATGCCGCCGCGGCGGCATCCGTCAGCACGGAGTGCTGCAGTCGCAGCACGTCACGGCTGGCGAGAGCGTCGGTCATGGTGCCGTCGTCGCCGAGGTCGAGCCCGGCGTTGGTCCTGTTGATGCGGCGGATGAGGTCGCGCAGCTGGGCGAAGGCCGCCTCCGCTTCGACCAGCAGCGCCGCGGGATCCTCTGCCGGCTCCTCGCCCTCCTGGTAGCGCGCGCTCGCGGTGATCCGTGCGCGCAACTGCTCGATCCGTCGTTGCAGGTCAGCGCGGGCCGCGAGTGCCTCGGCGAGTCTCATAGCGCCATCCTTGCAGACCGACGCGCGACCGCGGTGGCCGATCCGCGCCGTAACAAAGCGTCACACGCGCCGAAATCTGCTAGACGTCAGCGACGGCGCAGCAGAGCGTGGTGCTCCGGGTGCGCTTCGAACCAATCCGAGACGTACCAGCAGACCGCGTCGACCTTTCGATCGCCCCGCTCGAGGATGTCGGCGACGGCTCCCTCGACGACGCGCGCGGCGTGCCCCTGCCCCCGGAAAGTCGGGACTGTGAACGCTCTCGTCAGGGCGATCGTGCTGCCGTCATCCCGGTAGTCGAGGACGCTGACCAGCTGCCCGTCGTGCAGCAGCGTGTAGCGGGACGCGTCCTTCTCATCGGTGAGGACGAAGCCGTCTGCGAGGGTCGAATCGGTCACGTCCCCACGTTACGCCCGGCGACGGACAAAGGCTCCGTTTTGACACGGAGCGACACGATCCGACATAATCCACCCATGACCACCAACGCACGCCCTTTGTCCGCCCAGGAGGCGAACGGGACTGCCGGGATGATGATGCCCGGCCGCGTTGCCATGTGTTGCCGAATGTGCAGCTGACACTTCAGCCCACCCTGCCCGGCTCGGCCTTCGCGATCTGCGACGCCTGAGCTCCCGAGCACCCACCTGCGTGCTCGCCACCGGCCCTCAAGGTCACTCTCGCAACGCATCAGAGCCCGTCGGCTCACCCTCCCAAGGACTTCATCATCATGTCGAACACCGCTACCCTCGACCGCCCCGCCACCGCCGCCCGTCTCCGCCCCGTCGCAGACGCGCCGGCCGCCGATCTGCCGGCCACCCGGTCGCCCCGCGGCTTCGCCCTCTACGTCGGACTCGACGAGATCAAGGCCGCTGAGGCCGGAGTCAGCCTGCCGCTGCTCGTCGACGCCCTGCGGCGCACACTGGCCGAACTCGCGCCCGGCGCCGAGACCCACGCCACCGTCGCGCTCTCGCCGCACGGCGCCGGCGGCCGCGACCTCGACGTCGTCCGCCTCGCCCTTCAGGAGCCCGGCGCCATCGCCCGCACCAGGGCAGCCGAGGAAGAGGCCTCCGAAGAGGACGAGGGCGTGGTCGTCGACATCTCGCGCAAGCGCGTGCTCATCGATGGCGACTCGGCCGCTTTCACCTACAAGGAATTCGAACTGCTGCAGTACCTCGTGCTCCGCGAGGGCCGCACGATCGAGCGGACTGAACTCGTCGGCGCGCTGTGGCAGTCGCCGGAGGACGAGACACCCGGCGAGCGCACGATCGATGTGCACGTGCGACGGCTCCGGGCCAAGCTCGGCCGCTACGAGGACATCGTGCGCACCGTGCGCGGCGTCGGCTACCGCTTCGACCGTCACGCGGACGTCGTGATCCGCTACGGCCACGGCACCCCGTCGCCCGACCGCTTCTGACCCGCGGCCCTTCCGCGGTCGATGTCAGCCTCGCGGCGTAGGGTGTTCGCATGACCATGACAGCGGATGCCGCGGCTCCGGCCGTGCCGCTGTCGACCGTCTACCGCCCTGCGCATCCGCTCGATGCGATCCGAACGGTCCGCGTGCTGATGCGAGGCCCGAAGGACCCGACCATGCTGGTCGACGGCACCACCCTGTGGCGCGCGAGCCGCACCCCGCACGGCGTCGCGACGCTCGCACTGCGCGCCGCATCCGGAGGCGTGCACGCGAGCGCATGGGGCCCAGGCGCCGGCTGGGCGCTCGAGCAGCTGCCGTCGTTATGCGGAGCCGATGACGACGCCACGGGCTTCGACGTCACGGCGGTCCCGATGCTCGCCGAGATCGCCCGCCGAACGGCCGGTACCCGCCTCACCCGCACCGACCTGGTGTTCGACGCGCTGGCGAGCTCCGTGATCGAGCAGAAGGTCACCTCGTTCCAGGCGTTCGGTGCGTGGCGCGTCCTGGTGAGCCGCTTCGGCGAGCCGGCTCCCGGCCCGACGCCGCGGCCGATGTTCGCGCCGCCGACCGTCGACGGATGGCGCGGCATACCGTCCTGGGCGTGGCATCGTGCAGGACTGGAGCCTCCCCAGTCGCGCGCCATCGTGACAGCAGCCGCACGCGGACAGCGCATCGCCGATGCGTTGCTGGCGGCGCCGACCGGGTCCGACCGTGACCGCATCCTCACCAGCCTGCCCGGGATCGGCGCCTGGACGGCCTCCGAGACGCGCATCAGGGCGCTCGGCGACCCCGACGCCGTGAGCGTCGGCGACTACCACCTCGCCCATCAGGTCGGGTATGCGCTGACCGGCTCGCGCGTCGACGACGACGGGATGCTGGAGCTCCTGGCCCCGTGGACCGGTCACCGCCAGCGCGTGATCCGCCTGATCCTCGCCGGCGGTCCTCGCGAAGCGCGTCGAGGTCCGAGGCTCGCTCCCCAGGACCACCGTCGCCACTGACGCGTCACGCCGCCGAATGCGTGATGCCGCCGTTCGGCAGGTGGCTGCGCTCACCGTCGTGAGTGACGATGGTGAGGATCTCCACCGGTCCGCCGTGCGCGCCGATGACGTGCGGAGTAGTGGTGGCGAACTCCGCAGCCTCGCCTTCCGCGACCAGGATGGTGCGGTCGCCGAGATGAAGACGCGCGGTTCCGGACAGGACCGTGAACCAGTCGCGGCCCGGATGCACGACCATGTCCTCCGGTCGCGTGCCGCGACCCGGGGTGATGCGCATCTTCGCCACTGTGACGCCGTTCATCCCGCGCTCATGCGACAGGAGCCAGATCGTGACGTCACCGGCGGCGGTGGCCTGAGGACGGATGACGACGTCCTCATCCTCTTCCGATTCGATCAGCTCGTCCAGCGTTGTTCCCAGCGCCCGCGCGATCGACACGAGCTGGTCCAGAGCGATGCGGCGCTCGCCGGTCTCGATGCGGCTCAGGTTGGACGGACTCAGGTGGCAGCGCCGTGCCAGCGCGTCGAGAGTCCAGTCTCTGGCGAGGCGCAGAGCGCGGATCCGCTGCCCGACGAGACGATCCACATCGTATTTTTGCTCCATAGGCAAAATGGTATGCGCATAACGCATGGCGAGGATACCGTGATCCTCATGGATCATCACCACGCACACGGTACGGGCCACGCGGACGTTCTCGATCTCGACGCCCACGTCGTCGGGCACCTCGATGAACTGACGCAGTGGGTGGGCACCCGCCTTCGTACCGAACCGTCGACGGTGCTCGATCTCGGATCCGGAGGTGGAACGGGCACGCTCGCGTTGGCTCGCCGCTTCCCTCGGGCCTCGGTCGTCGCGCTGGATCAGTCCCCGGAGATGCTCGCCCATCTGGCGGATGCCGCACGAGCGGCGGGTCTCGGTGATCGCGTGACCCCGGTGCACGCCGACGCGGAGGAGGACTGGCCGGAGATCGGCGCGTTCGATCTGGTGTGGGCGTCCTCATCGCTTCACCACATGCAGGATCCCGCCCGAGTCCTGCGTGCGGCGCGCACGGTGCTGAGACAGGGCGGCGTGATCGCCGCCGTCGAGATGGACGGCCTCCCCCGATTCCTCCCGACCGACCTCGGGTTCGGGCGTCCCGGACTGGAGCAGCGGTGCCACGAGGCCATGGACGCGCGCGGCTGGAACGCCCATCCGGACTGGGGACCGCACCTGCAGGCCGCCGGTTTCGTGCTCGAGGACGAGCGCACGTTCACCTATCGGAGGGAGCCCTCCTCCGATGCGCGCCGCTACGCGCGACAGATCTTCGCCAACGTGCGCACGCATCTGACCGACATGCTGGATTCGCAGGACCTCGACGCGATCGACCGGCTGCTCGACGGCGATGCTCACGGATCGCTGGTCGCACGCGACGATCTCGTCGTCCGCAGCGCCCGAACGGTCTGGCTCGGGCGCCGCATCTGAGGGATCGACCAGCGGCGACCGGCGCATCACCGTACGCTGGAGCGCATGGCAGCGACGAAGAAGCAGCGGTGGACCTGGCTCGGCGGCACGATTCTGCTGCTCGTGCTGGGAGTGGTGATCGGTCTGATCCTGCAGAACGTGTGGCTCGGCATCCTGCTGGCGGCGATCGTCTCGATCGGCTGGCTCATGCTCGTCGAGTCCCGCAAGGGCAACAACAACACCGGCGTCAACGACGAGACCCACGGCATCGAGATCTGAGTCCTCAGAACGTCAGGGCGACCGGTCGTCCGTCGATCATCCTGACGTCCACCGGATGGTCGTAGATCTCGCGCAGCACATCGGTGCGGACGATGTCGCCCGGTTCGGCATCGGCGACGACCCGTCCGCCGCGCATCGCGACGATCCGATCCGCGTGATGTCCGGCGACGTTGATGTCGTGCAGGACGACGATGACCTTCTTGCCCAGTTCGTCGGCCATGCGGCGGATCAGCTGCATGATCTCGGCGGCGTGGCGGAGGTCGAGGTTGTTGAGCGGTTCATCCAGCAGCACGTAACGGGTGTCCTGTGCGAGCACCATCGCGATGAATGCCCGTTGCCGTTGGCCGCCGGACAGCTCGTCCAGGAAGCGCTTCCGAAACGGTGTCAGGTCGAGGTACTCGATCGCTCGATCGATGTGCGCACGGTCGTCGATCGTGAAGCGGCCCCTCGAGTGCGGGAAGCGTCCGAACTCGACCAGATCGTGGACGGTGAGGCGCGCCGCGATGTGGTTGTCCTGCCGGAGCACCGCCAGGACCTTGGCCAGCTCGCTCGATGACGCCGTGGTGACATCAGCGCCGTCGACGGTGACCCTCCCCTCATCGGCGGCGATGAGCCTTCCGACGAGGCCGAACAGGGTGGATTTGCCCGCCCCGTTCGGCCCGATCAGCGCCGTCACCCCTTCGCCGCCGAACTCGATCGAGACGTCATCGAGCACGACCGTCTTCCCGTAGCGTTTCGTGACCTTCTCGAGCGCGATCATCGCGCCCCCTTTCTGAGGACGAGGAACAGGAAGAAGAGGCCGCCGGCGAACTCGATGATCATCGAGATGCTCCCCCCGAACCCGAGGATCTGCTCAAGGACGACCTGCCCGCCCAGCAGGCACAGCATGCCGATGAGGGCCGCCGTCGGCAGCGTCCACACGTGCCGGAATGTCCCGGCCCACGAGTAGGCGAGGTTGGCGACGATGAGACCGAAGAACAGGATGGGTCCGACCAGCGCGGTGGAGGCCGCGATCATCACCGAGATCAGGGTGAACAGCAGCATGACCAGGCGACGATGGTCGATGCCGAGTCCGATCGCCGCAGGCTCGCCGAGGGTCAGGACATCCAGCTTGCGCACCAGCGGGACGATCGCGATGCAGGATGCCGCCACCAGCACGCCTGTGAAGACCAGAAGCGCCGGATCGGGGCGGGTGAGGGATGCGAACATGGCGTCGGTGAGCACCTGGAAGTCGAGGGGATCCAGCATCCGCTGCATCCACTCCGAGAAGCTGCGGAAGAACGTCCCCAGCACGATGCCGACCAGCAGCATGAGGTGCAGGGATCGTCGCCTGCCGCCGAACATCCAGGTGAACAGGAAGACGCTGAACGCGACCATGACCACCACCTGCACCGCCCACAGCAGCAACTCGTTCGTCCGCAGGAAGGATGCCGATCCGAAGAAGAACACGATCGTCGTCGCGATCAGCACGTAGAACGCGTCGAACCCCATGATCGACGGCGTCAGGATGCGGTTCTGCGTGATCGTGTGGAAGACGACCGTCGAGACGCCGACCGCGACCGCGACGACGAGCATCGCGAGGACGGTCAGAGAGCGGATCCGCAGCGCGAAGGCGAGCGAACCGGGCACGTCGGTGAGGAGATAGACGGCCACGAGGACGAGCACAGCAACGCCCAGTGCGCTCAGTCGCACCGACGGACGGCTGCGCAGCGCCTGCAGCCGAGTACGGGTGAGGGTGTCAGTGGGCACGGCTCCCCCTTCGCAGCAGCAGCCAGAGGAACAGGGCAGCGCCGACGATCCCGACGATGACCGACAGCGGGATCTCGTACGGGAAGCGCACCACGCGCGCGAGGATGTCGCACCCGAGCACGACGACGGCGCCGAGCCCGGCGACCCACGGGATCGACCGGCGCACGTTGTCGCCGATGATCAGGCTGACGATGTTCGGGACCACGAGGCCGAGGAATGGGATCATGCCTGCGGTCACGAGCACCGCCGCCGTGATCATCGCGATGATGACCATCCCGATCGCGACGACGCGGCGGTAGTTCAGCCCGAGGTTCGTGGCGAACTCCTCGCCGAGCCCGATCACGCTGAACCGGTCGGCCGCGATCCACGCGATGACGACCATGGCGGCCGCGATCCACAGGAACTCGTAACGACCCTGCATGACCGTCGCGAAACTGCCCTGGGACCACTGGCCGAGCGACTGCAGCAGGTCGAGCCGGTAGGCGAAGAACGTCGTGACGGACGCCACGATCCCCCCCAGCATGATGCCGACCAGCGGCACGAGCACGAGCTGGCGCACCGGGATCGCGCGCACGATCCGCAGGAACACCCAGGTGCCGGCGAGCCCGAACACGGCCGCGACGCCCATCTTGCCGACCACGGCGAGTCCTGGCCACACGACGGTCGTCACCAGCATCCCGAGCGTGGCGAACTCGCTGACGCCCGTCGTCGACGGTTCGACGAAGCGGTTGCGCACCAGCATCTGCATGATCAGACCCGCGATGCCCAGCGAAGCGCCGACGAGGATCACGGCGATCGTGCGGGGCACGCGACTGGCCAGCAGGAGGAATGATGCCGCGCTGTCCGGCCCTCCGGCGAACAGCGCGACCGGCGACACGTCCGAGGCGCCGATGAACAGGCTCGCGACGGCGAGCAGCACGAAGAGGACGCCGATGAGGACCCCCACCCGGCTGCACCGATGGCGGGCCGGAGCGGGGGCGCTCGTCGAGGCGGTTGCGGTGAGTGTCACGCGTGCGCGGGGGAGGTCACTCCGTGATCTGCATCACGTCGTCGATGAGCAGTCGGGTCGTCTCGATGCCGCCGTACACGATGTACCACGCCACCGGGTCGAGGTAGACGATCGCGTCGTTCTCCGACGCGGTGGTCTGCTTCACGATGTCGTTGTCGAGGACCTGCGCTGCGGCGCCGGCCTCCCCTTCGCCCGTGGCCGCGTCCCGGTCGACGATCCAGAGCGTGTCGGGGTCGTGCTCGAGCAGGAACTCGAACGAGATCGGCTCACCGTGCGTCGCGGATGCGACGTCCTGGACGACCGGCTCGACGCCGAACACGTCGTAGATGAGACCGCCGCGCACGTTGGAGCTGCCGGCCTCGGCACCGGTCGGCGCCATCGCGCTGAGCTCGCCGCCGGAGACGATCACCGCCAGGCCGTTGCCTGCCGCGGCGGTGGCCTCCTTGGCCTCGTCGATGCCGACTTCGAGGTCGGCGAGCGCTTCGGCGGCCTTGTCCTCGGCGCCGAGCACCTCGCCGAGGAACGTCACGTTGCGTTCGAGCGTCTCGAGGTAGCTGCCGCTGATGCCGAGGTCGATCGTCGGAGCGATCTGGCTGAGGTCGTCGTAAAGCGCCGATGACCGGCCGCCGATGACGATCAGATCCGGTTGCTGCGCCTCGATCGCGATGAGGTCCGCCTCGAACAGGGTGCCGGAGTTGAACGCATCCTCGGCGAGGCTGTCCTGCAGGTACGCCGGGACGAAGTCCAGCGGCGCACCCGCCACCTCGCCCCCCAGTGCGCCGATCGTGTCGACCGTGGCCATCTCGAAGGCGACGATCTTCTGCGGATCCTTCGGCACCTCGACGGTCTCGGTCTCATACGCCGGGTCCTCGTCCTCGCCTGCGGTGTTGCGCTCCCACGAGTAGGTGACGGTGCTCGTCTCGGACGATTCCTCCTCGGCCGCCGGTGCGGATTCCGCACTCGCGCAGCCGGCGAGCGCGAGCGCTGAGATGAGGACGAAGGATGCTGCGGCGAACGGCCGGCGCGAGGACATGGTTCTCCCTGAGACGATGGACGAAAATAGAGTGAAGGTAAGGTAAGCCTCACCTGTTCAGATGTAGGCTAGCCTAACTTCATGACCTCGTCGAACCCGCCCTTCACCATCGAGCGCCGCATGAACGACCTGCGCTTCCGCACCGTCGCCCTCGCATCCCGGGAGCGGTTGGCACCGAACTACGTGCGGGTGCGGCTGGAAGGCGAGGATCTGGCGGGGTTCGAATCCCCCGGCGCCGATGACCACATGCGTCTGTTCTTCCCCGCGGAGATCCCCGACACGGTCGAGGAGCTCCGTGCGGCTCCGAGCCGCGAGTACACGCCGCTGTTCTGGGGCGATGGCTGGCTCGAGGTCGAGTTCGCCGTGCACGGCGGTGAGGGGGTCGCCGCCCCGTGGGCCGCGACAGCGCCGCTCGGCGCACGGATCGGCGTCGGCGGTCCTCGGGGGTCCGCCGTGCTGACAGGTACCCCCGGCAGCTGGATGCTGGTGGGGGACGAGACCGCGATCCCGGCGATCCGCCGGTTCGCCGCACGCATCGACGAGGCCCCGGCTCGCATCGTGATCGAGGTCCGCACTCGCGAGGACGAGATCACGATCGACGCCCCCGTCGACGTCGAGTGGCTGCATCGGGGGGATGCATCGTCCGGATCGGCGTTGATCGCCTTCCTGGAATCGCTGCGGGCGGAGGATGCCGTGGGCGAGCACCCCTTCGTCTTCATCGCCGCCGAGCAGGCCATCGTCAAGCCCGGCCGTGCGCTGCTCGAGCGGTGGGGCGTCGACACGGCGCAGGCCGTGGTCAAGGGCTATTGGAAGCGTGGCGAGGCCGAGTACCACGCGCCGCATTGACCCTCGCGGGGTGTCGGTGCCGCCTGCCACACTGGGCGCATGGCGATACTCGACCACCTCGGCATCACCGTCGACAGCGTCCCGCGGGCGTCGGCGCAGTTCAATCCGGTGATGGAGGCGCTCGGCTACATCCGCTCGCACGATGCCGACGACTGCGCCTACTGGCGGCAGTCGGGGCAGCCGGAGGTGCTGCTGTATCCCGCTCGCGCCGACGGCACCGAACCCCACGAGCACGGGCGGGTCGGGTGGCAGCACCTCGCCTTCGCGGTCGACTCCCGTGACGAGGTCGATCGTCTGCACGCGGTCGCTCTCGAAGCCGGCTGGGTCGCCGTTCGCGAGCCGAAGGAGTACCCCCGCTTCACCGAGCGCTACTACGCTTCATTCGTGGAGGACGACAACGGCATCCGTCTCGAGTTCATGCACAACCCGGCGGGGTGGGACTGAGAAGATGTCCGCATGAGGATCGCCGTCGCAGGAGGCACGGGAGTCGTCGGACGTCACACGGTCGATGCCGTGCAGCGAGCCGGGCACGAGGCCGTCGTTCTGAGCCGCGCGGCCGGTGTCGATCTCGTGAGCGCCCGCGGACTGGATGCCGCGCTGGCGGGCGCCGACGCCGTGATCGACGTCGCGAACATCACGACGGTGAAGGCCACCGAGGCTGTGGAGTTCTTCACCGCGGCGACGGGCAATCTCATCACCGCGGCCGCTGACGCGGGCGTCGCGCACGTCGTGCTGCTGTCGATCGTCGGCATCGACCGCATGCCGGTCGACTACTACGCCGGCAAGCTCGCTCAGGAGAAGATCGTCGAGACATCGGCCGTGCCGTGGACGATCCAGCGCGCCACGCAGTTCCACGAATTCGCGGGCCAGATCTACGATCGAGCGAAACTGGGTCCGCTGCATCTCGCCCTGCGCGCACGCACCCAGCCCGTCGCCGCACGGGACGTCGCAGAGCGCCTGACCGCCCTGGCCACGGGACCCGCGCAGGGCCGGGCGCGCGATCTCGCCGGCCCGCGCGAGGAGGCGCTGGACGACATGATCATCGCGTTCGCGCGCGCGAACGGCCACCACGGCTGGATCCCTCGGGTGAGCATGCCGACCGCACAGATGAAGGGCATGCGCGCCGGTTTGGCGCTGCCGGGTCCGGATGCCGAGCTCACGACGCAGACCTTCGCCGACTGGCTCGGCCAGCGTTGACGCGATGACACGGATCGACGAGACGGACCGGCATGTCGCCGCGCCGGCGAACCCGACGGGTTCCGGGATCCTCGTGCTCGCCGGATCGAGCGGACGGATCGAGTCGGAGCGCGCCGACCTGCTCGCTCGGCATGGGGTGCGCGCGCACGCGATCCGCTGGTTCGGCGGACAGGGGCAGCGCCCGGTTCCGCATGAGGTGCCGCTGGAGCTGTTCGTCGACGAGGTCGCCCTGCTGCGCGATTCCTGCGACCGGGTCGCGATCCTCGGCACATCGTTCGGTGCGGAAGCGGCGCTGCTGACCGCCACCAGGACCCCCGTGGATGCCGTGATCGCGATCGCACCGACGAGCGTGGTGTGGCCGGGCATCCTCGACGGCTCCTGGTCTTCGCACTGGACCGAGGCCGGTGCGGCGCTGCCGTGGGTGCCGTTCGTCGAAGACTGGACAGCCCCCACGGACCCGCCCGAGTTCCGGGGGCTGTACGCGGAGAGTCTCGATCGGCATCCCCTCGAGGCCGAGGCCGCCGCGATCCCCGTCGAGCGGATCACGGGCGAACTGCTTCTCGTGGTCGGTGAGGACGACCGGGTATGGCCGAGCGGCCGCTTCGCGGACGAGATCGTCGGGCGCCGATCGTCCGCGGGCCTGCCGACGGACGTGCTGCGGCACTCCCGTGCGGGCCACCGCGTGCCGTTCCCCGGGGAGGCCATCGCGTCGGGTGGGCATCGGATGGCGCGCGGCGGCTCGCCAGAGGCGGATGCCGAGCTGGGCGCACTGGCCTGGGATGCCGTCCTCGCGCTGACCCTCAAGGCGACACGCCCGAGCTGATAAGCTCACCGACATGGGTTCGATCATTTCTGGCGCGACGTTCGACGCGCGCTGCTTCACCTTCCGCGACCGCCGCGCCTGACGGCGCGCTGACGGTCGCTCTCTTCGCCTTCGCTCTGCGCGTCGTTCCCGGATGTCCTGCACCCGGTAGCGCGTTCGCCGTGCCTTCGCACGCCCGCTCGCGGGTGCTCCCTTCCTTCGACCGGAGCGCACCATGCGACCTCATTCCCACACCGGCGGCCGCCACGAACTCGGCCAGAACTTCCTCACCCATCGCCCGACCCTGAGACGGATCGCCGACCTCGTCGCCGACACCGACGGACCGATCCTCGAGCTCGGCGCCGGTGACGGCGCCCTCACCGAGCACCTCATCCCCCTCGGCCGCGACCTGCGAGCGATCGACATCGATGCACGCCGCGTCGACCGGCTCAGGGCGCGTCTGCCCGCGGCATCCGTCCAGCTGGCCGACGCCCTGCACGAGCCGCTGGATCGACCGGTCGTCGTGGGGAACATCCCGTTCCACCTCACGACGCCGATCCTGCGTCGACTGCTCGAGCAGGACGGATGGCAGCACGCCGTGCTCCTCACGCAGTGGGAGGTCGCGCGCAAGCGGGCGGGCGTCGGCGGGGCGACCATGATGACCGCTCAGGCCGCGCCGTGGTTCACGTTCCGGCTGCACGATCGGGTCCCGGCCGCCCATTTCCGGCCCATGCCCGCCGTGGACGGCGGCATCCTCACGGTGTCCCGCCGTCGGCGCGCGCTCGTCGCGACGCGGGACAGGCGACGGTACGAGTCATTCATCTCCGCGGTGTTCCGCGGCCGTGGGCACGGCATGCTCCAGGTGCTGCGGAACACGGGGCATCCGCCCTCGCACGCGCAGGGCGCCCTGAGCGATGCAGGTGTCGCACACCGGGCGCTTCCGCGGGATCTGCGACCCGAGCAGTGGGCGACCCTGTGGGCGAGGCTCAGCGCGGAGGAGCGACGCCGCGCGAGACAATAGTCGGGTGAGTCTGTTCGCGTTCGGCCCGTCGCGTGGTCCGCGGTGGCCGATCGGGCTGCAGGCGGCGATCGGCCTCGCGGGGCCGATCGCCGTCATGACCCTGCTCGGGCTGCCCGCTCTCGGGTACATCGCCGCCTCGGGTGCGTTCACGGTGCTCTTCGTCGGCTCATCGCCCGTCGTCGAACGCGCCAGAGTCCTGCCGTTCGTCGCGGCGGGGCTCATCGTCAGCGCGGCCCTGGGCGTGCTGGCGGCGCCGAGTACGTGGCTCGTGCTCGAGGGCGTCGTGATCGTGGCCATCGGCAGCGCCGCGCTGTCGTTCGGTTTCCGGCTCGGTCCACCGGGGCCGCTGTTCTTCGTGCTCGTCTTCGGATTGTCGGCGCACGTCGTCACGAGCGCGCCGATCGCGAGCCCCGTCTATCTTGCGGCGTTCGCGGCCGGCTGCGCGTTCTCGTACCTCGTCGCCGTCTCGCCCCTGCTGCTGCCGCGTCCGCGATCGGTCACGGCACGGCCGCTGCGGGATCTGCTCCCCGGCCCCGCCCTGGATGCGGACGGAAGGATGCTCCTGCTGCGGGTCGCGATCGTCTCGGTGATCGGCGTGCTGTCGGCGCTCGTCGTCGACCCGGCGCGCAGCTACTGGGTGGTGGGAGCGGCGGTCGCCGTGATCGGCGTCGCCGCCGACCGCGCGGCCGCGCTGCAGCGCGGTCTGCATCGGATGCTCGGCACGATCGTCGGTGCCGGCCTGTACGCGCTGCTGGCGCTGCTGCATCCTGCGGGGCTGTGGCTGGCGCTGCTGCTCGGCATCCTGCAGTTCCTCATCGAACTCGTCGTCGTTCGTCATTACGCCCTGGCACTGGTGTTCATCACACCGCTCGTGCTGCTGCTCACAGGAGCGGCGACGGGAGACATCGGCGACATGTCGATCGCGCTCGAGCGGATCGTCGACACCATCGTCGGCGCTGCGCTGGGCGCGGCATCGGGCTTCCTGCATCCGCGCCGGATTCCTCGCGCGGTTTCCTAGCCCTGGCCTGGACCGGTTCGCGCAGATCGGCGATACTCGCTGCATGGCACGCGCCCGAGAGATCGACGACTTCCACGCACGGCATCCCGCATCGGATCGCGCGATCTTCGTCGCGCTGGCCGAGGTGATCGAACGCGGGCTGCCCGAAGCCGTCGGAAGGATCTGGCATGCGCACCCCGTGTGGTTCCTCGACGGCAACCCGATCGTCGGATACAACCGGCTGAAGGACGCCGTTCGTCTGATGTTCTGGAGCGGTCGATCCTTCGACGAGCCGGGCCTCACCCCGACCGGGACGTTCCAGGCCGGCGAGGTGCGGTACACCGATGTCGAGCAGGTCGACGTCGACGACCTCGTGCGCTGGCTGGCGGCCGCGCGCGACGTGCAGTGGGATTACGAGCACATCCGCACGAATCGCGGCCTGGTCACGCGCACCGACTTCTGATCGGGAACAGCGCGGCCTCGTTCGCGGTTCGCTCCAGCATGGAGATCACGCTCGTCACCTCCGCCTTCTGCGGTGCCTGCGCGCGCACCAGGGCGGTGATCGCCGACGCCGCGCGTTTCCTGCCGGATGCGACGGTGACCGAGATCGACGTCGCGACCGATCCGGATGCCGCAGAGGCGCTCGACATCACGTTCACCCCGACCGTGATCGTCCGCAATGCGTCCGGCGAGCAGACGTTCCGTGCGGAGGGCGTGCCGACCGTGCCTCAGATGCTCGCCGCTGCCGTCACCGCGCTGCCCTCCTGATCAGCGCACCAGCCGCAGGGTCTCCGGAGACGCCGACGCGAGAGCGGCGGCGGTGGACACGATCACCTCGCGCATCGCCGCCGCGGCTCTGGTCGGATTCACATCCGATCGATGCGCGAGGCTGATCGTCCGCGTCAGCTGCGGGTCGGTCAGCCGGACGGCGCGCAGGTTCGGCCGATCCACGAGAACGGTCGCCGGGACGACCGCGACGCCGAGTCCTCGTTCGACGAAGCGCAGGACGGCATCCATCTCGGCGCCTTCGACGACGATCGTCGGCGCCAGGCCGGCCGCGCGGAACGCGGCATCCGTCGCGGCGCGCAGATCGTAGCTCTCCGCGAACGCGACCAACGGCAGGGTCGCCAGCCGTGCGAGGTCGATCGCGGCGTCGGCGACCGGCGGCGCGGCGGATGCAGAGGCCACGACGAGCTCCTCCGTGAGCAGCGGCGTGCGCACGAGCGTCGGCTCTCCGGCCGGAAGCCCTTCGGACAGTGTGATGAGCGCCATGTCGAGCTCTCCGGCCGCGAGGCGTTCGATGAGCAGGCGCGAACCGGCCTCTGTTAGCTGCAGGCCGATGCCTGGGTGCGCGGGGTGGAACGCGCTCATCGCCTCGGCGACCAGACTCACGCACAGCGTCGGCGTCGCCCCGAGGCGCACCCGTCCACGTTGCAGCCCGGCGATCTCGCCCATCTCGACGCGGATCGCGTCGGCATCGGCCAGCATCCGGCGAGCGCGAGGAAGCAGCGTCTCGCCGGCGGCCGTCAGGGTGATGTTGCCACGGGCGCGGTGGAACAGCTCGCTGCCCACCTCGTGCTCGAGGGTCGCGATCTGGCGGCTCAACGACGGCTGGGCGACGTGGAGCGTCTCGGCCGCCCTGGTGAAGTGGCCGATCTCGGCGATCGCGACGAAGCCGCGCAGCTGCTCCAGTTTCATGTACTCAGGCTATCGCGATCATGAAAACTATTCATTGGAGTTATCGACGCTGAGTTCTTAGCGTGGAAGGCATGAGCACTCGCGAACGCCAGATCTCCACCACCGTCCTCGTCATCGGCACCGGCGGCTCCGGCCTGCGCGCCGCGATCGAGGTCGCCGAACAGGGCGTCGACGTCCTCGCGGTCGGCAAGCGCCCTCGTAGCGATGCGCACACGTCGCTGGCGGCCGGCGGGATCAACGCGGCCCTCAGAACGATGGATGCCGAGGACAGCTGGCAGCAGCACGCGGCCGACACGATCACCGAGAGCTACCTGCTCGCCAACCCGCACACGGTCGAGGTCGTCACGCGCGGCGCGGAGCGCGGCATCCGGGATCTGGAGCGCTGGGGCATGGACTTCGCGCGCGAGGACGACGGCCGTATCTCGCAGCGCTTCTTCGGCGCGCACACCTTCCGACGCACGGCGTTCGCCGGCGACTACACCGGGCTCGAGATCCAGCGCACGCTCGTGCGCCGCGCCGAACAACTGGACGTCCCGATCCTGGACGGCATCTACATCACCCGCATCCTCGTGAAGGACAACGTGGTCTTCGGCGCCTACGGTTTCGATCAGGCCGACGGCACTCGCTACCTGATCCACGCGGATGCCGTGATCCTGGCCGCCGGCGGCCACAATCGCATCTGGCGGCGCACGTCATCGCGCCGCGATGAGAACACCGGCGATTCCTTCCGCCTCGCGGTCGATGCCGGCGCGCGCCTGCGCGACCCGGAGCTCGTGCAGTTCCACCCGTCCGGCATCATCGAGCCGGAGAACGCCGCGGGGACCCTCATCTCCGAGGCGGCACGAGGCGAGGGCGGAATCCTCCGCAACGCCCTCGGCGAGCGCTTCATGGCGACCTACGACCCCGAGCGCATGGAGCTGTCGACGCGGGACCGCGTCGCTCTGGCCGCCTACACCGAGATCCAGGAGGGCCGGGGCACTCCGAACGGAGGCGTATGGCTGGATGTCTCGCACCTTCCGCGCGAGACGATCATGACGCGCCTGCCCCGCGTCTACCAGACGATGCTCGAGCTGCAGATGCTCGACATCACCACGGAGCCGATCGAGATCGCACCGACCGCCCACTACTCGATGGGCGGCGTCTGGGTGCGGCCCGACGATCACAGCACCGACGTCGACGGCCTGTACGCGATCGGCGAGGCGTCCAGCGGCCTGCACGGCGCGAACCGACTCGGCGGCAACTCGCTGATCGAGCTGCTCGTCTACGGCCGGCTGGTCGGTCAGGCCGCGATCGCGCACGCGGTCGGTCTGGACGCGCAGCGCCGGTCGTCGGATGCCGTGGCGCACGCACGCGCGGAGATCGACGACCTGCTCGCCGCCGATGGACGGGAGAACGTGCGGGCCCTGCAGCGCGCGATCCGCAACACCATGACCGAGCACGCCGGCGTGGTCCGCTCGGAAGAGGGTCTGCGCGCCGGACTCGCCGAGCTCGACATGATCGAGGGGCGGATGGCGGACATCGGCATCCATCCGGATATCGCGGGATTCCAGGATCTCGCCCACGCCTTCGATCTGAAGGCTTCGGCACTGGCGGCGCGCGCGACGCTGGAGGCCGCGCGCGAGCGCCGCGAGACCCGCGGATGCCACAACCGCAGCGATTTCCCGGACATGGACCCCACGCTTCAGGTGAATCTCGTCTGGTCGCCGTCGACCGGCGTGACCCGCGAGGAGATCTCTGAAGTCCCCGCCGAGATCGCCGCCCTCATGCGGGACGTCGACACGGCCGGCAAGCTCGTGGAGTGAGGGGGCGTCACCCCGCCGCGCGAGGAGGACTGACGCGCTGCGTCAGTCCGAGAGCACCGAGAGGATGTTCCCCGCCGGGTCCGTGAACCAGGCGATGTCAGGTCCCTGGCCGGAGGCCTTGCCACGCAGGATGCCCTTGTCGTCCTGGCCCATGCCGTCGTAGCGCTGCATCGTGACGCCCTTCGCGACGAGCTCGTCCACGACGGCGTCGATGTCCGCGACCGGGAAGTTCAGGATGGTGAACGTCGCGGGCTGGTGGTCGTCCTTCGGATAGATGAGCACGGCGCCGCCCTTCGGCAGCTGCACCGAGATCAGGCCTCCCCCGCCTTCCTCGACGGTGAGGCCGAGCACGCCCTCGTAGAAGGCACGGGAGGCCGCCAGGTCGTTGGATGACATGCCGCTGAACGCATCGGAGTTCTCGAACATCATTGCCCCTTCGGTCGAACCCCACCCTTCCACCGGGCGGTGCCGGGGACAAGGGTCAGTGCAGAGGATCGGCGAGCGAAGCGGGATCGTCCGCGAGTTCGGCGGCGATCGCGACGATGCCGTCCGGGTTGAACGGCATCCCGAGATCCGACAGCGGGAACCAGCCGGCCGTCGTGGTGTTGTCGAGGATCGGCATCCGTGCGTCGAACGCCGTCTCCTCGAGCTCGGGTGAACGCACCGCGAAGACATGGACCACTTCGTGGCCTGCCTTCCCCGCGAGCGCGAACAGGTTCTCCGTGACGGCCAGCAGCCGGACTTCGGTGAGAGTCACGCCGAGCTCTTCCAGGAATTCTCGTCGGACGGCATCCTCGGCGCGCTCGCCGAAGTCGATCCCGCCGCCGATGGCGCGCAGGAAGTGTGGATGACGTTCGGTCTCGCGATATTCCTCGGCGAGAACCCGCCCCTCACGGATCAGCAATCCGACGGCGATGTTCCTGATGCTTCCGCTCACCCGGCCACCATAGCGAAAGCAGCCTCGGCGACGGATGCTCAGCGCAGCGCGTGCTGCTCGATGAAGGCGCGGAGAGCCTGAGCGTCGTCGGGCAGCTCGGTCACGTGCTGCGGCGCGTCGAGCATCGCCTGCAGCTCGGGCGAGTACTCGAGCTGTACGCCGATGGCCTCGAGGATCGTCTCGGCGAACTTCTGCGGCTTGGCGGTCTCGAGCACGAGCATCGGCACGCCGGACTCGACGAAGTCCCTGGCGACTCTCACGCCGTCCGCGGTGTGCGGGTCGATGATGTCGCCGGATGCCTCGTACACGCCCCGGATGGTCTCCAGTCGATCCGCGTGCGTCGAGGTGCCGCTGACGATGCCGAACTCCTCCGTGAACCGCGACAGGTCGGCGGAGAAGTCGAAGAAGCCCTGCTCGCCGAGTTCGTTCCAGGCGCCGACGACGCGGGAGGCATCGCGGCCGACGAGCTCGAAGATGAAGCGCTCGAGGTTCGACGCCTTCGAGATGTCCATCGACGGGCTCGAGGTCGCGAGAGTCTGAGCGGCGCTGCGGGGCCGGTAGATGCCCGTGCGGAAGAACTCGTCCAGCACGTTGTTCTCATTGGCCGCGAGCACGAGACGGTGGATCGGCAACCCCATCTGCTTCGCATAGAAGCCGGAAAGGATGTTGCCGAAGTTGCCAGACGGCACGGTGAAGCTGAGCTCGGCCCAGCCCCCGGCATCCGTCGCGCGCAGCCAGGCCCAGAAGTAGTACACGACCTGAGCGGTGATGCGGGCGAGGTTGATCGAGTTGACCGCGCCCAGGTGCTGTGCGCGCTTGAAGTCGAGATCCCCGGCGAGCGCCTTGACCAGGTTCTGGCAGTCGTCGAAGACGCCGTCCACGGTGATGTTGTGGACGTTCGCGTCGTCGAGCGAGAACATCTGCGCACGCTGGAACGCGCTCATCCGCCCTTGCGGCGACAGCATGAAGACCGAGATGCGCTCCTTGCCGCGGAGGGCGTGCTCGGCGGCCGAGCCGGTGTCGCCCGACGTGGCGCCGAGGATGTTGAGGACCGATCCCTTGCGCTCCAGCGCGTATTCGACGACCTGGCCGAGGAACTGCATCGCCATGTCCTTGAAGGCCAGCGTCGGCCCTTCCGACAGGCCGACGAGCGTGAGCTCGTCATCGATCCGGCGCAGCGGCACGACTTCGCCGGGGAAATCGGCGTAGGCGGCATCCGTCATGCGTGCGAGGTCCTCGCGCGGGATGTCCGTGGCGAAGAGGCCGAGCACCTCGGTCGCGAGCTGCGGGTACGTCAGCGCGCGCCAGCGCTCGAGCGTCTCCCCGTCGACCGTCGGCATCGTCTCGGGGACGGCGAGTCCGCCGTCCGGCGCGAGGCCTTCGAGCAACGTCTCGCAGTACGGCAGCGGCTGCATGCCGCCTCGGGTGGAGATGTACTGCACTTCGGCTCCTCGGTCTGGATTCGGCACGGGCCTCCATTCTCGCAGGTGCGTCGGAGCAGATGACGCACGAGTCAGAACAGGCTTGTCGGCAGAGCCCCCTCGTGCTCGAGCAGCCGGCGCTTGGTCGCCAGGCCCTGCCCGTGGTCTCCGCCGGAGTAACCGCCGAGCCCGTCGCCGGCCACCACGCGATGGCAGGGCACGATGATCGGGACGGGGTTCGCGCCCATGATCGCTCCTATCCCGCGAGCGGGGACGTCGGTGCCGCTGCGGGCGGCGAGTCCGCCGTAGGTGATGGTCTCGCCGTGAGCCACCGTCCGGCGAAGCGTCAGCAGAACGGCGCGGGTCGTCTCCGTCTGTCGCCCGAGATCCACCGGCAGGTCGAATCGGGTCAGGATGCCGTCGAAGTAGGCGCTCAGCTGTGCCAGTGCCTCCTCCAGGAGCGGGTCCGGCGCGGCATCCACTCCGTCCGGCGGCGCCGAGCGCCACGCGACCCGGGTGATCGCCGTGCCGTCGCTGACGACACCGATGGTCCCGACCGGGGTGCTCAGCGTTCCGAAGGCGACCATGGGGCGAGGTTATCGCGACTAGAGGCCCTGTCCGGCTTCCCACAGTCGTTCGGTCTGGCCGGCGAGCAGGGCGTCGAGCGATCCGGCCTGGGCGTCGGTGAGCGACGCCACGTAGTCGATGATCCCGCGGCCGCGAGCCAGCCGGTCCCGATCGGCATTCGACCAGGCGCCACCCAGGCGGCGGTGGTCGTCGGTCGCGAGCTCGACCAGATCGATGAGCCGACGCGGGGCGCGACGGGCATCGCGCGGGTCATCGAGCCAGTCGGCGAAACCATCGACGAGCCGTTCCAGCACGCTGGCCTGCCCGCGCTGGTAGACCGTGAGATCCGGGCGCTCGAGGATGAACCTCTCGTGCAGGAACTTCAGCACAGCGACTTCGTGCCATGCCCGGCGATCGAGATTGACGTGACCGGAACGGGTGTCAGGATGCCTGCGCACTTCCACGGACGACTGCAGCCGAGAGATCCAGGCCGTGGTGAACCCGGCCAGCGCGCGCTCACTGGCGAGAGAGCCGTCGAACGGTTCGGCGAGCAGTCCGTCGATCACCTCCGCCTTGACGCGGGCGACAGCCTCTCCGAAAGCGTCCGCATCGGCGATCCAGGCATCCTTGCTCTGCAGCCGACGCCAGAGCAGCTCGAGCGAATGCCCCGGTGTCCGGGTGTCGGTCATCAGCACGTCATCGTCGAGCGTCCGGAGGTGCGCGAGATCGCGATGCCAATTGCGAAACTCGGCCGACAACGTCGCGGCGTTGAGGAGCCCGGCCCGGTAGAAATCGTCGAGATCGTGCAGCGAGTACGCGATGTCATCGGAAATGTCCATGATCGAACACTCGACCGTCTGCTGCCCGCGTTCGATCAGCGGGTACGCGGACAGAGCCTCCCTGGCATCCGACTCGTCGATCGCGTAGAAGTTGAACTTGCTCGCGCCCCCGCGGCTGGGTCCGCCCTCGCCGCGCCGCCACGGGTACTTCAGCACGGCTGAGCGCACCGCGGCAGTGAGGTTGAGCCCCACGCCGGGTCGGTCGTGCTCATCGAGGCGAGTGATGATGCGGAAAGTCTGCGCGTTCCCCTCGAAACCCTCCGTCAGGCCGAATCGGCTGCGCGCCACGCGATCCAGGGTCTGCTCGCCGAGGTGTCCGAACGGCGGATGCCCCAGATCGTGGGCAGCCGCCGCAGCCTGCACGACGACCGGATGCGCGCCGCCGAGCTCCTCAACGATGCGGCCGGCCTCATCGGTGCGGGTGGACAGCTGGCTGGCGATCGCCCGTGCGATGGCGGCGACCTTGATGGAATGCGTGAGCCGGTTGTGCACCGCCAGCCCCGCGCCGGTCTGCGAGATCACCTGCGTGACAGCCGAGAGACGAGAATAGTACGGGGAGAACCGAAGGCGCTCCACGTCGACGCGGAAGTGTGGGTGCCCTTCCGTCAGTTGAAAGGCGTTGAGCGTCTCGGGGACCCGGCGCAGCTGTCGTGGATCCTCGGTCGTCTGCGGCATAGGCCCAGTGTGGCACGGGACGCGTGCGCCGGCTCAGGCGAACCGCACCGTGACCGCGGCGTGCTCCTGCGCAGAGCGCTGTGCGGCGTCAGCGAGGATCAGGGCGGCGCGCCCGTCCTCGAAGCTCGAACTGTCCGACGCCCCGCCGCGCGCCAGGGCGATGAAGCTGGTGAGCTCAGCGGCGTAAGCCTCGGCGTAGCGCTGCAGGAAGAAATCCTCATACGGCGCCCGCGCCTCGACCCTGGCGGCAGACGAGTGGCTGACCAGGCTCGTCGAGCGGTTCGCGACCTGCAGGGAACCGCCGCTGCCGAAGGCCTCGATCCGCTGGTCGTATCCGACGGCGCTGTGACGCGAATTGATGATCGTGACCACGGCTCCGGTTGCGGCCGTGAGCGTGACGACCGCGGTGTCGAAGTCGCCGTGCGCGCGGGCACCGGCGTCGAACATGGTGGTTCCGACAGCGGACACCTCGACGATGTCTGGGAGGAAGAACCGCGCCATGTCGAAATCGTGGATCGTCATGTCGCGGAAGATGCCGCCGGACAGCGCGATGTAGTCGGCAGGCGGCGCCGCGGGGTCCCTGCTGATGATCGTGAGCTGCTCCAGGGCACCGATCTCACCGGCGGCGACGCGCGCGCGGACCTCGGCGAAGGCCGGGTCGAATCGGCGGTTGAAGCCGAGGGCGACGGGGACGCCGGCAGCGGTGATCTTCGGTCGCAGGGCCTCGACGCGCGCGATGTCCAGGTCGATCGGCTTCTCGCACAGGACGGGGATGCCGCGGTCGACCGCCTTCTCGATCAGACCGACGTGCGTCGGAGTAGGAGAGGCGATGAGCACAGCATCCACGTCGTCCGCCGCGAAGATCTCGTCCGGATCGGCCGTGGCACGGCCGCCGAAACGCTCCGCGACGCCGCGGGCTCCATCGATGAACGGATCGGCGACTCTGGACAGCGACGCATCGGGATTCGCTGCGATGTTCGCGGCATGGACCTGGCCGATCCGGCCGGTGCCGATCAGGCCGATGCGCAGGGAGTTCTCGGTCACTCTGGATTCCTTGTCTGACGGGTCCGCTCACGCCCAGGCGCGCAGCGCCTCACGGTTGGTCTTCTGGTCAGCGCTGCGAGCTCGGCGGAACGCATCGATCGCGACGTCCGGAGCGTTCAGAACGTCCTGCTCGACGACGATCCAGCCATCGAAGCCGCGCTCGTCGATCGTCGACATGACACGGTCGAGCTCGAGATCGCCCTCGCCGAAAGCGACGAACGCCCCGGACATCCATACCTCCGCCATGCCGCCACCGCTCGCCAGCACGCGAGCCAGTTCCGCTCGATTCACGTCCTTGAGGTGGAGGTGGTTGATCCTGTCGCCCCACCGGGTCACCGCATCGACCGGGTCCCCACCCGCGATGAGCAGGTGCCCGGTGTCGAGGGTGAGGTCCACGTCGACACCGGCGAGGAATCGGTCCACTTCGTCGGGCGACTCCACGAACGTGCCTGCATGGTGGTGGAAGGTCGGCTCGAAGCCTGCGGCGCGGATCAGCGCCGCCGAGCGCTCCGTGTTGGCCATCAGCCGCTTCCAGGCGTCGGCGTCGAGCGGGTCGACCTCGGCTCCGCGCCCGGGGTGGGCACGACGCACGAGAGAGCCGTCATCGGCGAGCGTCGGGAGCGGCAGTCGCGCCGGGCCTGCTTCGGCAGCATCCGAGAATACGCGTAGCGCGTCCTCCAGCACCGGAAGCGACGCTGCGAAGGCCTCATCGTCGGACAGCGGAAGCTGTACCCAGCCCCCGGCGAGCTCGAGCCCGTGCGCGGCAAGCCGTGCGCGCAGCGCGCCGTCCCGACCGAGGAATCCGACCGGTCCGAGATCGACTCCGGCGTAGCCTGCGTCGGCGAGTGAGACGAGCATCTCGTCGGCGGAGACCGTCGTTGCTCCCTCCGGTGTCATCTCGAAGACTCCGTAGCTGACCGGCGCACCGGCGATCGTGGCCTTCATCGTCACTCCTCTTCGTCGCCGAGGAGCGGTCGCTGAGCCGCACGCTCCTGCTCGTATGCCACTCGCGCGCGTTGCGTGGACTCCAACTCCGATACGGCGGGAACCGGCACATCCCACCACCCCTCGCCGTCCGGCGAGTACAGCAGCGGATCGCTCTCGATGTGGATCAAGGTCGCACTGTCGGAGGCCTTCGCCGCAGCGACCGCGGCTTTCAGATCGTCGATCGCCCCGGTCCCGGGCGCGACCTCGATGACATCGATTCCGTAGCTGCGCGCGTTCATGGCGAGGTCGACCGGCAGCACGTCGCCCCGGAAACTGCGGGCTGCGGGGTCATAGGAGCGGTACGCGGTGCCGAATCGATCGGACCCGACGGTCTCCGAGAGGTGGCCGATCGACGCGTAGCCGTGGTTCTGGATCAGGATCACGATGATCTTGATGCCCTCGGCGACCGCCGTGACGAGTTCGGAGTTCAGCATCAGATATGAACCGTCGCCGACCATGACGACGACGTCCCGGTCATCGCCGAGCGCTTCCAGGCCGCGCTTGACGCCGAGCCCGCCGGCGATCTCGTAGCCCATGCAGGAGAACGCGTACTCCACGTGGTAGCCGAGCGCGTCGCGAACCCTCCACAGCTTGTGCAGGTCGCCGGGCAGCGACCCCGCTGCCTGGACGATGACGTCCTCGGGGGCCGTGGTCGACTGCACGGCCCCGATGATCTCGGACTGCCCTGGTCGATCGAGGCCGGACGGCGCGAAGGCCGCGTCGACCACGGCATCCCATTCCGACTTCTCCCTGGCCACGCGTTCGGCGTGCGCGGGGCGCACCGACCACCCGTCCAGGCCCGCCCTCAGCGCGTCGACGGTCTCGCGCGCATCGGCGATCACCGGGATCTGCGTGCCGTGCTTATAGGCGTCGAAGGGCGCGATGTTGACGTTGACGAAGCGGACCGCAGGGTCCTGGAACGCCGTGCGGGATGCGGTCGTGAAGTCGCTGTAGCGTGTGCCGATGCCGATCACGAGGTCCGCTTCGGCTGCCAATCGGTTCGCGGCGGCCGTGCCGGTCGCCCCGACGGCGCCCACGTTCTGCGGGTGGTCCCACGGCAGGGCGCCGCCTCCGGCCTGCGTCGTGCCGACCGGGATGCCGGTGGCCTCAACGAGGGTGCGCAGCGCATCCTCGGCCCCGGAGTAGATGACTCCGCCGCCGGCGACGAGCAGCGGACGCTCAGCCGTGCGGATCGCCGCGACGGCGCGTCCGAGCGCCTGGCGCTCCGGCACAGGACGGCGGATGTGCCATTCGCGCTCTTCCAGGAACGCGAGCGGGACTTCGATGCTCTCGGCCTGGACGTCCTCGGGCAGCGCGATCGTCACCGCGCCGGTCTCGACCGGATCCGTGAGCACACGCATCGCGGCCAGCGCCGTGGAGAAGAGCTGTTCGGGCCGCTGCACGCGGTCGAAGAACTTCGACAGCGGCCGGAAGGCGTCGTTGACCGTCAGCCCGGTATCCCACGGCTGCTCCAGCTGCTGCAGCACGGGGTCGGCGACCCGCGTGGCGAAGGTGTCGCTGGGGAGAAGCAGCGCCGGAAGGCGATTCGTCGTCGCGAGCGCGGCGCCGGTGAGCATGTTGGTCGCGCCCGGCCCGACGGATGCGGCGGACGCGAACGTGGACCGGCGACGGTGGATTCGCGCGTATCCGACGGACTGGTGCACCATGGCCTGTTCGTTGCGGGCCTGGTGGTACGGCATGAGATCGGGCTGCTGCACGTTGAGCTGCCGCAGCGCCTGGCCGATGCCTGCGACGTTGCCGTGCCCGAAGATGCCGAAGACTCCGGGGATGGTGCGCTCGCGGATATCGCCGTCGACGGTCCACTGATGCGCGAGGAACTCGATGAGCGCCTGGCTCACCGTCATGCGCTTCGTCGCTGTCATCGGTTCGCTCCTTCGTCCGCGAGGGGCAGCCGCGGGTCGATGCCTTCACTCGGCCAGGACGCCCTGGTCCATGTGTGCGCAGGGTCGTCGGTGATGAGCCACGCACGTTCCGGGTCGGGTCCTGCCATCACGTTGAGGTAGTACAGGTCGTAACCGGGGGCGGCTACGGCCGGACCATGGTACCCGTAGGGGATCAGCGCGATGTCACCCGTGCGCACCATCGCATCAATGTCGATCTCCCCCGCAGGCGACGAGTACGCGCTGAACAGGCCGAACGCTCCATCAGCCGTGCCACCGGCCGCGCCGCGCGTCGGCGCGGATTCGAAGTAGTAGATCTCCTCGAGTCGCGTCTCCGCGCCCGGAACGTGCTCGTCGTGCTTGTGCGGCGGATACGAGGACCAGTTCGAAGCCGGCGTGATGACCTCGCACACGATCAGCCGGGCCGCGTCCAGCACGCCGGGTGTGCCGAAGTTGTGCACCTCGCGGCTGGCTGCACCGCCGCCGCGCAGTTCGGCCGGTGCAGCATCCGCGAGGATGTGCTGCACCGGACGGGCGACCCCCGACGGAGAGGTCGCCACCGCGAACCGGCCGAGACCGGTGATCGTCGCCCTGGCACGCGGCGGGAGGTAGAGCACATCTGTCGGTCCGGCGAAGACAGAGGATCGCCCGGTCAGCGCAATCGTGCCCTCGCCCTTTCCGGTGTCGTACCTCACCGCGAAGGCCCCGGAGAGCGGCACGATGAGCTGCTCGACGCCACCGTACGGCAGAACGAGCGTCTCGCCGTCGGCGAGTTCGGCGATGCGGATGCCGGTGTGCTGCCACCCAGGCATCCGATCGTCGACGATGCTCTCCCAGCCGTCGGCGGCGAGGGCGCCGCGGCGGTGGAACCACTGCGATCCGGACCCGGTGGACATCAGGCGTTCCGGGGGAAGCCGAGGTTGATGCCGCCGTGCTCGCCGGAGTCGCGCTTGGCCGGGTCGATCCAGCGCGCCGTGACCGCCTTCTCCCGCGTGAAGAAGTCGAAGCCGTGCACACCGTAGGCCTTCGCGTCGCCGAACAGCGACTTCTTCCAGCCACCGAACGAGTGGTACGCGACCGGCACGGGGATCGGCACATTGATGCCGACCATCCCGACCTGGACCTCGCTCTGGAAGCGGCGGGCCGCCCCGCCGTCGTTGGTGAAGATCGCGGTGCCGTTGCCGAACTGTCCGGAGTTGATCAGCGCGAGTCCTTCATCGTAGGTCTCGACGCGCACGACCGACAGCACAGGGCCGAAGATCTCCTCGGTGTACGCGCGGCTGTCGGTGGGTACCCGGTCGAGCAGCGTCGGGCCGAAGAAGAAGCCCTCTTCTCGTCCGTCGACGCAGAACCCGCGCCCGTCGACGACGACCTCGGCGCCGTCGGCCTCGGCGATGTCGACGTACTGCGAGACCTTGTCCCTGTGCGCCTGGGAGATCAGCGGCCCCATGTCGGGCTCCACGCCGTCGGCGCCCGCGCCGTCGCCGACGCGCAGGCGGCCGATGCGCTCACGGACCTTCGCGACGAGGTCGTCCGCGACCGGCTCGACTGCCAGGACCACCGAGACGGCCATGCAGCGTTCACCCGCCGCGCCGTATCCGGCGTTGATCGCGGAATCCGCGACGAGATCCAAGTCCGCGTCGGGCAGCACGAGCATGTGATTCTTCGCGCCCCCCAGCGCCTGCACGCGCTTGCCGTGCCGCGAAGCGGACTCGTAGATGTACTGGGCGATCGGCGTCGACCCGACGAAACTGATCGACTCGACCACCGGCGAGGTCAGCAGACCGTCCACAGCCGCCTTGTCGCCCTGCAGCACCGTGAACACGCCATCCGGAAGCCCTGCTTCCCTCCACAGCGCCGCCATCCACAGTGCCGCAGAAGGATCCTTCTCACTGGGCTTGAGAATCACGGCGTTGCCGGCGGCGATCGCGATCGGGAAGAACCACATCGGCACCATGGCGGGGAAGTTGAACGGGCTGATGATGCCGACGACGCCCAGGGGCTGCTTGATCGAGTAGACGTCGACACCCGTCGACACGGACTCGGAGTACGCGCCCTTGATGAGGGTCGGGAACCCGCAGGCGAGCTCGACGACCTCCTGACCGCGCAGGATCTCGCCGAGTGCGTCCGAGACGACCTTTCCGTGCTCCGCGGTGATGATCTCCGCCAGCTCCTGCTTGCGGGCGTTCAGCAGCTCGCGGAATGAGAACAGCACGGCCTGACGCTTGGCGGCCGAGTACGCCGACCACACGCGGAATCCGCGTTCGGCCGAGGCGATCGCCCGTGCGATCTCGTCCTCGTCCGCGAGCGCGACGTGCGCGGTGATCTCACCTGTCGCCGGGTTGAACACCGGCGCCGTGCGTCCGCTCGTGGACGGGTGCTCGGCGCCGTCGATCCAGTGCGAGATCGATCGCGCACCGGAGTCGATGGTGCGGGGGTTTGCCTCGGTGTCGGCAACGCTCATGAGGGTCTCTTTCGTCAGGGGATCAGAGATCGAGGTGAACCAGTCGCGCCGCGGTGTCTACGGCACCGGCAACATCGTCGTCCTGGGGGTACAGCAGGGTTCGCCCGACGGTCAGCCCGCGCACCCCGGGGAGAGCGAGCGCGTCCTCCCAGGAGGCGAAGGTCTCCTCCTGGTCGTCGCCGCCGTCGCCGCCCAGCAGCAGAGTCGGCATCGTCGTGGCCGCCATCACCCGCTCCATGTCCGGGACGACAGGCAGCTTCATCCAGGTGTATGCGCTGCTGCCCCCGATGCCGGCGGCGATCGCGACGGAGAGAACGACCGCCTCCGGCGTCAGATCGTTGACGACGCGCCCATCGACCCATCGGCTCATGAACGGCTCGAGCATGATCGGCAGTTGGGACGACGCCGCCTGCGAGACCGCTCGTGCCGTGGATTCCATCGTGCGCACGGTCGCCGGGTCATCCAGGTTCAGGCGGAGCAGCACCTTGGCGAAGTCGATGCCGGCGGCGTTGATCGACGGCACGTCGAAGCCCGTGAAGCGGTCGTCCATCTCGAACGTCGATGCACGCAGACCGCCTCGGTTCATCGATCCGACGAGAACCTTGTCGTCCAGGAGCCCGAGCAGCGCGAGATCGTCGAGGATGTCCGGCGTGCCGAGCACACCATCCACCCCTGGATGGCTGAGCGCGATGGCGAGCCGCTCCAGCAGCCGGTAGCGATCGGCCATCGCATCTTTCCGGTCGCTGACGGCGAGGGCGCCGCGGGCCGGATGATCAGCCGCGATGATGAACAGCCGGCCGTCCCCGCGCACAAGCGGACGGCGGACTCGCGCGGCGTAGGCGGCCGCGACCGACTGCGGGTCCTCCGCACGAACACGTCGCAGTTCGGTGAAGTCCAGAGCGGGCGCAGGCATCTCAGGCATCCGATCCGAGAGCGTGAACGACCTCTGCCGTCGTCGGCATGGCCGTGGAGCATTCGCGCCGCGAAGCGACGATGGCACCCGCGACGTTGGCGAAGCGCAGCGTGCGATCGAGATCCCACCCGGCGAGAAGGCCGTGGCAGAGCGCCCCGCCGAAGGCGTCGCCTGCCCCCAGCCCATTGACGACATCGACCGGGTGCGGCGGCAATTCGACCTCTTCATCGCGGGTCTTCGCCAGCACCCCCTTCGGCCCCTGCTTGACGATCGCCAGCTCGGCTCCGCGCTCCAGCAGCGCATCCGCCGCCGCGCGCGGATCCGTCTCGCCCACAGCGACCTCGCACTCCTCGCGATTTCCGACGACGACCGTCACCGATTCGAGCAGAGGCCGGATCTGCGCAGAGGCTTCCTCGGCCGACTCCCAGAACATCGGACGGTAGTCGAGATCGAGAACGGTGTGCCTGCGCCCTGCGCGCGCTTCGAGCGCGGCATGATGCGCGGCCCGGCTGGGCTCCTGGCTCAGCCCTGTGACCGTGAGCCAGAGCAGATCGGCTCGTCGGACGGCGTCGAGGTCGAGCTGCGCCGTGTCCACATTCAGATCGGGGGCTTTGGGCGCGCGATAGAAGTAGAGAGGAAAGTCGTCGGGCGGGAAGATCTCGCAGAACGTGATCGGCGTCGGAAGCTCCGGGTCCGTGGCGACGAGGCCGGTGGACACGCCCAAACGGTCGAGCTCTCGCAGAAGATACCGCCCGAACGGATCGTCGCCGACCCTCGACACCAGCCCAGCTCGACGACCGTGACGAGCTGCCGCCACCGTCACATTGGCGGCGCTTCCGCCGAGATACTTGCCGAACGTCGAGACGTCCTCGAGGCCGACGCCGTCCTGCAAGGGGTAGAGGTCCACACCGAGCCGCCCCATCGCGAGCACTTCTGGTGCCGAGATCATTGCCATGTCCTAACAATAACACATACAGATGTTTTGGCTTTAGACTGTGTAGAGGATATGTAGCATTGGCGACACGGAAGCGATGACGCATGGGAAGAGGAACGATGGCCGGCGACGAGACCTACTGGCCGGCAGAGCTGTTCGCCGATCTGGACCGGACGGGCCCGGTGCCCCTGTATTACCAGGTGTCGACCCGTCTGGAGAAGGCCATCCAGTCCGGCACGATTCCCGCCGGCGCTCGCCTCGAGAACGAGATCGCCATCGCGCAGAAGCTCGGCTTGTCCCGACCCACGATCCGGCGCGCCATCCAGGAGCTCGTGGACAAGGGACTGCTCGTCCGCCGGCGCGGCATCGGGACGCAGGTCGTCCAAGGCCAGGCGGTGACGCGTCAGGTCGAACTCACCAGCCTCTACGAGGACCTCGCCAGCACGCATCACACCCCGGGCACCCGGGTGCTGGCACATGAGATCGTCCCCGCGACGGACGCGGTCGCCGCCGGGCTCGGCGTCGACCCCGGCACCGATGTCGTCTACATCCGCCGCCAACGCTCGACCGATGGGATCCCGGTCGCCGTGCTCGAGAACTACCTGCCGTCGGACTTCGCCGACATCACGACCGAACTGCTCGAGACACGCGGCCTCTACCAGGTGCTGCGAGCACGGGGCGTGGCGATCCGGGTCGCCAAACAGAAGATCGGCGCCCGCCGAGCCGCTGGAGACGAGAACACACTCCTCGACATCGACAAGGGCGGCCCCGTTCTCACGGTCGAGCGCATCGCTTTCGACGACTCCGGTCGGGCGTTCGAATACGGCCTGCACTGCTACCGACCGGACATGTACAGCTTCGAGACCACGCTCGTCGCGAAGTGACGACGGATCACGAGCGCGCGCTCTCCGCGCGCAGCGTGAGCGTCACCCGCCCAGGCGATCGTCCCGTGAGGTAGACCCGGTCGCCGGTCGCGGCATCCGTCGCACCGAGGAACGTGTAGTCCTCCCCCGGCCGATATCGGCCCACCCCGTCCGCCCGATAGTCCGCGTCGGCCTCGAACACGATCCGGCTGTCACCGCAGCGATACGAACCGGCGCCGGCCGTGAGGAGGGCTGTTCCGTCGCTCTGCAGATCGACGCCTTCGAAGGCGCCACCACGGAACGACAGCTCCAGCGCCCATGTGCACTCCGGCCCGTCGAATGCGATGGCGACCGAAGCACCGTCATCCGTGGCGACCACGTCCACGTCGGTCCGCAGTGCCACGGCGTCCGCGGCGCGGTCCGCGAACGACATAGACCCGAAGAAACGGCCGTCGTCGGTCAGGGCGTACTCCCCCGATGCGTTGCGCCGCACGGGGTCCATGGGCTGGTAATAGTTGGCGGATGCGGTCTCGCTCAGCCGATAGTGGCGGACACCATCGACGTGATCCGCCGCCGCTCGGTCGGCACGGAACGGACCGAGTCCGAAGAAGTCCCTCGAGAGCCGCATCGAGTCGAGGACCGCTGCGCCGGCGAACAGTCGCAGGAAGGTCGGATTGGTCGACAGCCCCGAACGGACGCGCCGGAACCGCGGGTAGTCGGAACCTCCGAAGACGACGAGTCGCCGTCGCGGGGTCGCATCGATCGCGAGCGCACTCTGGGCCCAATCCGCAGCCGCCTCTGGTTCGATCGCTTCAGGGAGCTGTTCGCCGCTGCGCGGCTCCAGCAGGAGATCGGCCAGCACGGATGCCGGGTGCACGATGCCCTGTTCCCTGGCGCGCTCGGCCGCCCAGGCGAAGTCTCCACGGTCGAGCAGAACCGCGAATCGGCGATACATCATCAGGTACGGCGACAGCGCGAAGCGCGAGAGCTGATCCTGACGTCGTGAATGCACGGTCTCCACCGTGCCGTCCGGGTGGATGAGCCCCAGCGTGCTCTCGAGATTGCGGACGACCGCAGCCCGCGCCTCCGCACTGTCGAACACGTCTGCGATCACCGTCAACGACGGATTGGAGACGTACGCGGCGTAATTCGCGCTGCGCTCGGAGTAGACGCCGTCGGCTGTGAGGTCCACTCCCTCGGCGAGCCATTCCGATGCGCGTGCGGCCAGCGCCGGCGATGGTCGACGCCGGTGCAGTCGTGCCAGCGCCGCCGTGATCTCCCAGCGATGGTTGGGCGTATGGACGCCGCCGACGAGCAGTGCCGGCTCGACCGCATCAGCGATCGCGTCCAGCTCGCCCGCCAGTGCCGAGGCCCCGGCGATCGACATGGCAGACCGGGTGGACCGCAACAGGTGGAGCGTGTCGCACAGATCGTTGACCGTGAAAGCGGAGTCCGGTGGCGAGTCGACGTTGCCCCCACCGATGAACAGTCCGCGCGGGCCCTGCCGACGTCGCAAGGCGAGGACGCTCTCGGTCGCCGTCTCGATGAGCTTCAGGTCACCCGCCCGCGACGAACGCGACCAGAGCGCCGCCACGACGAGGAGTTTGGCGCGATCCATCAGTTGCCGGTGGGTGAGGTCCGCGTCGAGCCCGCTCGCGAGCGCGCGGTTCACCTCGGCATCCACGGCCCGGCGCAACTCTTCCTCGAAGATGATGTCCGCCGCCATGTCAGTCCTTCAGACCCGAGTTGATGTCGGCATTCATGATCTGCCGCTGGAAGATCGCGAACAGGATCACCATCGGGATGAGGGAGATGACGGAGGCGGAGAGCAGCACCGACCAGTCGACGTTGTCCGCACCGACGATCGAACGCAGTGCCACCTGCAGGGTGTACTGCGACGGATCGCGCAGCACGATCAACGGCCAGATGTAGTCGTTCCACCGCCACTGGAAGGAGAAGATGGCCAGAACCACGGCGATCGGCTTCGCCAGCGGAAGCATGATCCGCCAGAATGCGCCGAACTCGCTCACGCCGTCGATACGCGCCGCTTCCAGCAGTTCGTCGGGGATCGTCTTGAAGTACTGCCGGAACATGAAGATGCCGGTCGCGGTGATGATCGACGGCACGATGATGCCGGCAAGGGTGTTGTACAGACCGAGGTCGCGCACGACAGCGAACGAGCTCGGCATGATCACCTCGGTGGGGAGCATGGTCGTTGCGAGGACGCAGATGAAGAACGCCTTCAGCCACCAGGAGTGATACTTCGCGAACGCGTAGCCGGTCATGGCGCTGACGGCCACCGTGAGCGCGGTCGTCACGACCGCGACGATCGACGTGTTCAGGAAGTACCGCGCGAAATCGAAGCGATTCCACGCCGTCACGTATCCGCTCACCGTCCAGTTCTCGGGGAACAGGGTGAGCGGAAGGCTGAAGAGCTCGGACCCCGGCTTGAAGGAACTGAGCAGGAACCAGGCCACGGGGATGAGGAAGCCGAGCGCCAGGAGCCAGAGCACCACCGTGCTGGTGATGCCGAGTCGTTTCGCTTTCATGCGAGATCGTTCCTCTTGTCGAAGCGCAACTGGATGATCGCGATGATGATGAGGATCACCATGAGGACCATGGACGCCGCACTGGCGTAGCCGACATCGGCCCGTTCGAATCCGGTGCGATAGATGTACTGGACCATGAACATGTTCGACGTGCCTGGCCCTCCGCCGTTCAGCGCCTGCACCATGGCGAACTCCTTCATCGAGCCGATGGTCGTCAGAAGGATCACCATGAACGAGGTCGGGCGCAGCAGCGGCAGGACGATGCGGTAGAACCGCTGCCAGCCATTGGCGCCGTCGAGCTGAGCCGCCTCGAGGTAGGACTGCGGGATGTTCCGGATCGCCGCGATGAACAGCAGCATGTTGAATGCCGTTCCGCCCCAGGTGCTGACGACGAGGATCAGCAGGAGCGCGAGGGTCGGATCGGTCTCCCAGTTGAGTCCGTTGCCGCCGAACGCCTCGATGAGGAAGTTGACCATCCCGAAGTTCTCGCCGAACAGCCACTTCCAGATGACACCTGCGACGATCGGCGAGATCAGCCACGGGAGGAAGAAGATGATCCGGGCGACGGACTTGCCCTTGGCGAGCGTGCTCGTCAGCAGAACGGCGATGCCGAGCGCCGCGATGAAATGGAGCGGAACCGAGAGCACGGTGTACAGGAATGTCCGCCCGAGGACGGCATAGAAATCGGGATCCTGTGCGAGCTCGACATAGTTGTCGGCGCCGATGAACTCCGGCGTCCCGACACCGGTGTAGTCCGTGAAGGAGTACCAGAGGCCCAATGCGCCCGGCCAGACGAAGAAGAGCGCGAACAGCACCACCGCGATCGCGATGAAGGAGAGCGGAGCCACGATGAACGTCGTGGAGCGCCGCCCGGGGCGGCGAACGCGTCGCGTTCGCCGCCCCGGGGTGATGAGCGCAGAGGTCTCGGCGCTGCGCCCATCGACGGTCTTGGTGGTGGACACGGTCACTCCAGAGCGCCCAGCTGGTCGCTGAACTGCGCGTTGATGCTGTCGATCGTCGCGGTCACGTCCTGCTCGCCGTTGAGGTACTTGACCGTCTCGTCGCGGACCGGGTCACCTTCGGTGGTCACTCCCTGGGCGCCGTACTGCAGCTCCATGGCCTTGATGTCCCCGACGATGGCGGGAGATGCCGCGATGTCCTGGTTGTAGATGTCGAACGCATCGGCATGCGCCGCGTATTCGATGTCCAGCCCATCGATCGCAGGGATGAACGACGACGTCTCGGAGAGCTCCGTGTAGTTCTCCGGCTCGTACAGCCACTCGATGAAGTCGTGCGCCGCTTCCTGCTGCGGCCCTTCGAAGACGACGATCGACGCTGCATTGCCGTAGTTCGTCGCCCGCTCCTTCTCGGTCGGCATGTAGACGGATGCCCACTCGAAGTCGGCGATGTTGACCGCGAAGTCGGCGATCTGCCAGGAGCCCGACACGTACGACACGACATCACCGCTCTTGAACAGTGCGTTGCCGTCGGCATCCGACAGCCAGACGGAGCGCGGCATGAACGAATCGTCGTTCAGATCGTTGAAGAACTCCAGGGCGCGCGTGGTGTCGTCGTTCGTGCTGAATTCGCCGTCATCGTTCGGCTGGAAGTAGTCCGAGCCGAACTCGTACATCAGCGCCTTCAGGCGGTGCGACGACTTGTCCATCACCATGCCGTAGCTGGTACCGGTCGCCGCCTGCACCTGCTTGACCGCTGCGACGTACTCCTCCCAGGTCCAGATGTCGTCCTCGCTGGTCGGATACGCCACGCCCGCCTCGTCGAAGAGGGTCTTGTTGATGAACAGGCCGACCGCGGTGATGTCCGACGGGAGGGAGATGACCTTGTCGCCGTCCCAATCGCTCAACTCGGTTCGGATCTCGCTGCCCTCGGTGATGTCGGTCAGATCCACCGTGGCGCCGCGCCACACAGGATCGACGGCACCGACCCTGGCGATGGCCGGGAGATCGTTCGCCTGCGCGGAGTTGCGGAGCTTGGTGGCGAGGTCGTCGTTGGCGATGTCGACGATCTCGACCTCGACTCCGGTCTCCTCCTCGTACTTCTCAGCCATATGGGCGTATCCGCCGCCCTGGTTCGCATCTCCCGAGAGGAAGAACTGGATCGGCTCATCCGATGAGCCGGCGTCCGTCGAGCTGCTGCAGCCCGCGAGCGAGACCGCTGCCGCGGCCACAGCGGCGAGTGCGACGGCGGACCGCAAGGGGGTCTTTCCTGAACGCTTCATTGTGGTTCCTTTCGCCCGGACGACCGGGCCAACGTCATCGTCGAGTTCACGAACGTTTCGGGTGCTGTGAAGGCGCCCGATGCAACGGGTTCGGCAACCGGCGCTGATATGATGTTAGGACATTAATGCAAAGTTGACAACGACATCTTGGAGAGCGTTCTCCAATGACGCTCGTCCCCCGCTCTCTGACGAGGAGACCATGGACATCTCGACCACTCGGCCCGGGGCCGGATCGTTGCCCGCACGAGCGCGGATGCACTCTGACGCGCCGCAGCAGTCTCTCGCGGGCGTCTGGCGCTTCCGGGTCTCGCCGTCGCTGCGCAGTGCACCGGACGACTGGCGCACGGCCGACACCGACGCGTGGGGGAACATCGAGGTTCCCGGGCACTGGAACCTGCAGGGATACGGCTCCCCCGCCTACTCCAACGTGCAGATGCCGTTCCCTGTCGATCCGCCGTTCGCGCCTGACAAGAACCCCATCGGCGACTACCGGCGGGAGTTCGCAGCCTCTGCCGAAGTACTGGCGCACCCGGTGCAGTGGCTGCGGTTCGACGGTATCGAGTCGGCCGCGGAGATCTGGCTGAACGACGTACTGCTCGGCACGACCCGAGGAAGCCGCCTGACGCACGAGTTCGATGTCACCGGCATCCTGACACCGGAGACGAACAGACTGGCGATCCGGGTGGCACAGTTCAGTGACGCCACCTACCTCGAGAACCAGGACATGTGGTGGCTGCCCGGGATCTTCCGCGACGTCACCCTGCTCGCCCGTCCCGCCGGCGGCATCCGCGATGTGTTCGCCCGCGCCGACTTCGACCCGCTGACGGGGACGGGCACGGTGATGCTGGACGTGGATGCCACCGCGAGCGCCCGCTTGAGCATCCCTGAGCTGGGGATCGATCAGGCGGCAGCCGGAGCCATCCCGGTCGGCGCGGTCCACCCGTGGTCCGCCGAGCAGCCGCGCCTCTACGACGCGGTCATCGCCACGGAGGCCGAATCGGTGGCGCTGCGTCTGGGATTCCGACGGGTGGAGGTGCGCGACGCCGAGCTGCTCGTGAACGGAGTGCCGATCATGCTGCGCGGCGTCAACCGTCATGAGCACCGCGCGCGTCACGGCCGCGTGTTCGATCACGACGTCGCACGCGAGGAACTGCTGCTGATGAAGCGGCACAACATCAACGCTGTCCGCACCTCGCACTACCCGCCGCACCCCGAAGTGCTCGACCTGTTCGATGAACTCGGATTCTGGATCATCGACGAGTGCGACCTCGAGACGCACGGCTTCGAGCACGTCGGCTGGCGGGCCAACCCGAGCGCGAACCCGATCTGGAAAGAGGCGTTCCTCGACCGGATCGTGCGGACTGTCCGGCGCGACCAGAACCACCCGAGCGTGATCATGTGGTCGCTGGGCAACGAAGCGCACGTCGGCGAGAACCTCGAGGCGATGGCCGGCTGGGCCAAGGCTGCTGACCCGAGCCGGTTGATCCACTACGAGGGCGACCGGGACAGCCGCTACGTCGACGTGTACTCGCGCATGTACGCCCCGCACGACGAGGTCCGCGAGATCGGCGAGGAGACGCTCGAGCCCGCTCCTCTGAACGCGACGGCGTCGGAGCTCCACCGCCGCTCGCTGCCGTTCCTCCAGTGCGAGTTCGCGCACGCCATGGGAACGGGACCCGGTGGCCTGCAGGAGTACTGGGATCTCTTCGAGGAGTACCCGCGTCTGGCGGGCGGGTTCGTGTGGGAGTGGATCGAGCACGGAATCGCGGTCGACGACCCGGACGGCACGAGTCGCATCCTGTACGGCGGCGACTTCGGCGAGATCGTCCACGACGGCAACTTCGTGATCGACGGGCTGGTTGATGCCGAGAGAAACCCTCGTCCGGGGTTGCTGCATTACGCCGCTGTGATCGCGCCGGTGGTGTTCACGATCGATGCGCAGCGGCGAACGGTTCGCATCGAGAACAGGTACGACGTGCTCGGTCTCGATCATGTCTCAGTGCGCTTCTCCCGTGTCGTCGACGGCGACGTGCGAGCGTCCGGCTCGCTGGATATCGTCGCCTGCCCCGCCAGGACGAGCGTCGTCGTCGATCTTCCCGATGCATGCCGTGCGGACGAGGCTTCCCTCGTCGCGGACGTCATCACTGTGGAGGCTGTGACGCGAGCGGATTCCCCCTGGGCCGCGGCCGGCCACGTGCTCGCGAGCGGCCAGGACGTGCGAGCTGGACGACCGGCGGCTGTCGTGGTGACGGACGCGGCCAGGACGGACCGAGTGGGGTCCGCTCGTTTCGATCCGCACACGGGGCAGTTGATCCGCCTCGGCGCACTCGAGCTCAGCGGCCCCACGGTCGGGCTCTGGCGCGCGCCGACGGACAACGATCGCGACCTCGGCGATGACGAACCCGACCTCCCCCCGTACGCCGAGCGATGGCGCGCCGCGGGCATCGACCGCCTCATGACGCGGCTGCAGGATGTCGACGTGTCGGGGTCCGCCTTGGTCGTGCGCGCACGGACGGGCACGCCGATCCTGGACAGCTCCGTCGATACCGTGTTCTCCTGGACCGCTGCCGGGGACGCCGTACGACTGGACGTGCAGATCGATCCGAACAGGACCTGGACGACCGAGTGGGCACGGTTGGGCCTCGATCTCGTGCTCGCCGCCAGGCCGCTCGGCGCGGAGATAGCCGGGTACGGACCGATGCCCAGCTATCCGGACCTGCGCTCGGGCGCGCGGTTCGGGTGGTGGAGCATCGGCGCCGACGAGCTCACCGTCGACAACGTGCGTCCGCAGGAGAGCGGGTCGCGCATGGGCGTTCGCGAGGCGCGGATCCGCACCGACCACGGCATCCTGCACATGTCGACGCTGGATCAGCCGTTCGCGCTCACCGTGTCGAAGCACAGCCGCGAGACTCTGGCCCGCACCGCGCACAACTGGGAGCTGCCGGACGAGCATCGCACTTTCGTGTCGCTCGACCTCGCCCAATCGGGCGTCGGCACCGCGACCTGCGGGCCGGGCGTGCTGCCCCACTACCGCCTGCCCGCCCGGTCGGGGAGGCTCTCGCTTCTGCTTCGCCACGAACCGGCCTGATCTCGAAGGACACGCCATGACCGCTGAGAACACCGCCCAAGCGCGCCTCGACCCGAGCCGCGAGATCGCCGACATCGATCGTCGCCTGTTCGGCGGCTTCGTCGAACACCTCGGACGCCACATCTACGACGGCATCTTCGAGCCGGAGCACCCGAGTGCCGACGAGGAGGGCTTCCGCACCGACGTGATCGACCTCGTCAAGGAGCTCGGCGTCTCGACGATCCGCTACCCCGGAGGCAACTTCGTTTCGGCGTATCGGTGGGAGGACGGGATCGGCCCGAAGGATCAACGCCCCACCCGCCTCGATCTCGCATGGCACTCGACCGAGACGAACGAGGTCGGACTTCACGAATTCCAAGCGTGGTTGGATCGTGTCGGCAGCGATCTGATGCTCGCCGTCAACCTCGGGACTCGGGGCACGGAGGAGGCGCTGGACCTGCTCGAATACGCGAACGCGGACACCAGGACCCGCTGGACGGAGCAGCGCGCCCGGAACGGACGCTCGACGCCGTTCGGCGTGAAGATGTGGTGCCTCGGCAATGAGATGGACGGGCCGTGGCAGGTCGGCCACCGCAACGCCGACGACTACGGCAAACTCGCCTCGCGCACGGCGAAGGCGATGCGCATGCTGGATCCGGGAGTCGAACTGGTCGCCTGCGGCTCATCAGGACGCGACATGCCGACGTTCGGCTCGTGGGAGCGCCAGGTTCTGGATCACACGTTCGACGATGTCGACTTCATCTCCTGCCACTCCTATTACCAGGAGCGCGGGGGCGATGCACAGGAGTTCCTCACGTCCGGTGCCGACATGGCGCTGTTCATCGAATCCGTCGTCGCCATCGTGGACAGCGTCGCGGCCACGAAGAAGAGCGACAAGCGCATCATGATCTCCTTCGACGAATGGAACGTCTGGTATCTCTTCAAGGAGGACGGCACGGAGTCGGGGCACGAGTTCAAGGGCGGTGCGTGGCCGGTCGCCCCTCGTCTGCTCGAAGATCAGTACAGCGCGCTGGATGCCGTGGTCTTCGGCGATCTGCTCATCACGCTGCTGCAGCACGCCGACCGGGTGCGCAGCGCGTCGCTCGCGCAGCTGGTGAACGTCATCGCGCCCATCATGACCGAACCGGGCGGACCGGCGTGGCGACAGACGACGTTCTACCCCTTCTCGATCACCTCTCGCCTCGCCGACGGGACAGCCGTGCACGTGCCGGTGGAGTGCGGCACCGTCGCTTCGAAGAAGCTCGGCGACGTGGCCGCGGTGAATGCCGTGGCGACGATCGACGGCGATGGCGTCTCGCTGTTCGCGGTGAACCGTTCGCTGACGACGGCGGCCGCCCTGCGCGTGGATCTTGCGCCCCTCTCGCCCCAATTGGGCAGGGACGTGTCGATCATCGAGTCCCACCTGCTCCATGAGGACGACATGTACGCGCGCAACGTCCTGGGCGATGTCGAGCGCGTCGGCGTCCGGGCAGCCGATGCGGCAGTCGCCGACGGCATCCTGACGATCGATCTGCCCGCCGTGTCCTGGATCGCGATCCGTCTGGCGTGAGAGGACGATGAGGGGCCGCGGACACTGCCCGCGGCCCCCCATCGTGCGCGGATCACCTCAGCCCTTGCCCCCGTTCACGTGCACGCCGCCCTTGCCGTCGATGGCGACCTTGGCGTTCATCGCCGCCGCGAGGTCGATACGCTGCCACGATGCCGTCGAATGCACGCTGAGGTCGAGCGGATAGCCGGAGTCGATCGCGGTCTGCTCGAGCACCTGGATGCGCTGCCCCTCGGTGAGGGTCGGATGACTGGAGATGAGCAGGGCGGCCGCGACGCGCGGTACATCCATGTCCACACCGCCCTGACCGATCTGCTCGAAGCCGTAGGTGAGGCGATCGCGGTAGAGCTCCTTCGCGTCCTTCGCCTTCAGGTAGGGAGTGTCCCTGGCGATGCAGGTCTTCAGCGCGGCCCCGCACTCGTCCTCGAGCACTGAGTGGAGCTCGAGACTCGCCGCCTCCAGCAACTCGCGGAACTCCGGATCGGCCCATCGCTTGGCGATGGCCGCTTGGCCCATCATCCGTCCGCCGATGACGTCGAGCGGATAGTGCATCGCCATGACGACGCGATAGTTGCCTGACTCGGACGTGCGCGCCAGGATCTGCGCCGAGAGCTCGGGAAGCAGCGTCGCGAGCAGGGTCCCCTGCCAGTACGCCTGGTTCGTGTGACCACTCGGATAGGAGCCGCTGGTCGAGCTGTAGGCGTCACCGCCTTCCTTGTCCCGGTAGACGACCTCATCCGGCGCGACGATGTACGGGCGGTCGTAGTCGAAGTATTCCTTTGACGGATTCGTCGACTCGCTCTGTGCGCGGCCGCCGTCCTTGTGGATCAATTCCACGGTCTTGGGGAGGCGCCCCTCCTCCCAGGCTGCTTGGTAGATCGCACCGAGGTGCTCCCCGAGCGCATCGCCCATGGTGTACGACATGTCGCCGTACTCATCGATGATCGCTGCGGCAGATTCCTCCTGGCCCGCGTTCTGATTGATATCGAGCGTCTGGGCGAGATTCTCTTCGAGCACCTCGGGGTGGCTCGACTCCAGCGTGGCGAATCCGGCGAGGAGCGGAACGTAGTCGACGGTGCGATCCGATTCGTACGCCGTCTCGAGCTGCTCGGCAGTGAATGCCTCAGGGACGGGAGATGCCGTCACGGGCGGACGCCCGCCCGTGCCTTGCTCGTTCCACGGTGCGCATCCCGTCAGCGCGACGGATGCCGCGAGCACGACGGCCAGCGCCGTGGCGGGGCGGTTGCGGGCGGTGGTCCTCATCTTCGAGTGCTGCATGTCCTGCCTTTCATGGGGCATCGGCCCGTAGATCCTTAAATTGCTTGCACATCTTATTGTCCATACATAGAACGGGCAAGATCGAGACACTGTTGCGCAGGAGGCTATTCGTGCATATCCATTCGGCCTAGCGAGAATAGTCAGCGCTTTGTAGGGTGTCCGGGACAGAAGTCACCGACGCAGAAATCATCTGGAGGATGATCGATGGAGATCACACGACGAACCGTACTGACCGGAGCCGCAGTGCTCAGCGCCGCGGCTGCGGTGGGAATCCCGACCGGCGCGCAGGCATCCACGACGACCGCCGGGCAGGCGCAGCCGGCGGAGAAGCCGGCACCGGTCGAACGCTGGGGAATGCACGAGATCGTGCTCAGCGGCCCCGACAAGGGGAACCCCTTCGTCGATGTCACACTCGCTGCCGTCTTCCGCCGAGCGGACCAGGCGATCACGGTGCCCGGCTTCTACGACGGCGGTGGCACGTACCGCATCCGGTTCTCACCGCCCGAGACCGGCGAGTGGAAGTGGAGCATCGAGAGCAACGTCCGCGCGATGCGCAAGTCCGGCAAGGTCACGGTCGTCGACCCTTCGGAAGGCAACCACGGCCCGGTGCAGGTGTCGCAGGACGGATACCACTTCATCCATGCGGACGGCTCTGCCTACCACCAGATCGGCACCACCTCGTACTCCTGGGCGCAGCAACCCGAGGACAAGGTCCAGAAGACGCTCGAGACGCTGAGCACGTCGCCGTTCAACAAGATCCGGATGCTGTTCTTCCCGAACGTCCCCTCCGAATCGGTCGACCCGTTCGTGCGCACCGGCCCCGGGCCGAGGGACTGGGACCCGACACGCTTCGACCCCGCATACTTCCGCCGGTACGAGAGCCGGATCGCGAGCCTGCTGCAGCTCGGCATCCAGGCCGACGTCGTCCTCTTCCAGCCCTACAAGGCCGACATCGGGTTCTCCGATATGGCCCGCGCGGACGACGAGAGGTACATCCGCTACATCACAGCGCGTTTCGGCGCATTCCGGAACGTGTGGTGGTCGATGGCCAACGAATACGACGACAACGAGACCAAGACGCTGGACGACTGGAATCACCTGGGCGACTTCCTCAAGAGCGTCGATCCGCACGGGCGCCTGCGCTCGATCCACAACAAGAACATCTACTACGACGCCCGCAAGGACTGGGTCACGCACGCCAGCATTCAGAGCTCAGGTGCTGCCATGGACGGCATCCGGGCGCATCTGCACCGCCAGTTCGCGCTCAAGCCGGTGGTGTTCGACGAAGTCGCCTACGAGGGCAACATCGACGCGCGCTGGGGCCAGCTGTCGGGCGAGGTGATGACGAGTCGGTTCTGGAACACGTTCGTCGGCGGCACGTACTGCGGCCACGGCGAGACGCTCAACGAGGCCCAGAGCCCGAGCACCTCGTGGCTCGGGCAGGGCGGCACCCTGAACGGCACCAGCGCTCCGCGTCTCGCCTTCCTGAAACAGATCATGGCCGACGGACCGGCCACGGGGATCAACGCGCTCCAGCCGGATTGGGGCTACGACATCGGCGGTGTCGACAGTCAGTACTACATGAAGTACTTCGGCGCGAGCACCCCGACGGAATGGAACGCGTTGCTGCCGAGCGGTGCCGGGGCGTCCTACAACGTGGACGTCATCGACACCTGGAACATGACCGTCACCCCGATCGGCGTCTTCTCGCTGGCCAAGGCCACCGGTGGCGCGCAGGATCCGGCGCGTCCGAAGATCCAACTGCCAGGAAGTCCTTGGATCGCGGTGAGATTCACTCGGATCTGATCGACCGTCGGGGTGGGTCGCCCGGAGGGCCCGCCCCGGCGTCCCGGCGCGCGGCGTCAGAGACCTCGGGTGCAGCCGGCTCGCGTGCCGTGCTACAGCACGTCGGCGATCGTCGCGAACGTCCGGTCCGGGTCCTCGAGGTGCATATCGTGATGGATGCCGGCGAGGCGGCGGATCCCCCACCCTTCGCGTTCGAGAGCTGCTGCCATCGAGTCCGACAGCACGGCAGGCGAGTCGTCGGAGAGGACGATGGTCGACGGGACCTCCGGCGGCGCGATGGAGATCGGATGGAAGGCCACCTCACGGAAGACGCCCGTGGCCATCGTGGCGTCGAACTGCTGGCGGCTCTGGGTCAAGAGGTCGCGGACGCTCGGGTCGTAAGCAGCGCGCTGCGCGGAGCTTCGGCGGGCCTGGAGCAGTCCCATCACGCCCAGCGAAAGGGGCGGGACCGCCCAGAATGCCCGTCCCGCGAAGCCCGTGGTCGGGAGGGAGAGCCCGAAACCCGGGTCGAGGTAGATCGCGTGCTCCGGCTGAAGGCGTCCGACGGCTCGCACCAGCACCGATCCTCCGAGCGAGTGCCCGACGACGCTGTGCAGCCCGCGAGGGAGCGTCTCCGCGACGTCGGCTGCGAGGTCCTCGAGCAGGTAGGACGATGCGCGTTCGCTCTCGCCGTGCCCGCGCATGTCGACCGTCGTCACGGTGTAACGGCCGGCATCCCGCATCCGATCGACGAGCGGCTGCCACGTGGTGCCGGCCGCACCGAGTCCATGGATCAATCCGACGTGGACAGGGCCGGAACCGGTCGTGCTGGTGTGGAGTCGCATCTGGACATTCTGCAGGACGCGCGCGTCGATTCAGCGCCAGTGCCGAGACGCCGTCGGCCTGTTAGATTCGGCGCCATGGACGCCGTCGAAGTCATCGTCGCTCACAGCCAACGCGCGACGCTGCGCGTCGGCGACGTCTTCCTCAAGGTCGATGGCGACCGAGCGCACGCCGACATCGAGATGAAGGCGATGGCCCTGGCTCCGATACCGACCCCGGCGATCCGCTGGCATGAGCCGCCTGTGCTCGCGATATCCGCTGTCCCCGGCAGAGCGCTCGGCGTCCTGGGCGAGCCTTCCACGGCATCCGCTGCGGCCTGGGCGGCGGCGGGCGCCGCGATTCGAAAGCTGCACGATGCGCCACTGCCGCCATGGCCGGGCCCTCGCGTCGAGGATCTGCGGGCGGAACTCGAGACCGAATGCGCCTGGCTGCTCGCCCACGCTCCGCTGTCCGCCGACGTGATCGCGCATAACCGTGCCATCGCCGAGGTCGCGCTTCGGCCGTGGAAGCCGGTGTTCACGCATGGCGACCTGCAGATCACTCACGTGTTCGTCGACGGCGACGAGGTGACCGGCGTGATCGATTGGTCCGAAGCCGCCCCGGGCGACGCCATGTTCGATCTCGCCATCCTCACGCTCGGTCATGAAGAGCGTCTGGAGGACCTGCTCGTCGGATACGGCGCCGACGTGGACCGGGACGTGATCAGGGCGTGGTGGTCGCTGCGCAGCCTGGTCGCCTCGCGCTGGCTGATCGAGCACGGGTTCGATCCGGACTCTCCGGGGGCCGAGTTCGACGTGCTCCGAGCTCGGATGTGAGCGCGCGGTGCCAGGTCGTTGCGCACGTGTGACCGCCCGCTCCCGCGAGCATCACTGCGAGGCGAGGATCGCGGCGGCCAGCCAGGGTCCGAGCTGTCCGAAAGCGGGCCCGTCCGCATCGCCCGTCTCCCGGCGAGCGCTGGCCAGCAGGGCCGCATCCGGATGCGGCCGGTCGTTGATGACGGAGACCAGTTCGAGGTACCGCCCTTCGGTCGCGTTGTACTCCGCATCCTCGAATGCCTCGAGGGTGAGGCTGTCCGCATCGCGATAGCGAGCGGCGAGTCGCTGCCTGAGATCGGCGTCGGCCGCGACTCCGAAGACCTGCGCGAGCTGTTCGACCAGCTGTGCGGCGAGGCCGACCACCTGGGCGTCGTCAGCGGAGAATCCCGCCTGATGCGCAGCCATCAGTCTGCGGGTCAGATCCGCACCGGGCGACTGGATGAACTCCTGCACGCGAGGCGTTGATATCTCCGAGCCCGGGAACGCGGCATAGGTCGCGTGCAGATACGAGCGAGTAGCGTCGCGGAACCGGTCGTCCCGCAGCAGCTCCGCCAAGCTGACCCAGGCGTCGAGCTGCTCCGGCGCGGGGTCAGCAGCGAGCACCGGCCGGTCTTCACCGATCCGTCTGATCGCCTCGCTCGGAAGATCTGCGGTGACCTCGTCGAGGAAGTCATCCACCAGTCGCTGTCGTTCCATGTCGGACATCGTCACCAGTTTCCTGAGGAGATTCGCACGCTCTACCGTGCTTTCCTGCCGCACGAGCGCACGGAGCACTGCTCGCTTCGCCTGCAGATCCGTCGTGCGTGTCTCGATGACATCGAGATGCTCGGCGAGGATGTCGCTCAGCGAGGTCGTGCCTGAGAGGACACGGCGCACCTGATCCAGACCGGTCTCCAGGTCGCGCAGCGTGCGGACGAACTCCAGGCGAGCGATCGCATCCAGGTCGTAGAGCCGATGGCCACCATCGGTCGCGTCCGTCGGGCGGACGAGTCCTTCATCGGAGTAGTAGCGGATGGCGCTGACGCTGAGTCCGGTGCGATGCGCGACGTCGCCGATGGAGTAGAGCGTGTCTTCTGAAGTGTTCATGTCCCCACCTTGCGACCTCAAGCGGCTTGAGATGCAAGCCCTCTCGCAAACGGGATCCGCAGACGTGACCGCGTCCTCCGCCGCGTCTAATCGAACAGGTCTCGAGCGAACTCGACTCGTGGGTCCTCCGCTTCGGGATCGGTGAACGCGAGAAGTCGGCGGCCCTCGGCTGCGATCTGTGAGGCGAGCGATTCGGATGGCTGCGCATAGGTGCGGATGCGCAGAGTGGCCGCGCCGGAACTGCGGGTGATCGTCCAGTCACCGCCGGTGACGCCGTCGATGAGCAGAACGGAGGGCACCGGTCCGTGCGGTCGATGGGAATGACGATGGAAGTCGTCGGTGATGATGCGGGTGCGGTCGGCGTGCGAGAGGAGAAGATTGTCGAAGTCGTAGAGGAAGCGCGGCGGCACTGGCGTCTCCGGATCGGGCCGGGGCGCGTCCGGCAGATCGAACAGCTCCTGACCTTCTTCACCACGGAAGACCTTCAGCTGCGGCATCCCGTCGACGATTTCGCGCAGGCGGGTCAGACCGGACCACCGTTGCATGTCGGCGACCGTCGCGGGTCCGAACGATGCCAGGTAGCGCAGGACCAGCTGGGGCAGCGTCAGTTCGGGCGCGGAGATCGAGCCGAGCCATGCCTCAGCCGTCGTATGCGCGATCGGACCGCTGCGACCCCACAAGCCGCGGGGAGGCACCTGCACCAGTGGAACCAGGTTGCGCAGGGCGTACGCGAGCGTGGCAGGCGGCACGTCCGGCCATCGCGTGCCCAGCCGTTCGCCGACTTCCTTCGCGGTCATCGGCCGCTCGGCGAGTACCGCACGCCCGGCGGCGGTGAGCGATGCGACGTCCACCCCGCGTATCGGACGACCGTGCGTACCGTTGGCGTACAGGTCGCGGTCGAGGGCGGGTTGCACCAGCGGGCGCAGCGCCATCGCGTCGGGCGCCGTGACCAGGTGGATGGTGGAACGCATCAGTGCGATGCGCACCAGCCGTCGGTCGATGAGCAACTCAGCCGCATGCTCGGGGCGAAAATCAGCCAGACGACTCCACAACCCGACGTACCAGCTGTGCGGGGTCTGCGCCTGCAGCCCGACCAGGTGCTCCACCGCGTCCTGAACGGTTCGGTCCGATCTCTGCATCAACAGCTGTCGCGTCAGTGTGGCGCGATTGAGCGCGCGCTGGCCGAGCATCTCCATCATGGGCGTCAGTCTTGCAGACCGTGGAAGAACGGACGCCCGGGGTACGTTCACTATGAGATCGCAGCTGGCCCTCGTGCAGCGCGCGACGTCCGGCTTTCCCCCATCCCTCGCCCGCAGCAATCACCGAACCGCCGACTCGAAGGAATCCGATCATGCCTGAGCACACACCCTCACTTTCCACCGCTCGCGAGCAGGCCCTCGCGGTCCGTGCCCGGTACGAGGTGCTCGAAGAGCGCCTCAACGGGCGGACCTGGTCGCTGCATGAGCTGATGATCGGGTTCTCCAACGACGTCGGCCACATCGGCCGCCTTCTGCTCGCTCACGACGGAACCTGGGATATCGATGGCGATCCGCGCGCCGAGCTCACGCACAAGCTCGCCGAGTCGGTGTGGTGGGCGTTCGTCCTCGCCGACAGGCTCGGCATCGACCTGGACGAGGCGTACGGCGAGACGATGACCAGTATCGGTGAGGGCCTCGACGCCGCCATCGCCCGCACCCGCGGAGCGGACGGGACCGGCCCCGCCGAATGACGGCCGACGGAGGAAGAGGACGACTGCTACCCCGTCGTCCTGGCCTCCGTCGTCGCCCGACCCCATCCACAGAGTCGCCCGATGCGGGAGCGTCGACTGCGGAGGTCAGGATTCTTCATCGCATCTCAGGAAGGTCGCCACGCGACCCCTCGTACGCCGTGATGAGTTGAGAGAGCAGGCGCACGAGCGCGGGGACGTCCTCAGGCGCCCATTCGGTGCTCAATCTCGCAATCCACGCTTCGTGCGTGTGCAGGAGCCGCTGAGCGACTTCTCTGCCCGCGTCGGACAGCGCGACGATCACGCCATGGGCGTCGTCTGGGTCGGCGAGTCGGAGCGCGAGTCCCTCATCCTGGAGGCGCTCCACGATCTTGGTGGCGTTGGGTCGTCCAGTCTCGAGCCGTTCGGCGAGATCCGTGGGGCGGAGGGCGGATCTCCCCCACACCGGTGAGCCGCAGCGACGCCCCATCCGTCCGCCTCGTCGCCGTCAGGACAAGAGCTGGCGCATCTCTGCGTAGGTGGCCTCGACGTGAGTCCGGAAGTGCGCCTTCGAGTTCCCCTCCAACCATCGCTGGAGCGACTCGGCGTATCCGACCATTCCGAATCGTGCCGTCAGACGGGCAGTGGGCACCGCGACACCCGCCTCGACATACGCGGAATAAATCGACTTCTCGTACTCCTGATGCCGCGCTCGCTCTCGGGCCTGCAGGGCCGAAGACGATTCCACCAGTTTCCAGCGTTCGATCAACTCCGCACGGCGATCCTCGACACTCAACGCTATAGCGGTCGTCGCTTCGCACAGGGCGACGATGGGATCCTTCGTCAGGTCTCGTGCCGCGAGTTCTCGAGTGAGGAGCTCGCGGAAATCATCATCCTCAGCGAAGAGGAGGTCCTCTTTACCGATGAAGTAGCGGAAGACAGTGCGCTCGCTGACCTCCGCCGAAGCAGCCACCTGGGCAACGGTGACGGCGTCGAATCCGCGCTCGATGAACAAGCGCAATGCGGAATCGGCAATCGCCATACGTGTTCGCGTCCGTTTGAGAGCCCGCAGACCGGTTGCCACCTCTCCAATGTAGCGGGATCTGCATGGGTGCGACAGCTTTTTGACAGTTACTGGCAATTGACAGTGACTGCCAGTATCGTGAATGACACACACCACCGGGAGCCTCATGCCCATCTTCATCACCGTTGTCGCCGTACTCCTCCTCCTCGTCGGGGGCATCGCCGTCGTCGCCCGGCGGACGATGCATCCTCCTGTCCCGCGCCCGGTCCCCGGCAAGATCACCGTCGCCGCGATCGGTGACAGCAACACCTATGGCGCAGGTGTACTGCTCAGGGGCCGCAGCAGGTGGTCATATCCCGCCCAGCTCGCCCTCATGCTCGGCGACCGGTACCAGGTGCTCAACTACGGACTGAATCGGCGCACGCTTCAGCGCGACGGCGATTGGCCGTATGCCGCGAACCGATTCGCCGAGGCGTCCGTCCGGGCACGCGCTGACATCGTGCTCATCATGCTGGGAACGAACGACGCCCGAGGCGACGACTGGAACGCAGAGGCGTACGAGTCCGAACTCGCCGATTTCGCCGCCCACTACAGCGCGGACGACACATCGACCGTCTACCTCCTGACACCGCCGGTCGCGTTCCCCAACCGCCGCGGAGTTTCCGAGCGCATCGTTGCGGAAGAAGTCGCACCGGTCGTGCGTCGCGTCGCCGAACAGGAGAACCTCCCGCTCATCGATATCTTCGACGTCACGGAACGAGGCGTCACGGGTCACCGCGACGGCATCCACCTTGACGCCGCCGCGAGCAGACTGGTCGCGGAAACGATCGCGGCCACCATCATCAGCGAACGGAACCACACGAGCAGATGAGTCATCTCAGGCACCTGCGAGTACCGCGTCATCGACCGCGTCGTCAGCGGTCGAACGACCTTCGACGAGCTCCCAGGTGTGCCCCGCTGACCGGTCTCGTTCGAGAACAGCGGCGACCACCGCGGAGACATCGTCGCGCGCGATCCTCCCGATGGGAAGTGTCCCGGTGGGAGCGAGTTGCACCTGGTTCGTCCCCGCGGCGTTGAGGAGCTCGCCGGGTTGCAGAATCGTCCACACAAGGCCGCTTGCCCGCAGGCCTCGTTCCGAGGCCTCCTTCGCACCGAAATACGTGTCCCAGAAACCGCCATGCAACTCGGGCGGACGGGCCCGCCCGACGCCCATCCCCGTGATGAGCACGAAACGTCTCACGCCGGCGCCCTCCGCGGCTGCCATCACGCGCAACGCGCCGTCACGATCGACACGAATGGGGTCTCCGGCTGCGGCGAACACCACCGCATCCACGCCCTTGAGCAGAAGTTCCAGCTCGCTCACGGTCGATAGCGTGAGGTCCGCAATAGCGGACATCACACCGGGATTCGCGTTCTCGATGCCTGCACGACGGCCGATCGCAAGCACTTTCTTGCCCTGTGTCGCGAGTCGCTCGACGATGCACCGGCCGGTTTGCCCGGAGGCTCCGAAGACTGCGACCACGCTCACAGGAGCACTCCGCCGGATACTTCAATCCGCTCACCCGTGACCCATCGCATGCCGGGTGAGACGAGAGCCACAACGGCATCGGCGATCTCGGACGGCTCTCCGACTCGTCCAAGTGCTGTCTGCTGGCCCAACCCGTGCCTGAGTTCCGCATCGTCGCGCATCGCACCGCCGTTGAAGTCCGTGGCTGTCGGTCCTGGCGCGATCGTGTTGATCCGGATTCCGCGTGGACCGAGCTCGACGGCGAGGCTGCGCGAGAGTGCCTCGATCGCCGCTTTCGAGGCCGCGTATACGGCGGTGGCCGGGCTGACGTGTCGGCTCAGCGAGCTCGAGACGTTGACGATGCGGGCACCGTCCGAAAGGTGGGGGGCGAGGGCCTGGATCAGCAGGAGCAGGCCCCTGACGTTCACCGCGAACGTGAGATCGAAGTCGGCCGCGCTCACCTCGTGTAATGGCGCGAACTGTCCCACACCGGCGTTATTGACCAGAACATCAATGGTGGAGCCCGCCCATTTCTCGGCGATTGCGGGAAGTAGTCCCGCACACCCTTCGCTGATCGACCGCGGATCGCTGACGTCCAGATGCAGAGCCAGCGCCTCACCCCCGGCATCCTCGATGAGGCCGACCGCAGCTTCGCCCGCCTCTGCGGACCGAGCTGCCGCGACCACGCGATATCCGCGCTCGGCGAGAGCGAGGGCAGTCGCGTGCCCCAATCCCCGCCCGGCGCCCGTGACGATCGCGATACCTGGACCGCCCATGGTGTCGTCCTTTCTAAGTAAATAACTACTTACTTTTAAGCTAGAGAGGCAGCACTGAGCCGTCAAGTCGGAAAGGAACGCGCATGAGGGATGCCGAGGCGACGCGGGCGCGGATTCTCGCGGCAGCGGTGAGCGAGTTCGCAGAACACGGCCTCGCGGGATCGCGGGTGGATCGCATCGCCCAGAACGCGAAGAGCAACGTGCGGATGATCTACGCCTACTTCGGTGGCAAAAGCGGCCTGTTCGACGCCGCACTCGAGACAGCACTGCGCAAGCTCGCGCACGACGCACCGCCGAACCCGGATGACCTTCCCGGGTGGGCGGGCGAAGTCTTCGACCATCACCAACGTCACCCCGACATCCTTCGCTTGAGCATGTGGGCGAGACTCGAGCGACCGTCGGCCCTGGGCGAGCCGGTCGACGTATACGCCGACAAGGTCGCCGGTGTCCGAGCGGCCACACCCGAACCGCTGACGCCCGTCGACATCCTCATCTTCATCTACGCGATCGCCCAAGCCTGGCAACTGTCACCCACCGGTCTCACGGGCTTGGAGGGCGACAGCGAAGACCCGCGCAGAATCGCCGCCCACCGGCGCGCGGTTGTCGCCGCGGTGCAGGGGATCCTGCACTGCGCATGATGTCCTGAGCTGCAGAGCTTGACGCACCTCCCACCGAATACGCCACAAGATTTCCGTAATCAAACCGTTGCATTCGTTACCGCCCCGTTATACAGTGATCACACGGTGAATGTTTGCTGTGGCATCCACCGCATGTGATTGCAGGACACTCTTGGTGCAAGGGACAAGGGCCGGTCGGAAGCCTCTCCGACCGGCCCTTCACGTTGCCGCTACGCTGAGATCGTGACCGACCGGAACCTCGCCATCGCCGCGTGGGAGAGCCTCTTTCGCGCCCAGCACGAACTGTTCTCCGAGATGGCCGCGGACTTCGATGGATCGGATCTCGCCCAGGGTGAGTACGACGTGCTCCTCACCGTCACCCGCGGGCCCGAGATGACGGCGCGGCTGCGCGACGTCACGCAGAACATGCTCATCAGCCAGCCCAGCGTGTCTCGGCTGATCGACCGCATGGTGACCAGAGGCCTCGTGACCAAGCACCCCGACCCCGAGGACGGACGCGGCGCCCTGATCCGCGCGACGGATGCCGGCGCACGGGCGTTCCGCCGCATCGCCACCATCCATGGACGATCCATCGCAGAGCGCATGTCCACGCTCGACGAAGACGAGCTGCGCACCCTCCTCGAACTGACGGAGCGCTTGCGACGCCAGTGAGACCAGCTTCGGCTTCGAAGATTTCTTTCGAACATATCTTCCCTTTCCGACGGCGGGTTGGTATTCTGGAGGCATGTCGACGACGCATCTGGATGCTCTGCACGAGGCTGTTTCCCGCCTCGATGGAGTGTGGGCGGATGCTGGGCATGCGGGGGATCTCGACCGGGCGGGGCTGGTCGCGGCGAACACCATGCTCGGGGTTCTTCACCGGGTCGTGGACGGGCTGGAGGCGGAGGTCGCCGCCCGGATCGCGTACGAGTCGCGCCGTGAGCTCGGCGCGGAGTCATTGGCGAAGGAGCAGGGGTTCCGCAACGCCACCCAGCTTGTCGCGACCGTGACAGGACGTTCGGCCGGGGACGCGTCGCGGCTGGTGAAAGTCGGGGAGGCGACCGCGCCGCGCAGCGATCTGCTCGGGGCCCCTTTGCCGGCGAAGTACCCCGCCGTGCAGGCGGCATTGGGTGCGGGCTCGATCGGAGCACCCGCGGCCGGGCTGATCATCGACCTGCTGGACCGGGTCCGGATGAAGATCGACGCCGACCGGATCGGTCAGGCCGAAGCATTGCTGGCGGAGAAAGCGGCGGGGTTGTCGCTCAACGAGGTGCGCACCCTCACCACCCGTGCGGAAGCTTTCCTGGATCCGGACGGTGTCGCCCCGCGGGAAGAAGCCGCCAGGGCGCAGAATTCCCTCGTGATGTACGAGCGCGACGGACGCCTGCACCTCGACGGCGACATCGACATCGCCACCGGGGCCCCCATCAAAGCAGCGCTCGAGGGGTACGTCACCGCCGTGTTCAACGCCCGCGCGCGGGCACTCGACCCCGACGCCCCCGACGCCGACCGGCGCACGATCGCGCAACTCCAGGCCGACGGACTCGCCGCCCTCTGCGCACACGGCCTCGGCTGCGATAACAACGCCCCCGCCCTCGCCGGAGCGACCGTCATCGTCCGGGTCGGACTCGACGACCTCACCACCGGCACCGGATACGCCACCATCGACGGGGTCGATCAGCCCATCAGCATCGGCACCGTGAGGCGGATGGCCGCCTCCGGTGGCGTCATCCCCGCCGTCCTCGGCACCGACAGCGAACCCCTCGACTGGGGACGCGAGAAACGCTTCTTCACCCGGGCGCAACGCCTCGCCCTCGTCGAACGAGACGGCGGATGCGCCATGTGCACCCTCCCACCCTCCATGACCCGCGCCCACCACATCGACTGGTGGCACCGAGACAACGGCACCACCGACCTCAATCGCGGCGTGCTGCTCTGCGAAAACTGCCACCACCGCATCCACGACAACGGATGGGACATCCGCACCACCGGCACCGGCGCGGCCGCGCGCGTCTGGTTCATCCCACCCCCACACGTCGACCCCACCCGCACCCCACGCCTCGGCGGCACCGCCCGCTACACCCTCGCCGCCTGACCACACACCCGCACGCGTGCACCCGCATGCGACAGCTGGCAGCAGCCCGAAGGCAACACCCCGACGAGCCATCTGGCATAGTCGACACCATATGTAGCCATCGCGACGACCGCGATCGGCTGGGAGGGACATACAACATGGAGCTCGCCGGAATCGTCGGCATCCTCGTTCTCGTCGGCATCGGGGTTGTGATCCTGATCGTCTTCGCGCTGATCGCGCTGCTGTTCGCACGCAGCTGGATCAAGGTCGCACGCGCCGACGAAGCGCTCGTCATCTCGGGACGCAAGCAGAAGGTGCAGCGCGCGGTCGTCGCCGCCGACGGCACCAGCAGCTCGGAGATGTCCGAGTCCCCCGTCACGGTCATCGTGAACGGAAAGTCGCTGGTCAACCCGATCACCCAGCGCCACGAGATCATCTCGCTGCGCTCGCGCCAGGTCTCGCTCAACGCCGAAGCGCAGTCGCTCGACAGCGTCACGCTCAACGTCGACGGCGTCGCGATCGTGAAGATCGGCTCCGACCCCCTCTACGTCCGCCGCGCCGCCGAACGCTTCGCATCGCAGGATGCCGCGATCGAGCAGTTCACCACGGAGCAGCTCGAGGGCGCCCTCCGCGGTATCGTCGCCACCCTGTCGGTCGTGGAGCTCATGCGAGAGCGAAAGAAGTTCTCCGACCAGATCGCAGCCGACGTCTCGCAGGAGCTCGCCGAGCAGGGGCTGATCCTCGATTCTTTCCAGATCAAGGGCATCACCGACGCCGTCGGCTACATCCAGTCCCTCGGCGCCCCCGAGATCCAGGCCAAGCGCCAGGCCGCCGAGATCTCGCAGACCAACGCCGACCGCGCGATCAACCAGAAGAACATCGCCAACAAGGAAGCCAACCTGATCGAGCAGACCGCGCTCGACACGAACACCGCCAACGCGGACGCCGGCATCGGCCGCGCCCGCGCCGAAGCCGAGCAGGCAGAGTACCTGGCCAGGGCTCAGGCGGAACAGGCCGTCCTGCAGCAGCAGGCCGAGAACAAGCAGGCCCAGCTGGATGCCGACGTCAAGCGCGTCGCCGACGCGCAGCGCTACGAGGCCGAGACCCGCGCGCAGGCCGAGCTCTACACACGTGAACGCGCCGCGGAGGCCGCCGCGATCGAGCAGGTCAAGCAGGCCGAGGCACGAACGCGCATCGCCGAGCAGCAGGCGCAGGCCGACGAGGCCCGCGCCCAGGGTGAAGCGACCGCGGCCCAGGCCAAGGCAGAGGGTGAAGCAGCCGCGCTTCGCGCCCTCGCCGAAGCTGAGGCAGAGGCCCGCCGTCTGCGCGCCAACGCGGAAGCCGACGCCATCCGCGCCGAGGGTGAAGCCCGCGCGGCCGCGGTCGAGGCCGAAGCGAAGGCCATCGCCTCCAACCAGGACGCGTTCCTCTCGCAGCGCGTGATCGACGTGCTGCCGACCATCATGGGCGAGTTCTCCAAGGGCTACGCGGCGATCGGCAACGTCTCGATCATCGGCGGCACCTCGGGCGAAGACGGCGCATCCAGCGTCATCGGCGGCGACAGCGCCAAGGCGCTGAAGTCCGTGTTCGACAGCGTGAGCGCGGCCACCGGCCTCGATCTCGCCGCGATCATCCAGGGCCAGGCCGTCGGTCGCGGCATCGGCGAAGGCGTCGCCCAGGCGCAAGCGCAGGCCCCCGCCACCGCACCCACCGCGACCAAGAAGAGGGTGAAGGCGGTCGATTCGCCCGTCACTCCCCCGCCGCCCGCGTCGGCGGAGTGAGCATCCGGAGGCGCCGGTCGCGAAAGCGGCCGGCGCCTCCGTCGTCTCACGGCGTCCGGCGACGGAGCGTGAGGGATGCCAGCACCAGCGCTCCGACGGCGAACGCCACGACGATCAGCAGCGGAGCGAACACATCCCAGCCCTCGTCGCCCGCGGCGACGGCATTGATCGTGTCGATCGCGTAGCTCAGCGGCAGCCAGTCCGAGATCGCGTACAGGACATCCGGCATCTCGTCGCGCGGCATGAACAGGCCGCCGAGGATGATCTGCGGGAAGACCAGCAGCGGCATGAACTGCACCGCCTGGAACTCGGTCTGCGCGAACGCGCTGGCCAGCAACCCGAGTGCCGTGCCGAGCAGGGCATCCACGATCGCCACCAGTCCGAGCTGCCAGAGCGGACCGTCCACGTCCAGACCGCAGATCCACACCGCGAACGACACGGTGATCCCGGCCTGCAGCAGCGCCATCGTGCCGAAAGCCAGAGCGTATCCGAGGATGAAATCCGCCTTGCCGAGCGGCGTCGTCATCAGTCGCTCCAGCGTCCCGGAGCGACGCTCGCGCAGCGTCGTGATCGAGGTGATCAGGAACATCACGATGAAGGGGAACAACGCGAGGATCGCACCGCCGAACTGATCGAACACGCCTTCCTGGTCGCTGAACAGCCACGCGAACAGGCCGACCAGCAGGCTCGGCGCGATGAGCATCAGCGCGATCGAGCGCGGATCGTGCCGCAGTTGCGTCAGCACCCGGCCGGCCGTGACGAACAGTCGCCGACCGTTCACTCTCCCGCCTCCCCACGCATCGACCTGCGCGAGATCGGATGCTCGCGCTGATCCCGTTCGATCAGCGCGAGGAACGCGGCTTCCGGATCCTCCGCGCCGGTGTCCTCCAGCAGCGCGGATGGCGTCGTGTCCGCGATGATCCTCCCGGCGCGCATGAGCAGCAGCCGGTCGCAGCGCAGCGCCTCATCCATCACGTGACTGGACACGATCATCGTGACGCCGCGGTCGGCGAGCCCGCGGAACAGGCCCCACAGCTCGGCCCGCAGCACGGGATCGAGCCCCACCGTCGGCTCGTCCAGCACGATCAGCTCGGGAGCGCCCAGAAGTGCCATCGCGAGAGACACCCGCGTCTCCTGTCCGCCGCTCAGAGAGTCGACGATCTGCCCCGCCTGCGCGCGCAGTCCCACCTCATCGATGACCCGATCGACATCGCCGCGCGGCGCATCGAGCAGTCCGGCGATGTAGCTCAGATTCTGCCGCACGCTGAGATCCCCGTACACGGCCGCACCCTGCGTGCCGTAGGCGACGCGATCCCGGAGCGTCCGCGACCCGCCCGGCTCCCCCAGCACGGTGACAGCACCCGCCGCGATCCGCTGCACGCCGACGATCGCTCGCATGAGCGTCGTCTTCCCGCATCCGGACGGTCCGAGAAGTCCCGTGATCTCCCCGCGCGGGATGCTCAGGTCTACCCCGTCGAAGACCTGCGCCTTCCCCCGTCGCACGCGGAGGTCGACGATCTCGACCGCATTATTCATCATGCGATGAATTGTGGTCCCCGGCGCCGCGCTCGTCAAGCCCCCGTCAGTCGAAGAGGTAACGCTGCACGGTCGGGCCGATCCGCTCGACCAGATCATCGACGGACGCCGCGGACAGCGCCGAGAGCTTCAGCACGTACCTGGTCAGCAGCAGGCCGGCGATCTGCGAGGCGACCAGGCTCGCCCGCAACTCGGCATCCGGCACGTCCAGCGCCCGTGCGATGCGTCCGATCAGTTCTCGGGAGAGAAATCCTGCCAGCAATGGTGTGGTCAGGCGGCTGCCGATGGCGGTGCGCATCAGCATCACCCCGCGGCGCTGGACGTCGGGGTCCTCGAACGCCTCGAGAACGTAGCGCACGAGACGCTCTCCGACCTCGTCGCGCGGTCCGGCGACGATGGCCGGAACATCCACGTCCGGACGCAGCGGAATCCCGACCGCCTCCGCGAACAGGTCGGCCTTCGTACCGAAGTAGTGATGCACGAGCGCCGCGTCGACGCCCGCCCCTGCCGCGATCGACCTGATCGTCGAGCCGTCGTATCCCCGCTCGCCGAACTCGTCGACCGCGGCCGCGATGATGCGCGCCCGCGAATCCGATCTCCCCCGCGGCCTGCCGCGACGCCTGGGTGCGGACTGCTCGGTCATATCGGCCACACTACGGGTTCGACCGCGTCACCCGTCGAGCAGATGACGCAGGTAGCGCGTCGGTGCGTCGAGGAACGATCGCCAGTGCGTCACGAGCTCGAGATCCTCCCATTCCGCCGGCCGGATGCCCCACTCGCCGACCTCGAGGATGCGCGCGCCCGGCAGCGAGGCCAGCACCGGCGAATGCGTCGCGCACAGCACCTGACCGCCTTCGTCGACGATCCGCTGCAGCACCGCTATCAGCGCCAGGGTGGATTGGAACGACAGCGCCGCTTCCGGCTCGTCGAGGCAGTAGAAGCCCGGCTCGTCGAATCGGCTCTCCAGAATCGCGAGGAACGACTCGCCGTGACTCATCTCGTGGAACGGCACGTCCGGCCCGCTCGTGGACGGGTTCGCCTCGAGGTAGGTGTAGAACGAGTGCATCGTCTCGGCCCGGAGGAAGAAGCCCCAGCGGCTCGCGCCGACGCCGCGCTGCAGCCGCAGCCAGTCGGACAGCGGCGACTCAGTCGGTCGCGTGCTGTGCATCGCGTTCCTGGACCCGCCCTCCGGCGACAGCCCGTACGCGATCGCCACTCCCTCGACGATGGTGGACTTGCCGCTGCCGTTTTCGCCGACGAGGAACGTGACCCCCGGCGCGAGGTCGATTCCGTCCCGCAGCACCTGCGCGACCGCCGGGATGCTCGCCGGCCACCGGCCGCCGGTGGCCGGCGCGTCGTCGGCAGGCTGCACCGACACCACCGGCTGCTCTCGTCGGCGCCGGCTCCCCGGCTCCCAGATCGAGTCCATCAGCACTCGATCACATTGACCGCGAGCCCGCCCTCGCTGGTCTCCTTGTACTTCGTCGACATGTCCAGCCCTGTCTGCCGCATGGTCTCCACCACGGCATCCAGCGAGACGTAGTGCTGCCCGTCGCCCCGCAGCGCGAGCCGTGCGGCTGTCACCGCAGTGGATGCCGCGATCGCGTTCCGCTCGATGCACGGGATCTGCACCAGCCCTCCGATCGGATCGCATGTCAGACCCAGATGATGCTCCATCGCGATCTCGGCGGCGTTCTCGATCTGCCGGTTCGTACCGCCCATCACTGCGGTGAGGCCGCCGGCTGCCATGGCGCACGCCGATCCGACCTCGGCCTGGCACCCGCCCTCCGCACCGGAGATCGACGCGTTCGCCTTGAACAGGGAGCCGAGCGCGGTCGCCGTCAGCAGGAACCGCCGGATGCCCCGGCGTCGGTTCGCATCCGCGATCGACTTTTCATCGAGCACGTGGGTGTCGGCGGGCTCGGTCGGCGACTGCAGCAGCGCACTGCCGACCAGTTCGCCGTGCGGCGTCACCGCATTCCCGGAGCCGAGGCCGGAGTCGGCGAGGAAGCGCCACCAGTACATCGCGACGGCGGGGAGGATGCCCGCCGCGCCATTCGTGGGCGCGGTCACGACCCGTCCACCTGCCGCGTTCTCCTCGTTCACTGCGAGCGCGAAGGCTCCGAGCCACTCGCCGGGGATCTCGCGCCCGCTGTCGGCCTCGGCCGCCTCCAGCTGTGCGCGGATCGCCGCGGCCCTGCGCTTCACCTTCAGGATGCCGGGGAGCACGCCGTCCGCATGCAGACCGGCATCCACGCATCCGGCCATCGCATCCCAGATGGCGTCGAGCCCGGCGGCGACCTCCTCCTCGGGCCGCAGAGCGGTCTCGTTGCGTCGCGCGAGCTCGGCGATGGTCAGTCCGTGCTCGTCGCACAGCTCGAGCAGGCCGGCGGCATCGCGATACGCGAACGGCAGGTCGCTCCGGGCGATGGGCGCGTCCTCTCCGTCGCGGCGGATGAATCCGCCGCCCACGGAGTAGTACGTCTCCTCGGCGATGACTGCCGCATCCGCGTCGTGCGCGACGATGGTCATGGCGTTCGGATGCCCAGGCAGCCGGGTCCGCGGAGCGAAGGCGATGTCCTCCTTATGGAAGGCGACCAGTGTCGTGCCGCCGAGCAGCAGCGGCGCCCCCTCGGGATACGACGCCCACGCCCGCCGCACCTGCGCCGGATCGCACGTGTCCGGGCTCAGCCCGCGGAGCCCGGCGACGACGGCATCCGGTGTGCCGTGACCGATGCCCGTCGCGCCGAGAGAGCCGTACAGCGTGCACGTGACGCGCGCCACAGCATCCAGTGGAGTGCGACGGACGAAGTCGAGCGCCGCTCGCATCGGACCGACGGTGTGAGAGCTGGACGGCCCCACGCCGATGGAGAAGAGATCGAAGGCCGAGACGTACGCTGTCACCTGTCCAGGCTACGCTCACGATCGTGACCCGCAGCACCAAAGCGAAAACCCCCGCCGCTTGCACGACGAGGGTTTCCGTACTGTCTCAACACAGTGTGCGCCCGAAGGGACTCGAACCCCTAACCTTCTGATCCGTAGTCAGATGCTCTATCCATTGAGCTACGGGCGCATGGCCTGTTCCGCAGAACGCTTTCCGGGCCGTCGTCAAGAATACATGAGGATCAGCGCCGGGGCGAATCGAGCGTCAGGCCGATTCGGACTCGCGCTTCCGGCGCGCTCGCTGCTCCGAGGAGAGCGCCTGCAGATCGACGAGACGCAGCGCCTGCATGCGCGCTTCGCGCATCGTCTCGTACTCCGGGTCCTGGTCCGGGCGCATGCCCTCGACGCGCAGCCGGCGGTCGAGATTGTGCCGCACGTCGGCCCACGCGGCCGCCCTGGCCTCCTCGACCAGTGCCCGCATCTTCGCGTCGTCCTCGGCCATCGCGCGCAGCCGGGTGGCCACGCCGGTGGACTGTCGCGCACGTCGACGCAGGTTGCGCACGTCGCGATCACGGTAGTCGTGCGTGCCGGAGGGATCCGAATGCCGACCCCTGGCGCGCTTGCGCCACTGGGTCACGAGCTCGGCCGCGTCCTCCGACTCCTTCGCCATCGCGAGCAGAGCCTCACGGGCGTCCTGGAGGTAACGATCCGTGTCGAAGACACCACCCTGTGCGATGGTCCCGACGAGGATGTGGTTCTTCACAGCCAGCCGGGTCGCGGCGGTGGCGATCGCCACGCCTTCCGCGATGGCATCCGCTGTGCGACCCACGTCGACCTCCTTCCTGAAATCGTACCGGCACGAGGTCACCGCACGACGCCGACCCAGACTCCGGACGCCCAGGCCTGCTGATCCGAGTCGCATCCGACCGCCCCCGCATACCCGCGCACCAGCGCCATGCAGTTCGCCAGCAGCTCCGGGTCACCGCCGAACAGCTCCTGGTACGCACCGGAATCGTTCAGCGCTCCCCACACGCGGAACTGATGGATGTGCGCGAGCTCGTGCGCCATGGCCCACTGCAGACGGCTGTCGCTCCAGGTCGCGACCTCAGCGCTGTATTTGATGTAGCCGTCGCTGTTGGCGCAGGCCGCTGCCGTGCCACCTGCGCACGACGAGGACGCCTCCAGGCCGACGTCCTCGCCGCCGACCAGATCCAGCGCCGCCCGCACGCGGGAATGACCGTCCGGCTCAGCCCCCTGCAGCGAGGCGACCCGCACCCACCGCCCCTTCGGAGCCTCGGGCGGACGGGCCTGGATGACCGCGACGATCGTCGTCTTCAGCTCGGTGACAGCGACGCGCATCCCCGCGAGAGTCTCGACCATCTCCGACTCGGCCGCGCGGACCGAGTACCCGTGCGGCTCGGCATCCTGCCGCTGCTGATCCACCAGGACGACCATGCCGGCGCCGGCGACGAGCAGGAGCCCGCCGATGGCGAACGGCAGCACTCGTGACGCGCGCACTGCTCAGACCGCGGATTCGGTGCGTTCGCGCAGCCGTCGTTCGGCGAGCGCCCTGCCGCGCGCGAGATGCCGCGGAACGAGAACGCCCAGCAGTTCGACGTCGCGCGCCGCCACCGCGTCGAAGAGCACCTCATGTTCGATCACCATCTCGTCGAGGTCCTCATGCTGCCCGAAGAGCCAACGCAACCGGGTCGAGAACACCTGAAGCATCTCGCGGAGCATCTCGTTCCCGGTGAGATCCGCCGCGCAGGTGTGGAAATCGCCGGCGGCCAGTCGCCCGGCATCGAAGTCTCCGCGACGGGCGCTCGCCGCCTCCCGATCGAGTGCTTCGCGCAGCCGCGCCAGTCCCGCCGCGTCGTGCCGCTGCGCGGCCAACTGGAAGGTCAGAGTCTCGAAAGCTTCGCGCACTTCCGCGACGTCCTGCACGTCCTGCGCCGTGAACTCCTTCACGACGGCCCACGTCCGCGGACGAGTGGTGACGATCCCCTCCACGACCAGGCTGCGGATCGCCTCTCGCACCGGCAGCCGGGAGACGTTCAGTTCGGCCGCGATGTCGCGCTCGACCAGGCGGGAGCCGGGCGCTCGTCGCCCGAGCACGATGTCCTCGCGAAGCAGGCGCGTCACCCGCACCGACTCCAACTCCGCGCTCACAGCCCCCGTCATGGATGGATTCTCCCACCTGACCGGGGATTGCACCACCTTTTGGTATCCCATTCGGCAGCGCCGCGCGCACCTCGCTCGGTACACCTCCGCGTCAGACCGCGGTGACTCGCCCGTTCGGGAGGATGCCGATCGCGACCGGCAGTCCGCGGTGGTTCGACCATTCGCTCCACGATCCTGGATACACTGCCGCGCGTATCCCGGCCTGGTCGAGCGCGAGCGCCGTGTGCATCGCCGCGACGCCGGAGCCGCAGTACACCGCCACCTGTGTGTCCGGTCGGATGCCCACGCTGCCGAAGATGCGACGCAGGGCGTCAGGATGCCGCAGCCGACCGTCCCCGTCGACGACCGCCATCGCCGGCAGATTGACCGCACCGGGGATGTGGCCGCCGACCGGATCCAGCGAGGTCTGCGTTCCGCTGTACTGCTCAGGGGTTCGGACGTCGAGCAGCACGCCCGAGCGCGTGAACGCCTCGACCTCGCCGAGTTCGAGGCGCCCGTCGTCGGAGCCGAAGAGCACCACATCGCCGGGTTCCGGCAGCACATCGCCTGCGTCCAACGGCAGCCCTTCCGCAATCCACCCGCGGATGCCGCCGTCGAGCAGACGCACATCGACCCCAGCGCGGCGCAGCAGCCACCACAGTCGCGCCGCGGCGACGCCGCGGTTGTCGTCGTACGCGACCGCGATGTGATCGGCGTTCAGCCCCCAGCCGCGAGCGGCGCTCTGCAGCCTCTCCAGGGAGGGGAGCGGGTGTCGCCCGCGCTCCGGCTGCCCGCGATCGGCGAGCTCGTGCTCGAGGTCGACGTACACGGCGTCAGGCAGATGCGCGCGGACGTACTCCGGTCTTCCCTCCGGCCGGTCCAGGCGCCAGCGCACATCGAGCACCCGCACCGGCGGACCCTCACCGTGTTCGGCGCGTCGCTGAAGATGGATCAGCTGCGCCGGGCTGACGAGATTGGTCATGGCACCAGCATCCGCGCGTCACCGTGCGCCGTCACCAGCCGACGACACGTCGCTTCACGCGACGAAACACGACGTCATATGCGACGCGAGAAACTTCCTGAAGCATCTGGAACATCGGCCCCCGGACTGCGATACTCACCTCAGATCGCCGATGACAGCCTCGCGACATTCACCGGCAGCGAGGAGCGGGCATGCGGCGGAGCACGGCGGGCCGTGGAGCGATGGGCAGATGGATCGACACCGTCGCCGGTCCAGGGTCGGGGTGGCGCACGGGCTACTGGCCGGTGCTCGTTCTGCTCGTCATCTCCTACGGCCTGTGCGCGGCGCAGTCCACGACCGACCCGAGCCCGATCGCCTTTCTCGTCCAACTCATCACGGTCGCGGTGACACTTCGTGTCACGGATGCCGCGCACATCGTGCAACGGTCCGCCTGGTTCGTCCTCGGCGCAGCCGGAGCAGGCGCGCTCGTCGTCCAGATCCTCGGCACGCGTGGACATGCGCTCGACATCGCGCTCTCCGCGGCATCCGCGATCGCATTCCTCATCGCACCGGCGGCGATCATCGCGCACCAGGTGCACCGACGCGGACTCGATCTCGAGGCCCTCCTGGCCGCTCTGACGGCATATGCCCTGGTGGGGATGTTCTTCACCTTCGTCTACAACCTGATCGGCCTGGTCGGCGACAGCCCGATCTTCGGCGACGCGAGTCCCGATTCGCTGTCGGCACAGCTGTTCTTCTCGTTCACCACCCTCACGACCACCGGTTTCGGCAACATCGTGCCGGTCGGGCCCGGTGTGCAGAGCGTCGCCGTCGCCGAAGCGATCACCGGCCAGCTCTTCCTCATCACCGCGGTCGCGCGGATCATGCGCGGTGCGCGCAGGTCGACGGACGTCGACGATGCGTCACCCGAGCCCGGCCCCTCCCAACCCGAGAAGGATGCATCGTGAAGAAATGGAACGTCGTCATCGTGCTCGGCCTTGCACAGTTCGTCATGGTGCTGGACGGGACGGTGATGAACGTCTCGATCTCCACCGTCGTCGACGACCTCGACACGAGCGTGGCGGCGATGCAGGCGGCGATCACCTTCTACACCCTGACGATGGCCGCATTCATGCTGCTCGGAGCGAAGCTGGGCGATGTCTGGGGCAGACGCCGGGCCTTCGTGATCGGATCCTGCGTGTATGCGATCGGTTCTCTCATCACGGCGCTGAGTCCGAACGTGCAGATGCTCTTCCTCGGCTGGTCGGTCGTCGAGGGGCTCGGCGCCGTGCTGGTGATCCCTGCGATCGCAGCCCTCGTGGCGGACAACTACCGCGGACGTGAACGGGTCACCGCGTTCGCCGTGATCGGGGCGGTTTCAGGGGCCGCCGTCGCAGCCGGCCCACTCATCGGCGGGTTCGTGACGACCTACTTCGACTGGCGCTACGTCTTCGTCGCCGAAGTCGTGATCATGCTCGGTGTCGTCCTCTTCGCACGCATCATCACCGATCGGACCGAACGTCAGAGAGTGCGGATCGACGCCCTCAGCATCCTGTTGTCCTCCGCCGGACTGGTGCTCGTCGTGTTCGGGATGCTGCAGAGCAAGACCTGGGGCTGGATCATCCCGCTGCACGTGCCCGTGATCGCTGGTACCCCGATCGCTCCGCTGGGCGTCTCCCTGACCACTTGGTGCATCGGAGCGGGCGGAGCGCTCATCGCACTGTTCGTCGGGCGTCAACGACGGCTGGTCGTGCGCGGCCGCTCGCCGCTCCTGCACGTCGAGCTGTTCTCGATCACGCCGCTGCGCAGCGGACTCTCGGTGCTCGGTGCGCAGTACGCCGTCACCGCGGGGCTGTTCTTCATGGTGCCGGTGTATCTGCAGATGACCCTCGGCCTGGACGCTCTGGAGACCGGGATCAAGATCTTCCCGCTGTCGATCTCGCTGATCCTGTTCTCCATCATCGGGACCCGATTGTCCGCGCTGTGGTCGCCCCGACGCATCGTACGGATCGGTCAGCTCGTACTCGTCGGCAGCGCCCTGCTGCTGCTCGGCGCCGCCACCGAGGATCTGCGCAGCGGTCTTTTCGCCCTCGGGATGTTCCTGGCCGGCGGCGCGCTGGGTCTGCTCGCCTCCCAGCTGGGCAACGTCAACATGTCGAGCGTCACCGAGAAGGAGACCAGCGAAGTCGGCGGGCTGCAGGGTGTCTTCCAGAACCTCGGCTCGTCGCTGGGAACCGCGCTGATCGGCTCGGTGCTGATCGGCGCGCTGTCGACGTCGTTCACCTCCGGCGTGGCGGAAAGCAGCCTTCCCGAAGAGACCAGGGCGGTCGTCGTCGCCGCGACGGAGTCCGGGGTCACCATCGTGCCGGCCGCCGACGTCGACGATCTGGCAGCGGAAGCGGGCCTGGACGAAGGCGACGCCGCCGCACTCGCAGAGATCTACCGCGAATCGCAACTGGTCTCGCTGCGTGTGGCGTTCGTCGGGCTGATCGGCATCAGCCTGCTGTCGCTGCTGTTCTCCGGTGGCATCCCCGCCGAACGCCCGGTGCGACGGCACCGCGACGAGAAAACGGTCGCGTAGACGCCCTCAGGCCTCGAGCTTGCGCAGCGCGTCCTCGGCGGCGACCCACGCGAGCATCGCGCACTTCACCCTGGCGACGTAGCGGGAGACGCCACCCAGTGCGGCCGCGTCTCCGAGCAGCTCGGGGTCCGGCTCGATCTTGCCGCGCGAGCGCATGGCCTCGCGGAACGCATCGATGCGGCGCTCGACGTCGACCTGCGGCATCCCCTCGACGAGCTCTGCGAACAGGGAGGCGGATGCCTGCGAGATCGCGCAGCCGTGTCCCTCCCACGCGATCGCCTCGATCGTGCCGTCGTGGGCGCGATGCACCTGCAGGGTGATCTCGTCGCCGCAGGTCGGGTTCACCTGGTGCGACTGGGACGGCACCTCGCCGCGCAGCCCGTACCCGTGCGGCGTGCGGGAGTGGTCCAGGATGAGCTCCTGGTACAGGTTCTGCAGATCGGACGAACTCATCGGATCCTCCCGAAGAAATCGATGGCCGCGCTGACGCCGTCGATCGCGGCATCCACATCGTCGGCCGTGTTGTAGAGGTAGGTGCTGGCCCGCGTCGAGGAGGTGACCCCGAGGCGGCGGTGCAGCGGCTGAGCGCAGTGATGCCCGACACGCACAGCGATGCCGCGGTCGTCGAGGAACTGGCCGAGATCGTGCGAATGGATGCCGGCCACATCGATGCTCGCCAGTCCGACCCGCGGCAGGTCGATGCCGGCGCCGAGCACTCGAACACCGTCGATGGCGGCGAGTCCGTCCACCAGGCGGTGCCCCAGTTCGGTCTCGTGGGCGGCGACCCGCGGCATCCCGATCCCGTCCAGGTAGCGCACGGCCGCGGCGAGCGCGATCGCCTGCGACACGCGCTGCGTGCCGGCCTCGAAGCGCTGCGGCGGCGGGAGGTACTCGGCCTCGAACGGCGACACCGTCGTGATCATCGACCCGCCGGTCAGGAACGGCGGCATCGCCTCGAGCAGCGATCGGCGTCCGTACAGGGCACCGATGCCGGTCGGCCCCAGCATCTTGTGCCCCGAGAACACCGCGAAGTCCACGTCCAGCGCCCGCACGTCGACCGGCAGATGCGGCACCGACTGGCAGGCGTCGAGCAGGAAGAGAGCTCCGACCTCGCGCGCGGCCGCGACCAGACGTCCGATCGGGTTCACGACGCCCAGCACGTTCGAGACGTGCGTCGCGGCGACGAGGCGCGTGCGCTCGGTGATGTACGAGGAGAGCTCGTCGAGCCGCAGCGCCCCGTCGTCATCGACAGGGATCACCCGCAGGTTCGCACCCGTGCGCGCGGCGAGCTCCTGCCAGGGGATGAGATTCGCGTGATGCTCCATCTCGGTCGTGACGATCTCGTCGCCTCGACCGATCCGCAGCGATTCGGCGGCCGCCCCGCCGCGTCCGATCGAGGCGTTCGAGATGGCGTATGCGACGAGGTTGACGGCTTCGGTCGCGTTCGAGGTCCACACCAGCTCGCCCTCGTCCGCGCCGACGAACCCTGCGACGGTCGCCCTGGCGTCCTCGAAGACCTCCGTGGCCTCCGCGGCGAGCGTGTGCGCGCCGCGGTGCACCGCGGCGTTCATGCTCAGCAGATATTCGCGCTCCGCGTCCAGCACGGCCAGCGGGCGCTGCGAGGTGGCCCCGGAGTCGAGATAGACGAGCGGATGCCCGTTCACCGAGGTCTCCAGGATCGGGAAATCGGCCGCGATCCGTCGCACTTCGGCGTCGGTCAGCGCGTCCGCATCAGTGGTGGAGCTCATCCTTATAGCTTCTCACCCGCCGAGGGCACTCAGCCGACGGTTTCGAGATGCTCTTCGACGAGCATGATCCCTCCGGTCGAGTTCGCGGAGTTCGCGAGGTCGGCGACCCACGCTGGGCTGAGTTCCGGCGGCTCCGGGTCCTCGAACACGAAACGCAGGGGAATCGACGGGTGCAGCCAGAGCGTCGATCGCCCCGCAGGCTCCCCCTCCGGGTGGCGCCACGACAGCGTGAAGCTCTCATTGCGGCGCAGCTTCGTCGCGATGACGACCTTCAGATGCGCGAGCGCACGGTCTTCGATGAAGATCGGCTTCGCCTCGTCACCGTAGTGCAGTTGTCCCATCGCGCCAGGCTATGGCCGGATCACGCGCACCAGCGCCACCGCAGGGCGCAGCATCCATCTGCCGACGCATATGGTGCGCAGAATGTCATGAGGAACGGCTCTCAGCGGCCGCGGCGGGCCGCACCCCCGGGCAGCACCCCGAACTCGGCGCGGTAATACGCCGCGAATCGGGACGGATGCGAGAAGCCCCAGCGGCGAGCGATCGCCGCCACCGGTTCATCCGTCTGCTCCAGGTCGCGACGCGCACCGGCGAGCCGCGCACGCCGAAGCACCTCCCCCGGCGACATGTCCAGCGCCCGCTGGAACGCGCGCTGCAGTCCACGCGTCGACATGTGCGCCGCCCGGGCGATGTCGTCGACCGTCACGGGCAGGTGCGCGTTGGCGTCGATGAACGCCAGCGCGCGGCGCACCGCGACCGGGGCGGCCCTGGTCTGCGGCGAATGCTCCATCGTGTCGCGAAAGGACGTCCGGAAGGCCGTCAGGGTCATGCTCAGGGCGTGACGCTCCAGGGACGCCCTGAGCAGCTCGTCCGACGTCGCGGTCGAGCCGAGGGATCCCAGCAGGTATTCGAACGTCCGATTCCACAGGTCCCCGGCGCCGGCATCCCGCACCGTCGCATCGCGAACCGTCAGAACCAGCCGATCGTCACCCGAGATCTGGCGCGCCGCGAGCTGCGCCGCCTCCCGGTCGAAGATGAGGGCCTGCACGGTCGCCGCACCGTCCCACTGCGCGCTCACCGGTCGGCCGTCGGTGATCCATGCCGCGTCCTGCGGCAGCGGTCCTTTCGACGTGTGCACCTGCGCGCCGCCCCCTGTCACGCGACAGGCGAGGATCTGGTCCTGCGGCTCGACGACGGAGGCGACCCCGGCGGCGAGTTCGTAGCGCACCACGGACACCCCGGGGAGAGACGCCGATGCCCAGTCGAACCGGAAGTCGCGCTGTTCGGCGCGCTGCAGCTGCGCTGAGGGGACGAACTGCTGCCAGGTCTCCTCCACCCGTCCCACATCCCTGGTCCGGAATCTGAGAACAGACTCCACTGCTACGACTCGATCCGCGCAGACTTGATCGTGGCGCCCGCAGCGAGGAAGAGCAGCGCGCCGATGACGGCCGCAGCGGCCCAGATTCCATACTCCACGTCGACCGGGAAGATCGGGTTCCAGAAGACGGCCACGACCACGAAGACGATCGTCCACCACCACTGCCCCGCCTGGATGGCGAACCACGCGACGATGAGCGCCAGGATGGCCACGACGAATCGGACGATCGTCGCACCGAGGCCGTCGGGCACGAGCGGAGAGAGGAACAGGGCGATCGCGGCGAGGATGCCCGGCGCGAGCGCGTTGCGCTGAAGAGGCGGTTCCGATGGACGGGAGGCGTGCATGCCTCCATTTTCCCAGGTGAAGGCCGATCATGCCCGTCACACAGGCACTGGCGTTTTCTATACCGGTACAGTACCCTCGCTTCTGTACCGCTACAGAAAGGGAATCCGATGGAGCATCAGGCGATCACGACCCTTGTTCTCGCCGAGCACCGGGCCGCCCGAGACGGCGTTGCGCGCGACGCTCACCGCCAGCGACGACTCGACGCGCTCCGCGCACGGGACCGCGCCATGGCCGCCCGGGCCAGAGCGGATCTGCTCAGGCGCGTGCGAGCGCGGCTGGCACGCGGCATCCATCGTGTGGCGGAGGCGATCGAGCCACGACACCCCCAGCGCGCCGCCGGTGTGCCCGATCCGTGTTGATCTCGGCCGGGCCGCCCCTCCCGTCGGGCAGAATGGGCACGGAGGTGGTCGAGGTGGCGCGAGTGACGCTCAAGACGATCGCCGAGCACGTCGGAGTGAGCCGCATGACGGTCTCCAACGCCTTCTCCCGTCCCGACCAGCTGTCCGAGGACCTCCGCGTGCGCATCCTCAGCGCCGCGGACGAGCTGGGGTACGCGGGCCCCGACCCCGCCGCCCGCGCGCTCGCTCGAGGACGCACCGGCGTCATCGGCATGGTGCTGACGAACTCCCCCCGTGATGCGTTCACCGACGATGTCGCCGTGGGCTTCGTCCGCGCGGTCGCCGGCTCACTGGCCGACGCCGGATACTCCCTCGTCCTGCTGCACTCCTCCGAGGACGACGACGTGGTGCCGGCCCGCGACATCGCGATGGACGGCGCCATCGTGTATTCGTGCGACCCAGCGACCTCCGCATTCACCGCACTGCGGGAACGGCGGTTGCCGATCGTGAACGTCGAGGGCTCGCCGCATCCAGGGGTGCCAGACATCGGCATCGACAACGCCACAGGCGCCGGGCAGGCAGCCCAGCACCTGGTGGATCTGGGGCACACCCGCGTCGCGATCATCCTGGCCGCGCTGGACGCGGACGGCGCCGCCGCCTCGTCGATCTCGCTCGCCACGGAATCGACCACGATCGCCGGGCGGATGGACGGATGGATGCGCCCGCTCGCACAGGCCGGAATCGATCCGATGCTCGTCGGAACCCCGGGCCTCGCGATCGACGACCTGCTGCGCGAGCGGATCGAGCGGATGCTCGATGCCCCACCGACCGCTGTCCTGGCCTTCTCCGACCTCGCAGCCCTCGAGGTCATGGAGCGCGCGAAGGCTCGTGGCCTCCTCGTTCCGGAGCAGTTGTCCGTCATCGGCTTCGACGACAACCCGATAGCGTCACGCGTCTCACCCGCCCTGACCACGGTGCGCCAGGACGTCGACGCGAAGGGGGAAGCGGCGGCGCGCACCCTGCTCAGCCTGCTTCGCGAAGAGGAGACCGACTCTCCGCCGCGGCTCCCCACCGAACTGGTCGTCCGCGCTTCGACGGCTCCCCCTGAGGATCGCCGGTAGCACCCCGCCCGCACTTCCAGGATACCGGAGGGGTGGGGGCTTGCGGCAAGGGCCCCCACAGGGCGCATACTGGTCCGTCGCGCCCGCCGAAACCCGGTCGGCGCGTGCGATCGGAGCCCGCGTGAACCACCTGTCCCCCACTGTTTTCGACCTCCCTGAACGCCTCGTCGCCAAGGCCGAGCCGACGCTCATCGCCGACGACATCGACCACTTCGGCCGGATCGCCGCCACGCTCGAGGACGCGATCACCTCGGCATCCGCCCGCTTGGATGCCGTCCTGCACGCTCCGGCCGGCGTCGGCGGCGCCGCCGTCGAGCGCGACCTCGAGATCCACCGGCTCAACGCGCGCCTCAGCGTCCTGCGGCGCTACGGCATCGATCTGTGCCTCGGACGCATGGTCCCCGAGCACGGCCGACCCGTCTACATCGGACGCGTCGGACTGTCGGACGCCGACGGCGAGCCGCTCCTGGTCGACTGGCGCGCCCCGGCGTCCGAGCCGTTCTTCGCCGCGAGCCATGGCGACCCCATGGGACTCGCCAGCCGCCGCCGCTACCGCTGGACCGGCCGGCGCATCAGCGACTACTGGGACGAGGTCTTCTCCGCAGACGGACTCGAGAACCGTGCGGCGCTGGATGACCAATCCGCCTTCATCGCGAGCCTCGGCGCCAGCCGCTCCCCTCGCATGCGGGACGTGCTCGCCACGATCCAGTCCGACCAGGATGCGATCATCCGCGCCGGATCGGACGGGGCACTCGTCGTCGATGGCGGCCCGGGCACAGGCAAGACGGTGGTCGCCCTGCACCGCGCGGCCTACCTGCTCTATGCGGAGCCGCGCATCGCGAAGGGCAGCGGCGGAGTGCTCGTCGTCGGCCCTCACGAGCCGTACCTCGCCTACGTGGACGACGTGCTGCCGAGCCTCGGCGAGGACGGCGTGCAGACGTGCACGCTGCGCGATCTGGTACCGGAAGGCGCCGCAGCGCCTGCCGAGGCCGACAGCCGCGTCGCCGCGCTCAAGGCCGACGCGCGCCTGCTGGATGCCGTGCGCAACGCCGTGCGCGCGTATCAGCACCCCCCGCAGCAGAGGATGATCGTCGAGACAGAGTGGGCGGACATCCCGCTCAGTGCGGACGACTGGGCCGATGCCTTCGATGCGGTGGAGCCCGGCACCGCGCACGACGACGCTCGTCCGGATATCTGGAACGCGCTCGTCGAGATCCTGGCACGACGCGTGCGGGCGCCGCAGCGCGTGCTCGCCCCCGTGCTCGCGCAGAACACCGCCCTGGCCGCGGCGTTCGATCGCGCCTGGCCGTTGCTCGACCCCTCCGCGCTCGTGGCCGCACTGTGGGCGGACCCGTCGTTCCTGCGTCGCTGCGCTCCGTGGCTCGCGGATGCCGATATCGACGCGCTCCTCCGTGACCGCGGCGCGGCGTGGACGGCATCCGATCTCCCGTTCCTCGACGCAGCCCACCGCCTGGTCGGTGACCCAGCCGCCGAGGGGATCCGGCGCAAGCGAACCGCCCAGCTGGCGGCCGAACGCGCCTACCGGGAGGACGTCACGGACTATCTCATCGCGAGCTCCGACAACGATCTCGGCCTGATGTCGATGCTCCGCGGCGACGATCTGCGCAACTCGCTGGACGATCTCGACACGCTGCCTTCGGTCGCGTCGGATCCTCTGACCGGGCCCTTCGCGCACATCATCGTCGACGAGGCCCAGGAGCTCACAGACGCCGAATGGCAGATGCTCCTGGCCCGCTGCCCCTCGCGCAGCTTCACGATCGTCGGCGACCGCGCCCAAGCCAGGCACGGATTCACCGACACCTGGCAGGCGCGTCTCGCCCGTGCCGGACTGCGCGACGTCCGGGTCTCGTCTCTGACGGTGAACTACCGCACGCCGTCCGAGATCATGGCCGCGGCCGAATCCGTGATCCGCGCGGCGATCCCCGACGCGAACGTCCCCACGTCGATCCGCGACAGCGGGGTGCCCGTACGGCACGGCGAGCTGAGCGACCTGGACGAGGTCCTCGCAGCCTGGCTGGATGCGAACGAGGACGGCACGGCTGCGGTGATCGGCAGCGCACCGCTGGCCGCACCGCCCCGAGTGCTCTCGCTCACGCCGGAGACCGCGAAGGGCCTGGAGTTCGATCTCGTCGTGCTGATCGCCCCCGAGAAGTGGGGCGGCGGCGTCGAAGGCGCGGTCGACCGCTACGTCGCCATGACGCGCTCGACCCGCGAGCTCGTGGTTCTCGGGAGCGCTACGCTCACCCGTGAGGGATGAGCGCACCGCTCCGTGCAGAACGCACCCCGGCACAGTGGAGCACGGACCGCCAGCGCGATCCGCAGAGACATCGATGGGGGAAGCATGGCCGCCGAGACGGACACCGCGGAACTGCGCGCGAAGATCGCCGCGCTCGAGGCCGAGAACGACTCGCTGCGCGCGGCCAAGCCGCGTCGGCGACGCGTGCACGGTCGCAGCATCGTCGCCGGTGTCCTGCTCGTCATCGCCGTGCTCATCGCCCCCATCGCCGTGCTCGGCACGTGGGCGCGCGTCCAGCTCGTCGACACCGACCGATTCGTCGCGACGTTCGCGCCGCTCGCCGAGAACCCGCAGGTGCAGTCGTACATCTCCGATCAGGCGATGGTCGCGATCGACGAGAACCTCGACATCCAGGGCATCGTCGACGACCTCGCCGACGGTCTGACCCAGCTCGACCTCCCGCCGCGCGCAGAGAGCGCGATCCAGCTGCTCACGGTTCCCGCTGCGCAGGGCATCCGCGGGGTGATCAACGACGCGGTCGACAGGGTCGTGACCTCCGAGGTGTTCGCCGATGTGTGGGAGACGACTCTGCGTGAGACGCACTCACGGGCCATCGCCATCATCCAGGGGCAGGAGGGCACCGCGATCACGCTCGGAGACGACGGCACGATCGCCATCGACCTCGGCGTGGTCGTCAGCAAGGTCAAGGACTACATGGTCGAGAACGGCTTCGGGTTCGCCGATGCCATCCCGGACATCGAGAAGAGCATCCCGCTGGCCACGGCCGATTCGTTCGTGCTCATCCGCACGCTCTATCAAGTGGCCACGGCCGCCGGATACTGGCTGCCGTGGGTCGTGCTCGGCGTGCTCGTGATCGGCATCGCGCTCTCGATCCGTCGGCCGCGGGCCGTGGTCGCCACCGGAGCCGGGCTCGCGATCGCCTTCCTCGCGCTGCTCGCCGGCTTCGGCATCGGCAAGCAGTTCTTCATCGGAGCCGTCAGCCCGTCGGTGATGCCGGCGGGGACCGCAACGGTCGTGTTCGACCAGGTGACCGAGCTGATGAACTCGACACTCGTGGCCCTCACCGTCCTGGCACTGATCATCACTCTCGGCGCCTGGTTCAGCGGCCCATGGCGTCCGGCGCGCAGGCTCCGACGGCTCGGCCAGGACACCGAGGACACCCTGCGCAGGACCGCCGAGCGATATGGGCTGAGCACCGGCGCCTTCGGAGCCTTCCTCGATCGTGCGGCGTCCGCGCTGCGCGTGATCATCGTGCTCGGTGCCGTCGCGATCCTCTTCCTCACCAGGCCCGTCACCATCGGCGGCGTGCTGTGGACCCTGGTCGGCGTGATCGTCCTGCTCCTGCTCGTCGAGATACTGCGTCGTCCGGCGACGACGACCGAGCACGCGGAGCGGGCCCCAGTGTGAGCACCGTCTCATGAGGATCCCCGCGCCCCTGCACTCGTACCTGCGCCGTTTCGGCGGACGCAAGACGCTGCGCAAGGACATCGTCGCCGGCGTGGCGCTGGGCGTCGAGAGCGTGCCGGACGGCCTGGCGGCCGGGGTCCTCGCCGGCGTCAACCCGCTGTTCGGGCTGAACGCCTACATGATCGGCACGTTCGCCGGTGCCCTCACCACAGGCTCGGTGTTCATGAGCGTGCAGGCCACCGGAGCGATGTCGGTGATCCTCGCCGACGTGCCCGAGATCCAGGGTCCGCTCGCCGCCACCGCGATCGCGACGCTCACCGTGATGGCCGGGCTGATCATGCTCGGCCTCGGGCTCGCGCGGCTGGGCAGCCTGGTGCGCTTCATCCCGACCGCTGTGCTGATCGGCTTCGTCAACGCCGTCGCGATCAACATCATCCTCGGTCAGCTCGACAACCTCACCGGATTCACCAGCACGGGCGCGAACCGCCTCCTGCGGGCACTGGACAGTGCGCTCGGGATGGCCCACTTCAGTTGGCCGTCGCTCATCGTTGGCGCGGTCACGGCCGCGATCATCCTGCTGCTCGAGCGATCCAGGATCGGCGCTCTCGCGATGGTCGTGGCGGTCGTGGTCGGCTCGGCCGCGGCATTGCTGATGCCCAATCAGTCCGTCGCGACGGTCGGCGATCTCGCCGAGGTCACCCGGTCGCTGCCCGGCATCTCGCTTCCGGATCCGATGCTCGTGGTGTCGTTGATCGTCCCCGCGCTTTCCCTGGCGCTGGTCGGGCTCGTGCAGGGCGCGGCGATCTCGGGCTCGGTCCCGAACCCGGACGGCAGGTACCCGGATGCTTCGGCGGATTTCCGCGGGCAGGGCATCGCCAACATCGCGACGGGCATGCTGCAGGGCATGCCGGTGGGCGGGTCGATGTCCGCCACATCACTCGTCCGCGCAGCCGGCGCGAAGACCGCGCTCGCGAATCTGACGGCCGGTGTCGTGATGCTCGCCACGCTGCTCATCTGCGGTCCGCTGATCGAATACGTCGCCATGCCCGCTCTCGCGGCGCTGCTGATCCTCATCGGCATCCGGACGTTCAAGGTCCATCAGATCGTGATGGTGTGGCGCACCGGCACGATGCAGATCGCGGTGTTCCTCGTGACGTTCGTGCTGACGATCCTCATCCCGTTGCAGTACGCCGTGCTGGTGGGTGTCGGCCTGTCGATCGTGATGCACATCGCGCGCCAGTCCAATCGGATCCGCGTGCTGCGCTGGGTGTTCGACGACGACGGATTCCACCCCAGGGAGGTCGCTCCGCCCTCGGAGCTGCCGCAGGGAGAGACCGTCATCCTGACCGCGTACGGCAGTCTGTTCTTCGCATCCGCGCAGTCCTTCCGCGCTCAGCTTCCCCAACCGACTGCGGCCTCCGTCGGCGCGACCGTCGTGATGCGCCTGCGCGGCACCGAGGAGCTCGGCGTCACGTTCCTCACCATGATCCGGGACTACGCCGCCGACCTGAGAAACAACGGCGCCACTCTGATGATCACCGGCGTCGAGCCGCGCCTGGCGCATCAGCTCGACGCCACAGGCGTGGGCGCGATCGTCGGCGACGGCAACATCTTCCCGTTGCGGCGAAGACTGGGCGATTCGCTGGACGATGCACTGAATGCGATCAAGCACCGGGGCACGCAATACGATGGCGAGCATGACCGCTGAGATGCCGATCGGCACCCGCCTCGATTCGTCCGACGTCGCGTATCTGCGCGCCCCGAAGTTCAATCGCCACACGTTCTGGTGCGGTCAGAGCGGCTCCGGCAAGACGTACGCGCTGGGCGTCGTGCTCGAACAGGTTCTGCTGCACACGCGGCTCCCTCTGGTTGTGCTGGACCCGAATTCCGACTTCGTGCATCTGGACACCCCGCAGGACAGCGCCCCCGAGGATGCCGCGGCCCAGCTGGCATCGCGTGACGTGCGCATCCTCCGCCCAGGCGCGGCCGACGAGAAGCGCCTGCAGGTGCGCTTCGTCGACATGGACATCCGCTCGCGCGCGGCCGTCCTGCAGCTGGATCCCGTGCTGGATGCCGAGGAGTACAACGCGATGCTGCGCGTCGGGACCGAATCCGCATTCATCGACGACCGGCGCTTGGCCGAGTGGCTCGAGGAGCACACCGATCCGGTGATGCACCGGCTCGCGCTGCGCCTGCGCAATCTCGGCGTCCTCGACTGGGACATGTGGGCATGGGGTGGTCGCGATGTCGCCGACGTCGTCAACGAGCTGCCGGATGCGACGGTCGTCGACCTCGGCGGTTTCGACTCGGCCGCTCAGCTGCAGACCACGGCGCTGGCCGTGCTCGACCGGCTGTGGGCGCAGCGCCACGAGCGCACCGGCCGCCTCATCGTGATCGACGAAGCGCACAACCTCGCCTCCCCCGACGCCGAGACGCCGCTGGCCAGAGCGCTGACCGAACGCATCGTGCAGATCGCCGCCGAGGGACGCAAGTACGGGATCTGGCTCCTGTTGTCGACGCAGCGCCCATCGAAGCTGCACCCGAACGTCATCTCGCAGTGCGACAACCTCGCCCTGATGAAGATGAGCTCCACGCGAGACCTCGACGAACTCGGCCAGATCTTCGGCTTCACTCCGTCCGAGCTGCTGGAGCGGGCACCGCAGTTCCAGCAGGGCCAGGCGCTGTTCGCCGGCGGTTTCGCGCCGGAGCCGCAGCTGGTGCAGATGGGTGCACGCCTGACGCGCGAGGGCGGGTCGGACGTCCCCATCGGCATCCGCTGAGATACTGGGGGCATGGTCACCCTGCCGTCCGTATCGGCCCGCACCCGCGGTGTCCGATTCCGGCCGCCCGCCGAGCAGCGCGGCCATCTGCGGCGGCCTCGACTCACCGCGCAGATGGATACGCGACTCGCCGAGCATCCGACGCTCCTGGTCGTCGCCCCCAGCGGATACGGAAAGACCTCGGCCGTCGCCGAATGGGCCGCGCCTCATCAGCACCGCGTGGCATGGCTCACTCTCGGCGCATGGGACACCGATCGCACGCACCTGGATCTCAGCGTGCTGCGTGCCCTGCAGGGACTCGCTCGAGAGACATGCCGCGCGGATCTCGCCGATCTGCTCGACATCCAGTCGGACGAGGTCGAGCCGGCGCTCGCCTTCGACATCGTGTCGGAGGCGCTGATGCAGCTGGACGAATCGATCGTGCTCGTCGTCGACGACGCGCACCGCGCCCAGGACGAGATCGCGGAAGGCCTGCTCGGCGCCTTCATCCGCGGCGAGTGCGAACAGTTGCAGGTGATCGTCGTCGGCACCGGGTACGTCGAGATCGCGCTGAGCCGCATCGCCCTGACGCGCGCCGGCTGTGTCCTCCGCCCCAGGGACCTGGCGTTCTCACGCGAGGAGATCAGCTCCCTGTATGAGGGCGCAGCGGCCGTGGTGGACGCGGACGCCATCCTCGCGGAGACGAGCGGCTGGCCGATCGCCCTGCGCTTCGTGCAGTTGAGCGGGGTGCGGCCGGATTCGGTCGACGGCACGGACGAGCCGGTGCTGCGGCGGTACGTCCGCGACCACGTCGTGTCCTCGTTGCCCGATGATCTGGCCGCCTTCGTGCTGGATTCCTCGGTGTGCCGCGTGCTCACGCCTGAGCTCGCCGCCGCGATCTCCGGTGTCGCAGACGGCGCGGCGCTGCTGGAGCGCTGCGCCGAGATGGGGTTGTTCCTGGACCGGTTCGAGACGGGCTCCGGCCCGGCGTACCGATGGCACGGGATCGCCGCCAGGCAGTTCCGCAGCCTTCTCGACCAGACCAGACCGACGCGACGCGGTGAGGTGCTGCGCCTCGCGGCGGCGCACCTGCGTGACGAGGATCCTCTCGCGGCCGCGCAATACCTCTCCGATGCGGGAGACACCGAGGCCGCTGTCCGGCTGGTGAGCGAGCACTGGGTCGCTCTGGCCGTGGGCTCGCGCGCACATGCGCTCGACAGCTGGTGCGCGACCCTCCCCCGGGAGTACGCCGACGACCCTCGCGTCCTGCTCATGCGCGCGTGTGCTCAGGATGTCGTCGGCAACAGGGATGTCGCCGAGATGTTCGCGGCGCGAGCGGCCGCACGCGCCGATTCGGTCGACGTCGAGGAGTACGCCGCGATCCGTTCGCGCGCGGACCTCTTCCTCATCGACGATCGTGCCGAGCTGGTGCACTCGGCCGAGGTCGTGCGCACACAGCTGGCGCAGGCGGAGGCGCTGAGTCCTCGCGACCGCGCCGCGCTGCTGTATCTGCTGGGCTGGTCGGAGCTGCGTCACCGCACCGCACCGGATCTGATCCTTCAGCTCTTCTCCTCGGCCGCCACCGAGGCCAGGGCGTCGGGCCAGGAGGCCCTGGAGCATCGGTCCCTGGGGCATCTCGCCTTCGCGCTGGCGTGGGCCGGTCAATTCGTGCGCACGGACGACGTGCTCGCCGATGGCGTCGAGCACCGCGACGAACCGGGGTGGTCGGCGTACGCGGGCGGCAGTGCGGCCACGGCATCCGGCTTCGTGGCCTACTGGCGCGATGATCTGGATCGCGCCCACGCGGACCTGACCAGGGCGACGCGCGGCGGCGGGTCGAACCGCTCGTTCGCCGGGATCGCCCGGATGATGCTGGCGTTCACGGCCGCCGCGACCCGCGACCCGTATGCCTGCCAGCACGCGGCGCGGGAGCTGCAGGCCCTGCCGCAGACGATGCAGCAGGGCGTCTCCTGGCCGGCGTTCCGCCACGCGGCGCTCGCGACCCTGTTCGAGGCGAGCGGGCGGCGCGAGCAGGCCCTGAAGATCGTGGCGCAGTACGAGGACGCCGATGACCTGCCGCTAGTCACCGTCATCCTCGCCGGTATCGCCGAGCGGATGGGGCGCCCTCAGCTCGCGCTGCACATGCTGCGCCGGGTCGAACGCTACGACGCGATCTCCTATATCCGCGTGACCCGGATGCTGGTGGAGGGCGTCCTGCACTGGCGCGCCGATCGCCTGTCGCAGGCGCACGATGTCATCGAGCAGGCGCTGGAGCTGGCTGTCGCCGAGAACCTCCGCCGGCCGTTCGCCGGCGGAGGTCTCGACATCCGGCAGGTGCTCACCGAGCAGCTCGCCTGGGGCACCAGGCACGAGGATTTCATCACCTCGTGCCTGGCGCCGAAGACCGTCGGAGGGTCGCTGCAGGTGCTGTCCGAGCGCGAGCGCGAGGTGTTCGCGCAGCTGCGCACCACGCGCACGATGCAGGAGATCGCCGCGGGCCTCGGCGTTTCGATCAACACGATCAAGACGCACCAGCGCGCGATCTACCGCAAGCTCGGCGTCGCATCGCGTCGCGAGGCCGTGCGCCTGTACGCCTGAGCCGTCAGTCGTCCGCGGCCATGCCGACGACGGTGTTCACGACGGACGCCGGGATCCGTTCTGCCGCGAGCACCACGCTGCCGTCGTGCTCGAGCTGCTCGGCGAGGTCCCGCGCCCACAGCAGTTCGAGGACCACGACGGCGGCGGCACCGCCGAGCGGAAGCCGTTCGGCGATCGCGGTGAGATCCTCGTCCCCGGCGAGCCCCGGCGCGTGCAGTTCGAGTCCGTCGAGCGCGAAGCCGTCGCGGTCGATCTCCTCGATCGATACCGCCCCCGTCGCGCTCCGAGACAGCACGACGAAGTCGAGCACTCGCACGACGCCCTCCGAGACCTGGGCGGCGAGCGCGTGCAGCACGCCGGCGGACGGCACGGTGTCCCGCAGCGAGATCACGGTGAGCTCCACGGGCCCGTACTGCACGGGCGCGAGCGAGGCGCTGCTGCCGGTCATGAACGGACTCCCTCCCCTCGACAGGATGCGTCTGCGAGGATGCTGGCACCGCAGGATGCCGAAGGGCGCGACCAGTCATCCCGCAGGGGTGACTCCTCTGTCCACGAAGTCGACGATCGCGCGCGTGAAGAGATCAGCATCCTGGATGCTCCACACGTGCCGCATCTTCGGGGCGATCCGCGTGCGCGTCTGCGGCATCGCTGCGGTGAGCGCCGGGAACGCGGCGGCGCCATCCACGCCGGGCCAGTGCTCCGCACTGCGCGCGCCGAAGCCGACCACATCCGGGGTCAGGAGGTGTCGTCCGGCGAGACGCTCGACCTGGGGCGCCCACATCCAGTTCGCGATGTTGCCGCCGTGCAGCAGGATGATCGTCTCGCCGGTGCGGTCACCGTGTTCGGTCGCGAATCCGCTCGCCATCATCGCTCCGTTCCGGCGATGGCCCGACGGGTCGCGTCGATCCAGTCGAGCTCGGCTTCGCCCGCACGCAGACCGGCGTCCAGCGTCGCGGTGCGCAGCACCTCGGCGAGATCACCGGCTCGTCGAGGGAACGCGCGCAGCTCGTCCAGTTCCGCCCGTGTCGCCGCCTCGCGTCGATCGAGCAGTTCGAGTGCCGTGTCCGCCCCCACGGAGGCGGCGAAGAAGACGCGTGCGAGGAACGGCTCCTTCGGCTGTTCGGCGTCCAACGGTCCGCGGAGCCATTCATGCAGCTCCGCCCGCCCCGCCGGGGTCAGGGAGTGCACTCGACGATCGGGCTTGCCCTGCTGCGGAATGTGCTCGGTGCTGATCGCGCCGTCCATCTCGAGCCGATCGAGCGTGCGATAGATCTGCGACTGGTCGGCATGCCAGAAATGGGCGACCGATCGCGCGAAGGCGCGACCGAGGTCGTATCCGCTCTGCGGCGCGACGTCGAGGAGACCGAGGATGGCGTGCTTGAGCTGCATGACGATAGCAGATCATGCATATATAGGACTGCAACTATGGATGCGTCGGCACCTTATCCATGCCAGGCGCCGACCCACTCATCCCAACCGGGACCGGCATCCAGGACGACGCCCGCATCGGCCTGCGCACGCAACCCCTGGGCGATGAGGTCGAGGTAGCGCAGATGGAGGGCATCCGCGTCCGCACGGGGCAGCGGCAGGGCGGGGCGCAGGTGCTGGAGCAGCTGCATGACGTCCGCCGCCGTGAGCCCGGCGGGCACCAGCCCTGCCGCGCGATCGTGCGCGATCAGCGCCTCGAGGCCGGCCCCGAGCTCGTCGGATGCCGCCGCCAACTCCGTCGGGATCGGACCCGCCATCCGCGGAGGGCGGAGGATCGGACCACCCGCGCCCGTGATCTGGCGCGCGAGGAAGGCGACGACAGCGCCGTCGTCCACCTCGGCACCCTTCTCGAGTTCACGAGCCAGTTCGGTCGTTCGGGATGCCGCCTCCTTCACGGCGTGCAGGTGCAGCGCCTCGACCAGCGCCTCCTTGGTCGCGTAGCGCCGATAGATCGACCCGACGCCGACGCCCGCGTGGCGAGCGATGTCGGCGATCGAGGCGTCGTGACCCTTCGTCGATAGGACCTCGCGCGCGGCGGCGAGCACCGCGACATCGTTGGAGCGCGCCTCCCGCTGCCGCCCTGGCAATGGTCGATCACTGGTTGCGGGTTCCGGCATGGCCCCACTGTAACCCGGCACGCGTGTTATTCTAATCGGAACGAACATTCCGTTCCGATTGATTTGCGAACTCCGACACGACAGCGAGCAGGCCCCGTGACCTCCAGCATCCTCGACGAGGATCTTCCGACCGACAGCACACCCCTTCCGCGACGGGCGGCACGCCGCCCACGCAGTGCGGGGCTCGTGCTCTTCGCCCTCAGCGCCGTCGTCTTCGCGTTCTCGCTCATGCAGACCCTCGTCGTCCCCGCACTGCCGACGGTCGGCGCGGACCTGGGCGCGAATGCCCAGGGCACCGGCTGGATCCTCACCGCCTTCCTGCTCTCCGGCGCCGTGCTGGCACCGGTCGTCGGCAATTTCGGCGACCGCTTCGGCCACCGCCGCGTCCTGCTGATCGTGCTGGCGGTCTTCACGATCGCCACGCTGGCGGCCGCGGCCGCGCCGAACCTCGGCGTGCTGCTGGCCGCACGGGTGCTGCAGGGCATCAGCACGGCGACGTTCCCGCTCGCGCTCGCTCTGGCGCGCACGCTGCTCACCGGCCCGAAGCTCGCCGCCGCGTTCGGCTGGATCCCGGGGATGATCGGCCTCGGTGCCGGTATCGCCCTGGTGATCGGCGGCGTGATCGTCGACGCGCTCTCGTGGCGGTGGCTGTTCGTCATCGGCTCCGCGCTCATCGTGGTCTCGGCCGTGATGGCGATCGTCTGGGTTCCGCGCGCGAGCGCCCCGACCGTGAATCGGCGCACGGACTGGCCGGGCATCGCCCTGCTCGCCGGCGGGCTCGTCGGAGTGCTTCTCGCGGTCTCTCAGGGATCGACGTGGGGATGGGCCTCGCCGCTCACGATCACGATCGGCGCGGCAGGCATCGTCCTGCTGGTGGCTCTCGTGCTGGTCGAGATGCGCACCGCGGCCCCCGTCGTCGATGTGCGCACCTTCCGCCACGCCCCCCTCGTGCTGATCAGCGTGCTGACTGTCGCCGTCGGATTCGTGCCGTACGTCTGCTACATCGCGCTGCCCCCGCTCATGCAGGCCTCGGCCGCCACGGGCTACGGCCACGGCATGACCGTGACCGCCTCGGCGTTGGCCATGCTCCCCAGCGCCGTCTTCGTCTTCTTCGGCGGCCGCGTGACTCCGGCGCTGGTCGCCCGCTGGGGCGCCGGAAGCACCGGTCTGATCTCGGCTGTCGTGATGGGCATCGGCGGGGCCGGACTCGCGTTGTGGCCGACGATGCCGTGGGCTGTGATCGTGAGCTTCTCGATCCTGGGTCTGGGCAACGGCATCGGGTACGCGATCTGCGCGCAGCTCGTGATGCGGCACTCCCCCGCCGAGGAGACCGGCGCCGCCACGGGGCTGAACAGCGTCGTCCGCACGATCGGATCGGCCGCGGCCGCACCGGTGGTCGCCGCGTTGCTGGCGGCCTCCGCCGCGGACGCAGCCACCGGCTACGCGATCGTGTTCTGGGTGGCGGTCGGTGCGAGCGTCGTCGGCGCCGCGGCATCCGTCGCCCTGATGGCGGGGGCGCGGCGGCGCTGACAGCCCTCACACCTTGCGGTCCTGCTTCGGGACCACCACCTCGCGGATGATGAGCAGGACGGATGCCGTGACCGGCAGCGCGACGAGTACGCCGAGAACACCCATCAGCGCACCGCCGACCATCGCACCGATCAGGACGAGCGCCGCCGGGATCGAGATGGCCCGGTTCATGATGCGAGGGCTCAGCACGTACGACTCCACCTGGATGTAGATCAGGTAGACGATCGCGAAGATCAGTGCCTGGGTCGGACCCGCGAAGAGCGCGACGCACGTGCCGAGAACAAGGAAGATCACGGATCCGAACAGCGGGATGAGCGTGATCACGAAGGCGATCACCGCCATCAGCGCCGGGAAGGGCAGGCCGATGACCAGATGCGCGACGAACACGAACGCGGCGTTCATGGCCGAGAGGGTGAACGAGCCCATGAGCGAGGCGCCGACAGAACCCGTGATGCGCTCGGTGAAACCGGCCACGCGTGCGCGACTGTGCGCGGGGACGAGGGAGTAGAACGCGTTCTTGATGGCCGGCAGGGAGGCCAGGAAGTACAGGGTCAATGCGACGACCACGAGCGCCGCGGACGCGAAGCTGACCAGCCCGACCCCCGCCGCGAGCACACCACCGCCGATCGCGACGAGCGTGTCCGGGTCGCCGAAGAAGGCACCGATCTCGAGCAGCCCGGAATCGACGCCCGCCCTGGCATGGTCGTCGAGGCCCAGATACCAGTCGGACTGCTGAATCCCGGCGAGTTCCTCGGGAATGGCCTTGACGAGCTCGATGACCTGCCCGATCACCGGCGGAACGACGAAGACGGCGAACACCGCGACCGCGAGCGCGAATCCGCCGAACACGATGCCCACGGCACCCCCGCGCTTCATGCGCTTCTCGAGCCGCGCCACCAGCGGGTCGAGTGCGACAGCCACGAACATCGCCAGCACGATGTAGACGAGGATCGTCGAGATCGAGCCGACCGCGGTGCCGAAGACGACGGCGCCGATCACGCCGAGCGCACCGATGAATCCGACGGCGAGCGGGTGATCGATGGCCGTCAGCAGACGGGTCGTGCGCGAGGGCTTCGCCGGAGAGCCGACAGTTTCGGAGGTCGCATCGATGTCCATGCTTGACCGTACGGTCGGTCGCGTGCCGCGAGCATCATGCGAAGTGTGCGAAACGGGCGACCACCCAAGAACTTCCGATCGGAGGTTTTCGGCCTCGGATCGGTATCATCGGGGTATGACCGACGCCGCGGCCGATGCTCCCCGCCCCCGAGGCCGATACCCCAAGGGGATCGCCCGGCGGCAGGAGATCCTGGACAAGGCGATCGACGTCTTCGCCAAGCGCGGCTCGCAGAAGACGAGCCTGCGCGCGATCGCGCAGGAGGTCGGCGTGACGCACGCCGCCCTCACGCACTACTTCGGCTCGCTCGAGGAGCTGCTGGTGGAGGTGTACCGCGAGTCGCAGCGCCGCCCGGGTAACGGCAAGCAGCCCCCTGCAGCGTCGAGCCCGGCGATGGCGATGCGCGTGTCGGCCGAGAGGAACCGCAGCATCCCCGGCCTGGTGCAGCTGTACTCGACCCTGACCGCCATGGCCCTCGAGGAGAACCACCCGGCGGCACAGGAGTACATCACGGACCGCTTCGCCCGCCTTCGCGAGGAGATCTCGCGACAGGTGATCGACCTGCAGGCCTCCGGGCATCTGCGCGCGGATCTCGACCCCGTCCACGTCGCCGCTCTCGTGATCGCCGCCTCCGACGGCCTTCAGACGCAGTGGCTGCTCGATGATGCAGTGGACCACGAGGCCGCACTGGAGATGCTCGACCGGCTGCTGACCGGCGAGCAGGCCTGAGACGACGCGTCCGGATGGGCGGGATCCGAGTCCGCGGGGATGACGAAACCGCGGGCCCGGCAGCCGGATGACTGCCGGACCCGCGGTTCGGTGAGGCCTGCGATCAGAGCGTCGACGCGAAGGGGTCGAAGCCCTCCGGCAGCAGCGGCACGGGTGCGACCGTGCTCTCGACGACCACGGTCTGTCCGGTGGCGGCCGATTCCTCGGCCGACAGCAGGATGTCGAGCACGTGGAATCCGAGCTCCCCGGAGGCGACGTGCGGACGGTTCTCGGCGATCGCGCGGACCATGTCGAGTGCACCGATACCGCGGCCCACCTCGACGTCGTCGTGCTCGATCTCGATCCACTCCTGCTCGAACGACATGCCGTCACGGATCACGCCGAGCGGCTTGACGTACGCGATCCGACCGGCGAACTGGTTCGGGTCGGCGATCACGATGGTGCCCTCGGTGCCGTGGATCTCCACGATGCCGTGCCGCTCGAGCGCCGAGTCGAAGCTCAACAGGCTCTGCGCCTGCGTGCCCTGCTCGAATGTCGTGACGATCTGGATCGTCGACGGCACCTCGACCGGGAACGTGGTTCCTGCGGCAGGGCCGGTGTGGATCTCGCGCTCCTCGCGCGCCTTCGAGCCGACGGCCGCGACGCGGTCGACCGGGCCGAGCAGGCTCACGAGCGCCGAGAAGTAGTACGGCCCCATGTCGAGGAGCGGACCTGCGCCCTGGGCGAACAGGAACGCGGGGCTCGGGTGCCACAGGTCGGGCCCCTGCGTCTGGAACGCCGTCTGGGCGAACAGCGGACGACCGATGATGCCGTCGTCGATCGCGCGCCGTGCGGCCTGGAAGGCCGGGCCGAGCAGGGTGTCGGGCGCAGAGCCGATCCGCAGGCCGGCCGCCTCCGCCTCGCGCAGCAGCTCGGCTGCGCCGTCGCGGTCCAGTCCCAGCGGCTTCTCGGTCCAGACGTGCTTGCCCGCGGCGATCGCGGCACGCGACACCTCGATGTGCACGGCGGGGATGGTGAGGTTGACGACGAGGTCGACGCCGGGGTGGGCGAGGACATCCTCGGCCGAGCCGAACGCCGGGACGCCGTACTTCTCGGCCTGCGCCTGAGCACGGTCCAGAAGCAGGTCGCCGACGATGCGCACCTCGACATCGGGGAATGACGACAGGTTGGTGAGGTAGGTGTCACTGATGACGCCGACCCCGATGATTCCGATACCGACGACGCTCATCGGGCGAACCCGCCTTCGATGAGGAACGCGTAGCTGGCCGCGATGTCGGCGAAGACGTCGCCCGGCGCGTTGTCGTACTCGATGACGGCGTACTTGAGGCCGGATGCCGCGCGCAGCGCGTCGGCGAGGGGCACCTCGCCGAGGCCCGCGTGACGCTGGTCGAGCGAGTCGGAGCCGAACTTCTCGGCGCCGGGGGCGAACGGGTTGCTCGCCGGAGCGATGCCGTCCTTGACGTGCACCGCGACGAGGCGGTCACCGAGACGCGAGGTGAGGCTCACGACGTCCTGGCCGCCGACGAGCGCCCAGTACAGGTCGAGTTCGATGACGACGCGCTCGTCCGTGAGCGCCACGAAGCGCTCGTAGGCGGTCTCGCCGTCGAAGTCCGCGATGAACTCCTGTGCGTGGTTGTGGTACCCGACCTCGAGGCCGAATTCGGCGGCCTTTCCGACGAGTACGTTGAGGCGGTCGGCGATGTCCGTGACGCCCTCGAGCGTCAGCCAGCGCTCCGGCGCGACGAACGGGTCGATCACGGTCTTGAGGCCGACCTTCGCGGCCGCCTCGAAGACGACCTCCGGGGCCGGGGTCGGGATGGATCCGTCCGGCGTCCAGAGCTCATCCGACAGCAGCGGGGCGTGCCCGGTGGGCGAGGCGAGGCCCGAGGCATCCAGGGCCGCGCGGATCTCGTCCGGGCGGCGCACGAAGTCGAACGCCTCCACGTTGCGCAGCCCGAGCGCGGCGAGCTTGTCGAGCGAGCCCTCCATGTCGGCGGAGAACTCCTCCGCGAGTGTGTACAGCTGGATCGAGGCTTCTGGCAGGGCCACGGTGACCTTCCTTCTTTGACGTGAGTGAGGGCCTCCGACGGCCCAGCGGTCAGAATAGCAGAAACCTCCAGGTGGAAGTTATTCGAATACCGCGGTAGCATCGAGCATGCCCGCGAAAGCGTTTTCCAGCACGTCGACCGGAACCATCCGCATCGTTCAGGGGCCGCGCCCCGCACGCTCGGTGCTGCGCCTGCTCGCCCGTCGCCCCGGGCGGATCACCGTCGCCCTGATCGCCTTCGCGCTGAAGGAGATCCCGCTGTGGTTCCTTCCGGTCGTCACCGCCAGGATCATCGATCTCGTCGCCACCGGCGGCGACGTGTCGACGCTGCTCGTGTGGTTCGGGATCGCCGCCGTCCTGCTGGTGCAGAACTACCCGAACCACATCGTCTACACCCGCAACTTCATGACCGTGGTGCGCGACACCGGCGCCGACCTGCGAAACGCCCTGGCCGCACGTCTGCAGAGCCTGTCGATCGGCTATCACACGCGGATCAGCTCGTCGATCGTGCAGACGAAGGTGGTGCGCGACGTCGAGAACGTCGAACTCATGCTGCAGCAGCTGACGCACCCCCTGCTGTCATCGACGATGGTGCTCATCGGGGCGATCACCATGACGGCGATCGCCGTGCCCGAGTTCCTGCCCGTGTACGCGCTCGCCGTGCCGATCGCGCTCCTGCTGCGCTGGGCACTGAGCCGGCGATCACGGGTGCGCAACGAGGTGTTCCGACGAGAAGTCGAGGGTTTCGCCGCGCGGGTGGGCGAGATGGCGTCGCTGATTCCGGTGACGCGTGCGCACGGGCTCGAGCAGACGGCCGTCTCCCGCGTCTCGGCGAGCGCAGATGGCGTACGCAGCGCCGGCCTGCGGCTGGACATGCTGAACGGCCATGTCGCGTCGATCTCGTGGGTCGCGATGCAGCTGCTGGGACTCGGATGCCTCGCCCTCGCCGGAGTCTTCGCCCTGACCGGCATCCTGCCGATCACTCCCGGCGAGGTCGTGCTGCTGTCGTCCTACTTCGCGCTGCTCACTCAGGGACTGACATCGCTGCTCATGCTGATCCCGGTCGGAGCCCGCGGACTCGAGTCGATGAGGTCGATCTCGGAGGTGCTGCAGGAGCCCGATCTGGAGCAGAACGAGGGCAAGCGACCTGTCGACTCCGTCACCGGCCACGTGCAGCTCGAGAATGTCTCGCATCGCTACAGCGGTGCGGACGAGGATGCCGTGCACGATGTCAGCCTGGACATCCCGCCCGGACAGACCGTGGCGTTCGTCGGCTCATCCGGCTCCGGGAAGTCGACCATGCTCAATCTCGTCCTCGGCTTCGTGCGCCCCACGAACGGCCACATCCTCCTGGACGGCCTCGACATGCAGGATGTCGACATGCGCACCGTCCGCCGGTCGATGTCGGTCGTGCCGCAGGAGTCGGTGCTGTTCGAAGGCAGCATCCGCGAGAACATCGCCTATGGCCTGGAGAATCCGCCGGAAGACCGATTGCGGCGTGCGCTGATCGACTCGAACGCCGCCGAATTCGTCGACCGGCTGCCCGATGGTTGGGAGACCGTCGTCGGCGAACGAGGATCACGGCTGTCCGGCGGGCAGCGGCAGCGCTTGGCGATCGCCAGGGCTCTCGTGCGCGACCCGCGCATCCTGCTGCTCGACGAGGCGACGTCCGCGCTCGATCCCGAATCGGAAGGACTCGTGAAGGAGGCGCTGAGTCGGCTCATGAAGGGGCGCACGACCCTCGTCGTCGCGCACCGGCTGTCGACGATCCGAGAGGCGGATCGGATCGTGGTGCTCGAGCACGGCCGGATCGTCGAGCAGGGCGACCACGCGACGCTGCTCGCCGCTCAGGGGCGGTACGCGCAACTGCATGCGACGCAGAATGGCTTCTGATCAAGCGAAGGCGGCGGAGACGAGGGGATTTGGGCCCCCGGCGCCCTTGCGACGCGGTCACGACCTAGGCGATCGATCATGGCTCGAGCTTTTACGGAACCCACTCGGTGGACCAATAGTCGACGACGAGGTTCAGGACGCTGCCCGCTGGCCGCGCCGACACCCAAACAGTGCGCGGATCCCACCACGTACCCGGTACCGACAGCTGCGGGGTCGCGCCCATCTCCTCCGCAAGCTCTTCCGGTTGCTGCCCCGCGGGAGGTCGCACAGTAAAGGTCACCGAGCATCCTCCGCTTCCGCAGCCGACGCTATCGCCCAGAATCTCCGCACCCTCCGGGAGCGGAACCGAGGACGCCGGCGGGACATCACCCTCAGTGGCCATCATGGACAGCCAGGCGACGCGTCCACCGTAGAAAAACGCCAGCAACGCCGCCGCGATGATGAGCGTGGTCCACGTCACGCGTCGTCGTCTGGTCGCTCGCTCGTTCACCACCCACGCGGCATGGTCGAAGGGCTGAGCCGATTCCATGCTGCGAGCCTATTGGCTGAGCCACTGAATCGATTCTGGGAATGCACCGCGCTCCGCATGGGCGATGAGAGCGGAGATGCCGGACTGCGGTCGCCCTCTGGGTCAGATCGATGGTCGATCAGCCGATCGCTGTCCCAACCAGTCGATGATGGTGTCGACGACAGCTCCGTCGAGATGGCCGGGATCGAGATACTCGGCCATCGTGGATCGGCCTTTGCCGGGGAAGAACATGTGATTGTCCTGCTCCAGCACGACGATCGTGGCGTTCGGCTACACCCGCCGTGATAGCGCCGAGCCGATCGCCGATGCGGTGGGTTACCGCCAGCACGGAATCTGGGTGAGCCCCGATGAACTGCAGGAACTGATGACGGGGCTTCGCAACGCCATACTTCCCGTGCTCTCGAACGAGGCGACGCCTGAGCGCTCTCGTTACCTGCTGAGCCCGATCCTGTTCCCCTCGGAAAGCCAATAGGATCACGATAACGCGCCGCAAGCCGCTATAGCGGCTTGCGTCAGTCACCGTTCTGATGGTGATCCACGACATCCTTGGGTGGGCAGCCCGAGCTTGCGCTCTGTCAGCTCCGATCTGTTCTCAACTCGTCAGCCCTTGCGGAGCCCCATCGAGATGTAATCCGAGAAGCCCGCGCGCTTGGCGAACTTCACGGGGCGGCGGACGGTCTCGGTGAAACCCAGCTTTCGATACAGCCCGAGCGCCGGAGCGTTCGTGTCTTTGATGTCCCGCAGGACGAATTCGTCGTACGGCAGCGCCAGCACTGCGCGCATCAACGCAGTGCCCACCCCCTTGCCCTGATGCTCAGGCGCGGTCGTGACGAACCCGACCTCCACGAGCCCCTCCCGCGCGCCTTCATAGGCTCCGAGGAACTGGCTGCGGACGATCCGATAGCTGATCGCACCACGCAACCGACCCAGGGCGTCCTGCATCGACTGCTTCTCCGGCGCGAAGCACTCCTGCGCCCCCACCGTGACCGACGCGATCGCGGCCGGCTCATCGTCGACGAGCGCGACGTAGAACCGATCCAGCATGACCATGTGCGCAAAAGCATCGGCGAGTACGCGCGGGTCCTTGGAGAAGAAGACGAAGTCCTCGGCGAAACCGTTGACGAGGACCTCGGTGATGCTTCGTCGATACCCTTCGCCGAGTTCGTCGCCGCGTTTGATCTCGATCATTGTTCTTTTCCTCCGATTGTTCGTAGCACCAGGTCGACGTCGGGCGCGGGCATCGTGTCGCCCATCGCGAGGCGCATGCTGGTGAGCCCACTGAGCAGGGCGAAGTAGTTGGCAGCGATGCCGACCGGGTCGCCCGCAGCGAACGCACCGGCGCGCTGCCCGCGACGCACGAGCTTCGCGACCGCTTCCCAAAGCAGACGTTGCTCCCCCGCGAGCCTCGACGCGGTCCCCGGCGGCGTATCAGTCGTGTAGCCACGATTCACGACCATGAAGAACTCGGCCGCCCCGTCGCCGCTCGCCAGATCAGCCAGGTACACCTCCGTGAACCCACGGATCAGCGTGAGCGGGTCGGAATCGACGGAGAGCTGGGCCGCTGTCATGCGGAGCCCTTCGACCGCCTGACCGAGGAGCGACTCGAACAAGTCCTCCTTGCTCGCGAAATGCCGGTATATCGATCCGGCGCTGAGTCCGGCCTCTGTGGCGATCTGGCGCATGTTCGAGTCCGCGAAACCATGCCGGGCGAAGACGCGAACCGCCGCGGTCTCGATCGACGCGCGCGTGGCAGTCCTCGCCGCCTCGTTCTGCTCAGCCGTCCGCGGCATTCGGCGCTCCTTTCAAATGAACTTGTGTTCATTCTATCGGAAGAACGCATCTGCCGAGGACCACGGATCTTTGCAGCGGACGCCGAGCGCAGTAGCGCCTGCGTCCGGCAGTTCCGTCCCGTACTGGCGGCGTTGCGCGCGCAACTGGCGCGCACCCTGCCAGAGGCGGAGGAGGTCAAGTACGACATGCCGGGGTTCCGCATCGGACGATCGATCGTCGCCAGCTGCGCCGCCTTCAGCAAGCAGTGCGGCCTGTATGTCTCGCCCGTCGCAATCACCGCTCACGCCGAAGACATCGAAGCAGTCGGACTGAAAGCCACCGAGACCGGCATCACATTATCCGCCGGCGAGCCCATTCCCGACGACCTCGTCGAACGGCTCGCGCGCACTTCTATGAACGATCCCGGGCTGCAACCGAGCGGTTCACGGATCGATCCCGCGACCGGGATCGCGGGCTTCAACGGGAGAAAAGTGGCGGAGACGAGGGGATTTGAACCCCTGGTCCCCTTGCGAGGACTCCACCTTAGCAGGGTCGTGTACCAAGACCTGGCCGTGTGGCGACTGCCTGGCGCTCCAGCCCAGTAGGACAGCGCGATCCGCGGAATTCCGCGGATCCCGGCCACCCGCTCGGCACCGCTCGTCGTCCTCGCGCCGCACGCGATGCACGCAGCGCACTCCGTTCTCGGGGCGCTCCGGCAACTTTTCGCACACATGGAATCACTCCGGAACCGAAAGCGATGCGACCTGCATGGAAGCCGTTGGCCGGGGCGGAATGGTTGGCGGTTGCGCGCGTCGCCGATGCCGACGTGCGACCGCCTCGGAAGCCCGAACCTTGGTGAGGAGAATAAGACTCCAGGGTCCGTGGAAGCCGAGCTTGAGGGCGCTCCAGCCGCTGGCAAGGGCGACCACGTAGAAGCCTTCGATAAAGACGCCCGTTTGCACCTGGTCGAGGAGCCACCGCGCCAGGAGCCAGTAGGGGATGCAGAGCAGCATCGCGGGGACGCCGTACTTGAGACCTCGCCGGGTGTGAAGCCAGGCGAGCAGGATGTTGACCGGCAGGAATCGGCGCAGTCCGACGATGAAGATCGACAGGCGCATCGCGAATGTGAGCATCGGGGCCTCCTGAGAACACGGATGAGGTTGTTCCGGTGACCACTCGGGTTCGGCGGGTCGGTCTTCTCAGGAGCCACCCTCACGGGTGGTACGGGCCGGTGCAGCGTGCCGTGCGACACCCGCACCACATGGAGGTCCGCCTACTTGTAGTCAAGTTACGCCGACTAGCTGACCGGCGAAAGGGTGGTTCAGAGTGTGCGAGCTGGTCGGCGTGGCGCGGGGCTCGTTGCCTTCGTCGGGGCGGCGAGGGCACGGGCGCGTTCCAGCGCGGCGCGCGCACGCGCGGCATCGATGCGCTGGAGCGAGCTCTGGGATGGCGCGCCCACAGAGACCTCGGGATCGGTGATTCCGTATCGGTCCCGGTAGGCGGCGACGGTGGCCAGGCAGCCGATCCAGGCTCGCCGCGCGCGACCGGCCGGTGGCACCCCTGCTTGCTTTGTCCAGGGTTCCTTTGCGGTGACCGCGGCCTCGGCGAGGGCGAATGCGCGGTTCTCGATGAGCTGCGCCCGCTCGTCGAGGCCGCGTTGTAGGTCGGAGTCGGCGACGCCGAGTGCACGCGGGATGAGGCCGACCACGAGGCGGGGCGCTTTCTGGCGGGTGCTGCCGGTGGCGGCTGTGGTGGCCTTCTGGATGCGGGCGCGGAGGATGGCGCCGATGTCGTCGGCGTCCTGGATCGGCCGTTCGGCGATGAGGGTGGGGACGAAGGTCTCAGGGCGGTGGCGGTTGGCGTCCGCGCGGCGGAGCTCGGCGGCGAGGGGGCCGAAGGAGTCCGAGTCGACGATGGCGTCGACCTGGTCGCCGGTGAGGCCGGAGGTCTCGAGAAGGCGGACCCATCGATCGGCCTGGGCTGTCTGGGCAATGGTGTCGTACTCGGCGGCGAGCTGGGCGATGCTGCCTACGGCTTCCTGCTCAGTGCGGATGCTCTCGTGCGCAGACGGCTCGGCACCGACGTGGTGCAGGACGCCCTCGAGAACCGTCTGTGCGGTGACGCCCTCGTCGGGTCGCAGCTGGTGCTCTTCCAGACCCGGCTGATCGGTAGCGACGTATGCGCGGTTCGCTTGGCGACCCCGGGTCATCGCGACGTAGAACGCTTCGCGCGTCATCTGAGATGACGGGACGACGACGTGCCCGGTGTCCACGGTCGAGCCCTGCGCGCGGTGGCTGGTGACCGCGTAGCCGAGCTCGACGTTCTCCTTCACATACTTGGCGGGGAGGCGGATCGCACCGCCCCAGTGTCCTTTGCGGGTGACGGTGAGCGAGCCGTCGTCATGGGCGGTGAGGACGTCCCAAAGGTCGCCGTTCTTGACCCAGGTCTTCCCGACGCGGAGGCGCCTGTCGTTGTGGCGGGTGGCGACCACGTCGCCGGCCGCTGCCTCGGTGCCGTCGTGAAGGCGGACGGCGTGCGCAGGGTCGATGGTGCCTGCCGTGATCCGGTCGAGCCGGGCGCGGAGGTTCAGCTCTGTGACAGCCTCCACGGTCTCGGCGATCATCAGGGATGTCTTCTTCGTCTTCGTGTCGGCGAGCCAGGCCTGGTAAGCGGCGTCGAGCATGTCCTCGTAGTCGCCGGCGGTGACCCGGTCGTGCTTCTGATATTCCTGCACGGCGTCTGGCATCCCGAGGCGGAGCCGCAGGCTCGCGCGGCGTTCCCAGTCGTGGTTGAAGCGCCGGACGTCTGACAGCTCGGCCGCGTCCGCGCCGAGCGTTCGCGCGATCAGCGCGAACGCGCCCCCGGAGTCGACGGCGTCCAGTTGCGCATAGTCGCCGACCAGGAGCACCTTCGCGCCGACGTCGCGGGCGTGACCGGTGATCCTGTCGAGCGTAAACGTGCCAGCCAAGGATGCCTCGTCGACGATGATGAGCTGGCCGGCCTCGAACGTCCACCGGCCCTGGTCGTGCTCGTAAAGCCATTTGGCGGTGTTGTCCGTGGTGATCCGCAGATCCTGGGCGAGCACAGCCGCCGCGGCATCCGACGGCGCCAGCCCGACCACGGCCCCCTTGCCGTGCTGGGCCTCCCAGATCCGGCGGAGCACCGACAAGGTCGTGGTCTTTCCCGTGCCGGCCGGCCCGACGAGAACATCCACGGCGCGTCCGGACACCGACACGCGCGTGATCGCGGCGGCCTGGTCAGGGGTGAGCCGGTGCCCGGAGGAGGTGCGTCGCCGCACGCCGCGGTCGACACGAGCGAGGTCGAGTGTCGACGCATCCTGCGTGTCGGCAAGAACGAGCAGCCTGGTCTCGGCCTCCAGCAACTCGGCGGAGGAGAACACCGCCCCGTGCTTGGGACGGAACACCGAGCTCCCGTCCTCGCGCTGGAAAAAGACCGGCGTATAGGCGATCTCGGGCGGCGTGAGACGGACGGACGCCTGCTCGGCGGCGTCCACGAGAAGTCCCATGGCCGCCTCGCGATCAGCGGTCGAGGCGAAACGGACGTCCATCAGCTGGCGGGCTGCCTCCGCATAGAGGTTCCACCGCTGCCAGGTCGACCGCTTCTCCCCCACGATCTGGACGACGGCACGGCCGAGGTCGGCAATGGCATCCAGCCGCAGATCGTCGGCGCGCACGAGCGGGATCCGCTCGCCGCCGTCAAGGGCATCAGATGCCCACGCTGTCGCATCGCGTCCGAGGACCGCAGTCGCCTGCTCTCGCCAACTCGCGGTGAGCTCGGCGAGCGAGAGGACGCTCTTCTCCGGCCGTGTGCGCAGGGTCGCCTCCGCCCGCAACCGCAGGATCGCACGCTTGCCCGGCGCCCGCCCGTGCTTCGCCCCGTACGCCTCGACCAGCCGATCGGTCTCCTCCTCGATGTCTCGCGAACGGGTCGAGAACGCCTCGACCAGACGCTGCGGCACGCCCGTCAGCTCGAACGCGGGATTGCGTCGCTCACCCCGATCGCGCCACTCCCACCCAAGCCCCAGGTCCCGCGCCAGATGGTCGGCAAGAACAGCGTTGTAGTGCTCGCTCAGAGCGACCACCGCCCGGTGGATCGGCCGTCCGTCGAGCGTCCGCCACTTGCCATCATGGGCGCCCTGCACCTTGTTCGTGATCACGACGTGCGTGTGCAGCTGCGGATCATGGCTACGCGAGTCGTAGTGATCGTAGGCCGTCGCGACAACGCCACGCACCTCGACCTGCCCGACCGAACCGTCACCGGCATCGGCACCCACGCGGGTCATCGCCACATCGCGTTCGAACAGATCCAGCACTTCTTCGATCGCTGCGTGGTGCGCCTGGGCGATCAGTGCCTGGGTTCCTCCATCTGCCACGGCCCAGAGTGCGGAGACGGATTTCGGGACAGAGAACGTGTGGTCGAAGCCGGCTACAGGTGTCCGGACGGGCTTGGTGCGTTCCTCCGCTTCAATCTGACCAATCATCTCGGCGCGTTCCGCCAGGGTGATAGCGAGCGGCATCTTGTCCATCCGTCTGGCCACGCGCTCGTCGACGGAGGCGAAGTCCGCCCAGGCCCTGCCGAGGGGCGCCCCGGTGACGGGATTGCAGCCCGAACCGAGAAGGAGCTCTAGCTGCGCCTCACTGACCGGTGAGCCAACGGCGAGCTCTCCATCGGCGAGACCTGAGACTGCTGAGCCGAGCCAGAAGCCAGGAGGTGTTCCCTTCCCTGCGTAGTAGCGCGTCAGAGAATCCAGCAAGGATCGTTGCGCGTCTACCGCAACGGTTGTCCGTAGAAGGTACTTGTATCCGGCCCCTGCGCTCATCACTCTCATCGACATCACCACTCTTAACAAGCTCGCCGCAGACGACACTACGATCTATCCACCCGAAGACGAGTCAGGCGCAACAGGGGCAGCGCCAGGACGACTGAAGCGACTCTGCGCCAGTTTTCGATACGCGCGAGGGGACAGCCCGAACGCCTTCGCGAATTCTGCACGCGCATGTGCCGTAGACGCCCACCCAACGGTGGTTGCCGCTTCAGCAAGTGGCATGGAAGTTTTCACGACCAGTCCGCAATAGCGAGCCAGACGAAGCCGATGCAGATATGTCCGAGGCGAGAGTCCGGTCGCGGCGCGGAAGGCCCGGCGCAATGCGGACTCAGACATCCAGACCGAGGCGGCCAGGTCTTCGATCCGCAAACTAGTCGTGTAGTTTTCATGCATCACTGAGAGGACTTGTCTAATCTCCTCGCGCATCGCCACGGTGTCCGTGCATGGATTCTGGTCCTCCGAGTCACGCACGTGGCCATCGAGGACGAGTGAAGCAATGACCCGGACAAGTTCGGCTGCTCGAACAACGCGTTCTGGTTGACGTTCTTTCTGTTCATGCTCGCGCATCAGATCGGTCAAAGTGGACCGGAGTGCACCGAAGGTAGTCCGGTCGGGATGCAATGCGAGCGTCTGTCCGCGCTCGAACATCAGCCCTGCTCGCGCATCCGCACCCGACAGTTCATACGTGGGGCGCATCCATCGCAGTTGTTCCTCGATGAACACCGGGTTGAAGAATGCAATCGCGACGTCCACCGGAGAGACCGACACGCACCCGCAGACGGTCTGCGGCGCGACCAAGACAACATCGCCGCTCTGCGCGGTGATCGGTTCGAAGTCACCAAAGAGAACGCATTCCCCGGCGTAGATCAAGATCGCCTTGAGATTAAGTGAAGCCTCTGGCGCGACACCGGCGGAGATTCGCGCTGAAAGGCATTCAATAGGCTGTGCGGGTCCCGTCGCGGGACGAAGAGTGAATGCGCGCATCATTCAACCACCCGGAGCGGGCGGGGAGCACGCAAAGTAGTGCCGTCTAGCTCAACATTTCGGACGCGCCGCGTTGCGTTGCTGCCTCCCGACTACGTGAACGCGACCGAAGGAAGTTGGTCATAATGGTCTCCTCGTTGGTATGGCTGCATGATGCCGAAGGCGCCATGCGGAGAGGTGATCGGCGACATCGATGCGAGAGACTCCCCTCGCATCGATGTCCAGTCCTGATCGGTCGGCAACAGCCGGGGTCAGGTCTGGCGAGAAGCCGTCTAACCCGACTTTGGCAAACGTTATCCAGCATGCTGGCACGGCGGCATCCGTCGCGCAAGCGCGACGGTTTTCTTTGGCAACATTGGGCGTCGCTGAAGGTACTCAGCCTTCGCAGGAATCGCCGCGCCGTCCGTGTTCTCGCGCAGGCTGAGCACATCTGGATCGGCCGTGGTCCCCTAGTCGCCCGCGAGCGACTCGCGAAGCCAAACCGCCATTGTCCCGCGTCCTCGGTTCGCCCAACTGAAGTAGGGGACCGTGCGGACCTCTGCGGGCCGCACGCGGGGAGGGATGGAGGAGTAGAGGTGCGCGCCGGCGAAAGTCTCTACTACGCCGGGAACGACAAGTTGATCCAGGCCGGTCGCGTTGTCGTACTCGACGCGAATCTCTGCCTCGCGGGTGATTGCAAGCGACCTGACCGGTGCCGAGTTGTCGACCTCCTCGGCACAGTGCACAATAGGCCCCCGCTGAAGCGCGACCCTTCCGCGAGCCGCGGCCACGCGCTGGTCTGCCCACAGCCGAACTGGGCGCATTTGCAGCGCAAGTGAGATCTGATCGCCCATACTCCAGGCGCGGTCGAGCAACAGATAGCCATTCTCACTCGCCGCAGATACGACGTCCCCGTTGACCCGCAGGTCGACGTTGGATGCCCATTCTGGGACTCGTAGGCGGAGTTCGAACCGCGTGGTCTCGGCAACGTTGACTGTGAAGTCGATGTCACCGCCTCGGGGATAGTCGGTCGACTGCGTGAGCGTGACGGTCGATCCGGCATGCTTGAAGCGTGCCTGACCCGCAACATACAGGTTCACAGTGAGGCCGAGATCATCGACTGCGTAGATGTAGTGCTCCAGTGATGACACCAGTCGAGCGAAGTTCGGCGGGCAGCACGCGACGCCAAACCACTCGGAGCGCGTTACGTCTCCCTCGCTCGCTAGCGGGTTTCCATAGAAGTAGCACGTACCATCTTCAGACGCACCGGATAGCGCTCCGTTGTAAAGCGCGCGTTCGAGCACGTCCACGTACTTCGCATCGCCGGTCAGCAGCGCCATTCTTTGCGCCCAGAAGACCAGCCCGATCGCGGCGCAAGTCTCGGCATATCCGTCGGCGTCCGGCAGGAAGTAGGCGGGCCCGAAACCCTCATTGGAGTGGAGTGCACCGATTCCACCCGTTACGTAGAGCTTGGTGCTAACCAGGTCGTCCCATAGGCGCTCGCACGCCGCACGGAGGCTTGCGTCGCCATTGTGCAAGGCGAGATCCGCCATCGCGGTGTACATGTACATGGCACGGACCGCGTGCCCCACGACCTCAGTCTGTTCTCGAACCGGCAGGTGCGACTGGTTGTACTCCTTGTACCAGCGTTCTTTTGACGGTCGGTCTGGGAACACATGATCCCAATAGCCTTCGACGCCTCCGCGGCGGTCCCGCTCCAGGTCGAAGTAGTGCGGCACTGCACCGCGGTTATCGATAAGTCGCTCAGCGAGTCGCAAGTACTTCTCATCTCCAGTCGCCTTCGCGAGCTTGACGAGTGCGAGTTCGATCTCCTGGTGACCGTCGTAGCCCCCCTCGGCCACGCCGCCGGGGCCGAATTCCCTGTCAATGAGGTCGGCATACTTGCGGACTATATCCAACAGGTCGGTCTTTCCGGTGGCGTCGTAGTGGGCGACTCCCGCCTCGATCAGGTGTCCTGCGCAGTAGAGTTCATGCGCGTCCTGGAGGTCAGTGAACCGCTGCCCGGGACGCACAACCGTGAAGTAGACGTTGAGGTACCCATCCTCCTGCTGCGCGCCGGCCAGGAGCTCGATCGCTTCATCGACGGATGCGTCCAGTTCGGTGTCGTATTCGCGGGCTAGGACATAGCTCGCGGCCTCGATCCACTTGGCGACATCCGACTCCCAGAAGATGTGCGGTTCGTGTTCGTCCCCAGGTTGCCATTGCAGTCGGAGTGCGTCGAACTGTTGACCCTTCGCCCGCAATTGACGCTCCTGCTGCGGAATAGAACGTGTCCGGACGATCTCGCGGCGGGGCGCCCAGAAGCCGTCGGTGATGCTCACGTCGGAGATGGTCAGCGGATGCGGACGGGTCGCGGTGGAAGTCAAGATGGGTCCTTTCAGGCAGTGGTGATGGATTTGGGGCCGAGGCAGCTGGCGGACACCGAGAGGTATGCGCGGTTGCCTGCGGCGAGAGGCACAGCGAGGAAGACCGCCGTGAGCGGAAGGAAGGCGAGAGATGCGATCGCCGCGACAGCGCCCAGCAAGACGACCGAGAGCGTGAGCGCGGGCCGCGCCCCAGCGAGGGCTGCGGCGGTCCGCAACAGTTGTGCCCCGGTGCTGTGAGTATCGGCATGCAGGCCGATCAAGAACGGTCCAATCGCGAGCAACGTCAGGACACCGAGCCGAGTACCTGGGTTCCATGCCGAGGTCGCCTTGAGCGCCGAGATCCGCGTACAGCCTCAGCTGCGATCAACGTCGCTACCTTCCGATGGATTCCAGCCGCGCGGTGTCACTCCGCCAATTAGTCCTCAACATTCCTGGAGCGGCTTCCACGGACCCCATTCCTGATCCACCGGAACCTGGTTCCGGGTCCACCACGCCGCTTCCCAGATGCGGCCGTCTCTCACGACCTTCTCGCCGCCGTTGTACACCCAGGAAGGCGTCCAGGAGCGCACCATTTCGGCCCCGCATACTTGCACAACACCTCGCTCCATCCACGAACCCCATGCCGAGCCACCCGGCTCATCCTGCGTCCACCACTGCGCGACGTATGTCACGCCGGCGTCCCGCACTACGTCCCCGTTGTCATATACAACGCCCGCCTTCCAGGCCGCCGGCGACGACGCCGGTTCCAGCGCATCGAGCGCAGCTCGAAGGCGCTCAGCTGCGGCATCCACGTCAACCTGTGAAACGGTCGCGGCGATCAGGCTCTCCGCATCATCCTGTGCATCCCGCAACCAGGCAATCGATTCCTCGGTCCATACTTCGACGTCCACGTCCTCTGCGCGCTCGATGAGGAGTTGCACGAGCGTGATGTCGGTTGCTTTGCCGAGCAGTTCGATCTCCGCGACGTTGGCGAATCCTGTGGGACTCACGTAGCGAATGTAACGGTAGGGAGTTGGGTCATTGATCGCGGCCTCTCCCCACACCGCAGTGGTTACGCCCTCAAACGTCCACAGACGGGTCCATGACTCGCCGTCGGAAGAAGCCTCAATGTACGCGCCGTTCATTCGGGAGGGGTTCGCCCCGCCTGCTCGCGGGAGGTATTTGATCAGACCGACGACGGCCTCGGCTCCTTCCCCGAGGTCGGCAGATACCCATCCGCTCTTGGCTTTGGTGTCCGGGGAAGTGGCAGGGTCGCCGTCGAATGCCGCCCAGCCGTTCGCCGCCGCATCCCGTGTGCCGTCCCACGACGCGGACGACGACGTCACGCCACTCTGCTGCACTTCGATCTTGGGCAGCAGTTCTGTAGCCGGCACGAGGATGCCATCCGCCGCGATGAGTCGCTGAAGAAGCTCGGCGCGGTCTGCATCAGGCGAGGCGAGATCCGCCCGGATGCTCGCGATCTCCTCGGCGTACAGGAACGCGCTGGCCCTTGTCATTGCCGATGTGTCGCGCACACGTTCGTCGATGAAGGCATCGTCGAACGCCAGCGCTCCGTAGATCTCTACCTCCGCGAGGTTGCCGCTCCAAGCCGATTCGTTGATGATGCGAACGTAGCGGAACGCGCCCGTCGGTCCGCCCTCGCGAGGTTCGCGGACAATCCAACGACCGTCGGCGGCACCAGTCACCGGATCCGTGAGGTCAGTCCACTCGGTGCCATCCGACGATACCTGGACGACAGTCCCGTTCGCTCGCGTGTATGAGGCGCCAGCGCGTGGCAGGAACAGAATCTGCTCAGGCGCGACAAGGGCGTTGTCGCCGAAGTCGAGAACGTAGTAACTGCCGCTGGCCGTGTTCAGATCGCCAGCCGTAGCAGGGTCACCGTCGAACAGCAGTGCTCCAACTTCGTCGGCGCCGAGACCGTTGCCTGGCCATTGCACGGCAGAAGCTGTCACGGTAGCAAGTGCCGACACATCAATCTGCCGCTGCCGGTCACCGGCGATGAACAAGGCGGAGCCATCGCTCGTTCCGTAGTACACAGGGCCGGGTTGACCCGAGGCATCGGTGTATTCAACTCGCACACGGACATCGCCGGCTTCAACGTCGTCGAGCGCTACCGATGCGTGCCAGGACAAGCCATCTTCACTCGTTGCCTCTGCGGAGACCCCTTGCACGGAGACCGTGACATCGGTGAGCGCGTCGCGGCTCGTGATTGCGACATCCACCGTGTCGCCTAGGGCGATCTTGCCCGCAGTTGCTGACTCGGACGAAACCGAGACGCTCTCGAGACCGTTGCCTGACTCATGCCGATCGCCATAGATGTGGAATTCAGTCATCTCGAAGAAGTTGCGCACAATGCCGTACAGCACGTCAGGCTGGGATTCGAGGATCTGCGCTCGGATGTAACGGAACTCACGTGTGCGAAGCTCCTCGGATACTTCGAGCGTCTGATAATCCTGTGTCATCCGTGTTGCTCCCGGCGTCAGGCGCGTCCACTCGACGCCATCGTCGGAGCCAAAGACTGCGGCGTTCGCGGTGCGGTCAGGGAAAATGTTCGAAGAGAATCCGAACTCCGACGCCGAGACTCTGAAGTCGGGACCGAAATCGAATGTGTGCTGCAGATCCGGCGCCAACCGATAGCTGATGCCGGTCAGATTGCTTTCGTCGACAAGCAGGCCGATGTCGGCGCCGACAGTCGACGAGGCTACGACCGACGCATACTCGAGACTTCCGTTCGGTGTGCGGGGCGACAGAAGCTTCAGAGCCGCGGCGGCATCCACATACCCCGACAGAACGGTTGCGAACTCTTCATCGGTGTCCCCATCCGCGCTCGCATGGGCCTCGTCTCGGATAGGAGTGAACGTCGACCACGATGCGGTCTCATACGCAGCCTCTTCCAGCACCGCCGCATCGACAACGGACAGCGCACCGTCACGGGTATCTGCAGAAACGAGCTTGACATTGCGGGCGACGATGCTCTCACCATCGTCGACTACGACGGTCAGTTCCTGTTCGCCGGACGTCGAAGGCGTCCAAGAGATCGTTCCAGTATCACTATCAACCTGCACACCCGCAGTGTCGCCTTGACCCGACCACTCAAGCGAGTCCGAGGCGGCCTCCGCCTCAGGTTCGATCGTCGTGGTTGCGCCGACCACTCCGATGACCGTTGCCGGCACCGAGGAGATCGACAACGCATCTGAGTGGGAGGCGGCTGCGATGTCGAGCTGATCGATGTCCACGGCCGTGTCGTCGCCCTTCGCCGTGAACGTCACGAGATCGGGCCAAGACTCCGCCGATGAGAGAGCGATGGGCAAGGAACGCCATTGGCCATCGGTGTCGGGCACAACCATGGTCTTGTCGAGCCCGCCTCCTTCCAAGCGCAGATTTGCAACTCCGTCGGTGCGCACACGCAACGACACCAGCTTGTTGGTCGTCGTGGACGTGAGGTACGCCACTCGTGTGCCTTCCTCGCTGGCAAGCAAACGAACGAACCCGGTGTCGCCTTCGACGATCGTGTTCGATCCAGCGGTGAGTTGCGTGTAGCGATCTTCGAATTCGAGCCGAGTCGCATCAGCTTGGCGATGCGGGATGCTCGAGCCTGCCGCTTCCTCGGGAATCGTTAGCCAGAAGTCGCCCCCACCGTCCGGACTCTCCCAGCTCCGGTTCACGTTGCCGCCGTAATAGAACGTGAGCGGAAGCCGCTTAGAGAACCCCTCAGCGAGGTAGGGCGCGATCTCTTCAACGTTCTCCCCCCGCACGTACTTGTAGTAGTAGTAGAGATCCCAAACTCCTGCCGTGTTGTAACGGCCACGGTAGGCGCTGGACACGAAGTTGTACGTGTCCCGAACGGTTCCGTCAAGGGAGATCGCATATCCCACGGGCGTCCAGTCGACCGTGTAGCCGAGCATGTACTTCCAGAAGTAGTCGGCGGCCGCGAGGATCCGGTCGTCGAGGAACTCGTACGGTCCGACGGCATCCGCGGCGTCGGACACCGTGCCGTCGACCGGATCGACCTTCGTACCTTGCGTCATCATCATCCGCGACAGCATGGTGGCATTAATCAGGTCACCACCACCGTGAGCCTGATCGCGTCCCATCTCGACGTGCTGCACGCGCGGCTCGTCGATCGGCTCGCCGGTCCGGTCATCGCGGTCGACGAGACGGAACAGCCGCTCGATCGACCCGTTGAAGCCCCGATCGGGAGCCGAGGAGTTGACGGTGAACCATTCGACGCTGCGGTCGTACAGTGCTTCGTCGTCGAGGAAGATCGCCCCAGCCATCGCGCCCTGAAGCGGATAGGTGTGTTGGTTCATGAAGTGCCCGTTCCCGTTCTGGAATGTCTCGATCACGGGGCGGGCGAGGTTGGCGGAGTAGGCGTCGGTGTCCGCATCGGTCCACACGCTCTCGGCGCCGTCGCAGGACGTGTAGCGCAGCAGCTCAGCGGCAAAGGTCATGCGGTACATCGGCACGCCGGTATGGATGTGCGAGTCGGTGAAGTACTGGTATTCGGCAGGGTTCATCTGTTCCCAGATCCGTAGGATCGCGAGAGCGTTGTCGCGGTAGCGCGTGTCGCCTGTGATCACCCACATGAGTGACTGCGTGTAACTCTTGAGCCCATCGGCGATAAAGCGGGAGTTGAACCCTTGACTGCTGAACGCCGTGGAATCAGGTTTGGTGGGATCGGCGCTGCTGCGGTTCGACGACACCACGTCAAGCGACGCCGATGGTGTCGCGGCCATGTCGGCGAAGTACGACGCCCAGGGCTCGGTTCCGCCGGCTACTTGCTCCTGCACGGTGCGGAGTTGATCGGGTGTGACGCCTATCCCCGGGTGCGAGAAGCCAGCGTCACTCGTTGACTCTGTGAAGGTCACCTCGCATACGAACTGCTCTTCGGATGCGGCCGAAGCGGGCGACGGCACTAGTCCGCCGAGCAGCATGGCAGTAGCCGCCACCGAGGCGGTGATCAGATTCCACGAGCGAGACAGCGGTGTACGCACGATTTTACCTACTTCGTTGAAGGTCGGATAGCGTTATCCACTAGGATAGCGTTATCCATCATTGACGCTGGCAGCTCAAACGTCAAGAGCAATCAGCGAGTTCTTGAGAGAGCCGAAGCGGCGACGCGTACTTGCGCGGTTGCGATCCCCGTCGAGAGAGACTCATATGAGTACCATCGTCCAGAACCCTGTACTGCGCGGCTTCATGCCCGATGCATCGATCGCGTTGGTCAACGGCTCCTTCCTCGTCGCGCACAGCTCGTTCGAGTGGGTCCCAATGATCCCGCTCCACAGATCGACCAATCTCGTAGATTGGGAGTATGCGGGGTCCATCCCCACCGCGTTCGTCGACCTCCTCGGAGTGCCGAACTCGTGCGGGGTCTGGGCGCCGTCACTGAGCTATGACGGCGATTCGGTCTGGATCGTCTTCAGCGTTCTACTCACGAATGACGGTGGTGAGAAGGACATCCGAACGTGGGTTTCACGCTCAGCTGATGAAGGCAGGACGTGGGATCTCCCCACTCGCGTACCTTCGACGGGATTCGATCCGGCACTGTTTCACGAAGACGGCCGAACTTGGTTGCTAAACATGCGCTGGGATAGTCGACCGCAGAAGCCGTCATTCGGAGGGATCACCGTTCAAGAGCTGGATCGCTCGTCACTCCTTCCGCTGAGCGAGCCAACAACTGTGCTCGACACCGGAAAGTTGATCGAGGGGCCGGGACTTCAGCGACGTGACGGGTGGCTGTGGTTGTCAGTCGCGGAAGGCGGAACGGGTTGGGAGCACGGCATCACGACGTTCAGGTCAAAAGACATCCTCGGTCCTTACGAACAGGATCCTCGCGGCAGCTTCCTCACCACGCGCACAGCGCCGGAGCACTGGGCCCAGAAGGCAGGACACGGCGAGATACTTACCCTGCCCGACGGCGAGTTCGTGCTGCATCACCTCGGCAGCCGTGTGCTACGGAGAGGATATGAACGTTACGGGATTCCGGGACGCGAAATGTTCTTGGAGAACATCGTTCTGGATGAAGAGGGGTGGCCGCGGCTCCTTTCCGGCACCACCCTGCCGGCCCGCGATTTCAACCTTCCGAAGGCGTTGCCGGCCAGCGTTCCGATCGCCGAAGACGATGGGCTCCGCGGAGAAACCCCTGGATGGCCGTGGAGCACGCTTCGGCAGCCGGCAGATCGTAAGTGGGCGGATCTTTTGGTACGCCCAGGGTGGCTGCGTCTACGCGGACGCGACTCCCTGCATTCCCATTACACGCAGAGCATGGTCGCACGACGCATCCGAGAATTCCCAACGACCCTGACCGTGCGGCTCGACGCGGCGCCGTCGGCCGCCACCCAGTACGGTGGCCTGGTGGTCTGGTACGACACCACGACCTATGTGGCCCTGCTGTTGACGGCGGATGACTCTGGCTCTCCCCGCCTGGTCGTGCGCTCGCGAGACGACGGTGGCATGCCCGCCGATCTCGATCTCATAGCCCTTATGGACGCGCCGCGGCTTCAACTGCGCGCTCGCATCGATGAGGTCGCAGTGCGCTTCGATTGGCGCAGCGACAACGACCCGTGGCGACAGATCGGCACGCCAGTCGATGTGACCCGATTCTCCGATGATTACCGAGGGCGTCTGCGGTTCACCGGACCGATGGTCGGCATGACCGCGGTCGACACCGTCGCAGCGTCGTGGACGGCCGATTTCGGTGAGATCGAATTTATCGACTGACAGTGGCGGATCAGAGGAGACGGCCGAGGTCTTCTGCTCGCACCTCGCCCACGAGGGGATTCCCAGCAGCGAGGCGTTCAACATTCTCTGCGACAGCAGCGCCCAGACGCCGAAGCTCATTGCCGGCGGATCCGGACAGATGCGGCGTCAGAAACACATTCGAACGCTCGTAGAACGGATGACCGATATCGAGCACCTCCGGCGTGGTGACGTCCAGGATGGCGTTGATCCGGCCCGACTGGATCTGTTCGAGGAGCGCCTCCTGGTCAACGAGATCGCCACGAGCTGTGTTGATGAGAGTGGCACCATCAGGCATCGCTGCCAGCACGCTGCGCCCGATCATCCCTTGAGTCGCGGCGGTCACAGGAGCGTGGAGAGTCAGAATCCTGCTCGAGGCCGCGAGTTCATGAATGTCGTCCACCAGCGCTGCGCCGAGATCTTCCGCCCGCTCGGCTGAGCAGAAGGGGTCATACAGGCTGGGCTGGAGGTCGGTGCCCTTCAGGAAATCCAGTACCTTCGTGCCGACGCGCGACGCTCCGACCACCCCGACCCGCGCACCGTAGCCACCGATATCGGCATACTCGACCTCGCGATCGATATGGCGCTGTTCCCGCGCATAGCGACGCGACACCCACAAGACCTCCTTCGCTGCGAGGAGGATCATGCCGAAGGTGTACTCAGCGACCGGAGTCGCGTTCGCCGCCGCGGCCGATGCGATGCGGAGGCCGCGCCGCCAGGCATTCGACGAGATCCATCCCACACCACCGCCGGCATGCACGATGGCCCGCAGGTTGGGCATCCTGTCCAGTTCAGGGTCCCCGACTGGTGCTACGCCCCATCCGGTGATGAGAACTTCGACCTCAGCGAGCAGGGCAGGCGAGCAATGCGCGATGGAACCCTGCACGTCCGTGAATTCGATGTCCAGGTTGCGACGAATGGAAGCCGCTGCCTCGTCGTCGAAGAGCAACGGCGGCAGATGGCCGTCCATTGCAGCGACACCAAGCATGTTAGGTCCGCTCACGCGATGACTGCGCCGTCAAATCGGCGAGCTCGCTAAGTGCCCACTCGTCACGCCAGAGGAGGCGCGCTTCGCCTTCCCCTAGTTCGATCGGCAGGACGACTGCCGGCGACGACTTCAAGTCGTCCTTGATCCATCGATCGCCAACATAGACGAACCGGGTGTCGTCACCGATCTCGACGGGCACCACGACGCTTACCTGTGATTGGAAAGTGGCCGAACCAGGAGGGGCGATATCCGACCAGGCGGACCACGGACCCGCGAGCGATGGGGACGTCGACACTTTGTTGTCGTTCATGGCCCAGCCTGTGAGATCGGACCCGAAGAGGTAGTACAGACCGTCGTACTTGATCACCGTCGGCGATTCGTAGCCGTGCGAGCGGTCGTCCTTCAGCGTGGTCGCCACCACCGACTCGACCGACAGATAGTCGGCGGCAAGACGGTAGATGTGCAACCCATTGTCTCGGTCCTCCGACAGGAGATATCCGACGCCATCCTCTTGGAACACGCCGATGTCGCGACTGAGATTTCCGAGCGGACGCTCACTGCCAACATAGCGAAACGGTCCTTCGGGCGCGTCAGCCGTTGCGTAGCCGACTCGGGCGAACGAATAGTCGTCACTGTCGACATGGAGGATCATGACGAAATGACCGTCCGGGTGCTGCAGGACCTTCGGCCGTTCGACGATGCGATCGGGCCCGATGTCGCCTTCGTGAGCAGCGGTCAGAGCTTCCCCCTCGTGCCGCCAGGTGGCAAGGTCGCCCGACGAGTAACAGCTCACCGCAGTGAATGTCGAGCCCGCAGCCTTGTTCTCGCCCCATGCATAGAAGCGATCGCCGAGGCGTTGAATACCCACCCCGTGAAGCTGGGCGACGTTGCCGTCGGTGTCGACGAAAGTAGCGCCGGGTTTGATGATATCTGCCATTACTTGACTGCTCCGAGGGTGACGCCCGTTCGCCAGTATCGAGACATGGCGACCATGAAGATGACGAGCGGGATGGTGGAAAGAAGGGCTCCGGTGATGGTGAGTGACGTGAGATCCACCGTCTGGTCGGCGCGGGTCTGGAGCCATGAGTACAGGCCGAGGCTCAGCGTCCATTGCTCTTGACCGCGCAGCATCGTCAGCGGGAGGAAGAAGCCGTTCCAACTGCCTACGAACGAAAGGAGGAAGATCGTGGCTCCGCCCGTGAGCATCAGTCGCATCACGATTGACACGAAGATGCGGAACTCGCCGGCGCCGTCCAGTCGGGCGGCCTCGAGGAGCTCTTCTGGAACAGCGCCATCGACGTAGACCTTGGCGAGGTAGACGTTGAAAGCACTGATGAAACCAGGCAGTAGTACCGCCCATGGCGTGTTCAGCAGGCCGAGATTGGCGAAGAGAACGTACAGCGGGACGGTCAACAGGGCTCCCGGGATCAGGAAAGAGCCGATGACGATAGCCATGCCGAGCTTCTGCCCGCGGAACACGAATCGCGACAGACCGTAACCGGCAGCGATGGAGATCACTGTGGTAACCGCGGCCGTCACCGTCGCGTAGAAGATGGAATTCCACATCCACCGAAGGAAGATGCCGCCCTTGTAACTGGCTATCTGTTCCAGGTTCTCCCAGAGCGTGAACTCCGAGAACCACAGGCCGTTGGAGTTGTAGAGGTCGGCACCGCTCTTCGTCGATGACACGATGAGCCACCAAACCGGCGCGATCGAGTAGAACGCGATCGCTGCCAGGGCGATGAGCACAAGCAGCTGTGACCAGCGCGACCGCTTGAATCCGACGGGGGCGTCTTCGTCCTGTAGCCGCTGACGCCGGCGGAGGTCACGTCGTGACTCCTGGACGACTTCCTGCACCACCCGGGCGGGGATTGCCTCGCTCGTGGGAGTTCCCATGACGGTCATGACTCCACCGGCCTGTTCGTGAATTTGTAGAAGATGAAGGAAGCGATTCCGACGACGACTGCCAGGATGACCGAGAGTGCGGCCGCGTAGAACGGGTCGTTGGCGACGAAGGCCTGGTTGTAGATCATCTGGACCGGCACCCAATCAGCAGAGACCGTTTGCGGCGAGACCGTGCGGAACAGCTGCGGCTCGTTGAACATCTGAAGCGAGCCGATGATCGACAGCATCGTGGTCAGCACGATGATGCCGCGAAGATGCGGGACCTTGATTGACCACGCGATACGAAACTCCGATGCTCCATCAACCCGAGCCGCGTCGAAAATGTCTCGCGGGATGGCGCGGAGCGATCCGTACATCAAGAGCATGTTGAATCCGATACCACCCCATACGATGATGTTCCCCATCGACGGCCACACTGACCCGGGCGCAAAGAAGTTGATGTTCAGGCCAAACTGCTCGAAAAAGGGCGTCAACGGCCCGACCTTCGGACTGTAGAGATAGATCCAGATGAGGGTGGCAACGATGCCTGGAACCATATAGGGGATCAGAAACCCCGTGCGGAAGAACTTGGCCGTACGTCCCGTGACAGCGTCGAGAAGCAACGCCATCGACAGCGAAATGACCAGGCTGAGTGGGATGATGACCGCGCCGAACAAAGCGACGCGGAGCATCCCCACCCAGAACACCTCGGATGTGAGGCCGCGCAGGTAGTTATCGAACCCCGCGAAGACGAGCTCACCCTTTCCGAGGCCGAGCCCTGATTGCTTCTCCTGGAAGACGCTCTGGCCCAGCGCGATCACAATCGGGATGATCGTCACCAACGCGAAACCTGCGAAGAATGGAAGCGTGAAGGCAGCTCCTTTGAGCGCCTGGCGGCGTCGCCAGTTGGGCTGGCGACGCAAGGGGCCCCGCTGAGGGCGGGTGGCTTCCGCCACCCGCCCTGCGTTGGGGGCCGTGAGTGTCTCGCTGGACATGGTGAAATCCTGTCGTTGAACGAACGGCCTGGAAGGCTCAGCCTTCCTTTACGGCGATCCCCTGTGCCTTCAGATCGTCGACCACGTAGGCCTGCATGTGGGTGACGAGCTCCCGCAGCGTGATCTCCTTGTTGATCGCCTTCGCCCACTGGGAGACCAATTCGTCGAAGTATGTCGCCGAGGGGCTGTCGATCCACTGAACTCGTGCTGCTTCAGCCGCGCGCTCGATGACCGCGGGTGTCTCATTCACGGTGTCGCCCAGCAGCGTCGGGGGAAGGATGCCCTCCACGTAATCGCTGGCGTCGAGGATCACCGGATAGTTTCCGGCACCCTCGGTCGGGCTTGCAGCGATCGCGACGGTGCTGGGGTCACTGGCGAGAAACACCCCTGCATCGACAGCCGCGTCAACGTCCTCGCAGCCCTCAGGAACGCTGTATCCAGAGAAGCCACCGGTAGTCACGAACTCATCGGCGTCCGCAAACTGCGGAAGATCGATCGTCTCCCATGAGCCCAGAGAAGTACTCAGGCGGTCCTGCCAGGCAGCGAGGTTCCACGTGGTCAGCGGGATGGTGACCATCTTTCCCGCGTCGAACGTCTGCGACATCGCAGGAATGTCGGCGAAGGTTTCGTGGGTGACCAGATCGTTGTCGATGAACTGCTGGAGGATGTCGGCAGCAGCCTGAGTCTCAGGACTGTCGACGTCGACTACCCACTCATCCCCGTCGATGGCGAACCACGTCGCGCCAGCCTGGTTGCTGAAGTTGATGAGCGTGCTCGGGTCTTCGCCTGCAAAGTTGAGGACGGCGATGCCCTTGTCCTTGAGTACCTTGCCTGCCTCGATGAGGTCTTCCCACGTCTTCGGCGCTTCGACCCCGTTCGCGTCGAAGACCGCGCGGTTGATCATCGCGAACGCAGGTCCGCCGGTGAACGGGACGCCCAACACCTCGCCGTTCGCAGACTGACTGACGACCGCCGAGTCCAGGAAAAGATCCTCGTTCCCCTTGAACTGCTCGGTGATCGGCTGAATGAGGCCCTTCGACAGCAGACTCACGGGACTGCCAGGTGCCTGAACCAAACAGGGGACGTCAGTGCCGGCGGTAACGGCGTTGGAAAGCGCCGTCGCAAGATCGGCGTTGCTGGGATACTGCGTGTACTTAAGCTGGATCGTGTCGTTCGCGTCATTGAACGCGTCGACCATCAGGTCCTGCCCCTGGTTCCAGCCCCAGAACTCGATGACGGTCGGGTCGTCCGCGGTTCCGCCACTGTCTGTGTTGTCGCCTCCTGCAGAGCAGGCGGCCAGGCCAGCGACGGCCATAACGGCGACGCCTCCCGCCATCCAGCGCTTCTTTGCACTCATCTTCTTGCTCCTTCTTGGTGTTTTTCAGGGTGCCATGCCGGGCCTCGACCCAGCCTGGACATCGATATCCACGTCGACATGGAAAGTTTGCGCCCAACTGGCCGTGCGGTACACGCGCGCACTCAGTCCGCGCGGCGGAGTGAGAATCACCTTGTCTCCGACTCGCTCTTGACCCCACGCGACCGCGGTAGCGGTGAGCGGGAACACCTGTTCCAACTCACCGATCCCCGCTGGAAGCGCGATGGTGTCGGCTCGTCGAGACCACACAGCGATGAGCGACTCGTCGCCGGTGTCCAGTCCCAGGACGATCGCATCGGCGGTCCATGCCGGCAAGCCGAGCGGCCAGAATGGAACAGCCGTCGCGATCCGATGACGCCATGTCTTGTGGACACGAACGGCCTCGTCGACCAGGAGGCGTTGGGATGTGCGCAGCGCGTGCAGGAATCCCGAGAGGTACAGGCGCCCCACCACTCCGGCGGCAAGAGAGAACGCAGTCTCTTCCTCATCCATGTCCGCCGAGGGATAGGCCCAATTGCCGCACTGTTCTGGAATGATGGATGCGGGCGCAGAGGCCGCAATCGGCGGATAAAGAGCGAAGTCCTGCTGATCGCTGGTCGACTGGATGTGTGTCACGGACAGCAATGAAGCATCCATCCGCATCGCACCCGAGCTGCAGTTCTCGATGAGGATACTCGGGTAGCGGCGCTTCACGTCCTGGAGCCACGCGCGGAACGCGCGCGTGTGGCCCAATAATCCGTCGCCGGCCGTTTCTGCATCCTTCTCCGTACCAGGTCCAGGATTGATGTTGTAGTCAAACTTGAAGTAGCTGACCCCGTACTCGGCGATGAGGTGATCGATCGTATCGTTGACATGATCCAGCGCTGCGGGGCTGCGGAAATCAAGATGAAACCGTTCGTGCTCGCGGACGCGGGCACCGAACCGCTGAAAGAACGCGTCTTCGGGCAGAGTGCGCGCCGCCGAACTGGCGACCCCGATCACCTCCGGCTCGACCCAGATGCCACTGCGCATGCCACGCGCATGGATGTGGTCGATAACCGCACGAAGGCCGTTGGTGAAACGGCTCGGCGCTTCTCGCCACTCCCCCACGGTGTGCCACCAATCGCCGATCGCTGGATCGGCGAACCAGCCCGCGTCGATGCAGAAGTACTCGACCCCCGCAGCAGCAGCTGCATCAATGAGCGGAAGGAGCTTCTCCGTGGTGGGCTGTCCCATCAGGGTGTTCATGAAGTCGTTATAGACAACAGGGAGTGCTCGATCCGCAGGTGTGGTCTCCCAGTGCGCGCGACGGTACCGGGTGAGCTCGGCGACCACGCCATCGCGGCCGGCGTCCGAAACCGCGAAGGCCACCGGGACGCACACGAAGCTCTCTCCGGCGGCGAGGCGATGCGCGAACTGGTGTTCCAGGTCGGTGGGACCCAGAAGACTCAGGACACCGCCGGAGAGCGACTGAGTGATCTCCCAATGCCAGCCCGCGCTCGTCTCGATCTGCCAGCCGATCGCGTGTCCATCGGTACGGGTGAGGACACCGGTCGGCAGAACCTCGCCGGTGGACCAGGCACCATGACTCGTCCGGGTAAGGCGTCCGCGACCGTCCTGGCCATGGAAGGAGAGGTCAAGGTAAGGAAGTTCGTGGCGAAGCGGGGACTCATCCCAGCGACCCTCACCGAGCCACTCACCCCGGCCGGACAGCAGTGTGACGTTGTCGAGGTCTCTCTCGGACTCTCCGAAGGCGAGCCCGAGAGAGACGACCGCCGTGAGCACCGCGGCGGAGCGTCCAGTGTTGGTGACGGTTGAGGTCAACCGCCATGCACGGGAGTCATGGCGTCGAGAAATCCCGGTCGATGTCTCGAGACCCGACACCTCGTCCCGCTGGACGATGAGCAACGTCGAACAATCCGCGTTGGAGCGGACCTCATGCGAGACGTATCGGAGACGCTCGCCCACCGCAGATCGATAGTAGCCCTGGCTCGTGCGGGCACGCTGTTCCGTCGCGGAGAAGACTTCAATGAGGGGCGCCCCGCCGGCGCCGACGAAGCTGACATCGTCAGCACCCAGTATCGCTACCGGGCGATCGTGCGCGACACGCACAGTCAGCCCCAGCTCCACGATGGTGTCGGTGCCTGTGAGAACGGCGATGTCAGAAATGCTGGGACCCCTTTGTCGACAATGCTGCTCCGAAACTCGGAGTGGATAGCGTTATCCAATCACGCTTCAGAGCTTTCGTCAACCCGTCGCGTTCACTACGTCCCAGGAATCCGACGGGCTGGAGTTTCAGCTGTCTTTCACGACGAGCGAACGACCATGGACGACGGGCCGCGCCTCGAGCTGGATCGTCCGCGGATCAACCTCGCGCACCGGCTCAGATTCGAAGACGAGCGACAGCGCCGCCTCGCCGAACTCCTCGAGCGGCACCTCGACCGTGCTGAAGTCAGGCAGGACGTCACCGAGCATGGGAACGTGGTCGAATCCGCTCACCTCTGGTGCTATAGCCGGATCGACGCCGTCGTCTCGCAATGCAGCTATGACGCCGACAGCCATGGCATCACTCATCGCGGCGATGACATCGATCGAGCCAGGATCAGTCGCGAGCTCTTCAAGGGCCGCGTAGCCGCCGTTCCTCGAGAATTCAACGTGTACGACTTGGACATCCGACGTATCGAGGCCTCGCTTCTCGAGTCCGTCCAGGAATCCGCGTACGCGATCCTCAGACGTCACTTGTTCCGCCGGCCCCGCGACGATGGCGAAACGTCGATGGCCAGCGTCGAACAGGCCGGTGGCAAGCTGCTCAGCCGCTTGTTGATTGTTGATGACCACACTCGGGTAAGGGAGGACGCTGTCGCCGATGATCACGATTTGCGCCCCCTGATCCTGTAGCACGCGGAGGTTCTCATCCATGTCGCGCTCACGGACCGCATCGACGGTGCGACTAGTTGCAAAGACGATCCCGCGGTGACGTTCACCCCGAAGTTCCTTCAGGAGTTCGTCCTCCCGCCGCGCGTCGTCATGCGTCGTGCGCACGGCCACTGATACGCCGCGAGTTTCGGCAGCGTGCATCACTCCTGCGATCATGGTCGCGCTGCCAAAGTCGTCCATGTCGCTGACGACGAGCGCGATGGTTCGCGCTCGTCCCCCCTTAACCGCTTGCGCGGCGGGATTGACCGAGTAGCCCAGCTCGCGTGCCGCGACTCGCACACGCTCTCGTAGCTCCTGGTTTCCGCTCGAATCCCCTCGCACGCCTCCGTTGAGCGCTCGCGAAGCGGTGGGGATCGACACGCCCGCCAGTCGAGCGACGTCAGTCAGCGTCGCCGGCTTAGCCTGACCGCGCTTGCTCATGCGAATGTCCCCATCGAACGCTCCCGTCGTTGCCGCGCACCACCTGGATACCGTTGTCCAGCGTATCGCGCGTCCGGCTACAGTACAGGAATGACGATCATCACCGTCCTTTCAGGGGCGGGCCCCTACGGCGATCCGTGGCATCCCTTCGATGAGACGAGCGCTGAGATCGCCGATGTCCTCGCCCCGCTTGGTCAAGTGTTGATCCGCCGTGACGTCGACCACGCGTTGCTGGAACTCGAGGCGCCACGTCGACCAGATCTGCTCGTCGTCAACATCGGCAACCCACGCACCGACTCACCCCCACTGAGGGCGCGGCGTGCGTTGGATCGTGCAGTCCGGGATGGGATGCCCCTCCTGGGCGTGCACTCGTCCGCTACGACGTTCTCAGCGTGGGAAGGATGGTCTGGGCTACTCGGCGGGTTGTGGGTGCGCGGCAAGACATTTCATCCGGAAGCCTCCGAGTGCAAGATCCACCTGACAGAGGAGGGCCGCAACCTGATGCAAACGGCTTCTGATTTCGACACATTCGACGAACGCTATACGGCACTGTCGCTGAGACCAGAGTCAACGCCGCTCGCGTTCCACTCACACGACGGTCAATTACACCCACTCGCATGGTTATACGAGGTCGGCTCCATCCGAGCCGTTTACGATGGGCTCGGCCACGATGCTGAGGCGTATCGACTCCCCGGTCCGCGTGCGTTCCTGCACGGATGCGCCTCATTCCTGCTGGGCGTCGACCCCAGCGGGACGGCACTCGCCCGACCCTTGTGACTATCGAGGCGGCGCTGCATCGAGCCGTTCCACGCGAAGGCCGTAGCAGCGGACCGCGGTCTCACCCAGAATTTGGCGGCGTTCAGCAACTGTCAGCGGGTCAAGCGCCATGGACAAGTTCCCCCACGTCGACTCATACCCTCCGAACAGCAGAGAGATCGGCCAGTCTCCTCCGAACATCATCCGAGATGCCCCGAATGCCTCGACCGCTGTCTTCACGACCTCCACGAGTTGCTTCTCCGAACCAACCGGTGGATAGAGGCCGGACACCTTCGCGAACACCTGTTCGATCGCACCTATCTCAAGTAGCGCTCCTCGCCACCGCGCGATGTCGGCAGTCGATCCGCCGATAGGCGGTTTGCCGAGATGATCCAGCACGATGCGCAGATCGGGATGGCGATCGGCGATCACCGGAACGTGTCTGAGCGTCGCCGGTGACGAGGTGACGAAATCGAAGGGTATTCCGCGAGCCTCCAGAATCGAGAGTCCCGTGTCCGCTTCAACACCGACAATCCAGTCCGGGTCTAGGCGGTTGTGGATGAGCGAACGGACGCCGACGAAACGTTCGTCGACCTGGTATTGATCGAGGAGATCTGCCGTGCGCCGTGCATCATCAAGCGGGACCCAGCCGACGACACCGACAACCTGGCGGTGGGCATCGGCAACACGGAACATGTTTGCAGTGTCTTCCGGGTTGTCAGCCGACTGCACGAGAACGACCCCGTCAACGTGCGCAGCTGCCAGTTCCCACTCCGCCTCAACGAGGTCGATGCTGCGATTCAGCAGCGGCGTGGCTTCGTCAAGCCAGTCGTATGTTGCACGGTCGAGGTCCCATACATGGACGTGCGAATCAATGACCGTCATGGATCTCCTCAAAACGGATCTGAATGACTAGGAAGCAGAGATCAGGCCGCTGTGCTCGAGGTGCTCCCACAGAGCTCCGGGGATGTCTCGGTTGAATCTCTCGATGGTGGTTCTTACTTGCTCAGCAGTGCGAGCTCCCACCACGACCGAATGGATCGCCGGGCTTCGTAGCGCGAACTGCAGAGCGAGATCAGGCAAATGGGCTCCGAACAGCTCAGCCAGATCAGCGATGTCATTAGCCCTGACGAGGATGTCCTTTGGCACCGGCCCGTAGTCGTAGTGCGCGTTGGGTGCCGGCCTTGCGCGACTCAAGAGTCCCGAGTTGTACACCGCCGCCGCAACAACCGCAATGTCCCGCTCCTGGGCGAGGGGTAGCAGTTTGTCTGCGGCAGAATCATCCAAGAGCGTGTAGCGACCGGCGACCATGACCACATCCACGTCGCATCTGCGGACAAACTCGGCAAGCATTTCTGACTGATTCATCCCGGCGCCGATGCGTCGCACGATACCTTGGTCGCGAAGCTCGACGAGTGCGTCGATCCCGGTAGTGGATGCTGCGTGCCAATGGTCATCGGGATCGTGCAGGTAGACGATGTCGAGGTAGTCGAGATTGAGCCGCGCAAGGCTCGCATCGACTGAGCGACGGATGCCGTCGCGCGAGAAGTCCCATACGCGTTTGACGTCCGCGGGGACGTCGAAGTCCCGGTCGCGTTCCGTCGCTGTTTCTGGGCTCGGAACCAGCAAGCGTCCAACTTTGGTGGACACAACATACTGATCACGCGGGAACGCGCGAAGGAGCGTCCCGAGACGTCTCTCCGACAGCCCCAAGCCGTAGTGCGGCGCTGTGTCGAAGTATCGGATCCCTCCGTTCCATGCCTCCGCGATCGCGCCTGCAGCTTCATCATCGGTGGTGGCCCGGTATAGGTTTCCCAGTTGCGCCGTGCCGAGGCCGAGTCGGGGAAGCGGGTTCCTCGCGGTGCTCAACGACACATCAACTCCTTCGTTCGGTCCATGGCAGAATCGTAACTCATATTATGAATTTTGGGGGGCCTCACCTAGACTCTCCAACCGTGCGCAGTCATCGCGTCGATGCGGGGATGAGCGCGTTAGGCCTGAGAACTTGGGAGCACACATGCTTGCTGCGGTATACGCCGGTTCATCGACGATTGACATCATCACGAGGAATGCCGAGCCACCCGCGCCCGGCGAGGTCACGGTGCGCGTCGCCTACACCGGCCTTTGTGGCACGGACCTGCACATCTTGCACGGCAACATGGATAGTCGGGTCAAGCTACCGCTTGTCTTCGGTCACGAGATGAGCGGAACCATCGAGGCAATCGGATCCGGAGTCGATGGTTGGGCCATCGGGGATCACATCACTGTCATGCCGCTGGACTGGGACGGAACGTGTCCCGCATGCCGCGCGGGCAACGAACACATCTGCCAGAACCTGAACTTCATCGGCATCGACTCTCCTGGCGCGTTGCAGGGAGCGTGGAACGTTCCCGCGCGCGCCTTGGTCCGACTTCCTGCTTCGTTGCGCCTGGATCACGCTGCGCTTGTCGAGCCGGTCGCGGTCGCGGTTCATGATGTTCGGCGTTCTGAACTGCAAGCCGGCCAGAAGGCCGTCGTGATTGGTGGCGGGCCGATCGGCGTTCTGATCGCCACGGTGGCGCGCGAGTTCGGAGCTGACGTCATCGTCATCGAGCTGGACGCCCGCCGCCGCCAGCAGATCGAGTCCCTCGGGTTCACGACGATAGACCCACGCGAGCAGGATCAGGTCACGTGGGTGGACAACTGGACCGGTGGCGCGGGCGCGGATGTCGTTTTCGAGGTATCGGGCGCTGCAGCTGCGGTCCTCGGTGCTACAGACCTGGCGAAAGTGCGCGGTACGGTCGTCATCGTCGCCATCCACCCCGAGCCTCGGGAGGTGAACCTGCAGAGGGTCTTCTGGCGGGAGCTTCGACTGCTGGGAGCGAGGGTCTATCAGCGGGCCGACTTTGAGAAGGCGGTCGAGCTATTGACTGACGGGGCGATCCCTGCCGAGACTCTGATCACCCAGATCGTCCCGCTGTCGGAAACGCGGGAGGCCTTCGATGCCCTTGAGGGCGGACGTGCCATGAAGATCCTCGTGGACGTGGCGGGGCAGGCATGAACGCAAGCTTCTCGTCCGAGTTCGATCTCACCGGACAGACGGCGGTCGTCACCGGAGCGCGTCGCGGCATCGGGCTCGCGATGGCAGAGGCGCTAGCCCGCGCCGGTGCCGACATCATCGGCGTGAGCGCTCAACTTGAACCGGAAGGCAGCGAGGTTGAGGAACTCGTGACCTCTCACGGCCGTGTGTTCACCGGTCTCCGCACCGATTTCGCGAGCACGCTCGAGGTGGCCGAGCTTGGTGAGACCCTGGCGGAGGCGCGGGTCGACATTCTGGTCAACAACGCCGGGACAATCGAGCGGGAGCCAGCGGCGGAGCATTCGATGGCGCTGTGGGACCGTGTTGTCAAGGTCAACCTTTCCAGCCAGTTCCAGCTCACGCAGCACGTCGGGAAATCGATGTTGGAGCGCGGAGCCGGCAAGATCATCTTCACCGCGAGTCTGCTGAGCTTCCAAGGCGGCATCAATGTTCCGGGCTACACGGCGGCCAAGTCCGGCATTGCGGGATTGACAAAGGCGCTCGCCAACGAGTGGGCGGGGCGAGGGATCAACGTGAACGCGATCGCACCCGGGTACATCGCGACCGACAACACGCAGGCACTGCGGGCAGACGAAGACCGCTCGCAGGCTATCCTCGACCGCATCCCTGCCGGCAGGTGGGGGCGACCAAGTGACATCGCAGGAGCAACCGTCTTTCTCGCGTCCCGTGCGAGCGACTACGTGTCCGGCGTAGTGCTGCCCGTCGATGGTGGATGGCTGGGACGATGAGCACCGCTCGTGTGCTCCCGTTCCCCGCGGAGTCGAGGGTCGTTCCCGTCGTCGTCATCGACGATCACCGGGCCGCAGCGCCCCTAGCCCGCGCGTTATCTTCGGGTGGTATTGCAACAGCCGAGATCACGCTCCGCACTCCTCATGCGTTGGATGCCATAACCGCGGTGGCCAACGTCGGCGGCTTCCTCGTCGGCGCCGGCACAGTCTTGACCGCGCTCGACGTCGACCGCGCGGTTGACGCCGGAGCTGCGTACGTTGTGAGTCCAGGGCTGGCGGGCGACGTCGTCACGAGAGCGCTGGAACGGAGGATACCCGTCATCCCCGGCGTTGCTACTGCTACGGAGGTCCAGCACGCCGTCGCGCTGGGGCTACGACAGCTCAAGCTCTTTCCAGCGGAGAACGTTGGCGGCGCCGATCTCGTTAATGCCCTCGGCGGCCCGTTCCCCGAAGTGAGCTTTCTGCCGAGCGGAGGAGTTACGGCATCGAACGCTAACGAGTACCTCCAGCTGTCCAATGTCTTCGCGGTGAGCGGGAGTTGGATGGTCCCTCGCGAACTGCTGCGCGAACGCGACTTCACCGCGATCGAGCGACTCAGCGCGGCAACGACTCAGGCGCTACTACGATGACCAGACGAGTTCTCACCATTGGGGAGGGCCTGGGCGTACTGCGCACAGCGGGCACAGGGAGCCTCGAGCACGAGCACCAACTTCTGATAAGCACCGGCGGTGCCGAAGCCAATGTCGCGATCGGGCTCAGCCGCCTGGGGGTGCCCGTGACCTGGCTGGGCCGCGTCGGCTGCGATGCACTCGGGCGCAAGGTGAGTCGCGAGCTTCGCGCTGAGGGTGTGACTGTGCACGCTATTCAAGACATGTCAGCGTCCACCGGCGCCATCATCAAGGAGACACCCCGTGCCGGGCGAACTCGCGTGAGCTACCTGCGCACGGACAGCGCAGGCAGTCGACTCTCACCATCCGACATCTTTCCCGCGCTCTTCGACGAAATCGGCCTCCTACATCTGACGGGGATCACTGCAGCGCTCTCGTCCTCCTCCCTCGCCTCACTCGAACGGGCTATGGACCTCGCTTATGAACGAGGCATCCCGATTACATTCGATGTGAATCATCGATCGAAGCTCTGGCCGGCAAGTGACGCCGCACCGATCTACCGCGACATCGCCTCTCGCGCCCGTGTGGTGTTCGCGGGAGCTGATGAAGCAGCACTCCTCATCGGAACGACTGACTCGCTCGAGCACGCCGCCAGCGCGGTCCACGCGATCGGAGCCGAGACGGTCGTCATCAAGCACGGCGACCGCGGTGCACTCGTCCTTGACGGCGGGCAGTTCTGGCGCGGCGATGCGCACCTGGTAGACGTGGTCGACACCGTGGGTGCGGGCGACGCCTTTGTGGCCGGTTATCTGAGCGGCTGGATCGACTCGCTGGGACCCCAGGAGTGCGTGGCCCGCGCGAATGCCTGCGGTGCGATGGCGTGCCTACACCCCGGAGATTGGGAGGGTGCGGCTCGTCTCGACGAGCTCGCCACGTGGCTCGCTGACCGGCACGCTAACGATCCTGTCGATCGTTAGCCGGGAGACAGCGGCCTCAACCGCGCTCGACACTCCAAGATCGACGCAGAATGTCGTCGAGTCCTCTCTCATCCAGAGCTACGCCGAGCCCGGCTGACTCCGGAACATCGAAGGCACCATCGGACAAGGTGAACGGCTCTGCCAGATATCCGGCGCCGACGCGGTACCGCCCAGCACGGTCCAGAGTCCCATTGACTTCGTTGTGCTCCTGCACAAGGAACGACGGCGCATAGGCGTCGAACTGCAGCGTCGCCGTAAGCGCGATCGGACTCAGCGGACAATGCGGAGCGATCGACGCGCCGAACGTGGATGAAATCGCTTCGATGCGTTGCAGCTCGGTGAGCCCGCCGGCATGCGCCAGATCGGGCTGAATTACATCGAGATGTGCAGCGGTCAGTGCTGCCAGGAATGCCCACCGCCCGACCCAACGCTCGCCGGCGGCTATCGGCACGGTTGACGCGTTCGTGATGCGGTTGAGCGAGGAAACATTCTCCTGGGCTACCGGCTCCTCAACGAACAGAGGACGATAGGCGGCGACTCCAGCGGCGATCTGCGCGGAGATGACGGCGGGCGGATCATGGACGTCCAAGGCGAGATCGACGTCGCTCCCGACGGTCTCGCGAGCCCAGGCGAATCGCTCGATGATCCTGTCGACCTCCCGAGTGGTTGATGTCACGCTGTGAGGCGGCTTGACGTGAACTTTGAGTGCCGTGAACCCGAGCTCCGCGCTCGCCTCTATCCCCCTCGACCACCCGTCTCGATCGTCTCGTGCGGCAGTTGACACCTCGCCGTACGCTTGGCCCGGAGTCGGGAACGCGGGTAGCCATGGCCCGGCGGCGCGGTACATTCTCACGCTCTTGCGCATGTGCCCTCCGAGAAGACTGGCGATAGACATGCCGTGAGCTTTGCCCGCCAGGTCCCAGAGGCCCATGTCGATCCCGCTGATTGCCGACATCGTGACAGGTCCGCCGCGGTAGCCCATCCCACTGTCGTACATCCGTTGCCACAGGCGCGCCCGATCCAACGGGTCTTGTCCGACGACTATGGACTCGAGGCGACGCACTTCTGAGATGACGGCCTCTGGCTGTCCTTCGAGGTAAGGCTCGCCAAGCCCCACCAACTCGGTATCGGTGAGGATTCGCAGCCATACCCAACTGGGTGGGACTCGAAGGATTTCGAAGCCTGTGACCTTCACAGTGCGGCTCTCAAAGAGTGAGGTAGAGGCCGGCGCGCGCAGGACGAATGTGCGGGCCGGCCTCCAGCGCGAAACCCATCGGGGAGCCCTCAGGCGCTCCATGCGCGAGCGAGGATTCATCCACGCTGATTCCAAGCCCCGGCGCATCTCCGAGCACGATACCGCCGTCGGTGATCACGTGGTCGACGGCAATACCAGCCGGCACGCCGAGGTCCTGCACCTCGCAAGCAAGATGATTGGGCATGGCTGCGGCCGCGTGCGCGGCAGGGTTGGCGTAGTAGCCGACCGGGCTGATCGGGAGATCGTGCGCATATGCGAGATTGGCGACGCGGAGAAAGTGCGTGATGCCGAAGACGGATCCTGCTTGGACAACGTCCACGGCCCTCGCACGGATCAACGATGTGTACTGTTCGAGACCGACGAGGTTCTCACCAGTGGCGACCGCAGCATTCACAGCTCCCGAGACCGTCGCGAGTCCGTCCGCGTCCCAACGCCTTACCGGCTCTTCAATCCATGCCAACGGCACAGCTGCCTCGACACGTCGAACATACTGGACCGCCTGCTTTCGCTGCCATATCTCGTTCGCGTCGAGCATCATCGAAACTCGCTCGCCGCCCGCGCCAAGAACATCTCGAACAGCTACCAGCCGTTCGATATCTCGAGTGACGCTGAGGCCGCCCTTGAGCTTTCCGGCAGTAAACCCGCGCTGTGAGAACTTCTCGTAGTGTGCGATGAGCTTCTCGTCGTCGAGCCCGATGTCGAGACCTGATGCATAGCCTGGTACGAATCGGTCTTCGGCGCCAAGCAATCGCCAAAGCGGCAGATCGAGCGCCTTCGCTTTGATATCCCAGAGCGCAGTGTCGATGACGCCGATGGTTCCGAATGCAGCAGCATGGCCGTCCTTGAATACGCGGGCAAGCATCCGGTCGTAGTTTGCGTTCGTAGCGAACGGGTCGTGCCCTTCGACGCCAGGGAACACGCGGTCGATCTCGTCGTGCGGCCCCAACCCGATCCCGTCGATGCCGACGTCCGTGTGGATCACCAGGATCGGGACACGGGTTCTCCCGCTTGCGACGACGCCGTTTGCATCACCGATCGGCCTACCCCAATCGTGCTCGGTCGACAGAGTCGTGAAGCCCGTGACCTTCATTGCATTCCGATCGTCATCGTTGGATGATACACAAATTCATAATACATGTTATATCTTGCGAAGGTCGCGAATCGATGAGCTCAAGCCAGCTGCATGCTCAGGCTGATGCGCGAGGACGGCGACGGCGCTGCCAGGCAATGTCGACGTGCGACTTCATCAGCTCTCGCGCCCGCTCCGGATCTCTAGCAGCGATGGCCTCGAGGATCGCTTCGTGCTCATCCAGCGTCGCGACCACCACTGTGTCATCGACATCGCCGTGGAACCGGTCACTTGTAAGCGCTTCCCCGACAAGCCGCCGGGCGATTGCTCGCCCGAGCCGATTTCCGGACGCGTCGATGATCGCTTGGTGAAAGGCGAGGTCGGCGTCACGGAACTTCTGTCGCTTCTTGACCGCAGCGTGCTGGGCGTCAAGTCGCGCTCGCAATTCCTCAACGACGACCGTCGATGCAGAAGCTGCCACCGCGGCAGCCATCTCGCTCTCCAGCGAAGCGCGAATCAGCGCCACCTCGTCGAGGATGCCGAGCGAGTCATCGTGTGCAACCATCGCAGCGAGCACAACAGGATCCAGCAGATTCCACTGGGAGCGTTCGGTGACGATCGTGCCGCGACCTTGCTGAGCTGACAGCAGCCCCTTCTCAGCGAGGCGCTGAAGTGACTCCCGCACAACGGTCCTACTGACGCCGAATTCCTCGCATATGACGCTCTCAGGCGGGAGGGCCTGTCCCGGCTCGATCTCTCCTGTCACGATGGAGTCCGCGATGTCCCGAATGACCGGCTCGCTCAGCTTTCCCGCTACGCGGCGCGGCTGACGTACCATCACCAACTCTGACTCGCCTCCGAGAGAACATCGCGCATGGCCCTCAAGTTATCACGCAGCACATCTGTCACAGCGTGTCCCCTCGTTCGTCGTCGTACCGGAAGTCTTCGACGCCGAGCACACTGGCGGCGCCGGGTTCAAGGGTGATAAGGCGCGTCTTGGCGTCGTACTCGACGAGGACGTCGTGTGCATCGGTGTGCCGCGTCTGGAGAACGGCACGCTCCAGTCGTCCCGCGACCCATGTGAGATCGACCTTGACCCCTGGTCTGACAACGAGGCCAATTGCCTCTCCGTCCGGGAGGCTGCTCGGAAGCGCCGGCAGCAGTTCAATGCGATCGCTGTGGCTCTGCAGGAGGGCTTCCGCGAACGCGCCGACGAAACCGAGGCTCGCATCCATCTGGAACCAGGGATACGCACTGAACGGACTCGTCGAGAAGCCCTGCGGCTCATTCATCCGGTCGGGGTCGGGGAAGGCCCGCGCGAGAAGCGCACGTACGCGCTCCGCTTCCTTGAGCCGCGCCCTTAGCGCAATTCGCCAGACGAGCGGCCAGCCCGCGAATTCATCTCCGCCACGAAGATCGAGAGATCGCGAGGCAGCGGCCAGCTCCTCCTCCGACAGACGCCGCGCGCCAGGGAAAAGGCCGTAGTGAAGGGAGACGTGCGGCTGCCACGGATCCGGCTCTGCCATACCGTCGCGCCACTCAAGGGTCGCTCCGTCTGCCCTGACTCCGGGCTTCGGAATCAATGGCAGCACACGGAGCGCTTCGATGACGAGAGGGTCATCCTCGTTGCCTGTTTGCTCGGCGAGTTCCACGAGACTTGTCAGCGACTCGAGCAGAAGCTCGAGGTCCATCGTGGCCGAGCGAGCGACCGCTGCTTCGGCTCCATCAGCACCCTTGACGACATAGTTGACCTCTGGGGAAGTCGACAGCATCGTCCCATGTTCACCCGGCTCGATCTCCTCCGACCAATCCAACGCAAACGTCACGGCGCCGTGCACGAGTGGCCAGGCTCGCCGCGCAGCCTCCTCGCCAGCCCCGTGTCTGACGTGCTCCATCAGATGACGAATGAGCCACAGTCCGGCCATCGGCCAGAAGGCCCACTTCGGGCTGTGCGTTCCCATTCCGACCGGAGAAGCGAACGCCCACGGATCTGTGTTGTGATGTGCCGTCCATCCCCCCGCGCCGTACAGCCGTTCCGCAACTTCCGCTCCATTGATGGAGAGCGCGGTGATGAGATCGAAAAGAGGTTCATGGAGTTCGGGGAGGTCAGCGACCTCGGCTCCCCAATAGTTCATCTGGACATTGATGTTGGTCGTGAAGTTGCTGCTCCACCACGGTTGCGCCTCGTCGCTCCAAAGACCTTGCAGATTCGATGGAAGCGTCCCCGGTCGCGAAGATGCGATGAGGAGATAGCGGCCATAGTGCCAGAGGAGAGCTGCAAGCGCTGGGTCCGCACGAACCGCGTCCCCCTCGCCTTCCCGGAAGGCTGCCTCGACTCGCCGCTGTGTATCTCCTACGGCGAGCTCGGCGTCGTGGGTAAAGCTCATCGTGGCGCGCTCGTAGAGCCCTGCGTGGTCGATACGGTGATCCGCCCGCAATCGTTCGACGCCCTTCGCTTTGGCGGTGGCGACGGTGGCGACCGTGGTCGCGATGACCTCCGCGAACGGCGCGTCCGGCTCCAATCCCATGCTTGTGAAGGTTGTGCCCTCGCCAAGGATGACGTCGAGCTCGGTCGCGTCGACGACCAGCAATGAGTCCGCATCCGCACTCGCGACCCCATCGTGACGGATGGCCAGCACGACGATTCCCCTTACGGATGCCTCCGGGGAGTCGTCCCAACGCTGCGGCGGATCGATGGGGTCGTGCTTCGGGACGGAGTCGACTGGCATCGTGACCGCAAGGCGGATCCCGGTCGCATCCACGTCAATCGAGTCGACCCGCATCCGGGAGTCAAGTGAGATCCGGAAGCTTTGCGGACTACTGGTTCGGGTCTCGACGACGGCAACTTCGTCGGGGTGGCTGACGAACGCGGAACGTCGGAGCTCTCCACCATCAATCTGCGCGACGAGCGTGTGCTCCGCGGTACGAAGATCGAGCGTGCGAGTAGCCAGATGTGATTCACTGCGGGAAATCGTCTCGATAGTGAGAGTGGCGAAAGGCATGAAGGACTGGGTGTAGCGCTCCTGAAGTCGGCGAACAGCGTCGTCTGCGCCTACTGGATCACTGACGACGGCGCCCCGCGCATCGGCAATCGCCGCAGCTGCCTGCTCGCGAGAGACTCGACCCTGCGCGAATTCGCTCGCCGGACTACCCGACCACGCAGTGTCATGGTTGAGGATGAATCGGTCGCTCGCTGAGTCGCCGATACACATCATCCCGATGCGTCCGTTGCCGAGCGGGAGTCCGTCGATCCATCGGGGAGCGGGCCCGGCGAACCGAAATGCGTGTTGGGGGTCAATGCCGACCATCGTGTCGTTCATGAAGCTACTTTCGCAAGAAGGTGGTCCGGACCGGAGCCGCACCGCACGACTCCGGCCCGGCGTGCATCAGAGATCCTGAGCAGCCTTGAGGGCGGCCTCGAAGGCTTCGGTCGGATCCGTGCCGGACAGGATCGCGTCGTTGATCGCCTCCTGGAACACGGCCGACTGCGTCTCCGACAACGGGCTGCGGGGTGCGACCGGCGACTGCTCCGCGATCTGCCCGAAGATTTCAGCGGTGACCTGGCCGCCGAAGAAGTCCTCTGGCTGAGTGAGCTCGGACATCGAGTACGAGGCGATGGTAGAAGGGAACAGCCCGTTCGTCTCGTAGCCGGCTGCCTGGTTCTCAGCGTTCGTCAGCCAGATCGCAATCTCGGTCGCCAACTCGGGGTTCTTCGTCGCTTTGAACACGGACAGATTGGATCCGAAGTTTGAGGAGAACCCGGCAGGCGCCTGGGCCACACGCCAGTTGCCCGCACTTGGCTCGCCCGCCGCGATGAGCTGCGCGTTCACGTAGGCCGGCCCGATGTAGCCGACGAGCGTATCCTGGGCGACCGCTGCCGCCCACTCCTGGGTATAGGCACCGAAGCCGAGGCACAGATCTTCCTGCCCGATCGTCAGGGCACGTTCGAAGGATTCCTGGTTGATGGGGTTCTCGAGATCGGGCTCCGGGTTCTGGACGTCGTCAGTGCTCAGCGCGTAACCCTCGCTCAGCATCGAATGAAGATAGATGGATGTCGCGACATCGCAGACGTATCCTCCCTGCTCCTCACGGACGGTTTTGGCGATCTCTTCGTAGCCCTCCCACGTGCTGAGCGCCGCCGTGACATCGTCCGGCTCGCTGGGCAGCCCGAGGGACTCGAAAATGTCCGCCCGATAGACGAACCCGTTCGGACCGATGTCGATGGGGATACCGACCTGACGGCCGTCGGACTGCTGCCCCTGGACCTTCCACTCGACGTACTCATCGGCGACGTCCTCGAAGCCGTACTCGTTGACGTCGAGGAACTTGTCGAACACGGAAGCGTATAGCGGCAGAGTGGCGACGGCCATGTCTGGGATGCCCGAGTTCGAACGCAGCGCCGCCTGCAGCTTCGTATCGACATCAGGCGTCTGAATGAGCGTGATGTCAGCGTCCGGGAACTGCGCCTTGACCCCTTCCACCGAGGCGTCGGGCAGAGATCCAGGACGGTACCAAATGATGATCGAGTCTTCACTGCTCCCTCCGGACGAACACCCAGCGAGGGACGCGCCGAGCGCGATGGCGGCGACTGTCGCCGCAAGCCTCAAGTGCTTCTTGTTCATGCTGTGTTCCTTTCAGTTCGCGACACACCACCGTGTCGACGATCGATGCCCCTAGCCCTTCACGGCGCCACCGCTGACGTTCGCGAGGATCGTGCGGCGGAGGAAGAGGAAGAGGATGATGAGCGGAATGGTCGCGACGAGGGTCCCCGCCATGACGACCGAGTAGTCGAGCAGCCCGTAGTTTCCCTTCAACTGTTGGATGGCGATCGGGAGGGTGTAGGTCTCGGGGGTTCCGAGGACGAGGAGCGGCCAGAGGTAGTCGTTCCAGGTCCACATCGCCTGGAAGATGCCAAGCGCCACTAGGGAGGGACGAAGAGTGGGCAGGACAACTGACCAGAAGGTCCGGAAGAAGCCGGCTCCATCCAGCGCAGCTGCATCGATGACCTCGTCCGGTACTGCATTGATGGCGGCCTGCCGCATCCAGAACACGCAGAATGCTGTGACTGCGTTGGGGATGATCAGTGGCAGGAACGTGTTGAGCCAGCCGAGGGTGGAGTAGATCTGGTAGCTCGGGATCAAGGAGACCCCAGTCGGAAGCACGAGCGTCACCAACAGCAGCGCGAACAGCTTGTCTCGCCCAGGGAACTGGCGCTTTGCGAAGACGTAGCCGGCGAGCGCCGCGAGAAACAGTTGCAAAACCGTGGTGAGCGCGGTGAGCCAGAGCGAGTTGATGAACGCCGTGCCGAACTGCGTTCCCTCGATCACCTGCAGGAAGTTCGTGAAGAACTGATCGCCTGGTATGAGCCGAGGCGGCGACGTGTAGATGTCGGATGTCGAACTGGTCGCCATGACCACGAGCCAGTAGAACGGGAAGGCGAACACCAGGACGCCGAGCACCAGCGTGAGGTGTGTGGCGGCGCGGGGCAGAACGGCCTTTGCCGGAAGTCGTCGGTTCATCAGTCCTCCGTGTTCCTTCTCAGCACTCGGTAATTGATCGCTGCCAGCGCGAGCAAGAGGATGAAGACGGCCCAGCCGATTACGGTGCCGTAACCGAGATCCACTCGGACCGGCGATGTTGCCGCGGTCAGCCCAGGTCCGCCCAAGTACTGGTATTGGAGGAGCATCATCGTCATCCCGGCGTTGTGAGGACCACCTTGACCGTTGAACAGCACCTGTGGCTCGGTGAAGATCTGCAGACCCGAAATAGTTCCGGTGAGGATGACGAAAACGAGCGTCGGACGCAACATGGGGATCGTGATCGACCAGAATGTGCGCACAGCCCCTGCGCCGTCGATCTTCGCCGCCTCGTACAAGCTGGAGTCGATCGAAGCGAGACCCGCCATGAAGATGACGAGGAAGTAGCCGAATCCGCGCCAGATGATCATGAGCGCGATAACGATTCGGATACCCCACTCATCCGTCAGCCACATCACCGGCTCAAGGCCGATGCTCTTCAGTGCGCTGTTAACGATTCCGAAGTTGCCGCTGAATACCGCCTGGAACACGACGGCGACGACGACGAGCGAAGTGACCTGCGGAAGAAAGAACGCGGCTTGATAGAAACCTCGACCGCGAAGCTTGGGCTGGGCGAGCACCGCCGCCGCCACGAGAGCGCCAAGAACAGCGGGGACTTGACCCATCAAGAAGATGAGCGCTGTATTACCAGCAGCGTAGAAAAAGTCGCCTCGTTCGAAGAGCCGCTGCCACTGGAGGAGGCCCACGAACTCTGATGCTCCGAGCCCGTCCCACTGCTGTGTGCTCAGGTACAGGGCGTATATCAGTGGGATCACCGAGAACGCCGCGAACAGAACAAAGAACGGAGCGATGGACAGGTACTCTCGCCACGGCCTGATGCCGCGTCGTTGCGTCTTCAATCTTCGCCTCCTTGCGTGCAGATTCATAATATATATCACAACTGGGAAGTCAAGCGGGCGCCGTCCTGGCGGTAGTGATGCCAAGCTCATTCGCCGCTCCGGGTGCGGTAGCAGCGCCTGCGATCTGTGTCCGTGCACCACCCTTCTGCCCGCGCGGTCGCGAATTCATGCCGGAGCATAACCGCCATGCCCAACGCGCTGCGACCGACCGTAAAGGCTGGTAGGTAACCTGATGCAGCGAGCGCACGACGGGCGAAGGCAGCAAGGCGCGCTGCACGTCTCGGTCCCGAACAGGAGCACGCCACACGCATCATCACGATGGCGGAGCGGATGCTCAACCTTGAGCTCCCAGACGTTCCGCTCACTCGCGAAAGTCAGTTCATCGTGGGTTGGATGCGGGCAGCATTCGACCAGTCCCGGGTGATCGCGAAGCTCACAGCCGAAGGACTTCGGCATGCCATAGCCCCCAACCGTCGCGCCTTCACCGAGATCGCGTTCCGCCTGCTCTGGTTACGGAGCGTCGACAGATCGAAGCGCGCCGCGGCGCTGGACACGATGATCGCAAACGAGAAGCGATTGACCACAGGGTTCTATGAAACGCTCAAGGACATGGGCTACGACCATGATGTAGACCTGAGCGAGATGGAGCGCATTCTTGTGGAGGCGATCGACGACAAGGGGTTGCGCCAGCAGGTCAAGGCGGTCGCAGACGCAGCAAAAGCGGCGCCGATCACTATCGGCCTGTATGCAGCCTGGCGCGAGGAGACACAGTACACGCATGCCACCGCGCACCTCGCGGTGGCATATGCACCCGAGGAGCCAGCAGATCGTCTCGGCTGCTCTCGGCCGCCATCACAGCACGGTGATCTCGACCGCCACCACATGGTCTGTCTACTCATCGCCACCCTGGCGACCGAGCTGCTCCAGGACGTTGGAGTCGAAAAAGACGCAGCCTGGCCGATCATGTCGACCGCTTGGAACACCGAGTAGCTGGCCCGATCGCGTTCGTCCGTTGGGACCTTTACGCCTCAACTGCAAGAGGTGTGGAGACGAGTTCCGTGCATGGAGGTGGAGTCTGCCTTCTTGAGTTCGCGGAGGCAGTCAGGCAAGCCTTCAGGCGGACGAGACATAGAGACGGAGGAGCCGCCTGGATGACCAGCGGCACTGCAGGATCGTCGACGGCTGGACTTGCTCGGGAGTCGGCCGCAAGTAGGTATTCGTTGCCGTGACTCCGTTCGGCGCGACAGGAACTGCGCATTCTCAGGACGCGCATCGCGCATTGCGCCGGAGAATGCGCCGCGCACGACTCCATAGGCTCCTGTCCAGCGTGAGCGAGCATCGGCGCACAGGCTCCCGCTCACGACGGCCTACCCTGCAGCGCGCCCCCTCGGCCACCAAGCACCAGCCCACATTTGCGCGACATCACGCCGACGTGGCGGTCAATATCCCCTCGGCGTACTATCGAATATAGATTCGAATGGAGGAGGGAATTATGTTGCGGCGGATCGAACACAAAGAGGCGAGTCTGGAGCTTGAGAACGGCGTTCCGGTCGAGCTTCGATGGGAAGATCGCCGTTGGCGAGTGCTGGATCGACCGACTCGGCTAGGTATCCGGGGCGACGTGTACTCGCCCCTGGTCACGCATCCGCCTCGTGTGTGGTGTGGATGGCGTTTCACTGCTCGCTCCGATGGTGACGGGGTGTACGTCTTCGACGTGGAGGTCGTGAGCTCGACGCGGTGCGAGGTGCTGTATGTCTACGAGTGACCTGTCGTCGGCTTTGCCGCCGGGGGTCAGGTTGGAGTTGCTGCCGCCGCGGTCGCGTCGCGAGCGCAATGTGGTGCCGAGATGGGATGTGTGGCTCGGTTCGCTGCGCATCGGCCGGATTGAGCAGTGGTCAGTCGCCAGTTCGTCGGCGGTCTTCTATCAGGCGACGGCGCTCCATCGCGAGACGGGTGAGCCGATCCCGCTTGAATCGAATACCGATCTCCTGGAGAGGGTCGCTAAGGTATTCGCGGCATGGCGTGATCCGGACGCTTTCGTGCGCCGCTCGTCCTGGGATGACCGCGGTTCGGCAGACTCCCGCGGAGGACTATCGCTGTAGTGGCGGTGTCTCGTCGTGGATCGGTCCCGGGGCGAGGCCGAACCGTTCCATGCCGGGAAGGGCGCTGAGGCGGGCGGCTGCTGTGGAACGCTCGGGGGTCAACGTGTCGAACGTGGTCGGATCGATCAGGCGTCGGATGTCGTGGGCTCCTGTGACCAGGGTTGCGATTCCTTCCTGGATGAGGAGGTGGCAGCCGGTGCTCGTCGCGCTGGTGATGGGGCCGGGGATTGCGCCTACGGAGCGGCGGATCACGTGTGCTTCTTCGGCGACGAGGCGCGTGCCGCTGCGGGCGCCGGCTTCGACCACGACGGTGGCCGCACTAAGGGCAGCGAGGATGCGGCCTCGCTCCTCGAATCGATGCTTCGTGGGAGCGACGCCGGGCGCGGCTTCGCTGAGAAGGACTCCGGATTCCGCGACGCGCTCGATGAGGTCTGCGTTGCCGATTGGGTAGTGGCGGTCCAGTCCGCTGGACATGACAGCGATGGTCTTGCCGCCCGTAGTGAGGGCGGCTTGGTGGGCGGCGTGGTCGATGCCGTACGCGCCGCCGGAGACGATCTGCACGCCGTCACGGCCGAGGTCGTGCACGATCTCGGTGGTCATGTGCTCGCCGTATGAGCTGGAGGCGCGTGCGCCGGTGATCGTGACGGGGGATGCTACGGGCCGGGGCAGGAGGCTGGTGTCTCCTTTCGCCCACAGCAGGAGGGGGGCGTGGTCGCGGAGGTCACGCATCCCGGTGGGCCAGTGGTCGTCGTCGGGCGTGAGGATGGTCAGGCCCAGGCGGTGGCTGTCAGCGAGGATCGCTTCGGTAATGGTCTCATCTAGCGCGGGCGCGATCATCCTGCGCCAGGTGGCGAAACCGAGCGGGGTGATGCCGCGCGGCGGGATCGGGCTGGTAGCGAATTGCAGGGTGCGGACCGGGCCGTGCTCGTCGACGAGACGTCGGGTCATGCGGTCGGCGGGAGGGCTCGCGGCCGCGAGTGCGATGAGGGCGGTTCGTGGTTCTGACATGTCGATGCTCACGGTAGGGCTCCTTCACGGCACAGGGGTGCGGGGCCGGGTTCCCCACCCCGACCCCGCACGAGAGGCGGTCAGGCGACGGTCACTTCGCACTCCTCGGCGTCGGGCGCGCTGGCCTCGATTCCCGACTCTGCGTCGTCCTCGTCCTCGTCCTCGGTGCCGCCCGCATCCTCGGCGTCGGTGTTGGCGTCCTCCGGCTCGGCGGGTTCGGGCGCGCCCTCGCCGCCTTCCCCGGCAGATTCCGCGTCGTCGGCAGCGTCGTCCTGCGGAGTCGGCTCGGCCTGTTCGTCGGCGTCCGGGGCGATTCCGAGGACGATGTTCTCCACGTCGGAGAGCGCGTAGCCCCACTCGCGGAGAGCGGTGAAGTAGGCCACGGCATCCCCGGTCGGGTAGCGCCAGGTCTGCTTGCTAGTCGCGGCCTCGCACGCGGCGATGGCGACCGCCAGCAGAACGGTGGCGGTGCGGGCGGGGTGGGATGCGATGTGCGCGGCCAGCGGGTTCTGCTCGCCCCACTCCGGCTTGGACAGGCCGAGCAGTTCGGCCGCGAAGCGGTGCCGTTCGGACAGCGCCCCGCTGAGGGAGCCGCGGTTCTCGATCACGGCATCGGCGATGAACGTCAGGGCGTCCTTCGGGGCGCGCTTGCGGGACAGGAACGTGACCAGCCATTCGCGGCGTACCTTCTCCGCAGACTCCCACGCCTTGTTGTTGGCGATGAGCGTACGGCGCTCAGCCTTCTGCTCGTCCGTCCACGGCAGGTTGGGCGTACCGTTGGCCTTGCGCTTCTTGAGTCCCGACTTCTTCCATTCCGTGACGAAGTGGCCGACCTCGAAGCCATTCCAGGCGTCGCGGACGGCGTACCGGTAGCCGTTGCCGCCGACGTACCCCACGCCCAGGTCGGTGCCGTCCGCATGGGTGAGCGCCGAGAAGGGGAGGGTGTCCTTGTCGTCGTAGCGGGGCCAGTCGATGCGCTGGTAGCCGCGCTCGGTGTAAGTGGCGATCAGTTCCTCGACCACCTGCCGGTCGGTGCGCTGGTCGCGGAGCCGCTGGGCGGTGTGCTCGAACTGGGCCGGGTTGCTCCGCGCGGTCTGGCGGAGCCGTTCTGCGGCCTTGGGATCGTCCTCGAACTCCGCGATGGCGAGGGCCTGGTCGAAGGTGACCTCGTACTTCGCGACCTCTTTCGCGGCGGTCTTGTTGTCCGCGACGGCGATGCCTGCTTTGACCCGCTTGGGGGTCTCGCCCACGGAGCGGGCGATGGCAACGACGTTCATGCCGTCCAGTTCGAGTTGCTTCCACGCGGCGACGCGCTCGACTTCATCGAGTTCGGCGCGGTGCTCGTTCGCGATGAGCTGGCGGACGATGCGGGCCGTCTCGGTGTCCCCTTCGGGGATGACGAAGGCGGGAACCTCGTATCGTTCGGCATCGATGGCGGCGAGGATGCGGCGCTGGCCGTCCTCGACGTACACGCGCCCGTCCTCCGCAGGGTGGGCGAGGACGGGGACGATGACGCCGTGCCGCTTGATCGAGTTCACGAACGGCTTGGTGATCTTCGTGTTCGTGCGCACGTTCTGGTCGATCATGACCTCGCGGGCGTCCACGAACTGCAACCTGACCCCGGCGGCACTGGCCTCGGGCTGGGGGGTGATGGTATCCGACATGATTCCTGCTCCTCTGATTCGTGAGCCGAGCGGAGAAGCCGGGAAGCCCCCACACCCCTCGCTCGATTGCCTTTCGGCACTGGCCGAACCACGGGGGCAGGAGGAATCGTCAAGGCCGCAGAGCGAAAAGTTCTCGGCCGAAATAAGCGGAGCGCGGGCGAGGAGTTTTCGCGTGCCTTGACGAGGAGGAATGCGCCCGTACAATTTCACAGCCGAAAGGCAATCCCGCAGGGATTGCCTCCTTCACGCCACGGACCGGATGTACGCGGCTGCCCGCGTGGGCCACGTCGACCGTCGCGTCCGGACTGATACCGGCAGCTAGAGCTCCGCTTCGGCGAGCAAGTCTGAGACGCTCAACTCGAGGATGTCGGCGAAGCCGATCAGGGTCGACAGCTGGGGGTTCGACGGCCCCTCGGCGTCGCGGCGCCCGGAGGACTTGCCATACTCGATGAGCTGCAGCTGGTTTTTCGTCACGCCAGCCCGGAAGGCGAGGGACTCTTGGGAGAGCCCGCGCTCTTCGCGCAGTCGGCGCAGCGTGGCGCCGAACTGCTTCGCACGAGTCTCGTCCCAGGGCACTCATCAATCGTGTGAACAAGGCCCGATAAACCCCACCCTATACATCCGGTCATAGGGTAGAGTGGCCCTCGCTGGCCCTGATCGGTTCCGCCTAGCCTGTCGAGTCTTCCCATCGCGTCAACGATGCCGACTCCGGATCGGACGTCGAATAGGCGACCGCCTCTCATCGGGCGCAAAACGCCTCTCACCGGGCCCTTTCGCGTTGTCCGCTCGACAACACCTCCTCGATTCGGGTAGGCCAGTGATCCCCTGCATGCGCACGACCGGAGGACGACTGCGCGCGGGGAGTTGCGATGCCGGTACCTCGTAGGCACGACCTGTACGCCGGGTCTGACTGTGAGGGGTGCGAGATGGCGAGAACGAGGTGGACGGCAGCCGAGGTTCAGGCTGCCCGGAAGGAGAAGCTCGAGGAGTTCGAGGCGAACGTGTGCCAGCGCGTGGAGCAGTTGGTCACCGGCGACGACTGGCTGGACGCGATGCGGTTCGCCGCCCGTTTCCGCAGCTACTCGTTCCTGAACACCCTCGCGATCTACGTTCAGCACCAGGAGGCGTTCCAGGAGGGCCGCGTCCGCGAACCGATGCCCACCCTCGTAGCCGGCCGCACGAGCTGGAAGGCGAACGGGCGCTGGCCGACCCAGCCGGGGTACGTGATCCGCAAGCCCGTGTTCGCACGCTTCGCGTCGACCAACCCGGCCTCCGGAGTCTGGCGGCGGCTGGGCTACTGGGAGAAGCCCCGAACGGGCGAGGTCGTGTGCCGCGAGCTCGTCAACGTGAAACCCGTGAAGGTCTGGGACATCTCGCAAACCGACGGCAAAGAAATCCCGCAGCGTCCCCGGCCAGTCCTGCTCACGGGGCGCGCCCCGGCGGGCCTCTGGGACGGGCTCGCCGCTGAGGTCGCCAGTGCCGGCTACACGCTCACCGAGGCGCCTGATGCCGCCGCGATCGGTGGCGCGAACGGCGTCACAAACTTCACCGCCCGCACGGTCCGAGTGCGAGCGGACATGGACGACGCCGCCCGCGTGAAGACCCTCGCGCACGAGACCGGTCATGTCCGCCTGCATGATCCGGAGGCAGTGGGCACGCCCGGGCATTACGGCATCGAGGAGGTCAAGGCGGAATCCTTCGCGACCATGCTGTGCGCGATGTACGGCATGGACACCGGCGACTACTCGATTCCCTACGTCGCCGGATGGGCCAGCAGTGTCCCCGACACCACGCCGGCCGAGGTGATGGTCGCGACCGGAGACCAGACCGTGAAGAGCGTCCTCTCCCTGCTCGAGCATCTGCCCGAACCGCTCATCGACGACGGGAAGCTCGCCTACACACCCCCACCGGCCCGGGCACGGAGCGGGCGAACCGCCTCGGCGGGCCGAAGGGGACCAGACGAGGCGGTGGGCCTGTGAATGCGACACCGGCCCGGAGTCGGCCTGCGGCATGGTGGGCGGCGGCCGTCGCGCTGGGCGGGACGACGATGATCGGAATCGGGGCGTTCTGGCTCTCCTTCACAGCCCTGACCGACCTCGCCCGGCTCGCGGGCATCGCCGCCGACCAGGCGTGGGTGTGGGCGCTGATCATCGACGGCGTGATCGTCGTCTGCACCGTCTCGGTCGCCGCGCTGGACGATGCCGGATGGCGCGCGGTCGCCTACCCATGGAGTCTGCTCGCGGCGGCGGCCGCGGTGTCCGTGGTGGCGAACATCGTGCACGCCATCATGCAGGCCCCCGCTGCGATGCCGCGCCCACTGGCCGGGGCGATCGCCGCCGTCCCGCCGCTCGTGCTCCTGGCAGGCACGCACCTAACCGTCGTCGTCGGGCGACACTCCCGCCACGAGCCAGCCGCACCGATCGCAGTGCCGGTCGTGACGGCGCCCGCGCCGACACCCTCACGGCCCAAGACGACCGTCGAACCGCGACGCGCGATGAACAAAAAGGCAGGGACGCCGACGCGCGGCCGACGGCACGACACCGAGACCACGAGACGGCTGGCCGGGGAGGCGATCGTACAACACGGACAAGGGAGATCCTCACGTGAGATCGCCGAGCAGCTCGGCGTACACCGCTCGACCGTGGACCGGTGGCTCATTCGGGCACCGAGTGGCGCTTCGGAGGAGACGACTGGAAACGAGAACAGGACGGAGTCTGAGGAATGAACGAGAACGAACGGCATCTCACACCGCGCGGCGCAGCCTTCCGCCGCCCTTACGTTCTCCCGTCGTCGGCGGCGACGGGAGAACGATCGGAGGCGGCGATGCGCGAACTCGCACAACACGGCGACCCCTCAATGAAAGACGACGGCACCGCCGCCAAAAGCGCTGAACATCGGGGCGGAGAGCGGACGCTGAAGATCCGGTGGGAACGATTCCCGGATCTGGCGACGCTCGCGGCCACGGCGTCGGTGTGCAAGAGCGTCGAGATGAACATGGCCTTCCACACGATGCTCCGCACTCAGGCACACCGCGGCACGAAAGCTCTCGGCCAGGAGACGCGCAAGCTCGCCACACGGCACTCCTTCGGACGCACGACGCCTGCGCGGGAGAGCGTGGACCGGCGGACACCGGCGATGTGAGGACGGACTACCCGCCGGTGACGGCGGGTCGGCGCCTGTACGCAGAGAGGAGATGCAGATGCGCAGCAACACCACACCGCGACCCAAGTTCGCCACCGGGGAAGGGCTCCGCGCCCTGCTTCACCGCCTGCGCGCGGGCACCCCGGATGCATGGGCCGTCGACCCCGAGGCGCGCGCACTCGCGGAATACACCATGATCCGGTACGAACGCCTCTGCCGGAAGTGGCAGCGGGATCCCGCCGAAGGCGCGACGGCGGCGTTCCTGGTGATGCGGAAGGACTACATCCTTGAGGCCGATGAACCCTGGGCCGTCGTGACGACGGCCGTGCGCTCGGCGGTGATCGCCGAGAACCAGGCCGAGCGGCTGCTCATCGACCCGGACCGGGCACGGCAGGAGGACGTCACCGGGTTCGAACGGCCCGTCCGCGCGGGCGATCACGAAGAGTACCTGTACGACATCGTCGCCACGGACACCGTCGACGAGCACGAGGAATCCCCGCTGCTGGCGACCGTCGAGCGGATCGCCGTCGCCCTGTTCACGGGCCTGGGCTGGGACGAGCAGACAGCGACCACGGCGATCGAGTACGTGATGACCCGGCTGATGGTCGCGATGGACACTGACCGCGCCTACCGATACCTGCGGCGCGACTACACGATGCCCGTAGCGTTGGACATCCCCGCAGCAACCTGGCGACAGCTCGTGCGCGTGCTGGTGGGAACCCGCGGAAGTCAGGGAGCACCGACGCGGCGCGGCCTGATCGCCCGCATCGTGCTCGAACTAGAACGCGACGCCACCCCCGCCGAGGTGATCGCCGTGCTCCTCGAAGACGACGACCTCGTCGTGACCGTCTTCCACAGCGTCCCCGGATCCCCATGAACGGCGACGGGCTGGTCGAGCTGGAACGCGCCCTGGACACGATCAAGATCGGGGCGAGGCTGCGACGCGACCTCGGCGACCTGGACGAGCTGTGCACGTCGATCCGAGAGCTCGGACTGCTGCAGCCAGTGACCATCACCCCGGACGGCACGCTCATCTGCGGAGCCCGCCGCGTCGAAGCCTACCGGCGGCTGGGCATGAAGACGATCAAGGTCTGGGTGCGCTCGGGCCTGTCCACCCCGCTGCAGCAGATGCTCGCCGAGCAGCACGAGAACACGATCCGCAAGCCCTACACCCCAACCGAGGCCGCGCACATCTACCGGGAGCTCAAGGCGCTGCTGCACGAGGAAGCCGAACGGAACATGCAGGCCACTCAGTTTGGCGCCGAGGCGGCGGCGGGCTACGGGCTCCCAACGGTTGGGAGCCCGGTCGGGGACGCGAGCAAGAAGGCGGCCCTCGCCGTCACCGGGAAGCGCTCGGACCTCACCCTGGAACGCGTCCTCGAAGTCGAACGCATCGCCCACGACCCGGCCACTCCCGCCGGGCTTCGCGACGTGGCACAGCAGCAACTGGCGGTCATGAACGACCGCCGCACCGTCGCGGCGCCGTTCGCGCGCGTGAAGACCGCCGAGGCGGGGATGGCGCTCGAGGAGGTCCTCGCCGACGACGAGCTGCCGGTCACGCTGCGAGAGCACACCGCGAGGATGCTGCGCCGCCTGGAGGAGGCGGAGTCGAGCGAGGAGATGATGATTGCCGCTCGCAAGGCGATGCAGCAGGCCCGCGCCGCCCGCGTGCGTCCCGCACGACCGAAGCCGAAGACTCCCGCCGTCCGTGAGGCGCCGGAGAACCCGCGCCAGTACAGCGTCCGGGCGTTCCTGATGACGATCTCCGAGACCGACTACTGGTGGATCCACTACGACCCCGGCCAGATCGGGTCGGCACTGACGGAACCGCAATGGGAGCAGTTCGACGATTGGATCGCACAGTCCGTCGCCTTCCATACCGCGGCGACCGCACACCGCGCCTGAGCGCGAGTGGCGGGCGCGCGGCGCCTGGGACGCATGAAGCTCTCCCGCCGCGTCCTCATCGCTCTCGGCATCGCCGGAACCGCCCTGCTCCTGCTCGTCGGCGTCGGCGTCTACGGACTCGTCGTCGGCCCGCCAGACACGACCACACTCATCACCGCCAACGCGTCTCCCGCGCCGGCGACCGTGACGCCGAGCGCCACGACGGCCCCGATCCCGGAGACCGGCAGCGCACGCGAGTTCGCCCGCGCGGTTGCGGCAACGCTGTTCGACTGGGACACGATGAGCCGCACCGGCCGGGACGAGATCATCGATCAGCTCCTAGCCGTCGCCGACCCGTCCGGATACGAGACCAACGGGCTGTACAGCGACCTGCAGGGGTATCTGCCCACGAACGAGCAATGGCAGCAGTTACGGGAGTACGAGACCCGACAGGGGCTGGACATCAACACGCTCACCGTCCCGGACGAGTGGGACGACATCGTCGCAGACCCCGCGAACGAGCTCGCGGAGGGGACGATGGCGATCACCGTGGACGGCACCCGCGTCCGCGAGGGAAGCTGGCACGGCCAGGACAGCACGAAGACCACCACGGTCGCGTTCACCATGTTCCTCGCCTGCCCGCCGGCGACAGAATCGTGCGCGCTGCTGCGCCTGTCGATGCTCGGAAACCCGCTGCGATGAAGCGGCTCCTGGCGATCCTCGCCGTCCTCGCCCTGCTCACCTCCCCCGCCGCGGCAATGCTCGCCGTGGGGCTGATGATGAACCCCGCCGTCGCGAGCTCCTGCGTGGCGGGCTCACTCACCGTGACCGTCATCCCGGACTCGCTCACGGCGACGACGAAGGACGGCGACGAGATCACTCTCGACCGCACCCAGCTCACCCGCGCCGCGACGATCATCACGACCGCCGGACAGACCGACGGCGTCGGCCGCGACGGCGCGCTGATCGCGCTGATGGCGGCGCTGACGGAGTCCCGACTGCGAATGCTCGCCAACGCCGCCCACCCCGAGTCGCTCACGCTCCCCAACGACGGCACCGGGGCCGACCACGACAGCCTCGGACTCTTCCAGATGCGCCCCTCCACCGGGTGGGGAACCGTTGCCGAGTTGATGGACGCGAGTTACCAGGCGCGTGCCTTCTACGGCGGACCGGACGGGCCGAACTTCCCGAGCCCCCGCGGGCTGCTCGACATTCCCGGCTGGCAGAACATGGACCCTGGCGAGGTGGCCCAGGCCGTGGAGGTATCCGCATTCCCGACCAGATACCAGAACTATCAGCCGGTCGCCGAGGCGATCCTGCGCACCCTCACGCAATCCTCCGGCACGGGAGACACCGGCGCAGTGCCGGAGACGACGCGGATCGTCGTGCCTGTCCCAGACGGCAGCTACACGCTCGCATCGCCCTACGGGTGGCGCACCGATCCCGTCACCGGTGAGCGAGCGTTCCACGGAGGACTCGACTTCGCCGCCGGGGCCGGCACGCCGGCGCTGGCGGTCGCGGACGGCGTCGTCGTCCTCACCGGGTACGTCGGCGGCTGGGGCAACCTGATAGTCCTGGAGCACACGATCGACGGCGCACGGGTCGCGACCGCCTACGCACACCTGCTCGACGACGGCATCCGGGTCAGCGAAGGACAGCGTGTCACCGCCGGGCAGCACATCGGAGACATCGGCTCGACCGGGAAATCAACCGGCCCGCACCTGCACCTCGAGGTCCGCCCCGGAGGCTGGGGCAAAGACACCGTCGACCCGGCCGCTTGGCTGGCCGATCACGGCGCAGCGCCCATCGGTACGGACGATATCGAGAACCTCGGGTGCGCGGCATGAAGCGCGGCGGCGTGAGCCCGGACTTCGACGCTGTCGCCTCATCTGCGGAACTGGGCCAGATCGTCGGAGCGCTGATGACGATCGTCCTCGTCCTGGCCGTGCTCATGCTCGTGATCTGCGCGATCGCCTGGGGCATCTCCTCCGCAACCGGCAGCTACCACGGCGTTGCCCGCGCGCGGACCGGGGTGCTCGTCGCCGCGCTCACCGCCGCCGTCTGCGGGGCAGGGATCGCGTGGGCGAACTTCCTCATCGCCACCGGCGAAACCCTCTGACCCGCGCGGCGTTCCGCGCCGTATCGGCCGGTCGTCCGGTCGACGGCGATGGGACGAGCCGCGCGGTCTGAGCGAACAGCGGTCCGCGGGTGACGAGGGCACGGCGCCTGGGTTCTGCGTCCGCACGACGGCGGATGCAGAACACGTCTCAGGAGGCTTCCCTTGTCCGTCATCGACTTCGCCGTCACCCTCGCAACCGCCGTCGCGCCCGCTGAGGTCGACATCCCGCCGAACGACACGGGCCTGCCGGGCATCCCGGCGCTGCGCACCATCGTCGGCGCCGTGATGACCGTCGGCCTCATCCTCTCGGTGCTCGCGCTCATCATCGCGGCCGTGGTGTGGGGATTCGGGGCGAACTCCTCAAACCCTCACCTGGCCAGCCGGGGCAAAGTCGGCGTGCTGGTCTCCTGCGGGGCGGCGATCCTGTGCGGCGCGGCCGTGGCGCTCATCAACTTCTTCTGGAACGTCGGCCAGACGGTGTAGCGGGAGCACGGCATGAGCCTCTGCGACATCCCGGTCATCTCCACCGTCTGCGAGACCCTCCCCGACACGCTCGCCACCGCGCTGACCCTGCCCTTCGACTGGATGGGTCAGGCCGCAGCGAACACAGCGCAGTGGATGTTCGAGACCGTCTGGATGCTGATCGACTCGACCACCCTCGTCGACGTCACCACGCCCGAGTACGTCCGTGTCTACAACATCCTGTTCGGCATCGGGATCTTCGTGATGCTGATCTTCTTCTTCCTGCAGCTGTCCACCGGGGTGCTCCGCCGAGATCCTGGCGCGCTCAAACACGGACTGATCGGACTGGGCCGGGCGATCCTTGGCAGCTTCCTCGTCATCGGACTCGTGGGGACGTTACTCGAGATCACCGACCAGCTGACCATCGGGATCGTCCACGCCTCCGGGAACACGATGGCCACCCTCGGGGACAAGCTCGCCCTGCTCTCGATCGGGATGACGCCGCTGAACGTGACCGCTCCCGGGGTCTCGGCGATCCTGATGATCTTCCTCGGGTTCATCGGCATCGCCGCCGCGGCGATCCTCTGGTTCAGCCTCCTCATCCGCAAGGCGCTGCTGCTCGCCGCGATCGTGCTCGCCCCGCTCGCCCTCTCGGGCACCGTGTGGGAGCACACGAAGGGGTGGGCGAGCAAGTGGATCGCGTTCGTCGTCGCCCTGGTCATCTCCAAGCTGGTCGTGGTGGTGATCTTCCTCGTCGCCACCGCGCAGCTCGCCGCTCCGATCGACCTCGACATCGCCGCGATCGCCGACCCGGTCTCCGGCATCGTCCTGCTCCTGGTCGCGGGATTCGCGCCGTACATGTGTTACAAGCTGGTCAGCTTCATCGGCTTCGACATGTACCAGGCGATGAGCGTGGAGCAGGAGGCCAAGCAGGCGACCAACCGCCCCCTCCCAGTTCCGTCCTGGCCCAAAAGCGGCGACTCCACCCCGAAAGTCCTGGACGAGGGCGGGAAAGGCGCTCCCCCGCCCGGCGATGCCCCACACGGCACGGCGTCGCCGACCGTCGGCGAGTCGTCCGGCGGAGCGAGCGCAGGAGCCGAGGCGGGTGCGGCTGGTGGTGGAGCCGGGACGGCTGGGGCCGGAAGCGGCGCCGCGGCGGGCGGCGGAAGCGCTGCTGCAGCGACCGGAGGCGGAGCGGCCGCCGCAGGCCCCGCCGCTGCCGGCATCGTCGGCGCGCAGGTCGCGAAGGAGGTGGTGACGGCCGGGCCGAAGGCGGGCGCATTCGTCGGCGCCCAGGCCGATCAGCACGCGGACTCGTCTCAAGCGGCGGCCTCGGAATCACCCGCCCCGGCGGGTGCACCTGCACCATCGGGGGCCGGCCAGGCGGGTGTGGCCGATTCGACCCTGCCGGCACGGAAGGAGTAGACCATGCCCGACTCGAACACGGTGGAACTGCGCCCGGTCAAGTTCAGCAGGCTCTCCCGCCGCGGTATCTTGCTCTCCCTCTCCGGTGCGCAGCTAGCCTCGGCGGGCATGGCGGTGGTCACGTTCGTGATCACTCTCTACGTCGCCGGCGCGGATGCCCTGGTGTGGACGTCCCCGCTCTGGGCCGGCGGCATCGCCATCACCTGGTTGCGCGTCGCCGGCCGCCCCGTCATCGAGTGGGCGCCGCTGGTGGCGGGCTGGTGGCGGCGGAAGCTGGCCGGCCAGACGATCTTCCGTAAGCGGATCGGCCGGCCGCGCCCTGCGGGGACGCTCGCGCTGCCCGGCGACGCCTCCGGCCTGAGGCAGTACACCGACCCGGAAACAGGCGCGGTGATGATCCACGATCCACATCAGGCCACGCTCACCGTGGTGTGCCGGATCGAGCATCCGGCGTTCATCCTCCTCGACCCCGCCGAACAGGAACGGCGCGTGTCCGGCTGGGGGCGCGTGCTCGCGACCGTCTGCCGCTCGGGGCGGGTCAGCCGCCTCCAGGTTCTCGAGCGGACCCTCCCGGACTCCGGCAGCGGACTGACGGAATGGTGGCAGCAGCACGGACACGACGACGGCTCCTGGGTCGCCCGCACCTACCAGGACCTGATCAGCCGCGCTGGCCCCTCCGGCGAACGACACGTCACGACCGTCTCCCTGTCGCTGGACCTGCGCCGCGCATCCCGCACGATCCGCACCGCCGGCGGCGGCATGACGGGCAGCGCGGCCGTGCTCCGCCAGGAGATGGCGACCCTCGCGGCAGCCCTGCGCGCGGCAGACCTGCGCCCGTCCGCATGGTGCGACGCCGGGGAGGTCGCGATCATGCTCCGCACCGCGTATGACCCGGCCGTCTCCTCCGCGCTGGAGCGCTCCGGCACCGTCGGGCGTGACCTCGCCACCGCCGGCCCCATCGCCGTCGAAGAGACGTGGGATGCCCTGCGCACCGATTCCGCCCACCACGCTGTGCTCTGGGTGTCCGAATGGCCTCGCGCGCAGACCTACCCCGGGTTCCTCGCTCCACTCTTACTCGCCGGCGGTGTGCGCCGATCGTTCACGATCCTGTATGAACCGATCCGCGCCGACGTCGCCACACGCGACATCCGCAAACGCAAAGTCGAGCACCTCTCCGACGCCACCCAGAGGGCACGGATGGGGCAGATCGATGACGCGTCGCATTCCGCGGAGCTCCAGGACGTGCTGCAGCAGGAGTCCGACCTCGTCGCCGGGCACGGCATCCTCCGCTACACCGGTCTCGTCTCCGTCAGCGCCCGCACACCCGACGAGCTGGAAGCTGCCGTTGCGCAGATCGAGCAGGCCGCGATCCAGTCCTCCCTGGAGACCCGCCGGCTCGTCGCCCAGCAGGCCAGCGCCTTCGCCGTCGCCGCGCTCCCTCTCGCCCGGCACGTCTGAACGACCGCACTCGCACCCACGGGAACGTCAGGAGACTCCATGCGCGACCGACTGCACACCTCCACGCTGATCTCTCCGGCCGGCGAAAGCCGCCGCGCCCGACATGAACGCGAAGCCGCGGCACGACGCCTACGCGAGCAGGCCGACACGGCCCGCCGAGACGAACAGCGTCGGGTCCGTGACGCGCAACGGGCCGAGGAACGCGCGCGCCTGTACCTTCCGCGAGCGGGCGAGCCGGGACCTGCGGCGTTGCGGCAGCCGCGACGGCTGCGGATCCCCCAACACCAGGACACGTCCGCGACTCTGGGCGGCGCGTATCCCTTCCTCTCTGAAGCGGGACTCGGGCCACGGGGCGTGTTCGTCGGCACCGACCTCTACTCGGGTAGTTCGTTCACCTTCGACCCTTGGGACCTGTACGCGCGCGGAATCATCTCCGCCCCGAACATGGTCATCGCCGGGATCGTCGGCTCCGGTAAATCATCGCTCGCGAAGTCCCTCTACACGCGGTCGATCCCCTTCGGCAGGCGGGTGTACGTCGTGGGAGACACTAAAGGAGAGCACTCGGCCGTCGCCGAGCTGGTTGGCGGGAAGGCCATCATGCTGGGCCATGGTTTAGCTGCTCGCCTGAACCCGCTCGACGCCGGCTACCGGCCGTCCGCGCTGTCCGATGCCGAATGGGGAGCACAAGTCACCACTCGGCGGCGTGACCTGATCGGCGCGCTCACCGAGACGATGCTAAACAGGCCCCTCACACCGGTCGAGCACACGGCGATCGACATCGCCCTGCGCTCGGTCGTCGCGACGACCTCGGTGCCGATCCTGCCGCAGGTCGTCGACCGCATCCTGGAACCGGACCAGAGTTCAGACACCCGGCTCGCCGAGGACGGGCGTCTTGCTGGGCATGCCCTCCGCCGCCTAGTGCACGGTGATCTCGCGGGCGTGTTCGACGGTCCGAGCACCGTGGAGTTCGACCCGACTCTGCCGATGCTGTCGCTGGACCTGTCCCGGGTGACGGAGAACTCCGCACTCATCTCCGTGCTGATGACCTGCGCAAGCGCATGGATGGAATCCGCGCTGTTGGACCCGGCAGGCGGGCAGAGATGGGTGATCTATGACGAGGCGTGGCGGCTGATGTCCTACCCAAGCCTGCTGCGCCGCATGGACGCGCACTGGCGGCTCGCCAGGGCGTTGGGCATTGCGAACATGTTGATCTTCCACAAGCTCAGCGACCTGGACACAGTCGGCGACTCCGGCTCCGCCATGCGCGCGCTCGCGTCTTCCTTGCTCGCCAACGCGGAGACCCGCGTGATCTATCGGCAGGAGAGCGACCAGATCACCGGGACCGGAGCGATGCTCGGGCTGTCCGGGACCGAACGCAAGCTCATTCCCGGGCTGGGCACCGGACAAGGGCTCTGGCGCATCAAGGAAAGATCCTTCCTCGTGCAGGGGCAACTTCATCCCGATGAACTCCAGGCCTTCCAGACAGACACGCGCCTTCTCGCCCCCGGCAGCACCCGGGAGCACTGAACGGAGGCGGCGGGACGGCGCCTGTGCGATGTGAAACGACGCAGACAGCACCTCCCCAAGACCCCAACGATCCGACACCGCTCGACCTGGCCCGACGGCCCCGGTACAGATGCGACTATCCCACCGATCCTGCCGCTGGTGCAGATCACCGTCCGCAGCGACGACCAGGTCGAGGTCACCGTCGACGGCGACGTGTGGGTCGCCGGGCCCATCGACCGCGACTCTCTCGGCCGCGTTCTGGGCACGATCGTCTCCGAGAAGGACGTCCCCGTGCGCGTCGAGCTCACCGAGGCCGACGGCCGCCGGTTCGCGGACATCCTCACACCCCGCACCAGACGCAGCGTCTTCGCCCCGCCAACCGACGACAACGAATCTGCGGACCGCACGAAGCTCGCTCCGCTGCTGCGACGCATCGAGGCCGCCGGGTTCGTACCCGGCGAAGACGTAGGGATCGCGATCATCACGCGTGCTGGCTCGGCTGGGCACGACGGCATCGCCCGAACGATCGTGGACACCCGCGACCTCCCCGACGGACACCTCGGCGTCCTGCTGTTCGGGTTCGTCTCTGGCACGATCAGCCACGATCACCTCCGGTCATGACGGGAACATCGCCTAAGCCGGTCAACGACCAGCTCCTCAACCTCGGGCTCGCCGCACTCGCTGGCAGCGTCATCTTTCTCGCCGTCTTGCGCGTCTCCGGATCCCTCGCCGCCTGGCTGACCGGACTGCCCCTCCCCGACGGCGGCCTCGCCGACGGGCTCAGGATCCTCGCCAACCCGCTCGACCCCGGCAACGCGCTCGGCGTGCCGACGCTGAACTCCTTCGTGTACTGGGCGATCACCATCGTGCTGCTGCTGGCCATCATTCTCCCGATCGTCGCCGGGCTCGTGTGGTTGCGCGGACGGAAGCGTCAACCCAACGTGCGCCATGTGCAAGGGCTTGCGACCGGTGCGGAGATATCCGACGCCGCGTCGCGGCGACAGCTCCTGAAGAAGACTGAGACGCTGCGGCCGTCCCTGACGTCGCGGAACACGTCTCCGAACGAGGTCGGCTACTTGTTGGGAAGCGCTCGCGGACGGGAGGTGTGGGCGACCGTGGAAGACTCCCTGCTGCTGATCGGCCCGCCCCGATCCGGCAAGGGCCTGCATGTGGTGATCAACAGCATCCTCGACGCACCGGGCGCGGTCATCACCACCTCCACCCGACCGGACAACCTCACCGTCACCATGCGGGCCCGCGCCCGCAAGGGCCGCGTTGCCGTGTTTGACCCGCAGCACCTCGCCCCCGGCGTACCGGCCGGGCTGCGGTGGTCGCCCGTGCGCGGGTGCGAGGATCCTCTCACGGCCATGATCCGCGCCGCCGGGTTCGCCGCCAGCACCGGGTTCGGAGATGTCGAGGCCGGCGGATTCTGGGAAGGCAAGACGCGCGCCGCGATTCAGGCGCTGCTGCACGCCGCGGCGATCGACGGCCGCGACGCGCGCGCCCTCTACCAGTGGGCGCTGTCTCCGACCGCGGCCGGCGACGCCGTCCGCATCCTGCAAGGATCCACCGATGCGGCCGAGGGCTGGGCGGACTCCCTGGAGTCGATGGTGTCCGCCGATCCGCGCACGAGGGATTCGATCTGGCAGGGCGTCGGGCTCGCGTTCCAATCCCTCGCCGACCCGCGCGTGATGGATGCCGTCACGCCCGCGGACGGGGAAGCGTTCGACCCGGAGAGCTTCATCACCGACCACGGCAGCCTCTACCTCCTCGCCACCGGCTCCGGCGCCTCCTCGTCGGCGGCGCTCGTGGCGGCCTTCATCGAGGACCTCGTCGAGGTCGCACGCCGCATCGCCGCCCGCTCCCCTGGCGCACGTCTGGACCCGCCCATGCTCATGCCGCTCGATGAGATCGGCAACCTCGCGCCCCTGCCCTCACTTCCCTTGCTTATGGCCGAAGGCGGCGGCACCGGCATCACGACGATGCCCGTGCTGCAATCCCTCGCCCAGGCACGCGATAAGTGGGGCGAGCAGGCCGCGCAAGCGATCTGGGACGCCTCGATCGTGAAGATCATTCTGGGCGGCGGCTCCAACGCGAAAGACCTCCAGGACCTCGCAGCCCTGTTTGGCGAACGCGACGAGGACACCGACTCCGTCTCTGCCGACCAGTACGGCGGGCACTCCCTGCAGCGTTCCATTCGGCGGGTGCCGATCCTCCCGCCGGATCTGTTGCGCGCGTTGCCGTTCGGCACCGGCGTGATCGTGCTTCGCTCCGCGCGCCCCATCGTCGCCGACCTGCACCCCTGGACCCGACGTCCCGAAGCCGACGCGCTGAAGGCCGAGCGCTCCGCGGTGGAGGAGACGATCCGCACAGCCCAGTAGCGCTCCGGTGACACCGCAGCGGCGCCTGTGATGCGAGCGGACGTCCCGTTCGCAGTGCGACACAGGGAAAGCGAGAAGACCATGACCATCAAGACCCAGCAATCCATCTCCGGATTCATCGTCGGCAACCTCAAGCTCGAGCACACCCGAAGCGGCGACGCGAAGCTCACGGCCCGCGTCGGGCAGGACCGATTCGAGCGCCTCGACGACGGAGACTTCAAGCGGCTCGACCCCGAGTACTTCGACATCGTGCAGTTCCGCAAGGCCGCCGAGCGCACCTTCCAGGCGTTCAAGCCCGGAGACCGATTCGTCGCCGAAGGATACGTGCACGAGTACGAGTACGAGAACCGTGCCGGTGAGACGGTGCCCGGCGAAGAGTTCGTCGTCAAAAAGATCGGCCACGACACGGCCCGCACCCACTACAACGTCCAGCGGACCCCGCACCGCAACAGCCCCGAAGCAGGACAGGACGGGCCGACGCAGACCGCGGATCAGAGCGAGGCCACCATCGACGGTCCGGAGCTCGACGACGCGCCCCCGCAGCGGGCGCAGACCGCCGGCGCGGTCGAGAGTGCACCCCCGGAAGTCGACCCCGGCCCGGAGCGGCGACTCGCCTACATCCCCTCGAACGGGGTCAGCAGCCGACCCGAGATGGCCGGCGCGAGCGCCGAGCTGTCCCGCTGATCACTGACCGCCGGTGGCGGCGCACGTCTCCTCTTCGCCCGCTGCCACCGGTTATCCGACCCCTTGTCTGGAGAACACGATGAGCGACGACCTCACGCCCGAGCACGACGAACCCGATCTCGAGGACATCGACCCCGCGTTCAACGACGACGACGACGCCGATGAGCTTCCCGCGCCACCGCACCCGATCAACTGGGACCTGCTCAGCCCCTCGGACGCCGAACACGAATGGCTCACCCTCAACGAGTGGGTGCACTGGCTGCGCAAGACCTACGGGCTGCCCGCAGCGATCATCCCACCACTCTGGCACCGGCACCGCGAACTCGTCTGGGAGCTCTCCGCCCTCCACCTGCACTGGCTCGGCGCGTACGACGCCGAACAGGACGGCTCCGCTCCCCTGGGATGGCACGCCGACTTCGCCCTCGCACGAGAGCGCCTCCGCGAATGGGTCACCATCTCCGGCACGCGCCTGGATCGCGACCGCCCGACCCGGCAGACCACCTGGCCCGGCGAGGAAGCCACCGACGACATGACAGACACCCCTATCACGGACCGCGAAGAGGACTTCTACCGGTTCGTCACCGAGGACATCGCCCGACGCCGTCAACTGCGCGAAGAGCTGCGCGCCCTCCGCGGGGAGACCGCTGGCCGAGGCGATGACCGCGATTCGTCAGCGGAGTAGGCGGTACCGCGATGACCGACAAGCCGCGAGATGGCTCTGAGCGTGACCCGAGGAAGACAGATCGCGCGAAGGCCGCTCAGTATCGCGAGACCGCGAAGCGAAAGCGCGATGCGGATCCGGAGCTGCGGGAGAAGTGGCTGCAGCGCAAACGTGAGGAGGCGAAGCGCTACCAGGCTCGACGCAAGGCCAAGGAAGAGCGTCAGGCCCGTAACCGTGAGCGTGTGGACGCCTGGCGGAAGGCGAACCCGGAACGGGTGGCCGAACGGCAGCGGCGCTGGACGGAGGAGAACCGCGACAAGGTCCGCGCTCACCAGCTGGACTACTACTATCGCCATCACGACGAGCGCCTGGTGGCGATGCGAGACCGCAATGCCGCCCGCCGCACCGACCCGGCTCAGCGAGAGAAGCAGCGGAAGTACGTCGCGGACAACCGCGAGCGCCTCAACGCCCGCCAACGCGAACGCCGCTCGACGCCGGAAGGGCGCGAGAAGCACCGGCGTGAGCAACGCGAGTACCGGCAACGGGAGAAGCGCCGCCGCGAGCTCGGCCTGCCCCCACGTCCGCACCATCGCTCGACCGCCAACGAGCGTGCCCGCAACGAGGCCGCGGCCGAAGAGTTCTTCTCCCGACCCCGCACTCAGCAAGAACTCATCCGGCTCGAGAAGGAGGGCGCCGCGATCCGCGTGAGCCGGATCAAGGCCGAACGCACCGACGAGCAGATCCACGCCGACATCGCCGCAACGGTGCGGGAGAACGACGACGCCAGGCGTCGCGTCGACGTGTTCTTGCGCTCCAGCTCGGGAAGACGTCTGCAAGAGGAAGTGCGCATGGACTCCGTCGCACGACAGATGAGAGGACTAGCTCCCTACCCCGATCTCACCGGTGAGGCACGACGTCGCGCATCACTCGCACTGGCATCCGGATCCAACGGGTGGCACGAGGACATCGACAGCATCCGCGGCCAACGACCTCACACCATGCGCGTTCCACTTCAGGCCCCGAGATTCAGGGCTTCCACGAGACAAACGCCAACGGCACCCGTGAGGCAACTATGAGCGAAGACGAGAAGCCCGACGACGCACGCCTCTTCTTCTCCGAAGAGGAGACCGCCGCGCTCCTGGGCATCCATCGCACCACGCTTCGAGCGCTCGCTCTGAAAGGACGCGCCCCCATAGAGGCGATCCATGTCAGCGAGCACAAGCGCATCTACCGTCGCATCGATGTTGAGCGGCTGGCCGGGATAGCGAAATGAGCGTCGAGCCCCGCAAGACGAAGGCCGGGAAGACTCGCTACCTTGCGCGCGTGAAGGTCGGCGAGGTCCACGTCGGCTCCAAGACGTTCGGGCGCAAGAGCGATGCAGAGAGATGGGAGCGAGAACAGAGGCACCTGTTCGAGACAGGCCGCCCTCTCGCGCCGAAGTCGAGCTTCACGCTCGAGCAGTTCGTCACGATGTTCCAAGAGGCTCGCAGGAACGGCAATCCGCACACGGTGGACACCGACAACAACAATCTTGCGGCGCTGCCCAAATCGCTCCTCGTGCGGCCCCTCGCCTCGATCCAGCCTGACGACCTTCGGGAGCACCTGCTCGCCGAGCTCCGCAGAGGCAAGGCGCCCTCGACGGTGGCTCGCGCGAAGACGACATTGAGTGCGCTGTTCACGCACGCCGAGCAGCAAGGGCTGCTGCAGCAACCGCACCCGGTTCGGGGGATGCGAAAGATCCCAGAACTCGGCACTGTCAAGCAGCGCTCGATCAGTCTGAGTGAGATCCCGACTCCGGAGAAGGTCTCGTCCACGTTGCACGGCCTTCGCGAAAGACGTTCGGACGTCGCGGACGTCTTCGAGTTCATGTCACTCACCGGGGTGCGTTGGGGTGAGGCGCGCGCGATCCGGGTCCGCTGGCTGAGCGACAGCGGGCTGCCTCAGCTGGATATAGAGCGCTCACACTCGGATCGCTACAAGGAGAAGGACCCGAAGTCGTGGCGCGGGACTCGATCGATCCCGCTGTCGCCTCGTGGGGTCGAGATCTTCGACGCGCACGCCGCCGGGAAGTCACCGGACGACTACCTCTTCACCAATCAGCTTGGAGGGCAACTGTCCGTCGGTGTCGTCCGCAAGTTCCCGCTCGGGTTCCGCCGGCACGCGCTTCGGCACTTCGCCGCGTCGACCTGGCTGCGCTTGGGCACGCCCGTGCACGAGGTAGCCGAGTACCTCGGCGACGACCCACGGACGGTACTGACGGTCTACGCCCACGTCCTCGGAGAAGGTCAGCGACGCGACTTCGCGAAGCGGTTGGCAGCGTCTGAACGCGATCCTCAGAATCCCGCCAGCATGAAGGCGACTACACAAGACAGAGAGCTGCGGAGCCATCCCAGGGACGGTCAGAGGCGAGAGGGTATCACGCTCTGAATGTGCTCGTCATGGAACCTCAGCACGATTAGTCGGAAGTCGGTGGGTAGAAGCCGCTGCGCGCAGCGTTCGCTGCTGGGCCTCCGAAGAAGTACTCCCGGCTGCCATCAGGCAACGGCGAAACCGGTGACTTGTTCTCAAGGATCAACGCCTGTCCCCGGAACTGATTCTGGAGATGGGCGTAGAACGCGTCGACCACGTTGGTAGCGATGGTCTCGTCCTCGCCTGCGAGCTCCGGATCTCCCGGTTGCCGATAAGTGACGACCGGCGAATCGAGGATGACGAAACCGGGATGCCGGTAGTCGCGCCGAATGCAGTAGTCCGCAAGCGCCACGTTGAACAGCGCATGGAGTATTGAGCGGACGCCTTTGCCACGCGTTCGACGGACGCGTTGGTCGACGACCAGGTCTCGCTCGCTGGTGGAATAGTGAACGACACTGTCAGGCGAGAATCGCCATTCCCGCAGGATCTCCTGGGCGACCGTGTCGAACTGATGCAGGTCGCCTGAGACGATCGGGACATCAGTGGATGTCTTGGGCTTCTCTATCTGTGCCGTCGTTGCGCGCAGTGCAAGCAGCTTCAACAGCCGGTTGTGCGCTTCGATCTCTCGTTCTACGCGCGAGCGTGTTTCTAAGAGCGGCGTGAAATCGTCGCCCGGGCTCCTGATTTCGGTGTCGAGCCGCCGAATCTCGGTTGTGAGTTGCTCATTTTGGTCGTTGAGGGAGCGGGCCTTCCCACGGATTTCCTGCCGCTCGCTCTGAATGCCGGAGATCGTCTGCTCAAGGTCCGCCCGCAAGACGCGGATCTTGGATTGCTCGGTATCAATGGCAGCCGCGAACGTTGTTGCTTCAGCGAGGTCCGCAACCGGGTCGGGCCAGTGCTGATGCTCGGCACCCGCTCCACAAAACGGACAACGACCCTGATCGTCCACGGCTAGGACATCGGTGGCCTGCACAAGCATCTCCAGTCGAGCGAAGTCAGACTCGTACTGGTCGTGGAGAAGGCCGAATCGGGACTCCAGACTCCCGAGTTCATCGAGGCGCTCGCGAAGACTGGCGAGAGTGTCGGTGTTCGTCGAGCGTTGTAGCACGAGGCTGTCGCGTCTGGAGCTGATGTCATTGATCGCCTTGCTTGTTGCGTGCAACGAGGCATTGAGTCGCGCCAGCTGGTCGCGAAGCTGATCAACGGGCGGAGATTCGGCAAGTTCCTGTTCGAGCTCGGTGATGACCTGCTCGAGAATCTCAAGCTTGTTCGTGGAGATCTTCTTGAGCTCCGCGGCTTTCGGTATGGGGATCAGTCCGGAGTCGTCGTGGCCTTCAATGAACAAGCGGAAGATCGCAGCTTCGACGGGACGGTCGCTGAACTGACCGAACTCGATCGGCGAGCGTTTGGCGAGGATGCTCTCCTCGTCGACGGCCACAAGTCGAAACACGTCCCGCCATTGGAGGGGGCGCGTCTCGTTGTACTGGCTCGTGCGAACGAGCTTCTCATCTAGCTCCGTGAGTGAGAGCAGGAACCGCGAGGCGCTCCGTGGGTCTTTCGAGACGTGCTTCGGGGCCAGGTACTCGGGTGCTGGCTCAGTGGTCAGGAAGCGGACGTCCCCTTCTAGTAGGCCGATGGTGCCGCCCGTGAGATCACGGACAAGCGTGATGGTTCCCAATGTCTCGGTTCGCAGGCCGAGGTGGACGTACTGGTAGCCCTTTCCCTCGTCCGGCATCTCGATGCTCTGCGCTAGTCCGAACGCATAGCCGATGAGCGCAAACACATGTGACTTGCCAGTGTCGGATGCTCCATGGATAACAGTAAGACGGTCCCCGAACTCGATCGTGGCCGGCGCCACGTTCTGGCCGACAACGGTGAGATGTATGAGGTGAAGTCGGTCAGCCACGGTGCTCGTCCTCATTCAGATGCTCGAACTCCTCAGCCCATCGCCCGAAGACGACATCGAGTCGAGCGCGGATGGACTCGTCATCGAGCGGCCCGAACTCGGTGGCAGCCCAGTTGCACCGCTCACGTAAGCGGGACAGATACGGAGCGTCGATGGCGTCGAGGAACGGGCGTGCGTCATCACTCGCCCCATAGGAGATGCCTGAAATGTCGAGGTCGCGAATGATCAACCCGCGCGCTCCCATGAGAAGGATCGCCTGATGGACGAGTTCACGCTTCACTCCAAGTTCTCCAACGCGGCCCGGGATCTCCGGGTGCAGACTCCGAACACCAGAGAAGTCCCCGCTGTGGAGCACAGCATGGTCGAGCAGGACGATACGGGTGAGATCAGCCCGCGCCGGGTACAGGGCGGTCAACAGCGCAACAATGCGGATGCCGATTTCGAGCGGGCTGTTCAGCAGTTGCGTCATTGGTCGGACACCCAAGTCAATCTGTCGTCGTTGGCAAGTTGATGACAGATGCCACGACGATCTGCAGGCTCGGTGACCTGAATCAGCGCATTCGCACTGAGTTGCGCGTTGACGGCCTGCTCCAGTGTGTGGCGGAGTCGCTCAAGCCCATCTGAGTGCTCCGCCTCGGCGGTCTCGACGACCGCGTCATACAGTTCGTTCTGAAGTCCTTCGAAGGTGTTCAGTGGGACGCTGTCTCGCGCAAAGTTTCGGAGCGCTTCAGCACGGAAGAAGCTCTCCCGCTGCCGCTTGAAGTGCGCGCCTGCCTTTTCATGAGCCTGGGCAGTCGGGATGCTGTCGACGACGGAGTAACGCTCCTGATAGGCGTCGACGAGCTTGCGCACGTAGACCTGTTCGTTTATGAGGACTTGGGATGGTGGATCCTCTGCTACTGGCCGGTTCGGCAACCCGCCCCCGAATCGCGCCGCAGAGTAGGGGGTCAAAGCATGCTGGTCGAGGAGTGCCAAGACCTCAATCGACCCAAACATTGAGAAATCGGTGACGCTCGCGAGCGCGTGCACAGCGTCGCGGGTAGCTTGATCCAACTCCTTGAACGGCTTGGTCTCACTGGACTCAACCTGCTCGAGGAACTTCGTCCGCAGTTCCGTCGGAGTCGATACAAGATGCGCCAGAGCGGTACCGAGCCCCCGGGGAGCGATGAAACAGTACCTTTCCGGCAGGCGGTAAAGTCCGTTCCGGATGGGAAGAAGGAAGACCTTGAGCATCTCTGGCCATGCGACCGATGGAGTCAGACTCTTGTCGTAGTGCTTCCCCTGGAAGCAATCCCAGTCGCCTTCGAACCCACGGTCTGTCTTGAAGCCAGCGACATCGACGCCACGATCACCAGAGCCACCGAATCGTTGCACACGGGCATACGTGGGCACGAGTCCAGTTGCCCACTCCTCGATGAATATCTCCCACTCGTCGGGATCGTAAGTCTGGATGATCTTGCGTGGCGCCAAGCGAGGACCGTACTCAGCACGCGCGGCGGTGAGAACTGAGGAGGGCTCGGCGACGTCCAGGTCGCGCGCATCGATCACAAAACTCTCCATGTGCTCAAGCTAGTGGAGAACCGTCGCAATCCCTGAGTGGGAGGCCCCGAAGGCGACCTGGCGTCACGAATCTTGCGAGCCCGGCAACTTCACGGCAACTTCTAGAGAAATATCTTCGCGAAGCTAAGATGTGATGCGATCCCGCCCGGGGTAAATCGGCTTCTGATCAGCCATTTTTGGCGGAGACGGAGGGATTTGAACCCTCGGTCCCCGTGAGGGGACTCCACCTTAGCAGGGTGGTGCACTAGGCCTGACTATGCGACGTCTCCATGCGTTCCGCCGTGGCGAGAACGCGTCATGCCATCATAACCGCTCCCGACGCCTGCGACGAACCGCGACCGCACCGACGCAGGGTAAGCGCTTTCCGCTATGCTCGGATGCACCACGATCGTGCCACAGCCGCCACATCATCGGAACGGAAGAGGACATGCCCGAACCCCGCGTCATCAACGACAACGGAGCCTGGTGCTGGTTCCAAGACGAACGAGCCCTCATCGACCCTGATCGCCGGCTGCTCGTCGTCGGCTCGGTCCCCGCTCCCGAGGGCCCCGGCGGTGACGCCCGCGCCGGGAACATCGAAGTCACCGTCGCCGATCTCGAGAACGGCACCGCACAGGTCGTCGTCCTGCACGAGCGGCTCGAGACCGATGACCACGACGTGCCGGCGCTCTGGCGCCGGCGCGACGGCCGCTGGCTCGCCGTCTACGCCAAGCACAAGACCGACAATTTGACCCGCTGGCGCGTCAGCGAGCCGGACGACCCGACGCGCTGGGGCCCCGAGCAGACGTTCGACTGGACCGACCTCACCGGCGGCAGCGGCGTCACGTACTCGAACCTTCATGAACTCGACGGACGCCTGTACTGCTTCGCGCGCGCCATCAACGACGACCCGTGCGCGCTGGTCTCCGACGACGAGGGCGACACCTGGACCTACGCCGGCAAGCTCTTCACCCGCCCCAAACTCGGCTACGTCAACGGCTACACGCGCTACGTCTCCACCGGCGATCGCATCGACTTCGTCACGACCGACCACCACCCGCGCGACTACGACAATTCGATCTACCACGGGTACCTCGCGTCCGGCGGACTGCACGACAGCGCCGGCAACGTCATCGCGAACCCGGCGCCGAGCGACGACGCCCCGTCCCAGGTCGAGCTCACGACAGTCCTGGCGGCGCGCTCGGAGGGCCCGGAGGGCGTCCGGATGCACGCCTGGACGACCGACATCCGCCGCGCGCCGGACGGCACGATCGCCGCGGTCCTCACCGCCCGCGTCGACGACGACCTCGAAGCCGATCCCGACCGCAACCACCCCGTCCGCGACATCCGCTTCTACGCCGCGCGCCTCTCGCCCGGGGCCGACACCTGGCAGCTCGTCGAACTCGCCGAAGCCGGCGGCGGCCTCCTCCCCCACGAGCAGGACTACACCGGCCTCGCGGCCATCGACCCCTACGACATAGACTCCGTCTACATTTCGACGCCGGTCGACCCGCGCACCCGCGATCGCCTGGCTCACTACGAGATCTTCCACGGCACGACATCGGATGCCGGAATCACCTGGTCCTGGACACCGATCACCGAGGACTCCCCGCACGACAACCTGCGCCCGATCGTCGCCCCGGGCGACCAGGGTCGCGTCGCTCTGCTGTGGTTCCGCGGCGAGATGACCGCGTCCCAGCACTACCGTTGTGAGATCGTGCTGCTCGATCTGCCGCGCACCGCCGGCGCACACACCGCGAAGGACATCGCATGACCACCGTCTTCCTCGTCGGAGCCCACGGCTACGGCCACGTCCATCTCCGCAACCTCGAGCGCCTCGGCGACCGCGTCGACCTCATCGGCCTCGCCGACCCGAAGGGCGGCCCCGAGGAGGGCTACGGATCGGACGTTCCGTCCTGGCCGACGCTGGGTGCCGCGCTGGCCACCGGCATCCGACCGGACATCGTCATCGTCGCCACCCCGACCAATACGCACCACGGTCTCGCGGCGCAGGCGCTCGAGCACGGCAGCCACGTCTACCTCGAGAAGCCGCCGGTGGCGACCATGGAGCAGTTCGCCGACCTGCTCGCCCTGCAGGAGCGCACCGGCCTCAGCATCCAGGTCGGGTTCCAGAGCTTCGGCTCGCACGCCCTCACCGAGATCGCCGCGCTCGGAGGCGCAACCTCTGTCGCCACCTGGGCGAGCTGGAGCCGCGAGTTCGCTTACTGGAATCGCTCGGCGTGGGCGGGAAAGCGCACCCTCGATGGGCAGCCCGTGGTCGACGGCGTCCTCACCAACGCGCTCTCGCACGCTGTCGCGACGGCACTGCACATCGCCGGCGCACGCCGGCGCGATGACGTCGCGCGCATCGAGCTCGAGCTCTACCGTGCGAACGACATCGAGGCCGACGACACGTCGAGCGTCCGGATCACGCTGGCCGACGGCCGCGTCGTCTCGGCTGCCCTCACTCTCGCCGGCGCCGCGCAGGACCAGCCGCTCATCGAGGTGCGCACGGCATCCACCGACGTCCTGTTCTCCTATACGGATGACGTCATCACCTACCCGGACGGCCGAGTGTCCCGTCCCGGACGCATCGAGTTGTTCGAGCAGTTCCTCGATCACCTCGACCATGGCGCCGCGCAGCTGTCGGCACTCGTGGACTCCGGTGCCTATATGGAGGTGCTCGAGGCCGTCCGCACGGCCACGGCACCGGTGCAGATCCCGGATGCCGCGACCACGACCCTCGACACGATGATCGTCGTCGACGACATCGCGGAGTGGGTGCAGCGCACCGCCCGCGCCGGCGCCCTCTTCAGTGAGGTTCGTGCCCCGTTCGCGCCGGAGATTCCGGACGGCGCCACGGAGGACATCGCCCTCGGCGACCAGGTCGTCGCCGTCCGCGACGACGGATCGGCCGTCACCCCGACGTCCGGGCCCCGCCCGTTCCTGCATCCGGTGCGCACACCGGGCGGCGTCGTCGTGACGGATGCGCACCCCGACGACCACGACTGGCACCTCGGCGTCTCCGTCGCGATCCAGCACGCGGGCGGAGTGAACTTCTGGGGCGGACCGACCTACACGCGCGAGTCCGGATACCGCTGGCTGGACGACCACGGCCGCATCGCGACGACGTCGTTCGACCGCACCAGGTCGGGGTTCACCTCGACGGCGGACTGGCACGCCCCCGACGGTGCCGCGCTGCTGCGCGAGACGACGACGTGGCGGTTCCGGACATCCGCCGAGGCGCGTGCGTGGACGTTCCAGACCACGACCGTTCTGGAAGCCGCGTCCGGCCCGATCGAACTGGGCAGCCCCGGATCGCACGGCCGCGCCGGCGGCGGATACGGCGGGTTCGCCTGGCGCTTCCCCGCGGCATCCGACGTCGATGTGCGCACCGCGGATGCCGCCGGCGAAGACGCCGTACACGGCAGCGTGTCGGACTGGATCGCCTTCAGCGCGCGCTTCCCCGACGGCGAAGCGACCGTCGCCCTGGCCTCGGATGATCAGCGCCCATGGTTCGTGCGCGTGACCGATTACCCCGGTCTCGGCTCCGCGCTCGCGTGGGAGGAGCCGATCGTCCTGGATGCCGGTGAGTCCGTCACGCTGTCCTTCCGCGGGGTCGTCGCCGACGGCCGGCTGACGGATGCCGAGGTCACCGCGCTTCTGGGCTGACCCTGCCGGTCAGGAGTACGACAGCGCGACCGGCCGCTCCAGACCCTCGAACGCGATCGTCGGCCATCGTTCGTCGATCGTGAGCACCTCCCAGCCCTCCGGCGCGCGCAGCAGCGTGTCCTCGACCTTGACTCCCGGCGCCGTCGGGTTCCACGCGAACGCCTGCCACTCGGCGAGCGCATCCGTCGTGGCGGTGGTCGCCCGCGGGTCGCGCCCCGCGTAACCCGTCGGACCGCCCTGGTGGTGCCGCTGCCACTCGTCCACGGCGAACCCGTTCGCGGCGTACGCGGCGCTCCCCTCGGCGAACACCTCGTCGAGCGGACGACCGGGAACCGACGCATCGAGGAAGGCGCGTTCGACGGCGAGGATCCGCTCATCCGCGGCATCCGCACCGACCCAGCGGGTGATGTTGGCGATCAGGCCGTGCCGGCGGCCGCACGCGACGACCATGGCCCGCTCGCCCAACGCGGCCGCCGTCGGCAGCGGGTGCCGGAACGCCAGCCGCGAGGCTCCTGCAACGAGGATCACCAGTGGATCGATACCGCGGGCGACGAGTCCGGCCGCAACGGATGCCGCGACCGACTGCTCCGTGTGCCCGGGCGCGACCGTGGACAGGACGTCGGTGAGCACCTCGGCGCAGTCGCGCCCGAGAGCCCGGTAGCGGTCGCGCTCCCCCGGCAGCAGCGACGCGCGCGCCGCCCGCAGCTCGGCGGCGACGGCGGGCTCCTGGACGCCCGAGCCCGCGGCCAGCGCCGCCTCGGCCGGCGGCGTCTGCCAGTCCACGCGCACGACACGGTCCGCGTCGGCAGGGAGCAGTTCCTCGGCGATCAGCCGATCGGCCTCGTTGGCCGCGACGAAAAGGGTGTCTCCGGCATCCTCGACGCGGACGGCGACCACCGGCGGCCCTGCCAGCGAGATGTGCGTCCGCACTCCGTCGAGGTACCACGAGACCGCCTCGTGAGAGGTCAGCACCAGCGGACCTCCGACCGCGGCGCGCAGACGCGCCAACCGGTCCTGCTTGACCTCGCGGTCACCTGTCGATCCCATCATCGCGATCGGCCTCCCCTTCGTCCGGAAACGTTTTCTCACACGATAGTGGCTAATATGGCCTGGTTCGCGCCACCGCGTGAACGACGCGAACAGAGGGGCTGGCCGATGAGCCGTTCGACACCACGAACGCGAATCACGGATGTCGCCAAACTCGCCGGCGTCTCGCTGTCGACCGTGTCGCGGGCGATGAACGACAACCCGACCGTCGATCCAGCCCTCGTCGAACGCGTGAAGGCCGCCGCCGCCGAGCTCGGCTACACCGCCAACCCCCTGGCGCGCAGCCTCGTGCTCGGGCGCACGCAGACCGTCGCGGTCGTCGTGCCGGATCTCGCGAACCCGACGTATCAGGCGATCCTGCGCGGCCTCAGCAGAGCCGCTTCGACCGATGGGTATCACGTGCTCATCGCCGACTCGATCGAGAATCTCGAGAACGAGCGGGCGCTCGCCAAGACGACCAGGTTGCGCACCGATGGCATCATCCTGTGCGCTCCGCGAATGCCGGAGGACGAGCTGCAGGCGATGCTCCCGGACCTCTCTCCGGCGGTCGTCATCAACCGCGCACCGCAGGCGGACACCCCGGTCGTCGCGGCGGACTACGGAGCCGGTCTGCGCGAGATCATCGACCATCTCACGGGACTCGGCCATCACCATCTCGCGTATCTCGCCGGGTCGCAGCGCAGCGCGTCGCACCGCGCCCGCCAGGAGGCCATCGCCAGGGCCATCGACGAGAACGCCGACCTGCGCGTCGACGAGATCCCGACCGGCGTCGATTTCGACAGCGGCGTCGGCGTGGCCGATCGGGTCCTCTCCTCCGGCGCGACAGGTGTCCTCGCCTTCAACGACCTCGTCGCGATGGGGCTGCTGTCCGCCCTCCGCACTCGCGGCGTCGACGTCCCCGGCCGCATCTCGATCGCGGGGTTCGACGACATCCCGTTCGCGGCGAATGCGACACCACCGCTGACCACCGCATCCGTTCCCGCGGCCGAACTCGGCGCGCATGCCTGGCAGGCGATGCACGAGCTGCTCGGGGACGGCACCCCGGTCGCTGTCACGACGGTCATACCCGAGCTCGTAGTCCGCGACACCACCGCGGCGCCGTCCGACTGATCCCTTGCGAGACTTGCCCGCGGGGCGAGACTCGCCCAGGCCGACCACGTCTCACCGCGCAGCGCACGTCCCGCGAGAAGGGCCTGTGGTACGCTCGAGAAAACGTTTCCTGACGAGTCCTGAGATGAGTGGATGACAATGACGCGCTATGCCATCGCCGGAGCCGGCCACCGCGCCCAGATGTACGTCGATGCCATCCTCGGCGAGCACGGCGACCGCGCCGAACTGGTCGCGATCGTCGAACCCAACCCGACGCGAGCGCAGTACCACGTCGACCGCATCACGGCCGCCGGCTCCGCTGCCCCGCGCACCGCAGGACCGGATGCCCTCGAGCAGATCATCCGCGAGGAGCGCGTCGATCGCGTCATCATCTGCTCGCGCGACGATCTGCACGCCGAGCTCATCGTCCGCTCGCTCGAGGCGGGGGCCGACGTCGTGGTCGAGAAGCCGCTGACCATCGACGCCCCGAGCGCCGCTCGCATCGAAGAGGCCGTCGAACGCACGGGGCGCCAGGTCGTTCTGACGTTCAACTACCGATACTCCCCGCGCAACACCGCGCTGCGTCGGCTGCTGCAGGACGGCGAGATCGGCGAGATCACCTCCATCGACTTCTCCTGGATGCTCGACACCAAGCACGGCGCCGACTACTTCCGCCGCTGGCACCGCCAGAAGGCGAACTCGGGCGGGCTGCTCGTGCACAAGTCCAGCCACCACTTCGACCTGGTGAACTGGTGGCTGCGCTCCGAGCCGCGGCGCGTGTACGCCTCCGGCGGCCTGCGGTTCTACGGTGCCGAGAACGCGGCGGCCCGCGGCATCACCCACCGCCCTGCGCGCGGCACCCACGACGGCGCGGACGCGTTCGAACTCGATCTTCGCGACGACCCGCGTCTGAAGGCCCTCTACCTCGAGGCCGAGCAGCACGACGGGTACGTGCGGGACCTGGACGTCTTCAGCGAGGGCATCACGATCGAGGACAACCTCGCCCTCGTCGTCGACTACGCCTCCGGTGCGACGCTGTCGTACTCGCTCAACGCGCACTCCCCCTGGGAGGGCTACCGCGTCGCCGTCAACGGCACGCTGGGGCGCGCCGAGCTCGAGGTCGTGGAACGCGGAGCCGTCCTCGCCGAGGAGGGACTGCACCCGGTGCTCGACCCGAGCCTGTCCGGATCGGATGCCGCGCCCACGCTGCGCCCCGAAGGCGAGCGTCTGATCGTGCAGAAGCACTGGGAGGCCGCTCGCGAAGTGCCGATCGTCCGCGGCGAAGGCGGACACGGCGGCGGCGACGCCCTGCTGCTGTCCGACGTGTTCGTCGGCCCGGCCGATGACCCTCTGGCGCGTCCGGCGGACTGGAGCGACGGCATCCGCTCGATCGCGGTCGGCATCGCCGGAAACCGGTCGCTCGAGACCGGGCTCCCCGTCCAGGTCGCCGACCTCGGCATCCGCCTGCTCGAAGGCGCGGTGCGCGCGTGAGCCGCATCGTCGTGACCGGAGGAGCCGGCCGGCTCGGTCGCAGCCTCGTCACCGGTCTCGCCGGGTTCGGCCACGAGATCGTCTCGCTCGACCGGGTCACCGCACCCGAGTTGGAACAGGACGGCATCACGCAGGTCGCCCTCGACCTCTCCGACGCGGACGCCGCGGCATCCGTCCTCGCGGAGGCGAACGCCGACGCCCTGATCCACCTCGCCGCGATCGCCGTGCCCTTCAGCGCTCCGGAAGACGTGATCATGCGCACCAACGCGGGGCTCGCGATCTCGGTGCTGCACGGCGCCGTGCGCGCCGGCATCCCGAAGATCGTCGCGGCGTCCAGCCCGACCGTCCTCGGCTACGGCTGCCCGACCGGCTGGAGCCCCGACCTGCTGCCGCTCGACGAGGACACCCCGACCAAGCCCTGGAACGCCTACGCGCTGTCGAAGCTGCTCATCGAGGACACCCTCGGGATGCTGCAGCGCCAGACCGGAGACGCCACCCGCTTCGCCGCGTTCCGCCCGTGCTACGTGATCGCCCCCGAGGAGTGGGCGGGTGCGCCGACGCAGCAGGGCCACACGGTTCGCGAGCGGCTGGACGATCCTGCACTGTCGGCACCGGCGCTGTTCAACTACGTCGATGCTCGCGATGTCGCCGGCTTCGCCGACACGCTGCTGGCCGGCATGACCGGCATCCCCAACGGCGAGGTGTTCTTCGTCGGCGCCTCTGACGCGCTCGCCCGAGAACCGCTCGCCGACCTGCTGCCGCAGTTCCACCCCGGAACCGCCGGAGCAGCCGCCGCGCTGACCGGAACGCTGCCGGCGTTCTCGACCGCCAAAGCCGAACGGCTCCTGGGCTGGCGCCCGCAGCACGACTGGCGCACCGAACTCGCAAGCGCGGACGCTCTCCTCACGAAAGGTCTCTGATGAACTTCGACGGCATCCTCTTCTTCCCCGTCACGCCGTTCGCTCCGGACGGCACGATCGAGCACGAGCTGCTCGCCCGGCACATCGACCGCGGGGTCACCGCCGGTGCCGGCGGCGTCTTCCCCGCCTGCGGCACGGGCGAGTTCCACGCGCTGTCGGCAAGCGAGGCCGCAGCCGTCACCCGCACCGCGGTCGCGACCGTGGCAGGCCGCGTCCCCGTGATCGCCGGCGCCGGCGGCCCGCTCGGTCACGCCGTCGAGGTCGCCCGCGCCGCAGCGGATGCCGGAGCCGACGGCCTGCTCGTGCTGCCGCCGTACCTCGTCGGAGGAACCCAGGCCGGACTCGTCGCGTACGTCGAGGCGATCGCCGCGGCATCCGATCTGCCCGTCATCGTCTATCACCGCGGCAGTGCGCAGTACTCGGTCGACACGATGCGCACCCTCGCCGCGAACGAGAAGGTCGTCGGCTTCAAGGACGGCACCGGAGACATCGGCACCACGCAGCTCGTCGTCCGCGCGGTGGCGGAGTCCGGCCGCGAGGACTTCGCGTTCTTCAACGGTCTGCTGACCGCCGAGCTGACGCAGGGCGCGTACCGCGGCATCGGCGTGCCGCTGTACTCGTCGGCCGCCTTCGCGATGATCCCCGAGGTCGCGAACGCGTTCTACCGCGCGTACGTGTCCGGTGATGAAGCGCGTCGCCTGCAGATCCTCGACGGCTTCTACCGCCCGCTCGTGAACCTCCGAGACGAGACCCCCGGATTCGGCGTCTCCCTGATCAAGACCGGCCTGCGTCTGGGCGGACTCCCCGTCGGATCCGTGCGCGCACCGCTGGTCGACCCGACGGCGGCGCAGGAGGCCAGGCTCGCGAAGATCCTCGAAGCGGGACGCGCGCTGCTGTGACGACGATCACCCGGTTCGACACGAGGCTTCAGCGCGTCGCGCTGAGCCGGCCATGGGCGGCCGATGTCACGTCGATCGGCATCGTCGCGACCCACGTGGTCCGATCGGACGGCGTCGAGGGCTGGGGATTCTCGTGGACTCCGCAGATCGGCGCCGCCGCCGTGAATGCGCTGCTCTCCGACGACATCTCGGCCACCGCGATCGGACGCTCCGCCGAACCGGGCGAAACGTGGCAGGGCCTCTGGGAGCATCTGCACGAGGCCGGTGGCGGGGGCATCACGACGATCGCCATGGCCGGACTCGATCTCGCGCTGTGGGATGCCGCGGCCCGCGCTCGCGACCTGCCGGTGTCGTCCCTCATCGGTCGACGACGCGAACGGGTGCGCGCCTACGGTTCGGGGGTGAACCTGCACTACACGCAGGACGAGCTGCTCGCCCAGGTGCAGCGCTGGATCGACGCCGGATTCACCGCCGTGAAGATCAAGGTCGGCAAGCCGGATATCGCCGAGGATGTCGACCGCGTCGGCGCCGTCCGAGACCTGCTCGGCCCTGACCGCGCGCTCATGATCGACGCCAACCAGCGTTGGGATCTGGACCGCGCGACGACGTCCGTCGAGGCGCTCGCACGGTTCGACATCGCGTGGATCGAGGAGCCGCTGCGCGCGGACGATCTCGCCGGTCACACCGAGCTCGCCCGGCGCATCGACGTGCCGATCGCGGTCGGCGAGAACCTGCACACCGCGTACCGCTTCGGCGACTTCCTCCGCGCGGGCGCCGCGCAGATCGTGCAGCCGAACATCGTCAGGGTCGGCGGCATCACGCCGTTCCTGCGGATCTCCGCGCTGGCCTCGGAGCACGGCGCCGCGCTGCACCCGCATCTGCTGCCCGAACTCTCCGGCCAGCTGGCGCTGACGCTCCCCGGCGACATCGCGGAACCTTGGGCCGAGGACGTCGAGGATGCCGGATTCGGCGCCCTCGGTGCGCTCGCAGACCTCTCACCCGTCGCCATCGCCGACGGATACCTCACCGAGACGCCGCACGCCGGCCTCGGCATCCGCTTCTCCCCCGCACTGACCGGAAAGGCCTGACATGACCACGACCGCCGAACAGCTCGAGACGATCGCGCAGCACGCGGCAACGGCGGCGCCGGTGTGGCGGGCGTCGTCTGCGCCGGAGCGCGCCGCGTGGCTGCGCGCCATCGCGGATGCGCTCGACAAGAACGTCACTGAGCTCGTGGAGATCGCCGACCGAGAGACCCGTCTCGGCGCGACCAGACTCACGGGCGAGGTCGGTCGCACGACCGGTCAGCTCCGCCTGTTCGCCGCGGTCGTCGAAGAGGGCTCGTTCCGCGAGATCATCGTCGACGATGCGGATGCCGCGGCCACCCCGCCTCGTCCGGAACTGCGCCGCCACCTGATCGGAGTCGGACCGGTCGCGGTGTTCTCGGCATCCAACTTCCCCTTCGCGTTCTCGGTCGCCGGCGGCGACACGGCGTCGGCGCTGGCCGCCGGCAACCCGGTGATCGTGAAGGCGCACTCCGGGCACCTGGAGCTGTCGCGTCGCACGGCCGAGGTGGTCATCGCGGCGCTCGACGCGGCAGGCGCACCGGAGGGATCGTTCGCACTCATCGAGGGCCGTGAGGCGGGCAATGCCCTGGTTCAGCACCCGGTCGTCCAGGCGGCCGGCTTCACCGGGTCTGTGTCCGGCGGACGCGCGCTGTTCGACCTCGCTTCCGGGCGCCCCGACCCCATCCCGTTCTACGGCGAGCTGGGCAGCGTCAACCCGGTCGTCATCACGCCCGCGGCGCTCCAGGCCAGAGGCGCCGAGCTGGCCACCGGGCTCGTCGGTTCGTTCACGCTCGGCGTCGGCCAGTTCTGCACCAAGCCGGGCGTCGTGTTCATCCCGGCCGGGTCAGGATTCGAGGACGCAGTGGCCACTGCGGTCGGCTCGGTCGCCGGAGGGCCACTGCTCACGGATCGCATCACGGCCGCGTTCCCCGACGGCATCCAGTCCCTGCTCGCGGACGAGTCGACCGAGCTCATCGCGAACGGCGCCGAGACGCCGGACGGTGCGCGCCCGGTCGTCGTGACGACGGATGCCGCAGCCGTGGCCGCACGCCCGGAGGCTCTGCTCGAGGAGGTGTTCGGGCCGCTCACACTCCTGGTCCGCTATACGGACGAAGCCGAGTTGCACGCCGCGCTGCGTGTCGTGCCGGGAAGCCTGACGGCGACGCTGCACTCCGAGCCGGCGGACGACGTGGCCCATACGGTCGAGCTGCTGCAGCAGCGAGCCGGTCGCGTGCTGTTCGCGGGTTGGCCGACCGGGGTCGCCGTGACGTGGTCGCAGCAGCACGGCGGTCCATGGCCGGCGACGACATCGCTGCACACCTCGGTCGGGGCGACGGCGATCCGGCGGTTCCTGCGTCCTGTCGTGTTCCAGGACGCCCCGGAGCTCCTGCTGCCTCCTGAGCTGCGCGACGCGTCGCTCGCGACGCTCCCGCACCGCCGCAACGGACAGCTGGTGCTGCCCGTCTGACACCGATCCGGATGGACGTTTCACGGAGGCGGTGACGTTTCACGGATGATCTCAACCGATCGGTCCGTGAAACGTCACTGCGTCCGCTGATCGTCCGCCGCTATCCGGCGGACCTGGTAGCTGTCAGGGCAGCGCGCGCAGCGCCGCGATCGAGGCGGCGATCTCGGTCTCGAGTTCGTCGCCCCAGTTGCACTCCAACGACACCGGCCCGTCGAACCCAGCGTCCCGCAGCGTCGCCACGAACTCGCGCCACTGCCCATCCCCCGCCCCCAGCCAGAAGCGCCCGGCGTCGGCGATGTGCGCGTGTCCGATCCGCTCGATGTGGTCGCTGACCGTCGAGAGGGGCTCGCCTTCCTGCTCGATGTGGAAGAGGTCAGCGACGATCTGAACGCCATCGACGCCGTGAGCGTCGAGGAACTCCACGGCTTCGCCGAGCGTGTGGATGAGGTTGGTCTCGCCCTTGTGCAGCGGCTCCAGCATCACCCGGAGATCGTGTTCGTTCGCGGCATCCCGCGCGATCACGAGCGATTCTGCGAAGCGCGCCTCGGCGGCGGACCGGTCGACCCCCTCGGGGATCCGCCGTGCCGCACCCGAGCCGAAGACGATCTTCGCACCGGGCTCGGCGACCTGCGCGAGTACCGGGAACAGCGTGGTGAAGTACGACCGCACGCGCTCGAGGTCGAACGACGGGTCGGCGACGCGGACGTCGCCGGGCAGCAGGATCGCGAACGAGGGATAGCGCTCGCCCGCGAACTCCGGGTTCAGAGACGGCGTCGCGTCCTCCGCGAAGAGGATGACGTTGCCGACGATGGTGGGCTCGACGTAGTCCGCGCCGAGGCGCTGGGCGATGAGGCCGTTGGCCCGCGGGCCGATCAGACCGACAGTTGTCACTTGAGACTCCCTGAGACGAGGTCGAGGCGCCAGTAGCGCTGGAGGACCAGCACGAACGCGACGACCGGGATGATCGCGACCGCCGCACCGGCGATCGCGAGAGTGTAGAGGATGGGCTCGCTGCCGCCGCGGTTGAGCATCATGTACATCGAGACCGTGATCGGGAACAGGTCCGGATCCGTGAGCATGATGTACGGCAGCAGGAAGTTGTTCCACGCTCCGATGAACTGCAGCAGGAAGATCGTCACGAGCCCTGGCAGGAGCATCGGCAGACCGATCGAGCGGAACGTGCGCCACTCGCTCGATCCATCGACCCGCGCGGCTTCGAGAAGCTCGACCGGCATGGACGCCCTGGCGAACACGTAGGCCAGGTAGATGCCGAAGGGCGTGATCATGGTCGGGATCAGCACCGACCAGTAGGTGTTGGCCAGGCCGATCTGCGCGAACAGCAGGTACTGCGGGATCGCGAGGGTGATCGTCGGAAGCAGGACGCCGCCGAGCAGCCCGACCATGATCGCGTGCTTGCCGCGGAAGTCGTACATCGCGAGCGCGTAACCGGCACCGGCCGAGAACAGGGTCGATGCGAGGGCGCCGACGATGCTGTAGAAGAAGCTGTTGCCCAGCCACTTCGCGAAGCCGCCGTTCTCGTAGGCGAACAGGGCGACGAGGTTGTCCCACAGCGCCGTTCCGAAGCTGAACGCGGGTGTCGTGAACAGTTCCGCCGACGACTTGGTCGCCGAGAAGAACACCCACACGACCGGCAGCAGGAAGTACACCGCGGACACGATCAGCACCGTCGTCGGCAGGATCGCCGCGATCGGCACGCCGCGTCGCCGCGAACCGGCCGGGCGGTCGTGAGCCGGCGGACGGGAGCCGGACGAGGCGCGTTTCTCGCGCGTGGAGAGCAGAGTCATCATCGGTCGGCCTTCCGTGTGGCCAGGCGGCGCCCGCCCAGCACCAGCAGAGACAGAAGAACCGTCCCCAGTGCCAGGAGGATGGATGCCGCGGCTGCGGAGTTGAGGTCGTCGTGCGCGAACGCGTCGCGGTACACGCGCATGAGCGGGAAGAACGTCGAATCGATCGCGTTCGTGAGGGTCGCGAGCATGGCTGGCTCGCTGTAGATCTGCAGCGCCCCGATCACCGAGAACAGCCCGGTGACCACGGTGGCCGGCACGACGTGGGGCAGCTTGATGTACCAGGCGATGCGCCCCTCGCCGCAGCCGTCGATGCGTGCGGCGTCGATCTGCGAGCGGTCGAGCGACTGCAGCGCGGTGTAGATGATCACGGTGTTGAAGCCGATCCCGCCCCACAGCACGACATTGACGATGCCGACGTAGATCCAGTCGCCGCTGAGCAGGTTCGGCAGCTCCACGCCGATGGCGCTCGCGAACTGGTACACCGGGCTGATGTCGGGGACGTAGAGGAATCCCCACATCAGGGCGGCGATGACGCTGGGAACACCGTACGGAAGGAAGATCGAGGTGCGACTGAAGGACTTCGCGCGCGCCCGCGGCAGATCCAGCAGCAGCGCGAGCAGGATCGAGGTTCCCATGAGCAGGGGCACCATGATCGCGGCGTAGATGCCGAGGTGGGCGAGGCTCGTCCAGAACGTGGGGTCCTCGAGCACCGAGACATAGTTGCCGAGCCCGACGAACGTCTCTTCACGGGGCCCGAAGGCTCCGCCGCTGGACGCGCCGCGGCCGCGGACGCTCAGCCATCCGGAGTAGAAGATCGGGATGATGAACACGAGGGCGAACATCACGAGCGCCGGTGCCATCAGCGCGTAGGCGAAACCCGTGTGCCGTTGCAGGTGCGGTCGGCGCGCCCGCCGGGGCGGGAGGACGACGGTGCGCGTCGCCTCCCCGCCCGCAGGCGCACTCTCTTGGAGGAGTGCGGTCATGATGTCAGTCCAGGTCGCCCTCGACGGTGGTCTGCACGGTCGACAGCACCGTCGACCAGTCGCCGGTCTCGATCGCGTTTCCGAGCGCGTCGTTCAGCGCGGTGAAGGCGACCTGCGTGTTGGGCCCCCACTGCACGGACTGCAGCCCGGACGCCGATTCGGCAGCGGTAGGCCAGTACGTGTCGTCCTCGGGGATGAGGTCGGGTGCCGGGCGGTCGATCTCCTGACCGTGCAGGGCTGCGGTGAACTTGTTGATGCCGACGAGGCCTTCGGCGCCCTCATCGGAGACGTTCAGCCAGGTGAGGAACTCCACAGACTCGTCATAGTGCTCACTGTCCGCGAGGATGATGTCCGCCGATCCTCCGCGCGCGAAGGTCTTCAGCTCGCCGGCTTCCCACTGCGGGATCTGGGCCGCGGCCCAGAGGCCGACCGTGTCGGGGTACTGGTTCAGCAGCGGCCCTGGAGCCCATGCTCCGGCGATCTGGCCGAGCACCTTCCCGGATGCCGTCGCCTCGATGAACTCGGGGCTGCCCGAGGGATACGTGCTGATGAGGTCGTCGTCGATCAGACCCTGCCAGTACTCGAGCACCTCGGCGCTGGCGTCGTCGTCGATGTCGACCTTCCACTCGCCGTCGGCGAACTCCCACCACTGGGCGCCGTTCTGCAGGGCGAGGCCCATGAACAGATCGGCGTCGAGCGCGCTGAAGTTGGCGAGGTAGTGGTCTCCGGGCAGCGACCGCACCTGCTCGGCGAGAGCGCGGAAGTCGCCCCACGTCTCGGCAGGCTCGATGCCCAGCTGGCCGAACAGATCGGTGCGGTACACGAACAGCGCTGGCCCCAGGTCCTGCGGGATTCCGAAGATCGTGTCGTCGAAGGTGACGGTGTCCAGCGTCGTCTCGGAGAACGCCGCCTCCATCTCGTCGCGCACGGACTCGACGTCTGCCACGACGCCGGCCGACACGTACGTGGGCAACTGGGTGAACTCCGCCTGCGCCATGTCCGGGCCTTCTCCCGCCCGCACGGCCGACAGGACCTTCACGGGGAAGTCAGCGCCGCCGGCCGGTGCGGAGATGTTCACCTGGATGTCGGGGTTCTGTTCGTTCCATTCGGCGACGCGCTTGTCGACGTTCGAGCCCCACGCCCAGAATTCGAGCTCGACGGGACCGTCGTTCGTGCCTCCCGAGTCCTCCGAGGCCCCCGAGTCCCCTGATGCGCAGCCGGCAAGAGCCAGCCCCGCGACGACGAATCCTGCAACGGCGGTGAGTGTCCTGCGATGTGCCATGTGATCCTCCTTGATACGTGGTTGGTGCGAGGTTGCGGTGCGTCAGAAGTGTTCGGCGAAGCCGAACTCCGTGAGGTTTCGGTGCGAGATCTCGAGCGCTTCCCAGACGGTGCGTCCGTACAGCTCGTCCTGCTCCACGAGCAGATACTCCGCACCGGAGCGGATGCTCTGATCGATGATCCCCGGCCAGTCGAGGTTGCCCTCGCCGACCTCGGCGAACTGCACGAGACCGGTCCAGGCCGCACCCCAGGCCGCGTGGTCGCCGCTCTCGAAGGCGTCGATGGCCGCGGCATCCGGGATCGCGATCCGGTAGTCCTTCAGGTGCACCATGCGCACTCGCCCGGCATACTGTCCGATCACCCTGGCGGGGTCGAGGCCGCCGCGGGCGATCCAGTGGGCGTCGAGTTCGATCCCGACGTGCGGCGAGTTCTCGGCGATGATCTCGAGCAGGTAGCGCCCGTCGACCTTCGCGAACTCGACATGGTGGTTGTGGTAGTACAGGGCGATGCCCTCGTCGGACAGGCGCTCTGCCGCAGCATCCGCTCTGCGGCAGAAGTCGAGCACGGCATCGGGCGAGCGCAGCGCCGGAATGGGCAGCATGCCGATGCGGACCATGTCCGCGCCGAGTGAGCGGCAGTCCGCGACGATCTTGTCGAACTCCTCCTCGAGGGAGTCGTTGATCCCGCCGGAAGTCAGCGCCGCCGACAGCGCGCAGTACTCGACGCCGAGTTCGTCGCGGGCTCGCCGAAGTTCGGCGACCGTCTCCGCCGTCAACGGGATCTGCGACAGTTCCGCGACGCGGTAGCCGATCCCCGTCGTCCGTCGAAACGTTTCAAATGCGCCGAGCTCTGCGACGGCGCTCTTGAGCATCATCGCCTGGACACCGATGCGTGCCATGAGGGTTCCTTTCGGGTGGGCGGCCGGTCACCAGTCGTGGACGGTGCCGTCGGCCAGTCGGTTGTACGGCAGATATGCCTGCTCGTAGGGGTACTTGCCTGCTTCGTCCACATCGATTTCGACACCGAGGCCGGGCTCGTCGCCCGGGTGCAGCAGCCCGTCCTGCCAGGTGAAGGACTGCTGGAAGACGGCATCCGTCTTGGCGCCGTGGCGCATGTACTCCTGGATGCCGAAGTTGTGGATGCTCAGCCCGAGATGCATCGCGGCGGCCATGCCGACCGGCGAGATGTCGGTCGGGCCGTGCATGCCGGACTTGATCTGGTACTGCGCCGCATACTCCAGCGTCTTGCGCAGAGCCGTGATGCCGCCCATGTGCGTGACGGCGCCGCGCACGTAGTCGATGAGCTGCTCGCGGATGAGGTCCTTGAAGTCCCACACCGTGTTGAAGATCTCACCGATCGCCAGCGGCGTGGTGGTGTGCTGACGCACAAGTCGCAGCGCTTCCTGGTTCTCCGCCGGCGTGCAGTCCTCGAGCCAGAACAGGTCGTACGGCTCGAGGTCCTTGCCCAGGCGTGCCGCTTGGATCGGCGTCATCCGGTGGTGCCCGTCGTGCAGCAACGGAATCTCTGGTCCGAACTCGTTGCGCACCGCCTCGAAGACTCCGGGGAGGTGCCGCAGGTAGGCCCGCGTGTCCCAGTCCTCCTCCACGGGCCGCGCGCCGCGTCGCGCCGGCTCGTGGTCGTACCTGGCCTCGCCGCCGAACGTGTCCTCGGCCTGCGAGGCGATGCCGTAGATCGCCTTGAGTCCGGGCACCCCGGTCTGGATGCGGATGGCCTTGTATCCCTGCTCGAGATGCGACCGGACGGAGTCGAACAGCTCGGGAAGCTCCTTGCCGGAGGCGTGCCCGTAGGCCAGCAGCCCGGTGCGGGAGGCCCCGCCGAGCAGCTGGTACAGCGGCATGCCCGCGGCCTTGGCCTTGATGTCCCACAGCGCCATGTCGACCGCGGCGATCGCCGCCATCGTCACCGGCCCTCGGCGCCAGTACGCCGAGCGGTACAGGAACTGCCAGGTGTCCTCGATGCGGTGCGCATCACGGCCGACGAGCAGCGGGACCACGTGCTCGGTCAGGTACGCGACCACCGCGAGCTCGCGCCCGTTCAGGGTCGCATCGCCCAGACCGGTGAGGCCGTCATCGGTCGTGAGCTTCAGCGTCACGAAGTTCCGGTCGGGACTGGTGACGATCACCTCTGCCCTGTCGATGATCATGCGTGCACTCCTTTCAGCTCGGCGATCGCGCCGATCAGTTCATGGCGGACGTCATCGTCCAGGTCGAAGCGGCCGGCGACAGCATCCGCGTCCCTGCCTTCCAGCGCCGCCCAGGCGGCCAGCGCGCGGATCTCACCGCGTCCGGCATCCAGCCCACGGGCGAGCCGCGCCTGGATCACCGGCACCACACGGAGAGCCAGTTTGATCTCGGCATCCGTCGCGATCTGGCGCAGCGCATGCCGGATCCGCGCATTCTCGAAGCGGGTCGCGATCACGGCGCGGTGCTCGGCGAGGTTCGTCGCGTCGAACGGCAGCACCGCGTCCGCGTCGTCCCACAGGTCGGCGAGCGCCGTTCTGCAGACCTCATCGGTCATCGCTTCCGCGACAGTCGCATGGCCGCGCAGCTGCCCGAGGCTCGCGAGCAGCGTGTGTCCAGCGTTCAGGAGCCAGAGCTTGCGCCGTTCATACGGCTCGATGTCGTCGACGAACTCGGCACCGGCCTGCTCCCACGCCGGTCGCCCCGCCGGGAAGCCGCCGCACAGGATCCAGGACGCCGCCGGCTCCGTGACGAGCGCGCACGGGTCATCGGTGATCGTGATCGGCAGGGCGTCGGCGACCGCGGGCGTGATCCGGTCGACGACGGAGGACACGAACGAGACGTTGTCGGCGATCCATGCCGCGAGCTCTGCGTCTGCGGCCTGCGACACGAGCGACCCGAGCAGCGCTCCGTTGCCGTCCAGGTTGTCGCAGCTGACGATCGCGATCGGCCCCGCCTCGGCATCCCTCCGCGCGCGCAGACCATCGACGATGCGCTCGATCGCCGTGCTGCCTGCCCGGTAGCCGGCCTCCGTGATCGTGACGGTGAGCACGGCGACGGTCGTCATCGCCGCACGCCAGGCCTCGGCATCCGCACCGTCGTGGGCGGCGACGATCGACGAGATGTGCTCGACCGAGTCGGACTCCGGCCCACGGACGACCAGATCGTACGCGCAACCCTGCGCCGCCAGCGCCATCGCGGCGTCGGGGCGCCTGCCGGTGAAGGCGGCGATCCCCCACTGCTCCGCACCCGACCTGTTCACGAGTTCCGTGTACCAGGCCTGGTGCGCGCGATGGAACGCCCCGAGGCCCAGGTGGGCGATCCGGACGGGCGCGCGGACGACTGCGGTCATACCGCGGGGACCTCGATGCTCGGCACTTCGAGGACCAGGTCGTCGTACTCGCCGGCGATGACGTCGTCGATGCGCACCTTCCGACCGAGCACGGCCGAGACGTAGACGGCCCGCACTGCGGCGAGCGCGAGCAGCGCCTGCTCCACCGTCAGCAGCGGTTCGCGTCCCTCGTCGATCGCGTCGAGCAGGTCGAAGTACTGGCGGACGTGCCCGAAGCTGAACTGGGTCGCATCGACACCGGCAGGCGGCTCGACCGAGTACCGGTCGGCCTGGTTCCCCCCACCGCCGTACGCGCCGGCCGCGGCATCCGCATCCTTGCGAAGGTGGATGTACTGCAGGGCATCGCCGTCGATGACGGCCGACCCGTCGGAGCCGAGCACCTGCAGTCGTACGGACAGCCCCGGGTACCCCGCGGTCGTCGCGTGCAGCACCGCGAGCGCGCCGCTGTCGAAGGTCAGGGTGGCGACGGCGGTGTCCTCGACCTCGACGCCCTCGTGCGCGAGCAGAGCGATCTCGGCGGAGACGGTCACCGGGCGGCCGAGGAACCACAGCAGCAGGTCGACGGTGTGCACGCCCTGATTCATGAGCGCACCGCCGCCGTCGAGCGCCCACGTTCCGCGCCAGTCGCCGGAGTCGTAGTAGTCCTGCGAGCGCCACCACGGCACCGTCGCGACGCCGGAGGTCACCCGACCGAACCCACCGTCGGCGATCGCGGCGTGCACGATCTGACTGGACGGGTCGAAGCGGTGCTGGCTGATGACGCTGCACACCTGACCGCGCGCTGCGGCGGCTGCGGCGGCGTCCGCCAGGCGGCGTGCACGGACGAGATCGACATCGAGCGGCTTCTCGATCAGGACGTGAGCGCCGGCTTCCAGTGCGACGACGGCCTGCTCGACGTGGAGGCCGGACGGGGTCGCGACGACGACGAGCTGCGGCGCATCGGAGGCGACCAGTTCCTGCACTGTGGCGTAGACGCCGGGGCGGGCGCCCGTGCTCTCCTCCACGACGTCGGCGAGCTCCTCGGCTCGTTCGGTGGACACGTCGACGAGCGCCGTCAGAGTGAGGCGGTCGGCGAGTTGCAGGACGGCTTCGACGTGCGTGCGTCCGATGACGCCGCAGCCGATGATGGCGGTGGACAGGTTGCTCATGCGAGGGTCACTCCAGCGTTGTCGGTGAGGGTGCGGAAGGCGCGGGCGGCGCGACCGAACTGGTGCGCGCCGCTGAAGCCTCCCAGGGCGTTCTGGTCGGCGAGATGCGGTTCGAGAGAGGCGAAGCCCGCGAACCCGCGGTCTCGGAGCCCGGTGATGGTCTCGGCCAGCTCGCCGTCGCCTTCGCCGGCCGGCACGACTTCGCCGGTCTCGCGGCGGGCGTCCTTGACCTGCAGATACTCGACGTACTCGGCGAGCTGGGCGAAGCCGTCGGTGACGGGGCGTACGCCGCACTGCACGTAGTTCGCGTTGTCCCACGCCAGTCGCAGGGCGGGTGAGTCGACGGTGCGGACGATGTCGAGCACGCGCTCGGGGATGTCGCCGTAGATGTGCTTCTCGTTCTCGTGCACGAGGACGACCCCGGCGGACGCCGCACGCTCGGCGAGGCGACCGAGTCGATCCATCACCTCGTCGCGCATCTGCTCGACAGGCACGCCCTCGGTCTGCCAGAACGAGAACATCCGGATGTAGCGCGCCTCGAGCACGTCGGCCGCGCGCAGGGCGTTGTCCAGGCGCGTGAGTTCGAACTCGATCGGATCGCTCAGATTGCTCTTGCCGATCGGCGAGCCGATGGCGGAGACGCCCATTCCCTCGGCGCGGATGGCTGCCCAGAGCTCGCCGAGCCGCTCCTTGTCGAGATCGACGATGTTGATGCCCCACGCGGAGCGCACCTCGATGTGGCGAGCCCCGAGCGCGAGAAGAACAGCGCACTGGATCCGCGGGTCCGGGTGGATCTCGTCTCCGAATCCGGAGAGCGTCCAGGTGGGCTGGGCGGTCGTCAGTGACATCACATTCCTTCGTTGGTCCATGTCGGCGTTCACCACGGTAGCGATGCGGCAACATTTTGACAAGCGTTTGCCGCTTCTTTGCCACAAGCCTTCTGAATAGATATGCTCGCCGCATGACCGACATCGACGACGCCGCAGGATCGGACACGAGCCGGCCTGGTCGCGCCGCCACGATCACGGACGTCGCACGCCTCGCCGGTGTCGCTGCCTCCACCGTCTCGCGGGCACTGAGCAATCCGGCGCGCGTGAACGCGGTCACCCGCCAGCGCATCGAGGAGGCGGCAGTGGAGCTCGCCTATGTCCCCAGTTCCCAGGCGCGGTCGCTGGCGTCAGGGCGAACCGGCACGGTCGCACTGCTCGTGCCGGACATCGCGAACCCCTTCTACTTCGACCTGATCCGCGGGTCCCAGCGCCAGCTGCGCGCCGCGGGCTACACCCAGCTGCTCGTGGACACCGAGGAGTCCCGAGAGGTCGAGGCCGACACGCTCGAGATCATGCGCAAGTCGGCCGACGGAGTGATCCTCGCGGCTTCCCGCCTCGACGAGGAGCAACTCGTCGCCGCTGCCGCACGGCAGCCCCTTGTGACCGTCAACCGCGACCTGCCCGCCGTGCCGAGCGTGCTCATCGATACGCCGACCGGTGTCCGTCAGGCCCTCACGCACTTGCATTCGCTGGGTCATCGCCGGATCGCCTACGTGGCCGGCCCGACCGGATCCTGGTCGAGCGCCCGGCGCTGGGAGGCCCTCGAGGATGCCGCCGCAGAACTCGACGTCGATCTGACCTTCCTCGGCCCGTGGGCGCCCAACGCGGCCGCCGGTGCGACTGCGGCGGACAGCGTCGCGTCCCGACGCGTCACGGCCTGCATCGTGTTCAACGACCTGCTCGCGATCGGGATGCTGAAGCGTCTGGCGCAGCGCGGTATCCGCGTCCCCGAAGACCTGTCGATCGTGGGCACGGACGACATCTTCGGGTCGGACTTCTGCCATCCGCCGCTGACGACCGTCTCGGCCCCGATCGAGGAGGCAGGCAGGGTCGCCGTGACCATGCTGCTGAGCCGACTGTCGCAGAGCGGTACCCCGCGACTGCGAACGGTCCTGCCGACCTACCTGCGGACCCGCGAGAGCAGCGGTCCCGCACCTGAGCCCGCCGACGAAATGGATGCCCCGTGAGACTGGACCCCTCCCCCGATCGGCTCCTGCCGGCAGACCCGGCGACGCGAGCGATCGCACGGACGCTGTACGAGAGCGTCCACGATGCGCCGATCCTGTCGCCGCACGGACACGTCGAGGCGTCCCTCCTGCAGGAGGATCAGGCGTTCACCGACCCTGCGGACCTCCTCATCGTCCCCGACCACTATGTGCTGCGGCTCCTGCATGCGCACGGCATCGGACTCGACGACCTCGGACGGGGCGCCGCCCCCGTCGACCCGCGGGAGATCTGGCGCCGCTTCGCCGCGCACTGGCACGTGTTCGCCGGGACGCCGGTGCGGGCCTGGTTCGAGGACACGCTGCATTCCGTGATCGGGTTGGACGAGCATCCGTCGGCAGCGAATGCGGACGCTCAGTTCGATCAGATCTCGGCATGGATCGGGCATGCCGGATCCCGCCCGCGCGCCCTGTTCGACCGCTTCGGGATCGAGGTGCTTGCCACGACCGATGACCCCGCCGATACGCTCGACGCCCACGCCGCGTTACGCGATGACCCCGCGTTCATCGGACGGGTGCTGCCGACGTTCCGCCCCGATCGGCACTTCGACCCTTCGTCGGCGGGCTGGCGCGGTGCACTGCAGCAGCTCCATGCCTCCAGCGGCATGGACACCGGCACGGCATCGGGTCTGATCGCGGCGCTCGAGGACCGACGTGCGCACTTCCGCTCGCTGGGGGCGACGGCGACCGACACGGGAGTCGTGGATGCCTGGGCCACCCGTCTTCCCGCGGCGGAGCTGGAGCGCATCCATGGCGCAGGTCTCGCCGGTGCGGCGACCGCCGAGGATGCGACGGCGTACCGCCGCCACATGCTGTGGGAGATGGCACGGATGTCGAGCGAGGACGGTCTGGTGATGCAGCTGCACCCCGGCGTGCTCCGCGGCCATCACCGGCCGACGACCGACCGCTACGGCGCGGATACCGGCCACGATCTGCCGTTGTTCACGCGCTACACCGAGCCTCTGCGAGAGCTGCTGGGCGACTTCGGCACGCACGAGACCTTCCGGATGGTGCTGTTCACGGTCGACGAGACCTCGTTCACCCGCGAGATCGCACCCCTCGCCGGCTTCTACCCCTCGGTGTTCGCCGGCGCACCCTGGTGGTTCCTTGACAGCCCCGACGGCATCCGCCGGTTCCGCGAGGGTGTGACCGACTCGGCCGGCTTCTACAAGACCAGCGGCTTCATCGACGACACGCGCGCCTACCTGTCGATCCCGGCCAGGCACGATGTGTCCCGCCGCATGGACGCCGGGTGGCTGGCCACGCTCGTCGTCACCGGGCGTCTCGGTGAGGAGGAGGCGCACACGATCGCGCGCGACCTCGTCGACAGCATCCCTCGAAGCGTGTTCCGCCTCTGACGTGTGTCAGCGCGCGTGCCGCGCGATCTTGTGGAACATGTCCTCCAGGAGGAACCGGACGTCCACGCTCTCGACGACGAGAACCTCTCGCGTCAGATCGGCCAGCTTGTAGTGCCCGTCCGGTGTGAACCGCACCCGCCGCTGACGACGCATCGTCGCGCAGCCGGGCTCGAGCATGAGCGCGATGGCCGGAGAGTCACCGAGTGAGCGCGACTCGATCGCCGTACCGTGGTGCGCGCTGTTGAAGTCGACGACCTGCTGCGCGAGGTAGCGCCCGAGCTCGCCGTGCGGCTCGATCCGCGCCTCGAGCTCCGCGTAGGAGACGTTGACCTGACGGTAGATGTTCGACGGCACCTGCCACAGCCGGATGCCGGAATCGAGCACCACGTTGGCCGAGGCGATGTCGTTGCGGAGGTTGAACTCCGGCCAGGACCCGACCGAGACGATGCCGCCGTAGGGCGGCCCGCCGATCCAGATCACCGTCGTGTCGGTGTCGGCGATGTCCGGCGCGAGCAGCAGCGCTGAGGCCATGTCGGTCAGTGGCCCGAGGAAGGCGATGTACAGCGGTCCGGCGTCGGTGCGCCGGGCTTCGTCGATGATGAGCCGAGCACCGGCGCTGTCGACGGGGGTGCGCTCGTCGGGCAGCGCGTGCGGGGCACCATCCGCGGTCGGCACATCGCGACCGAGATCGAGCAGCCGCAGCAGCAGGTCGAGTTCCTCCCTCGACTCGGCGAGCGACTCCGTCGTGCGGTGCGTGCCGAAGTGCGCCGGGATGATGCCGCGGATGTCCAGCGTCGGCGACAGCAGTGCGTGCACGAGCGCGAACTGGTCGTCCGCCTCGTTCTTCACATCGGAGTCGATGATGACACGCCGAGTCCGGCGATCGTCGTTGATCATGTGTCTCTTTCGATTCAGCCGGCGCGTTCGGCCAGCAGACGGGCGGTCGCGGTGGCCATGTGCACAGCCATGGCGGATGCCGCAGCATCCCCGTCGCCGGCCTTCACCCCGGCGAGAACGGCCTCGTGCTCGGCCGTGGCGCGCTCGGCGTGCGCCGTGTCATGCACCGCACGGTCGGCGTACACCTGCAGAAGCGAGCGGATCACATGCAGGTGGTCGGTGAGGGTGGCGTTCCCCGCGGCCTCCGCCAGCGCGTGATGGAAGTCCAGGTCGGCCTTGGCGAACGCCGCGAGGTCGTCGATCGTGGCGTGCATCCTGGCGACGTCCTTCTCGAGTCGCGCCAGGATCGCGGCATCCGCACGCGCAGCGGCGAGCCGGGCGACGAAGATCTCAAGCCCCTCGCGGAGCTCGAGCAGCTGGGCGGTGTTCCGCTCTCCGATCAGCAGACCCCAGCGCAACGTCTGCGGCAGCAGCTCGCTGGCTGCGCCGCGCAGATACGTGCCCGACCCGGGTCGCACGTCGACGATGCCGAGGATCTCGAGCGCGGCGAGCGCCTCGCGGACCGCGGACCGCCCGACACCGAGCGTCGCCGCGAGCTGCCGCTCCGGGGGAAGGCGCGTACCGGGCGCGATCGATCCACCGGTGAACAGGTCGAGCAGGCGACGCGCGACCTCGGACACCGGGGTTCCCGACGGGAGGGCGCCGAGCGCAGCGGCGATGTCGTCGACGGGGTCTCCGGGAAAGGCGGGCATGGCAGTAACCTACCGGGCAGGCGCGCCATTCGGGAGCATTTTGGTCAACCGGTTGTGGCGCCGGACAAGGAGAGCACCGATGACGACCCCTCTCGTGGATGCCGGCATCCTCGCCCCGGATGCCGTGCTCGAACGCGTGCACACCGGGTCGATCTGGGCGGAGGGGCCACTGTGGGTCCCCTCGCGACGTCGTGTCCGGTGGAGCGACATCCCGAACGACTGCATCCGCGAGTACGACCCCGCCACCGGCCAGGCGAGCGTCTACGCCCAGGGGGTCGAGTTCACGAACGGACGAGCACTCGATCACGACGGCAGCGTGGTGCAGTGCTCGCACGGGCGCCGCAGGGTCGAGCGCGACAGGGACGGGGTCGTCGAGAGCATCGTCGACTCCTGGAACGGGGTACGCCTCAACTCCCCCAACGACATCGTCGTCGATTCCGCCGGCGCGATCTGGTTCACCGATCCCGCGTACGGCATCACGCAACCGCGCGAGGGGCACCCGGGCGAGCGCGAGTACGGCGATCACTTCGTCTTCCGGCACGATCCGGCGACGGGGCGCACCAACGCGGTCATCACGGACATCGAGCAGCCCAACGGACTCGCATTCTCCCGCGACGGTGCGCGACTCTTCATCGCGGACTCCTCCGAACGCCGCGGCATCAGGGTGTACGACGTGCAGGGCGGCGCGCGGTGCAAGAACGGGCGGCTGTTCGCCGTACTGGATGCCGAGGACGGCATCCCCGACGGCATCCGCGTCGATGAGCAGGACCGGCTCTTCTCCTCCAGCGGGACGGGTGTCATCGTGTTCTCGGCCGATGGCTCAGAGCTCGGTCGCATCCCGGTGCCGGAGCCGGTCGCGAACCTCTGCTTCGGCGGCCGGGACGGCACGGATCTGTACATCACGGCGACGACGAGCCTCTACCGGATCAGCACGCTGACGCGAGGCTGACCGCCCGCCCGGCACCGATTCCATGGATCGGCTTGCAATTGGTCAACCGGTTTGCCAAAATGGCTCGAGCAGCACCCGCGCATCACCGTCGATTCCAGGAGTCACCGTGGACAACACCCAGACCGAGAGCTCGGTCGCGAAATCCGCCATCCGGAAGGTCTCCGTGCGGCTCGTGCCCTTCGTGGCGTTGATGTTCTTCATCAACTACCTCGACCGCACGGCCATCGGCTTCGCCGCCCCGAACGGCATGAACGACGATCTCGCGCTCAGCGCTGCTCAGTTCGGCTTCGCGTCCGGCGTCTTCTTCATCGGCTACATCATCCTCGAGGTCCCCTCGAACATCGCTCTGCACAAGTTCGGCGCCCGCCGCTGGCTGGCGCGCATCATGGTGAGCTGGGGCATCGTCGCGCTGCTGTTCACCTGGGTGCAGAACTTCGAGCAGCTCGTCGTACTGCGATTCCTGCTCGGTGTCGCCGAGGCCGGCTTCTTCCCCGGTGCCATCCTCTTCCTCAGCCTCTGGGTGCCCGCGCAGTACCGCGGTCGCATCCTCATGCTCTTCTACCTGGCCCAGCCGCTCACGACCGTGATCGGCGCCCCGCTGGCCGGCGCCCTCATCCAGCAGCACGGCGTCTTCTTCGGGCTCGAGGGCTGGCGCTTCATGTTCATGGGTGTCGCGATCCCCGCCATCGTGGTCGGCATCATCGCCTGGTTCTACCTCAAGGACAAGCCCGCAGACGCGAAGTGGCTCACAAGCGCTGAGCAGGTCTGGCTCACGGATGCGCTCGAGTCCGAACGCAAGAAGACCGAGTCCACCGAGAAGCACGTCTCGGTCCGCTTCGCCTTCGGCAGCGGCCGGGTCTGGATGCTGTCGTTCATCTACTTCGGGTTCATCTACGGCCTCTACGCCCTGGCGTTCTTCCTGCCGACCATCATCGAGGGCTTCCAGGAGCAGTCCGGCGTGACCTACGACGTCTTCCAGAAGGGCCTGATCACGGCGGTCCCGTACCTGCCGGCCGCGATCGTGATGTACTTCTGGTCGCGCGACGCCGGAAAGCGCGGCTTGAAGACCTGGCACATCGCCGCGCCGGCGATCGCCGGCGCCGTGTCGATTCCGCTCGCCCTGTTCGCCGGCTCACCGGTCGCGACGATGGCCGTGATCACCATCACGGCATGCGCGATCTTCGCCGCGCTGCCGAACTTCTGGACGCTGCCGACGCAGTTCCTCACCGGCGTGGCCGCGGCCGCCGGCGTCGCCCTGATCAACACGATCGGCAACCTCGCCGGCTTCAGCGCCCCGTACATCACCGGCGCCGTGCACGACTGGACCGGCGGCTACGAGGTCCCGATGTTCATCGTCGGCGGATTCATGCTCGTCTCGGCGATCCTGATGATCGTGCTCGCCCGCAGCGGTCGCATCCGCACGGCCGGCGCCCCGGATGCCGCGACCACCGCGCGGGAGACCACCCGATGACGCGGTTGTGGAACGACCCGGCGGACTTCGCCGACGAGATGATCGACGGCTTCGTCGCCGCGAACGCCCGCTCCGTGCGTCGCGTCACCGGCGGCGTGGTCCGATCGACCGTCGTCCCCGAGGGACAGGTCGCGGTCGTGATCGGCGGCGGCTCGGGCCACTACCCCGCTTTCGGCGGCATGGTCGGCCAGGGACTCGCGCACGGCGCCGCGATGGGCAACCTGTTCGCGTCGCCGTCGGCGCAGCAGATCCACGCCGTCGCGAAGACCGCCGACCGTGGGGCCGGCGTGTTCTTCTCCTACGGCAACTACGCCGGCGACGTGCTGAACTTCGACGCGGCGCAGGAGCGGCTGCGCGCCGAGGGCATCGAGGCGTCGACGGTGGCGGTGACGGACGACATCTCGAGCGCCTCCATCGCCGAGAAGCACAAGCGCCGCGGCATCGCGGGCGATCTCACCGTCTTCCGCTCCGCCTCCGCGGCTGCCGAGCGCGGCGACGATCTCGCCGCCGTGTCGGCGATCGCCGCTCGCGCCAACGAGCGCACCAGGTCCTTCGGCGTCGCGTTCAGCGGCTGCACGCTGCCCGGCGCACCCGAGCCGCTGTTCACGGTGCCGGCCGGCCGCATGGCCGTGGGTCTCGGCATCCACGGCGAGCAGGGGATCGACGAGACCGACATTCCGACGGCGGATGAGCTGGCAGCTCTGCTCGTCGAGAAGCTCCTCGCCGAGATCCCCGACGGCGTCGAGATCAGCGGCGCACGAGTCATCCCGATCCTCAACGGTCTCGGTTCGCTCAAGTACGAGGAGATGTTCGTCGTCTACCGGCGTATCGCACAGCTGCTCGAGGATGCCGGAATCGTCATCGTCGACCCGCACGTCGGCGAGTACTGCACGTCGTTCGACATGGCCGGCACCTCATTGACCCTGTTCTGGCTGGACGACGAGCTCGAACAGCTCTGGGACACGCCGGTCGACGCTCCGGCGTATCGTCGCGGGTCGGTCGTGGCCGCCGCACAGGCAGCCGCTGCGGTCGACGTCGCGACGACCGAGGACGTCATCGCCCCCGGCGACGCCGACTCGCAGGAGCTCGCGCAGCTCGTGCGCGCCGCACTGCAGACGATCGTCGACACGATCGACGAGCACGCCGACGAGCTCGGCCGGATCGACGCGATCGCCGGTGACGGCGACCACGGGATCGGCATGCGGCGAGGGTCGCACGCGGCTCTCGCGGCCGGCATCCACGCCGCGGAGGCGGGAGCCGGTGCCAGGACGACTCTCGCGCGCGCGGCCGACGCGTGGGCCGACAAAGCCGGCGGGACCTCTGGCGCCCTGTGGGGCGTGATCCTCCACACGGTCGCCGTCCGACTGGGCGACACCGGACGACCGGATGCGCAGGCCGTGGCATCCGGCATCGCCGACAGCGCCCGAGGCGTGCAGGACTACGGCAAGGCCGAGGTCGGCGACAAGACGATGGTCGACGCGCTCGTGCCGTTCTCGAGCGAGCTGACCACGGCGGCGGACGGCGGCGCATCGCTGACGGCCTCGTGGACGACCGCAGCGGATGCCGCGACCAGAGCTGCCGTGGCAACGGCCGATCTGCTCCCCCGCATGGGGCGCGCCCGCAGCCATGGCGAGCACGCCATCGGCACCCCGGATCCCGGCGCGGTCTCCCTCGCGCTCATCGCCACCGCCATCGGCGAACTGCTCGCCGCAGGAAAGGACACCGCATCATGACCGAGCCCCTCCGCATCGTCATCGGCTGCGACGACGCCGGTTTCGACTACAAGGAGATCCTGAAGAAGGATCTCGAGAACGACCCCGGCGTCGCGTCCGTCGTCGACGTGGGTGTGGATGCCGATGGGCACACCGCCTATCCGCGCATCGCGATCGAGGCTGCCGAACGGGTCGCCCGCGGTGAGGCCGATCGTGCGCTGCTGATCTGCGGCACCGGCCTCGGCGTCGCGATCGCGGCGAACAAGGTCGCCGGCATCCGCGCCGTCACGGCGCACGATTCCTTCTCGGTCGAGCGGGCAGTGCTGTCGAACAACGCGCAGGTCCTCTGCATGGGACAGCGCGTGGTCGGGATCGAACTCGCACGCCGCAACGTCCGCGAATGGCTCACCTACCGCTTCGATGCGACCAGTGCGTCCGCCGAGAAGGTCGCCGTCATCGACGAGTACGAGAGCACCGGAACCTGCTGATGCCGAAGAAGATCGTCGGGGTGAGCCTGAAGATGTACTTCGGGCATGAACGGGCGCGCACCTGGTTGACCGAGGTGGCCGAGCGCGTCCGCGGGCACGATGGTGTCTCCTCCGGCGCCGTCGAGTTCTTCGTCACCCCGACGTTCCTGCAGATCGACCCTGCCGTTCAGGCGTTCGCCGGCACACCGGTGCGCATCGGCGGGCAGGACGTGGCGGCCGAGGCATCCGGAGCCTTCACGGGCGAGGTCTCGGCGTCGGAGCTGGCCGAGGTCGGCGCGAGCATCGCCGAGATCGGCCACGCCGAGCGTCGGCGCCTGTACGGCGAGACGGACGAGGTCGTGGCCGCCAAGACGCGGCAGGCGCTGGATGCCGGACTCACTCCCCTGCTCTGCATCGGCGAGACGGAGCAGCATGACCCCGAGGATGCTGCGGTGGCCGCGGTCGCGCAGCTGTCGGCATCTCTCGCGGATGCCCCGGCGGGCGCCGTGATCGTCGCGTACGAGCCGGTGTGGGCGATCGGAGCACCGGAGCCTGCGGGGCACGACCACATCCGCGTCGTCGCTGCGGCGCTGCGTGCCGCGCTCGACGCCGACCCTGCGCGCGCAGGATCGGCCGTGATCTATGGCGGCGCGGCGGGGCCCGGACTGCTGTCCGCCCTCGGCGACGCGGTCGACGGCGTCTTCCTCGGTCGCTTCGCGCATGACCCCGACGCGCTGTTGAGCGTGCTCGACGAGGCGGTGAGCGTCGCATGATCGGCCTCGGAACCTACGCCTATTTCTGGCAGCATTCGGATCGCGTCGAGCAGCCGCTCAGCCTCATCGGCGCCCTCGAGGACACCCGCGCACAGGACGTCGACCTGTTCCAGATCTGCGACTACGCACCGCTGGAGCACATGACCGATCCGGAGCTGAAGGACGCCGCCCGCGCGGCACGAGACCTCGGCATCCGCATCGAGCTGGGCACCAAGGGGATCGTTCCAGAGCACCTGTCGCGCTTCCTCCGGATCGCGTCGATCTTCGACGCACGCCTGATCCGCAGCATGATCTCCGGACCGGATTCCCGGCCGAGTCTCATCGAGGCCCAGGTGTGGTTGCGCAGCAGCATCCGCGATTTCGAGGCGGCAGGGGTGACGCTCGCCCTGGAGACGTACGAACAGGTGCCGACCGCGGATCTGATCGGCGTCATCGAACGGGTCGGCAGCACTCATCTGGGCATCTGCCTCGACCCAGCGAACGTCGTCGCGCAGTTGGAGAGCCCGAAGGCGTGCGTCGAACAGACTTCGGCCCTCACCAAGAACGTGCACGTCAAGGACTTCGCGTTCGCCCGTCAGCCGGGATGGGTCGGTTTCACGTACTCCGGCGCCGCGATGGGCACGGGCCTGCACGACTATGCCCACCTGCTCGCCACCGTGCGGCCGCGGGAGCGAGGCATCAACGAGATCGTCGAGCACTGGCTGCCCTGGCAGGACGATGCACAGACCACCATCCGAACCGAGCGGGAATGGACCCGCATCACCCTGGAACACCTGAGGAGCACATCATGAGCCACAAGATCGCCGTCATCGGAGCGGGCGGGAAGATGGGCATGCGCGTGTCCGACAATCTCGCGAAGACGGACCACACCGTCTGGTACGTGGAGAACTCGACGGCCGGTCAGCAGCGCACGATCGATGCAGGGCGAGAGCTCAGCGAGGCATCCGTCGCCGTCGCCGACGCGGACATCGTCGTCCTCGCGGTTCCCGACCTGGCCCTCGGCCCCGTCACGGCCGACCTCGTCCCCCAGCTCCGTTCCGGGGCGATCGTGCTGACGCTCGACCCCGCCGCGGCATACGCGGGCCTGCTCACCACGCGTGAGGACGTCATCCAGGCGGTGGCGCACCCGTGCCACCCGTCGATCTTCCTGCAGCGCGAGACTCCTGAGCAGTGGGCCGACACGTTCGGCGGCATCGCCGCCCCGCAGGACGCGATCGCCGCGATCGAGAGCGACGACCCTGCCAAGCAGGCGATCGTCGAGGAGACCGTCCGCGCCATCTACGCCCCGGTCATCGACGTGCACTGGGTGACGATCAAGCAGCTCGCCCAGCTCGAGCCCACCCTCGTGGAAACCGTCGCCTGCATGATCGGCGACCTCCTCAACGAGGCTCTTCAGGAGACCATCAACACGATGGGCGTCCCGGAGGCGGCCGCCCGCAGCATCCTGTACGGGCACACGCAGGTGGCGCTGGCCAACGGCCTGCGCGGCGACAACCCGTTCTCCGACGCGTGCCTGATCGCGATGGACTACGGCCGGGAGAGCATCATCAAGGACGATTGGAAGAAGATCTTCCGCGACGACGAGCTCGACAAGAACCTCGCCCGCATGCTGCACCTCGACCGCATCGAGCGCTGACATGGGACAGCTCGAGGGCAGGACCGCGCTCGTCACGGGAGCCGCGCTGGGAATCGGCCTGGCGGTCGCGACGCGATTCGTCCGTGAGGGCGCCCGCGTGATCCTCGCGGATCGCAACGGCGACGGCGCGGCCGAAGCGGCAGCGTCGTTGGGCGAGAACGCGCGAGCGGTGACGATGGACATCTCGGATGAGGATGCCGTCGCGTCCGGCTTCGCCGAGGTCGAGGCCGACGGCTGGCCACCCGACGTCGTCGTCGCGAATGCCGGCGTGCAGCTGTTCGGGCAGGATGCTCCGGCCGCCGACCTCGACCTCGACGTGTGGCGCAAGACGGTCGACATCAACCTCACGGGGACGTTCCTGACCGTCAAGCACGCCGTGCGTTCCATGCTGCCGCGCGGCGGCGGCTCGATCATCCTGACCGGCAGCCCCACCGGGGTGAACGGCGAGGGCCGGGACTTCACCGCCTACAGCACGACGAAGGCCGGCATCCACGGTCTCGGGCGCACGGTCGCCGCGGCGTACGCCGACCGCGGCATCCGGGTCAACACCGTCCAGCCCGCCTACACCGAGACGCCGCTGGTCGCCGCGATCAGCGAGGACCCGGAGTCGCGGGCGGCGATCATCAGCCGCATCCCGATCGGGCGAGCAGGCACCCCGGACGACGTCGCAGGCATCATGGTGTACCTCGCCAGCGATGACGGCGCCTTCGCGACGGGTGCGATCTTCCAGGTCGACGGCGGCATGACGTCGCTGTGATCTGAGACACCTGCACTCCCGTACGATGGCGGGAAACGTATGCCGCCGAGGGGGTGCAGGTGTCGAAGACGACCCGGCGGGTCCACCCGAACATCAACGCCGTCGCGCGCGAGGCCGGCGTGTCCGTCGGGACGGTCTCGAACGCGCTCAACAACCCCGAGCGCCTCGCCGATGAGACCCTGCGGCGCGTGCAGGCCGCGATCGAACGGATCGGTTACATCCGCAGCTCCGCAGGTCGCACGCTGATCCGGAATCGCTCGGACAGCCTGGGGCTGATCACGCCCGACCTGGTCAACGAGCTGTTCGTACGGATCGCGCGGGGCGCGCAGGCGACGGCATCGGCGAGCGGGCAGCGCCTCGTGATGGCCAACAGCCTGTTCAACGCGCACGACCTTGCGGCGGGGTACGCGCAGAACGATCTCCAGGACTCCTATCTGGAGTACTTCGCCGAAGCGCGCACCGACGGCGTGCTGGTGGCGTCCATGCGCGACCCCACAGCGGGCATCGCGCGCATCCGCAGTCACGTGCGCCCGATCGTCGTGATCAACTACGACGTTCCGGATGCCGACTGGTGCACGGTCCTCATGGACAACGAGCAGGTCGGGCGCTCCGCGGTCGAGCACATCGCCGACCTCGGCATCCGTCGTGCGTACTTCGTCTCGATCCCGGATCTCGTCCAGCCGGTCGTCGAGCGTCGGCGCGGAGCCCATGCGGGGGCGGCGGCTCGCGGAGTCGAGCTGATCGACATCACTTCGAGCGGTCTGGATTCGGCGGCCGGCGAAGCCGCGGCGGCCTCCCTCCCGCTGCACGCAGGCCAGGAGCGGGCGGCCATCCTCGGCCTGTCGGACGATCTCGCAGCGGGCGTGCTGAATCACCTGCGCGGACGCGCGGAACTGAGAGTTCCCGACGATGTCGCGGTGCTGGGCCTCGACGGCGACCACCACGACAACGGGCTCGACTGGATCACGCTGACGTCGATCGAGCTGCCGGGGCAGGCGATGGGTGCCGAAGCGATCCGGCTCCTGAACGCCGAGGCGGAGCCGGGCCACGTGCACGAGCGCGTCGTGCTCCCGGTGCCGCTCACACCACGCCAGAGCACGCTCGGGATCTGACCGGAGTCAGCGCGCTTCGCGCAGCCCCACGCGCACGAGGTGCTCGTTGACGAATCGGCCGGTCGGGTCGAGTCGCTCGAACACGGCACGGGCGTCGGCGAGGCGCGGCACGACGCGCTCGATGTCGGCACGCTCCGTCAGGTGCCGCTTGCCCCAGTGCGGGCGGGCGTTGAACGGCGCGAGGACCGGTTCGATGAGCGTCAGCGCTTCGGTGACCTCTTCCGGGTGGTTCTCCCACGTGAAGTGGATGATGAAGGCGTCGCGCTGATACGCACCGCTCAGCCACAGGTCGTCGGATGCCGCGGTGCGCAGCTCGGTCCAGATGAGGTGCTCGGTGTACGGACCGACGACCTCTCGAACAGCGCGCAGCGCGGCTGCGGCATCGGCGCGGTCGATGAAGTACTCGGTCTGGATCTCGTCGCCGCGGGACGGCTCGGCATCCGCCCGGAAGTGCGGCAGACGCTCGTACCAGGGGCCGGCGGCACCGATCAGAGTGACGTTGTCGCCGAGCCCGAGAGGCTCGAGCGTCGCGGACAGCCGGCCTCCGAGCAACTCCTCGGGGGCGGTCGCCGCGGCATCCGTCGCCCGGCGCTTGACCCACACCCAGCCGAGATCCTCGCCCCAACGGGTGAAGACGGAGACGCTGTCGCCCGCGGAGGTGACGGCGTCGATGTCGCCGAGCAGCGTGTCCCAGGTGACGCCGGCGTACAGATCCTGCCGGACCAGGTAGGTGGGCTGGATGTCGAGCGTGAGCTCTGTGAGGATGCCGAACGCACCGACACCGACGACGAGAGCATCGAAGTCCGGGTCGCCGCGGCGCACCTCGTGCGCCTCCCCCTCGGCATCCAGGAATCGGATCCCCGCCACGGCGCTGGAGAGCACGCCGTTGCCGTCGCCGGAGCCGTGGGTTCCGGTCGACGTGGCGCCGCCGACGCTGATGTGCGGCAGCGAGCCGGTGTTGTGCAGCGCCCAGCCGGCCTCGTGCAGTTGGGCGGCGAGCACGCCGTAGCGGGTTCCGGCGGTCACGCGCACGGTGCGTGACGTCTCGTCGATCGTGACCGGGTGGTCGAAGGCCGCCATCTCGATGAGCGTGCCGGTGGTGTCGGGGAGGTCGGTGAACGAATGCCGGGTGCCGAGGGCATGCACCGGGCCTGTTCCGGCCAGCGCGGCGCGCAGTTCGTCCTCGTCGGCGACGACGATGTGCCGCGGCGCCCGGTAGTCGTATGTCCCCGCCCAATTGCCTGCCATGCCGGCCTTCCTCGGTGTGTCTCGTGCTTCGGGTGTTTCCTCGCCTGAGACTATCGGGCAATTGGTCAACCGGTTATGGTTGTGACGTGGTTTCGATGACGAGTTCCTGGTGGCGGACGGATGCCGTGGCGTGGAGAGCGCACGACTGGAGCATCGAGGTGCGCGGTGACGAGCTCGCCGAGATCCGATACGGCGAGCGGATGCTGTTGCGGGCGGTGCGCTCCGCGGTGCGCGACCACGGCTGGCTGACGGTTCCGGTGCGCGTGCTGTCACTGTCATCGGACGCGTCCTCTCTGACGTTGGGCCTGCGGCACGAGGGTCTGGGGGCGCGTCTGGAATCGACGCTGGTGGTGACGGCGGACACGGATTCGCTGCGCATCGAGTGGGATGCCGTGAACTCGGACGCCTTCGACACCAACCGGACGGGGCTCGTCGTGCTGCACCCCGCGACGGATGCGGGGCGACCGGCAGTGGTCGTGCATCCAGACGGGTCGTCCGAGCAGGTCCGCTTCCCGCAGGCGATCAGCCCCCATCAGCCGATCGTCGGGATCCGCACACTGCGCGTCGACGACGAATTCGAGCTGGAGTTCGCCGGCGACATCTTCGAGATGGAAGACCAGCGCAACTGGACGGATGCGTCGTTCAAGACGTACAGCCGTCCGTTGGAGCTGCCGTATCCGTACCGCCTGGCCGCCGGGGAGCGCGTGCGGCAGTCGATCATGATCAGGGTGCTCGGGTCGGGTCATGAACCGTCAACCGCCGACGAGCCCGTGGCGCTCGTCGAAGCAGGCACGGTTCCGGCTATCGGCGTCGAGGCGTCGACTGCACCGGATCCGGTGCCGGCATCCGACGTCGGAGACTTCCGTGTCGTCGAACTCGATCTGACGACGACGAACTGGCGCGCGGCGCTCGATCGGGCCGCCGCGGATCGCGTGGTTCTGGATGTGCGACTGGTGACCGACGGATCGGAGCCCGCTCTCTCGGAGGCTGCGCGCAGGCTCGCGCGGTACCTCGATGAGCCCGGCATCCTCCAGGTGACGGCGTTCGATGCGACGGAGCACATCAGCGACCCGCGCGTCGTCGTCGCGCTGCGGACCGCGCTGGAATCAGCAGGGTTGTCCGTGCCCGTGCTGGCCGGAGCACGGTCGCACTTCACCGAACTGAACCGCGAGCAGGCGCGCATCGAGCACGAGGTGACCGGGATCGTCGTGAACACGACTCCCCTGTTCCACACGCTCGACACCGAACAGCTCGTGGAGGCGCTCGCGATGCAGAGGCTGATCGCCGAGCAGTCGGTGTCGATCGCCGATGGCGCGCCGGTGCACATCGGTCCTGTGTCGCTGCGCCCGCGCTTCAACAACGTCGCGACGACGCCCGAGCCCGCGCCGAGACGCACGGATCTGTCCGAGGGCTATGGCGCCGAGTTCACGGGTGCGGTGGATTCGAGACAGGACGCACCCGAGCTCGGCGCCTGGGTGATCGCGAGCGCCGCGGCGTTCGCCGTTCCCGGAGTCGCTTCGGTGTCCTGGTTCGAGACCTGGGGTCCGCGGGGTCTCGTCTCGGCGAACGGTCGGACGGCCGCCGCGGATGCGATCGACGCGCTCGTCGCCCTGGCCGGCGGCACGCTGCTGACGGGCATGGCGCCGGATGGGCTGGTCTGGGTGATCGGATCGAGGACGGATGCCGGAGCGGTCGCACTCATCGCGAACCTGGACCCGGAGGAACGACGCGTGTCGATCGAGGGATTCGGCGACGTCAGGGTCGGGGCCGGCGAGTGGGTACGCGTCGGACGCTGAGTGCGCTCGCTCTCGCCGAGTGAACGGGCCGAGTTGCAACGCGGCGATGAATGACGAGTCTCCGCCTGAAACGCACTTCGTCAGCGCTGCACGTCTCGTTCGAGCACGTCACGGCGCATCGGGACTCACATCGCGGGGCGGGTCAGAAGGGTGGGGGTTCTTGGCGGGTGGTGTGTCCGGTGGGGGTGGTGGTTTGGATGGTGCCGTTGGGTCGGGATCGGTAGCGGGTTCGGGTGCGGTGGTGGTGTGTGTGGTCGCGGGGGCATAGGGGGGCGAGGTTGGTGGTGTTGGTTGTGCCGCCGGTGGCCCAGGGGCGGCGGTGATCGATGTCGGCGTCGGCGGCGAGGCGGTTGCAGCCGTCGCGGGCGCAGGTGCGGTGTTTCAGGATGAGCCAGTCGCGTTGTGCTTTCGTGGGCCGGTAGGTGCGGCGGTCCATGTCCAGGATGACCCCGTGGATGGGGTCGGTGATGACCCGGTGGAACGCGGTGGTGTCGGTGAAGATCTGCGCGGCGGTGACGGGGTCGATGCTGTCGCCGCCGACGATCTCGGCCTGCTCCGCGGCGAGGACCCGGGCGGTTTCGGGGTCGATCGGTGCCCGGTCACGGGCGGCGGTGAGCAGTTGGACGGGGATCGTGACGAACACTTTCGTCTTCACCGCGGTGTCGGTGCCGACACCGCGCAGCCAGGCGCTGGACAGGTCCGCACGGATCTGATCCCGGGTGCGTCCTTCACGGGCGTCTTTGGTCAGGTGCTTCGCGGTGGAGGTGGCGCGTCGGAACGCGGCCCGCGCCTCATGCGAGGGCATCAGTGCGTGAAACCACGCCATACCCCCGGCGGCGTCTTCGACATACACGGTCCGGTCCCGCATCGCCCGGGCATGGCCCGCCTCGGGCGAGAGGGGACACAACCGGTCGGTGAGGCGCTTGAGCCGCCGGTTGAACGTGCCCGGGGTGCACGACACCGACCATTCCGCGCATGCCGCATCGATCGCGTGAAACGCGGCGCGCTCCGCCGTCCGCTCCGCCGCGGTCGCATCGCCCGGCGCCGCGACCAGGCCGAGGGCGTGCACGGCCCGCCCCAACAGATACAACGACGCGAACCCGGTCACGGCCTGCTCCCACAACGCCGGCAGGTGCGTCTGGGCGCGTTCGGCAAGGAACACCTGCCCGCGCACCTGCTCCTCCGTCATGGTCATCCGCAACGCGAGATCCAGCACCGCGGCCCGCTCGGCATACTCGACCGCCCGGGCGTCCTCGATCCCGTCCAGATACAGCTCCGGGTGCCGGCGGGCGTGCTGGATCACCCGCAGCATCCGGGTCGCCTGCACCGCCGCCTGACGGTTCGCGTCCACCTGCGAGCACTCCGCATCCGCGAGCAGCACACCGATCTCCTCCGCCGGCTCCCACACCGGAGAAGAGGACTCATGCGCCGCTGCATCCATCACTCCAGTTTAGTATCTATGTTCGAAACCAGCAAGATGAGAACCGGGCGGATGTTGACTTCGAGCGCACTCGAACTCCTACTCTTCTGACATGCCTGCAGAGGAGACAGCACTCACCATCGCGCAGATGAGCGCGGCCACCGGGGTGTCAGCGCACACCCTTCGCTACTACGAGCGAGCCGGGCTGATCCATGCGATCGCGCGGACAACCGGGAATCGCCGCCGCTATTCGGATGCCGACATCGAGTGGGTGCGATTCCTGCTGCGACTTCGGGAAACAGGTATGCCGATCGCGCAGATGCGCGAATACGCCGAACTCCGACGGCGAGGGCCGGCCTCGATCGAACGGCGGCTGAATCTGCTCGAAGAGCACCGCAAGAACCTGCGCGAACAGATCGCGTGTCTCCACGAACACGACCAGGCTCTGGCCAGGAAGATCGCGACCTACGAACAGGAGATGACGACAGCACGACCGAGAGGAGCCGAACGATGACCGAGACCCCAGAACGACAGCAACGCTTCGCGCGAGGCAAAGACGTCCTCGATGCCGTCGACGGCGCCGCAGGCGCGAACGTGATCGATGCGCTCGCGGAGGTGTCGCCGGAGCTCGCCCACCAGGTCGTCGCGTGGGGCTTCGGCGAGATCTACTCCCGCCCCGGCCTCGAGCCACGCGACCGGCAGCTCGTCACGCTCGGGATGCTGACGGCGCTCGGCGGTGCCGAGCCGCAGCTCGAGGTCCACATCAACGCATCGCTCAACGTCGGACTGACACCGCAGCAGATCGTCGAGGCTTTCGTTCACTCCGCCGTGTACTGCGGTTTCCCTCGGGCGCTGAACGCGACATTCACTGCCAAGAAGGTCTTCGCCGAGCGCGAGCTGCTGCCGGTGGCCTGAAACCCACTGCCGCAGAGGAAGGGCGAAGGACGTCAGCTGCCGTTCCGGGTGTCACTCAGCAGCGAATGACGGATCCGGACATCGCTGAAGACGACATCGCATCGGTCACCGCAGGGCGCCTGGCTGAGGAAGCCGACGTAGGTCGGCGTGCCGGCCGGCACGGCGAGATGGAAGAGCCGGACGAAGTCCCAGCGCTCACCGTCTGTCGAGGAGTGGAATGCCCAGGCGTCGTCGCCCAGGAAGGCGAGGCGCAGAAACACACTGCTATCCACCACGAGGCGCGAGTTGACATCGTCCGAGTACGTGTTCGTCACGACGCTGACGACCATCGGTTCGCCGTCCGGGGAGTTCTCGAAGCAGAGCTTCGCCCAGTGGTCCCTGTCCGACCAGATCGACAGGGCGCCGGCGTCGAACGTCGTACGGTCACCGTCGACGAAGACGTTGGCCGAGAGCATGAACGGCGTGGGCGGTGCCACGAACGCCAGACTCGCCGCCCGGTGCTGCTGTTCGCCTCCGGTCGCATCATTGGTCCAATCGACACCGCCCGCGCTCCGCAGGGTGAGCGTCCCGGTCGTCGGATCGACCGACCCTTCGCCCTCAACAGGAACCCAGGACAGGGGCGGCAGCGCATCGAGCGCGAGCTGGGGATCAGTCATGGCTCCATTCTGGCGTCACGGTACGCTGAAACCGCGACTGGCGTGGCCGGATCACCGGTAGGGAGCGCAACAACGGCATCGTCCGCCTGGGTGCCCATCGATTCGACGAGATGGGCCATACACATGCGCTACGGAATGAACCCGCACCAGAAGGCCGAGGTGATCGGCCGCGGTCCGCGGATCGTGAACGGCGAGCCCTCGATGATCAACTATCTCGACGCGCTGAACGCCGCGGCGCTCGCGCGCGAGGCCGACCTGTACACGGGACGCGCGGCGGCTGCATCCTTCAAACATGTCTCCCCTGCCGGCGCTGCCGTCGCCGGCGAGATCGATGAGACGGCCGCCGGCACGTGGAACGTCCCCATCGCGGCATCCGGTTCCCCGCTCTCCGCGTATGTGCGCGCCAGGGATGCCGACCCCAAGTCGTCGTTCGGGGACGTCGTCGCGCTGTCGCGTCCGGTCGATCTCGAGACGGCAGAATTTCTGAGCTCGGTCATCTGCGACGCCCTCATCGCTCCCGGATTCGAGCCCGGAGCGGTCGATCTGCTCCGCCGGAAACGAGCCGGCCGCTTCCTCGTCCTCGAGGCGGACCCGAACGCTTCCCTTCCTGCACGCGAGCGCCGGGAGGTGCTCGGTGTCTCCCTGGAGCAGGACCGCGACACGGCAGATCTCGCCGCCGCCCTTCCGCCCGGTCTCGACTCGGCGACACGCACCGACGCCCTGCTGGGCATGGTGACGGCGCGCTACACCCAGTCGAACTCCGTCGTGCTCGTCAAGGACGGCTCAGCGATCGGCATCGGCGCCGGCCAGCAGAACCGGGTCGACTGCGTGCGCCTCGCCGGTGCGAAGGCACGGATCTGGCGGCTGCGCCGACACGAGATCGTCGACGCCCTGCCGCGGATCGAAGGGGTGAAGAGGCAGGACCGTCTGAACTGGCAGATCCGCTTCGCGGGGCACGAGATGACGCGCGGCCAGTCGGCGGACTTCGCCCACCTGTTCGGTGCGGATGCCGCGGCTCGGTATGACGACCCGTCGTGGCGGGATGCCTGGGCGCGCGACCCTGGCGACATCACGCTCGTTTCGGACGGCTTCCTGCCGTTCCGCGACAACGTCGACCACGCGGCAGAGTTCGGCGTGAGCACCATCGTCGAACCCGGCGGATCGACGAGGACACCGGAGGTGGCAGCGGCTGCGCACGAGTACGGCATCGGACACGTGCAGGCCGGGCTGCGACTCTTCCACCACTGACGGCGCCGACACCACGAGGGGCCGTCCCGCAGGACGGCCCCTCGCTCTCTCCGGTCCCCCGACCGATCACTCCAACGAGAAGAGCGTGTAGCTCTCCGCGTTCTCGGCGTTGATGACGATGCAGTCGATCGACTGCTTCTCGTCCTCGCCGGTCTCCCCCGTCTTCACGAAGCTGTCGGCCTGCTGCACCGCGAGCTGCGAGATCAGAACCGCCGGCTGCAGACCTGTCGCCAGCAGCGTGCCGGCCTTGATGGCCTCGACGGCGTCCGGGCTGCCGTCGAACCCGGCGATGACGACCTTGCCCGTGAGACCCGCCGCCTCGACCGCCGCGACGGCACCGAGCGCCATGGTGTCGTTGCCCGCGATGATGCCCTGGATGTCAGGGTCGCGCTGCAGCAGCGTCTCGATCTTCGTGAACGCCTCGTCCTGGCTCCAGTTCGCGGTCTCCTTGGCGACCGAGACCAGGTTCGGATACTGCGAGATGACGCTGGCATACGCCTCCGAACGCACCCCTGCGTTCGTGTCGGACTCCTTGCCGGTCAGCTCGATGTACTTGCCGCCGTCGGGAAGGGCCGCGACCCATTCCTCGGCGACCGCCGCAGCGCCCTGCGCGTTGTTCGCGACGATCTGCGCGGCGGCGACGCCGGTCTCGTTGATCTCACGGTCGATGAGGAACACCGGGATGCCGGCATCCTTGGCCTTCTGCACCGGACCGATCGACGCGTCGGCGCCGGCGTTGTCGAGGACGATCGCCACGGCATCCTTGCTGATGGCCGCGTCGATCAGCTCGCTCTGCTTGTTCGGGTCGTCGTCGTGCGAGGCGACGGACGTCTCGTAGCCGAGCTTCTCGGCCTCGGCCGCCGCGGCATCCGCTTCGGCCTTGAAGAACGGGTTGTCGTGGGAGGGCGTGATGATCGCGATGAGGCCGCCGGCATCACCGGAGCCGCCGTCGCCGCCGTCGCCGCCCGAACCGGCGTCGTCTGCGCCAGGGCTGCACGCGGCGAGCCCGAAGACGAGGGTGAGTGCCGCTGCTGCGGCGAGGATACTGCGTCGCATGATTCTCCTTCGATCGTGCTGTGGTGCTGCTGACGTCGCAGCGGGGATCACGCCGTCGCCGGCGTCGTCTGTGGAGGTGAGGACTGCTTGTTCGCCGCGGCGAGCGCCGCGTTCTTCGATCGGGTGATCCGCTGCTGCGCCTGGTCGAGCATCACGGCGAGGATGATGACGGCACCCTTGATCGCGATCTGCCAGAACGTCGAGACGCCGACCAGGACCAGGCCGTCGCTGAGGAAGCCGATGACGAACGCTCCGATCAGCACGCCGCGGACGTTGCCGCGCCCACCGGTCAGCGCCGCACCGCCGATCACGACCGCCGCGATCGCGTTGAGCTCGAACGTCTCACCGAGCTGCGGCGCCGCGCTGGTGAGCTCGGAAGAGATGATCAGCCCGGTCGTCGCCGCGCAGAAGCCGCTGATCATGTAGACGCGCAGTTTGACCTTCTTCACCGGCACCCCGGAGAGCTCTGCCGCCCGCTCGTTGCCGCCGGTGGCGTACACCCAGCGCCCGAACGGGGTCTTTCGCAGCACCAGCGAGGCGATCAGAGCGAACACGACCATGATCCAGATCGCCGTCGGGATGCCGAGGATGCGCCCGCCTCCGATCAGGAGGAATCCCTGATTGCCGAGTTCCTCCGTGCCGGCGAGCTTCGGATACGTCGTCCCGTTCGAGATGAGCAGGGCAGCCCCTCGAGCGACGTAGAGCATGCCGAGGGTCGCGATGAACGGCGCGACGTTGAACTTCGTCACGAGGATGCCGTTGATGAAGCCGACGAACGTGCCGACGGCGAGCGCGACGAGCACCACGAACCAGACCTGCGGATACGCGACGATGTCGAACACCGTCAGCTGCCAGCCCTGCAGCAGCGTTCCCGCCACGACGCCGGACAGGCCGACGGTCGACCCGACGGACAGGTCGATGCCGCCCTTGAGGATCACGAACAGCATCCCGAGAGCCAGGATGCCGTTGTACGCGACGTGCTTGGTCATCGTGACGAGGTTGCTGAAGGTGAGGAACGAGTCCGACAGCAGCGCGAAGATGATGATCAGCACGATCAGCGCGATGAACGCGCGGCCCTCGAGCAGCAGCGAGCCGATGTCGACGTTCTGCAGGCGGTTCCGCCTGACGGCGGTGTTCTCGGTGGTCATTGCGCGCTCCCTGCGGCTTCGTCGTTGTGTGATTCCCCTGAGGCGACCATGAGGTCCTCGCGGGTGGAGTGCTGGGGATCGAATTCGCCGACGATCCGGCCCTTCGACATGACGATCACGCGGTTGGAGACGCCGAGCGCCTCGCCCACCTCGCTCGTCGCGAAGAGCACCGCGAGTCCGCGGCGCGCCTCGCGTGCCATGAGCGCGAAGATCTCGGCCTTGGCGCCGACGTCGATGCCGCGGGACGGCTCGTCCAGCAGGATCACGCGCGGCTCCGTCATGAGCGTCTTGCCGATCACGACCTTCTGCTGGTTGCCCCCGGACAGCGACGTGATCGACGCGTTCGGGCCGGAGGCCTTGACCCGTACGTCCGCCATGCTGCGTGCCACCGCCTCGCGCTGTCGACGCGCGCGGATCCAGCCCATCGACGCGAACGAGAGCAGGCTGGACAGTGCGGTGTTCTCACCGACCGACATCGTCTGCACCAGCCCGTCGCGCTGCCGATCCTCCGGGACGAGCGCGAGACCGGACGCGATGCGGTCGCCGATCGTCTGCGAGGCGAGCGGCTCGCCGTGGATCAGCACCTCGCCGCGCTGGATCGGCGACCGCCCGGCGAGGGCCTCGAGCAGCTCGGTGCGCCCGGCGCCCATCAGGCCGTAGAGGCAGACGATCTCGCCCTCGCGCACCTCCAGATCGAGCCCGTCGACCGCGAGCCGGCTCGGGTTCGCCGGGTCGGCGACCGTGACGCCCTTGAGCGACAGCGCGACTGCGCCGAACTCGTCGAGCAGGTCGGGCGCGAGGTCATCGGCGGCACGGCCGACCATGTTCGAGATGACCCAGTTCAGGTCGATCTCGGCGCGGTCGCCGGTCGCGACGAGCGCTCCGTCGCGGAAGACGACGGCGTGGTCGGCGATCTCCAGCGCCTCTTCCAGATGGTGAGAGATGTAGACGATCGCGACGCCCTCGTCCGTCAGCTCCCGGATGAGGGAGAACAGGACCTCGACCTCACTGCCGCTGAGCGCGGACGTCGGCTCGTCCATGATGAGCACGCGCGCTTCGCCGGCCAGTGCGCGGGCGATCTCGACGACCTGCTGCTGCCCGAGTCGCAGATCGCCGACCGGGGTCTTCGGGTCCAGCTCCTCGGCGAGACGGCGCATGAGCTCTCGGGTCTTCGCGGTCTCGGCCTTGTCATCGACGAGGATGCCGCCGCGGGTGTATTCGCGGCCCATGAAGATGTTGTCCTTGATGCTGAGGTTGGGTGCCAGGCTCAGCTCCTGGTGGATGATCGCGATGCCGCGCCGCGCGGCATCCACGGTGTTCTCGAGGACGATCTCCTCGCCACGCAGCTCGAGAACGCCGGCGGTGGGCGTCTCCACACCGGAGAGGATCTTCATCAGTGTCGACTTGCCGGCGCCGTTCTCCCCGAACAGGACGGTGACGGCACCGGAGCGGATGTCGAAGTCGACGCCCTTGAGCGCGTGCGTCGCACCGTAGACCTTGGAGATCCCCCTGGCGCGCATGACGACCGTGTCCTGAACGACATCGTCGATCAGCGCCCCCATCATCCGACCTCGATCGCGACGGGGACGACCGAGACGAGGGCGGGATTGACGCGGGTGAAGGCGCCGGTCACCGTGATCGTCTGCCCCTCCGAGATCGCCCCGACATCGGCGAGCATGCCGTCGCGGACGCGGTTGTTGAACTCGGTCGCGACCTCCTGGAACTCGAGCTGATTCGTGAAGTCGTTGAACGCGACGGTTCCGGTGACATCGCGCAGCGCCGTGCCGTTGATCGCGGGACCGACCTGCACCTGGACGGTCGTCTCGGCAGGAACCCCCTCGACCGTGACCGGCAGGATCGATCCGTTCTGCGCACCGGCCGTCGCCGTGAAGCTCACCGGGAAGCTGTAGGAGCTGCCCGCGCCTGGCGCGTAGCCGAAGTCGGCTTCGTCGGCGCCGGCCTCGAGGTCGGCGAGCAGCGTCGCCAGCTCGACGGCGTCGTCCTCGATCTGCGGGACGATCTCGCTGTCGAACCGCTCATCGGCGTACGTGACCGGGTCGAAGCTGCCTGCGCTCGCGCTCGCCTCGGCATCCTCGATCGAGACGTACGTCGTCGTGGCGAGTCCGATGCCGGCCACGGCCAGAAGGGCAACGGTGATCGGGATCCAGGCCTTGATCCTGGGTCGACGCGCCGTCGCGTTCATAGGCTGCTCCTTCGCAGGTCAGAACCGGATGCCGCGACTCGGGCGCCGCAGATACATCAACCGGTTGACCAAAACGTAGCAGGGAACCGCGAAGGAGGAAAGCGCTTGATCGGATCGTTACCGCGGTGCTCGCGCCCCCTCACGCCAGACCTGCACACCCCATCCCCGCAGGAGGACGTCGTCGCCGATCTCGTACTCACCGTCGTCCAGAAGCGATGCCATGGAGCCTGCAACCCGCACGGTCCGGGCCTCGGGAGACCAATTGTGCACGATCCAGACCCGGCCCCGCTCGCCCACCAGCGAGTGCGCCGTGACGGTGTCCTGTCGTTCCTCGAGCGGCGACCCGACGTGCGATCGCCCGGCGATCTCGCCGACCAGGGCCTTCAAGGTGCCGCGATCCAGCAGCGTGCCGACGACGGTGATCGCCCCTTCTCCGACCGACCTATGCACAGCGGCCGCCCATCTGCCGAAGTGCGGATGCCGGTAACGCAGCAGCACCTCGGCATCCGGATCCGTGACGTCGAGCGCGTCCATCCAGCCGTGCGCCTGGCCCGAGATCGCACGGAGACGCGGCGCGGCCGCCTCGACCACGACGGGCGCGGCCAGCGCCGCGAACTCCCGGTATCGCACGCCGGCGAGCGCGCCGAGCACCGCGGGTGCCGACTCCTGGCGCATGCGCCCCTGGGCGTCCGCGTACCCGGTGCGAGGTCCCACGATGAGGCGGCCGCCGAGACGCGCGTACTCCGCGAGCGTCTCCAGGGTCCGATCGGATGCGGCGATGAGTCCCGCTGCGATCAGCACGGGAAAGCGGTCGAGCAGCTCGGATGCCGACGACAGCTGCCGCTCGTTCACGTAGCCGACCTGGAGGCCCGCGTCGATCGCCGCCCGTCCGAAGACTCCGACGATCCGGGCGTACGCCTTCCGATCCGGAGCGTCAGTGCCCGCAACAGCCAGCGGCGGCTCGAACGCCATCATCCACTCGCTGTCGTGCGCGTAGACGATGCCGACGTCGGCATCCGGCTCGGCATCCGCCAGCCATTCGGCTGCCTGCGCGAACTGCCTTCCGATGCCGGCGACCTCGTCGTGGATGCGGCCGGGCTCCAGATCGTGACCGAGCACACCGCCCCAGTGCACCTCATGCCCCGAGTGCAGGGTGTGCCAGTGCCAGTAGGACACGAGCCTGGCACCGCGCGCGGCGAGAAGCCACGCCGCCTGCGCGAGCTGACCGTCGTACGGCGGGCGCGTGAGCCAGGCGTTGCCGATCGACGCCGCACCGGTCTCGGTGACGAGGAACCCGCCGTGGGCCTCCGGTCGGTCGAATCCTGTGGCCCGCATCCGGTCGGCCATGAGGATGAGCTGCGGAACGTCGTCGGCGTACCATTGCCCGCCCGCACCCTCGACGGAGAGATCCAGCGCATCCTGTGCCAGGTAGTAGGCGTTGCCGCTGGCGATGTCCAGATGCGCGCCGACGGCGACATCGTCCATCGCCGGGCGCTGATAGGCGATGCAGGTCGTCAGGAAGGTGTCCTCGGCGACGAGCTCCCGCGCGATGCCGGCCTGCCACCCGATGAAATCCGCGGTGAGTTCGGCCTGGAATCGACGCCACGCGAGGTCGTACGCCGGCGTCGTGTTGCCGCCCGGTGCCCACAGCTCATCCCAGTCGGCGATGCGGTGCGACCAGTACGCCAGGCCCCACTCGCGGTTGAGGCTCTCGACATCGCCGTAGCGCTGCGCCACCCAGACGCGGAACCGCTCGACGACGTGGTCGTTGTGGATGAGATGGAGCCCGGCCTCGTTGTCCAGCTGCACCCCGACGATCGCGGGGTGCCGCCCGTGGCGATCCAGGATCGCGCGGATGACGCGCTCGGCGTATCCCCGGAACACCTCGGAGGTGTGGTCGACCTCCTGCCGCCCGCCCCACGGCACCGGGGCACCGTCCTTGCGCACCACGGCGAGCTCAGGATGCTTTCGCGCCAACCACGGCGGAATCGCGTAGGTGGGGGTTCCGAGGATCACGTCGATCCCGTGCGCGGACGCGCCGTCCAGCACGGGCGTCATCCAATCCAGGTCGAATTCGCCATCCCGCGGCTCCCACGTGGACCACACGGACTCTCCGACGCGGATGCAGGTGATCCCGGCATCCACCATCAGACGAAGGTCCGTCTCCAGGCGCGACGGATCCGGAAGGTACTCGTTGTAGTACGCGACCCCCAACCGGGGTCCGCCGCGCCAGGCTCGCAGTCGGTCGGTCGCCGCGGCCATCAGACCTCCACCCGTCGGATGCGCAGTGCGATCGCTTCGCCGACCGGCAGCGCGATCGGCGAGGATGCCCGATCGTAGGCGTCGTTGCGCTGCACGTCGTCGAGCGTGAAGCGCCGGTCGATCGTGGTGACGGTCATGTTCCAGGTGTCGATCAGGTCGACCTCGAAGACGTCGCCGGCCTCGGGCCGCTCACCGGGGACACCGATCGGCAGGCGGAAGTCCCACGTGGCGGGTGCGGATCGTCCGAGGTACTGGACGTACACCTGGCGCGGCACGCCGGCGACATGCGCCGGATCGTCCCACTTGTCGATCGGGTCCAGCCCAGGGCCGTCGACCTCCTCGAGGATGCCGCGGAGGAACGCCAGCCGCGCCGGCGACTCCCCCTGCAGCCGTCCGCCCTCGACCATGTGCAGACTGCCGGATGCCGTGAGGAAGCTCTCGCCGTGCGAGGCATAGCACCCCGCGACCGTGGTGATCCAGAACTGATCCACCAGTTCGCGCGCATCCAGGTTCCCCCACCGCTCCGGGATGTCGCCCTCGTACTTGATCTCGTCGAGGACGACCGGCTTGCCCCGTACGTCGCGGTACAGGTTCGCCCGACCGAAGTCGGTCGTGGCGGAGCCGTTCTGCACTGACGCGTGCGTGACCCACGGCTGACTGTTGTCGTACAGCTCGATCCAGTTGTGGATGGAGCGCAGGTGATCGTAGGGGTCGATCTCGGCGAGCAGCTCGCCGGTGCGGTCCCAGCGCTCATCCGGGCGCTCGAGCTGGTCGAACTCGTTGCACAGCGACCACCACACGTGCGGGTGGGCGGCGAGGCGCGCGACGAGATACCGCAGATAGACGGCGTCCTCTTCCTCGGTCAGTGCGTCGAGGCCGAAGTGCCCCCGGTCGTAGGCGTTGTAGATCAGGACGTCGGCCTGGATGCCGCGCTCGCCGAGCACTTCGACGGCCCGATCGAGACGCTGGAAGAACTCCGGGACGGGACGCGTGACATCCCAGCGCCCGCCGGCCTTCTCGAAGGGCATCAGTGTCGGCTCGTGCTCGACGTATCCCCCGCCCTGAGGGAAGACCATGAAGCGGAACTTGTTGAAACGTGCTTCGGCGATCGCGTCCACCGTCTGCGAGAACAGCGGTTCTTCCTGGTGCAGCCAGTTGTAGGCCGTCGCACCGACGGGGCGGAACGGCGTGCCGTCCGCGTGCGCGAAGTGGAAGCGGTGCGCCACCCGGACGGGCCCGTGGGCGGCGCCGCGCGTGACGGTGAAGGAGCCGGAGCCGACGTCCACCGATGTCCGGGCATCCACGACCTCCCACGTCCACTCGCCTTCCGCCGGAGGCGCGAAACGCGCGCGATACGTCGTCCCGCCGTCCCAGAATCCCGGAACCGTGACATCCTCGCGACCGACCTGCCGGAACCGGACGCCGAGCGGCGGGCGATCGCCGACGGGCAGCCCCTCGCTCCCCTCGAAGACGAGCTCGACAGGGAGATACAGCTCATGGGACATCGTCGTCATCCTCCGACACTAGGTGAAACCGAGCAACCAGTTGAAACGTTATCAAACTTGTGCATAATCTTGTTTCAGTGAATGCATATGCATGTTTGACGGATGGGACGCCATGCAGATCGAAGAGGCCATCGACCGCCGGGCGGTCGTCGCACGCCACCGCATCCGGCGCACCGGGATCGATGCCGAAGCACCGCTGAGCGTCGGCAACGGCGAGTTCGCCTTCACCGCGGACGCGACCGGCCTGCAGACCTTCGCCGACTGGCACAGCCGGGCCGCAGCGCGCGCCGCCGATCGCAGCGCGACTCCTCTCGGAACGCAGAGCCAGTGGGCCTTCCACTGGGCGCCTAACCCCGACGGAGTGACCATCGAGGACACGATGGAGCCGTTCGTGCGCCCCGACGGCACGACGGTGACGCACCCGACCGCCTACGACTGGCGTCTGACCGAGGCGGAAGCGCGGGCGCAGCAGCCCGCCGGCTATTACTACTGGGTGAACCCGCAGCGCCTGCATCTCGGCCGCCTCGCGTTCCGGATCGTGGACCCGACGACGGGGCGCGTCGTGGACGACCCAGAGCAGCTGGCCGACACGGAGCAGGTGCTCGACCTGTGGACGGGCACGCTCGACAGCGCCTTCTCGGTCGGCGGGAGACGGACCAGCACCACGACCGCCGTTCACCCCACTCGCGATCTGCTCGCCGTCTCGGCGCGTTCGGAGCTCTTCGCCGCTCGCGCCGCGACGGTGCGACTCTCCTTCGCGACCATCCAGGACACCTGGGAGGCGGACGAGGACTGGTCGAGGCCGGACGCGCATGAGAGCGTGGTCACGGTTCTCCCTGATGGCACCATCGAGATCTCGCGGCGCGTGGATGACGCGTCCTATTCGGTGCGGCTGCGCGCCCGGGGTTGCAGGGTCGAGACGCCGGAGCCGCACGTCGTCGAGCTCGTACCCGAGACCGACCGGATCGAACTCGTCGTCGAGTTCACCCCGTCGCGCTCGACCACGCCGCTGCCGTCAGCGCAGGAGGTCTTCGACGCCGCCGCCGCGCACTGGGAATCGCACTGGACGGCCGGCGCCTTCATCGATCTCGACGGATCGACCGACCCGCGTGCCACGGAACTCGAGCGGCGCATCATCCTGTCGCAGTACCTGACGGCCATCCAGTGCGCCGGCTCTGTGCCTCCCCAGGAGAGCGGACTCGTGTGCAACTCCTGGGGTGGGACCTTCCATCTCGAGATGCACTGGTGGCACGCCGCGCACTTCGCCCTGTGGGGGCGGCCCGCGCTGCTCGAGCGCAGCCTCGCGTGGTACCGCGAGATCCTGCCCACCGCCCGAGCGAACGCCGCTCGATCGGGCTACCCGGGAGCGCGCTGGCCCAAGCACGTCGGCCCGGAGGGGATCGAGAGCCCCAACGAGATCGGTCCGCTCCTGGCCTGGCAGCAACCCCATCCGATCTCCTACGCCGAGCTCGTCTACCGCGCCAACGGCGACGATCCTCGAGTGCTCGAGCGGTACGCGGAACTCGTCGACGAGACGGCCGAGTTCCTGGCCGCCCTGCTCTGGTGGGACGACGGGACGGCGCACCTGGCTCCCCCGATCATGCCCGCCCAGGAACGCTACGATGCGGCGACGACATGGGACCCGACGTTCGAACTCGCATACATGTGGTGGGGACTCACCACGGCATCCGAGTGGCGGCGCAGGCGGGGCGCGGACGTACCGCCCCACTGGCAGCGCGCCATCGACGCGATCGCGCCGCTGCCGGTCTCCGCGGACGGCCGCTATGAGGCCGTCCGCGGCGAGACCGCGCTGGCCGACCATCCCTCCCTCCTCGGCGCCTTCGGCTTCGTGCCCCCGACGCCGCTCGTCGACCCGGCGACCATGTCGCGCACGCTCGACATGGTGCTCGACGAGTGGGACTGGAACGCGACCTGGGGCTGGGACTACCCGCTGATCGCGATGTGCGCAACGCGGCTCGACCGTCTCGACGTCGCTTTCGACTCCCTGCTGCGCCCGCTGCCGCGCAATCGCCACCTGTCGAACGGACACAACTTCCAGGTCCCCAATCGGCTCCCGCTGTACCTCCCCGGAAACGGCGGCCTGCTCGCGGCTGTCGCGATGCTCGCGTCCGACGACGACGGGCGGCCTCACGCCGAGTTGCCCCAGGGATGGCGGATGCGCGTCGAGGGCTTCCCCGCCCGCCCGGGGAGAGTCGTTGCGCCGGTGGAACGACCATGACCGCATCGTCCGATCCTCTCGCCCGTCTTCGTCCCACCGTCAAGGAGAGCGAGCTCGTCTTCGCGCCGTCCCTGCACCCCGGCGACTGGCGCAGCCACGGGGTCGACTGTCCGTTCCCGTTCCGCGCGGACGGCCGCCTCGGCATGACCGTCGTCGGATGGGACGGTCGCGGGTACCAGACCGGGTTGGCCTGGCATGACGGCGAGCGATGGTCCGAGCCGGAGCTGATTTTCCGGCGCGACCCCGACTCACCGCACCGCCGGCACAACGCCGCGCTCACCTGCCTGCTGCGCGATCCAGAGCTCTTCGGAACGGGCGAGCTCCAGCAGATCGACGGCTGGTACTACGGCACCTTCCACGCCTACCCCGAGGCGGGTTATGAGGAGGGATCGGCCGTGATCGGGTTCGCCCGCAGCCGGGATCTCGTGCATTGGGAGGAGACCGGCGGCCTCCTGCGCCCCGAGGACGGGGGTTCGTGGGAGCGCGGAGGGCTGTACAAGTCCTGGCTGATGAAGCACGACGGTCGGTTCTGGCTGTTCTACAACGCCAAGGACAGGCCGACGGGAGCGTGGGTCGAGCAGACCGGTGCCGCGGTCTCGGACGACCTCGTCACGTGGACCAGGATCTCGGATGGCCCGCTGCTCCCGGTCGGCGCCCCGGGCGCCCCGGACGATCGCTTCGCCTCGGATCCGTGCGTGCTGCGGATCGACGATGAGCGCTGGGCGATGTTCTACTTCGGACTGCGCTCCGCCGGGCACGCCGTCGACCTCGTCGCCACCTCACCGGATCTCCTGCACTGGACCAAGGATCCCGTCCCGCTGATCGAACCGGGCGCACCGGGCTCGATCGACGACTGGCACGCACACAAACCGGGCGTCATCCGCACCGCCGACCGGCTGGAGCACTACTACTGCGCCGTGCAGCGGCTTGCCGACCCCGTGCAGATCGGTGCGGATCTCCGCCGTGAGATGCGCGGGATCGCACTCGCCTGGTCGCCGCTCACCAGTTGAGGAGTCAGGCGCGCAGGAATCCCTGCGTGCTTCTCCGCGGAACGAGGATCGGCTCGAGTTCGCGATGCAGCTCGGCCGGCGAACGCTCCTGGATCGTCTCGAAGAGCGCGTCGACCACGATCTCACCGACATCACGATGTCGGCGGCTGACGCTGGTCAGGGGGATCAGGGATGCTTCGGCGAACTCGTTGTCGTCGTATCCGATCAGGGCCAGGTCCTCCGGGACGCGGACGCCGCGTCCGACCAGTTCCTGGAGGATGCCGAGAGCCAGCAGGTCATTGACGGCGAAGACGCCGTCCGGCCGCTCCTCCGCGGACATCGCGGCGATCATCGCACCGGCCTTCCGGCCCGCTGCGACCGACCGTTCGGTCACCACGACCTCGCGCAGTCCGATGCCGTGCGCGTTCGCCACGGCATCCGCTCCGGCCCGACGAGCCGCCACCTGCACGATCCCGGCCGGACCGCCGACGAAAGCGATCCTGCGGCATCCGGCATCCCAGAGGTGTTCGACGGCCTGACGCCCGCCCGAGAACTCGTCGACGGAGACGGAGGGCTGCTCGGCCGAACTCGCGCGCTGCCCGACGAGGACGGACGGGGTGCCCCGTCTGCGCAGCAGCGCCAGTCGTTCCTCGACCGGATGATGCGAGGCGACCAGCAGGCCGCGGACGTGGTGCTGGGCGAAGGCGTCCAGGTAGGCGTCCTCCTGCCGCGGATCCTCCTGCGCGTCGGCGATGAAGACCGACAGCCCGAGCTCGGTCGCTCTCGCCTGCACACTGGTGGCGATCTCGCCGAAGTGCGGGTTGCCGATGTCGGATGCCAGGTAGCCGATCACCGAGCTGACGCCCATGCGCAGCTGGCGAGCCGCATTGCTGGGCACGAATCCGACGGCGTCGATGGCCTCGGCGACGCGCTTCGCCATCGCCTCGGACAGCCGCTCCGGGTGGTTCAGGAAGTTCGAGATGGTGCCGATGGAGACACCGGCGTGCGCCGCGACCTCTCGGATCCCCGCTGGTGTCATGAGCGCCAATCATAGGCGGCGCGGAATCCGAGCCGCTCCCGGATCCGGCGCGTCGACATGAGCGACTCGAACTCTCCGAGGTCGTCTGCGACGGGCGTGCCGGGGAACCAGCGTCCGGCCAGCTCACGAGACGGCGTCGCGCATCCCGATTCCGGGGCGGCGACGTTGTAGACCTCGAAACCGGGCTGCGCTGCCGCGAGCGCCAGTGCCACCGCGAGAGCGCCATCACGCGCATCGATCCATGAACCGAGCAGGTCGCGACGGTAGCCCGCCTCGCCGGCGCGTTCGAATGTCGCGTACTCGTCCTCGGCCACCACGTTGGTGAAGCGCAGGGCGGTGATCGAGGCATCCGGATGCCAGCCGGCCAGCTGCGCGGCGATCGCCTCCTCCGCCACTTTGGCCAACCCGTACGTGTTGTTCGCGCTCGTGTACGTCTCCTCGACGGGAAGCGACGGCGGGGACTCGTGGAACGGAAAGCCCATCGCAGTGATGCTCGAGGCCAGCACGATCCGGCGGATGCCGACACGGTGCGCGGCGAAGAGGGCGTTGAACGACACCGTCATGTTGTTCTGGAACGTCGCCGCGTCCGGCACCAGTCCGTTCACCGGGATCGCGGCCAGGTGGACGAGCGCGTCGAGTCCGTCGTGCCGGGCGGTGACCGATCCGAACGCATCCAGCACCTGCCCGAAGTCGCTGAGATCCACGCGGGTGAATCCGGGCCCCGCTGTGCCGGAGAGATCGAATCCGACCACATCGTGCCCGTCGGCGCGCAGTCGTTCGACTGTCGCCCTGCCGAGCTTGCCGCCGCTTCCCGTGACGCCGATCCGCATGCCGTGCCTCTCTGGTGATGGCTCCGTCCCGCTGACTTGAAACGTTTCGAAATGGATGCCACACTCACTGTACACGCACCCTCTGGAGGACCGGAATGGCCGTCATCGTCGACGCACCCCGCATCGAGCACCACCGCGCACCGCTGGGCATCGGGGAGCGGATGCCGCGGCTCTCCTGGCGCATCACCACCGCACCGGACGGGTGGCGTCAGACCGCGTACCGGGTCGACCTCGTACGCGAGGGCGCCCGTCGTTCATACGAGGTCGACAGCGCCGAGCAGGTGCTGGTGGACTGGCCGGCGCCAGAGCTCGGATCGCGCGAGATCGCGACGGTCCGGGTGGCGGTCCGCGGAGCGGACGGCGCATGGTCGGAGGCATCCGAACCCACGACGCTGGAGACAGGGCTGCTCGCGCCGGAGGACTGGGTGGCCCGCCCCGTGGGCGCGACGCGCAACGAGAACCCGCACTCCGACGAACGGCGTCCTTCGCTCGTGCGCACCGGATTCCGGGTGCGCGACGGCCTCCTTCGCGCGCGTCTTTATGCGACGGCGCACGGGGTGTACGAGGCGGAGATCAACGGCGCCCGCGTCGGCGACGACGCTCTCTCCCCCGGGTGGACGGTGTACGGCACCCGGCTGCGGTACTACACGTATGACGTCGGCGCGCTGCTGTCGCCCGGCGAGAACGCGATCGGCGCCTGGCTCGGGGATGGCTGGTATCGCGGCCGGCTGGGTTGGCGCGGCGGCTTCCGCAACGTCTACGGCACGGACCAGTCGTTCCTGGGCCAGCTCGAGCTCACCTACTCCGATGGTTCGCGCGAGATCGTGGCGACCGACGGCACGTGGCGCTGCGCGCCCAGCCCGATCATCGCCAGCGGTCTGTACGACGGCGAAGACTACGACGCACGCGAGGAGCAGGCCGGCTGGTCCGCCCCCGGTTTCGACGATTCCGGCTGGGAAGGCGTGCAGGAGCGCCACCGCGACCCCGCCACCCTCGTCGCCCCGACGGCGCCACCGGTGCGGGCCACGCAGGAGCTTCTGCCGATCGAGGTGCTCACGGGGCCGAGCGGATCCCGCATCCTCGACTTCGGTCAGAACCTCGTCGGCCGAGTGCGGATCAGGGTGTCCGGCGACGCCGGCGCGACCGTCGCCCTGCGCACCGCAGAGGTCCTGCAGGACGGCGAGATCTACACCCGCCCGTTGCGCGCGGCACGCTCGACCGACAACTACACCCTCGCCGGCCGAGACGTCGAGGAGTGGGAACCGCGCTTCACCTTCCACGGTTTCCGCTATGTCGAGGTCACGGGCTGGCCCGGCGACCTGGACGCGGATGCCGAGGCCGGCGCCCTCGTCGCACGCGTCCACCACACCGACCTCGAGCGCACAGGCTGGTTCGAGTCGTCGGATCCGGCGCTGAACCGTCTGCACGAGAACGTCGTGTGGGGAATGCGCGGCAATTTCGTCGACATCCCCACGGACTGCCCGCAGCGCGACGAGCGCGTCGGCTGGACCGGTGACATCCAGGTGTTCGGGCCGACAGCCGCGACGCTCTTCGACGTCTCGGGGATGCTCTCGGGCTGGCTCGAGGACGTCGCGATCGAGCAGCTTCCCGATGGCACCGTGCCCTGGTACGTGCCGGTGATCCCCGCCGTCGACAAGTGGACGCCGATCCGACCAGGCGCCGCCTGGGGCGACGTCGCGACACTTCTTCCCTGGACGCTTTACGAACGATTCGGCGACGTCGGCGTGCTGCGCGCGCAGTTCGACAGCGCTCACCGCTGGGTCGACCTGCTCGAGCGCCTGGCCGGTTCGTCGCGGCTGTGGGACACGGGTTTCCAGCTCGGCGACTGGCTCGATCCTGCTGCCCCTCCGGAGGACCCCGCCGATGCCCTCACCGATCGCCATCTCGTCGCGACGGCGTACTTCGCGAAGTCGGCGCGCACCGTCGCACGGATGGCGGATGTGCTCGGGCTGGAAGCCGAGCGCGTCCACTACGACACGCTCGCCGACGAGGTCACCGACGCGTTCACGGCAGCGTATGTCACCGCCGACGGCACCATGACCAGCGATGCGCAGACCGCGTACGCGCTCGGGCTGCGCTTCGACCTCATCACCGACCCCGCGCTTCGCGATGCCGCGGCGACCCGCCTCGCTCACCTCGTGCACGAGGCGGGCAACCGCATCGCGACCGGGTTCGTCGGCACCCCCCTGGTGTCCGACGCGCTCAGCGGCGGCGGCCAGCTGGATGCCGCATACGATCTGCTGCTCGAGCGCGAGTGCCCGTCCTGGCTCTACCAGGTGGAACAGGGCGCGACGACGGTGTGGGAGCGCTGGGACTCGCTGCTGCCGGATGGCACGGTGAACCCCGGGCAGATGACATCCTTCAATCACTATGCGCTGGGTGCGGTGGCCGACTGGATGCATCGCGTCATCGCCGGTCTCGCGCCCGAGACCCCCGGCTACCGCCGCATCCGTTTCGCGCCCCGTCCCGGCGGCGGGCTCACCTCGGCATCCGCCCGTCAGATCACGGCGTACGGTGAGGCATCCGTCGGTTGGCGGATCGATGGGGGCCGGCTGCACGTCGAACTGCGGGTTCCGATCGGCGCGGATGCCGTGATCGATCTGCCGGGCGCGGAGCAGGAGATCGTCGGAGCGGGTGTGCACATGCGCACGATCGTCGTCGCCTGAGTCGGCCCGGGCTGCGCAGGAGTCGGCACTGGCGCCGCGTGGCCGGAGTGAATATCCTTTCGTTAGCGAATCCGCAATCGGCTCGCTACGATCGGAGTCCTCGTGTCCCTACCCCGCTACACCCGCCCCGCCGACGGCCAGGTCCGCCTGCTCACGAAGGTCGCGCGGATGTACCACGAACGCGGCATCCGGCAGGCAGACATCGCCACCGCCCTCAATATCTCACAGGCCAAGGTCTCGCGGCTGCTGAAACGAGCCGAGGCGGTCGGCATCGTCCGCACGATCGTGACGGTCGCTCCCGGCGTTCACGCCGAACTCGAAGAGCGCCTCGAAGAGCGGTACGGCCTCTCCGAAGCGGTCGTCGTCGATGTCGCCCCCGACGCGGACGAGCGAGAGCTGCTCGCTTCGCTGGGCGCCGGAGCCGCGGCGTATCTGGAGGCGACGCTGTCCGGCGCCGACCGGATCGGCGTCTCCTCGTGGAGCCAGACGATCCTCGCGATGGTCGACCGGATGCGCCCTTTCACGGTTCGAGGTGCGACCGAGGTCGTGCAACTCCTCGGCGGCGTCGGCGCACCCGAAGCCCAGAGCCACTCGAACCGCATTCTCGGAGAGCTCGCTCGCACCCTCGGTGCGGAACCCGTCTACGTGCAGGCACCGGGGGTCGTGGCCGACGCCGGGATCCGCGACAGCCTGCTGTCGGATCCCTCCATGCAGGAGGTCAGCCGGCACTGGAACGAGCTCACGATGGCGATCATGGGGATCGGCAGCATCGAGCCGTCGGACGTGCTCGCCACGAGCGGCAACGCCTTCGCCGCCGAGGAGCGAGAGGTTCTGCTCGGGCAGGGTGCCGTCGGCGACATCTGCCACCGCATCTTCCGCTCCGACGGCTCGCGCGTCCTCGGCGCTCTCGACGACCGCATCATCGCGATCACCGTCGAGAACCTGCTCCGCATCCCCCGCCGCGTCGGCATCGCCGGTGGGGAGCGCAAGCTCGAGGCGATCCACGGAGCACTGGCGGGCGACTGGGTGACGACCCTCGTCACCGACCTGCGCACGGCCGAGGCGCTCGCGGAGCGCTGATGTGGGAAGGGCCGGTTCGAACGGCCCGGCCCCGGTGACATGGCGAAGGCCTCCCGTCGTGAAGCTGTCTGACTTCTCGACGGGAGGCCTTCACCGTTGAACTCCTACTTCGACGCGTCCCACGCCGTCTGGTAGATCTCGAGGTAGCGGTCGCTGCCGTTCGAGACGAGGGCGTCCTGGAACGTCTGCCAGTCGGCGTCGCTCTCGATGTCGCGCACACCGGTCACGAACTCGGCACTGGCCTGCTGCACGAGGGACTCGATGTTCGTCTGCACGGTCGACAGCTCGGAGGAATCGGCCTCGGGGATCCAGAGATTCCAATACGGGAACGCCTCGGTCGGGCTGTTCGCCGCGTAGGGCTCAGTGGCCTCGAACAGGCGTCGTTCGTACCCGGCGAGATCGTAGATGTCCTCCGACACCACCTGTGCGCCGCGGAACTCCGTGCTTCCGTAGTACTGCGCCAGCGGCCCCCAGGCCACGTTGGCGTTCTGCGTCGCCTCGGCACCACTCAGCCGGTGACGCAGATACAAGGGCTCGAGCGACTCGTCCAGCGCGACATCCCCCGCGGCGGGCCGGTCCCACGCGACGCCCTCCTCGCCCCATTCGGCACGAAGGTGGTTGTCGTAGTCGATCATCCAGTCGACGATCTTCACGAGGTTCGCGGCATCCTCGTCGCTCGCGTTGTTCGTGATGACGAGCGATGCCCCCGGCACCGAAGAGAGCAGCTCAGAAGCCGACGAGCCGTTCGGTCCGGTCAGCGGCGGGACCGGATCGTACTGCTTGTCACGACCATCCTCCTGCCCGATCGTCACGAAGACACCGGGATGCCCGACCGTCGCCGCCCCGAGAATCGGGGCGCCGGCGACGTCCCCGAGAGCGAGGAGCGCGTCCTGATTCTGCGTGAACGCGGACTCGTCGACGAGGCCCTCCTCATAGAGCGAGTTCACGAAGCGCAGCCCGTCACGCCATCCGTCGGAGGTCGGCTGCAGCGTCACGGTGTCGCCGTCCAGGGCGAGGGACGCGGGGATGGAGGCATCGGTCGTGGCCGCCGGCACGTAGACGAACGGGTTCATCAGGTAGGGCAGCACCGAGTTCGCTCCCGGTGTGCCGGACAGCGGCACCTCATCGGCCTGACCGTTGCCGTTGGGATCCTGGTCGCGGAAGGCGGTCAGCACCGCTCGGAGCTCGTCGGGTGTCGTCGGCTGCTCCATGCCCACGGCATCCAGCCACGCCGAGTTCATCCAGAGCTTCGACGGGTATGTGCAGTGGAAGCAGTCGTTCCACTGGGGCAGCCCCCAGACCTTGCCGTCCGGGGAGGTGGCCAGCTGCTCCCATTCAGGGTTCTCCTCCCACGCCTTGACCAGGTTGGGAGCGTTCTCCTCGAGAAGGTCGTTCAGCGGCTGGATCACACCCTGTTTGCCGAACTTGATCAGCTCCGCCTGGGTGAACTGATCGACCCACGGGATCATCAGGAACGCATCGGGGTAGTTCCCGCTGGCCAGCGCGATCTGGCGGGCCTCGGATGCGGACCCTGCGTCCCACGTCGTCGTCTCGAACTGCAGGTCGACGTCGAACTCCTCCTCGAGGAAGAGCGTGAACTCGTTCGTGTTGAGATCCGAATCCGCGCCCTGCGGACTGAAGATCTTGATCACTCCGTCGTCGGCCGGCTTCTCCGCCTGCGGCGCGCACGCGCCCAGCGTCAGGGCGAGACCGCCGGCGGCGATCGCCGCCACGGTTCGGGTGAAGCGTTTCATGTGTTGCCTCTCTTCATCGTGAGGTGGGAGCCGCCAGGACCGGGCGTCCTGGCGGCCGGGTATGGATCAGCCCTTCACGGCGCCCAGGAGCAGTCCCTTGGTGAAATAGCGCGCCACGAACGGATAGATGAGCATCATCGGGACCGTCGAGACCACGATGAGCGAGTACTTGAGAAGGTTCGCCAGTTGCTGTCTCTCCAGCGCCGAGGTCGCATCGCCACCCGCGTCGTTGTTGAGGATCAGAATGTTGCGGAGCACCAGCTGCAGCGGATACAGACTGTCGTCGCGGAGGTAGATCAGAGCATCGAAGTAGGAATTCCACTGCACGATCGCGTACATCAGCGCGATGACGGCGATCATCGGTCCCGAGAGCGGCAGGACCACCTTCCAGAGGGTGCGGAGGTCACTCGCACCATCGATCTCGGCAGCCTCCCGCAGCTCATCGGGGATCGCCGTACGGAAGTAGGTGATGGCGAGGATCGTCGGCCACACGGCGACCGCGTTGGGGATCAGCATCGCCCATCGCGTGTCGAGCATCCCCATCGACTGCACCACGAGATAGGTCGGGATCAACCCGCCGGCGAAGAGCATCGTGAACACGACGGCGCCGGTGAGCACCTTGCGCCCCACGAAATCGACCCGCGAGAGCGGATAGGCGATCATCACGGTGAGGGCGACGCTGATGGCGGTGCCGACGACCGTGTAATACAGCGAGTTGCCGAAGCCCTTGAGGATCTGCGGGCTGCTCAACGCCACCTCGTACCCGCGCAGCGTGAAATCGACCGGCCAGAGGAACACCTCTCCGGCCGACACCGCGGCAGGACTGCTGAACGAACTCACGACGATGAACCACAACGGCAGCAGTACGACGAGCAGGAAGGTCGTGAGGAGGATGTAGACGCCGACGAGGAAGAATCGGTCCACCGTGGATTCGCGCACCTTGGTCGATCGACCGAGGTTGCGTTGAGCCATCTTCGCGTTGTTCACCACAGTCCGTTCCCCGTCACACGCTTGGACACGGCGTTCACCCCGAGCAGGAGCACAAGATTGATCACCGAGTTGAACAGCCCGACGGCCGTTCCGAGGCTGAAGTCGGCGTTCTGGATGCCGATCTTGTAGGTGTAGGTGGCGATGATCTCCGACTGCGAGAGATTGAGAGGATTCTGCAGCAGGAACGCCTTCTCGAAGCCGACGACCATGATGCTGCCGACCGACAGGATCAGCACGACGACGATCGTCGGCGTGATGCTCGGCAGGTCGACGTGCCAGATCTTCTGAAGCCGATTGGCTCCGTCGACCTTGGCCGCCTCGTAGAGAGCCGGGTCGACGCCGGCGAGCGCCGCCATGTAGATGACGGCCGAGTAACCGGCGGTCTGCCAGACCTCGCTCCACACGTACACGTGCCGGAAGAAGTCCGGCTGAGCCAGGTAGTCGACCGCGGGCAGGCCGAAGAATCCGGTGACCGTGCTCAGCATCCCGATCCGCGGCGAGAGGATGAGGATCGCCATCGAGACGATGATCACGGTGGAGATGAAGTACGGCGCATACGTCACCATCTGGACCGTGCGCTTGAAGAAGCGTCCGCGGACCTCGTTCAATGCGAGCGCCAGGATGATCGGGATCGGAAGGCTCGCGATCAGGGCGTAGAGACTCAGCAGGAATGTGTTGCTGACGATCGTGCCGAACGCCGGGTTGGAGAAGAGCCGCTCGAAATGCTCGAAGCCGGCCCAGGCACTGCCCCAGATGCCCTCGATGACGTTGTAGTCCTTGAACGCGATGACCGCGTTCGCCATCGGCACGTACTTGAACAGCGCGAAGTACAGCAGTGGCGGGATCACGAGCAGGTACAGCTGCCAGTGCCGCCGGATGGACCTTCGCAGCCTTCCGGGCCGACGCCGCGACGTCTTCCGTCCGGCGCGTCCGGCTGACGAGGATGCCGTCGCAGGCCCCTCCGCCTTTCGCACACGCGCCTTGGGCGCTTCGACGTCGATCTGCACCACCGCTGAACACTCCTTGTCGATGAGCTCGGCCCATGGCGCCTACCGATGCCGCCGCAGGAGCGGGGATGCGCTGAGACCTCGTCGTCCGAAAAATCGATTGTCTGGATCCTAGCCATCGAATCAACGCGGATGCAACCCCGAGTAAATATTCGGCGCGTGTTCGCTTCATTACCAATGCCGCAAAATCTCGGCCACTCGAAATGTTGCGCTATCTCCCGGTCAACCGTCTAAGGTGTCCTTGATCAGTAAAACGATTACCTGAGGTGAGGATGTTGTCAGAGTTGTCATCCCCGATGCATGCGCTCGAGTTCACGAGCCCGGCCGCTGAGTGGGTCGAGGCGCTGCCCATCGGCAATGGCCGGCTGGGCGCCATGGTCTACGGTCGCGAGGAGCACGAGCTGATCTGGCTCAGCGAAGGCTCCGTCTGGTCGGGGCCTGGACGGCGACCAGATCCCCACCCCGTCAGTTCCGAGACCGCGCGAGCCGCGATCTCGACATCGCGAGCGGCCATCGCCGCGGGCGACCACGTGGCGGCAGAAGACGCCCTGCGCCTGCTGCAGCACTCGTACCCGCAGTCGTTCCAGCCGCTCGCCCGGTTGCGCCGCACGACAGGGGCCCCGGCACCCGACCCTTCGCCTCAGGACGACGTCGTCCCCGAGAACGATCGCCCGCTCGAACCCCACGACCCGATCCAGCGCTCCACCGACTACGCGCGAGGGCTGGATCTGCGCACCGCGGTCGCCTGGACCCGCGGCTCCGAGGTGACCCAGCAGGCGTTCGTGAGCGATCCGCATCAGGTCCTCGTCATCGAGATCTCCGCGGCACAGCGTCCGGTGTCCTTCGTGCTCGATTCCCCGCTGCGCGTCGAGCAGGCCGAAGCCGCCGAGTCGGAGGCGTGGGCGGTGCTCCGCGCGCCCGATGACGTCGTGCCCGCCTACCAGCGGGTACCCGATCCCGTCCGGTGGACCGCTGAGCCCCGAGGAGTGCAGGCAGCGGTCGTCATCCGTGCGGTCGGCGACACCGTGCGCACCCGCTCCACCCCCGAGGGCGTCGTCGTCGAGGTCGACGGCGACACGACGCTGATCGTCGCGGTGCAGACCACGTTCGCGCAGCTGGGGCACGACCCGGAACCGGATGCCGCGGACGCCCTCGTCCGTGCCAGAAGGCTGTGCCGGGATGCCGCAGCCATCGGCATCGGGCGGCTGCGCGACGAGCACGCCGCCGCGCACGCCGAGCTCTACGACCGCGCGGAACTGCGGCTCGGGCCGGCGCGGGAGCGCGGCGCGATCGGAGCGGACGCGGACGCCCTCGTCGACGCGGCCGCCACGGGGTTCGCCGATGCGCCGGAACTGGTCGCCCTCCTGTTCAACTACGGTCGTTATCTGCTGATCTCGAGTTCGCGGCCGGGCGGAACCCCTGCGAATCTGCAGGGCCTGTGGAACCAGCAGATGCAGCCGCCGTGGAGCTCGGACTTCACGATGAACATCAACCTCGAGATGAACTACTGGCTCGCCGAGACCACTGGCCTGGCCGAGTGCGCTGAGCCCCTGTTCGATCTCGTCGCGGCGCTGTCCGAGCGCGGGCGCGAACCTGCCGAGCGCATCTACGGATCGTCCGGCTGGGTGGCGCACCATGCGAGCGACATCTGGGCCTTCGCGGATCCGATGGGCGACGGAACCCATGACCCTGCGTGGGCGTTCTGGCCCTTCGCCGGCGTCTGGCTGAGCTCCCACCTGATCGACCGGGTCACCTTCACCCGCGACGAGGACGCCGCCCGCCGGTTCTGGCCCATCCTGACGGGCGCGGCCCGGTTCGTCCTGGACTGGCTCGAACCGCGCCCCGACGGCTCGCTCGGCACCTCGCCATCGACGTCGCCCGAGAACAGGTTCGTGGCACCGGATGGATCGATCTCGTCCGTGGCCGCGGACTCCACGATGGACCTCGAGCTGTCCCGCCATCTGCTGCGTTCGCTGCTGCGGGTCGCCGACGACTACGGACTGCGTCCCGAATCCGCAGAGCTGTGCGCGGAGGCGGAAGCCGCGTTGCCGCTGATCCCCGAGATCGGCGTCGACGACGACGGGCTGCTGCGCGAATGGGACGGCCTCGACAGGATGCACGATCCGCGCCATCGCCACATCGCGCACCTGGTCGGTGTGCATCCGACCGATGCCCCGCCATCACCCCGCGTGGCGGAAGCGGCGAGCCGAAGCCTGGATGCCCGCGGCGACGAGGGCACCGGCTGGTCACTCGCCTGGAAGCTGGCGATGCGCGCCCGCCTGCACGAGCCGGCGGCCGTGGGCCGCCTGCTCGACCTGTTCGTCCGCCGCAACATCGAGATCGAACCCGGGCCCGGTGGCGGGCGCTGGCGAGGGGGCCTCTACCGCAACCTGTTCTCGGCCCATCCGCCATTCCAGATCGACGGCAACCTCGGCATCGTGGCGTCGCTCGTCGAATGCCTCGTGCAGTCGCACGCCGGCTGCATCGAGCTGCTGCCTGCCCTGCCGCCAGGGCTTGCGGACGGCGACGTCCGAGGCCTGCGTGCACGCGGCGGGATCGTCGTGGATCTGCGATGGAGCGCTGGCGCGCTGACGGAGGTCACGTTCACACCACTGCCCCGGTGCGTCGAGAGCGTGCGTGTGGTGCACGGCTCCCGAGAGCGGGTCCTCGACCTCGTTCCGGGGCGCCCCGTGCGCCTCACCATCGCCGACTTCTCCCAGGAGCACGCATCATGACCACCGCGCAGCAGGGGCCGCTCCGTCCGTTGGACGGATTCCTGGTCCTCGACTTCAGCCAGTTCCTCGCCGGCCCCGTGGCGGCTCTGCGCCTCGCAGACCTCGGCGCACGCGTGATCAAGATCGAGCGCCCGCTGATCGGTGACATCGGTCGAGGACTGGCGTTCGCCGGCGCGCGTGCGGGCGCGGACACGGTCTCCTTCCACGCCATGAACCGGGGCAAGCAGAGCGTGGCGGCCGACCTCAAGGACCCTGATGACCTCGCGTTCGTTCGTCGGTTGGCCGAGCAGGCGGACGTGGTCGTGGAGAACTTCCGCCCCGGGGTGATGAAGCGGCTCGGGCTGGACTACGACACCGTCAGGGCCACCAATCCCGGTGTGGTCTACGGCTCGATCACCGGATACGGAGACGATGGGCCGTGGCGCGATCGCCCGGGTCAGGACCTTCTGGCGCAGTCGATCGCCGCCCTGCCGTGGGTGCAGGCGGATCCCGAGCCCCGTCCCGTCGGAATCGCCATCGCCGACCATCTCGCTTCCTGCCATCTCGCCCACGGCATCACGGCCCTGCTGCTGAGGCGGCTGCGCACCGGCATCGGCGGTCAGGTGCAGACCTCGCTCCTCGAGGCGATGCTCGACCTGCAGTTCGAGATGCTCTCGGTCCGGCTCACGGAACCGGATGCCGTCGGCAAGCAGCATCCGCGGGGCCCGCACAGCGCGCACACGTATCTGCCCGCGCCGTACGGTGTCTATCCGACGGCGGACGGCTACCTGTCGATCGCGATGAACCCGGTGCCGCGACTGGGCGCTCTGCTGCAGATCCCCGAGCTCGTGCAGCTCACCGATCCCGCGACCTGGTGGGATCAGCGCAGTCGCATCGAGACGTTGATCGCCGACCGGCTCCGCACGCGCAGCACGGCGAGCTGGCTCACCGTGCTCGACGCCGCCGACATCTGGTGCGCTCCCCTGCACACCGTGGACGAGCTGGTCGAGCACGACGGCTTCCGAGCGATAGACATGGTCCAGACGCTCGAACGCGAGGAAAGCGACGGCGCACGCACCACGGTGACGACGACTCGCCTTCCGTTCCGTCTGGACGGCGAGCGCCTCTGGGGCACCGGCGCGGCCCCCGTACTCGGTGCGGACACCGAGAGGGTCCGCACCGAACTGGCCCCCGCGAGGGAGCCGGTCGGCGGGGGCATCTCGTGACCGTCCGATTGCGCGGTATCACCTGGGACCACGAGCGCGGTCGGGACAGCATCGTCGCGGCCTCCCGCGCCTACGCGGATGCCGGACATGACGTCGACGTGGAGTGGGAGGCGCGTTCCCTGCAGGCCTTCGCCGACCAGGACCTGGAATCCCTGACGCGCTCGTACGACCTCCTCGTCATCGACCACCCGCACATCCCGCAGGCCGCGCACGCCGGGCTGCTCGCTCCGCTTCCGGATGGCGAAGGCCCGGACGCCTTCGTCGGCCGCTCCGATGCGAGCTACCGCTGGCAGGGCGCGCAGTACGCCCTCGCCATAGACGCCGCAGCACAGGTGGCGGCGTACCGGCCCGATCTGCTTGCCGAGCCACCGCGCACGTGGCCGGACGTCCTCGACCTGGCGCGCGACGGTCGCGTGCTCTGGCCGGCCAAGCCGATCGACGCGTTCGCGTCCGTCTTCACACTGTCGTCCGCCCTGCAGGACGCGGATGCCGGTCGGGGCGGGTTCGCCGCCCCGGACGCATTCACGCAGGCCTGGGAACTGCTCGGCCGGCTGCGCGACCTCGTCCCCGCCGAATGCCTCCACGAGAACCCGATCCAGACCGCGGACCGTCTGGCCGCATCGAACCGCTGGGCGTATGCGCCGTTGCTGTACGGCTACAGCAACTATGCGAGGGCGGGCTTCCGCGAGCACCGGCTGCGCTGGACCGACATTCCACAGATCGACGGCCAGCCGCGCGGCTCGATGCTCGGCGGTGCCGGCCTGGCCGTCTCGGCCCGCACGGCGCACCGCGATGAGGCGATCGCGTTCGCCTCCTGGGTCGCCACGGGGGAGGTGCAGCGCGGAGTGTATGCGCGGGCCGGCGGGCAGCCGGGCCATGTGTCCGCCTGGACGGATGCCGCGCTCGACGAGCTGACCGGAGGGTTCTTCGCCGGCACGCGCCGCACCCTCGAGCTGGCGAGCCTGCGCCCGCAGCATCCCGACTACATGGCGGTACAGGATGCCGCGTGCGAGCGGGTGCACCGAGGGCTGCTGACTCGCGAACCGGCACCCGACGTGCTCGCGGATCTGGATCTGCTGTTCGAATCCTCAGGAGCGGTACATGCTCGTCATTGATCGATACCTCGAGGACTACGCCACCGGCGAGGTCCGACGCACCCTCGGGCGCACCATCACCGAGACCGATGTCGTCCTGCACGCCGGGCAGACCGGCGACTTCTTCCCGCATCACATGGATGAGAACTGGTGCGTGAACGAGGCCGGTTTGGCCGGACGCATCGCGCACGGCACGCTGGTCATCGCGATCGCCGTCGGGATGACCGCCGGCGACGTGAATCCGCAGGCGATGAGCTACGGCTACGACCGGATCCGGTTCGTCAAACCGGTCTTCCTCGGCGACACCATTACCGTGGAGGCGGAGATCACCACGATCGCCGATCATCCACGCCGTTCCGAGCTCGGCCGGGTGGATGAGCAGGTGAGGGTCACCAACCAGCACGGCGAGGTCGTCCTGTCGCTCGTGCATCTGTACGTCGTCAACAAGCGAGGTGAAGGCGGATGATCGACACGCATCTGCACGTCTGGGTCCGTGCTCGCTCGTCGTATCGCTGGCTCGACGATGCGCCGGAACCGCTGCGCACCGACCATCCCCTGGAGCAGGGCCTCGCGGCGGTGGCCGCGCACGGGTTCGATCGTGCCGTGCTCGTCCAGGCCGACGAGACGCTCGAGGAGACGCGGTTCCTACTCGAGCTGACCGCTTCCGAATCCCGCGTCGCCGGCGCCGTCTGCTATCTGCCGCTGGAGGAGCCGTCGATCGTCGCGCACCTCCTCCCCCAGCTGACGACCGACCCCGGCTTCATCGGCGTGCGCAATCTCACCCACGATCGGCCAGACCCGGATTGGATCCTCGGCGCTGACCAGCGACGCAGCCTCGATCAGCTCGCGGCCGCCGGGGTTCCGCTCGACTACGTCTCCGTCGCGCCTCGCCACCTTGAGAATCTGAGCATGCTCGCGAGCCGGCATCCTGACCTGACCATCGTGCTCGACCACCTGGGCAAACCGCCGGTCGGGTCTCCTGCCGATCACGACCGCTGGGCCGACCGGTTCGCAGAGGCCGCTTCGCTGCCGAACGTCGTCGCGAAGATCTCCGGGATCTATCCGACCGATACGGATGCCTCCGTCACGGCCGACCGACTGCAGACGATCCTGGCCATCGCGCTCGCCTCGTTCGGACCGGATCGGCTGATGCTCGGCAGCGATTGGCCCATGGGCACCGTCGCCGGCGGGACCGATTCCGCGCTGAGCGCGCTCGTCGCCGCTGTCGACGCCCTCGACCCCGATCATGCGGACGCGCTGCGGCAGCGGACTGCCATCCGCGTGTACGGGTTGGCACCGTGATGCGTCCCGAGCACTCCCCCGACGCGGCCTATGCTGCCGGACCGCCCAGCCGTCCGCTGCCGATCGTCCTGATCGGCGCCGGCGGGATCGCCCGTGACGCGCACCTTCCGGCCTACCGGAAGGCAGGTCTGCCGGTCGCAGCGGTCGTGGACCTCGATTCCGGCCGTGCGCGTGATCTCGCCGACGCGTTCGACGTGCCGACCACGCATGCGGACCTCGCGGCTGCCGTCACGGCCCACGGCAGGGAGGCCGTCTACGACGTGGCCGTCATGCCCGACGCCTTCGCCGCCATCCTGCACGCGCTCCCCGACGGCGCTGCCGTGCAACTGCAGAAGCCCCTGGGATACACGCTTGCGCAGGCGCGCGACCTGGTCGAGATCATCCGCCGCAAGAGGCTCACGGCTTCGGTGAACACGCAGCTGCGGTTTGCTCCGCACGTCGCGGCGGCGCGCGCTCTGATCGCCGGGGGCACCATCGGGGAGCTCATCGACATCGAGGTCCTGGTGAGAGTCGAGACGCGGTGGGAGCTGTTCCCGCGCGTGTTCGGGCTCGAGCGCATGGAGATGCCGATGCATTCGGTGCACTACGTGGACCTCGTGCGCTCCTTCGTCGGGGATCCGAGCGGGGTCAGCGCTGTCACAGTGGCCCACCCCGGCAAACCGCTGGCCAGCACGCGGACGGGGTATCTGCTCCACTACGCCGACCGGCCGTTGCGTGTCACGATCAGCACCAACCACGACCACGCGTTCGGTCCGGAGCATCAGGAGTCCGCCGTCCTCTGGCACGGCACGGACGGCGCCATCCGCGCCCAGCTGGGGCTGCTGCTGGACTACCCGCACGGCGGTGCGGATCGGCTCGAGCTCAGCACCGGCGACGGCTGGCGGGACGTCGCCGTCGAGGGAACATGGTTCCCCGACGCGTTCATCGGGACCATGGGCGCGCTTCAGCGCTACGTCACCGGCGAATCGAGTTCGCTGCCGACCTCCGCGGAAGACGTGCTGCGCACGATGGCCGTGCTGGAAGCGGCGCACGAGGCGAGTCGATCCGGCGGTCATCCGATTCCGGAGCCCTGATGCCGGCTCCCTGTGTCACACCGTCGGCGGCGGCGCCGTCGATGCGCGCAGCACCAATTCCGGGGCGGGATCATCGACGATTCCGCTGGTCGGTCCTGCTGGGCTCGCGGCTTTCTCGAGCCCGGCGAGCAGCAGGTCCACCGCGGCGGCTCCGAGGTTCGCCATGGGCAGGCGGATGGTGGTCAATGCCGGCGCACAGGTGATCGCCGGCCAGATGTCGTGGATCGCGACGACGGACAGGTCGTCCGGCACGCGGATGCCCATCTGAGCCGCCTCGGTCAGCACACCGATTCCGGCGTTCACGTTTCCGACGACGACGGCTGTCGGTGCGGGAGGACGACCGAGCAGCAGCCGCGCGGCATCCCGCGCCGATCGGTAGGTGTAGCCCAGAGTGGTGGTGTGCTCGGGCGCCAGAGCCAGTCCGGCCTCAGTGAGCGCCTGCTCGACCCCCGCGCGCCGTCGGTCACTGGTGTCGGAGGTCGCAACGCCGCCGACGTAGCCGATACGGGTGTGTCCGAGTTCGATCAGATGCCGCGTGGCGAGCGCACCGGCGGTGACGTCGTTGATCGCGAGGGTGGTCACGCCGTCGACCGGGCCGGAGTTGATCAGGACGGTCCGCTCCGGATGCGAGAGAGCTCGCGCGACGAGGTCGAGAGGCGCTTCATCGCCCTTCTGCAGCAGCACCCCGTCCACCAGGCGCTCATTCAGCAGGCGGGCGAACCCGTCGCTGCCGGGTTGCATCCTCGGGCTCGACGCCAGCACGACCGAGTAGTCATGATCCAGCGCGCGCGATTCGACGCCGTTCACGAGATCCGTGAAAGTGGCGTTGGTGACATCCGGGACCACGAAGGCGAGCATGTGGGTGCGCGAGCGACGCAGCGCTCGCCCTGCCGAGTTCGGCGAGTACCTGAGCAATTGCGCGGAATCGAGGATGCGCTGCCGCGTCTCCGGCCGGATCCTGACGGACGGATCGGAATTGAGCACGCGCGAAACCACCGACACCGAGACCCCGGCGTGGCCGGCGACATCCCGCAGAGTAACCATCCTCAGATCGTAATGGTCCAGCAGACGTCGGCACAAACGATTCACCGTTCAGTCGCCCCTTCGGAAGCTCTGTTCTGAAACAATCGGCCAGTCCGTACGTATAACGATTGTTCAGTCGGTGTCGCATCGACTACGCTCATCAGACGTGGCCCATGATCTTCGACCGAACATCAGACCCGACGCCTGGCGCGGAGCGGTGGGCTGGGAAGAGCGCGACGGTGCGGTGCGCTCCTGGCGGCTGCTCCCGGACCTCCTGGATCGGGCGTTCGCTCCGGACCTGATCACGAACGCGCGCCAGTCGGTCGGGGTCCGGCTGGACGTCGACACCGACGCCGAGAGCATCGCACTCGGCGGGGATCTTCTGCTCGACATCCCGCGCGATGCGCGCATCGATGTCCTCGTCGACGGCGAATTGCATCGCCGCATCGACCTCGTCGCCGGAGCGTTCGTTTTCGACGTCTCCCTCCCGGCGGGGACGCATCGGGTGCAGGCATGGCTGCCGCAGGTCGGCGAGACGTGGATCCGTTCGGTGCAGCTGAGCGGGCCGGCCACCCCCCGCGCGGCCGCACCCACCCGATGGACGACCTACGGATCGTCGATCTCGCAGTGCAACGCCGCCAGCGGGCCGAGCGAGACGTGGCCTGCGCTCGTCGCGCGTGCTCTCGACTGGGACCTGACCTGTCTCGGATTCGGCGGGCAGTGCCATCTCGACCCGGTCTCGACCCGCACGATCGCAACGGTGCCGGCCGACATCATCAGCCTGTGCCTGGGGATCAACGTGATGGGCAACGCGTCGATGTCGCCGCGCGCCTTCGCCCCGCAGGTCGCAGGCCTGATCGACCAGGTGCGCGCCGCGCACCCGTCGGCGCCGATCGCCGTGATCACGCCGATCGTCGCACCGGGACTGGAACACTCGCCGAATGCGGTCGGTATGACGCTGGACGGGGTTCGCGAAGCCATCATCGAGGTCGTCTCAGGGACGGACGATGACCTGCTGCATCTCATCGACGGTCCGAGCATCCTCGGCTTCGATGAGGCGCATCTGCTGTCGGATGGCGTCCATCCCGATGCCGCAGGCTACCGGCTGATGGGCGAGCGTCTGACGGCCGCGCTCCAGCAGCTGCGGGCATAGCAGCACGCTGCGGCAGCCGGGCGGAATGCCGGTCCGCTCAGTGCCCGCTCAGCGAAGCCGCCAGCCGCTCGACGCCCAGACGCGGACTCGTGAGCACCGGCACATCGACGGACACGGCCTCCGCGGCGGTCGCCATCGAGGCCTGCGCGAGCACCACCACGTCGGCCTCCGCAGCGCCGCGCTCGATCGCCGCGCCGACCAGCCGGTCGTGCGTCTCCCGATCGCCGCCGACGATGGCCTCGAAAGCTCCCTCGATCACCTCGCTGGTCAGTTCCGGCTCCGCGCCTGCGAGAACCGCCCGCTCCTGGATCAGCCCGATCGTCGGACGACAGGTCGTCGGCAGCGTCGCCAGCACGCGGATACGGCGCCCGGCGGCGACCGCGGCATCCGCCATGGCCTCGTCGACCCGCAGCACACTGACGCCGGCAGCCGCAGCGGCGGGGGCTGCGAGCTCGGAGATCGACGAGCACGTGAACATCACGGCATCCGCTCCACCGGCGGCCGCTGCGCGCACGAGATCCTCGATGCGCTCCGGCACCGAGGCGGCCCTCGCCTCGTCGCCGAGGTCGGCCACGATCCGGTCGTCGAGATAGTTCACGACCGTCGCGCCCGGGAGGAATTCGGCCGCGAGCGCGCCGAACGGGGCGATGTTCACGGCTCCGGTGTGCAGAAAAGCGATGCGGGGTGCGGTCATGTCTTCCAGTCTCCCAACTGTCAGCCCTTGAGGGCGCCGCCGGACATGCCGGCCATGATCTTCTTGTTGAGCGCCAGGAACACGATCAGCAGGACGACGATGTTGATGCTCACCGCCGCGAACAGCGGACCGTACTGGGTCGATCCGTATTCGTCGCTCAGGCTCAGCAGCCCCACCTGGATCGTCGCCAGCTCGGGACGCGTCGTGAACGTCAGCGCGATGAGCAGGTCGTTCCAGACGCTGAAGAACTGCACGAGACCCACCGTGAGGATGGCGTTCTTCATCATCGGGATGCCGATCACGAAGAACGACCGCAGCGGCCCGGAGCCGTCGACCGTGGCCGCCTCGAAGATCTCCCGCGGGACCGAGCGGAAGTAGGTGGCCATGAGGAACGTCGTCAACGGAAGCCCCATCACGGTGTAGGTGATGATCAACGGCAGCAGAGTGTCGGTGATCCCCATCCGGAAGTACACGATGAACAGCGGAACGAGGATCATCTGCCCAGGGACCATGATGCCCGCGAGCACGTACAGGAGCACCCCGCCGCGACCCTTCCAGATCATGACCTCGAGCGCGTAGCCGGCGGCGACGCCGATGAAGACGATCAGCAGCACCGACGGGATCGTGACGATGATGCTGTTGAGGTAGTTCTGCCCGACGTTGCCGTTCGTGAGCGCCTGGATGTAGTTGTCGAACTGCCAGGTCTCCGGCAGGGACAGTGCGGGGTTCGAGAGGAACTCGGCCTGCGTCTTGAACGAGCCGAGCACCATCCACAACTGCGGGTAGAGCACCACGATCATGAGCAGCGCCACGATGAGCCACACCGGCACGCGCCGGATCAGGCGCACCGCCGTGCGGCGGGTCTGGCTGGGGCGGCGACGCGTGGGGACGGCGACGGTCGCCGCGGTGTCCGTGTGAGTGATCGTCATGTCAGGCCTCCGCCTTGCGTCGAGAGGATCGGAAGATCGCCAGGGTGAACACGAGGCAGAGCAGGGTGAGCACCATCGCGATCGTCGAGCCGTAGCCGTACTCCGCGTACTCGAACGCCGTGCGGTACATGTACAGCGTGAGCGGCGCGGTGGATGTGCCTGGGCCGCCGCCGTTCAGGGCGAGCAGGCTGTCGAAGACCTTGAGCGTGGAGTTGAGGCTGAAGATGATCGAGGACATCAGGATCGGAAGCGACAGCGGCACGATGATGTGGCGGACGAGCTTCAGTCCGTTCGCGCCGTCCAGACGCGCCGACTCGATGACCTCCTCGGGGATGTCGAGAAGGCCCGCGTACAGCAGCACGGCGTAGAAGCCCATCGAGCCCCACAGCGTCATGACGATCGCGGTCGACATGGTTCCGACGGTCGACGCGAGCACTTCGACGCTCTCACCGCCGAAGAAGTTGATGATGTCGTTGACCGGGCCCTGGTTGTCGCCGACGGCCACGAAGCTCTTGAAGAGCAGCGCGACGGCGACGGTGGGCAGCACGGTGGGGAAGAACACGATGGTGCGGACGAACGACGAGCCCTTGCGCAGCACGAACACGTAGAGCAGAGCGAGGCCGTAGCCCAGCGCGACCTGCCCGACCGTCGCGACGATCGCGAAGAAGACGCTGACCCACATGGACTGCAGAGCTGCGCCATCGGTGAAGAACGTCGCGAAGTTCTGGATGCCGACCCACTCGAAGCCGCGCAGCGTGTTCCCCTCGAAGAAGGACAGACCGAACGACCAGAGCACCGGTACGATCTTGAGCAGCGTGTACAGCAGGAGTGCCGGGGCCAGCAGGATGAAGATCGTCTTGCGATCTCCGAAGATCGAGTTCATCCTCGAAACTGCTTTCTCTCAGGGGAGGAACCGACCTCCCGGAGGTGAGAGTCTCCGGGAGGTCGGCGAAGGTCAGCTGTTGGCGTCGATGCTCGCCTGGAGCTCTTTCATGTAGTCCTCGGCCGTCATCTGACCCGTGGTCAGCAGCGTCGCGTTCGTCGAAGCCAGCGAGTTGCTCTTCGGGTCGAACAGCGCTTCGAACCACAGCACGGTCTCATCGATGCCGGCGATGCGCTCCTGGATCTCGGCGGTGTTCTCGGAGATGTCGGTGACCTCGCCGTTCACCGCGAAGCCGGAGATGACACCGGCATCCTGCAGCGCCTGCTGTCCGTAGTTCTCCGCGATGCAGCTGATCCAGTCCTGGACCTTCGGTCCGAACTGCTTGGCGTTGACGATCATCGGGGCACCGGCGTTGGCCGGGTACTGGTCGATCGAGCCCTCGCCGCCCTCGACGGCCGGGAACGGCATGAAGCCGACGTTCTCACCGCCGATCTGGTTGCGCTCCGGGTCGTTGATGGCGCTGAGGAGCCAGGTGCCGTCGTAGGTCATCGCCGCCTTGCCGGTGAGGAACATGTTCGACGACGTGTCGCCGTCACGGGTGGTGAAGCCCTCACCGAAGTATCCCGCATCCGCGTAGTCGGCCAGCGCCTGCGCCCCGGCGACGTACTCCGGATCGGTCAGCTTCGCCGAACCGTCCTGGATCGCGGTCATGGCCTCTGGGCCGACGTTGCGGTAGATGTACAGGCCCATGATGCGCGTCAGCGGCCAGCCGTTCGCGCCGGCCTCGGTCATCGGGACGACGCCGGCGTCCTGCAGGGTCGCGGATGCCGTGAGCAGGTCGTCCCACGTCTGCGGTTCCTCGACGCCGTTGTCGGCGAAGATCTGCTTGTTGTAGAAGATGCCCTCGATGTTGTACTGATACGGCATCGAGACGAAGCCGCCGTAGACCTGCTCGACCGTGGATTCGGCGGCGGGGAGCACGTTGTCCCAGGTGCCGGCCTCTTCCAGTGCGGCCTTGAGGTCGCCGACGAGTCCTGCCGCGCCCAGGTCGCCGTCCGGGCGGATCAGAGCGGTGCCGGCGATCGTGTGCGTCGGCAGGGCGTCCTGGCTCGCGAGCAGCGTGACCTTCTGCACCGTGTCGGCCTGTGCGACCTTCTGGTGCTCGAGCGGAAGCGCCTCGTTCTCGGCGGTGCATGCGCCCTCGGCGAGCGCGGTGAGCTGCTCCTCCAGGACGGGGTTCTCGTTCGCCGTCATGACGGTGAACGTTTCGGGGTCGGCGCCGGATCCGCCTTCGGATCCGGTATCGCCGGTGCCGCCGGCGCACGCCGCGAGCGGGACAACCGCTGCGAGTGCGAGGCCGAGCGTCGCGAGCCGGCGACGGTTGCTGCGTGAGTCCATGGGGGCGTCCTCCTTGACGGGTGCGAAAGGTACATCCATGACAGTAGGAAAAAATCCGAAGTGTGTCAACAGTCAGGGTTGAAATTCTATTCACTTCGTGATCGAATCATGACTACAGTGACGTGAACGCCACCTGGAAGGGGCACCAATGACCGCGACGACTCCGCTGCGAGAACACGCTCGTCTGCGTCCGCTCGACGCCACCGGAGCACGCTGGACCAGCGGCTTCTGGGGCGAGGTGCACGACCGCACCCGCGACGTGACCATCCCCCAGATCTGGTCCTCGCTGAGCGATCCGAGTGTGAGCCCCGGACTGACGAACTTCCGCATCGCCGCTGGACTGGAAGAGGGTGAGCACTCCGGGCCGCCTTTCATGGACGGCGACTTCTACAAGTGGCTGGAGGCCGCGATCGCCCGCCTCGAGACGGATCCGGATGCCGAGCTCGCCGCCCGCATCGAGGAGATCGCCTCGCTCATCGCCTCCGTGCAGCGCGACGACGGCTACCTGCACACCCCGACGGTCATCTCCAGCCGTAATCGGCAGGAGGCGATCGAACTCGCCGACCGCTTCAACTTCGAGACCTACAACCTCGGCCACCTCATCACGGCCGGCGTCAGGCACTACGAGGTCACCGGCTCGACGACGCTGCTGGATGCGGCGCGCAAGGCGGCATCCTTCCTGGAGGATCTCGCCACGAACAAGCCGGTCGAACTCGCCCGCAGCGCGATCTGCCCGTCCCACTACATGGCCGTGATCGACCTGTACCGTGCGACCGGAGAGGAGCGCTACCTGCGCCTGTCCGAGGCTTTCGTGCGCGTCCGCGACGACTTCGAAGGCGGCGACGACAACCAGGACCGCCTCCCGGTCCGCGAGCAGACCGTGGTCGCCGGCCATGCCGTCCGAGCGAACTATCTCTACGCCGGACTGGCCGACCTCGTCGCCGAAACCGGGGACGCCGAGCTGCAGGCGGTGCTCGCGCGGCTGTGGCGCGACGTCGTGGACACCAAGCTCTACATCACCGGTGGCGCCGGAGCGCTGTACGACGGCGCATCACCCGACGGCTCGCCGTGGCAGGGGCAGATCAGCCGGGTGCACCAGTCGTACGGTCGTGCCTACCAGCTGCCGCACACGACGGCCCACAACGAGTCGTGCGCCAACATCGGCCTCATCTTCTGGGCGGAGCGGATGCTGTCGCTCACCGGCGAGGCGCAGTACGCGGACGTCATCGAGCAGGTCGCGTTCAACAGCCTGCTCTCCAGCATCAGCCTGGCCGGCTCGGAGTACTTCTACACGAACCCGCTGCGCCAGGTGCGCGACCTGCCCTTCCCGCTGCGCCGCCCGGGCGATACCGCCCTGCACCCGACGCCTCCGCCGCCGCCCTCGGACGAGCGACTGCGGGAGTCGTACCTCAGCTGCTTCTGCTGCCCGCCGAACATCGCACGCACGCTGGCCAGGTTCCATGAGCGCGCGGCATCGATCGGCGATGCCGGTGTCTTCGTGCACCTGTACGGCGGCAGCACGATCGATGCCACGACCGAACACGGCCGGCTCGCCCTGCACGAGGACGGCGGCTACCCGTGGAGCGAGACCGTCCGCTTCACGGTGACCGCAGCGGAAGGACGAGTCCCGCTGCACCTGCGCATCCCCGGCTGGTCATCGGATGCCGTCCTCACCGTGAACGGCGAGCCGGTGGCCGTCACCGCCGCGGGGTCCTACACGCGCATCGAGCGCGAATGGACGACCGGCGACGTGGTCGAGCTGACCCTCCCGATGCCGGTGCGCGTGCTGCGCGGTCACCGGCTCGCCGAGGAGACGACCAACCAGGTCGCGGTGCGCCGCGGACCCGTCGTGTACTGCCTGGAGAGCGCCGACCTGCCGGCAGGAGTGACGCTCGAGCAGGCGGCACTCCGACGCGGTGGCGTGTTCGCGCCTGTCGAGGCCGACATCGCCGGGCATACGGTCATGGCGCTGGAGACCGAGATCGCCGTGCTCCCGCCGACCGACGAGGATGCGCTCTACGCCGACCTCGCCGATGTCGAGCCGTCATCCGCCGTCGTGCGGCTCGTGCCGTATTACGCGTGGGGCAACCGCGGCGCCGGCGAGATGTCCGTGTGGCTCCCCCTGGTCTGGTGACGCGCATGGAACCACAGCACGTCATCGCGACGTACATCATCGAGACCTCGCTGCCGCTTCAGCACGCCGCCGAGGTACTCGCCGGCGAGCAGTCGACGGGGACGTTCGTCCGGGTGGAGCGCGAATCCGACGACCTGCGCGCACGGTTCGCCGCTCAGGTCGAGTCGATCCGGGAGGTGCCGCTGACGGGGTCCGCCCCTCTGCCCGGGGCGATCGGCGATCCGTCGCTGCGGCGGAGAGCCGTCCTCCGGCTGCGCTTCCCGCTCGGCAACTTCGGACCCTCGCTGCCGAACCTCCTCGCCGCCGTGGCCGGCAACCTGTTCGAGATCAAGGAGCTCGCGGCCATCCGGCTCATCGACCTCGACCTGCCTTCCGCGTTCGCCGAGCGCTATCCCGGTCCCGCCTTCGGGATCGAGGGGACACGGCGCCTCATGGGCCGACCGCACGGCACCATGATCGGCACGATCGTCAAGCCGAGCATCGGACTGTCGCCGGCCGATCTCGCCGAGGTGGTCGGTCAGCTCGCCGAGGCGGGGATCGATTTCATCAAGGACGACGAGCTGCAGGGCAACGGGCCGTCCGCTCCGCTCGCCGAGCGGGTACGGGCTGTCATGCCCGTCCTGGAGCGGTACGCGGACCGCACCGGCCGCAAGCCGATGTACGCCTTCAACATCACAGACGACATCGGTCGCCTCGAGGCGAACCACGACCTGGTCGTCGCGGCCGGCGGCACGGCCGTCATGGCCTGCATCAATCTCCTCGGCATCCCGGGGCTCGAATTCCTGCGTCGCCACAGCGAGGTCCCCATCCACGGGCATCGTGCGATGTTCGGGTCGTTCGGGCGCTCGGATCAGGTGGGGATAGGATTCCGGGCGTGGCAGAAGCTGGCCCGGCTCGCCGGCGCCGACCACCTGCACACCAACGGCATCAGCAACAAGTTCTACGAGACGGACGACCAGGTGCTCGATTCCATCGCGGCGGTGCGCGAACCGCTCCTGAGTCTCGCGCCGACGGTGCCGGTGCTGTCCTCCGGGCAGTGGGCGGGGCTCGCCCACGCGACGTACGCGGCCGTCGGCACGACCGATCTGCTGGTGCTCGCCGGCGGAGGCATCCACGGCCATCCGGACGGGGCTGCGGCCGGCGTCGCCAGCATGCGCGAGGCGTGGGCATCCGCGGCGCGGGGCGAGAGCGCCGACGATGCGTTCTCGGCATCCGACGCGATCCGTCGCGCGGCCGAACGGTTCGGGCCCGTCCGTGTCTAGCTCCTCACGCGGGGTCGTCGCGTTCTACGGCGACGACTTCACCGGCAGCGTCGACGCGCTGCTGCAGTTCGCGCGGCGCGGCTGGACGGGCCGCCTCTTCACGGCGCTCCCGGATGCCGCGACGCTGCGTCGCGCCGCATCCGAAGTCGACGTGGTGGGCGTGGCCGGCATCTCGCGTTCGCTCGATCCCGCCGCCATGACAGCCGAGTTGCGACCGGTGTTCGCCGCGTTCGCCGGGCTGGATCCGCGACTGGTGCAGTACAAGGCATGCTCGACTGCGGACTCGTCCGCTGCCGTGGGAAGCCTCGGGCGGGTGATCGAGCTCGGCCGGGAGGCCTTCGGCGACCGCGCAGTGCCGATGCTGTTCGCCCAGCCCGACTTCGGCCGCTACACCGTGTTCGGTCAGCACTTCGCCGCCGAACGCGGCACGATCCACCGGCTCGATCGACAGCCGACGATGTCCCGGCATCCGTCGACGCCGATGACCGAGGCCGACCTCGCCGTGCACATCTCTCACCAGACGGATGCCGCGATAGGTGCCTCCTCACTGCTCGAGATGGATCGGCTCCCCGCTCGCCTGCGCGAGGCCGCGGAGGCGGCCGTGGTGCTGGATGCGCTCACGGACGAGCACCTCGAAGCGATCGGCCTGGCACTGCAGGAACTGACCTCCCCCGTGTTCGCGATCGGCTCCGGCGGACTCTCGCACGGCATCGCCGCGGCAGCGGCCGGCACCGCCCCCGCACCGACCTCGCAGACCGTTGAAACCGGCCCCGTCCTGGTCGTCTCGGGAAGCCGCTCCGCGCAGACCCGCCGCCAGGCGGATGCCGCGGCCGCCGCGGGCTGGCTCGTGCTGCCTCTGCCCCTCGACGACGACGCCTCCGCCGTCGTGAACGTGATCGACGCGCTGCACGCCGGGCGCGACGTCGTGCTCACCTCGGATGATGCCGACACCGCAGCGGTGATCGACCGTCCCGTTCTCGAGGCGATCGCTGATGCCGCGGCATCCGTCGTCTCAACGGCCGTCGCCGCCCACGCGACGCGACGCGTCATCGTGTGCGGCGGGGACACATCCAGCCGCGTGACGCGGCTGCTCGGCGTCGAGTCCCTGTCCATCGTCGCGAACCCGTGGGGCAATGTCGTCATCCTGCGCGCGCACAGCACGGATGATGCGATCGACGGCGTCGAACTGCTCCTGAAGGGCGGCCAGGTCGGCGACGACGACCTGTTCGTCGACGTCGCGGCCCTCAGCGCCGCTCGGTAGGCGACGATGATCCGCGTCCGGTCAGGACGCGGATCATCCCGTCAGTCCGCCGACAGCCGCACGCTCCACGCGGTCCGCTCACGCGGTATCCGGTAGCGCTCGGGAAGCGCCGGTCCCACCGAAGCGGAGCCGAGACCCTGCTGCGCGTGATCGATGTTCAGCCACACGCGTCCCGAATCGACCAGCTCGTGCGGCTTCTCGGCGCGCTCCAGATCGTGCGAAGTCCATCGGCGCGCGGTGAAGTCGAACTCCAGTTCACCCTCGACCCGGAGCGTCGGCAGGTCTCGGCCGCCGACTTCGAGCCAGCGCGTCTGCGTGTGGTTACCGTTCTCCTGCGGCACCGGGTACGGCACCTGCAGCTCATCGATCGAGGCGGCGAACCGGCCGACGCGCGACGCCTCGAACGAATCCGCATACGTCTCGCCCGGACCGCGACCGAACCAGGTCACGCGCTCAGCGGCACCGGGCAGCCCGAACAGCAGACCCAACCGCGGGACAGGGATGTCGCGGTTCATGTAGGGCGTATCGGTCCAGGGGCCGACGAAATCGACGTCCGCGTTCAGGCGGATCCCGTCACCGTCGGCAGTCCACGTCATCGTCCACGCGGCACCATGAGGGTGCGTCCGCGGCGCAGTGCGACCGCGCACCGTGAGGCGGCCGCCCTCGGCCGCGATGGAATCCACACGGTGAAGCAGGCGATTCAACATCGTCTTGCGCCACACGGCCGCGAGATTGTTCGTGTCCCCCTGCCCGCGGTCGTTCTCGGTCGGCGCGCGATAGAGGTCGAGCACGGGACCGTCGATCTCCAGATCGCCGATCCGCAGCAGCCGGCCGTCGCGTGCGTCGAAGACGCCGGGGCCGACGCGGTGCACGTCCGCGGACGGAGTTTCCGCCCCGCGTGCCGCAGAGGCAGTGGTCTTCGCCGCGCGCGGCGACAGCGCGGATGGCAGGGGAACCTCCCCGCGGTTCACCCACTGTCCCCACGACACCACATGCCCCGCCTGCGCCCAGACGGTGTCGACGGCGAGCACGGCCTCGATGGTCAGGACGAGGTCGCCGCCCGGTGTCCCCCTCCGCAGCGCGGAGGCCGCGGCATCCGGCGTGACGATCTCGCACTGCTCCCCCGGCTCCAGAGTCGGCACATCGAGCACGCCGTCGACCACCGGCTCGCCATCGCGCGTGACAGCCCAACGGAATTCGAGGTCCGCCGTCGAGGTGCTGTGCCGCTCGTTCGCGATCACCACCCGGCCCGCACCGATCGTGATCGGGACCGTCTCATGGGCCTTGGCGAGCTCGACCAGACCCGGCGTCGGCGTGCGATCGCTGAACACCAGACCGTGCAGGCTGAACCGCCCCCCGCGCGGCTCGTAGTCGATGTCGTCGCCGTGCATCGTATATGCGGCGCCGTCGTCGGTGTGCGCGGTGAAGCCGTGGTCGATCCACTCCCACACGAACGCACCGCACAGCCGGTCGTGCGCGCGGATGACCTTCCAGTAGTCCTGCAGCCCGCCAGGACCGTTGCCCATCGCGTGCGCGTACTCGACCAGCAGGAACGGCAGCCCGCGGCGGCGCTGGTCGTCGGCGTCGGAGATCCCATCCGGCGCGTCACCCTCGGCGTCGAACACCATCCCGTGCATGCTCAGGCGTCCGCCGCGCGGCTCCTCGCGCCGTCCGATCTGCTCGAGCAGTTCCAGGGACGGATACATCAGCGAGTAGAAGTCCGAGTCGCGATAGCGGGGGTCGCGCTCGTACAGCACGGCGCGCGACGGGTCGCGCTCGTCGAGCCAACGGCGCATCTCGGTGAACCCGTCGCCGGTCATGCTCTCGTTCGCGAGCGACCAGACGACGACGCTCGGCCGGTTCTTGTCGCGCTCGACCGTGCGCATCAGACGATCCATGACTGCGTCGCGCCATTCCGGCAGCGCGGGCGGGTTGTGCTCCCAGCCCTCGTAGATGAAGCCGTGCGTCTCCAGGTCGACCTCGACGACGACCCACAGCCCGTATTCGTCGCACAGCCGCACGAACTCCGGATGGGGCGGATAGTGACTCGTGCGAACAGCGTCGATGTTCGCCTGCTTCATGAGCACGATGTCACGGATCATCGTGTCGCGATCCAGCGTCCGCCCTGTGTCGGGGTGGTGCTCGTGCCGGTTCACGCCGCGGAACGTCACCGGACGCCCGTTGACCGTGAAGACGCCGTCGATGATCTCGACGCGACGGAACCCGACGGCCAGCTCCGCCTGCTCCCCCGCCGAGCGCAGGATGCCGCGATACAACCGCGGACTCTCTGCGCTCCACGGCTCCACCGGAACGGTGGCCGTCTCGCCTGCGGACATCAGGATGCCGAGCTCGGGGATCTCCACCGCGGCGTTCACGGAGGCATCCACGCGCAGGGTCCCGAGACCAGTGGCGTGGTCGTAATCGGCGTGCACGAAGTGATCGTCGATCGCTCCCTGCGGGCGCGCGATCAGCTCGACGTCACGGAAGATGCCGGGCAGCCACCACATGTCCTGATCCTCGAGGTACGTACCGGCCGACCAGCGGTGCACGCGAACTGCCAGTACGTTGCGACCGGCGCGGACCGGGGCGTCGAACTCGAACGGCAGCCGCGAGCCCGTGGACCAGCCGAGCTCCTCGCCGTTCAGCCAGACCTTGGCGCACGAATCGACGCCCTGGAAGCGGAGGACGGCAGGTCCGAAGTCAGCGGGGACCTCGAACGCGAGACGGTAGTCGCCGGTCGGGTTCTCGGTCGACACCCGTGGCGGGTCGAGGGGGATGGGGTATGCCGTGTTCGTGTACAGGGGTCCCTCTTCGGTCCCGAGCATCCGCCGCCGCGGGCCGCCGGCGAGAGGGGTGAACTCCTCGAGCACCCAGTGCGACGGCACCGCCATCGGATCCCAGGCGGAGTCGTCGAAGTCCTCGCGGACGAAGTCGGCACCGGAGCCCGCTGCCGTCGGGCTGAGCCGGAAGCGCCACGTGCCGTTCAGCTCCAGCACCGGCGCGTCGGTGACGGCGTCCGCGCGCGGCGCACGGCGTCCCTCCCCGGGTCGTGTGCTCTCCCAGTACCGGTCGATCGACGTCATTGCATATCCATTCGGTTCTGAATCAAATCTACTTGAGGCGTCCTGCGCTGTCCAGGACGTTCTGATCCATCTCACCGTGCTGACCGTGGAATCGGTCCCAATGCCGACGTTCGGTTACGCTCGGAGCAACGCCGATCACCCGAAATGGGCGCACCCGAAGACATCGAGAGACCAGTCAGATGCCGCACCACACCGTTCGCCGTGCTCGCCGCCTCGTGTCCGCCGTCACGGTCGGTGCCCTCGCCCTGACCGCGGCCGTCGTCGCTCCGATCGCGGCCTCCGCCCCGGCACAGGCCGCATACCCGGACACGTTCAACCCGCTGGCGATGACCGGCGGGTTCACGGTATACGCGCGCGACGACATCACGCTCGGCAACCAGGAGACCGAGGGCAGCATCGCCGCCGGCGGCATCGCGACGAAGCCCGGCGATTCGCAGTACGCGATCATCCACGTCGCGGCCGGCACCGCGGACTACACGATCCCGTCGATCGACGGCGACCCGACCCGTCTGCTGGTCGACTCGTACTCGCCGTCCAGTGGCGGCATCACGGCGATCACCAGTGCCGGCACGTCGGATCCGACGTTGCAGGGCGACCTGAAGATGGTCGAACGCGACGGCCCCTGGGAGGCCTCCGCTCGTGCCGACTGGCTGCGCCTCAATCTGAATGCGTCGTCGCCCGATCAGGCACCGATCATCGACGCCACCGCGCAGACGTATCCGGAAGACGCCGCGCCCCCGGCATCCACGACGGGCGACAGCAGCATCTACACGGCCGACACCTCCGCGACGGCGGTCGCCGACTACGTCGAGGCGAACGCCGAGGCCTCCTACGACGATGCGGCGGCGTGTCTGGCCGGACTGCCGGAGTCCGCGCACCAGGTCTCCGTGGAGGAGAACACCGGCGACCGCGCCGTTCTCGCACCCCTCAGCCCCGACCAGGTGAACGTCGTCGACTACGCCGAGATCGCCGGCACCGCACTGATCCAGTTCTCGGACGGCCCCACCCCCGGAATCGAGAACCCGCTGGTGATTCAGGTGCCGGCCGGCACGACCTCCGTCACCGGCGCGCGCATCGACCCCCAGGGCGCGTATTCGCCGTACACGCTGTGGGATCTCTCCGCCGTCACGGGCGACGTCTCGATCGACGCCGGCGGCGGTCGCATGGACGGCTCGATCTACGCTCCGGACGCGGACGTGTCCGTCAATGCCTCTCCGCTGGACGGTCAGGTGATCGGCGACAACGTCACTCTTCTCGGCGGCGAGGTGCACTCGTACCTGTTCGCCGGTCAGATCGCCTGCAACGCCGAGAACGGCACCTTCCGCATCCACAAGGAGCTCGAAGGCATCGACCCCGAGCAGCTGCCCGCCGGCACGACCTTCACCGTGAACTTCACCGCGACCGAGCCGGGCGGCACGCCGTCGACGGGCACCCTCGAGGTTCCGGCCGACGGCGGCTGGGTCGCCGCGGGCGAATCATTCCCCACCGGCACGGTGATCACGTTCGAAGAGATCGATCCGGAATCCGTTCCCGGGTACGAGTGGACCGATGCGACGATCACGCCGGAGCAGCTCACGATCGGCACCGGCACGGCCGACGTCGTCGTGACGAACGTCGCCGCAGCACAGACGGGCACGTTCAGCGTGACGAAGAACGTCGAGGTGCTCGACCCTGAGGGCGGCACGGTGAGCCCGACCGGAACCGTCCCCGTGCACTGGACCGCGTTCGACGGCGGTGAGCGGATCGGCTCCGGCACGCTGGCCGCACCGCTCGACGGCACGACGATCGAGGTCGGCCAGGACTTCCCGACCGGCACGCGCATCGTGCTCACTGAGGACCGCTCCGGCGTCACGCCCCCCGACGGCTACCGCTGGGTGAGCTCGTCGTGGGATCCGGGCCGCACGTTCCTGATCGGCGACGACACCACGGTCGCGGTCGCCCTCACCAACACACTGGCGCCTGATGACGCCGAACGCACGATCTCGATCGTGAAATCCGCGGTCGGAACGGACGCGGACTACGAGTACACCGTCAGCTACAACACCGTCCCGGCGCCGGCCCGCACCGATCGGGTGCTGCCGCTCGGCGACCCCGAGCTGCTCGACGACATCGAGACGGGCGCAGAGACGCTCGATCTCGCGGAAGCCGTCCCGACGCTCGACGGCGACCCCACGGATCCGGCCGAATGGCAGGATCCGGTGTTCCTCGTGACGGCCGACGGCGAGACCCAGGAGTACGCTCCCGGCGGTTTCGACGAGATCGCCTCGATCCCGCTGCCCGGCACCGGTGACATCGTCATCGAGGTCGTCAACGAGATGAAGCAGGGCACCTTCCAGCTGGACAAGCAGTTCGCCTCCGGCATCCATCTCCCGTCGGGACTGGAGTTCAGCGTGTCCTGGACCGCCACGACCCCCGGCGGCGTCACCACCGACGGCGTCCTGCGCCTGCCCGGCGACGGCACGCCGGTGGGGCCTGTGGATGCCGCGGGCGAGCCGCTCCTGTTCCCATACGGGACCGTGATCACCTACGGCGAGCTGCGCGCGCCGACGCCGGAGTCGATCCGATGGGAGACGCCGGTCGGGAGCGCAGCCGGTGAGCTCGTGATCGGCACGGATGATCAGGGCACCGTGTCCGGCACGATCACCAACTATCACTCTGTGCGCGTGGGCACGTTCGTCGTCAGTAAGGATCTGGCCGGTATCGCGCCGGAGGATCTGCTGGTCGACTCGTTCACGGTCGACTACGAAGCCCGCCTCCCCCTCGGCACCGTCGAGACCGGCAGCTTCCCGCTGCCGGCGGACGGCACGCAGGCCGGGCCCGTCGATGATCAGGGCCAGCCCGTCGTGTTCCCGATCGGCACGGTCGTGCACCTGGCCGAGGTCGCCCCCGATGCCTCAGCACTGCCGCCCGAGTACGTCTGGGGCGGCACCATCTGGAGTCCGTCCGACTCCTTCGTCGTCCGGGGCGGGACGTCCGAGCTTGAGGTCACGAACACGGCTGTGGAGATGACCCGCTTCTCGGTCGAGAAGCAGATCGTCGGGGATGCCGCGGATCTCGTGCCCGCGGACACCCTGTTCCCGGTGCTGTGGGCTGAGGGGCTCGACGTCCAGACCCCGCTCGAAGCGGCTATCGACGCGCCTGCCGTGTCGCCCTACCTGCCGGTCGGAACCATCGTCGAACTGCGCGAGGGCGAACTGCCCGTGATCGACGGGGTCAGCTGGGGACCGGTCAGCTGGAGTGCGAACGGTGAGGAGCTCGTCACCGCACCCGGCGGCGCGGTCACCCTGCGCCTTGCCGGTGGCGACGCACCCGATCCGATCGCGCTCACGATGACGAACACGGCGAACAGCACCCCGACGTCCGCGTTCTCGGTGGTTAAGACGGTCGACGGCGATGGCGCTTCCCGCGTGCCGGACGACACGGTCTACACGATCGAATACTCCCTCGACGGCGGCGCGGTCGAGACCGCGAGCCTGGCCGCCGGGGAGAGCATCACCGTGACGGAACTCCCGGCCGGAGCGTCGCTGAGGATCCGCGAGGTCGCGCCGCCTGCGGTCGACGGCGTGACCTGGGAGGCCGCGACCTGGGCGGTCGACGGCCAGTCCCTGACGACGGATGCCGACGGCTGGGCGAGCGTCGACCTGGTCGGCGGCGAATCGCTCGCTTTCTCGGTCGTGAATCACGCCGATGTGCCGGACGGTGACAGTGACACCGGTGCAGACGCGGACAGCGGTGCCGACAGCGACAGTGGCGCGGACGCCGACAGTGACACGGGCGCGAACAGCGATAGCGGCGCTGGTGCAGACAGCGGCGGCAGAGATAGCGGCGAGCTTCCGAAGACCGGCGGCGAGGGAGTACCGCCGCTCGTGTCGCTGGCGGCATTCCTGCTCATCGCCGCCGGGATCGCCCTGATCGCCGTCCGCCGCAGCGCGGTCTGAGGTCGGCTCGTCCGCTGAGAGCCCGGTGCCCGACGCGCGACGAGGGGACCTCAGCCGACGGTCGAGGCGCGGACGACCAGTTCGGGACGGAAGCGCACGTTGCGCTCGTAGTCGCCGTCCGGATCGTCGATGGAGCGCAGCAGCAGGTCGACGGCGGTATGACCGATGAGCTGCGCCGGCTGGCGGATCGAGCTCAGCGGCACGACGGTCGCGGCCGCGAAGTCGATGTCGTCGTAGCCGATCAGCGCGATGTCCGAGGGCACCCGCACATCGCTGAACATCGTCAGTGCCTGCAGGACGCCGACGGCCAGCAGGTCATTCGCGGCGAAGATCGCGTCCGGCCGATCGGCGGCGCTGCGACGGACGAGATCCTCCCCCGCGTCGCGTCCGTGCAGCACCGTCAGCGCCGGCATCTCGACGACCTCGAGGGCGGCATCGGCGACCTCCGCGACCGCGCGCCGCGCGCCGGTCAGGCGGTGCGCGACCTGCGCGATCGTCGCCGGCCCGCCGACGAACACCAGCCGTCGCCGCCCGACCTCCAGCAGGTGCTTCGCCGCCAGGTAGCCGCCCTCGACGTCGTCGACCGACACCGAGCTGAATCCGCTCCCCGGGATCTCGTGATCGACGAGGACGACCGGCGTTCCGGAATCCTGCAGGCGGCGCAGCTTCGCCGCGTCGTCGGATGCCGGGGTGATCAGCACGCCGTTGACGCGCTGCTCACGGAACAGGTCGAGATAGCCGTCCTCGCGCGACGCGTCCTCGTCGCTGTTGCCCAGCAGCACCGAGAGCCGGTCCTCCTCAGCTCGCACCTCCGCGCCGCGTGCGACGTCGGAGAAGAACGGGTTGCCGGCATCGAGGACGACGAGACCGATGCTCCGGCTGCGACCGGCGCGCAGTTGACGAGCGGCGTCGTTGCGCACGAAACCGAGCTCCTCGATCGCGGCCTGCACCCGTTCCACGGTGCCGGCCGCGACCTTGTCCGGCCGATTGAGCACGTTCGAGACGGTGCCGACCGAGACCCCGGCGATCGCCGCCACGTCGCGTACACTCACTGCCACTGTCCGCCTCTTCCTGTCGCGCTGTCCGCGAGTGTACGGCATCCGCAACGCCGCTTATGCGCCGGCGATCCTCCGGGTGCTGAGCTCCGTCAGCCGTCGCGCGATCGTGTCGCGCACGTCGGGACCTGCGAGGTGCGCGAGCCGGTCCTCCAGTGCGAGCCGGGCTCCCCACTGCGTCGCGTTGCGGAAGTCCTCCGCCGCGGACGGACGCCACTGCGTCAGAGCGTCGACGATCTCCTCGTATGCTTCGGCGTCATCGATGATCGCGGCGAGACTCGAGGAGAGCCCCACCGCTGAGGGCACATCGACGACCGGCGGGGCGGCACAGGAGAACCGGTGCGTCCCCGAGCCGACCGTGTGCCGCTGCCCGTCGGGCAGCACCACATCGGCGTCGGTGTTCGCCGGCACGGTCAGCTGCACCACGATGTCGTCGCCGTCGCGATCCCAGCGCACCCGTGCTCGTCCGTACGGCGTGAGGTGCGCCGCCTCGGCGAAGTCGAACCCCTGCAGCGGCCGCGGCTCGATGTGCAGACGCGCGTACCCCGGTTCCGCGGGAGCGAGCCCGGCCAGCGAACGGTGCAGCCAGTCCGCGATCGCGCCGAGAGCGTAGTGGTTGAACGAGGTCATCTCGCCCGGGTTGATCGTGCCGTCGGGGAGCATGGAATCCCAGCGCTCCCAGATCGTGGTCGCCCCCATCGTGACCGGGTACAGCCAGGACGGATTCTCGGTCGCCGTCAGCAGGCGCCGTGCCACGTCCAGGTGCCCGGTGCGGGTGAGTGCGTCCTGAATGATCGGTGTGCCGACGAACCCCGTTCCGATCCGGTAGCCGCCGAGTCTGGTCAGCTCGGCCAGCCGGTCGCCGAGCGCCTGGCGCCGCTCCGGCTCGACGATGTCGAAGACGATCGCGAGGGCGTACGCCGTCTGCGCGTCCGACATCATCCGTCCCGCCGTGGTGACGTACTCGGCGAGGAACGCCTGTCGCACCTCCTCGGCGATGCGCGCGTACGTCTCGGCATCCGATGTCCGCCCCAGCAGCGCAGCCGATCGAGCTGTCAGATCGGCAGAACGGAAGACGTAGGCGCTCGCGACGATGTCGGTCGAGGTCTTCGCCTTGGCCGGCTGGTTCGGCGGCGCGTCGGGGTCGAGCCAGTCCCCGAACTGGAACATGCCCTCCCAGAGCCGCCGCTCTCCGGCGAGCGCGACGATCGCATCGGTCCATGAGCGCATGCTGTCGTACTGGCGCTCGAGCGTGTCGAGATCGGCGAAGCGCTCGTGCAGCACCCAGGGCACGACCGTCGCCGCGTCTCCCCATGCGGCCGCCGGACGCGCCGGACCGAGCACGTTCGGCACGACGAACGGCACGACGCCGTCGATCTGCTCGATCTCGAGGTCGCGCAGCCACGATTCCAGGAAGCCTCGGACGTCGTACAGGAAGCTCGCCGTCGGGGCGAAGACCTGGATGTCCCCGGTCCAGCCGAGCCGCTCGTCGCGCTGAGGGCAGTCGGTGGGGACCGAGAGGAAGTTGCCGCGCAGGCCCCACACGACGTTCTCGTGCAGCTGCCGCACGAGCGCGTGGGAGGTGTCGAACCATCCCGTGCGCTCCATGTCACTGTGGATCACGACGGCTGTGACATCGGCGGGGTCGAACTCGCCCGGCCACCCGTCGATCTCGGCGTACCGGAATCCGTGGAAGGTGAACTCCGGCTCCCACTCCTCGTCCCCTGCACCCGCCAGCGTGTACGTGTCGGTCGCCGCGGCGGCTCGAAGCGGCCGGGTGCCCAGCTCGCCGTGCTCGAGCACCTCGGCGTGCCGCAGCGTCACGACGGTGCCGGCGGGGCCGGCGACGCGGATGCGCAGCCGACCGACGAGATTCTGACCGAAGTCCAGCACGGTCTTCCCACCGGGCGTCGTGATGACCTCGACGGCCTGTCGTTCTTCGATCCGTCGGACGAACGGCGAGACGCGCGCTTCGGGGACCGGCAGGTCGTCGACGACGGCGACCGCCGTCCACTCCTGCGGCGTCCGGCGGGCGTCGTGATCCTCACCCGCGTACAGTCCGCTGGCGGTGATCGGGCCCGGGGCGCTCTCCCAGGTGCCGTCGGTGACGACCAGCTCCGAGCGACCGTCGGAGTACTCGATCAGCAGCTGCGCCGCGAAGCGCGGCTGATCCGCGTACATCGGCCGGGCGTTGTCGCGGAATCCGTACCGCTCGGTCGCCCACGCGCCGGCAAGACGCACCGTGATCTCGTTCGCGCCCGAGCGCAGCAGTGCCGTCACGTCGGTGGTCTCGTGCACCGTCCTGGCCTGGAACGGCGTCCATCCCGGCTTGAGCACCTGGTCATCGACGTCCGTGCCGTTGACGGCCGCCTGGTACACACCGACCGCGGTCGCATAGAGCGTCGCGCGACGGACGTCGGACGAGACCGAGATCGCGCGGCGCAGCACCGCGGGCTCCGCCGGCACTGAGGGCGCGGCCGCCGCGATCGTGCGGGCCCGCCATTCCTCCTCTGCGAGGAACCCGGCGACGATCCGGCGCGCAGCGCTCCACTCCGATGTCTCGCCGTCGACACCGGTGACGCGCACGCGCAGCGACACCTCTTCACGAGGAGCCAGAGGACGGAACGGCCACGCCACCCGCACGGACCGGCGCCCCTCGACGACGTGCTGCTGCGTGCCCTCGGCCGTGGTCAGCGAGAGCTCGGCACTCGCCTGATGCCAGCCCTCGGCATCCGCCTCGGTGACCCACCCGATGGCGGGGCCGGGGGTGGCGACGAGGTCGCTGCCGTGCGGTGCATCGACGTCGATGCGTACGATCCTGATGCTCATGATCGCCCCTCGCCTCCGGCGACGGCCGGGGCCGTCACCGTGATCTCGTGGATTCCGCTGGCAAGGACGCCGGATGCCGCTGCCCCGTCGACTGTGACCCTCGACGCCGCGGTCACCGGAAGGTCCAGTTCAGCGGTGACGCCGAACGGCACCTCCACCGTCGCCCTGAGCTCGTCGCCGTCCAGTCGCCAGTCGATCGCGAGCCGGCCGTACGCGGTGTCGATGGTCGCCGCGGCGTGATCGAGCGCGACGGCGGGACGCGGTGCGATCCGCGCGCGGCGATAGCCAGGCTCGGCCGGAGCCAGTCCGGCGACCGTCCGGTAGACCCAGTCGATCATGGCGCCGTACGCGTAGTGGTTGAACGAGAGCATGCTGCCGCCTTCATCATGCGAGCCGGCATCCATGTCGCCGGAGTGGATGCTCCCATCGGGCCGGATCGCATCCCAGCGCTCCCACACCGTCGTCGCTCCGCGGTCGACCTGGTAGAGCCAGCTCGGCGCTTCGCGGCGCAGCAGCATGAGGTAGGCCTCGTCGAGATGCCCGTTGTTCGACAGCGCGAACAGCACGAGAGGCGTGCCGAGGAAGCCCGTGGAGATGCGTCCGTTCTCGGCGCGGACGTTCGCGGCGAGGCCGTCGGCGACCGCGGCGCGCTCGGCGTCCGGTGCGATCGCGAACTCGAGCGCGAGCGCCGCGCCGGTCTGCGTCGTCACGGCCTCGCCGCCCCAGCGCTTCCACGTCGCCGCAGCGACACGATCGGCCAGCGCGTCGTACTCGTCGCCGCGAGTCGTGTCGCCGACGAGCCGCTCGGCGCGGGCCAGAAGACGCGCGGACTGCACGTAGAAGGCATTCGCGACGTAGTCGCTGGAGACCTTCGCCTCCCACGGACGCTCGCCGGGGGCATCCGGATCGAGCCAGTCGCCGTACTGGAAGGGCTCGGTCGGCAGCACGATGCCCTCGCCCGCCCTGCGCCGCAGGTGGTCGACCCACCGACGCATACTGCGCAGCTGCTGCCGGAGCACCTCATCGCTGCCGGAGGCCTCGTAGACCGCGAGCGGGACGATCGTCGCGGCATCCGCCCAGCCGGCGCGGCCCATGTTGTCGACCGGCCCCTCACCCATGCGCATGTCCTCGAAGCGGATGATGTCGGGCACCACGGAGGCGACGCCGCCCTCGTCGGTCTGGTCCGCCTCGAGATCGAGTAGCCAGTTCCGCCAGAAGGCCTCGGCATCCATCAGGGTGCTGGCCGTCGCGGCGAAGGCCTGCGCGTCGCCCGTCCAACCCAGTCGCTCGTCGCGCTGCGGGCAGTCGGTCGGAACCGACACGAAGTTGTCGCGCTGCGACCAGATCACGTTCGAGTGGAATCGGTCCAGCGCGTCGGATGCCGAGCGGAATGCGGAACGCGCCGGGAGGTCGCTCGAGATCGCGACGGCGGTGGCCGAAACCACCTCGACGGGCCCGGTGACCTCGGCGTGCTGGAAGCCGTGGAACGTGAACTGCGGCTCCAGCACGTGCTCGCCGTCGCGGTCGAGCGTGTAGGAATCCGTCGCCTTCGCACTGCGCAGCGCGGCGGTGTGCAGGTCGCCGGACGGCTCGAGGATCTCGGCGTGCCGGACGGTGACGACGTCGCCCGCGCGGCCGCGCACCACCAGCCGCACCCAGCCGGACACGTTCTGTCCGCTGTCGAACTGCACGGCGCCGTCGCGGTCCGTGCGCGTCATCTCGCGCTCCGCCACGACGCGGATCGGCGGCGCGGAACGCGGTTCGAACCGGGCCAGGTCGGTGGGGATCACGGATGCCGCGGTCCAGCCGGAGTCGTCGAAGGATGCCTCGTGCACGCCCTCTGCACGCTGGCGCAGGTCGGTGACCGTTCCGTCGTAGATGCTCGCGGATCGCACCGCGCCGAAACCGCCGCGCCACGTCTCATCGGTGGCGACGAGCACGCCGTCCTCCGTATCGATCTGCGCGATCGCGCCGGAGCGGTCGCCGTAGATCCCGGTGCGGTTCGCGAACCCCATCCGCCCGCGGTACCAGCCGTCACCGACCTCCAGCACGATGACGTTGTCGCCCTCGCGCAGCAGGCCGGTGACGTCGATCGTATCCATCAGCACACGCGTGCCGTACGAGGTCCACCCTGGCGTGAGCCTGGCGTCGCCGGCTCGCTCGCCGTTGATCCAGGCGTCCACGAGTCCGAGCGCGCTCAGCCGGAGTCGAGCGCGCTCCGGCATCGCGTCCACGACGAACGTCGTGCGAAGCAGTGCGGCCGGACCTTCGACCTCGCTCGGGATGCCGATGACGGCGGCGGCGAGGTCGGCGACGTCCGCTCCTGCCTCGACGACGAGCTCGTCGCTCCAGGGTGTCCAGCCCTCGGCGGTCGCGATGCGCACCGCGTATCCGCGCCGCTCTCCCGATGCGAGGTCGCCCACCGGGATCGCCACCGAATCGACGGAGGCGACCACGTCTCCCGGCGTGCGCTCACCACCTGCAGGGCCCGTCGCGAGCTGGTAGGCGAGCTGGCCGGCGCCCGGAGTGGAACTCTCGCTGCGCCAGGTCAGGCGCAGCCCTCGGGACGGGATCCCGAGCAGACCTGCGCCGTGCTGCGAGCGCAGCGAGACCACGCGGGCAGACGCGTCGGACTGCGTGAGGGGTGGGGTGGCCGCCATGGCGTTCGTCCTTCCACTGTGCGCGTCATCGCGCACGACTCAATTCGGAAACGACCGTTGACTCTCGCCTCGGATCGTCGTACCTTACGGGGAGTTGAATGGTTTCAACGCATCCCATTCAACAGCATGACGGCCTCGACGTCGAGACCGCAACCCAGAGTCAGCTTTTACATGGAGGTAGAAGGATGGACAGCACCCGTACCCGAAGGGTTCTCCTCGCCGCAGTCGGCGTCGCAGCCCTCGCAGTTCCGCTCGCCGCCTGCAGCACCGGTGGCGGCGGCAGCGCCGACGGCAAGGTCGAGATCTCGTTCCTCACGCAGAACACGGGGACGAACATCGAGATCGCCGAGGCGCTCATCGATGCGTTCGAGGCCGAGAACCCCGACATCACGGTCAAGCTGGAGTCCCAGCCGGCGGGCACCGAGGGCGACAACCTCATGAAGACCAAGCTCTCCACCGGCGAGATGGAGGACGTCTTCTACTACAACTCGGGTTCGCTGTTCCAGGCGCTCAACCCGGATCAGAACCTCGTGCCGCTGGATGACCAGCCGTGGGTCGGCGACCTCATCGACACGATGACCGCCGTCGTCTCGACCGAAAACGCCATCTACGGCGCCCCGTTCGGCGCGACCCAGGCGGGAGCCGTCGTCTACAACAAGAAGGTCTACGCGGATCTCGGTCTTGAGGTCCCGACCAGCTGGGACGAGTTCGCCGCGAACAACGAGGCGATCAAGGCCGCGGGCATCACTCCGGTCATCCAGACCTACGGCGACACCTGGACGAGCCAGCTGTTCATCCTCGGCGACTTCGGGAACGTGCTCGCCCAGGACGAGGACTGGGCCGACGAGTACACCGCGGGCAAGCGGAAGTACGCGGACGAGCCCGCTCTGCAGGGTTTCGCCAACCAGCAGGCCGGCTTCGAGGCCGGCTGGTGGAACGAGGACTACGCGTCCGCCGTGTACGACGACGGAGCCCGCATGGTCGCCACAGGAGAGGGCGCGCACTACCCGATCCTCACCGGCATCGTCTCGACGTTCCAGCAGAACTTCCCGGACGAGCTGGAGAACATCGGCGTCTTCCCGCTGCCGGCGCAGAGCGCCGAGGACACGAAACTGACGGTGTGGCTGCCGAACGCCGTGTACATCCCGAAGACGACGGAGGGCGACAAGCTCGAGGCGGCGAAGAAGCTCATCGCGTTCATCAACTCTCCCGGGGGCTGCGAGGTCCAGACCACCGCGATGGTGCCCAGTGGCCCGTTCGCGACCAGCGCCTGCGAGCTTCCGGATGATGTTCCCGGCCTGCTCACGGACATGCAGCCGTACTTCGACGAGGGAAACACCAACCCGGCGCTCGAGTTCCTGTCGCCCATCAAGGGACCGAACCTCGAGAACATCACGGTCGAGGTCGGCAGCGGCATCCGCCCCGCCGACGATGGCGCCGCGCTCTACGACGAAGACGTGAAGAAGCAGGCCCAGCAGCTCGGACTCGACGGCTGGTGATCGCCGCTTGACCCCGGTGCGGGGGCGCCCCGCGGGGCCCCCCCACCCAAGACCTAGACGGGGACCCCCAAAAACCAGCAGTTTTTGAGCCCCCACCGCGGGCCAAA
>NZ_JBHJTE010000003.1:420833-565170 GCF_042267585.1 Microbacterium sp. NPDC056234
GCGCCGCGTGGGGCGCGGCGAACCACGCCCTTTCGTTCAACCCCCCCCCCCGCCCGCGCTTCCTGGCGGGGGGGTTCGCCCCTCTCCCCCCGGGGGGGGCCCCCCCGGGGGGCCCCCCACCACCATCGACTTCGACGGAGACACCATGACCGCTGCTGTTTCAGCACCCCCTGGGAAGCGAAAAGGCATCAAGAGCTCCTACCCGACGTGGTTCTACATCCCGTCCGCGGTGCTCTACATCATCCTGTTCGCCATCCCCACCTTCGCTTCGTTCTACTTCAGCCTCACCCGATGGTCGCTCTTCGACATCGAGTTCATCGGCTTCGACAACTACGTCACCTTCTTCACCGAGCCCATGCTCGTGCAGGGCTTCGTCAACACGTTCGTCTACGGGTTCGTCACCAGCGCGCTCAAGGTCGTCTTCGGTCTCGCCCTCGCCCTGCTGCTGACCGGCTCCATCCTCGGCCGCGGTTACCTCCGGTCGACGATCTTCTTCCCTGTTCTGGTGTCGACCGTCGGCATCGGCATCACCTTCAAGGTGCTGATGGACCCGTTCGACGGGCTCATCAACCAGACCCTGGCCCAGATTGGCGTCCAGGGACCCGGCTGGCTCACCGACCCGGCGTGGGCGCTCATCTCGGTCGCACTGGTGGATGTCTGGAAGGGCGTCGGCATCGCGACCCTGATCTTCATCGCCGGTCTCGTCGCCATCCCGCAGGAGTACTTCGAGGCAGCGAAGGTCGACGGCGCCAGCGCCTGGCAGCGGTTCAAGAACATCACGCTGCCGCTGGTGCAGCCCGCCACGGCGACGGTCGTCCTGCTGTCGCTCATCGGCGGTCTTCGGTCATTCGAGCTCATCTGGGCGATGACCAGGGGCGGACCAGGATTCACCAGCGACGTGATCGCCTCGGTCATCTACAAGCAGTACCAGGCCGGCTTCTACGGTCTGTCCACCGCCGGTAACGTCGTGCTGTTCATCGTGGTGACGGCGATCATCGTGCCCATCCAGTACATCCTCAACAAGAGGCAGGTGGAATCATGACGCTCACCCGCACCCTCACCACGGCAGGCTCCTCCAGGGCGAAGATCGCCCGATCCGACCGGCGTCCGATGACGCCTCGGCTGTTCTTCACCCGCTACGTCATCGGCATCATCGCCATCATCGCGTCGGTCGTCGTGTTCATCGTCCCGTTCGCGTTCATCTTCCTCACGGCGGTGAAGAACCCGCAGGAGGCGTCGCTCTTCGAATTCTCCCTCCCGGCGCAGGGCTGGTACCTGTGGGAGAACATCGTCACGGTGATGCAGGCGAGGGACTGGATGCTCGTGACGGCGTTCATCAACTCCACCGTCCTCACGGTGGCGAGCGTCGCGATCATGGTCGTGTTCGCTGCGATGGTCGGCTACATCCTGCAGCGACGGAAGTCGAAGTGGAACGCGGTCATCAACATCTTCGTCCTCGCCGGGCTCATCGTCCCGCCTGCGGTCGTCCCGACGATCTGGGTGCTGCAGGGCATCGGCCTGTTCAAGACCATGCCCGGCATGATCCTCATCGAGGCGACGTTCGGTCTGAGCTTCTGCATCCTGCTGTTCCGAGCGTTCGTGTCGACCATCCCGCGCGAGCTGGATGAGGCGGCGGTGATCGACGGCGCGGGGCCGCTGCGGCTGTTCTTCCAGGTCGTCATGCCGTTGCTGAAGCCGGTGGCGGTGACGGTGATCGTCGTGCAGTCGGTCGCGGTGTTCAACGACTTCACCGGGCCGCTGTACTTCCTGCCCGGAGACGCGAACGCCACCGTGCAGCTGACGCTGTACAACTTCCAGAGTCAGAGCCTCAGCCAGTGGAACCTGCTGTTCATGAACATCCTGCTGATCACGGTGCCACCGCTGGTGATGTACATCTTCTTCCAGCGTCAGATCGTCGCCGGCATGACCAGCGGAGCCGTCAAGGGTTAGAAGTACTCGGCCGGGATCGTGCCCCGCAGCCAGGCGAGCTCGTTGTCGCGGATGAACACCGACAACGACTCGTCGCGGGACTGATCCCGGCCGAGCCACTCGTCGAGGATCTCGATCAGTGCGTTCGCGGTTCGGATGCCGGGGTCGGCGACCACGGCATCCCACGCCGCGACGAACCCGTCGGGGCTGCGGACCTCGCGCACGAGCCGATGGATGTACTTGGGTCCGGGCATCAGCCGATGGGCGCTCGCGAGCGCGGCCCTCGCTGCGGCGAGCGCGAGGTGCACCGAAGCGTGCTGCAGCAGGAACGGGTCGCCGTGCTCCGCCGCCTGTCGCAGGAAGTACCCGCCGTGCAGGTGCGCCTGCGCGACGTGCGAGCGGATGCGGCCCGCCCAGACCTCGTCGCCGAGCGTGCTGATCGCGTCGACGAGCGGCGCGAGTTCCTCGGACCGGCTGAGCACCACCCGCGCGCCGGCGAACGACGCACGCGTAGGATCGTCGGCGCGCTCGACGGCCGTGCGCAGGTAGGCGAGGTCGGCGAGCTTCACGTCGATGTACGACCCCGGATAGTCCAGGCCGCGGCGGTCCACCCAGGCCCAGCGGTCCTCGGCCGTCGCCCTGGCGAACGCCTCCGCCGTGACCACGAGATACACGTCGACATCGGAATCCTCGCGCGCGGTTCCGCGTGCGACCGACCCGATGGCGACGACCCCGATCGTCTCCGGGTCCTCGGCGACCTGCGCGACGTAGGCGTCGAGCGCCCGCAGCTGTTGCTCCATAACGCCACACCGTAGCGCCTGGTCGCGCAGATCACCGCCTCAGCGCATGCGACGCCGCCGGATTCCGACGAGGAGCACACCACCCATCGCGAGCAGCACCCCACCGATCACGACACCGACCGTCACGTCGACGCCCGTCATCGGCAGGGTGCCGCCGGCCGGCGCGTTCGCGATCGTGAACGGCTCGGACAGCACCGACAGGCCCGAAGCGCCGATCGCTTCCAGTTCGTGCGCACCGATCTCCGCATCCTCGGGGATGTCGAGGATGCCTGCCAGCGTGCCGTCGGCCGCCACGGTGAGCGTCTCCTCCAGCGGCATGGGGGTGGAGTGCAGAACGAACCGCACCTGCTCGCCCGCCTGGAAACCCGTGAACGCGACCTGCATCCGCCCACCGGGGACGAGCGACGATCCTGGCGCGGCCGTCACCGTGCCGTGCGGCTGAACCGCGGGGTCCTCGGGGTCTCCGCCATCGCTACCACCTTCGGAACCGTCGGCGCCGCTCTCCGAACCGCCGTCGGAACCACCGGCGGCCGCACCATCGGCACCGGCGTCGGCCCCGCCGCCGCCCGGCGCGCCGGAGCTGTCGCCCCCACCGGGCTGGCCGCCGTCGGTGCCGCCGTCCGGTTCTCCCGGGGCTTCCCCGCCGCCGGAATCTCCGCCGCCCGGCTCCCCCGGAGTTCCACCGGCGTCGGCGTCACCCGGGTCGGCTCCCGTGTCGCCGCCCCCTGGCTCGCCAGGATCGCCGTCGGCATCACCCTCTCCGGGCTCCCCCGGCTCACCCGGCTCACCCGGCTCACCCGGTGTCCCCCCGCCGGCCGCAGCCGTGCGGAAGGTGCGCACCTCGGAGTACTCGGTCCCGCCGTGCGGGCCGGTGGCGACGACGTACCAGCCGTGCTCGCCCTCGGTCAGGCCGCTCCACGTGGCCGATGTCTGCGTTCCGGAGGCGACTGCGGCTTGCGCGCCGATCTCCTGAGCGGTGAGGATCTCGGCCCGGAACGAGTCGGCGGCCAGCGTCTTCGCGCCGGGGACGATGCCCGCGGCCGCGTACGGGATCTCGAACTCCTGCATCCCCGCCGGGTCGTTCAGAGACGGCTCGTCGGAGTCGAAGTCCTCCAGCGACGGCGAGTAGGTGCGGATGATGATGCGCTCGCCCTGATTGTCGAAGTGCGCCAGGCGCAGGTATCCCAGGCCGCCCTCCGGCAGGCCCTGGTAGTCGAAGAGCATCGAGTACACCGTGCGATCGGCGACTCCGTCGCCGTCGTCGTCGATCTCGTCGGTGCGCGTGTAGGCGTCGTGGTAGTGCCCCGAGCTCACCGCGAAGACGTTGGCGTTGGGTGTCACGACCTCGTCGAACACGCGCTGCGGGAAGGGCCCGAGTCCGCCGGTGGTGAGCATGTACTCGTGCAGGTTGATCCAGACCTTGCGCTCGGGGTAGCGCTGGATCACCTCGTTCAGCCAGGCGATGTCCTCGCTGTTGTCCGTCACATCGTTCGGCGTCGGCCAGCCCATGTAGATCATCAGGAAGTCGATGCCGCCGGCCGATACGAGGTCGTAATGTCCACGGTTGTCCTTGTACGACTCGCCGTACCAGGGGTTGCCCGCGTACCGCTCCTCACCGAAGTGCTGGGAGTACTGGGTGTAGTCCGCGGCGTGACCGCCGACATCGTGGTTTCCCGCCAGCACCCCGTACGGCAGACCCGCCTCGTCGAGCATCGTGTACGCCGCGTTCGCGTTGTCCCACTGGCGGGCATCGGTGTGGACGTTCACGATGTCGCCGTTGTGGATCATGTACTGCAGGTTGAGGTTCTCCCGCTGTTCCAGCAGGAACTCGTGGATCGCGAGCTGGTGCGGATAGTAGTCGTCGGTCTCGTTGTAGTACTGGGTGTCGCTCTCGATGGCGATCGTGAAGTCGTAGGCGTCGCGGGGCGTGGCCTCCGGGTGGTACGGCGCCGCTTCGTTCGCCCGCGGCGACAGGTCATCGGCGGAGAACCCGTCCGAGTGCTGGACGAGGGCGGTCAGCACGCCGTCCACGACGTGCCCGTCGACCGGGACCAGCGCTTCGAGCGTGAATTCGGGCGCCTCCGCCGTCGTCATGTGCTGGGCGACCTGCTCCCAGGCGCCGTCGACCGTGCGGACGTAGAGGATCACCTTCGCGCCGGCGTTCGCGCTGCCGCGCCAGTCGACGCGCGCGAGCGCGCCGGCGCCGACCTCTTCCGACACCGCCATCGTGTACAGCTGGTACGGCAGACCGGTCGCCGCGGTGGTCTCGACGCTCACACCGTCGGTTCCCAGAAGCGCGGCGAGATCCGCCTCGCCCAGAGCCTCGCCGGCGCTGCGGTCCGTCGCCTGCGAATCGGAGACGATCCCGCGGCTGATGGTAAGACCGTCGTCACCGGGGGCGTACCCCTGTCCGACACGGAAGCTCACATCGAGCGCGTCGTCCTCGGCAGACGCCGGGGTGGCGATGAGTTCGGCGGTGTCGCCCTCGAGGATCTCACCGTCGGCGGGACCGTCGAGGCGGATCGCCGGCTGCTCGTCGGCCGTCTCGAACGCGACCGAGGTGGTCGCCGCGTTGCCGACGGCATCCGCGGCGGTGAACTCGGCGATGTGCGCACCCGGCGCGAGCGCGAGCGAGGACGTCGCGAGCGGCAGGGCGATCGGAACACCGTCCAGCACCCCCGAGATCTCCGTGACACCGGATCCGGCGTCCGTCGCCGCGGCGTCCACGACGAGGTGCCCCCGGTACTTCTCGCCGTCGACGACCGTCGGTTCGATGACCGGCGCGGTGTTGTCGACGATCACGGTCCTGGTCGCCTCGTCTGCACCCGCGCGGGCGGTGATGGCGTGATCGCCGTCCTCGACCGACGTCGTGTCCCACACGGTCGACACGGACGTGAACGCGTCATCCGGAATCGTGAACGTCGCGAGGAACGACACCAGCGTCGCGTCGCTGAAGGCGATCCGATCGGACGGGGCGGGGCAGTCCGTGAACGCGGGCGCGGTGACCTGCCCGCCCTCCTCCTTCGTCGTCGCACAGCGATCCGGCCGCAGCACCCGGCCGTCCGGCAGAGCCAGGCGCAGATTCTGGGCCGCGAAGTCGTCGTTGTTCTCGTTGACGTCGGCGTTCGGCCACGCCTTGGTTCCGGCAGTGATCGACAGCGTGACCTGTTCCCCCGGCGCGACGCGCTCGACCGGGACCGCCGCGTCGACGGTGACGATGCGGGCATAGAAGCCCTCGTCGAAGATGCGCAGCACCTCGTCGCCGAGCTTGACGCCGTTGCGGAAGAAGGCGTCGGTGTTGGTCGCCTCGAACGCGAAGACGGGGCCGGTCTCGAGCGACGCGACGGCGTCGTCGACCTCGGTGCCGTCGATCTCGAGCCGGACGTCATCGCCCGTCGCCGAGACCCGCACGGAGCCCGCGACGAACTGCCCGTCGGTCAGGTTCAGCCGCACCGGATCCGGCTCGCCGTCGACGAGCTCGACGCGCACAGGTCCGAGCGCGCTCTGCTGCAGACCGTCGCTCGCCGTGACGGTGTACTCGATCCAGCGCTTGCCGAACAGGTCGGCCGCCGGCACGGAGTAGGAATACCGGTCCGCGGCCTCGACCGTGAGGTCGCGTCGCTGGGTCGCGCCGAGGTCGTCGACCAACTCGAGGGTGACCGAGCGGACGAGCACGTCGTCCGTGATCGTGAATCCGAGGTCGAGAGCCGAGGTGTCCGGGACGTCCGACCCGCCGGTGAGATCCGCGATGGCAGGTGCGGTGCCAGCCGCCGGGGCCGCCACGAAGGATGCCGGAACCTGGTCGGCGCTGACGAAACCGGGCGTGGGTGCCGCAAGCGCCATCATGGTCTGGATGGCACCGTCCGGAGCCTCGGGCGTCCACAGGTGCGCACCCTCGCCAGGGTTCCATCCGTACTGGATCGCCGTGTCGGCCGTGGTCTGGTCGTTGTCGAAGTAGTAGGCGCGGCTCACGTCATGGCCGGTGTCGGTGGCGACCTGGATGCCGCGGGACCCGCCGTTCGCCATGCCGCCGTTGAAGAGCTGGACGATGTCCTCGCCGAGCACGAGCTCGGTGCCGAACGCCTCGTTGAAGTCGGCGACGGTGAGTTCGCTCGCGACACCGGCCGGGTTCACGATCCACGCCACCAGGGTGCCGCCGGCGGCGATCACGACGTCGTCCGGCGACGCCGGCCACAGGGTCGCGTTGAGCGTGACCGGTGTGGTGAGCGCATTGTCGGTGTAGAGGTAGCTGAGCGTGTAGTCGCTGAAGTCGACCGGCGCGTCCGAGGCGTTGAAGATCTCGACGAACTCGAAGGCGTCGGCGCCGTCCACATTCGCGGTGTCAGGAGCGAGCTCGGTGATCTGCAGCAGGGGGGCCGTCAGCGCCGGATCGGTGGGGCGATCCGGGTCCGGGCCGACCGGATCCTCTGGATTCGGCTCCTCCGTTCCGCCAGGACGCACCAGCTGCGCCGGATCGACGAGGCCGGGCGTCGGAGCCGACATGACGCGATCGGACGACACTGCGCCGGACGCCGGCACGGTGTACTGCTCTGACATGCCCCTGCCGGATGCCCGGTCGTAGTCGACACCGGAGACCAGCGTCGATCGGTCACCCTGGAACAGCCGGAATTCGCGCGCGCCGGAGTTGGCGAATCCGCCCTGGCCGATCACATGGAACAGCGGGTAGGTGGATGCGGCGTCGCCGTAGTGCGTGCGGAAGTCCGCCTCGGCGAGCTGCCACTGCTCGACGGCGGCGTCTCCGGTTCCGACCGCGTACCGCAGCCAGAACACGGCGGAGCCCCGGGCGGGGATCGTGACATCGGCGAGTGCGTTCTCCGTGCCCGGTTCGACCACGGTCAGCCACGCGCCCGTGTTGTAGCGCAGGGCGTGGTCCGCGAAGTCGATCGGCGCGTCGGTGGTGTTGGAGACCTCGAAGAACTCGAAGTAGTCCTGATCGGATGGCGTGCCCGCGTTGTCGGGCATGATCTCCGTGATCACGAGCTCGGGGAGCGCTTCGGCGGCGGCCGCGGGCGCGGCGATGCCGACGCCGGTCGCTGCGATGGCGAGGGTGGCCGCGCCGGCGAGGGCAGCACGAAGACGGGTGAAAGCGGGGTGGGTCACGAGAGATCAGCGAATCGCGAACGGCTGAACCGTTCCCCCTGCCGCGGGAAACAGAGGGTGAACCGGAGGTGGCTCGCGACTGAAGCGCGTCGATGTTGCACGATCGGCGACCGCACTCTAATCTTGAAACGATTCATCCACCGATCGAGGAGCATGTCGACGATGACCTCCCCCACCCGGGTCTGCTTCCAGCTGCAGGTCCGCCCCGAACTGCTGGACGAGTACCTGGCACGCCACTCCCCCGTGTGGCCGGAGATGCTCGCCGAGATCGCGGCATCCGGCCGGCGCAACTACTCGCTGTTCCTCGGCGAGCGCGGCACGCTCATCGGCTACTACGAGACCGATGACGACGCGGCAGCGCAGGCGTATCTCGCCTCGTCCGAGATCGCCGGCCGCTGGGAGGCCGAGATGGCCCGCTTCTTCGTCGGCCTCGAAGGCCGCCCCGACCAGGCGGCCGCGCCGCTCACCGAAGTCTTCAATCTGGCGGATCAGCTCTCCGCCGCAGCATCCGAATCCGCAGAAAGCGAGTGATCATGTCCGCCCTCTCCACAGAGAACCTTGCCGCGCTCGAGCAGCAGGGCATCGAGCTGCCCAGCTGGGCGTTCGGCAACTCCGGCACCCGATTCAAGGTGTTCGGCACGCCCGGCACCCCGCGCGATCCGTTCGAGAAGATCGCGGATGCCGCGCAGGTCAACGCCTACACCCGGCTCGCCCCGTCCGTCGCGCTTCACATCCCGTGGGACATGTGCGACTTCGCCGACCTGCGCAAGCACGCCGAGGACCTCGGCGTCGAGCTCGGCACGATCAACTCCAACACGTTCCAGGACGACGACTACAAGTTCGGTGCGCTCACGCACGAGGATGCCGCGGTGCGCCAGAAGGCGATCGACCACCACCTCGCGTGCATCGACGTCATGGACGAGACCGGCTCGCGCGATCTGAAGATCTGGCTCGCCGAGGGCTCGAACTACCCTGGCCAGGCGGACATGCGCGGACGCCAGGACCGACTGCACGACTCACTCGAGCAGATCTACGCGCGCCTCGACGACGACCAGCGCCTCGTGCTGGAGTACAAGTTCTTCGAGCCCGCGTTCTATCACACGGACGTCCCTGATTGGGGCACCTCCTACGCCCAGGTCAGCGCCCTCGGCGAGAAGGCGATGGTCTGCCTGGACACCGGCCACCACGCGCCGGGAACGAACATCGAGTTCATCGTCATGCAGCTGCTGCGCCTGGGCAAGCTCGGCTCCTTCGACTTCAACTCCCGCTTCTACGCGGACGACGACCTCATCGTCGGTGCGGCGGACCCGTTCCAGCTGTTCCGCATCCTGTTCGAGGTCGTCCGCGGTGGCGGTCTGAACAACCCGGACGTGGCGTTCATGCTCGACCAGTGCCACAACGTCGAGGACAAGATCCCCGGCCAGATCCGCTCCGTGCTCAACGTCCAGGAGATGACGGCACGCGCGCTGCTCGTCGACCGTGACGCTCTGACCGCCGCCCAGAAGTCGGGCGACGTGCTGGCCGCGAACGCCGTGTTCATGGACGCGTTCTACACGGATGTCCGCCCCGCTCTGGCAGAGTGGCGCGAGAGCCGGGGCCTGGCCGCCGACCCCATGGCGGCGTACGCGGCATCCGGCTACCAGCAGAAGATCGCCGAAGAGCGCGTCGGCGGCGTCCAGGCCGGCTGGGGCGCCTGACCCACAGACTCGCCGGGGGCGCGGGATGCCGATCTCCGCGCCCCCGGCGTTCACCGTGAGAGGACACGAATGACCACGCCCTATGCCGCCGCCGATGGACTCGTACGCGTCTACCCGCCCGAGACGCCGAACGGCACAGGACTCGTCTGGGCCCACGGAGGCGGCTTCCTGTTCGGCGACATCGACATGCCGGAGTCCGACTGGGTGGCCCGTCAGCTCGCCGCCCGCGGGACGACGGTCGTGTCGGTCGACTACCGACTCGCGCCGAAACCCGAGGGTTTCCATCCCGGAGTGACGGCAGAGCCGGGGCACGTCTATCCGGCAGGGTCCGACGACATGGTGTCGGCCTGGCGGTGGACGCTCGCCCACGCGGACGAGCTCGGCATCTCGCCGTCCGCCCTCGCGATCGGCGGAACCAGCGCCGGTGGCAACCTGGCGGCCGGGGCCGCGCTCCGGCTCGCCGGAACCGACGAGGCCCCGGCACTCGCCGTGCTCGCCTACCCGACCCTGCTCGCGGTCCAGCCCGCTCCGGATGCCGAGCTGCGCGCCGCCCTGGACGCCGACCCCGATGCAGACCGGTTCGGGCCGGCATCCGTCCTGAGGATGTACGAGAACTACCTCGGCGGGTCCGTCGACGATGCGCCGTTGCCTGCTGTACCCGGAAGCGCCACGGCATCCGACCTGGCGCAGTATCCGCCGACGTTCATCGTCAACGGGGACGTCGACGAGCTGCGCGTCTCAGGCGAGCACTTCGCCGCGACGCTCGCCGAGGCCGGCCGCGACGTCGAGGTCCTCACCGAGCCCGGCACCCGGCACGGCCACCTCAATCGACCGGACGAGCCGGCGGCGACCCGCACGATCGAGCGGTTCGCCGCCAGACTGGCCGCGTTGGTGGCGTAGCCGCTGCCCCTCAGTGCTCGGGGATCCAGTTGCCGTGGAGGCCGAGCGGAACGCGCGCCGGGAGATGGACGCGTGCGAGCGGCTCGCCGGCGAAATCATGGGCGGCGAGCACGACGAGATCGGCCGCGCCGCGTTCGGGGTCGTGGACGTAGAGCAGGTTGTACCCGTCGTCCTCGCTCTTCGCATTCGCAGCTGGGACGAAGACCGTCTCGCCGACCGCGGCGTCGCGCCCGAACTCGTGCGCCTCGGTCGTGCCGCTGACCAGATCGTGCTTGAGCACGGCGTTCGAGAATCCCTCATCCGGCCGGTCCGGTTCGGTCCGGCTGGTCGGCGCGTACAGCTCGGTGGCGGCGGAGTAGCCGTAGCGATACGAGCGGCCCGCATACCGACCGTTCAGCCTCGGGAAGTCCTGCGGCCGATCGTGCAGCAGCTCGGTGCGCACCTTCCCCGCCGCAAGGTCGACCGTCCAGCGCTCCAGGATCGGGCGACCGGCTCCGATGTCGAGAAGGCTGAACCTGCCCAGATGGACGATCACGTCGGCGACGATTCGGCCGGCCTCCTCGTAGGCGTTGAGGGTGTGCCCCACCATGCCGGGCGGCAGGTCCATCCACCGCACCGTTCCGCCTGAGCGCGGCATGACGCCGAGCTGCGTGGGCGCGTCGTCGTTCCACCCGAACGGCACGCCGGTGGCGAACAGCTCGGGGTTGAACACGATCGGCGAGGCGTAGATGAGCACGAAGTTGTCAGTGAGTCCGAAGTCGTGCAGATACGGGAGTTGAGGGGCCGGGATGTTCGTCGTTCGCTGAACACCCCCGCCCGGATGGAAGACGATGTGCTGGATGACGTCGACGCCGTACTGGAAAGCCAGCGAGTGCATCTCGCCGGTGCGGTGATCGTACTTCGTGTGCGCGTTGGCGTTGAAGCCCTCCGGGGTCGCGCCCAGATCGCATGCACCGACGGTGTCGAGTTCACCCGTCAGCTCGTAGGGTGCGAGCCCGCCCTCGATGAGGGCGTAGAAGCGTCCGCCGTGCCCGGCGACCTGCACATTCGGCGCGAAGTCGAACCGCTCGTCGACCGGTCGCCCGCGACGCGGCTCACCCAGACGGTCCGCCACGGATGCCGAACGCACCCACCGGTTCCGGTACCACTCCGCACGGCCGTCACGAAGGCGGACGCCATGCACCATGCCCTCGCCGAGAGTCCAGATGTGAGCCGAAGCATCCTCGAGTCCGAGCGGGTTGGGTCCGATGCGCAGGTAGCGCCCGTCCAGGTCGTCAGGGAGCTTGCCGGTGACGGGCAGATCGAAGGCGGTGATCTCTTCGGTCACCGGGGCGAAGTTGCCGCGGGTGTATCGCTCGAGCCGCACGGTGGCTCCTTTCATTGATTTATACGAACGTATCATACGTTTGTATAAATGGTGAGAGAGTCGCATAGGATCGGGAGCATGGGACACCGGGAGGACCTCCTCGAAGGCGCCAAGCGCTGCCTGATCGAGCGCGGCTACAGCCGGACGACCGCCCGCGACATCGTCGAGGCCTCGAACACGAATCTCGGATCCATCGGCTACCACTACGGAACGAAGGACAAGCTCCTGCTCCAGGCGATGGTCGAGCTGTCCGGCGACCTGGCCGAGAAGATGATCCCGGTCGGCGGCGGAGCCGATGCCGCAGGCGCCGAAGAGCGCCTGCGCACGTTCTGGGCGGGAATGATCGACTCCTTCCGCCGCGATCGGGCCCTCTGGAAGGCCAATCTCGAGATCCTCACCCAGACTCTGCACGACGACGAACTGCGCGAGCGACTCGCGGACACGCAGGAGCGCGGGCGCGTCGGCTTCGGTGAGACGTTCACCTCCGCAGGCGGCGACGCGGGGCGAGCCGCCGGGGCGATCCAGTTCGCGCTCGTCACGGGCGTCATGATCCAGCACCTGGTCGACCCGGACCGCGCCCCCATCGCGGATGATGTCGTCGCCGGCCTGCGGGCCATCGCTGCACTGCGCTGACGCCGCATCACCCCTGACAGACACGGCAGGGGTGTTCCGTCGCGCCCGACAGAATTATCATGATCTGACAAACTATGACAGACTGTCACAGCGCTCGGTGATTCCTTCCCGCGCGCCACGTCGGAAACACAGGAGTTCATCCACATGATGGCCACAGTCGCCCCATCGCCGCAGCGCAGTTTCTTCGGGCTCGCCCCCGCCCTGATCTGGGGCTACGTCGCGATCGCCTTCTTCATGACGGGCGATGGCCTCGAACAGGCCTTCCTCTCCGATTTCCTCGTCACCGAGCAGGGTTTCTCCACCGGCGAGGTCTCGAGCCTGTTCACCGTCTACGGACTGGTCGTGGCGATCGCCGCCTTCGCCTCCGGTGTCCTCGCGGAGTACTTCGGCCCGAAACGCGTGATGGTCGCCGCGACGATCATGTGGATCGTCTTCCATGCCGGGTTCATGGCGTTCGGCGTCATGTCGCACAACTTCGCCATGATGATGCTGATGTACGCGATCCGCGCGATCGCGTACCCGCTGTTCGTCTACGGATTCGTCGTGTGGATCTCGTACGCCGCCCCGCAGAACAAGCTCTCCTCGGCGATGGGCTGGTTCTGGGCCGCCTATTCGATCGGCGTCGGCGTCTTCGGCTCCTACCTCCCCAGCTACCTGATCCCCGCCATCGGACCGGTCATCACGATGTGGGGATCGATCATCTTCATCGCGATCGGCGGCATCCTCGCCGGGTTCCTGGTCAGCGGCAAGGGTCCCGACATCGAGGGGCCGCGCACGCTCGCCGGACTCGGCCGGACGCTGGCGCACACCATCGCGCTGCCGTTCAAGAACGTGCAGCTCGCCTACGGCATGACGCAGCGGATCATCAACCAGATCTCGCTCTACGCCTTCATCGTGATGATGCCGATCGTGTTCGTGCGCGACATCGGATTCAGCCAGGAGACCTGGCTTCAGTTGTGGGGCCTGGTATACCTCGTCACCGTCTTCACGAACCTGATGTGGGGCGTTCTCGGCGACCGGATCGGCTGGGTCAGAACCGTGCGCTGGTTCGGCAGCATCGGCATGGCCGTGTCCACCCTGCTGCTTTACTTCCTGCCCGCGACATTCGGCCCGAATGCCTGGCTCACCGGCGCCGCTGTCGTGCTCTTCGGCATCGCGATCGCGGCGTATGTGCCGCTGTCGGCGCTGATGCCCGCGCTCGAACCCAACCATCGCGGCGGAGCCGTCGCTCTTCTGAACCTCTCCGCCGGCCTGTCGCAGTTCGTCGGGTCGCTGATCGTCACGATCTGCTGGGGCTGGCTGGGCACAGCCGGAACCGTCATCGTGCTCGCCGCGATCTACCTGCTGGGCTTCGCGCTCAGCTTCAAGATGAAGGTCGACCAGTCGGCTCTGACCTCAGAGCTCGAAGCCGTCGATGCCGAGCGCACCAGGGCCGACGCTGCGGCCTGATCCGACGTGATGAGAGGGTTGTCGAGCACTGCGCGCGGTGCCGGTCAGATGAGGACCGGCACCGCCTCGCGGTACGCCCGCAGCCTCTCGTCCTCCGGGTCCACCTCGGTCGCGAGCACGCCGATCTGGCCGTGCCGCACCGACGCCGCCGCAGCCCGGCGATCGAGCTTCGCTGTGTCGACGCCGACGATGACCTGCTCCGCCGAGCGAGCGAACGCGCGCTTGATCTCCGCCTCCTCGATGGTCGCCTCGAAGCAGCCGGACGGCTCGTCGATCGTCGATGCCGAAGCGAAGAAGCGTACGAACGTGAAGTCCGCGATGTTCGATGTCGCCATGGTTCCGACGAGCGAATCGCTGCGCCGGTCGAAGCGTCCGCCCGTGAGCAGCGCCGTGATGCCGGGCTTGTCCTGCAGCACCTGCAACGTGAGCATGCTGTTGGTCACGATCGTCAGATCGGATGCCGAGGGCATCAGAGTGGCCAGCCGATACATGGTCGTCGACGAATCCAGCGCGATCACCCCGGACGACGGGACCAGGTCCAGCAGCTTCGCCGCGATCGCCTGCTTCTGCTCGCCGTGGCTGCGGTCGCGGCCTGTGAAGCTGACCGGCCCGACGAACACCGCCCCGCCGCGCACCCGGCGGGCCTGGCCGTCGTCTTCGATGGCACGCAGGTCGCGTCGGATGGTCATCTCGCTGACACCGAGACGTTCGGATGCCGAGGCCAGGCTCACAGATCCGACGGCACGCAACTCGGTGAGCAGCCAGGCGATGCGCTCCTCCGCAGCAAGACTCTTCACCTCTTCATCCTAGATTCGCCGGGCGCACCCGCCGCCCGCACACCCCCACGAAGGGATTTCCCCCAATGACCGCACCGTTCCGTGTTCTCGCCGCAGGCGACCGCTTCATCCGCGCCGGGCTCTTCCGCAGCGAGCTCGAGGATCGACTGGGCGACCGGGTCGCCGTGGAGGAGTTGGAGTTCGAATGGCCCGACGCACCGTTCGGTGCCGTCGGCGAGGTCGACGAGGCCTCCGGCGACGAGGACTCGCTCATCGCCGCGCTGGCCGGCAAGCAGGCCATCGTCACGCAGCTCGCCCCGCTCACCGAGCGCGTGCTGCGTGAAAGTCCCGACCTGCGGATCATCGGGGTATCCCGCGGTGGACCGACGAACGTCAACGTCGATGCGGCCACGCGATTCGGCATCCAGGTCGTGAACGTTCCAGGGCGCAACGGAATCGCCACGGCGGAGATGACGCTCGGCCTCATCCTGGCCGTCACCCGCCGCATCCCCCAGACGCATCAGACGCTGGCCGCTCATGAATGGCATGGCGAGTTCTATCGGGCCGACGAGGTCGGCATGGAGATCGCCGGCTCGACGGTCGGACTCCTCGGCGCCGGAGCCGTCGGCGGCCACGTCGCGACGGTGCTGCACGCCATGGGCGCCGAGGTCCTCGTCTTCGACCCCTATCTTCCGGCCGGTCGACTGGACGGCATCATCACGCGCATCGACGACATCGACGAGCTGTTCCGCCGTTCGAATCTCATCAGCGTCCACGCGCGGTTGACCCCCGAGACCCGGCACGCCGTGTCCGCCGAGCGTCTGGCCATGATGCCGTCCGGCGGATTCCTCGTGAACGCCGCGCGGGGCGGCCTGGTCGACTACGACGCCGTCGCGGATGCCGTCGACTCCCGCCACCTGGCCGGTGCCGCGTTCGACGTGTTCCCCACCGAGCCGGTCGATTTCGGTCACCGCCTCTTCACGCTGCTGGCCGAGGGTGCGAACATCGTGATGACCCCGCACATCGCGGGGGCGAGCCGTCAGACCGCGATCCGCGCTGCGGCCGGTGTTGCTGAGGAGGTCGCCCGTCACATCGACGGCGCGGCACCGCTGCACCCGCTGAACACGGTAGGACAGGAGATCGCAGCACGATGAGCAGGCAGAACGTCGTCGTCGGCATCGATGTCGGCACCAGTTCCGTCAAGGTCGTCGCGACCGACCTCGACGGGCGCCTGGTGGCCGAGGCGTCGACGCGCTACCCCACCATGACCGATCTCGCCGGCGGTGCGGAACAGGATGCCGAGGCCTGGTGGGCCGCTGTGTCCGCCATCACCCCGACGGTCGTCCGCGACGCGAAGGTCGCAGCCGTCGCCGTGACCAGCCAGGCCCCCACCCTGGTGCCCGTGGACGCCGCGGGCTCCACCACCGGCCCCGCGCTGACCTGGCTCGATCGCCGCGCGATCGCGGAGGCACGCCGCATCGGTGAGATCGTCCCGGAGAGCCGCAACGGCGCCGACCCGTTCTTCGGAACCGCGAAGCTGCCCTGGCTGCTCGCCGAGCGCCCGTCCATCGCGGCTCGCACTGCTCATGTGCTCTCCGCCAACGGCTTCATCGTGCAGCGTCTCACCGGCGTCGCCACGCTGGATGACACCTCCGCCTCCCTGATGCAGGGATTCGACGAGACATCCGACGCGTTCGACGAGCAGTTGATGTCGGCAGACCTCGGGCTCCATCTGCTGCCCCCGATCGTGCGTGCGGCGGCGATCGTCGGCACCGTGACCGTGGATGCCGCGCAGGCGACCGGCCTGCCGGCGGGGACGCCGGTGGTCGCCGGTGGCATCGACTCGGTGGGTTCGGCGCTGGAAGCCGGCACTCTCGCGGTCGGCGATCCGCTGGTGGAGATGACCGGATTCTCCAGCGTCACGATCCTCGCGGCCCCCGCCGGCGTGAGCGTGCCCGGTTTCATCCACGCCCGCCATGCCGTGGAGGGTGTGGACCTGCTGATCACGGCTCAGGTGACCGCCGGTGCGACCGTCGACTGGATGAACGGGTTGGACTCGACCGCCGATCTGCGTGACTCCGACGCGATCCTTGCGCGCAGTCGCCCGTCGAGGCTGACCATGGTCCCGAGCCTCGCCGGCGAGCGCACCCCGAGCTGGAACATGAACGCCCGCGGCATCATCGACGGTATCGACCTGGCCACGGACGGCACCGAGCTGATGCTCGCGGTCATGGAGGGCAACGCGCTCGCGCTGGCGACCGACGTCCAGTCCCTGCGCGCTCACGGCTACACCATCGACCGGATGCTGGGCACGGGCGGCGGTTCGACGTCGCCGGCGTGGCTGCAGATCAAGTCCGACGCCCTCGGCATCCCGGTCCAGCGCCCGGCCAGCGGACACGGCGCGGCTCAAGGCGCGTCGTACCTGGCCGGGCTCGCGGTCGGGGTGCATGCCTCGGTCGAATCGCTGCGCGCGCTGTCGGCGGGTATCGAGGCCGAGTACGCCCCGGATGCCGATCGGCACGCCGCGTACGTGGCCAAGCTCGAGCGGTATCGCGAGCTCACGGCGCTGAACACCTCGCGCTGACATCTCAGGCGCACAAACGACTGTGCGGATGCCGGTTCTTCACCGGCATCCGCACACTCGTATTCCGAGGTCAGACGATCGTGTACCCGCCGTCGATGACGATGCTCTGGCCGACCACGTAGTCGGACCGGTCGCCGGCCAGGTAGACGATCAGATCGCCGAGCTCCTCCGGCTGCCCCATGCGCCCCGCGGGGATGCGGCTGACCCAGTCCGCCGCCATCTCGGGGTTCTCCGCGACGAAGTCACGGGTCATATCGCTGGCGAAGTACCCGGGAGCGATCGCGTTGACGCGGATGCCCAGCGGCAGCCACTCGACCGCGAAGCTCTTGGTGAGCATCGACACCGCGGCCTTGGAGGTGTTGTAGGCCGCCTGCGTCTGCGGGATGTTCACGGCGAACGCCGACATCGACGACACGTTGATGATGCTCGCCTTGTGCGTGGTCGCCAGTGCGGCGGCCGGCTCCGCCGGGTGCGCGGCGGTGTAGCGGCGCGCGAACTCCCGGTTCACGATGAACGTGCCGGTCAGGTTCACGCCCATCAGCCGGTTCCAGGCCTCCACCGAGGTCTCGATGGCTGGCGAGTCCAGCGTGATGCCGGCGGCGTTGATGAGGACGTCGGCCGTGCCGAAGCGCTCGCCGATCGCATCGAAGGCGGCGACGACGGATGCTTCATCGGTGACGTCGACCGTGATGCCGGCGGTCTGCACGCCGGTCTCGGCCGCCAGTGCGGCTGCCGAGTCGACGACGGCGTCGAGGCGGTCCAGCAGCACGACTGCGGCTCCGTGGCCGGCCAGCGCCTGCGCCATCGCGTATCCGAGTCCGCGAGCACCACCGGTGACGACCGCGACACGGTTTGTCAGATCTTGTTCGAACGTGTGAGACATATCAGGAGCGTACCTCACCGTGTGAGATCGTGTGAGAACTATCATTGACTTCACACCCACTTACCCCGAGGAGGGCAGGGATGGCGACGACCGGAACCCTGGATGCCGAATCCCGCAGGGACCAGCTCGGCCTCATGCTCACGCGCGACGGCGTCATCCGCCTCGATCAGGCCGCGACCGAGCTCGCGGTATCCGCGATGACGATCCGACGGGACCTCCTCGACATGGAGGCCGATGGCCTGCTGCGCCGGGTCCGCGGCGGTGCGATGCCGCCGCTGGGACCCCGCTCGTTCAGCGAGCGCAGCGCCTCGCGGTCACGGGCCAAGTCGATCATCGCCACGAAGGCCACGGCTCTCGTCCCCGCCAGTGGCGCGATCGCCCTGGACGCCTCGACCACGGTGGGAAAGCTCGCCGGCATGATCGGCGGGAAGGAAGGCCTGACGATCGTCAGCAACTCCTACGAGAACTTCCTCGCCGCACGCCAGGGCGGGGGTGCGGCGACCGTGCTGATCGGCGGCGAGCCGGAGGCCCTCACCGGCAGCTTCGTCGGCCCCCTGGCCTGCACGGCCGCATCCGCTCTGCTGTACCGCCGTTTCTTCACATCGGCCAGCGCTGTGGATGCCGCCCACGGCTCGAGCGAGGTCTCACTCGCCGAGGTGCAGGTCAAGCACGAGTTCGCCAAGGCCGCGGGCGAGACCGTGCTGCTGGCGGATTCGACCAAGCTCGATCAGCACGATGTCGCGCGCTGCTTCTCGTGGAGCTCGGTCAGCGTGCTGATCACAGAGCTCGACCCCGCCGACACCCGCTTGGACGCGTATCGCGAACTGGTCGAGCTGCGCTGAAGACCACGGACCGGAGTCGCGCACTTGACGTGATGTTATTTCTTGTCATACTGGACAAGAAGAAACATTGGACGGGAGCCCACCACGCATGTCTGAATCCACCGCCGCCGCACTCATCGCACGGTCGAACCGCCTCGGCGCCGACCCGAAGAACACCAATTACGCGGGCGGCAACACCTCCGCGAAGGGCACCGAGACCGATCCGGTGACCGGCCAGCCCGTCGAGCTGCTGTGGGTCAAGGGCTCCGGCGGCGACCTGGGCACGCTGAAGGAGTCCGGCCTCGCGGTGCTGCGTCTGGACCGCATGCGCGCGCTCGTCGACGTGTACCCGGGTCTTGACCGCGAGGACGAGATGGTCGCCGCGTTCGACTACTGCCTGCACGGCAAGGGCGGCGCCGCTCCGTCGATCGACACCGCGATGCACGGTCTCGTCGACGCGGCGCACGTCGACCACCTGCACCCCGACAGCGGCATCGCGATCGCCACGGCGGCGGACGGCGAAGAGCTGACCGCGACCATCTTCGGCGACAAGGTCGTGTGGGTGCCGTGGCGCCGCCCCGGCTTCCAGCTCGGCCTCGACATCGCCGAGATCAAGACGGCGAACCCGCAGGCGATCGGCTGCATCCTCGGCGGCCACGGCATCACCGCCTGGGGCGACACGTCCGAAGAGTCCGAGGCCAACTCGCTGTGGATCATCGACACCGCGGCGGCCTACATCGCCGAGCACGGCAAGGCGGAGCCCTTCGGCCCCGTACGCGCCGGCTTCGAGGCACTGCCGGATGCCGAGCGACGCGAACGCGCGGCATCGTTGGCCGCCACGATCCGCGGCATCGCCTCGCACGACAAGCCCATGGTCGGCCACTTCACGGATTCCGACGTCGTGCTCGACTTCCTCGCGTCCGAGCGCGCACCCGAGCTCGCAGCGCTCGGCACGAGCTGCCCCGACCACTTCCTGCGCACGAAGGTCAAGCCGCTGATCCTCGACCTCCCAGCGACGGCATCCCTCGAGGACCAGATCGCCCGATTGCACGAGCTGCACGAGGAGTACCGCGCCGACTACCAGGCGTACTACGACGCGCACGCGACGGCGGAGTCGCCCGCGATCCGCGGCGCCGACCCGCTCATCGCCTTGATCCCCGGCGTCGGCATGTTCTCATACGGCGCCAACAAGCAGACCGCTCGCGTCGCCGGCGAGTTCTACGTCAACGCGATCAATGTCATGCGCGGCGCCGAGGCGCTGTCGACCTACTCCCCCATCTCGGACGCCGAGAAGTTCCGCATCGAGTACTGGGCCCTCGAGGAGGCCAAGCTCCAGCGGATGCCGAAGCCGAAGTCGCACCAGGGCCGCATCGCGTTCGTCACCGGCGCGGCATCCGGTATCGGCAAGGCCATCGCCACTCGCCTCGCGGCCGAGGGCGCCTGCGTCGTCGTCGCCGACCTGGACCTCGAGAAGGCGCGGGCCGCAGCTGCCGAGCTCGGCAGCACGGACGTCGCGATCGGCGTCGCCGCCAACGTCGCGGATGCCGATGCCGTACAGGCCGCGCTGAACGAGGCCGTGCTGGCCTTCGGCGGCGTCGACCTCGTCGTCAACAACGCCGGCCTGTCCCTGTCGCGCCCCCTGCTGGAGACCACAGAGAAGGACTGGGATCTGCAGCACGACGTCATGGCCAAGGGCTCGTTCCTGGTCTCGAAGGCGGCGGCGAAGGTCCTGATCGAGCAGAAGCTCGGCGGCGACATCATCTACATTTCGTCGAAGAACTCCGTCTTCGCCGGCCCGAACAACATCGCGTACTCCGCGACGAAGGCCGATCAGGCGCACCAGGTGCGGCTGCTCGCGGTCGAGCTGGGCGAATTCGGCATCCGCGTCAACGGCATCAACCCCGACGGCGTCGTGCGCGGCTCCGGCATCTTCGCCTCCGGCTGGGGCGCGAATCGTGCCGCGACCTACGGCGTGGCGGAGGAGGACCTGGGCCAGTTCTATGCGAACCGCACGATCCTCAAGCGCGAGGTCGTCCCCGAGAACGTCGCCGACGCCGTGTTCGTGCTGACCGGTCCCGAGCTGAGCCGCACCACAGGGCTGCACATCCCGGTCGACTCCGGCGTCGCGGCCGCGTTCCTGCGATGAGCGAGGTCCGCTCGGTCGCCGCGGTCGATCTGGGAGCGACGTCCGGACGCGTCGTGATCGGACGGGTCTCGGGCGACGTGCTCGAGCTCGAGCTCGTCTCCCGTTTCCCGAACGGCCCGGTCGAGCGCGAGGACGGCCTGCACTGGGACTTCGAGGCCCTGTACGGCCACGTCGTCGATGGCCTGGCCGAGGCCGTACGACGCGACCCGTCTGTCGAGAGCATCGGCATCGACTCGTGGGCCGTCGACTACGGGCTGATCCGCCAAGGAGAACTGCTCGCCGAGCCGTTCCACTACCGCGACGACCGCACCGAGCGCGGTGTGTCCGAGGTGCACGCGATCGCACGCTTCGCCGAGCTGTACCAGCGCAACGGTCTGCAGTTCCTGCCGTTCAACACGCTCTACCAGTACCGCGTGGACGGCCGACTCGCGAACGCCGATGTCGCGCTCCTCATCCCCGACCTCCTCGCATACCTGTTGACCGGCGCGCGCGTGGCCGAGCGCACGAACGCGTCGACGACCGGGTTGCTGGGCGTCGAGTCGTCGGAGTGGGACCTGGAGCTGGCGGGACGTCTCGGCATCCCGTCCGGCATCCTGCCTCCGCTCGTCGACCCCGGCACCGCGATCGGGACGCTGCGGCCGGAACTCGCCGAGCGCATCGGCAAGGACCTGCCCGTCGTCGCGGTCGGCTCGCACGACACGGCGTCCGCCGTCGTCGCCGTTCCACTGTCGACGGCCGACTCGGCGTACATCTCCTGCGGCACGTGGGGTCTGGTGGGCGTCGAGCTCGCAGAGCCCGTGCTGACGGATGCCGCGCGCGATGCGAACTTCACCCACGAGCGGGGTGTGGATGGCCGGTTCCGGTTCCTGCACAACGTCACCGGTCTCTGGCTGCTGAGCGAGACCGTTCGGGCCTGGGAAGCCGAGGACGGTGCGCCGATCGGTCTGCCAGACCTGCTGGATGCCGCGGGCGCCGTCACGGGTGACATCCCGCTGTTCGATGCGAACGACCCGGCACTGAGCGCCCCCGGCGACATGCCCGCGCGTATCGCGGCGGTGCTGGCCTCCTCCGGCACCCGGGTGCCGGAAGGCCGCGCGGCCTTCGCACGCAGCATCATCGAATCGATCGCGCAGGCCTTCGCGGAGGCTGTACGGACGGCTGGTGATCTCTCCGGTCGGGAGCTCGACGCCATCCACCTCGTGGGCGGCGGGTCGCTGAACCGGCTGCTGTGTCAGGCGACCGCTGATCGCTCTGGGCTGCCCGTGCTCGCCGGCCCGGTCGAGGCGACCGCGCTGGGCAACGTGCTGGTGCAGGCGCGGGCGCTCGGTGCCGCTCCGGCGACGCTGGAGGAGCTGCGCGCACTCGTGGCTCTGACGCATCAGCCGACGCGGTTCGATCCGCGCTGACTGCCAGCACGCATCGCTCACGAACGCACGAACCTCGCAGGAATCCTGGGATTCTCTGCGAGGTTCGTGGTGTTCTGCGAAGATCGTGCCGCGACTCAGAAGTCGAAGTCGCCGATGTTGTCTGCGTCGAACACGAACGGGTCGCCCAGCAGAACGACGCCGTCGGCTCCGACCTCGTACTCGCCGAGCTCGCCCGCCTCGAAGGTGTCGCCTTCTTCGCCGGCGATGTCGCCCTGGATGAGAGCCGCCGCCGCGTACGCCGACAGGTAGCCCAGGTCCTCGGGGTTCCACAGCGCGAACGCGGTGACGGTGCCGTCCTCGACGTAGTCGCGCATCTGGTTGGGTGTGCCGAGGCCGGTCAGCGCGACCTTGCCCTTGTAGTCCGAGGTGGACAGGTAGCGCGCGGCCGCTGCGATGCCGACCGTGGTGGGCGAGACGATGCCCTTCAGCTCCGGGTGCGTCTGCAGCAGCGCTGCCGTCTTGTCGAACGAGGTCTGGTCGTCGTCGTCGCCGTAGACCGTCTCGACGAGCGTGATGTCGGGGTAGTCGCTGGCGAGGTACTCCTCCATCATCTCGATCCAGGCGTTCTGGTTGGTCGCGTTGGCGGATGCCGACAGGATCGCGATCTCGCCCGCACCGCCGATCTGCTCGGCGATCAGGTCGACCTGCACCTTGGCGATGCCCTCGGCGTCGGCCTGGTTGATGAACAGGTCGCGGCAGTCCGGGTTGGTGTCCGAGTCGAAGGTCACGACCTTGACTCCGGCATCCCTCGCCTCGTTGAGGGCATCGCAGATCGCCTGCGGGTCGTTCGCCGAGACGACGAGTGCGCCGACGCCCTGCTGGGTCGCGGTGTTGATGTAGCTGACCTGCGCGTCGGGCGTCGCTTCGGCAGGGCCGACCTCGGCGAACGTGCCGCCGAGCTCTTCCACGGCCGCCTTGCCCCCCGTGCTCGAGGTGTCGAAGTACGGGTTTCCGAGGTTCTTCGGCAGGAACGTGATGGTCAGGTTGTCGGACCCTCCACCGGCTCCGCCGCCGTCGCCTTCGGAACCGGAACCGCCTCCGGTGTCGGCGCAGCCGGTGAGCACCAGTGCTGCGGCGACAGCCGCGGCGGCGAGCGCCGAGGCTCGCTTGCGTGAAAACTTCATTGTTCTTCCTAACTGTTGTGTGGGTGATTTCAGGACGTGGCTGCGAACCGGGATGGCCCGCCCCTCGCGCGCACGCGCTCGGCCCAGGACAGGATGCTGGCGGCGACCACCGAGAAGATCAGCAGACCGCCCGTGATGATGTTGATGACATCGCTGGTCACGCCCGCCAGCCGCAGAGCGCTGGAGAGCACCCCGATCAGCAGCACCGCTGCGACGACCCCGTGCAGGTGTCCCCGACCGCCGAACACCGACACGCCACCGAGCACGACCGCCGCGATGACCTGGAGTTCGAGCCCCGTCGCGTTGTCGCCGCGCGCGCTGCCGAATCGCAACGTGTAGAAGATGCCAGCGAACGCGGCCACCAGGCCGGCGAGCATGAAGAGGATGAACTTCGTCCGCTCCACGTGCACGCCCGAGAAGCGCGCGGCGTCCTTCGACAGACCGATCGCGTAGATACCGCGCCCGAAGGGCGTGAAGTGCAGCAGCACGACGAACAGCACCAGCAGGATCAGGAACGGCACGACGATGTACGGGATCGTGGTGCCGGCGATCTTCGCCTTGGCGAGGTCGGTCCACAGTTCGGGGAAGTCGGTCACTGCCGTCGTACCGAGAAGACCGACCGCGAGCCCCCGGAACAGCGCGAGCGTTCCGATCGTGACGGCGAGCGACGGAAGCCCCACCACCGTGACGAGGAACCCGTTGAACGCCCCGCCGACCAGGCCCACCGCGAGTGCGGCGAGCGCGGCGACGCCGAACGGCGCACCGGCCTGGGTCAGCACGCCGGTGACGACGCTGGCCAGGCCCACCATCGAGCCGACCGACAGGTCGATCTCGCCGGTGACCATCACGAGCGCCATCGGCAGCGCGATGAGCAGGATCGGTGCGACATCCAGCAGCAGGTAGTTGTAGGTGATCGGCTGACCGAAGCCGCGGATGGTCGCCGAGGCGACGATGATCACGAGGGCGAGCAGCCCGATGATCGCGAACTCTCGAGTGACCAGCACGCGCCGCCACAGCGGCCGCTCGTGGTCGCGGATGACGCGCGTCGTCGTCGTGGTGGCGGTCATGATTCGTCCCTCGCCTCGATGAGCCGGCGTTTCTGTCTGACGGCGAGCACGCGGTCCAGCACGATCGCTCCGATGATGAGCACGCCGACGACGGCGCGCTGCCAGAAGTCCGGGATGCCGAGGATCGGCAGCGCCCTGTTGATGGTCATGAGGAGCATGGCGCCGATGGCCGCGCCCCAGACCGACCCGACGCCGCCTGTGATCGCGATGCCGCCGATCACGGCGGCGCCCACGGCATCCAGTTCCCACCCTGAGCCGGCCTGCGAGCTGATGGAGCCGTAACGGGCCGCGTAGAACACGCCGGCGAGGCCGGCGAGCGCACCGGACAGGATGAACGCCGTGAGCACGCGCCGCGTGACCCGGAGACCGTACAGCTCGGCGGCCGCCGGGTCGGATCCGATCGCGTAGTACTCCCGCCCGCCGCGGGTGTTGCGCATGTACCAGGCCGCCGCGGCCAGCACGACGACGGCGACGATCGTGAGCACCGGGATGGTCAGGATCTGCTGGGTGCCGAGAGCGAGGAACTCCTTCGGCATGTCCGAAGGATTCACCCGGTCGCTGCCGGTCCACAGCACGTTGATGCCGCGGTAGGCGTACAGCGTGCCGAGCGTGATCACCATCGCCGGCACCTTCGCGAAGGCGACCAGCGCTCCATTGATGAGCCCGAGCAGTCCGCCGAACACGACCGCCGCGATGACTACGAGGATGATCGGAATACCGGGGATGTCGATGAACAGACGCCCGGTGAGATACGCGGTCAGCCCCATCACCGATCCGACCGACAGGTCGACGTTGCGCGTGATGATGACGATCGTCTGGCCGACCGCGACCAGCACGAGGATCGACGGCGTCAGCAGCAGGTCGCGCCAGCCGTCGCTGGAGAACAGGAAGTTCGGGTTCTTGACGGTCGCCGCGGCGACGACGAGCACGAGCGCGGCCAGGATGCCGAGTTCGCGCGCGCGGCCGACGCCGCCGAAGCTCTTTCGCACGGCGAAGGCGGGTGCGGGGGTGATGGTGGTCACGAGTTCAGCTCCGAGGAGTGGGTGGCGGCGAACATGACGTTCTCGCTGGTGGCGTCGATCCGGTCGATCTCCGCGGTGATGCGGCCCTCCCGCATCACGAGGACGCGGTCGGCCATTCCGAGGACCTCGGGGAGCTCGGACGAGATCATGAGGATCCCCCTGCCCTCTCCCGCCAGCTGAGAGAGCAGCCGGTGCACCTCGGACTTCGTGCCGACATCGATGCCGCGCGTCGGTTCGTCGATGATGAGAACCTTCGGGTCGGTGGCCAGCCATTTGGCGAGGACCACCTTCTGCTGGTTGCCGCCGGACAGGGTCGCCGCCACGGTGTCGAGGGCATGCGTCTTGACCTCGAGCCTGGATGCCCATTCCCGAGCGGCCCGATTCTCCATCCCCGTGGTGATGAGACCCCACTTCGCGAGGCGGCGCCGGATCGCGAGCGTGATGTTGCCGCCGACCGCGGAGTCGATCACGAGGCCCTGCCTGCGGCGGTCCTCCGGAACGAGGGCGAGCCCCGCTCTCATCGCCTCGGTCGGGTTGCGATGAGGCACCGTCTTGCCCAGCATCCGAACACGCCCCTCCCGGTAGGCGTCGACGCCGAAGACGGCCCTGGCCACCTCGCTGCGTCCTGCGCCGACCAGTCCGGCGAGGGCGACGATCTCGCCCGAGCGCACCGTGAAGGAGATGTCGTGGAAGATGCCGGGGCTCGTGAGGCCCTCGACCTCGAGCAGCGGATCGCCGACGACGGCGTCCTGCTTCGGGAAGAGCTCGGTGATGTCACGGCCGACCATCTGACGGACCAGTTCGTCCACAGTGGTCTCGACGATCGGAGTGGTCGCGACGTAGGCGCCGTCGCGCATGACGGTGACGGTGTCGCACAGAGCGAAGACCTCGTCGAAGCGATGCGAGATGAACAGAACGGCCCGCCCCTCGTCGCGCAGGCTCCGCGCGACGGCGAACAGCCGCTCCACCTCGACGCCGCTCAGGGCGGCTGTCGGCTCATCCATGATGAGCACGCTGGCATCCAGTGAGATCGCCTTCGCGATCTCGAGGATCTGCTGGTCGGCGATGGACAGCCCGTCGGTGATGCGGTCCGGATCGAGCGTGACGCCGAGCCGTCGGAAGATCTGCTCGACCTCGGTGCGCATGGCCCTGCGATCGATGCGGCCGAAGCGGTTCACGGGCTGGCGGCCCATGAAGATGTTCTCGGTGACCGACAGATCGGGGAAGAGCGTCGGCTCCTGGTAGATCACCGCGATGCCTGCGGCCTTCGACTGCGCCGTGCTCGTGAAGTCGACCGGCTCGCCGTGCAGGCGGAAGTCGCCGGAGTCTCGACGGTAGAGCCCTGCCATGATCTTCACGAGAGTGGACTTGCCCGCCCCGTTCTCGCCGATCAGCGCGTGGATCGAGTGCGGATGCAGCGTGAGGCTGCCGGAGCGGAGCGCGATCACCGGACCGAAGGACTTGACGACGCGATGCAGCTCGAGCGCGGCGCCGGGTGGGACTTCTGCGGCCACTGGGGTGTCCTCTCCTTCGAGGTCGAACGGTCGTACCGTCGCATGGTTCGTATGGGATGAACCTACATGAATCGATTCAGGTGCGTTTCAGCTAGTGTATGTGAGACCGGTCGACGAACAACACCCTCGCGACCGAACTGTGACCCACCCGATGGCGAGAGGAGACCAGGTGCCGATCAGCATCCGCGATGTCGCGTTGCGCGCCGGAGTCTCGGTCGGCACGGTGTCGAACGTCCTGAATCGTCCGGACGAGGTCTCAGCCGACTCCGTCGAGCGCGTCACCCGCGCGATCGAGGAACTCGGCTATGTGCGCAACGACGCCGCCAGAAAACTGCGGGCCGGGGTCAGCACGACGGTCGGCTTCGTCGTACTCGACGGCCAGAACCCGTTCTACAGCGACGTGGTCCGCGGTGCGGAGGACGAAGCGTCGAGTCACGGCATCGCGATCCTCTACGGCAACACGGACGAGGACCCGTCTCGCGAGAAGGTCTACCTCGACCTGTTTCGCGAGCAGCAGGTCCGCGGGTTGCTCATCGCCCCATACGGCGATGTGATGACGCAGCTGCGCCGATTCCGATCCAGCGGCATCGCGACGGTGCTGGTCGACCGCTTCAGCGCGGACAGCGGATTCTCCTCGGTGTCGGTGGACAGCGTGTCCGGTGGGCGCCTCGCGATCGACCACCTGATCGAAGCCGGTCGACGCCGGATCGCGTTCGTCGGCGGGCCGTTCGACATGCGGCAGGTCACCGACCGGCTCGCAGGGGCGAGGGCCGCAGCCGAGAACGCCGCGGTGCGCGTCGATCTCGAGGTGATCGCCACGTCGGCCATGACCGTCGAAGAGGGAGCCGCTGCCGGAGCGCGTTTGCTCCAGCGTCCCCGACGCGAGTGGCCGGACGCGCTGTTCGCCGCCAACGACCTCGTCGCACTGGGTCTGCTGCAGTCACTGGTATCCGGCGGGCGGATGCTGGTGCCGAACGAGATCGCCCTGATCGGGTTCGACGACATCCCGTTCGCTGCTGCGGCGGCCGTCCCGCTGTCGTCGATCCGTCAGCCCAGCCGCATGATCGGGCGCACGGCGCTGCGGATCGTGCTGGAGGAGGCCGGCGATCCGACCAGCATCCCTCGTCAGACCGTGTTCCCGCCCGAGCTGGTGGTGCGCCGCTCGACCACCGGCTGAGGGAGAGCGATCAGTCGCGGACCCTGCCGATGGTCCGATCAGGGTCGGGCCCCTCGACGACCCCGCGCCCGACTACTCCCGGACGTTGCCGTTCGAGCAGGTCGCCTGAGCGGCGGAGTTTCCCCTGATCGTATCGGGAAGGGCTGCCACCGTCTCGGAAGGCACGGGGGTCTCGGTCACGGCCGGATCCGTGGGCTCCGTGGGCTCGGTGGGCTCGGTGGGCTCTGGTGTCTCGACGATGACGCCGTCGTTCGCGGTGTTCTGATGCGTCACCTGCAGCTGCTGGTTCGCGTTGATCGCGTCCCACATGAGCTGAGCGGAGTCGCGATCGGGAATGACCCTGTTCGCGTTGTTCGGGTCCTCGAGGGTCGGATACTGCAGGAAGACGATGTCCTCGAACGGCACGTTCTTCACCGCGAGCGCGATCTGGGCGAGCATCATCGGGTTCTGCAGCGACGTGCTCGGCGTGACGTTGCTCAGCACCGTGTCGGCGAGCTTGAGCATCGTGGGTACATCGCCCAGGACCTCGGAGCTGATGAGCTTGCGCGCGAGGGACGACATGTACTGCTGCTGATTGCCGATGCGCCCCAGATCGCTGCCGTCGCCGACGCCGTGGCGGGTGCGCAGGAACTGCAGCGCCTGCAGCCCTTCGACCGTGTGCGTCCCGGCGGGCAGGTCCAGGCCGGTGTGGCGGTCCTTGATGCCGTTCGCGAGACACACCTCCACCCCGCCGACGGAGTTCGTGATCTCGATCACGCCGCCGAAGGTCACGGACGCGGCGAACTGGATCTCCTGTCCGGTGAGCTCTGTGATCGTCTGCGCCACGCAGTTCAGACCGCCGTAGGAATACGCGGTGTTGAGCTGCTGCTTGCTCATCGATGAGGTCTCGTTGCCGTTCTCGTCGGTGCACGACGGGATCGGCAGCATCGTGTCGCGGGGGAAGCTCACCGCGGTGATCCGGCGAGGCTCGTCGGAGACGTGCAGGAGCAGGTTGACGTCGTTGAGCGTGCCGTTGGCGTCGTCGCCCTCGCAGCGCTCGCCGAAGAAGTGCGCGTACTCGGGCTCGCAGGTGTCGACGCCGGTGAGCAGCAGGTTGAAGCCGCCCTCGAACTCCGCGATGTCCGGCGGAATCGACTCGTGGCCCTCGAGTTCCACGGCGTTCGCGGAGAAGCTGCTGAAGAGCGTCGTACCGACGTAGGCGGCGACACCGATTCCGCTGACGAGCACGACAGCCATCGCGATGCCGACGATCTTCATGATCTGAGACACCGCGCTCGGGCTGCGCAACTGACCATGACGGGCGACGGTGCGACGACGGGGGGTCTTATCGCTCACTCGGGGCCTTTCGGGAATACTGCGGAGGGTGTGGGATTCGAACCCACGAGACATCTCTGCCCACTGGTTTTCAAGACCAGCTCCATCGGCCGCTCGGACAACCCTCCTCGAGCAGGAATGCACCTTCTCGAACAGGCGTCGAGTCTAGCCGAGTTCGGGGCGAACGCCGGCCACGCCGACCTCATTCTCCCGCGATGACCTGGGGAGACCCTGTAAGCAGCGTGTCCAGGGCGAGCGCCAGACCGCCGTCGGCGACATCCTCGGTGACTTCGCCGCCGGCATCCTTGACCTCGTCCGGCGCCTGCCCCATCGCGACCGCCCGCCCTCCGACGCGCAGCGCCCAGCCGAACATGCCGATGTCGTTTCGTCCGTCGCCGGCGACGAGCACCTGGTCCGGGTTCATACCCAGTTCGGCATGAACCCGCGCGAGCGTGGTGCCCTTGTCGACGCCCTGAGGGGCGATGTCGAGCCAGGCGGTCCAGCCGATCGCATAGGAGACCTCGTTGAGTCCGGCCTCGGTCACGAGTCGATGGAAGTCCTCCTCGTCGTGCCCCGGCGAGACCACGACGACGCGCGAGACGGGGTGCTCCCCCAGTTCGTCGAACGAGACCTGGCGTCCGCCGTCCAGCGTCCAGTCATCCAACTGGGCCGTGTACAGCCGCTGACCGGAGGCCAGCTCGACCATGTAGCGCGCCTCAGGAAGGCGGTCGCCGAGGAGGTTGAGCACGGTCCGAGGATCGAAGGTCTCGACATGCCAGCGCGTCCACTCGCCGTCGACCCTGCGCATGGTGACCGCGCCGTTCGAGCACACGACGAACTCGGGAGTGATCTCGAGCGCGTCGACGTAACGGTGGGTCGCCATCCAGCTGCGACCGGTCGCGATCGTGACGACGTGACCGGCATCGCGCACGCGCCCGACGGCCTCCGGCACACCGGGACTCATCGATTCGTCCGGCAGCAGGATGGTGCCGTCGACGTCGAGGGCGACGAGCCAGCGCGGGTCCGTCGAGGCGGCGGTCACGCCTCCGGCTCCAGGACGGCGAGTCCGCCGAGGTACGGCCGCAGCACCTCCGGCACGATCACCGAGCCGTCCGGCTGCTGGTGCGTCTCGAGGATCGCGACGATCCAGCGCGTGGTCGCGAGCGTGCCGTTCAGCGTCGCGACGTGCTGCGTCTTGGACTGCCCCTCGTCGACCGCAGGGCGGTACCGGACGTCGAGCCGTCGCGCCTGGAAGCTCGTGCAGTTCGACGTCGAGGTCAGTTCGCGGAACGCATCCTGCGTCGGCACCCACGCCTCGATGTCGTACTTGCGCGCGGCGCTGGAGCCGAGGTCTCCCGCCGCCACATCGATCACCCGGTACGACAACCCGAGGGCGGTCAGCATCTCCTCCTGCAGCGCGACGAGGCGCAGGTGCTCGGCCTCGGCATCCTCCGGGGTCGTGTACACGAACATCTCGAGCTTGTTGAACTGGTGCACGCGGATGATGCCGCGGGTGTCCTTGCCATACGAACCGGCCTCACGGCGGTAGCAGGTCGACCAGCCGGCGTAGCGCAGGGCCCCCTTGTTCAGGTCGACGATCTCGTCCTTGTGGTATCCGGCGAGCGCGACCTCGCTGGTGCCGACGAGGTACAGGTCGTCGTCCTTGTCGAGGTGGTAGACCTCGTCGGCGTGCTCGCCGAGGAAGCCGGTGCCCTGCATGATCTCGGGGCGCACGAGCGTGGGCGTGATGAGTGGCACGAAGCCGTGCTGCAATGCCTTGTCGAGGGCGAGGTTCATGAGGGCGATCTCGAGTCGGGCACCCACTCCTCGGAGGAAGTAGAAGCGCGAGCCGGAGACCTTCACGCCGCGCTCCATGTCGATCGCACCGAGGATCTCACCGATCTCGAGGTGGTCGCGCGGCCCGTTCGGATACTCGGCCGCATCGAACGTCGGCACCTGACCGACACGACGCAGCTCGACGAAATCCTGCTCGCCGCCGGCCGGGACCCCGTCGATCACGACGTTCTCGATACGAGCCAGAGCGGATGCCGCGGCCTCCGCCGCTTCGCTCGCAGCCTGCTGCGCCTGCTTGACCCGCTCGGCGAGCTCCTTGACCTGAGCGACGAGCGCCGCCTTCTCCTCCTTGGGAGCCTTCGCGACCTGCTTGCCGAACGCGTTCTGCTCCGCGCGCAGCTCCTCGAAGGAGGTCAGCGCGGCACGACGCGATCGGTCGGCCTCGATCGCTGCATCGACGGTGGACGCATCGTGTCCGCGTGCGATCTGCGAACGGCGGACGACGTCGGGGTTGTCGCGGAGAAGTGCGAGGTCGATCATTCGTCAAGTCTATGGCGTGGCACCGGTGCCGCCGCGAGGGGGCCGAGCGGACGGAGGCCTTAGAGTATGGCCATGATGACGACCGCGGCCGCCATGCACCGGGTCGCCCTCGTGTACAACCCGATCAAGGTGAACGAGACCCAGCTGAAGTCGCTGGTGGCCTCGATCGCCGAGGAGGCCGGCTGGTCTCCTCCGCTGTATCTTCCGACCACGATCGAGGATGCCGGACAGGGCGTGACCCGCCAGGCACTCGCCGAAGGAGTGTCGGCGGTGCTGGTCGCCGGCGGCGACGGCACTGTCCGCGCCGTGGCGGAGGCCATCGCCGACACCCATGTGCCGCTCGGGATCCTGCCCAGCGGCACCGGCAACCTGTTCGCCCGCAACCTCGGTCTGCCGCTGACCGATCCGGCATCCATCGTCCGTGCTGCGCTCGCGGGCCGCACCCTGCCCGTCGACCTCGGCTGGGCGACGCTGACTCGCGAGGACGGCTCGTCCGAGACCCACGCGTTCGTCGTGCTCGCCGGGATGGGCCTGGATGCCGACATGATCGCCAACACGCGTCCCGACCTGAAGAAGTCCGTCGGATGGGTGGCGTACGTGGACGGCGCCGCACGGTCGCTGGCCGCGGCGAAGCCGTTCCGCATCGTGTATCAGCTGGACGAGTCGCGACTGCACTCGACCAAGGTGTACAGCATGCTGTTCGCGAACTGCGGCATGCTCCCTGCGGGGATCTCCCTCATCCCCAGCGCCTCGATCACCGATGGCACGCTCGATGTCGCGATCATCCAGCCGTCGGGGCCGTTCGGCTGGCTGGGTGTGTGGCGCAAGATCTGGTGGGACAACTCCGTGCTGCGGCGTTTCCGCGCCGGTCGTCTGGTTCTCGAGCGCCGAGGACGCGATGCTTCCGTGCGGTATCTGCGCGGGGTCTCGGCCGAGGCCGCAGGCACCCACCCGACGCCGATCGAGCTGGACGGCGATGAGTTCGGTACCGCCGTCCGCCTGCATTGCCATGCGGATCCCGGCGCCCTGACCCTCGCGATCCCCGATTCGGTGTCGACCGAATCACTCTGACGGTCGTTATCCGCGGACGGGGATCGTGGCGTCGAGGTTCGCGCCGACCAGCGTGAGCTGGAAGCCGTCGTCCTCGACCTGGTCGTCCTCGAACGCGATGATCGTGGCGCGCGGCGCCATATCCATCGTGCAGGCCTTCTCCTCGTCAGCCGCGAACGTGACGGTCCCGGTGGCACCGCTGCCTTCGACCGACTCGACGATCGGCGGGCAGGACGACGACCCCCATGTCAGCAGCACGAGGCTCTCGTCGTCGAACCATCCCGCGCTGGGGGTGTACTCGGTCGAAGTGCCGGGGATGCCGGTGAAGGCGGGGTCGCCATCCAGATCCACGTCGTCGGTGGCGTCCTTGTACGTCACGATCAGCTCGACCTCCTTGGTCGGGTCGACCCCTTCGGGGAAGGCACCGACGCTCGCGCGCGGGGCGAAGTCCGCGGTGCACACGGCATCCGCATCGACGTCCACGAGCGAGACCGTGACCTGCTGACCGGACGCCGTGGCCTCTTCGACCTGCGGGATGCACGTCGACGAGCCCCAACTGACCACCGCGAACATGCGCCCGTCATCGAGCCACGCCGCCTCGAAGCCGTCCTCCGGCTCCGGCGCTGGTGACGAGCTCCGCTCCGGTCCACTCGAACTGGTCGGGCTCGTGCCCGCTGGGGTGCCGGCGCAGCCGACGGCGAGCATCCCGACCGCGACGAGGCCGGCCAGCGGAATGACGACGCGGGAGATCCTGATCATTGCCCCAGAGTAGCCGTGATCACTGCAGTGCGGAGGTCAGCCGTGCGAGGTTGTCGAGCACGGTCGAACGCAGCGGTTGCTGCATCCACTCCTCCAGGGTCAACTCGCGGCTGAGGCGACGGTATTCGTCCTCGACGTCGCGCATCTCGCGCACGAACTCCTCCCCGCGGACGAGCAGCGAGATCTCGAGGTTCAGACCGAACGAGCGCATGTCCATGTTGCTCGAGCCGATCACGGCGACCTGGTCGTCGATCGTGAGGCTCTTGGTGTGCAGGATGTAGGGCTTCGGATACATCCAGATCCGCACTCCGCCTCGGAGCAGCGCCTCGTAGTAGCTGCGCTGCGCGTGGTAGACCATCGCCTGGTCGCCCTCTTCGGAGACGAACAGCTCGACGGCCACGCCGCGATCGGATGCCGCGGTGACGGCCAGCAGCAGCGCCTCATCAGGGACGAAGTACGGGCTCACGATCATGATCTTGCGTTTGGCCGAGTACAGCAGGCTCAGGAAGAGGCGCAGGTTGTTCTCGACCTCGAACCCTGGACCCGAGGGCACGACCTGGCAGTCGAGGTCTCCGGTGCCCTGCGTCGCGTGGGCGATGTCGATGTCCGAGAGCACCTGATCGGTCTCGCTGTACCAGTCACTCAAGAAGATGGCGTTGACGCTCGCCACGATCGGACCGTCGAGGCGGACCATCAGGTCGACCCAGTGCAGTCCGCGCTTGATGTTCTTGGGCAGGTTGTAGGTGGAGTCGGTGATGTTCTGCGAACCCATGAACGCCACGCTGCCGTCGACGACGAGGAGCTTGCGGTGGTTGCGCAGATCGGGGCGCTGCATGTGCCCCTTGAGCGGTCGGACCGGCAGCATGACATGCCAATCCGCGCCCATCCGATTCAGCCGGTCGATGGTGTGCTGATAGCGAGGCTTGTATCGATTGGCCCAGTGATCCAGCAGCACCCGGACCGAGACGCCACGGGCGGCGACCTCTTCGAGCGCGCGGAAGAAGTTGTCGGTGGCCGCGTCCGACTGCAGGATGTAGAACTCGACGTGGACGTAGCCGGTCGCCGATCGCACGGCGTCCGCCATCGCATCGAGCGACTCCTGATAGTCGGAGATCAGATGGGCGCCGTTGTCGCCCGAGAGCGGCATCGCCCCCATGTGCTGGTTCATGCGCACGAGCGGGCCGAACCAGTCGGGGGCATCGGGGCGCAGCGTGCCGAAATGGAGGTGCTCGCTGGTCTCGGCGATGTAGTCGTTGATCTGCTGCTGCTTGCGGCGCCGGGCGCGCGGCAGACGCGGATTCCCGATCAACAGGAACAGGAAGACCCCGAAGAAGGGGATGAAGAAGATCGCCAGCAGCCACGCCATCGCCGCCGTGGGGCGGCGGTTGCGCGGGACGACGATGATCGCCGTGATGCGGATGGCGATGTCGATGATGGCGAGACCCGTGAGCACCCACCAGGGCCAGGCATCCATGCGCGTCACCCCCGTGATGTCGGGACCATCGCCTCACGCCGGTCCTGGACTCAGCGTAGTGGGTGGGCCGGACAAGACCCGGTCAGGACGCCTTCGGCGGCAGACCGCGCGCCGCGCGCTCCTCGGCCTCGATGCGGGCGTGGACCTTGCGCTCGGTGCGGTCGAAGCGCAGGATGCCGCGCAGCACGAAGAAGAACACCACGCACACCGCGAGGGTCGGAAGGATCGACCAGGCGACCGCGGTCCAGATGCTCTCCATGGGTCCATCGTACGCCGCTCGCCTGGGGGCGTGCCGTGCCGGAGTCAGCCCACTCGCCCTGCACAACTGCGAATCCGCGGAAATCCATCCACAATCGACGATTCCGCCCCTGTGGGCCGTCCGCGCGTTGCCACACTCGCGTGATGACAACAGTGATGAAAGCCAACGGCTCCGCCCAATTCCTCGGGCTCGTCCCCGCTCTCGCCGGCTTCACGCCGACGCAGAGCATCGTCCTCACCCCGTTCGAGGGCAGACGGACCTACGGCGCTCTGCGCATGGATCTGCCGGACGACGACCCGAATGGGTTCGCCGAACGTGCCGTGGCGCTGGTCGGCCGCGTCGAGCGCACGGACTCCATAGCGCTGGTCGTGTACTGCGACGAGGCCGCCCAGTCCACGAGGGACGGACTCGTCCTCCCCCACGGCGTGGTCGTCGATGCCGTGATCGCGGCCGCAGAAGAACAGCGGCTGGGCATCGTCGACGCACTGTGCGTGATGCCGGACGGCTGGGCTCGCTACCTGGATGAGGAGCCCCGATTGCATCCGCTCGACACCATCCGGTCCGCGGCGCGTCCGCCGGAGGCGTCCGACATCCGCGGTGATCAGTCAGCCGGCACCGCACTGCCGAACTACGGCCTGATGAAGACGGAGAAGGTGGGTCGGGCGCTGGTCGCGCTGGAGCAGGTGATCTGCCGCACTCGCATGGGACAGGAGAGCGAGGCGGAGCGCGCGAACCCGGAAGCATTCGCCGCCGCGATGCTCATCGAGAACGTGCCGGCACTGTTCGAGGCCGCCGTGAACCTCCCGGATGATCCGTCGCCCCAGATCTGCGCGGCGCTGATCTGGCTGCTGGAGCGGCCGCTCTATCGCGACGTCGCTCTCATGCAGTGGGCCGGCGACCTGCGCGACGGGCACGATGCACTGGCCTCGCAGCTGACGCACCACCGCGCCGGCACGCTGCCGCCCGAGAACAGCTGCCGTGTCATGGTCGGCTCTGGTCCGCGCCCTGATATCCCCAGGCTGCACGCCGCGCTCCGCACCGCGCGCGCAGTGGCCGCCCTCGCACCACGCCGACGACGGCTCGGTCCGCTCGCACTGGCGGCGTGGCTGTCCTGGGCGATCGGACGCCCGTCGCACTCCGAGAAGTACCTCGAGGCGGTGCACGACATCGACCCCGGCTACAGCTTCGGGAACCTTCTGAGCGAGCTCATCAGGACTCGGCCGCTGCCGGAGTGGGCGTTCGACCGTCGTGTCGACGACGCGGCATGATGCCGCGTCGTCGTCACTTCACCAGCGGGAACAGGATGGTCTCGCGGATGCCGAGCCCGGTGATCGCCATCAGCAGGCGGTCGATCCCCATACCCATGCCGCCGGACGGCGGCATGCCGTGCTCGAGCGCACGGAGGAACTCCTCGTCGACGCGCATCGCCTCGACGTCGCCACGGGCGGCGAGCTTGGCCTGCTCGATGAAGCGCTCGCGCTGGATGACGGGGTCGACCAGCTCGGAGTATCCGGTCGCGAGTTCGAACCCGCGGATGTACAGGTCCCACTTCTCCACGACGCCCTCGATGGAACGGTGCTCGCGTACGAGGGGCGAGGTGTCGAGAGGGAAATCCATCACGAACGTCGGGCGCACGAGATCGCCCTTGACGAAGTGCTCCCAGAGCTCTTCGACGAGCTTGCCGTGCGTGGCCTGCGGCGGGACGTCCACCCCGTTCGCCTCGGCGAACGCGATCAGGTCCTCGACCGAGTCACCGGGGGTCACGGTGCGACCGGAAACCGCCGACAGCGATTCGTACATCGAGATGCGGTCCCACTCACCGCCGAGGTCGTACTCGGTGCCGTCGGCCCAGGTCACGGTCGTCGAACCGGCGACGGCGATCGCGGCCTGCTGCACGAGTTCCTGTGTCAACTGGGCCATCTGGTCGTAGTCGCCGTAAGCCTGGTAGGCCTCGAGCATCGCGAACTCGGGGCTGTGCGTCGAGTCGGCGCCCTCGTTGCGGAAGTTCCGGTTGATCTCGAACACGCGCTCGATGCCGCCGACGACGGCGCGCTTCAGATACAGCTCCGGCGCGATGCGCAGGTAGAGCTCGGTGTCGAACGCGTTCGAGTGCGTGATGAAAGGCCGAGCGGAGGCCCCGCCGTGCTGTACCTGCAGCATCGGCGTCTCGACCTCGAGGTAGTCGTGGCCGGCGAATGTGGCGCGAAGGCTCGCGTTCACGGCCGCGCGGGCGCGGACAGTGGTGCGCGCCTGCTCGCGGACGATCAGGTCGAGGTAGCGGCTGCGCACGCGGCCCTCCTCGCTGAGTTCGGAGTACGCGTTGGGCAGGGGCAGGATCGCCTTCGACGCGATCGCCCAGCCGTCCGCCATGATCGACAGCTCGCCGCGACGGCTGGAGATCACTTCACCGTGCACGAAGACGTGGTCGCCGAGGTCCACATACTCCTTCCACTCCGCCAGCGACTCGTCGCCGACGTTCGCGAGGGAGATCATCGCCTGGATGCGCGAACCGTCACCGGCCTGCAGCGTCGCGAAGCAGAGCTTGCCGGTGTTGCGGCTGAACACGACGCGCCCGGCGACGCCGACGACCACACCGGTCTCGGCGCCCGCTTCGAGGTCGCCGTAGTCGGCCCGCAGCGACGGGATGGTGTGCGTCACCGGCACACCGACCGGGAACGCCCCGCCAGATGCATCGGCACGCTTCGCGATCAGGCGCTCGCGCTTGGCGAGACGGACGGCCTTCTGCTCGTGGATGTCCTCGTCCTCGTGGGGGACGGGGGCGGGCGCGTCAGGCGCGTTCGTCATGCGGGGCTCCTTGGAAGTCAGCGGCCAGTTTATCGTGGGCGGGTAGCGTGGAAGCCATGAGCGCTCGTCGAGGACTCCACCTGCTCGCCGCACTCGTCCTCGCCGCAGTGGCGTCCGCCCTGCCTGCGACGGTCGCCTCGGCATCCGTCACCGGCGATGTGAACGACTTCTCCTATGCATCGTGGGATGCGGAGTACGAACTCGGCACAGACGACGAGGGCCGCGCCACCATGAAGGTCACCGAGACGCTGACCGCCGCATTCCCCGAGTTCGACCAGAACCGCGGCATCGTGCGCGGGCTGCCGATGGGCTACGAAGGCGCCTCGACCGACCCCCGAGTGATCTCGGTCGAGGATGCCGGCGGCTCCTCGGTCCCGTACGAGACAGAGGAAGACGACGACGTCCTCTACATCCTCACGGGCACCGACGAGTACGTGCACGGGCCGACCACCTACGTCATCACCTACGAGATGCGCGACGTCATCCTGGCCGCCCGCAACGGCTTGGACGAGTTCTACTGGGACCTGCTGCCATTGGACAGCACGCAGCCGATCGACGAGTTCACCGCCGACATCGTGTTCGCCCCGGAATTGAGTGCGCGGCTGACCGGCGACTCGGCCTGCTACAGGGGCGAACAGGGCTCCAAGGATCCCTGCGATCTGACCGTCGACGGCGACACCGCCACGGTCGCCGGGACGGGCCTCTCCGCCGGCGAGGGCGTGTCCGTCGCGATCGGTCTCGAACCAGGCGCCGTCGTCCAGCCCGACACCCGGCAGCCGAACCCCATCACCGATGTCGTGCCGGTCGTGACGAGCGGTGCGGCAGCAGCGCTCGCCGCCGGCGGATGGATCGCGACTTCGGCGATGGTCCGCTCCCGACGCCGTGCGACCGGCGTGGTCGTCGCCCAGTACGACGTGGCCACCTCGATGCCGCCGCTCCTCGCGAACGCGATCGTGCCTCGTGCACGCAACCCGATCACCGCGCAGATCATCCATCTCGCCGTGCGCGGACTCCTCCGCCTGGAAGAGCTGCCGGAAGGAACGAAGGATCAGACCCGGCCGCGGCTTCGCCGGCTGTCCGCTCCGATTCCCGATCCGCTCGATCACCGCGCGCTGAAGGCCGTGTTCAGCAACGACGAACCGGATGTCGTCATGACGATCCCGAAGGAGAGCTCCGCGTTCGCGAAGCGCATGCAGGGCCTCATCAGGGCCGGGAAGAAGGCGGCCGAGGAACGAGGACTCACCACGAAGGCCCGCAGCCACACGGCCGCCGTGCTGTGCTGGGTCGCGCTCGGCGTGGCAGCCGGCGGTCTCGGCCTCGGGATCTGGGGTGCGGTTCTGGGTCGGGAGAGCGCTGTCCCCGGCATCCTGCTGTCGGCGTTCCTCGGCGCGGCCGTGGTCGTCTCGCTCATCGCCGCCTTGTCGGCGCGCACAGTGCCGACGCCGGAAGGCGCACTGGCCCTCGAGCATCTCGAGGGCGTGCGCGAGTTCATCCGCGTGGCCGAGGAAGACCGACTGCGGATGCTGCAGTCGTACACCGGAGCGGAACGCCGCTCCGACGGCACGATCGACGTGATCCACCTGTACGAGCTGCTGCTGCCCTACGCCGTCCTGTTCGGCCAGGAACGCGAATGGGGCGAAGTCCTCGAAACCGCATACGCGCAGGACCAGCGGACGCCGGTGTGGGTCGACGGCGCGGCTGTCGGGCTCTCCCTCCGGCTGGCCGGCTTCTCGACCGCGACGGCCGGCTCGTCGACATACACCTCACCGAGCAGCGGGAGCTCGTCGAGTTTCGGCGGTTCGACCGGGGGCGGCTTCTCGGGCGGTGGAGGAGGCGGAGGCTTCTCCGGAGGGCGCTGACCCTCAGGGCAGCAGCGGATCCGATGCGTCGCGCAGCGCACGCTCGACCGTCGACTGCACCAGTGCCGACAGGTAGCCACCGGGGTTCTCGACCCCGATCCCTCGGAGAAGGCCGGTCGCCTGGGCGATGATCGACCGGGAGAACTCGGATGCCGTGGCGATCGCTTCGGCGTACGCCGGCCGGTCCTCCTCGGCGATGACGACCGGCTCGCAGCCCAGCTCCACCGCGAGCGCCTGCGCGATCGGCAGCACCGGCGCCGGCGCGGTCACGGCGGCGAACGACGCCTGCAGCTGACGCAGGTCGATCGTCGTGCCGGTGAACGTGATCGCCGGATGCACCGCCAGCGGGATGACCCCTGCACGCTGCGCCGGCTCGAGCACGCCGATGCCGTAAGCGGGGTCGGTGTGCAGCACGAGCTGGCCAGGCTGCCAGGCACCCAACTGCGCGAGACCGGCGACGATGTCGGAGAGGTCGTCATGCGGAACCGCGAGGATCACGAGTTCGCTGCGGCGCAGCACCTCGGGGGCCTCGAGCACGGGGACGTCCGGCAGCACGGCGGACGCGCGTTCGTCGTCCGAGGATGCCGTGATGCCGACGATCGCGTGCCCCGCGCCGGCGAGCGCCGCGCCGATCACGGGTCCGACCCTACCGGCGCCGACGATGCCGACGCCGAGACGGCCCTCACGATTCACGCGAAGGCTCCTCCGGTGGGGCGGGTGGCGCCGCCGGCGGAACAGGCGGTGCTGCCGGCGGAGCAGGCGGCGACGCCGGCTGGACGGGCGGCGCTGCTGGCGGAACGGGTGGCGCTGCCGGCGGAACAGGCGGTGCTGCCGGCAGAACCGGAGGCGCCGGCTGCGGCGTGATCACCGGCGGCGCCGGCTGCGGCGGAACCGGAGGCGGCGGCACGACGGTCGGAGGCGCCGGCGGCCCGACCGGCGGAACCGGCCCACCGCCAGTCGGCGGGGCTCCGAACGCCGGCACAGTGAAGCCGGGCGCGGGCGGCGGGACCGCGGGCGCGGGCCAGGTGGGCGGCACAGCGTCCGGAGCTGCGGCATCCGACTGCTCCGCCCAGCGGTGGCCACGGTCGCGACCGACGGAGGCCGAGGTGCGCCGGGCCATGTCGTCGAACACGGCCATGAGCTGCGCGCTGTCGATACCGACGATCTCGCCGAGGATAGGGCCGGTGACGCTGTGCGCCTTCATCCAGGCGACCCGCTGCGCGCGGTCGATGGGGCCCTGCGAGACCGAGGCACCCTGCATGCGGGCCAGCGGGAAGACCGCGAGCTTGCGCCACATCACGCCACGACGCAGGATCAGTCCGAAGTCGGTGAGCGCGAGGCCGTGCCGTTTCCAGGACACCGGACGGCGCCACCACCCGCGCGGCTGCATGCGTACGTACGGGTCGTCCTGCTGCGGACCGAGGATGCCGTGCTCCCAGACCAGCGGAACATCGGACGCAGGCAGGTCGGGCAGGATGAGCCCGAGCACCCGCTCGACGTCGGCGCGCTTGCCGACCGGGAGCACGATGCTGAACTGCTGCGCGCTGCCCGACTGCTGCTGCGCCGCGCTCTTGCCGCTCATCCGGTTGATCTTGATCGTCCACCACCCGAACGGACGCCACAGCAGCGACTGCGTGACCTCCACGGCGAAGATGCGTCCCGGTGGGATCGTCTCGGTGACCGTCGTGAACAGTCCGTAGGTGATGCGCACACCGTCAGGAGTCGGCGCGATCGAATAGCGCAGCGACTTGGAGATCTGGGCCCACGTGATCGCCACGGTGGCGATCACCAACGGGATGCCGGTGCCGAGGCTGATCCCGAGGATCGCGAATCCGGCCCCGTCCCCCTCGTCCGCGAGCACCACCGGAACCACGAACGCCATCATGATCGCGAACAGCACGCCGAAGAAGACCAGCCACAGCACTCCGCTGAGCAATTGCGAGCCGACCAGGCGTCCGGTCGGGATCTTCACGACGCTCTCGGGGGCGACGTCTGCGAGGTCGACGCCGTCGATCAGATCGTTGATGCCGTGGCTGACGGTGCCGGCGACCTGCTGACGCCTGCTCGCCGCCGGTGCCGGCTGTCCGGTGCGGGCTGCCTCCCTCGCGGCCCTGGCGCCGGACGCGAGGCGCAGGATGTCGGCGCGGACGGCCTCGGCCTTGGGCGTCGACAGGTACTCGAGCGGGACGTTCGCGTCGGTGCCGGCACCGACCACCTCGAGCTTGGCCATGCCGATGAGCCGCGCGGGGAAGGGCCGGGTCAGGTTGACCCCCTGCACGCGGTCCAGAGGGGCACGGCGGTGCGATCGGAAGATGATCCCCTTGCGCACCTCGACGTGGTCGTCGGTGATGCGGAACTCCTGGAATCGCCAGACCAGCCAGAACGCCGCGCACAGGACGAGGACGAGGCCGAGCGTGACGAGCAGGGCGACCAGGATGAGGTTGTTGGTGAGGATCCAGTCGATCGGGTCGGCCTGGGCGTAATCGACCGCGTCGTCCTCGAGCTCGCCTGGTGGGGCGAAGAGGTTCACGAGCCAGTAGATGAACCGATCCCGGAAGTTGCTGATGACGATGCCCGCGACGACGATGAGCACCAGCCCGCCCTTGAACAGCGGAGTCAGCGGGTGCAGGCGGTGCCATTCGCCGTCGGCGAGGGTGTCCTCACCGAGAGTCTGAGGCGCCGAGATCGAGGGCGCCGGCGGGCCGGGCTGGCCGAAGGACGGGACGCTCACAGGCCGGTCCGGCGGGTCTCGGCGACCTCGATCAGCGTGTCGCGCAGCGCCTCGGCCGCTGCCTGGCTCAGGCCGGGGATCTGCACACCGGTGGTCGCCGCGGCCGTCACCATCTTCAGCTGCGAGACTCCGAATGCCCTATCGAGCGGACCGTGCGTGATGTCGACGAGCTGCATCCGCCCGTAGGGCACGGCGATCATCCGCTGCCACAGAATGCCCTTGCGGAAGACGATGTCGTCGGTGCGCAGCATGTAGCCGATCGCCTTGGCCTGCCGGGGCAGCACGACGAGTGTGATCAGCGTGACCACGACGATCACGCCGGCGGGGATCCACGCCCACGCCTGATGCAGCACCAGGCTCAGCACGAGCGCGGCCATGACCACCACCGCGATGAAGATCGCGTTCTGCACGAACTGGGACGTCACATAGCGCGGCGAGATCTGATGCCACTGTCCGTCGAGGGCGAGGCGGCCTTCGCCACGCGGCTCGCGGATGCCGGTGTAGGTGCCTTGGTCGAGCGCGGGGCTCTGCGTCGGACCGGGGTCAGCGCCCGGCGTCGGCTCCTGGGGAGGGGTCGTCTGGCTGTCGGTCATCAGGATCCTTCGGCAGGGTGCAGAACTGTTCGGCGACGAGCGCGGCCGCCACGAGGACGATGGCGCTCGCAACGAGTGCGACCATCGCCACCATCGACCCTACCGGCGGCCCGACCGGACGGGACAGCAGGAACGCCAGGATGCCGGCGCCGAAGCCGGCGAGCAGCGCACCGAGCAGGCTGGAGGCACGCGCCAGCGTCGCGGCGCGCAGGGCGCTGAACGGGTCGATGCGCTTGCCGGATCGACCGCGAACGCTGCGACGCACCGGCCACGCGAGCCCGAGGCACGCTGCCGCGAGCAGGAGCAGGAGCAGAAGCACCGGCAACCAGGCGGACGGCGTGAACGTCGCCCGGCCGCTGACGGTCAGCAGGTGGTCGAGCCCGAAACCGCCGGCGGCGCCGAGCAATGCCAGGACGAACAGCACCAGGGCGGAGGTGCGCTTCATCCGCTGAGCCCGCCCTGCTCGTCGCCGTCGTTATCGCCGTCGGCGTCCGCCCGGAGCGATGCCACGAGGTCGGCCACGCGCCCGCGGCCGGGGATCTCGGCATCCGGATCGAGATCCAGCCAGGGTTCGAGCACGAAGAGTCGCTCGGCGGCACGAGGATGCGGCAGCAGCAGGTGCTCCGCGTCTGACGTGACGTCGCCGTACACGATGAGGTCGAGGTCGAGCGTGCGGTCGCCCCATCGCTCACGGCGCTGTCGCCCGTGCTCCTCCTCGATGGCGTGCAGCATGCCCAGCAGCACCTGCGGTGCCAGCCTCGTCGTCACCTGCGCGACCGCATTGACATAGCTCGGCGCATCGGGGTCAGGGCCGTCCCACCGCACGGCGACCGTCTCGTGCAGCGGCGACAGCCGCACGTCGTCGACCAGCGGCAGTCGCGCGATACGCGCCGCTGCGCGCTCGACGGTCTCACGTCGGTCGCCGAGGTTCGCCCCGAGCGCCACGACGGCGACCGCCGCATCGCGGCCGGGCCGGGGGTCGATCGGCGGCAGCGGCGGCATCCGGACCATCAGCGCGCCTCCTGACGCCCGCGGCGGACGGTCACGGAGACATCCGAGAACGTATGCGCGATCGGCGCGTGCGGCTTGTGGACCGTGACAGCGACGAACAGGACCCGCTCGTCGGCGAGGACGACGTCGGCGATCCGCTCGGCGAGCGTCTCGATGAGATTGACGGGTTCGCCCTCGATGATCTCGACGACCTTGTCGGCGAGTTCCCCATAGTGCACGGTGTCGGCGACGTCGTCGGATGCCGCGGCATCCGCGAGGTCGAGGTTCAGCCGCAGATCGACGGCGAACTCCTGGCCGTTCTCGCGCTCGTGTTCGTATACGCCGTGGCGGCCGAACGCCGTGAGTCCGGCGAGGAAGATCTCATCGATGGGGTTCATGCTGAGCCCTCCCAGGCCCGCGCGACGGCGAGCGCGTCGCGGGTCGCGGCGACATCGTGGACGCGGACGCCCCAGGCCCCGGCGCGTGCGGCGAGGGCGCTGGTGACGGCGGTGGCGAGGTCGCGCCGGTCGAGCGCGACCTCGCCATCTGCGGCATCCTGGAGGACCTCGGCGAGGAACCTCTTGCGTGATGTTCCGATGAGGATACGGTGACCGAGGGCCGTGATCTCGTCCAGCCCTCGCAGGACGTCCCAGTTCGTCCGGCCCGCCTTCGCGAATCCGATGCCGGGGTCGAGGATGAGGCGCGATGGGGCGATCCCGGCGGCCGCCGCCCTGCCGACGCCTTCGCGAAGCTCGCCGGCGACCTCGCGCGCCGCACGGCGGTAGGCGGCGTTCGCGTACATGTCGGAGGACGGTCCGCGCCAGTGGCCCAGCGCATAGTCGGCGTCCGTGTCGGCGACGGCTGCCAGCATGCGCTCATCGGCGAGGCCGCCGGAGACGTCGTTGACGATCCGAGCACCCGCTGACACCGCGGCGGCGGCCGTCGAGGCGTTGAGGGTGTCGATGCTGACCGTCGCGCCCTCGGCGGCGAGCGCGGTGACGACCGGCAGCACGCGCTCCTGCTCGATGGAAGGATCCACGCGCTCGGCGCCAGGACGGGTCGACTCTCCGCCGACGTCCAGCACGTCGGCGCCGTCGCGCCACAGCTGAAGACCGTGCTCGATCGCGCGCGTCGCGTCGAGGAAGCGCCCGCCGTCGCTGAAGGAGTCGGGCGTGACGTTCACGATGCCCCAGATCACGGTCACGGCTGATCGGCTCCGTGTGCAGAGGGCGCCGCGATCAGGGCGATGATCTCGGCGCGGGCGCTGGGGTCCAGGTATGCGCCGCGGGCGGCGATGGTGAGCGTGGATGCCTCGGGCTGGCGTCCGCCCCGCATCGTGACGCAGCCGTGCACGGCATCCAGCACGACCAGAACTCCGCGGGTGTCCAGGTGCGCATCGATCGTGTCGGCGATCTGCTCGCCGAGGCGCTCCTGCACCTGCGGGCGGGTCGCGAGGGTCTCGACGACCTTCACGAGAGCACCGAGGCCGACGACCTGTTCGCCGGGAAGATACGCGAGGTGCGCCCGTCCGGCGAAGGGCAGCAGGTGATGCTCGCACACCGAGCGGAAGCGGATGTCGCGCAGCACGACCGCGCCGCTGGGCATGGTCTCCGGCGCCGGCCCCCGCGACACGCTGATGGTGTGGGCGAGCGGCGCGGCGGCATCCTCACCGACACCGGCGAAGAACTCGGCATACAGGTCGGCGACGCGCTGCGGGGTCTGCTTGAGCCCCGGTCGTTCGGGATCCTCGCCGATCGCCTCGAGCAGCTCGCGGGTCAGAGCTGCGACCCGCTGGATGTCGACGGTCACGATCAGGCGGTCGCCGGACGCGTGTGTCCGGACGCAGGAGCGGAATCGGCTGTGCCCCTGGTCGCCGCCGCATCCGCCGGCGCCGCTTCGGATGCGGCGGCATCCGCCGGGACGAGCCGCTTGGGGACCTCGATCGGCGGCCTGGTCGACACCGGACGGTCCTCGCTGGACAGCCACAGCGGACGCTCCGGGAGCTTGCGCACGTCGTGGAAGAGCTCGGCGATCCGGTTGTGATCGAGCGTCTCCTCCTCGAGCAGGGCGAGCGCAAGGCGGTCGAGAACGTCGCGGTTGTCGCTGATCACCTGGTAGGCCTCGTTGTGCGCCTGCTCGATGAGCGCGCGCACCTCGGTGTCGACCCGCTCCGCGACCGTCTCGGAGTATTCGCGTCCGCGACCCATGTCGCGTCCGGCGAACGGCTCGCCACCCTCTGAGCCGAGCTTGACCGGCCCGAGATCGGTGGTCATGCCGTATTCGATGACCATCTTGCGCGCGATGCTGGTCGCCTTCTCGATGTCGTTCGACGCTCCGGTGGTCGGGTCGTGGAAGACGATCTCCTCGGCGACGCGGCCGCCCATGGCGTAGGTGAGCTGGTCCTGCAGTTCGTTGCGGGTGACGGAGTACTTGTCATCCAGCGGCAGCACCATGGTGTATCCCAGTGCCCTGCCGCGCGGCAGGATCGTGATCTTGGTGACCGGGTCCGTGTAGTTCATCGCTGCCGCGGCCAGGGCGTGGCCACCCTCGTGGTACGCGGTGATCAGACGCTCGCGGTCCTTCATCACGCGCGTACGACGCTGCGGGCCGGCGATCACGCGGTCGATGGCCTCGTCCAGCGCACGGTTGTCGATGAGCTGCGCGTTCGAGCGCGCGGTGAGCAGGGCCGCCTCGTTGAGGACGTTCGCGAGGTCGGCACCCGTGAAGCCGGGTGTCTTGCGTGCGACGACCTCGAGGTCGACCGAATTGGACAGCGGCTTGCCCTTCGCGTGCACCTCGAGGATGTGCAGACGACCCTTGAGGTCGGGGGCGTCGACTCCGATCTGCCGGTCGAAGCGTCCGGGACGCAGCAGGGCAGGGTCGAGGATGTCGGGGCGGTTCGTCGCGGCGATCACGATCACGTTGGCGTTCGGGTCGAAGCCGTCCATCTCGACGAGCATCTGGTTCAGGGTCTGCTCGCGCTCGTCGTTGCCGCCGCCCATGCCTGCGCCGCGGTGGCGCCCGACCGCGTCGATCTCATCGATGAAGATGATCGCCGGGGCGTTCTCCTTGGCCTGGTTGAACAGGTCTCGCACGCGCGAGGCACCGACACCGACGAACATCTCGACGAAGTCGGATCCCGAGATCGAGTAGAACGGGGCGCCGGCCTCGCCTGCGACGGCACGGGCGAGCAGAGTCTTTCCGGTACCAGGAGGGCCGTACAGCAGCACGCCCTTGGGGATGCGGGCACCGATGGCCTGGAACTTCGCGGGATCCTGCAGGAACTCCTTGATCTCCTGGAGCTCTTCGATGGCCTCGTCGGCACCGGCGACGTCGACGAAGGTGACCGTCGGAGTCTCCTTGCTCACGAGCTTGGCCTTGGACTTGCCGAACTGCATGACCTTGCCGCCGCCGCCCTGCATCGAGCTCAGCAGCCACCAGAACAGCAGGCCGAGCAGGACGAGCGGGATGAGCAGCGACAGGAAACTGTCGAACCACGTGGCGCGGGGCACGACGTCGGTGAAGCCGTCCTTGGGGTCTGCCGCGTCGATGGCCTCGACGATCTGGTCGCCTCGTGCGTCGACGTAGTAGAACTGCACGTCCTTGGCGCCCTCGAACTCCTTCGAGAGCGTCATGTCGACACGCTGATCGCCGTCGGTGTTGGTCACCTCGGTGACCGTATCGCCCGCGAGCAGTTCGAGCCCCTGCTGCACCGTGATCTGCTTCGGCGCCCCGAGATTCGAGATCAGCAGGAATCCGCTGAACAGGAGCACGCCGACGAGCGCGACGTAGATCAGGGGATTCCGGGTGATCTTCTTCACATCCATGATGGGTTCAGCGTACCGCCCGACCGCTTGGCGGCCGCTGTGATTCGCCCACGGCGGACAGCCGCACGCCGGTGCGGCTCACAGGATGCGGCGCCGCTCCCCGGAGCTCGCAGAGGACGTCGGATGCCGAGGCCGAGGTGCGACCTGCGATCAGGATGTCGTCAGGAGTAGACGTGCGGTGCGAGCACGGCGACGTCACGCAGGTTGCGGTAGCGCTCGTCGTAGTCGAGCCCGTACCCGACCACGAACTCCGTCGGGATGTCGAAGCCGACGTACTTGCAGTCGATCTCGACCTTCGCCGCCTCCGGCTTGCGCAGCAGCGCCAGCACCTCGATCGAGGCGGGGTCGCGGGACGCGAAGTTCTCCAGCAGCCAGCTGAGCGTCAGGCCCGAGTCGATGATGTCCTCGACGATCAGGACGTGCTTGTCGTGCAGGTCGGTGTCGAGGTCCTTGCGGATCTGGACGACACCGCTGGATTTGGTGCTGGAGCCGTAGCTCGACACGGCCATCCAGTCCATCGGTGCGTGGAACGGCAGCGCCCGGGCGAAGTCGGCCATCACCATGATCGCGCCCTTGAGGACGCCGACGAGCAGCAGGTCCTTGCCGGCGTAGTCTTCGGCGACCCTGGCCGCCAGCTCGGCGAGCTTGGCCTGGATCTCCTCCTCTGTGACGAGGATCTGTGCAAGGTCGTCCTGGATCTCGGCGGCGCGCATGGATCGATTTTATGTGACGGATGCGGGCGCATCGGCACTAATGTGAGCCGTGACCAGGGCGAACGCCCCGAAGGAAGGATTTCGCATGGCTCTCGATGACATCCTCAAGCAGGTTCCGATCGACGACATCGCCGCGAAGCTGGGGGTGTCACCCGACGAGGCGAAGAAGGCGGTCGAGGAGGGCGGTGCCGTCCTGCTGACCGGTCTGGCGAAGAACGCCGAGAGCTCGGAGGGGTCAGCGGCGATCCAGAAGGCCCTGCAGAAGCACGGGGGTGCGACGCCCGCCAAGGTCGACGACATCGATCAGGCCGACGGCGACAAGATCGTCGAGCACGTGCTGGGCGACAAGCAGACCGAGGTCACCACGAAGCTCACCGAGTCGAAGGAGACCGCGGGCATCGATTTCGGCAAGCTCCTGCCGATCCTGGCTCCGATCGTGATGAACCTCATCGCGAACGCCACCCAGAGCAAGTCGGACAAGACCGGCGCATCCGGCGAGGCGTCCGGCGGTGGACTCGGCGACATCATCGGCGGGATCCTGGGCGGCGGCGCGCAGGGCGGCACCGGCGGCGGGATCGACCTGGGCGGAATCCTCGGCGGCCTGTTCGGCGGCAAGAAGTAGGTCGGCGCGCGGTCAGCGCGCGGTGAACACGATCCGCCCGCCGCGGCGCTGCGCCGCGCACCCCGGCAGGTCGATCGGGCCCTGACCGGACCAGTCGGTGGCGAGGCGCGCGACCTCGAGCGTCTGCGTGCGGGTCAGGCTCGCACCGAACTCGCTGTCGACCACGAGGCGGATGATGCGGTTGCGCAGCGCCGCCGGATTGGCGGCAAGGGCCGCGGCGCTGACGGAGATGCCGGCCTCGGCATGCTCGACGATGTCCTCGATGGTCTCGTGGATCATCTCGTCGAAGGCCTCGGCATCCTCCCGGAGCTGCTCGGCCGTACGAGCCAGCGCCTGCGCGATGCCCGGTCCGAGTTCCGACTCGAGCACGGGAAGCACCCGGTCGCGCACCCGCACCCGCGCGAAGCGCGCCTCGGTGTTGTGCGGGTCGTCCCAGGCCTCCAGCTCGGAGGCCGCGCAGAACGCCCTGGTCGTCGCCCGGCGCACTGCGAGCAACGGACGGATCCAGCGGATGCCGTCCTCGTCCTCACGAGACGGGGCCATGCCCTGCAGACTCGTCGCTCCGGACCCGCGGGCGAGTCCCAGCAGCACGGTCTCCGCCTGGTCGTCGAGGGTGTGTCCGAGCAGGACCGCGTCCGCACGCTCGGCGCGCGCGATCCCGCCGATGGCGGCGTATCGGGCGGCGCGCGCCGCTGCTTCCAGACCTTCACCGCGCCCGGATACGTCGACCTTGGTCTGCAGCGCATCGTCCACTCCGATGTGCTCCGCCGTCACAGCGGCGGTCGCCGCCACTCGGTCGGACCCCTCCTGCAGCTGGTGATCGACCGTCAGGCTGAGGACGTTCATCCCGCGCGAGCGCGCTTCGAACACCGTCGCCGCGGTGAGCGCGAGCGAATCGGCGCCGCCCGACAGCGCCACGATCACGGTCGATCCGTCCGCAAGCTCGGCGAGCGCGGCTCGGACGGCGAGGCGGATCTCTGCGACGGCGGGATTCAGCGAGGGCACACCTCCACGGTAGCCGTCGTCCACCCGATCTCACGCGAGTCGGTTTTCGCGAAGTAGGCTTGTCCGCGGCATCCAACCGTCTTTTCTGAGGAGCACACGCATGGGCGCACACGACGCCGTCATCGAGATCCCGCGCGGCAGCCGCGTGAAGTACGAGGTCGACCACGAGACCGGACGAGTGCACCTCGACCGCGTCCTGTACACGACGTTCGGTTACCCGGCCGACTACGGCTACTTCGACAACACGCTCGGAGAGGATGGCGACCCGCTGGACGTCCTGGTCCTGCTCGACCACGCGATCTACCCGGGCGTCGTCGTCAACGTGCGTCCCGTCGCCGTTCTGAAGATGAGCGACGAGGCCGGTGGCGACGACAAGCTCGTCGCCGTGCTGACCAAGGACCCACGCTGGGCGCACATCCAGGACATCGGCGACCTCGCCGACTACACGAAGAAGGAGATCGAGCACTTCTTCGAGCACTACAAGGACCTCGAGCCCAACAAGTGGGTCAAGGTCGACGCCTGGGGGGACGCCGCGGAAGCGCAGCGCATTCTCGACGAGGCGATCGTCCGCTTCGGCGAACAGGGTCACTGACCCTCAGCCGGTAGAAGAAACCCCCGGTTCCGCTGACGCGGACCGGGGGTTTTCTCGTGGGCGGGGTCAGACGCTGACGCCGCGGTCCGCCATGAATCCGATCGGGTTGATGGGAGAGCCGCCGATGTAGACCTCGAAGTGCAGGTGGCAGCCCAGCGAGTTGCCGGTGTTGCCGGCGTAGGCGATGATCTGTCCGGCCGAGACGTGCTGACCGCTGCGCACCGCGAAGCCGCCGGAGCGGATGTGCGCGTAGCCCGTGGCGCTGCCGCCACCGTGCTGGATGCGGATGTAGTTGCCGTAGCCGCCGTTGTAGAAGGCCGCATCGACGACGCCGGATGCGGCGGCGTAGATCGGTGCGCCGCAGCCGTTGGCGAGGTCGACGCCGCGATGGAAGCTGGAGGAGCAGTTGCCGTTCGAGCACTTCACGGGGCGTCGGCCGTAACCGGAAGAGCGGTAGCCGCCGTGCGGACGGACCCAGCCGCTCGAGGTCGGCGCGCCTCCACCGCCACCGCCGCCGCCTCCACCGCCACCGCCGCCTCCACCGCCGCTTTCGGCAGCGCGTCGAGCGGCTTCTTCGGCCTCGCGGCGCTTGCGCGCTTCTTCGGCCTTGCGTGCCTCTTCGGCCTTGCGGCGCTCTTCGACGCCCTTCTGGTAGGAGGCGACGGTCGCTGCCGTGGCTTCCTTGAGAGCAAGAAGCTGGGACTGGAGAGTGTCGAGGTTCGCGGACTGCTCATCGAGCGCGGCCTGCGCCGCGTCGGCGGCGTTCTGCGCGGCGACCATCTTCTCTTCGGCGATCTTCTGGAGACGATCGCGCTCCTCGCGGGCGACGACGGCCTGATCGCTGAGCTGCTGCGCGGAGTTGCGCGCTGCGACGGCGTCGTCGTAGACGGTCTGGTTGTACTCGAGCAGCTTGTCCATCGTGCCGAGCTTGGACAGAAGCTGATCGGCATCCGCGGCGGAGCCGGCGAAGAAGAGCTGGAGGGCGGTGTCGTCTCCGCCGTTGCGGTACAGCTGCGCGGCGACCTGTCCGGCCTTCGTGGCGGCGGCGTCGGCGGCCTCCGACTGCTCATCGGCCTGCGCCTGGAGCTCGTCCGCCTCGATGGCTGCGTCGAAGAATGCCTGCTGCGCCTCGTAGAACTCGTTGGATGCCGCTTCGGCCGCGGCCTGCGTCTCCGCGACCTTCTGCGTGAGGGCGGCGATGAGCCCCTCGATGCGCTTGACCTCGCCGGCCTTGGCCGCCTCGCTCTGCATCGCCCGCTGGACGTCGTCCCAGCTCGGGTACTCGGCCGCGTGCGCGGCGTTCACTCCGTTGGTGATGCCGAAAGCGCTGAGGGCGACGACGCTGAGCGCGCCGACGCCGATCGCCGCGCGTCGGGTCATCGAGCCGCGTTGCCACAGGGCAGTGCGTTCGGCTGCGTTGGGCGCGCAGTCGCAGTCTTCGGACGCCGCTCGGGCAGCATCGTCCGCAACCTTCTCGTTCACACGGCTCCTTCCGCCGGTTTCACAGATGTCACACTAACAACAAGTGTCACATCTGCAACAGTGGTCGCGCACGTTCACCTGCGGCGCGGGTTCGCCTGAAGCGACACGACTCACGGCATCCATCGTCCTCCCGACACGCCCGATCGGTAAGAGGGCGCGCCCTCGATTCGCGTTTTCGTCAAAGCATCCTTTATGCTTGAGCGTCGGCAAGGAAGTCCTCCGGGACAGACTTCGGCCCCATCGTTTAGCGGCCTAGGACGCCGCCCTTTCACGGCGGTAGCACGGGTTCGAATCCCGTTGGGGTCACTCCTGCGGATCCGATACAATTGAATAGTTATGGCCCTGTAGCGCAGTTGGTTAGCGTGCCGCCCTGTCACGGCGGAGGTCGCGGGTTCAAGTCCCGTCAGGGTCGCTCTGAGCGACAGGCCCTTTTTTCGAAGAGGGCCTGTCGTCTAAGACGCGGCAGGTTGTGAACGTGCCGCGAGGCTCTGTAGCTCAGTTGGTAGAGCGCACGACTGAAAATCGTGAGGTCACGGGATCGACGCCCGTCGGAGCCACACGGGTCATCATTACAGTGATCCTAGAAACCCTCGCCTAGCTTCTACATGGCGGGGGTTTTGCTTTGCCCTGGTGCGGGCTGGTTTTCAGCCACTCCCCTGGGCTGTTCCGACCCGGTCGCTGGAAGAGCAGAACTCCCGACCCTGCGCAAGCACGGCGGGACAAGACGCGCTCTCCGAGAGGTTGTGCCGGTTTTGTGCCGGTCTTCACGCGTTCCAGCCACGCGACGACGCGTACTCATGGATGCTGTCGACCATCCGTCCGACGAACGGGTCGTCGCCGAGCTGCGCTCGCGCAGCATCCGCCGCCGCAGCGTAGGCGCCCACGATGCCGTCCGCGATCTCATGGGCGCGCGCCTCAGCCCAATCGCGGTCGAGGCCGACCCGCGCCGCCACCCTGACCAGCGAATCGAGGGTGATCCGCCGCGCGCTGTACTCGCCCTCGATCGACATGGCCATCTTCGGGTTACCGCCGTCGACGGAGAGATACGGAGCGTAACTGCCGAGGTCATAGAGCGGGGCGAGCGTGGCACGATCGCGCCGCAGCAGAAGCGAGTAGTTCTTCGCGTGCGCGTCGATGCCGAGAGACGCCACCGAGAACACGAGAGCCTCGTAGAACTGTCTTGCGTTGCCTCGTCGGTCCTCGGCGTCAGGCAGAGAGTTGATGAGGCGGGCGATCGCGGCGACTCCCGGTCCGCCCTCGGACTGATACTTCATGTCCGGCGGCACGCTCAGCGCCTGACAGAGGTCTTCCTGATGGAGTCGATGCCAACTCCCGTCTTCGAGTCGGCGGTCGTAGCGCGTGGAAACGAACACCGCGTGTCCACGTTCGGTGGTCACCAAGAAGTCGTCAGCGACGTGAAGCCTCAGCTCTCGCGCCGCAGCCATCGTCATGAACTCATTGATGTGATGGTCCGGATAGGGCGCGACCGCTGGCTTCAGTATGTGCGTGGTCGGTGTCGAATCCTGCGGCACCGCCCATCGCTCCTGCTCGGTGCGGAACAGCGCGACTTTGGGCTGCGCACCGGGAAGGCTCCAGCGGGCGTCATCCGTGCGCCTCCCCCAGGTATCACCGTTGCGGACAAGATCCGCCACGAGCTCGGCGAAATCGGTATCGGAGAGTTCTCTCACATCGCCGTGACGCTCGGCTGCGTCAGCACTCGCCTCTCCAGACGGAAGCAGCTGCACCGCACCGGCCGCATCACGACCAACGTGAGAAAGCAGAGCGAAAGGATTGCTGGCGCTGACACGATACTCGCGTCCGAGCTCCGCGAGCCGGCCCGGACTGTCGGGAAGCAACCCCTGCAGAAAAGCGCGCACCGGCTTGTTCTTGTGCCCGGCGCGCACAAGCGGCATGGAGAGTGAGAGCGGTGTCGCGTCGCGCCGGGACCGGTAGTCAGCGTCGTAGGTGAAGGACAAGGCGCCGCCAGCCGACTGCTCGACGACGCCGATCGCTTCGCCATCGAGATACGCGAATAGTTCACTCGACATCGTCGACCTCGCTGACGTCGACGACGAGGCCGAGCTCTCGGAGAACGCGCATGAGCCGGAAGAGCGTGACGGTCGTGGACCCGTTCTCCAGCCGCACGACCCACTCGCGAGTGACGCCGGCGCGGCGCGCGAGCTCAGCTTGAGACAGACTCAGAGCTTCGCGGCGATCAGCAACGAGCGCCCCGAAGTCGGATGCAGCGCGTACTTCCATCTTCACCTCACATGTGACTTATAACGCACAATCATACTTGTGACTTATAACGCACACAATGGGAAGTGACTTATAACGCACGCTTCTGGGGTCGCCGAGCACGCGACCACCCACCACTCGATCTTGCGTGGCGTCCGCGAGCGACCACCAACGTGCCGGCATGGTCGGCTCAGAACTCACGGACGAGAGCTGTGAGAACTTTTTTTACTCATTCAAGGCCGGCCTAGCGGCCGGTAGAAGGGGAGACGGGCCCGCCTGCGGTGCGTCCGGTCCTCGCTCCGCTGCGGTCCGGGCGCTCCTCAGCGGACTCGTCTCCCCCTCACCATCTCCACGCCTACTAGATGGTTAAACCGCCAAGCACTCTCATCAAAGAAGCACTTGTTGCGGCTGCTACGTACGGCGAAGGTAACTCGGCGGTTGTCGGGGATCCACAGGCCGCCGCAGTGTGGGTCGGTTTTCAAGATATCCTCAGGCGTTTGTTTCCGCAAAGCCTGGGCTTCAAACGACTTTACGTTGACCAGGGTGAACTGATCGTTGATACACAAAGTGGCGATTTCGCGTTGGAGGGAGCTTCCGGTGGCCTGTCAGCGATAGTGACTCTGAGTTGGCAGATATACCTTCACGCGGTTGACTATCCCGAAGCATTCACCGTGTGTTTCGATGAGCCCGAGAACCACCTGCACCCATCCCTACAGCGCACGCTCGTGCCAGATCTGCTCAAAGCATTCCCGACTGTTCGCTTCGTCGTCTCAACACACAGCCCTTTCGTAGTCACGTCCACACGCGAGGCCGTTGTCTACGCGCTCCGCCGGACAACGGAAGGCTCAGTTTTCTCTCAGCGAATCAATCTTGAAGATCAGGCGTTTACCGCCGATGAAGTCCTAAACGAGGTGCTCGGCGTCGAAGTCACCCTACCCGTGTGGGCCGAGCACGATCTAGAAGAGATCCTCACCGAGTTCACAAGTGGCCAGCATCCGATTTCTCTTGAGGATCTGCTCTCTCGACTAGAGTCCGCGGGTTTGAAGGTCAGCATGCCCGACGTAACGGACGCCGTCGCAACAGCGATCGAGTCGCGTCAGAGCGGGATTGACCGTTGAAGCGATTGGCCAAATCCGAGCCTCCAGAAATTCTCGAAAGGTCTGCCGAAACATGGACAGAGGCTTTCATAGCGTCCGGCCAGAAGACTTCCCCTGGAGCCACGCGGACATTAAAGCTGCTCTAATCGCTGAGACTGCAGGAAAGTGCGCCTATTGCGAGGCGCGGATGTTGGCCGTATCGTTCGGCGATATCGAGCATATTTACCCAAAGAGTATGTTTCCAGAGCTCGTGGTGTCGTGGAACAATCTCACGCTGGCCTGCTCTGGGTGCAACCAGCGTAAGTCTTCGAAGTACGACGCAAGCTCAGAGTTCATCAATCCATACGTTGACGATCCGGCGGAGCATCTATTCTTCCTTGGGCCTGCGGTCTACGAACGAACTAACCGCGGAATGTACACCATCGTGGAACTTGGCCTGAACGACATCCCGCGCATCGAAGCTAGAATGCGGGCGATCGAAAATGCGGCGAATCTGGTCGCGCGGTTTCAGGCAGCCACAGATGACACCACGAAGTCCATGCTCTGGAGGTTGATCGATAGCGTCCTCCAAGGTGGCGAGTACACCGCTGCTGTGTCGACTTATGTGTCGGCCGCTATCCAGCCCGCCAGTTCCTCCTAGAAATGATCCTTGGCGCCACAGCCGTGCCGGTTCTGTGCCGGTAGCTCCGTTGGAACCACCCTCAACCAGCCGCGACCAACCGTAACGACTTCCGCGGAATTACGCGGCAAAGGGTGACCAACGGGTACCCGCTACCCCACAGAATCCAACTGAAAATCGTGAGGTCACGGGATCGACGCCCGTCGGAGCCACAGGGTGATCATTACAATCACCTTAGAAACCCTCGCCTAGCTTCTACATGGCGGGGGTTTTGCTTTGCCCTGGTGAGGGATGAGCTCCGGCCGCCTCCTCGCCGTTTCCGACCAAGCCATTGGGCGAGTGGACCTTCCGGACGTTGAGCGAGCGGCGCCAGACGGAACGCCCTCGCAATGAAACTTGTGCCGGTTTTGTACCGGTCGAGGCCTACCGGATACTGACGCGACGTCCGCTAGGCCGTGGTGGACGTCCCGCTAGCTAGACCAGCCTGAAGCGCAAGAGATAAGTCGAACCCTCGTACCGGGTTCCACGATTCGCCATTCAGTGCGGATGCGAGTCTTCGGGTGTCCGACTGCGCCAGCCGTCGGGCCAAGTCGTCAGCGTCAACTGCCTTGAGCTGGCTCCGCACGTCTTGCCCCAGAAGGTGTGCACAAGCCAGTGGAATGTCGTACTCGTACCGGTCAGCAACCTGGATCGATTCACCGTAGATTCGATCCTGTACGGTGCCCGAACTCTCATACCAACTCAGCACCGTGGCTAGGTCCTCGGCGTCCTTGTACTCTCCGTAGATCGATCGATCTACCCACGCCCGCAATTTCAAGGCCGCGTATCCAGCGGGCGACGGAATCCTGATGTGATGCTCAGCGCCGGGCAAGTCGAGTTGGAATGCGCGTTCAAAGACGTCCTCGAATCCGAAGACCACAAGTTCCTCGCCTCGTGGGCTTGGGGTCGCGATGCCGGTTGGGTCTTCGATGGCTGCCCCGAAGGGCATCACATCGACCAGAACGTCGCAGATTCTATACCGGATTCCGCTGTCACCTGCACGCTCGAAAGCGCGATCAACACGCTCGAACGCTTCCCAGTCAGAGAGAGCAAGCCCGAAGTCAAGATCACCAGTGGCACGGTTGATGCTGGTGTGTCCGAGCGCCCGGTGCAAGATGTCCCGACACTGGGCTCCGACAAGCATGATGCATTCCGATTCAACAGTTGCCGCCTCCGCAAGTGCTTCTATGACGAGCCTGACATCATCAAATAGTCGCGGGTCGATCCGCGTGAAGTCCAACATGCTCCGAACGATAGCGTTCCGCAGCCTCACGCTGGCGAGACTCACCTGATGAAACAAGGTCGGCGTAGACAAGTAGGGGCGGAGCTACCTGGATGCGCCCTGTGGTGTGAACTGCCGGTGTGGTCCAAAAGATCGGGCGCACGAAGATGTTGGGACTACTCGACCGCGCGGTCCATCTTCCGGCGGCTGCCGCACGACTGGGGATTTCATCGCAGTAGAGGCTCCACGTGGCGTTGCGAGGCAACCAATCGGCCGCCGCCTCCCCACTCAGGTAGATCTCCGGGCCGTCATTCGAAAGTACGTCTGGGTCGAACGTTCCGCGAAACGCGCGCGTATTATCCGGTGACCCCAACCCTCCAGGAAACGACGCAACCCACCCGTCTATCAGTGCATCAACGTTGTTCAACTGACGCCCCTGCCGCCCTGCCCCGAGGGTCTGGAGGTAGTTGGCAGCCTCCAGGTCAACGAGGGTCTTCTGGGCAAAGCCAACGGATACCCTCGCGATGCTCGCGATCTCGCGGAGCTTCGCGTTGACGCTATCAGGCCAGGAAATTAAGGCGAAGATGACCTGGGCACGCTTCGGGCTGAAGAGATTCGATGTGACTGATTTGTCCTGATGTAGCGCAGCGACGGGATCTCCGCTTCGTCCGCGGACATCGATGAGCACATCTCCGAATCTGAGGTACGCGTTCCCATTGGCGTCTAGGTAGTTGACGCCAAGCTCGCGCAGGCGATCGGCGTTGCGCGGTGTGACCTTTGCCCCAAGAACGAGCAACGGGTGCCCTGTCCAGGTTTCGTTCGGGTAGGTGGCAGGCATGCTCATGTGCGGGCTGAGCAGCGCGAGATACTCTTGGGCCTGACGCCCCCTACGGACCTCGGTGAGTGTCATGTTCTCGCCGTGCTCAAGCGGATGAAGTCCGGAAAGCACGACGCCGTACCGGTCCGCGTGGTTTCGTAACGCGTCGATCAGGTCGCCTTCCATCACCCCTCCAAATTATTCTCGTTTCCGATTTATCCTCTGAGCATAATCCCTGAGGGAGGAAAATACGCCCACCACCCCGAACGTCACTCACAGAAACTCACGGCCTAGCGTCGCCTCGACGGCGACTGCGTCCTGCCTGCACTGCCGCAGTCTGAGCCGGTTTGATCGCGAGCGCTGATCGACGTAGTCGCCAAAGCTCGAACCGACCTTCGAGTTGTGCTGTCCGCGCACAATCACACGTTCCACAACTCTCTGCCGCATCCGACAGCGATGCGATCCCGCAGGGGATCCCGTTGCTGTCGCCCATCGAGCTCGGCGAGCTCCGCAGCCCTGTGGACAAGGTCGCGTCAGATCGCCTCGCCGAACCCCGTGCGAGGCTGAGCTGTGAGAACTTTCTTTACTCGTTCAAGGCCGGCCTAGCGGCCGGCTGCGCCGCCTGCGGTGCGTCCAGTCCTCGCTCCGCTGCGGTCCGGGCGCTCCTCGGCGACGCGACAGCCCTCACGCCGACCCGTGGGATCATGCCGTCATGACTCTCTTCTTTGACGGTGAGCGACTCGACGGGCCACACGTTGCACGGATCAGCGCGCGCCCAAGACGAGTTGCTGTGCCTTTCGACATTGGTACGCCTTCAGGATTCCGCGAGGCGATTGAACTCGAGTGCCAACTCTGGGGAGGCGGAGCAAACGTCCTTCTACCGATTGACTCCAGCGGATCAATCCCAGCCATGTACCGGACAATCCTTCCGGGCTCCCAAATCGATGATGTGCACGGCGCTGGCTACGATCCGGAGATGTCATGTGAGGGACCACTAGAGCTGACTAATAGGCGAGACGTCGCTCGTGCACAGTTGGCAGTGGGTCTACTCACTTACAAGAAGCCCAAGAAGATGGCGCCCGCCGAGGTCGTCAGCTTGGAGACGACGGACGCTTGGTCGGGGATCTACACAGCCTGCCTCGGCTCACTGCCGGAGACGATCGATCCTGAGATTCTTCGATCGGGCAACTGGCTTCCTGAGCTTCAGTTCTCCGACTGGGTCGAAGTGCGACGATCAACCACGACAGGATCTCTGTCCGACCTGATCAGTCGCACCTGGCCACGGGAGCCCATGCTCACACCCCGCCAACTGTCCTTGGTGAAGCTTTCTTACGCGAGCACGGCCAGCACTTCCATCCGTAGTGACCGTCCGGTCCTTCCGGATCCAAGATTTGCCAGGTACGACGCTGGGCCCAACGTTCTTGTGGTTTGCTCCCCTGACTCAATGGACGATCTCGCACTCCTCTGGAACCTTCGCGCCGCCCACGGCGACTTCTACGCGACGCCAATTGGTGTCCCCCTGGAGGAGTTCTCGGCAGACACCTTGCGCCAGTTGACGATGGAGATGGGACTTGCACGGCATGGCTTCTCCACCTCCTCGCTCTATGTGACCAGCGTTTCCGTACCGCTCGACACATTGGAGGAGATCACCGCCGAAGTTCCTCATGTCTCTGCACGAGCAGCCTCAGACTTGCTGATGTTTGGATCGATCCTTGGTCTCGAGCGAGACGAGATATTGGTGTGGAACGACGGCCGTGCTTCATACAAGCCACTCGACCCTGCGAGCCACAACGATGTCCTGGCCAATCACAATGTGAATGATCTGCTGATCATGCAGTACGACGTCTATGTCCAAGATGCGCCCTTACCGCTTAGCGACGACTACCGCATCGATCCGATGAATGGCGCTTTCTATAATGGCGCACACAGCGTTTGGTCTTCCCCTCGAAAGGGGATAGAAGCTCACACGCTCGAATGGCCGTCTCGTGCAACCATCGCGAACAGTCTCGCCGCACGTCGCGATCTCCACCTCACAGAGTCCGCGCCCGGTATCGCCGCGCGGATTCTTGTCGAGATGCTCGGCGATCTCGACGGTGCATACATGCTTCATCACGCACCGCTGCTTACCTTGCTTGAGTCCATGTCGGCCCGCCAGGGATTCAACTGGTACAAGAAACGACTAAGACAGGCCGGGCTTGATGCGCATGCCTCTGAAGCGGTTGGCGCATCGATCGACGAGTTGCCCGAAATGTCCTTCCACGATTTCAAGAAGGTTCTCGGGAACAACGACGCTGCAACTAAGTATTGGCTGGCGTGGGCCGAGCGCTCCCATATCATCATCAAAGGATTCCCAATACAATGCCCTCAGTGCGGCGCGAAGCAATGGATACCCATCGGGAGCTTCGCACCCCCGATCGCATGTCGAGGGTGCGCAAAGACCATTGATTTTCCGTTCAGTGATCGACCGGTAGTTGACTTCAAATATCGCCTAAGTGAACAGACGCGTCGAGTCTATGAGATCGATGCAATGGGGCACATCCTCGCTGGGAGTTTCTTCGCATCCATATTCGGCTTTGGTTCACAGAGCCGACTTATCGGCCTGCAACTCGGGACCAGCGTTCGGCGCCCCGAGTCCGCGAGCGAGATCGGAGAGGCCGATGTGCTGATGCTAACGCGTTGGGGTGAGTTCATACCGATTGAGGTCAAGCGCACTGCAACCGGCCTCACTGACCGCGAGATCCAGAAACTGGCAACACTTGCGGAGGCGCTGCGATCTCCGTGGAGCGGGGTCGTTGCCTGTCAGTATGCAACGGACGCAGATCGTTCGATCGACGAGCTCCCAGTCAGAAACGCCGACGGCACGCACAACCGAATGGTTTTGACATATGACCACCTGCTCCAACCCCACCCGATGTGGGGAGCAAGCCAGGACCCTTTCGCCCCCTTGACGCTCAGCCGCGACGATATTAATGAGCGAGAGAAGGGGTTCGTCAGTGGACTTGCAAAGCGGGCGAAGGAGCCCGACATCGATTGGTTCACGTACTCGATGATGAGAAGGACGAAGGCTCCCGGACCGAAGCAGATTGGCAACTGAGGTTCCGTGCCGGTTCTGTGCCGGTAGCTCGGCTGAACCCACCCTCAACCAGCCGCGACCAACCATGAAGACTTCCGCGGAATCACGCGGCGAACGGCGACTTACGAGCGCCTACTGACCCACGGAATCTAACTGAAAATCGTGAGGTCACGGGATCGACGCCCGTCGGAGCCACTGAAACCCTCGTGTGGCTTCTACGCACGGGGGTTTCTTTCATTCTCCTGACGCTTCTCAGCACCTCCCGCCACCTCGCGCGGCGGCAGATCCATCCCGGCAAGCCGCGCGGGATCCAGAATCGACACGATGTCGATGAGTCGGCCATCGGCGACCGTGCACGACATGAGCGACACCGGCCGTCCGTTCGCGGCCCAGACCAGGATTCCCGGCTCGCCGTTCACACTCACACGGCGGGCTTCGACGCGCTCCGGATCGCCGCGTCGCAGCGCCGCCATCACCTCGTTGGCTCCGATGCGAACGGAGTGACCACGGGGCGTGTGCCGATGCCACGTGACGTCAGGGTCGAGCAGCGCCAACAGCGCATCGAAGTCCCCAATGCGCGTCGCGGCGAGGAACGCGTCGACGACCGCCCGTCGCTCCCGAATCCCGCCCTCGGGGCGCCGCACGCCCTGCACCTTGCGCCTGGCGCGGCTCGCGAGCATCTTCGCGGCGTCCGCAGAGCTCCCCACGATCGTCGCCACCTCGGCGAACGGAACGGCGAACATGTCGTGCAGCACGAATGCCAGCCGCTCCTCGGGACGCAGCGACTCGAGCACCACGAGCAGGGCCAGCCCGAGCGAGTCGGCCCGTTCGGCCGCCTCGTCCGGACGCTCGATGTCCTCGGTCACGACGGGCTCGACGCTCGACCAATCGTCAAGCGGTGACTCACGTCGGGTCTGGCGCCGACGCAGCAGGTCCATGCAGATGCGCCCGATCACTCGGGTCAGCCACCCGCCGAGGTTCTCGATCGGGGCGCCCTGGTACCCGGCCAGTCGCAGCCAGGTCTCCTGCACAGCATCCTCGGCGTCGACCCATGAAGCGAGCGCACGAGCGGCGACCGCCGTCAGGCGCGGCCGGTGCTCCTCGAACGCCGCGGCGAGCGCATCGTCATCCATCTCTGTTACCTCCTGCCTGCCTCATCCGTCATCACTATGACGAGCCCGATCGGGCGAAGGTAACGAGAGAGGCATGCACATGGACATCACGCTGTGGATCATCACCGGAGCACTGGCCGTCGCGTTCGGCGCGGGCGGCGCGAGTCAGCTCCTGCTGACCAAGGAAAAGTACCGCAGCTTCGGCGCCAGCCAGCACTGGGTCGACGACTTCAGCGCAGGAAAGATCAAGGCCATCGGAACGATCAAGGTGATCGGCGCGGCCGGGCTGATCCTGCCTCCGCTCACCGGCGTGCTTCCCGCGCTGTCGCCCATCGCCGCATGCGGCCTCGCACTGGTCATGGCGGGCGCGGCCACGACCAGATTCCGCCGCAGCGAATGGGGGATGATGGCCGGCGACGTGGCGTACCTGCTCGCCTTCGTCTTCGTGGCGTGGGGCCGGTTCGCGCTCGCACCGTACGGCGGATGACCCGCCAGGGCGCAACCCCAAGCGCGCCGCCCGGTAGCGTGAACAGCATGACGTCTGGGACCCGCCGCATCGAGCTGAACCTCCACAAGCCCTGGTTCGCGCTGTACGTCGGCATCCGTCCGACCCTGGTGATCGGGGGCCGCGGCCAGCCGACGCAGTGGGGCCTCGGAACCTGGCAGGTCTCGTCGGAGGACGACGTGATCCTCGGCGTGTTCCTCTTCAACAGGATGTGGCGCTTCGGACAGGCGGTGATCACGCTCAAACCGGATGAGAAAGGGATGCTGAGCTACCGCGCCCCGGCCCTTCCATTCCTCCGCGGACGGCTTCGTCTGAAGCCGTCCCCGTCGGCGTGACACGTCGTCGCTAGGCCGCCCACGGATGCGCCGGGTCGAGCTGCGCGATCGAGTCCCGCAGCCACGCCCGCTGATGTTCATCGAGCAATCCGAGCGTCGCCTCGGCATCCACGATGTCCTTCTCGCGCACCTGAGCAGACTTCATGAACAGCACCACCTCGGGGTTGAGATAGCGCAGGCCGTCGTCCGCGATCCAGGTGACCTCATCGAGATCGCGCTCCTGCGAGAGCAGGCGTTTGTTGATCCATCGTGCGCCGTTGAACGGTGTCAGCGGAACGTCCAGCACCCACGGTGAGAGCGCGTCCGCGCGCACCCAGATCCCGCTGCTGCTGCGGATCTCCCGAAACCGCTCGTCGAACGGACGCAACCAGCCGCTGTCGGCGTTCCACGTCGTCCACCCGCGCTCCGCGAGGAACACGCGCAGCGCCTCGGCATCGTGATGCGCGATCGAGACGTCCATGTCCTCGTGACGGCGCGATACGCCGGTCGCCTTCTCGAGTGCCCATCCCCCGATGATCCACCACGGCCGATCGAAGCCGTCGAGGAAGGCGGCGATCGACGCCGGCGTCAGCGGATCCCATGGTCCGTACCACCGCGCGAACTCCTCCGGCGGCAGCGGCCTCGCGGACTCCGGCTGAGGAAGAGGGACGTGACCAGGCGACACCGTTCAGACCCTCGCGTGACGCTGCGCTGCGGCGTTGTGCATCACGATCGCCACCAAGGCGGCAACCGGCCCCACCAGGATGACGAGGAACGGCAGGTACCACGCGGTCATGCCGAGCGTCGCGGCTCCGAACACGATGAGCCCGGCGCCGATCGCCCGCAACACGGCGGATCCACGCGGCACGACCTCGGCGCTGCGGAAGAACGGAACTCGGATGCCGGCGTTCGCGCGCAACGTGCTCGCCAGCGCGAGATGGAACACCACCACGCCGGTCACCGCGACCACCACACCGAAAACGAACATCGCCCCACGCTACCAATGCGACGCGCGAGCGACAGCTGAACTACTCCGGGTCCTCGCCCTTTTGGGACATCTCGAGCCCGGCGCCGATCGCGATTCCGACCACGAGCCCGATACCCGCTCCCAGCGCGAGATTGTCGAAAACCAGCATCCCGAGTGCTGCCCCGATCGGCAGACCGAGCGCGATACCGACGGCGACGCCGCTGCCGGAGTTCCTCCGGGATTCCTCTTCCGAATCGGTCATACCGCGACGCTACGTCGACGCGAGAGGTCGCGCATCCCCCGTGCGGCGGATTCCGCGCCACACGGCGTTCCCGTGTGAAACGTTTTTATCACAGAGACGGTTTCGTCTTGACGAGCACCCCGAGCGAGCGTTAGCGTTCACGGAGCCGGTTTGGGAAAACGCATTCCCAGGCAAGTGCCACCCTGCCCTGCAACGTTGGAGAGCTGATGTCGACGAACGCCGCTTCGCCCGTCTGGGCTCTGCGCGTGCACGCCGCCTTCGACTGGGTCCTGTGGGTCGCCACCGTCAATCTGCTCTGGTGCGTCTTCACGCTCGCCGGCGGCATCGTGCTCGGAGTCGCACCGGCATCCGTCGCCTCCGCCGAGCTGACCCGCCGGCGTCTGCGCGGAGACGGCTTCGCGGCCGCGCGCTCGTTCGCCGAGGTGTGGCGACGCGAGTTCTGGCGTGCGAACGTCGCTCTCGGCCCCTCCCTCGCCGTCACTGCGCTCCTCGGCGCCAGCACCATCGGTCAGTACGAAGCCGGCGCACTCGGCACTCCCCTCGGCATCCTGACGAGCGCTGCTCTCGCCCTGGCCTTCGCCGTCACCGCCGTCGCCGTGCCGTTGTACGCGCACTACGACCTCCCGCTGCGCGGCTACGTCCTCACCTCCTTCCGCTGGGTGCTGCGCAACCTTCCCCATGCCGTCCTGCTGCTGCTCGCGGCCGTCGTGGTCGTGACCGCGAGCCTCATCCTCCCCGGGATCATCCCGTTCCTCTCGCTCGGCGCCTGGCTCACGCTGAGCACCGCACTCTGCATCGGCTTCTTCACGGCCAACGACCGCCGACTGGCCGAAGCCGACACCCCGACCTGACCCTCCGCCGAACATCCCCCACCGAACGAAGGAGTTCCCCATGAAGCACCGCAAGATCGCCGCCGGCATCGGCATCGCCGCCGTCGCCGCGCTCGCCCTCACCAGCTGTTCCGCCGGCCCGGATGCCGGAGCAGACGCCGCCGAGCTGGAAACGCTGACGATCATGGCGCCCTACCTCTCCACCAACGCCCCCGAGGACGGCAACCAGTTCGAGACCGCGATCGAGGACGAGATCGGCGTCGACCTCGACATCACGTGGGTGCCGAACTCGTCCTACGGCGACAAGGTCAACATCACCCTCGCCGGCGACGACCTGCCGCAGGTCATGGTCATCCAGGGCAAGGACCCCGGTTTCGTCCGCAACGCCGAAGCCGGCGCGTTCTGGGACCTCACCGAGTACCTCGAGGACTACGAGAACCTCAAGACCACGTTCCCGCAGGTGCAGCATTCCTCGAGCATCAACGGCAAGGTCTACGGCATCTTCCGCTCGCGCGACGTCATGCGCGAGGCCGTCATCATCCGCAAGGACTGGCTGGCCAACCTCGGCCTCGAGATGCCGACCACCACCGATGAGCTCTACGAGGTCGCCAAGGCCTTCACCGAGAACGATCCCGATGGCAACGGCGCCGCCGACACCTACGGCCTCATCATCCCCAAGTGGCCCGGCACGATCGGCACCAACAGCCCGTGGGATGCCATCGAGACCTGGTACGGCGCCGGCAACCGCTGGACCGAGCGCGACGGCGAACTCGTCCCGAACTTCACCACCGACGAGTGGCTCGAGGCCGTCCAGTTCGAACGCCAGCTCGTCGAGGACGGCGTCGTGAACGCCGACTACGCGACCTTCGACTCCGCGAAGTGGAACGAGCCGTTCCTCACCGGCAAGGGCGGCATCATCATCGACGTGCACTCGCGCGCCGGGCAGCTCATGAGCCTGCTCAAGGAGCAGGACCCGGAGGGCTTCCAGAACTACGTCGACGTCACCGGAAACCTCGAAGGCCCCGACGGCGAGCTCAACGCGCTCCCGACCGCCGGCTACAGCGGGTTCCTCGCCATCCCGAAAGCGCAGGTCAAGACCAAGGAGCAGCTGCGCAGCGTGCTCGAGGTGCTGAACCAGCTGAACTCGGAGGAGGTCGGCCCGCTGCTGAACAACGGCATCGAGGGCGTCACCTACGAGCTCGAGGGCGACCTCGCCGTCGGAATCGACAGCGCATCGCAGGTCGACAAGGACACGTCGGCGGCATACGCGCAGCTCGGCACGAACGTCACCGGCTTCCAGGGATACCTGCCCAAGCAGGCATCCGAGTACGAGCAGGAGATGTACGACAAGCGCAAGGAGATCGAGGCGTCGGACCTCGAGTCCGCGGTCTACGACCCCTCCGCGGCCTACGTCTCGAAGACCTACGTGTCCAAGGGCGCGCAGTTGGACACCATCGTCGCCGACGCCCGCATCCAGTACATCGCCGGCCAGCTGGACCTGGACGGCCTGCAGGATGCGATCGACCTCTGGCGCTCGAGCGGCGGCGATGACGTGATCGCCGAGATCAACGAGCTGGCGGACGCCGACTCCTGATCCGGATCGCCGGGGCGGCATCCGGTGCCGCCCCGGCCTCCCGAGAGGTTGCATCCATGACCATGCTCGACAACGCTGTGACGGCGACCGAGACGCTGACCGTCGAGAAGAAGTCCCGACGCCGCCGCGGCGTCCGCGTGCACTTCACGCAGTTCAAGTGGCTCTACCTGCTGCTGCTCCCCGGCATCATCTACTTCGTCCTGTTCCGCTACTGGCCGATGTACGGCGCGATCATCGCGTTCAAGGACTACGTGCCGTTCCTCGGCATCCAGGACAGCCCCTGGGTGGGCTTGGCGCACTTCGAGGACTTCTTCTCGAGCCCCGACTTCCCGCGGCTGCTCGCGAACACGCTGATCCTCGCGCTGCTGAGCCTGGTGATCGCCTTCCCGCTGACGATCATCGTGGCGCTGCTGCTCAACGAGATGCGCCTCATCGTCCTCAAGCGCACGGTGCAGACCCTCATCTACATCCCGCACTTCCTGTCCTGGACGGTCGTCGCATCGCTGACGTACCTGCTGTTCGCCCTCGACATCGGACCGCTGTTCCAGCTCATCAACGGCCTCCTGGGCACGGATGTCAACTTCCTCGCCGACCCGGCGTGGTTCCGCCCGATCATCGTGCTGCAGGACATCTGGAAGAACACCGGTTGGGGCACGATCATCTTCCTCGCCGCCCTCGCCGGCGTCGACCAGGCGCAGTACGAGGCCGCGATCATCGACGGCGCCGGCCGGTTCCAGCGCGTCTGGCACATCACCCTGCCATCGATCGCGCCCACCGTCGTCGTCATGCTCGTTCTGCAGATGGGTCAGGTCCTCAACACCGGCTTCGAGCAGATCTACCTCATGACCAACTCGCTCAACCGCTCGGTCGCCGACGTGTTCGACACCTACGTGTACTTCATGGGCATCACGCAGGGCTCCTACAGCTACAGCACCGCGGTCGGTCTGTTCAAGGCGGTCGTCGGCGTCGTCCTCATCTTCGGCGCGAACTGGCTCGCCAAGCGCTTCACCCAGGCAGGAATCTTCTGATGGCTCGCGAGAAGTATCGGTTCAACACCCCAGCGGGGCGCGTGTTCGACGTGTTCAACATCGCGCTGATGGTCGCCGTGGCGATCCTCGCGCTGGTGCCCTTCGCCTTCGTGCTGGCAGGGTCCTTCGCAACAGAGGCCGAGCTCGCGACACGCTCGTTCTTCCTCTGGCCTGAGACGTTCTCCCTCAAGGCGTACGAGGCGATCTTCACCAGCCCCGCGTTCGTCAGAGCCCTCATCACCACGATCGCCGTCACCGCGGTCGGCACCGTCGTGCAGCTCGCGTTGACCGCATCCATGGCCTACCCGCTCAGCAAGGCGAACCTCCCGGGCGGGCGCCTCATCCTGTCGCTCATCGTCTTCACGATGGTGTTCGGCGGCGGCATGATCCCGACGTTCCTCGTGGTGAAGGACCTCGGGCTCCTCAACAACTACTGGGCACTGATCCTGCCGATGGCGATCAACCCGTTCAGCCTCATCATCATCAAGAACTTCTTCCAGCAGCTGCCCGCAGAGCTGGAGGAGTCCGCGAAGATCGACGGCGCGAACGAACTGCAGACCCTGTGGAGCATCATCCTGCCGCTGTCCAAGCCCGTGCTCGCCACCTTCGCCCTGTTCTACGCGGTCGGCATCTGGAACGACTTCATGTCCCCGCTGCTGTACCTCAACGACAACTCGATGTGGACGCTGCAGATGTTCCTGCGCCAGGTGACCGTCGCCACCGATCTGTCGGTGGTCGAGCAGGATCCGACCCAGCTGCCACCCGCTCAGGGCATCAAGTTCGCGGTGATCATCGTCGCGACGCTGCCGATCATCCTCTTCTATCCGTTCCTGCAGAAGCACTTCGCCAAGGGGATGCTGATCGGATCGGTGAAGGGATGACCCTGCTGCACCGCAACCCGCTGGCCGCGGCATCCGATCTGGACGGCTGGGTCGCCGAGGGCCCCGTCTCGGCGCAGCCGACGGACGACGGGATGCTGCTCGCGAGCGCCGGCGGAGTCGACGACCACTTCACGTTCTGGTGCCGCGAGGCGTTCGGCGACCGCATCCGGATCTCGTGGGAGTTCTCGCCGCGGTCGGAACCGGGGCTGGCGATGCTGTTCTTCGGCGCCGCCGCGGATGCCGAGCAGGCACCGGACGCCGACGGCATCTTCGACGACGCCCTGGCACCTCGCGACGGCGCGTACCCGCAGTACCACTCGGGCGACATCCGCACCCTGCACGTGTCGTACTTCCGGCGCCGATGGGAGGACGAGCGCGCTTTCCACACCTGCAACCTGCGCAAATCCCCCGGGTTCCACCTCGTGTCCCAGGGAGCGGATCCGCTGCCTCCGGTCGTCGACGCCCGCGAGGCCTTCTACCGCATCGAGGTCGTCAAGGACGGCCCACGGGTCGCATTCTCGATCGATGATCTGCCCCTGTTCGACTGGACCGATGACGAGCGCACCGGCCCTCGTATCCGCGCCGGCCGCATCGGCTTCCGCCAGATGTCGCCGCTCGTCGCCTGCTACCGCAACCTGGAGGTTCACTCGCTGTGACCGACTCATCCCTCACCATCCCGCTCCGCTGGCTCGATGACGCCCCGCCCTCCCGCCTCAGCGGCGGCGCGACGTGGGGCGTACCGCTGCCCCGCGGCACCGTCGATGACCCGGCGCACCTGCGTCTGCGCGGGGTCGGGGGCGATGCCGTCCCCGCGCAGTTCTGGCGTCTCGCGACATGGCCCGATGGCTCGGTGAAGTGGGCCGGCTGCGCGGTCGGCGCTCTGGACGAGCCGGGTGCGTACGAGATCGTCGCGGGTGCGGATGCCGCACCTGCCGCCGCTTCGTCCGTGCACGTGGACCGCACCGACGACGAGATCGTCGTGCGCAACGGCATCCTGGAGGTCGCGTTCCCCAGCGCACCGGACGACGTGCTCGCCCGACGGGTCACTCGCAACGGCACCGTGATCGCCGAGGACCTGCGACTGGTGAGCCTTCTGCAGGATGAGATCCCCGAGGACGGCGGGTCCTCGCCGCGGCGCCGGTTCCGCTCGCGCGTGCGCACGGTCGAGGTCGAACAGGACGGACCTGTCCGTGCGGTCGTCCGCGTCGACGGCGTCCACCGCGACGACGAGGGCGACCGCGAATGGTTGCCGTTCACCGTCCGCTTCATCGTCGTCACCGGGTCCGCCGAGGTGCGCCTCGTTCACACGGTCATCTGGGACGGCGACGCCGAGCACGATTTCCTCGCGGGTCTCGGCATCCGCGCCGATGTTCCGCTTCGCGCGGCTCTGCACGACCGTCACGTCCGCGTCTCCGGCGCAGACGGCGGGTTCTTCTCGGAAGCCGTCCGCGGTCTCACCGGCCTGCGCCGCGACCCGGGAGCCGAGGTCCGCGCCGCGCAGATCCGCGGCGAGCAGACGCCGCCGCCGGAGACCTGGAACCCCGAAGTGTCCAAGCGGCTGGACCTCATCCCCGCCTGGAACGACGTCACGCTGACGCAGTTGAGCGCCGATGGCTTCGGCATCCGCAAGCGCACCGCCCCCGGACACGCCTGGATCGACGCGGGCGCCGGCACGAGGGCGGAGGGATACGTGGCGATCAGCGATCCGACCGGCGGCTTCGGCCTCGGCATCCGCTCGTTCTGGCAGTCGCACCCCGGCCAGCTGGACCTGCGGGGAGCCGCCGGGGAGCGCGCCGAGCTGACCGCATGGCTGTATGCGCCCGAGGCGCAGCCGATGGACGTCCGGTTCTACCACGACGGACTCGGACAGGACGATTTCGCCAGCCAGCTCGAGGGCCTGGAGATCACGTACGAGGACTACGAGCCCGGCTTCGGCGATGCGCACGGCGTGGCCCGCACGCACGAGGTGACCCTGTTCGCGTACGACGCGACGCCGCCGATCGAGCAGGTCGCCGCGTCCGTCGAGGCGATGCAGCGTCCACCGCTGCTGCAGCCGACACCGGAGCATCTGCACGCCGTCGGAGTCTTCGGGGACTGGGCGCCCGTCGACCGTTCCACGCCGGCACGCACCGAGATCGAGGACAGCAACGACTTCCTGCTCGACTTCTACCTCGGCCAGATCGATCAGCGGCGCTGGTACGGGTTCTGGAACTACGGCGACGTCATGCACGCCTACGACCTCGACCGCCACGTGTGGCGCTACGACGTCGGCGGGTACGCGTGGGACAACAGCGAGCTCTCGCCCGACCTCTGGCTGTGGTACTCGTATCTGCGCAGCGGACGCGCCGATGTCTTCCGCCTCGCCGAGGCGATGACCCGCCACACCGGCGAGGTCGACGTCTACCACCTGGGTCGCTGGCAGGGTCTCGGCTCCCGGCACAACGTCCAGCACTGGGGGTGCAGCGCCAAGCAGCTGCGCATCTCGAGCCCGATCTACCGGCGCATCTTCCACTACCTCACCGCTGACGAGCGGGTCGGCGACCTGCTCACCGAACTGCGCGACAGCGACGAGCGCTTCGTCGACACCGATCCCACGCGCAAGGTGCGTCCGGATGCTGCGACCTATCGCCCCGATCGGGCGGCGCTGGCCGTCGGGCTCGGCACCGACTGGGGCGCACTCGCGGCGACCTGGCTCGCCGATTGGGAGCGCACCGGGAACGAGCGCTCCCGTGATCGCCTGCTCGGCACGATGGCCGATATCGGGGCCCTGCCGCATGGATTCCTCACCGGCGAGGCGCTGTACGACATCGAGGCCGGCCGCTTCGACACCTCGCGGGACCGCATCTCGGTCTCGCACCTCAGCGCCGTGTTCGGGCTGGTCGAGGTGGCCAGCGAGCTCATCTCCCTCGTCGACGTGCCCGGTTTCCGGGACGCCTGGCTGCAGTACTGCCGCCTCTACCTCGCCTCCCCGGAGGCACAGGAGGAGGCGGTGGGACAACGGCTCACCGGCATCCACCTCGAGCAGGCGCACAGCCGGCTGACGGCGTACGTCGCGGCGGCGACGGGCGACGACGAACTGGCGGATGCCGCGTGGCAGGCTTTCGAGGGCATCGGCGAATGGCTCGTGCACCGCCGGGACTTCGTGCTGCGTCGCATCGATGGTCCGGCGGTCCTCAACCCGGTGGACGAGGCGCCCAGCGTCGGCACAAACGACGTCGCGCAGTACGGTCTGGCCGCGATCCAGAACCTCGCACTGATCGGCGATCGGATCCCGGAGGCATAGGGCGCCGCAGCGTACGGGACTGACCGAGAATGGGAGCATGTCCTCTGAACGTCAGTGGCGATTCCTGACCTCCGTTCGCAAGGCCATCAGCAGCGACCCCTCCCGCGTCGCGCTCACCGAAGTGCATCCGGTGCTGAGCGCGACGATCGTGTCGAAGATCCTCGATCTGGCACTGCACCTCGGCGCATCGATGTTCGCCGTCGGCGCCTCGGCCCATGACGTCACGTTCGCGATCACGAGGGTCGCGCAGGTCTACGGCCTCAAGGGCGTTCAGGTGGACGTGACGTTCACCTCGATCACCGTCTCGTACCACCGCGGCGAGGACGACGCCCCCACCACCCTGCTGCGGGTGGTGCACGCGTCCTCGCCGGACCACGCGAAGCTGCAGCGGCTGCAGGCGCTCCTCGCCGACATCAGCGACGGGATGGATCTCGGCGAGGCGCGCAGCACCTTCCGCGCGATCCGCCGCATGCCGTTCCTGTACCGGCCCGTGGTCGTGATCTTCGCCCGCGCGCTGCTCACGGTCGGGGTCGCCATCCTGTTCGACGCGACACCGGCGCTCATCGCGCTCGCATTCATCGCGGCGCTGAGCGCGGCCTTCGCGCAGGCCGGACTCGCGCGTCTGCAGGTACCGTCCTTCTTCGGTCAGATCGCCGGGGCATTCGTCATCACCGTCTTCGCGACGATCGTCTCCGCGCTGGGCTCGGCGGGGATCCCTCCGTTCGACGACGTGCGCCCCTCGATCATGGTCGCGGCCGGGATCGTGCTGATGCTCTCGGGGCTGTCCGTCGTCGCCGCCGCGCAGGACGCGATCGACGGGTTCGCGCTCACCGCGGGCGGCCGCATCCTCGACCTGATCATGCAGACCGTCGGCGTCGTGCTGGGCATCCTGATCGGCCTCGGGCTCGCCCAGCTGCTCGGTTTCGGCATGGCGCTGCCTGACGACGCCGTGCCGTTCGGATCGCTGCCCGCTCAGATCGCCGGTGCCATCATCATCGCGGTGGCCGTCGCGCTGTTCAACGGCGCGGGTCTGCCGATCATCGTCGTCAGCGCAGTGCTGAGCGTGATCGCGATCCTCGGGTACGGCTCCGCGATCCTGCTCGGCGTCCAGGAGGGTGCCGCCAGCGCGTTCGGCGCGCTGCTGGCCAGCTTCCTCGGGATCCTGATCGCGCGCGGTCTGCACGTGCCCTCGGTCGCGGTCACCACCGCGGCGATCGTGCCGCTCGTCCCCGGACTCACGGTGTTCCGCGGGCTGCTGGGGCTGGCCGATTCCGATGGCACCCCCGAGGCGATGCTCATCAGCATCGCGCCACTCGTGCTGGCCGCGTCGATCGGGGTCGGTCTCGCCGCCGGGGCGTCGCTGGGGCTGTACCTGGGCACTCCGCTGCGCGCGACGCTCGCCGGGGTGGCGAAATCACGCGCCCGCGTCAGGCACTGAGCCGGCCGTCTCTCACCAGATCGGCGGTCGGGGCATGGCCCCGACCCGACGCTCGAGTTCGGCCGCGATCGCGATGATCGTCGTCTCACCACCCGGACGCCCGATCAACTGGATGCAGACAGGGTGGCCGGAGGCATCGGTCGTCACCGGCACGACGATCGCCGGCACTCCTGCGACGTTCACGAAGCTCGAGTACGGGGCGTAGCGCACCTGCTGGGCGAAGTTCTCGCTCGCATCCTCGGCGTCGAACCACCCCACCGGACGCGCCGGCTGCGCGAGCGCCGGCGTGAGGACGGCATCGAACGGCGCGAACGCCGTGATCGTCTCGCGCTCGAACACGGTGGCCGCGGCGAGCGCGTCGAGAACCTCGCGACCGGACAGGCGGCGCCCCTCGCGTGCCAACCACGCCGTGATGGGTTCGACGCGATCGAGGTCGGCATCCGACAGTGCCATGCGTGCCGCGCTCGTGCGCCACAGGGCCGTGAACATCGTCGCGTATCCGCGCGGGCGCCAGTCGAACGCATCCACGTCGTGCCCGTCGCCGAGCAGTGCGGTGGCGACCTCGACGGCGCGCGCGGCGTCGGCATCCAGGCGGATGTCCTCGTCGTCGTCCCACGGCGACACGGTCGTGACGCCGATGCGCGTGCGGCCGGCCACCCGCTCGGTCGCCTCGCGGAACGGGCCGTCGCCCGGCGCGGCGGTCGCATACGTGTAGGGGCGGCCGGTGGCCTGGACGTCCAGCAGCAGCGCGGCATCCGCGACCGTCCGTGCGATCGGACCCGCGACCGCCAGCCCCCCGGGGTTGTCGAGTCCGGATGCGAACGGCACGCGCCCCCGCGACGGCTTGATGCCGACCAGCCCGACGGTGGCCGCCGGGATCCGGATCGATCCGCCGGCATCCGACCCCGGCGCGAGCGGCAGCAACCCGGCGGCGACAGCGGCGGCCGCTCCCCCGCTGGAACCGCCGGCCCCGTTCGCCGGATTCCACGGGTCCCTGGTCGGCGGGCCGATCCGCGTCTCGGTGTACCCGGTCATCCCGAACTCCGGCGTCGCGGTCTTGCCGAGGCTGATGCCGCCGGCCTCGTCGAGGACCGCGGCCTGGTCGGCGGTGTCGTCAGGCACGAAGCCGTCGTGCAGGCGCGATCCGAAGCGCGTCGGGACTCCGGCGCGGGCCACCAGGTCCTTGTCGGCGAACGGCAGCCCCCACAGTGCGCCGTCGATGCGTGCGCCGGCGAGCGCCGCCGCACGTTCGCGCGCGGACTCCGCCGTCACCTCGACGAAGGCGCCGATGCCGGCGTCGAGCCGCTCGATCCGCTCGAGGTAGTGCGTGACGAGGTCCGCCGGGGCGATCTCCTTGGTGCGCAGCGCCGCGAGCTGTTCGATCGCGGTGAGGTCATGCAACTCGGCCATGGCTCGAGCCTAGGGACATCCCGCCGCCCTGGCGGCATCCATCGACCGGTGGATGCCGGAATCCATCCGTCCACGGCTACCGCGATCGGTACCCGGCGGCCACGCTGGAACCATGACCGACACTGTGATCCAGGTGCGTGACCTGCGCAAGACGTACGGCGCGTTCACCGCCGTCGACGGCATCAGCTTCGACATCCGCCGCGGCGAGACCTTCGCCCTGCTCGGCCCGAACGGCGCCGGCAAGTCCACGACGATCGAGATCCTGGAGGGGTACCGGCACCGCACGTCCGGCGACGTTCGCGTGCTCGGTGTGGATCCGCACCGCGGCGGACTGGACTGGAAGGCCCGCCTCGGCATCGTGCTGCAGTCCAGCGGCGAGACGGGCAACGTCACCGTCCGCGAACTGCTGACCGAGTTCGCCGGCTACTACCCGCACCCGCGTTCGGTCGACGAGGTCATCGGCGCCGTCGGCCTCGTGGCGAAGCAGAAGGTCAGGGTCGGGAAGCTCTCCGGCGGTCAGCGGCGGCGGCTCGACGTGGCCCTCGGCATCGTCGGACGCCCTGAGCTGCTGTTCCTGGACGAACCGACGACGGGATTCGACCCGCAGGCACGGCGACAGTTCTGGGAGCTCATCCGCTCGCTCAAGGCCGAGGGCACCAGCATCCTGCTGACGACCCACTACCTCGACGAGGCCGCGCAGCTCGGCGACCGTGCCGCGGTCATCGCGGCGGGCCGGATCGCCGCGATCGGCGACATCGACGAGATCGGCGGCGCTGACGCACGGATCCCGGTGGTGCGCTGGACGGATGCCGCGGGCACCGTCCGCGAGCAGCGTACGCCGGAGCCCGGCGCCGTGGTCGCCGAGCTGTACCGCGATGGCGGAGAACCGCACGGGCTCGAGATCGTCCGTCCGACGCTCGAAGACATCTACCTGGGCCTGATCAGCGCGCAGGCCGGGACCACCGAAGAACTTCTCGTGGAGGAGCGCGCATGACCATCACCGCACCGGCATCGTCCTTCGGGCTGCCCCGCACCGTTCGCCTCGGCATCCGCCGCATCGGATTCGAACTGCGCCAGTACTTCCGTGCCGGTGATCAGGTGTTCTTCACGTTCCTGTTCCCGACCCTGATGTACGTGCTCTTCGCCACCATCTTCACCGGTGACATCGGTGAGGGTCCGGACGCGGTGAGCATGGCGACGTACTACCTCCCCGGTCTCGTCGCCGGCGGCATCCTGCTCTCCGGCGTGCAGGGCCCTGCGCTCGAGATCGCGACGGAGAAGAGCGACGGCACGCTCAAGCGCCTCGGCGGAACGCCGATCTCACCGGTGACGTACTTCCTCGGCAAGACCGGCGAGGTCTTCGTCACCGCCATCCTGCAGATCGCGCTGCTCATCGCCGTGGCCGCCGGGGTCTACGGCGCCGACCTGCCGACGGACCCTGCGGCCTGGCTCCGGTTCGCGTGGGTCTTCGTGCTCGGGCTCATCGCCTGCACGCTGCTCGGCATCGCCCTGTCATCGGTCCCGCGCTCGGGGAAGACCGCGAGCGCCGTCGTCATCCCCGTGGTGCTGCTGATCCAGTTCGTCTCCGGCGTCTACATCGCCTTCGCGGCGCTGCCCGAATGGCTGCAGAACGCCGCGGGGATCCTGCCGGTGAAGTGGATCGCACAGGGCATGCGGTCGGTCTTCCTCCCCGACGAGTTCAAGAACGCCGAGGTCACCGGATCGTGGGAGCTCGGCATGATCGCCCTCATGCTCGTCGTCTGGATCGTGATCGGCCTCGTGCTGAGCCGCGTCACGTTCCGATGGATCCGTCGAGACGGATGAGCCGCACGCGGCGGGCGGAACTGCCAGAGTGGTCCCGATGAGAACGATCCGCAACGAGCAACTGGGCTGGGACATCGCCACCGGGGCGCTGTTCCTGGTGATCGTGCTGCTCGCGTTCATCCTTCCGGAGCAGTTCCCCGGATCGCGCTGGATGCTGATCATCGTCGCCGCCGGCATCCTCGCGGTCTACGCGTTCGGGGCGCGCCGGTACGTCAGCATCCAGGAGAACTCGGAGCCGTCTCCCGTCGCCTCCGGGCTGCTGCAGATCTCGCTGATCGCTCTGCTCGCCGTCGGCACGGCGATCGAGCCGAACATGCTCATCCTGCAGACGATCGCGCTGCCGCTGATCTGGATGACATCCCGATCGACGAAGCAGTCCGTGATCGTCACCCTGATCAACGCGGTCGTCCTCGCCCTCGCGTACGCGTTCTGGGGGATGTTCGCCCCGGAGGCGACGATCGCCGGCTTTCTCACGGCGGGTCTCTCGGCGGCGTTCTCCATCGCGATCGGGCTGTGGATCAGCCGCATCGCCGACTGGGGCGTCGAACGCCACCGCCTGCTGACGCAGCTGACCGCCGCGCAGGCGAGCCTCGAGTCCGCGAGCCGTGAGGCCGGTGCGACCGCAGAGCGGGAACGCCTCGCCCGCGACGTGCACGACACGATCGCGCAGAGTCTGACGAGCATCGTCATGCTCGCCGAGCGCGCCGGACGCGACGGCTCGGCCGAGACGATCGCGCTGATCGAGGACGCCGCCCGCGATGCGCTGCGCGAGGCGCGCGCCCTCGTGGTCGTGGAGTCCGCGGCGACCGACCCCTCCGGTTCGCTCGCCCAGGCGCTGCAGCGCCTGGGCGAGCGCTTCGAGCAGGAGACGGGGATGACGGTGCACGTCGAGGCATCCGAGTGCACCGTTCCGCGCGACGCGCAGGTGGTGCTGCTGCGCTGCGCGCAGGAGGGACTGGCGAATGTCCGCAAGCACTCGTCGGCGACCACCGCCTGGCTGGCGCTGGAGGTCGGCAGGGATGCGGCGCTCAGCGTCCGCGACGACGGACGAGGCGGGGCGAGGATCGACGCCGGAACCGGCTTCGGGCTGGCAGGGATGCGCGACAGGGTCGCGCTCGTGGGCGGCATGCTGGATGTGCGGGATGCCGAGCCCTCAGGGACGGTGCTGACCGTCCGCATTCCGCGGGGAGCACAGGAGGAGTCGTCATGATCCGAGTCGTCGTCGCCGACGATCACCCCGTGGTGCGCGCGGGCATCGTGGGTCTCATCGCGCTGGACGAGGGCATCGAGGTCGTCGCGGAAGCCTCGGATGGAGCCGAGGCCGTCGAACTCGCTTCGACGACGAAGCCGGACCTCGTCCTGATGGATCTGCGGATGCCGCGACTCTCCGGCGCCGAGGCGACCGCCCGCATCATCCAGGCGATGCCGGAGGTCCGCGTGCTCGTCCTCACGACGTACGAGTCGGACGACGACATCCTCGGGGCGATCGAGGCCGGTGCGAGCGGCTATCTGCTCAAGGCGGCACCGCACGAGGAGATCCTCGCGGGCATCAGGGCCGTCGCCGAGGGGCACACGGTGCTGGCCCCTGCGATCGCGTCGACGCTCGTGACGCGGATGCGTCAGGACGCCTCAGAGCGACCGCAGCTCAGCCCGCGTGAGCTCGAGGTCCTGCGGCTCGTGGCGGCAGGACGCAGCAACCCGGCGATCGCGCGCGAACTGTTCATCGGCGAGGCGACGGTGAAGACCCACCTGCTGCACGTGTTCGAGAAGCTCGGAGTCTCCGATCGCACCAGGGCCGTCACCCTGGCGCTGGAGCTCGGAATCCTCTGAGCCGGGTGGGGGCGGCGCGTCAGGCGCGCCGCATCTGCGAAGCCGCGGGGCAGTCGAACGGGTCGCTCGCCGCGAGGCCGACCCGGTTCAGGTACTCGATGACGATCGCGTAGGACCGCAGAAGGCTCGTCTCGGTGTACGGGACGCCGTTGGCCGAGCAGTAGTCGCGGACGATGCCGCGGGCCTTCGACAGGTGCAGACGCGACATGTTCGGGAAGAGGTGGTGCTCGACCTGGTGGTTGAGACCGCCCATGAACCAGGTGGCCCACCAGCCGCCGTTGACGTTGCGCGAAGTGCGCACCTGCTTGGAGAAGAAGTCCAGGCGGGCGTTGGGGGCGATGATCGGCATGCCCTTGTGGTTCGGGGCGAACGAGGCGCCCATGTAGACGCCGAAGACCGCGAGCTGCACGCCCATGAAGGCGAACGCCATGCCCAGAGGAAGCATCAGGAACACCGGGATGAGAACGATCGAGAAACGGACCGCAATCAGGCTGAGCTCGGTCCAGCGGCCCTTGACGCCCTTGCGCGTGATCAGGTGCTTGAGTCCGAGGTAGTGCAGGTTGAGACCCTCGAGGGTCAGCAGCGGGAAGAACAGCCACCCCTGCTTGCGGGTGATCATGCGGATGAAGCCGCGCGACTTCGCGGCATCCTCTTCCAGGAAGGAGATCGTGTCGACATCGATGTCGGGGTCCTTGCCGACCTGGTTCGGGTTGCCGTGGTGACGGGTGTGCTTGGAGTCCCACCACGCATAGCTGATCCCGACGACGCCGGCGGCGAGGATGCGCGCGAGGCGGAAGTTCGCCGGACCGGAGGTCAGGATCTGCCGGTGCGCCGCCTCATGCGCCAGGAAGGCGACCTGCGTGAACAGGATGCCGAGGGCGCCCGCGATCAGCAGCTGGAACCAGCTGTCGCCGAGGAGGATGAAGCCGGTGATCGCCCCGCCGAACAGGAGCGCGAGCGCGCCGGCGACGAGCGAGTAGAAGATCGGAGTGCGCTGCATCAACCCCGTCTCGCGGACCACCTGCTGGACCTCGCGGTACGCGCTGGCCATCGGCGGGATCTCGGCGTTGCCGGCGTACGTCTGGCGCACTGGTCCGAGGGTCGAAGTGGTCGAGTCGAGCTGAGTACTGGAGATGATGCTCTCCTGCCGATCGGGAGCCCTTAGAGCTGCGGAAGCCAAAGCGGGTGCCGATGACTTCTCCTCAGCGTAACCCGGTCCGTATACGGCAGCGGGAATACGCCGAGGCGGTTCATCGAGGCTTTTCAGGCCCGCGCACGACGGATCCGACGGCGCAGCCTGAGCCGCAGCGGGTGGGCGTTGGGGCGGTCGCCGCCTTCGAGAGCGCGACGGGCGTCGGCCAGGGTCGGGAAGGCGCCGAGCTCGGTGCCGTGGTTGTCGCGCACGAGATGCGCGGTGCCGTCGAACTCGACGAAGCCGGCGAATTCGCCGTCGCGCGTGGCGACGTGCACGTCGTCGTCGGCCTGCTTCCAGTCGAGGGACTCGTGGATGATGCTCATGGTGTTACTGCTCATAGCTCTGCTCTGTGGCGGGCGCGCGCATGCGCACCTCGCTTCTCGTCCGATCAGAGCGGATGCCGCGCGCGTCGGTGTGCGTGGTCCGTGATGGCCCTGATCAGTGGCGACGTGATGGCCGAATCTGCGGCGATGTCACTCACGTTGCAGGAACAGTCTACCAGGCGGCATCCGACACGGGCTGGGACCGGCGGTCATGCCTTCGACAGGGGTGGCCGGATCACGAGCACGGTGACGATGGCGACGAGGACCAGTGCGGTCAGCGTCACCGGGATCGGCAGCACCGGATCCAGCAGCACGAGCAGCGCGCCAGCGGGCACGACGACGTTCACGACACGGTCGGCGTTCTCGCGGATGGCGATCCACCAGATTCCGAGCAGGAAGATCGCGATCGGCACGGTCACGGTGAACGACGCCGCCATGTTCGACAGTTCGCTGTGGTGCGTGAGCAGGTCGATCTCGACTTCGATACCGGCGGAGAACGCCGCGGCCGCGGCGAAGACGAAGTAATGCGTGTAGCCGTAGCGCAGCGACCGGCCGAACGACGTGATGGCGCGGTGGTGCGGCGGCCAGAAGTAGATCCACCACAGCGATGCGGTCACGACGAGGGTCAGCACGGCGATCGCGATCAGCGGACCGAGGGTCTCGACCTCCTCCAGCGCGCCGACGATGGCGTTGGCCGAGGCGAGCAGGCTCTCACCCAGCACGATCAGGGTGAACAGTCCGTAGCGCTCAGTGATGTGGTGCGGATGCCAGGGCGTCTGATGCCTGCGCTCGGCGACCACCGGCACCGACATCTCGGCGAGCGCGAAGAGCACGAAGGCGGCGATCTGGAAAGGTGCGGGGATGAAGAGGAAGCCCACCCACAGCAGCTGCACGACGGCGATGCCCGCCGCGTAGCGCCGGGTGACGGACCGCAGCGTTTCGTCACCGCGCGAGGCGCGAAGCCACTGCGCGATCATGGCGATCCGCATGACGATGTATCCCAGGACCGGGATCGTGAAGTCGCCGTGCTCGAACGCACCGGGGATCCCGGCGGCGAGCGTGAGCACACCGCCCATCTGCACGAACGTCAGCACGCGGTACAGCCAGTCGTCCGTGGCGAACGAGGTGGCGAACCAGGTGAAGTTCATCCACGCCCACCAGATCGCGAAGAAGATCATCGCGTACGACGTGAGGCCGTGCACGAAGTCCCCCTCGGCGAGGGCATGGTGCAGCTGTGCGGATGCGACGCTGATCGCGACGACGAAGACGAGATCGAAGAACAGCTCGAGCGTGCTGGCCGTGCGGTGCGGCTCATGCGGGTCGCGGGGCTGCATGCGGCCCAGTCGGAGTCTGCCGAGGGTGTTCTGATCGGTCACGGGAGAAGAGTAGAGCAGTGCGGCGCAGGTCCGCGAAAACGGATTCGTCCAGTCGGATGAAATATCTTCCGCTCGCGCGCGCCATCCGCTAGAGTGAGCGCAGTCTGCAGTGCCTGCTGCATCCGGAAGTCGCCTGGGAACGACTTCTCACCCGTCAAGACGTGGGGTCTTGACGAGCAGCAGGATCCCGAAGGGTCGGGAAGCAGGCGACGGCGCGAGCACAACGCCCGCGTACTGGGGAAACACTGGGGAAGTCATGGCGCACTGGGGAATTCTGCGTTCATTCTGCGCTCGGGGAGTCCGGGCATGACGTCCGTCGAGGACGCCGTCGGGCTCACGCGCATCGCACCGGCCTTCGCGCCGGTGGCCGCGTCGCGCACCGCCAAGGTCGCTTCGCGCACCGTCGTCGCGCCGCGCGTGACGCCGACGCTCGAGCGCCGGCAGCTGTGGGAGCGGCGATATCGGATGCGCCTGCGCACCACCGACGCGGCGATCATCGTGCTCGCGGTCGCGGTCACCGCCGGGGCGCAGCTTCTCGTCCTCGGCACCCCGATCGATGCCGTGGTGCGCGACGGGGCGGTACTGGTCGCCGTCTGGTTCCCGATACTGAGCGCGTTGAGCACGCGTGCCGCAGCGGTGTTCGGCTCTGGGGCTGCCGAATACACGCGCGTCGCGCATGCCAGCGGGCTCGCATTCGGGTTCCTCGCGATCGTCGGCGTGCTGTGGGAGTGGGAGGGACTCCGACCGCTGCTGCTGATCGCTCTGCCCGTGGGGATGCTGGGGCTTCTCCTCGCGCGGTGGATGTGGCGCAAGTGGCTCCTGCAGCGCCGGCGCGACGGGCAGTATTCGTCGCGCACCGTCGTGGCAGGCGATGCCGAGGACGTCAGGTACGTCATCGATTCGCTGCGCCGCGGTGGGGAGACCGCCTACCACGTGGTCGGGGCCACGCTGTTCGACGGCAACGCCGTGGAACTGGAGGTCGGCGGGGATCGCTATCCGGTGCTGGGCAACGTGAACACCGTCGCTGCGGTGGCCATGCAGCTCGGCGCGGACACGATCATCGTGGCGAGTCGTCCGGATGGGGATCCGGACTTCGTCAAACAGCTCGGATGGCAGTTGGAGGGCACGGCATCCGAGCTGATCCTGTCGAGCCGGCTCACGGACGTGGCCGGCCCGCGGGTGTCCTTGCGGCAGGTGGAGGGCCTGCCGCTGATCCAGGTGAAGATCCCGACGTACGAGGGCGGGGTCCATCTGCTCAAGCGCGCGCTGGACATCGCCGTCGCGGTCGTGGCTCTCGTCCCGATCGCTCTGCTCGCACCGGCGCTCGCTCTCATCATCAAGGCGGACTCCCCCGGGCCGGTATTCTTCCGTCAGGAGCGGGTGGGCAGGGACGGAAGGACCTTCCGGATCGTGAAGTTCCGCTCCATGAGGACGGATGCCGAGCAGCACCTCGCCGCCCTGAAGCAGCAGAACGAGGGAGCGGGACTGCTGTTCAAGATGAAGGACGATCCGCGCGTCACCCGCGTGGGCCGGGTGCTGCGCAAGCTGTCGCTGGACGAGCTGCCGCAGTTCTGGAACGTGCTGGTCGGCGACATGAGCGTCGTCGGTCCGCGGCCTCCGCTGCCCAGCGAGGTCACCGCCTACGACGGCACCGTGTACCGGCGCCTGTACATCAAGCCGGGGATCACCGGCCTGTGGCAGGTGTCCGGCCGCAGCGACCTCACGTGGGATGAGAGCGTGCGACTCGATCTGCGCTACGTCGAGAACTGGTCGGTCATGAACGACCTGCAGATCATGTGGCGCACGGCCAAGGTCATGGCGCAGCCGAGCGGAGCGTACTGAGCACATGGGCGACGGGGAGGGCCTCACCATCGCGATGGTGGGGACGAGGGGGATACCGGCCGCATACGGCGGGTTCGAGACGGCGGTCGAGGAAGTCGGCCGGCGGCTCACGGAACGCGGACATCGCGTCGTCGTCTATACGCGCGGCTCCGACCGTCGCGAACGCGAGTACCTGGGCATGCGGATCGTGCACCTGCCGTCTGTGCCGATCAAGCAGCTCGAGACGCTCAGCCACACCGGACTGTCGACGCTGCACCTGATGTTCCGTCCACGTCCGGATGCGACGTTCGTCTTCAACGCGGCGAACTCGCCGTTCCTGCCTCTGCTGCGCCTGCGGGGTGCGCCCGTGGCGCTGCACATGGACGGACTGGAGTGGCGTCGGTCGAAGTGGGGGCCGCGCGGGCGGGTCTACTACCGCTGGGCGGAGCGGTTCGGCGTGCGAACGGCGGATGCTCTGATCGCCGACGCCCCGGGGATCGCCGACTACTACCGCGATCAGTTCGACGTGCCGACCGAGATGATCCGCTACGGCGCGCCGATCCTCGATGCGCTGCCTGCTCGCGGGGTGTCCGAGCTGAAGCTGGAGGCGGGCGGGTACCACCTCGTCGTGGCGCGCTTCGAGCCGGAGAACCACGTGCTCGAGATCGTCGAGGGGTATCGGCGCAGCGCGGCGACGCTTCCGCTGGTCGTGGTGGGATCGGCGCCGTACAGCGCCGAATACACGCGAGCGATCGACCGTGCAGCCGACGGCGACGAGCGGATCCGACTGGTCGGAGGCGTCTACGATCAGCAACTGCTGGACGCTCTGTACGCGAACGCGGCCACGTACCTGCACGGACACTCCGTCGGCGGGACGAACCCGTCGCTGCTGCGGGCGATGGGTGCCGGCACTGCGGTGATCGCCTACGACATCGCCTTCAACCGCGAAGTGCTCGACGACCGCGGCTGGTTCTTCGAGGACGCTTCCGGTGTGACCGCTCACCTCCTGGCGGCGGAAGCGGATGCCGGGACGCTGGCCGAACTCGGTTCGATGCTGCGCGAGCGGGCCCGCGACGCGTTCCGCTGGGAAGACGTGGCCGACGCGTACGAGGACCTCGCGCACCGGCTCGCCGCCGGCGCGACGATCCATGGATCGTCGCGGCGCGCGCAGCGAAGCGCGACGGAGTGGGAGCCGAGGGGGGAGGTGCGGACGTGAGTCGACGCATTGTTCTCCTCGTGCACCCCGGCGCTGAGATGTTCGGCTCCGACCGCATGCTGCTCGAGAGCGCGATCGGGATCATCGAGACGGGCGCGCGCGTCATCGTGGCATTGCCCGGCAGGGGGATGCTCGATGTCGCACTGCGTGCGGCGGGCGCGGAAGTCGTCGTCGTGCCGATGCTCGTGCTACGGAAGACGCTGCTCACCGCACGGGGTCTGCCTGTCCTGTTCCGCGACATGCTCCGCGGGCTCGGAGCCGCGTGGCGTCTGATGGGTCGCCTGCGCCCGGACGTCGTCTACGTGTCGACCATCATCATTCCGCAGTGGCCGGTCATCGCGCGGCTGCGCGGCGTGCAAGCCGTGAGCCACGTGCACGAGGCCGAGGCCTCCGGGAGCCGCCTCGTCAACGTGATGCTGTACCTGCCGCATCTGGCCTCGCACCGGGTCCTCGTCAACAGCAGGTTCAGTCTCGAGACTCTTCGCACAGCACTGCCGCGTCTCGCATCCCGCGCCGTCGTGGTCTACAACGGTGTCGATTCGCCGACCGCTCCCCCGCCTCCACCGCGGCAGATCGATGAACCACTGCGCGTGCTCTACATCGGTCGGCTCTCGCCGCGGAAGGGTCCGGATCTCGTGATCGAGGCTGCGTCGCGGCTGCAGGATCGCGGGCAAGTCGTCGAGGTCACGCTGCTGGGTGCGGCGTTCGACGGCTACGAATGGTACGAAGCGGAACTGCGCGAACGGGCGGATGCTTCGGGCGCCGACGTCGAGTTCGCAGGGTTCCATTCGGACGTGTGGCCGTTTCTGGCCCGTGCCGACGTTCTGGTGGTCCCCTCGAGGCTCGACGAACCGTTCGGCAACACCGCGGTGGAAGGGATCCTGGCATTGCGTCCCGTGATCGCCAGCGACAGCAGCGGACTTCGCGAAGCGGTCGACGGCTACGCCACCGCGCAGCTCGTGCCCCCTGGCGAGGCGGATGCGATCGCGGACGCGCTGGAGCGCGTGCGTGCCGACTGGGCAACGGCCAGCTCGGCGGCGATGTCATCGCGCGCCGAGGCGCTGCGGCGCCACGCACCGAAGATCTATCGTGCTGCCGTGGCACAGCACGTGCGACATTGAGAAGGCAGGGCCGGACAGTGACCGACGGACTGGTAGTGGCGTACAACGGCGCGGACGCCGGACTCGGCAATCGTCTCAGGGTGACCCTCGGCGCAGCCCGCTACGCCCGATGGCGCGACGCGCGCTTTCTGTACGTCTGGCCGACGACCTCAGCATTCCAGCCGGCGTTCACCGAACTCTGGGAATGGCACGATGGCGTGCGCATCCCTCGGTTGCTCTCGCGCACTGCGGGGGTCGTGACGGGATACCTCGGCAGTGATCTGCGGGCCGTCCAGCCGCGTCCGATCATCCAGGTCCGAACCGGAGCCGAACTGCTGCTCCCGCCGCCGGCCGGGAACTGGACGGATGATCTGCGCGCGCTGGCGCCCGTGGAGGAGATCGCCCGGACGATCACGGCGATCCACACCGCGGAGTTCGGCGCGCAGCCCTACGTCGGCGTGCAGATACGCGCACATCATGTGTCGCACGCGGCGACGAAGCAGTCGTCGCCCGTCACCTGGTTCACAGATCGCATGCGGGCGGTGCTGAATCGTGATCCCGATCGGCGCTTCTACATCTCCTGCGACGTCCCCGAGGTGAAGAACGGTCTGCTCGCCCGGTTCCCGACCGCCGTGGCGCATCGGGCGGACGCCGTGTACAACTCGACGGCCGCCGTCCGCGCGGCCATCGTCGATCTGTACCTTCTGGCCTCGTCCTCGGCGATGCTCGGACCGCACGGCTCGAGCTTCGTGGAGATGGCCCAGTTCCTCTCGGATCTGCGCGTTCCGACCGAGAAACCTACAGAGGGTTCGGTCTCGGTGGAGGACGCATGGGGACTGCCTGGGGCACCGGACCCGCTGCGGCCAGCAGCACGGCGGAGCATGAACGCATCACCCGCGTGAGCGAAGGTCAGTTCTTCTTCTTGCTCGGCTCCGTGTAATAGCTCTGTCGGTCGCGGCCCAGACGCACCCTGTTGAGCACGATGCCGGTGATGCGAGCGCCGGCGCCTTCCAGAGTACGGATCGTCGCGGCGAGCTGTGCTCGGCTCGTCTTCGCCGCGTCGACGACGATGAGGACGCCGTCCACCAGCGGCGCGATGAGATTGGTGTCGGCGACGGTCAGAACCGGCGGCGAATCGATGACCACCACGCCATATCCGTCCGTCGCCTTGTCGAGGAGTTCCTGGAACGCGCGCGACGTGAGGATGGACGCCGAGTTCGGGGGCACCGATCCCGACAGCAGCAGATCGGGTCCTGACTCGCGCCACCGGATCACGGCATCCTCCAGGGCGACCGAGCCGGAGACTGCCGAGGTCAACCCGACCGAGGAATCGAGGCCGAAGAGCTCCCCAGCTCGCGGACGACGCAGGTCCGCATCGATCAGGAGCGTGTTCTCTCCGAGTTCCGCCAGCGTCACGGCGAGATTCGCCGCGAACGTGGACTTTCCGTCTCCCGGGGAGGCGGACGTCACGAGCAGTCGTCGAGCGGTGCCATCGACATTGGCGAAGGCCAACGCGGATTGCACGCGTCGGAAATCCTCAGCGATGTGACTGTGCGGATCGCGGGCGACGACGAGCCCGGCGGGGCCGTCGGATTTCACCCGCGTGATAGATCCCAGGTACGGCAGATCGGTGACTCGCGCCAGCGAGGCCTCGTTGCGGATCCGAGTGTCGGCGAGGCTCACGACGAAAGCGGCGAGCACACCTACGACGAAGCCGAGGATCGCCGCGAGCCCGGCATCCCTGGTCTTGTTCGGCAACGCCTGGAACTGCGGCACGACGGCCTCATCGATGACATCCGCGGTGATGGTCGCTGCACCGTCCGGCCCCTTCGCCACGACGTCCTGCAGCACCTCTGTGAGCTCCACCGAGACCCCGTTGGCGATGTCCGCGGCGAGTTCCGGATCCGGCCAGGTCACCTGGACGTCGAGGATCGCCGTGTCCTGCGGGATCGCGATCGAGATGGAGCGCGAGAGCTCCCGTGGTGTGACATCGAGTTCGAGATCGTCGATCACCTCGGACAGCACTCTCGACGACGTCGCCAGTTGCGCGAACGACAGCATCTGGCTCTGGGTGTACGACGAGCCCTGGTTGAGGTCCGAGCCGGTCGTGCCCTGGTTCATCGCGAAATACAGCGTCGCGGTCGACTGGTACAACGGCGTGGTCGTCGCGGAGATCCCGTAGCCGACCACTCCGCCCAGGATCGTCAGCCCGACGATGAGATACCAGGACTTTCGGATGGCCGCCCATGCGGCGGCGAGCGTCCAGCCGGACCCCTCGGCCTTCACGAACCGGCCCCCGTGCCGTGCTGCGACATGCCTTGTCCTCCCCCCAGGGCGGCGACACCCGCCGTCGTGTACATCGTAACGGAGCCGGTGGTACTGTTTACTCTGGATGAACATCTTTCCAATGGATGGCATCCACACTGGGGAAGTCTCCGCGAACGCCGCCGCATCGATCCGGCGAACGCGGCTGGGGCGCTCGCACGACTCGGGAAAGTCGTGATGAGCGGAAGGGGGGACGATGCGCGTTCTCGTCGCGTGGGCGAACGACGTCACGATGAATCTGGGCGTGCGCGCCCTCGGACAGGGGTCCGAGGATCTGCTGCGCACGCTCTGGCCAGACGCCGAGTTCGTCTTCATGAACTACGGCCAGCGTCCCGCGGAGGTGCCGTGGGGACGACCACGATCACTGCTGCGCGAGCGCGTGACCGGGCGCCTCGGCATGATGCGCTGGTTCCGCGACTTCGATCTCGTGTGGGACACGCGCTCCGGCGACAGCTTCGCCGACATCTACGGCCTTCCGCGGCACACGATCATGTCTATGGTGCACGAATTCGCTGCCCAGGCCGATGTCCCCATCGTCCTCGCTCCGCAGACGATCGGACCGTTCGGCACGGTCCGGGGCAGCGCCGTCGCGCGCCGCAGTCTGCGTCGCAGCGCCCTCGCCTTCGCCAGGGACCCCCTCAGCGCAGAAGCAGCTGAACGTCTCGGCCGCCCCGTCGACGCGACCACGAGCGATCTCGTCTTCGGCATCGCGCAGCCCGAGCCGGGGCTGCCGCGTGACGTGCTGCTCAACATCTCCGGTCTGCTGTGGGAACCGAATCCGCATGTCGACGCCGAAACGTATCGCGAAAACGTCCGCCGCGTGATCGACGGGTTGCTGGCGGACGGGCGCGAGGTCACGCTCCTTCCGCACCTGCTCGACTCACCGGGGCCGGACAACGACGTGCCGGTGTCGCATCGCCTCGTCCACGAGTATGCGGGGCGCATCGACATCCACGTCCCCCGAGACCTGGATGACGCGCGCTCGGCGATCTCGACCGCGCAACTGGTGATCGGGGCCCGCATGCACGCCTGTCTGAACGCCCTGTCCACCGGAACGCCCGCGGTAGCGATGGCCTATTCTCGCAAATTCGCCCCACTGATGGAGTCCGTCGGCTGGCACCGCGTCGTCTCGCTCTCGGGAAGCGAAGACGTCGCGGGTGACGTCCTGACGCACACCCGCGCCGGCGGGCTGGCCGAGCAGGCCATCGCCGCGAAGCACAGGGGACGCGCGATGCTCGACCCGGTCACGTCTCGGCTTTCCGAGATGCTGTGACTGCTCTCGAGACGCAGATCCGCGACGTCCTCCGTCAGGACGCCTGCACCGGATGCGGCCTCTGCGCGCGCCTCGACCCCGGCGTGCGCATGGAGCTCGATGACCGGGGGTACCTCCGACCGCGTGTCGAGGGCGCCTCCACTCCGATTGCCGGCGCGGAGCAGATCTTCGAACGTTCCTGCCCCGGACGCACAGTCGATGCCCCGCAGCGCCCGGAGGACGCGACACCGCACCGTCTTCTGGGCGCGCACCTGGGGATCTGGCAGGCATGGGCGACCAACGACGACATCCGCGCGGCTGGCAGCAGCGGTGGCGTTCTCACCGCGATCCACGCCTGGCTGGTCTCGCAAGGACGTGCCGCGACAGTGACGGGCGCGGCTGGCGACCCGACCGGCCCTCGACGCACCGTCCCTGTGACCATCACGACCAGAGCAGACGCGCTGGCTGCCGCTGGTTCGCGCTACGCCCCCGTGGGGTCGTTGGACAACTCCGACGCGCTGCGCGCAGGTGGCATCGTGACGGGCAAACCGTGCGAGATCGCCGCGCTACGCCGCGCCGCCCCTGATCTGATCGACGGCGAGCCCCCGCTGCTGCTGTCTTTTTTCTGCGCCGGCACCCCGAGTCAGCATGCGACCGACCGCCTGCTGGAAGATCTCGGCGTGGCCGCCGATGAGCCGGTCTCCGCGTTGCGTTATCGGGGAAACGGATGGCCGGGGCGCTTCAGCGCATCGGCGCCCGGCCGGACTGTCTCTGCGGACTACGACGAGTCGTGGGGGCGCACACTGGGACCGACGACGCAGTGGCGCTGCAAGATCTGTCCGGACGGAGTGGGTGAGTCCGCCGACATCGTCTGCGCCGATTCCTGGGCGACGGACGAGCGCGGCTATCCCACGTTCGTCGAAGGCGACGGCGTCAGTGCGCTCATCGCACGCACGCCACGGGGACTCGCCGTCGTACAGGACGCGCTCGCGGCGGGGGTCATCGCCGCCCGCCCACTTGACATCGAACAGCTCGCCTCTGCCCAGCCACTCCAGGTCACGCGCCGCCGTTTCCTCTTCGCACGCCTGGCCGGTGCGCGACTCGCCGGCCGGGGGACCCCGCGGTATCGCGGATTCGGGCTGTTCGGCCTGACGGCGCGCGCACCGCGCACAGCCGTGCGGGTACTCATGGGTGCGTACCGCCGAGTCCGCGAACAGCGCCGCATCGCGGGCGAGGGGCGATGATGGCTTCCGCATTGGCGCAGTCCGCCGCACGCGGCGCGTTCTTCACGCTGTCCGCCCAGGGTGCGCGGATCCTGCTGCAACTGCTCTCGGTGGTCGTCCTCGCCCGACTTCTGACTCCGCACGACTACGGCCTGCTCGCCATGGTCCTCGTGGCAGTCGGACTCGGTGAGATCTTCAGGGACTTCGGTCTCACCTCGGCATCCATCCAGGCGCCGGAGTTTTCGGACGGACAGCGCGACAACCTGTTCTGGATCAATGCCCTGATCGGCGCCGCCCTGGCGGTCCTCATGTTCGCAGCGTCGTGGCCGATGGCGGCGGTGACAGGTCAGGAGGAAGTGCTCGGCATTACGCAATGGCTAGCGCTCACCTTCATCCTCAGCGGACTCGCCACCCAGTACCGCGCGAACCTCATGCGCGAGATGAAACTGCGCTCGCTCGCCATCGTGGACGTCGCTTCGTCCGCGATCGCTCTCGCGGCCGCCATCGTCGCAGCGTCGCTGGGCGCAGGATACTGGGCGCTCGTCGTCCAGCAACTCGTGACCGGTACGGTGATCCTCGTCGGCGTCGTCGTCGCCGGCCGATGGCTGCCCGGCTGGTACTCGCGACGGTACTCCGTGCGAGCGATGGTTTCTTTCGGGTGGAACATCGTGGCCGCCAATCTCATCGGGTACGCAGCCAAGCAGATCGACACCGTGCTGATCAGCTTCCGTTTCGGGACGTCCTCACTCGGCCTGTACAACAGGTCCTTCCAACTCGTCATGACTCCGCTCGGCCAGGTGCGCTCACCGCTGCAGGCTGTGGCCCTTCCCGTGCTCTCCCGCGTTCAGCAGGACCAGCCACGGTTCGAGACGTACGTCACGTCTGCGCAACTCGCGCTCGGATATCTGATCGGCATCCCGCTCGCCATCCTCGCCGGGCTCGCCGAGCCGATCGTGTCGATCATGCTCGGCGATGCCTGGAGCGACGCCGCGCCCATCATGCGCATGTTCGCGATCGCCGGTCTGCTGACCACGGTCTCGTTCGTGGGCTACTGGGTCTATCTCGCGCGCGGGCTGGGACGGGAACTGTTCCGCTACACGATCGTCACCGCGCTTATCAAGATCGTGTGCATCACCGTAGGTTCGTTCTTCGGCCTCGTCGGAGTCGCCGTGGCCTTCGCGGTGCATCCGGCGATCGCCTGGCCGATCTCGCTCGCATGGCTCTCGCGCGTGACCCCGATGCCCCAACGCCGGCTCTACCTGGGAGCGGGTCGTATCATCGTCGTCGCGCTGGCTGCCGGCCTCGCCGCCTGGGCCGGCGGAGAGCTGATCTCCGGCGCAGGTGTCTGGGCGCAGACCGGGCTCGGGTTCGTCCTGGGGCTCATCGCCGCATCCGCCGCGCTCCTGGCCCCCGCCTATCGAAGGGATGCCGGCGCCCTCTGGGCGTTCATCCGGCTCATGCTGGTCAGATCGCCGCGGAACACGTCGTTCTGATCGGCCCAGGCCACCGCGAGTCCGACCAGGAACCACAGCATCATTCCGAACTGGGTGATTAGTGCGACAGCGAACAGCGCCGGCAACTGTGCGGCGACCGCGATCGCTGCCGGTGAGGCACCTCGCCGGCGGAATATGGCCGCCGCCGCCAGCACGATCGCGAGGAGGAGGAGGATCGCCGGAATCCAGCCGAAACGAAGGGCGAAGACGAGGAACGCGTTGTCGACGGACCGCGCGTACGATCCGAGATATTCCCCGCCGACGGTGAGTCCGGTCCAGTCACCGGCGCCGCCGAACAACTGCACCTGGGAGACCAGGGCGAACAGGCCGCCCCGATAGTCAGCGCTTCCGCCCGCCTCGTCCCCGGCTTCGAGGAACACGCCGCCGATCACCGGAACGAGGACGGCCGCCGCAGCGACGCCTGCCACCGCAACGCTCACCTTCAGAGCCCGTGGAACATCGCGCAGCAGTGCGAGCGACAGCACCGCCGTGAGCACGAGCGTGAGCAACCCGATGCGGCTGAACGTCACCACAGTGGCTGCCGTGATCGCGGCGAGGCAGAGCAACCGGACCACGACCGGCCACTTCGCGGCGATCACGAACGCCGAGGACATCGCCATCGCCGCGCCCAGCGCGATGGAGTGCCCCCAGGCGCCCTCGGCCCGCGTGTTTCCGGCTCGAATCTGCAGTCTTCCCCACTCCGCGAACAGGCCGCCGTTGAGCGCTGGCAGATACTCGACGAAGAAGTTCGTTCCAGACGTGAACTCGATGAGCGCCATCACGGCGGCAGCGGTCGCCACTCCCGCGATCAGCTTCGTCAGAAACGATGCCGAGACCTTCGCGAGGACGATCCGCCCCCACGCATACGGCAGGACCCACTCGAGCAGGGCGATCACCGTCGCGGACAGCGTCGTCATTCGCAGGCCGAACATCGTGACCGTCATGGCGATGAACACGAGGACGATCAGGTCGACGTGCGTGAAGCGGATGTCCTCGGCGCCGGCCACGACCGCGAGCAGCGTCACCAGTGTGATCGCCGCCCAGAAGAACCCGGCGGAGCCTCCGATCCAGACCGGAACGAAGAACAGCACGACAGTCCACACGACGACCGTGAGCCGGGGGCTCGCTTTGAAGAGCAGGAACGCGATGCCCCCGGCGCAGGCCGCGATCGCCATGAGCACCAGCATGCTGGCGTTCATGGCGATCGTCGACCGGCCGACTCGGACATCGGATCGAGCCTACGGCACCTCCGCGCGGTCACTCCAGGTCTGCGACGCGGAAGCGGTCGACCGTCACGAGAGCTGTGCTCGTGGCGGCAGACGACCGGTTGGCATGCACACCGACAGCGCCGGCTGCGAGACCGGCCGGATCGCTCGCCGTCGTCTGCCACGTCGCGGGCTCCGGTGTCCCTGCTCGCCAGAGCTTGGCCTCGATCGTGGTGGCATCGGCACCCGCGACCCGCACCTTCAACGAGAAGGCGTCACCACCCGCCCGTGTGATGCCGGGCACCGGGTAGGACTTGAGCACCGTGTTGCCGCGCTGGATGACGATCCACACACTGCCGTTGGCGTGCAGCCACGAACGCACGATATAGCTCTCGGTGGCCCCGCTCCTCGCCACGACGCCGACATACGTCGAGCCGGCGGCCGGTGCGGCGTCCAGCGAGAAGTCCACGGAGAGCTCCACGTCACGGATAGCGGCTGAGTTGAGCATCAGGTTGCGCGTGCTGCCTGCGGCGAGCGCAAGCCGACCGGCGCCGTCCGAGACCGACGCGGCCGCGGCGCTGCCGTAGAGGACGGACCATGTGCCCCCGACGTCCGCGTTGCCCCAGCCTCCTGTCACGGTGCGCTCGAAGTCGTCAGATGCGGTCGCCGCAGGATCCGGCGGATCCACCGGTGCGGTCACCGTCACCTCACCCGTCGTCGTCGCGGTCGCGCCCTTGTCGTCGGTCACGGTCAACGTCACCGTGTACGCCCCCGCTGCCGCGTACGTGTGCGAAGCCTCCGCACCGGACCCCGCCGCAGTACCGTCACCCCAGTCCCACGCGTACGACGCGATCGTGCCATCCTCGTCCGTGGAACCGGCGGCATCCACCGTCACCGCCAGATCCACCGCCGCCGATGCGAACGCGGCGACCGGAGCCGCGTTCTGCGGCGCGCTCAGGTCGGAGACACGCAGCGCATCGAAGCGGAAGGCCGCGGTCGACGTCGTCGATCCGCCGCGCGCGGCATGCACGCCGGTCCAGCCGGCGACCTGCTGGGCGGCCGTGGAATCGGTCGTCGAGATCTGCCACGCGGAGGGTTCGGCGGTTCCGTCCTTCCACGTCTTGGCACGAATCGTGGTCGGCGAGGCGCCAGTCACCTCGACCTCGAGATTGAAGACGTCCGTGGCGACCCATTTCGACGTCAGCGCCTTGCTGGCCACGACCGTGCTGCCTCGCTGAACGACGAGCCACATTCCGCCGTCCGACCGCAGCCAGACCCGCGTGAGGTACTCGCCGGAGGCGGACTGCCGTGCGGCAAGACCGACATAGGACCCCCCGGTGGAGGGTGCCTGATCGATCGAGTACTTCACCGAGGCCACGCTGTCGAGGAGCGTCGTCGACGGCAGCGCCATATTGCGCGTGTGCCCGGGGGCCAGCGTCAGCAATCCGGTTCCCGTGCTGACGGATCCTGCCGCAGCCGATCCCGACGTCGCCGTATAGGTGCCACCGGTCTCGGCAGCGCCCCAGCCGGATGTCACGGACCGTTCGAAGTCATCGCGCACCGCGAAGTCGACGTCGGCCACGGCTACGGTACGCGTCTTGGTCGCGTGCGCGCCGAAGCTGTCAGTCACTGTGAGCGTGATCGTGTACTCCCCCGCTTGGGCATACGCGTGGCCCGCGGTGAGACCGGATCCGTCCGGCGTCCCATCTCCCCAGTCCCACGCATAGCTCATCGTCGCGCCGTCCGAGGCCGCGCTCGCGCCTGCATCCACTGTGACGTCGAGCACCGAAGCGCTGGCCTCGAAGGCCGGCGTGGGTGATTCGTGCGTGACCGTGACCGGCTGGGAGCTCGTCGCCGTCGCACCGCGATCGTCCGTGACGGTGAGCGTGATCGTGTAGGTGCCCGCTGCCGCGTACGCATGCGCGCTCGTGGCACCGGCACCGGCTGGCGTGCCGTCGCCCCAGTCCCAGGAGTACGAGTCGATCGTGCCGTCCGGGTCCTGCGATCCGAGCCCGCTGACGGATGCGGTCAGCCCATCGGTCGTCGCCACGAGCGCGGCGGTCGGCGCCTGGTTGGCGGCCAGTACGGTCACCTGCTCCGTGGTGGCGCCGGACAGCCCCTGGCCGTCCGTCACCGTCAGCGTGACGTCGTAGGTTCCCGGCTCGTCGTAGGTGTGCGTCGGCGAGATCCCGCTGGCGGACGTGCCATCGCCCCAGTTCCAGGCGTAGGCGACGATCGACTCACCGGCGGCCGCTGATGAGGCCGACGCGTCGAAGGCGACCGCGAGATGCTGGGCGGTCGAGGTGAAGGCCGCCGTCGGCGCCTGCAGGTTCTTGCCCGCTGCGTAATGGTCCATGATCTGACCCGCGGTGAGCGCGGCCGGATACACCGCGAATTCGTCGATGCTGCCGACGAAGTAGGTGTTGGTCGGCTGATTCGGCCATCCACCGAGGTTGTCACCGCCGACCCGCCAATAGCCGTTGTATGTCTCAGCGGTCGTGACGGCCGGATCACTCGCGACGGCCTGCCCATCGACGTACAGAGCCATCCCGCCGTCGCCGAGTGTGGCGACGACATGGTGCCACTTCGCATCGTTGTACGCGGCCGTCGAAGAGATCGTCTTCACGCTGCCCGGGTGCACGCCGAATGTAAGTCGCCCGTTGTTCTGCATGTACACATGCCGGTCATAGGACCCTGAGGAACCCGTCTGCTGATTTCCCCAGCCGAAGATCTTTCCGCCCCGATTGGTGCTGGTCTTGAACCATGTCTCGACGGCGAAGTCGTCGATGGGGGCACTCGACGGCGACGATGAGACTCGGCCGCCCGAGCCTCCAGCGAAGGCGGAAGCGGACAGGCCGGTGCTGCCCGCCACCGCGCCAGGCGTGGTGCTGCTCACCGACCCGCCGATGACCGGCGCCCCTCCGGCACCCCAGTTCGAGGTGATCGTGCCGAGCGGGTAATAGACCTGCGCACGGTCATCCAGAACGAGGTCGGCGTAGGGCGACGACGTGCCGTTCCCCACTGTCGCGGTGACCGCCCGACTGACCACCGCGTTCCCATCCGCGTCGACGGCTCGCACCGTATACGTGTGCGTGGCGCCGGCCTGTAGACCGCTGTCGCTCAGGACCGCTGTGGAACGCGTCCACCACCCGCTGGGCAGGGTGATCTGGTCCACCGGCTGCTGCGTCCCGGAGCGGAGGAGCTGATACGTCAGGTCCCGGTCGTCGCGATCCCAGTTGGTCGGGATCGACACGCGAATGCGCCCCGGCGCAGCAATGGAGGCGGTCGGAGCCGCCCATGTGGTCGAGTTGAGTCGCGGCCCCTGCTTGGCGCCGCTCGGCGGATTCGTGGAGAAACGGACGATGCCCTGGTAGCGCTGATTGTTGACACTGCCGAATTCACCCGCGACCGCGATGAAGTCGCCTGTCCCGGTGATCGACAGACCCGCCTGACCGAGGCCCGAGGCCGTGCCGACGGTGAAGTCCGGATACCAGGCGTAAGCCGATGGTGAGGGCGTGCCGCTCCAGTCGGCGTAGAGGCCGCCGGCGGTCTGACTGCGCGTGAGCGTTCCCTCTGCCGTCGCCGTGAAGGCCTCGATGTATCGATACGCGCGCGGGCTCTGCTCTGGCCAGAGGTTGACCGTCTCACAGGCATGGGTGTGGCTGGTCGAATAGACGGTCTCGCCCGTCGAGTAGACCCCGTAGTGATCGCCATGACAGTCGGTGACCCAGCGGATATCGCCGGTCCCGGCCTCGGCGGCGAAGGTCCCCTCGAGATTGCCGACGGTCGCGTCCGCGAACACCCAGCCGGTGCCGTACACGCCCGACGCATCCGTCGCGAGCGTGAAGATGCCCGCTTTACCGGCGCTGGCGCCGGTGTTCCATCCGTTGACGACGGTGTCCGAGGCCGCCCAGCCGGTGTCGATCGCGCCCGATGACGGGTCGAGAGCCGCCATGCCGCGCTGAACCACGCCGTTGACGAGGTAGAACCGTCCTGCGGCGATGATGTGCTGGCCGCCCGGGTCCACGACGATCGCGTCGGCCTGCTGATCGGTGGTCGGCGCCCAGGGACGCAGTGCGCCGTTCGCCGTCGCGAACGCCGCGAGGTTGGCCCGCGCCGTCCCGTTGGCCTGCGTGAACGAACCGGCGACGTAGATGGTGTCGGCCGTCACCGCCAGACCGTACACGCCGCTGCCGCCGATCGACGGCGTGAATCCGGGCACCAGCGCGCCGGTCTGAGCATCGAGCGCCGCGATGCCCCATCGTGTCTGGCCGTTGACCTGGTTGAACGATCCGCCGATGTAGATCCGGGATCCGTCCGGCGAAGCAGCGACAGCCTTGATCACGCCGTTCACCTGAGGGGCGAAGGGCAACAGGTTGCCCGTCGTGATGTCGAAGGCGAGGATGTTCGTCCGCGGCGTCAGGTTCGTTCCTGGCTCGGCGAGCGCGGCGCGCGCATTCGAGAACGAGCCGGCGGCGTACACGGTGTTGCCGATGGTCGTCTGGGCCCAGACGTAACCCGAATCGATCTGCACAGTCGGCAACGGATCTGCTGTGACGACGTCATCAGTGCGCTGGAGGAACGGCGCCTTCGTCGTCGGCACTGCGGCCGTCGCCGCGCCCACAGGCGCGACGAGCACACCCGCGATGCCCAGGACGCCGGCGAGCAGGAGTGCGACGGAACCGCGCCAGCGGATGCTGCGAATCGAGCTGGAGTTCGTCATGTCAGACAACCTTTCCGGTGAAGACGGCCACGGGCTCGCCTGCGGCGTAGTTGACTGACACGGTGACATCGCGCCCTTGTGGCTCGGCGAGCATGAACACGTACGTGCCCTCCCGGGTCTCTCCTGGCTCGACGACTTCTCCGAACGGATCCGGAGCGCCGGCGGTCGTACCGATGCCGAGTTCGCCGTCGCCGGCGACGAGCGTGACGACGGCGGAGGCCAGTTCCTGAGGCTCCGGGCCTGCGTTGGTCGCGGTGACGGTCACGGTCACCGCAGTGCCGGAGACCTCACCGGGTGTCGAGGCCTCGACCTCCGTCGCGTCGACCGAGGTGATCTCGACCGTGATGCCGGTATCGAAGGCGACGGCCTCGTCGAGGCTCGCCTCCTGCGTCGGGAGCGGAACGGGCTCGGTCGGACCGTCGACCGCCGTGGTGGTGTCCGCTTCATCCACCCCCGGCGGCAGAACCTGCGATGGTCGCGGCGAAGGCGAAACCTCGGCTTGAGGCGGCGTTGGCGCGCAGGCGGCCATGAGAAGCAGTGCTCCCACGGCAGCCGTGCTCGCGATGAACTTTGACAGCGTCGAACTCCCCGTCCGACGCGTGCACCGATAACGGTTCACGATTATTCCCCAGTTTCCCCAGTGCACGGCTCCCCTAAGCCGTACAGCGTGCATCCTACTCGCCGACGGGCGAGCTTGTCCATGATTTTCAGGTCACGCCGCTGCGCGTCATCCCGGTCACGATCTGCCGCGACAAGCTCTCGACATCTCGGATGGTCGTCGCGTGGGCGCGCGTGCCGATCAGGTGTCCGTCAAGGACATCGAGCGGATCGGTCGTGCGGTGCCAGAGCCGGCGGCGCTGAGCAGGCATCGGCTGCAGTCCACGCCGATCATCCAGATGGGCGACGTACGAGTCCAGCGCCGCCTCCCCCGCCAGGCAGTCGGATGAGGCGTATCCGTCGCTCAACCACACCGCCTCACGCAGCGTGAACACCCGTCGTCGAGCCTCCGGCACGAGCGCCGTCACGGCGGCGCGTACGCTGCCGGATGCCGTAAGCACGAGTGACGCGTCACGGACATCCGCTTCTTCGAGCCGCGTCGCGCGATGCGATGCCGCCTGCTGCTCCCAGTCCTCCGTCGAGCGCAGTCGCTCGGCCAGGCGGCAGGCTGCGAGTCCGGGCTCGGCATTCACACCGCGGCTGCGCACCGCCACGCTCTCGAAGCCCCGATGGGCGCGCAGTTGCTCGATGATCACGAGCTGTGCGACGACGGAGCGGCAGACATTCGCTTCGCATACGATGAGAACTCCGCTCGAACTCATCGGGCCACCGCGCCCGGACGATGGCGGGCGATGCGCCGTGCGTCGCGCAGGCCGCGAAGAAGAGCTCGCCACGGTTTCGGAGACAGCAGCTGCCGCCTTCCTCCTTGCAGAAGGACCTGATAGCCGACCCGCGGAGCACTGACCGACCAATGCCGTACGGCGTCCGCATCGAGGTGCTTCTGCGCGTACAGCATCCGATTGCGGATGTTGTAATAGTAGTAAGTCTCGGATTTGCCGCGCCCGGCGCGCTGGGAGGCGTGCGTGCCGCCTTCGTCGTGGATCACCAGCGCCTCCGATGACGTGAGCACTCCGCCCGCGTCGAGCACTCGGTGCGACAGATCGATGTCCTCCCAGTACAGGAAGTAGTCCTCGTCGAAGCCCCCGACCGCCTCCCACAGCGCTGCTGAGATCGCGAAGCAGGCCCCGGTCGCCCATTCGCGCCGCGGACGCCCCTCACGGTTGCGACGTACCTGGCGTCCTGCCGTGGTGCCGTCGTCGAGGTACAGATCCGCTCCGGCGAACCACGGCCGACCGGTGCCGGTCACGATGCGCGGCGAGATCAGCGCGCGCGAATCACTCGCGTTCTGGACGAGCAGCATCAGATCGTCCTCGCTGATGCGCGCGTCCGGATTCAGCGGCACCAGCACCTGAGCACCGAGTTCAAGTGCGCGGCGCGCCCCGGCGTTCGTACCGCCGCCGTAGCCACGATTGTCGTCGAGAAGAACGCATTCGGCGCCCAGGCGTTCGGCAACCGCGATGATGCGCGTCCGCTCGTCGTCCCCCGCGAAGCAGTCGACGATCACGAGCCGACCGCCGTCCGGCAGGCTCAAGGTTCCCGCGTTTCGTTCGATGAGTGCGCTCGACCCGAAGTTGACCGTGATGATCGCGAAGGGAGTCATGCGTGCACCCTGTTGCGGCCCGCCGCGGTCAGGTAGGCCTGTTCGAGCGCGAGCGCCGCCGCGTCCCAGCCCAGTCGAGAACGGTCAGCGGTGCATGCCTCCCGCATGCGCCGACGCTGTCCTGGATCCGTCGCCAGGCGGTCCAACTGTCGTGTCAGTTCCGCGACGTCTCCGGTCTCGTGCACGAATCCGTGCACGCCCGGTTCGAGGTGCGCGCCTGCAGCACGCGACACCAGCGGGATGCAGCCGGCCGCCTGCGCTTCGTATGTGACGATCGCGCTCCCCTCCTCGACGGATGGCAGCAGCAGCACGTCGGCCCGCGCCAGCAGAGCCGCCGGCTCCGCCACGAAACCGAGCACGCACACGGACGGGGAATCCAGCAGGTCGTGGATGGCCTCCCGGTAGCCGGGCATGAAGGTTCCGGCGATCTGCAGCGTCCCCTCCCGAGACGCGATCGACCGTCTCCAGGCCTCGAGTCCGTGATGCAGTCCCTTGCGCGGTTCCGCGGCCCCCAGGAAAAGGACGCGCAACGGCCCATCCGCACGTTCTGCCACCTGCTCTCCGAGCGTGCAGCCGTAGCGATGCCGCAGAACTCGGTCGGCAGAGAAACCCTGTTCGCGGAAGGACTCGGCTACGGCGTCCGACGGGGCGAGTATCACGTTCGCCAGCGCCCATTCCAATTCCTCTGCGCGCAGATGCGCAGGATCGCGGTGGTGCGAATTCCCGACGGGGATGTGCAGCCCGAGCGACGCAGCCTCGCGCTCCACGACGTCATAGGCATGCGCCGTATGCGTGTTCGGAGCCTCGCGCAGCACGGTCACACCGAGCGAGCGGGCCTCGCGCATGGTGCGTACACCAGAGAGCGGCCAACTGTGGAGCACATCGATCGGCGCACTGCGGTTCTCCCGCCGCAGCCACGCCATCGTCCGGCGGTCATGCAGTGCGAGTCGCAGAGCGGCCGTCCGCAGCATCCTCGACGGGATGAGGGAACCTGCGACGCGGCGCGTTTCGAGGATCTTGACGCCCACAGGCGACGGGAGCCCTGGAGCGAGCAGAGGAGCCGATACGAGGACATCATGCCCTCGGTCCCTGAGCCCCTCGACCTGCTCGAGCGCGGTGCGCCCGACTCCCACCCGGCCCAGCGCATACGGAAAGTTGAGCAGTATCCGCATCCTCAGGCCTCTTCCCGGTCGAGCGCGGCGATCTCGTGGAACCACCGTACGGCCGCGAGGGCGAGGAACGCTGCGCCGGCGATCGCGAGCGCCGTGTAGGCGACGAGGAAACCCGCAGTCCATCCCCAGAGCACGAACACCAGGCACACCATCCCGAAGTCCGTGGGAAGCAGGACTGCCGATCGTAGGAGGGTCCCTCCGCCGCGGGCGTGCGTCGATGAGACGCCCTTCTTGCTCTTGAGCAGGTCGTTCAGCAGCATCCCGAAGAAGGTCACCACCGCGACGACGGAGAAGCCCAGCGGCACGAGCAGCCAGGGCGTGCCCGCGAGGGGCGTGTGCAGCTGCAGCGCGACGAGAACGGCAAGGTGCAGCGAGGCGATCTTCACGGCGTCGACGAAGTGGTCCAGCCATTCGCCGGCGAGGCTCCCGGCGCCGCGCAGACGTGCGAGCTGCCCGTCAGCCGAGTCCCAGGCATAGCCGAGGGTGAGCAGGACGGCAACCAGCACTCCGGTCCACCCGTGTGCTGGCAGCAGCATGAGAAGCGCAAGGGCCGCGAAGGTGTTCACGGCGCTGATCGCCGTGACCTGATTGGGTGTCAGCCCCGCACGGTATGCCCAGGCCGCGAGCGTGCGACCGATCCGTCGGTTGACGTAGACCGAGTACGCAGGTGCGCCGCGCGCATGTCCTTTCTGCGCGTCGGCAAGCTGGCGATAGGCACCCGCAAAGGATGTTGACATGATTGACTCCCCACAAGTCGAAGACAGCGGGCTCTCCCCAGAACCCCGGCCGCCGTATGCGAACAGTGTAGAGGGTCGACAGCTCGCGCGCACTGCCATCACGCGTCCGGGGGCGACGGGATGCGGCGCTTGCTGGCACACTTGACGCCATGGGGACCAGTTCTGGGGGAACACGACCGCTGCGGGTGATGCAATCGTTCGGCGCACCACGGTCGACGTCGAATCCGTACATCCACATGCTGGATGCCGCACTCGAGGGGACAGACGGGCTCGAGCACCGGCGATTCGACCGTCGCGCCGCCCTGTTCGGCAGGCTGGACGCACTGCAGTTCCACTGGCCGGAGACGCTGTTCGGAACCGGACGCGGTGCGCGCGGTCTGGCCCGTCGCCTGTACGCCGTCGCCCTGCGCCTGCGCCTGTCGACGAGTCGCATCGCGATCATCCGCACTGTGCACAATGTCGAATTGCCCAAGGACGTGACGCCCTGGCAGCGCCGATACCTCGAGTGGATCGAGCGGCGCACGGATCACCGCATCGTTCTCAACGAGCAGACCGAGCTTCCACCGCGCACCGAGGCAACGCTCATCCCGCACGGCCACTACCGCGACTGGTTCGCGAGTGTCGCGCTGGAGCACGCGTCACCCGACACATTTGGTTTCGTCGGTCTGATCCGACGGTACAAGGGCGTCGAAGACCTCGTCCGGGTCTTCCGCCTGACGGCCTCGGATGCGCCGCACCTGCGGCTGCATATCGCCGGGAACCCGACGAGCTCGGAGCTGGCCGACGAGATCCGGACGGATGCGGCGGCCGACACACGTATCCGGCTGGACCTGCGCTACCTCTCGGAGGACGACTTCGCACGGGCCGTCATGCGCAGTGGGGGCATCGTGCTGCCCTACCGTTTCATGCACAACTCGGGCACGGTTCTGGCCGTGCTCTCCCTGGGGCGACCGGTTCTCGTGCCGCGCACTCCTGTCAACGAGGCGTTGGCCGTCGAGGTCGGCCCTGGTTGGATCACGATGTTCGACGACGATCTCGACGCCACAGATCTGCGCGGCTTCGCCGACGGCATCCGCTCCTCCCCCTCCACGCCACCGGATCTGTCGGCGCGAGACTGGGATCGTGCGGGGACCGCTCATCTGGAAGCGTTCCGGCGCGGTGTGATGCACCGCCGGGGTGCCGGGCGATGACGCCGACGCAGACCTGGCCGTCGGTCCTGATCGTGGTGCCGACGTACCGGCGCACCGCTCTGCTCGCGCCGTTGATCGCGGAAATTCTCGCCCAGTGCGCGGGCTCCGAGGCACCCACGCGGGTCGTGGTGATCGACAACGATCCCGAACGCTCGGCGGAGGAGGAAGCGGCACGATCCGGCGTCGGCTACCTCCACGAGGCGACCCCGGGGATCGCCGCCGTGCGGCAACATGCGTTGGATGCCGCGGCTTCCGATGAGCTGCTGATCATGATCGACGACGATGTCGTCCCCGAACCGGGCTGGCTGGACGCGCTGGTCGGCACCTGGTCGGACACGCACGCGGCGGTCGTGGTCGGGTATGTCCGGTACGTCTGGCCCGACGGCACCGACCCATGGATCCGCGCTGGCGGGTTTATGCGCCGCGATCACCCGCCGACGGGCACAGTGCTGCAGAGCATCTCCACCGGCAATGTCCTGTTCGATGTCGCCCAGGTGCGGGACCTCGGGGTGCGCTTCGATGTCTCGCTGGGATTGATGGGCGGGGAGGATCTGCTCTTCGGCAGGGAATTGCGCGCGCAGGGCGGCCTCATCGTCGCCGCCGCCAAGTCCGTCGCCCGTGACGACGTGCCTGTCGAGCGGACGACCAGGCCGTTCGTCCGTCGCCGCACGATCTCTCAGGGGCAGGCGCGGGTGCTGCTGCTCACCAGAGGCGGGTCGCTGCCGCGGCGAATCGTCGGCCGCGCTGTGCACCTCGCCGGCGGCGTCGCTCGGTTCCTCCTCTTCGGCACGGCCGCCCTCGTGGCGCGCGCGCTCTCCGATCTTCCCCGCAATGCGACGCTGCGCCGGCGCACCTGGTTCGCCCAGGGGCGTATCCTCGGCGCCATAGGACGCATCACGCCGGAATACGCCCGCGACGGCGCCGAGACGAGCTGAGGCAGGACATGTCACTGAAGCGAGCACTGTTCCGTGCGAAGGCCGCGACCGTTCGCAGGAGGACCGGAGCGTTCCACGCAGAACTGCTGCGCAACGAACGTCTCGACCCCGAGCAGCTCCAGCAGGAGCAGGATCGGTTGGCGACCGAGGTCGTGGCGTTCGCGATGCGGTCGTCGCCCTATTACGCAGCGACCTACGGCGCCTTGGGAGTCGATCCGAACACTCTGCGGGATCCGGAGGCATGGACCCGCCTTCCGATCCTCGATCGCGCGACGATCAAAGAGCACGCGGAGCGTTTCCCGACGCCGGAGGCCACCGGCGCGAACGTGCGCCCCGCTCTCACGGGCGGCAGCACGGGTGAGCCGCTGCGTACGATGCACGACGCACGCGTGCCTGCGCTGGCATTGAGCTGGCGCATGTACGCGTGGTGGGGCATCGACGCCCATGACGACCTGGCACGGATCGGGCGATGGAATTTCAGTAGGCTCGCGACGCTCAAGAACGACATCGCGTGGTGGCCCACCCGGCAGGTGTACTTGGATGCCGGTCTCATCTCGGACGAGACGATGGTGGCGTTCCATCGCGACCTGCAGCGCACCCGCCCACGGCTCATCGAGGGCTACGTGGGCGCCATGCTCGAGTTTGCGGACTTCCTGGAGCGCCGGGGCCTGTCCGTGCCGGCACCGCTCGCCGTCGCGACGACGGCCGCACCCTTGACCGGCCCCGCCCGCGCTCGCCTCGAGCAGGCTTTCGGAGCGCCCGTGTACGACGAGTACCGCGGCTCCGAGTTCGGATGGATGGCCGGCGAGTGCGAGCTCCGCGACGGCCTGCATGTGTTCTCCGATGTGCGACGGATCGAGGCGATCGGCGACGATGGACTGCCGGTTCCCCCTGGTGAGGTCGGAGACCTCGTCATCACGGATCTGCGCAACAGGGTGTTCCCGATGATCCGGTACCGCACCGGGGACCGCGGCATTCTGCGCGACAACCCCCGGTGCGCGTGCGGCCGATCGCTGCCGATGATGGAGCAGCCCCAGGGCCGCACGACCGACCTGATCCGACTGCCGAGCGGAGCTGTGCTCGCGCACCGCCTGATGGGGATGTTCGGCGCGCACCCGGAAGCGGTCCGGCTGTTCCAGATCCATCAGCTGTCCGACCATTCCATCGTCATCCGCGTCGTTCTAGGGGCGCAGACGGATGCCATGATCCACGTGGAAGCCGCCGTGGCGGCCCTGCGCGAGCGGATCCGCCACGAAGTGCCCGTGTCGATCGCGTACGTCGATGCACTTCCGTACACCGGCGGCAAGGTGAAGTACGTGATCAGCGACGTCGTGTCCTGAGCGCGCCGCTCAGGCCTCCTAGAGCTCCCCCGGCTTCATCGCCTCGGCGTCGATCGCCCGGATGATCCGCAGTGCGGCGGTGTCCGGCTTCGGCTCGGCACCCGCCGACTCGGCTTCCTCACGACCCGCACGCGCGCGTCGGGGCGCGTAGACGACCAGCGAGTGGAACAGGAACCGGGCGAAGAACGCCACGACGAGAGAGATCGCGGTCGCGAGCACGCTGGAGATGTGCCAGGACTCCACCATGAGCGCCATCACCGGGATCCGCAGCGCGGCCTCGACGTTGTTGAAGGCGAACGACGCGGCGAACCGCGCACCCAGCCCGCGGGCATCCGAACGCATGTCGGCGAAGACGAAGCGCTCCTGCAGCAGGAAATTGCCGACGATGGTCGCCTCGGCGCCGATGATCGCCGCCCAGACGTACGGCATGCCGGCCGAGGTCAGCAGCCACATGATCGCCAGGTTCGCGACCGCACCGAACAGGCCGATCAGGGCGAACAGCGACATCTTGCCGAATCGCAGACGGGTCAGGTGCGCGACGAACGTCGCCCCCTGGCGCAGGCTCGCCTTCGAAGCGCCGTGACGGCGCTCGGCGAACTCCATCGGCACCTCGGCGATGCGCACGTCGGAGCGGGCGAGGATCTCCAGCAGGATCTTGAATCCCTGCGGTTTGAGCTCGGCGACATCGATCCGCCGACGGTCCACCAGGAAGTAACCGGTCATCGGGTCGGTGCTGCGCGAGAGCCGCCTCGGGAACATCGCCTTCGTCAGCCAGGTCGCCGCGCGCGAGACGCCGAAGCGCATGGCCGTGCCGAGGCCCTGCGAGTCCCCGCCGCCGATGTACCGGGACGCCGCCACGACGTCGGCATCCCCGTGCGCGTGCCGGTCGAGCATCGCGGGGATGAGTTCGGGCGGATGCTGCAGGTCGCCGTCCATGACGACGCAGATGTCCGCGTCGGCCTCGGCCAGGCCGAGCACCACGGCCCCGCCGAGGCCTCCGGTGTTGTGCTCGCGATGGATCACCCGAACCGGGAGAGATGCGGATGCCGCGACCCGCTCGACCTCGGCGGCGGTGGAGTCCGTGCTGTCATCGACGACGAGGATCTCGGCTCGACGCCCCTCGAGCGCGGCGCTGACGCGCGCGACGAGTTCGACGATGTTGTCCCGCTCGTTGAAGGTCGGGACGATCACGGTGACGTCGAGTGCCACGTGTCCCCCTCCCCGCACTCCGGATGTCGGCATCCATCGTTTCACGTCCCGCTGCGGCTTCGCGCCGCGTCGGAAAAGTGGTGCGCGTTCGCTCCCCGATGGCTACACTGAGCGGATACGGCTATGGGAGTCGTTGACGGCCGTGGGGGCCGTCCTTCTGGGGAATCTGATCTGGGGAGATCATGGGGACGCGTATCGGCTATGCCGCCGGGGCTTTCGACCTGTTCCATGTGGGACATCTGAATCTGCTCCGCCATGCGAAACAGCACTGCGACGTGCTCGTCGCCGGAGTGGTGAGCGATGAGATGCTCCGCGAGGTGAAGGGCATCGAAGCACTGATCCCGACCGCGGAACGCGCGGAGATCGTGCGGCACATCGCCTTCGTCGACGACGTGCACGTCGAGACGACGCCGTCGAAGATGGATGCCTGGCGCGACGTCGGGTTCACGCACTTCTTCAAGGGCGACGATTGGCGCGGCACCGAGAAGGGCCTCCGGCTGGAGCGCGAGTTCGACGCCGTCGGCGTGGAAGTCGTGTACTTCCCCTACACGGCGCATACGTCCAGCACCGCACTGCGCCGAGCACTGGATGCGCTCACCGCCGGTGCCGTGCCAGCGCTGGCCGCGCAACGATAGCGCGGCGGCCTCCGGAGCCCACTCAGCCGGAGCGCCATATCCTGGATACATGACCACCCCCGCGACTGACTCGATCACCCTGTTCGGCGCCGACTGGTGCCGCGACTGCATCCGCACCAAGAGGCAGCTCGACGAACTCGGCATCGGCTACACCTACATCGATCTCGTGGCGGACCCGTCCGCCGCCGACGTCGCCAAGGAGATCTCGGGACGCACGAACATCCCGGTCGTCGTCTACCCGGATGCGTCGCACCACGTCGAGCCGTCGAACGCGGACGTCGAATCGAAGCTGCGCGAGCTGTCACTGATCTGACGGCCGGCAGCAGCACCCGCGCGGCATAGGCTGAGACCACCGCGACAGGGAGGCGACGATGACTTCAGCGACGCAGGCGACCGCGACCGAGATCGATGACGACGAGCGCACCGCGCTCGATGCCGCGATCGATGAGCTCTCCGAAGGAGCGCGCACCTGGTCGCATCTGGCGGTCGCGCAGCGCGTCACCCTGCTGCGCGCGGTGCGGGCCGCCGTCGCAGCATCCGCCGACGAGTGGGCGAACACCGCGGCCGATTCCAAGGGCCTCCCCGGCGGCCATCCACTGCGCGGCGAGGAGTGGCTGAGCGGTCCGTACAGCACGCTCGGCGCTCTGGATGCCTACACCGAGACGCTCACCCGCATCGCCGACGGGCGCAACGCGCTCCAGGATGTCCGCGTCGATCGCGCGCCGGGCGGTCGGACCCGCGTGCACGCGTTCCCGCTGACCGCCACCGACAAGCTGCTGCTCTCCGGATTCACCGGAGAGGTCTGGCTCGAGCCGGGGATCACCCCGCGACAGGTGCGCGCGGGCGCCGGCCTGGCGCAGCGCACGCCGCACGAGACGGGCGGCGTCGGCCTCGTGCTCGGCGCGGGGAACATCACGTCGATCCCCGTGCTGGACGTGCTCTACGAGCTGCTCGCCCACAACCGCGTCTCACTGCTCAAGGTGAACCCGACGCAGGACGCCCTCGTGCCTGTTCTCGAGCACGCGCTGGCCGCGCTCATCGAGCCCGGCTTCCTCCGGATCGTCCGCGGCGGACCTGCCGTCGGCGCCTACCTCACCGCGCACAAGAGCCTGGAGCACGTCCACATCACCGGTTCGGCTGCGACCTTCGACGCGATCGTGTGGGGTCGGGATGCCGCGGCCAAGCGACGCCGGCGCGAAAACCGACCGCTGCTCAAGAAGCCCATCACCGCAGAGCTCGGCGGGGTCTCCCCCATCATCGTCGTTCCCGGCGAGTGGACGGATGCCGACATCACGTTCCACGCGGAGCACGTCGCCACCATGCGTCTGCAGAACAGCGGACACAACTGCATCGCCGGCCAGGTGGTGATCCTGTCGCGCGACTGGGCGCAGCGCGAGCAGTTCCTGACCGCTCTCCGGCATGCGTACGCGAAGGCCCCGGAGCGTCCGACCTGGTATCCCGGGTCGAGTTCCCGGATGGAGCAGGCCGGCCGGGATTACCCCGACGCTTTCGCCCTCGGCGACCGACTCCTCGTGGAGATCGGCTCGGCCGAGCACGCCGAAGCGCTCGAGACCACGGAGTACTTCGCCCCCGTCCTCGGAGTCGTCGAGGTCGACGGCCGTGGACAGGAGTTCGTGGATGCCGCGGTGCAGCACGCCAACGAGAAGCTGCAGGGCAGGCTCGGAGCCAACCTCCTGATCGATCCGGCGACCGAACGCGCGCTCGGCTCCGGGTTCGAGCGCGCGATCACGGCCCTGCGCTACGGCTCGATCGCCGTCAACGCCTGGACCGCCTTCGGATTCATCACCCCGACGCTCACCTGGGGCCCGTTCCCCGGCGGCACCGTCCAGAACGTCGGCAGCGGCATCGGCGTCGTCCATAACGCGCTGCTGCTGGACGGGGTGGAGCGCTCGATCGTCCGCGGCCCGTTCCGCCCGTTCCCACGATCGCTGCCATGGGTCAACGGCGGCGGCCGGTTCACCATCCTGCCGAAGCCGCCGTGGTTCGTCACGGCGCGCACCGGAGCTGCCGTTTCCGAGGGCCTGACGCGCTTCCGTGCGACCGGGTCGGTCGCCTCCCTGGTGAAGACTCTGCTCCAGGCGCTGCGCGCCTAGTCGTCGGCGAACAGGTCTGTCGCGTCGCGGAGCGCCTGTTGGATGCCCGGTTCGGATGCCGCGTGCCCGGCGTCCTCGACGATCATGAATTCCGCTTCCGGCCATGCCCTGTGCAGATCCCACGCGGTCATCATCGGCGTGCACACGTCGTATCGTCCCTGCACGATCACTGCGGGGATGTGCCGGATCGCGTCGATGCCGTCGATCAACTGCCCCTCGGTGAACCATCCTCGATTCACGAAGAAGTGGTTCTCGATCCGCGCGAAGGCCACCGCAGCATCCGGTTCGGTCATGCGCGCGACGGTGTCGGCATCCGGGCGCAGGGTGATCGTCGAGGATTCCCACGTGCTCCACGCCACGGCGGCCGGGACGTGCACCGCCGGATCGGGGTCGGCGAGCCTGCGGTGGTACGCCTCGATCATGCGGTTGCGCTCGAGCACAGGGATCGGCGCGATGAAGTCCTCCCAGAGGTCGGGGAACAGCGCGGCCGCTCCCCCCTCGTAGAACCATTCGAGTTCGACACGACGCAGCGTGAAGATGCCGCGGAGGATCAGCTCGGTCACGACATCCGGATGCGCCTGTGCGTAGGCGAGCGCGAGCGCGCTGCCCCACGATCCGCCGAACACCTGCCACCGGTCGATGCCGAGGTTCCTGCGCAGCAGTTCGATGTCGGCGATGAGATGCGCGGTGGTGTTGAACCGCATGTCGACGTCCGGCGTGCTCGCGTGCGGCGTGCTGCGCCCGCAGCCGCGCTGGTCGAACAGCACGATGCGGTACTTCTCGGGATCGAAGAAGCGACGATGCCAGTCCGAGGTGCCGCCTCCTGGGCCGCCGTGCAGGAAGACGACCGGCTTGCCCTCGGGGTCGCCGCTGACCTCCCACGCGATCCGCTGGCCGTCGCCGACGATCAGCATGCCGCTGTCGTGCGGCTCGATGGGCGGATACAGCGCATCCAGGTTCATCGTCTTCGACCCCCCGGTCTTCGAACTTCCCGTGCGTTTCACGCTACCGTCTGCGCTATCCCGCTTCGAGCTGGCTGTCCGGCACGGAGAACGTGTCGCAGACGCCGAGACCGTTCTGGTACCCGTTCGCGAACCAGAACTGGCGCTGCGCGCTGGAGCCGTGCGTGAACGACTCGGGGTTCGAGAAACCGGACATCTCCTGGATGTGGTCGTCGCCGACGACGAGTGCCGCGTTGAGGGCATCCTCCAGCTGCGTCTCCGTCGGCGCCAACAGGTACGGGTCGCCGTCGGCATCCGTCGCCTCCGTCATGTCCCCGATCCACGCGCCGGCGTAGCAGTCCGCCTGCAGTTCCATGCGGACACCGTTGCTGGCGGGGCCCGTGCCGTTGTTCGGGTACGCCGCCATGGTGCCGGTGATGTTCTGGATATGGTGGCCCCACTCGTGCCCGACGATGTAGAGCTGGGCCAGCTCGTTCGCCGAGGCGCCGAACTGCTGCTCCATCACAGCGAAGAAGGCGGGGTCGATGTACACGGTGGCGTCCGCCGGGCAGTAGAACGGACCGACGGCGTTGGATGCCGTGCCGCACGCCGTGGAAGTCTGACCGTCCACGACGATCATGCCCGGCTCGGAGTAGCCGCTCACGTTCTCCGTCCAGTACTCGTCCAGCGCGACCTGCGACCCGGCGATCCGGCACTCGACCTTCGCGTTGGCATCCGCACCCGAGTCGCATTCGAGCAGGGCGCCGTCCGACGTCGACGACCCCTGGTCGCCGGTGCCGCCGCCGAGGAACGGTGACAGGTCGATCTCGCCGCCGGAGAGCAGGCTCACGACGAGCACGGCGATCGCGCCGAGTCCCACCACTCCTCCGCCGGCGACGGCGGCTGTTCGGCCACGGCGCCTGGTGCGGTGGCCCGAGATGTCGGCATCCGGGTTGAACGTCATGGAAACGAGGGTAGCGCGCGGCGTAGTCTCGGGACATGACCACCACGATCACCATCACGGGTGCCGGAGGCCAGATCGGCTACGCCCTGCTGTTCCGCATCGCCGCCGGAGACCTGCTCGGCCCCGAGGAGAAGGTGCGGCTGCGGCTGCTGGAGATCCCGCAGGGGTTGAAGTCCGCCGAGGGCGCGGCGCTGGAGCTGCAGGACGGTGCGTTCGGGCTGCTCGAGGATGTCGAGGTGACGGATGCCGCGAACGTCGCCTTCGCGGGATGCGACCTCGCACTGCTGGTCGGCGCACGACCCCGCGGACCTGGCATGGAGCGCGGCGACCTGCTCGCGGCGAACGCCGGGATCTTCGGCCCGCAGGGGGCCGCGATCGCCGAGAACGCGTCGCAGGGCGTGCGGGTCACGGTGGTCGGCAACCCGGCGAACACGAACGCGCTGATCGCCGCGGCCTCCGCCGATGGCGTGCCGGCCGAACGCTTCACGGCGCTGACCCGGCTGGATGAGAACCGCGCCAGGGCGCAGCTCGCGCTCGCCCTCGGATCCCCCGTCTCGGACGTGCGGCGCGTGCCGATCTGGGGCAACCATTCCGCCACGCAGTTCCCCGACGTCTCGTACGCCACGGTCGACGGCCGACCGGCATCCGAGGCGCTGACGGAACGGTTCGACGACGTGACCGGGTGGCTCGAGTCGAGTTTCATCCCGCGGGTCGCCAAGCGCGGGGCGGAGATCATCGAGGTGCGTGGGTCGTCGTCCGTGGCCTCTGCGGCCAACGCGACCATCGACCACGTACGGGACTGGGTGCGGGGCACCGAGGACTGGACCAGCGCCGGCGTCGTCTCGCACGGCGAATACGGGGTCCCCGAGGGGCTGATCTGCTCGTTCCCGGTGCGCTCCGTCGACGGCGAGTGGCAGATCGTGGAAGGGCTGGAGCCGGATGCCTGGGCGCAGGCCCGCATCGACGCATCCGTCGCCGAGCTCTTCGACGAGCGGGAGGCGGTCCGCGCGCTCGGTCTGGTGTGATGCGGCCTGCGGGCAGGGCAGAATGGAAGCCGGAGGTGCATCGATGAGCGATCTGACAGACCTGACGACGGGTGCCATGCACATCGGCGGCGCGCTGACGAGTCCGGTCCACCTGCCGCACGCGGCGGCCGAGTGCCCGAAGTGCTTCACCGAGCTGCAGCAGAACCACGACTGGTGGCACGCCCGCCCGAGCGGATCACGACTGGTCGGACTGGTCGTCGCACGCGACGGCATGCCGTCAGTGGTGACGCAGCGCGATGAGCTGACGCGCTTCGGCGTCCCGATCGAGGGCTTCCGGCATCCGGCGCCCGACATCCTGGAGAGCTGGAGCGATCGCCTGACGCGTTTCATCTCGACGCTCAACAAGGGCGACGTCCTCGTGGTCGCGAACGTCCACGCACTGGGCCGCGACCGCGACGAGGAGAGCCGCACCGTGGCGGACCTGCGTCAGCGCGGCATCATCGTGAAGGTGCTCAGCCAGGATTCCCGGCACCTCGCGGACGCGATGCGCTGACCGCGCTCTCAGTCGCCGTCGGGGTCCGGCTGGTTCCGCAGCGACTCATCGTCGAGCAACGGCAGGTCGGCGCGGGTCACGACCTGAGAGGTCACGGCGTACTCGACCAGGCGTGCGCGGCGGTTGGTCGCCAGCTTGCCCGGCCCACCGCGAAGACCCTGCACTCCCATGCGGTCGAGCTTGTCGCACACGTTGTCGAGCTTGCGGTTGAACTTGCTGATCGTCCAGCCCAGGCGCTTGGCGGCGGCGCTCGATGACGGGAGTTCGTTCATGCTGACACCCTCCCGCCGCAGCATCGGCTCGGCGAGCGAGAGAATGAGTTGCTTCTGGAGCGGCGTGAAGCGGGCGGGCATCACGGTCGTCTCCCCGCTCATCGTCGCCTCGACCTGACGAGAGACCTCGTATGGCGCCTGCTCGGTGTGCAGGTTGAGTTCGTAGGTCACCGGTCCTGCGGTGAACACGATCACGCTGCGCTCGAAGACGAGCGGCATCCGTGCGCCGGGCGAGAGCCAGGACTGGACCGCGCCGCCCGCACTCGACACGGTGGCCGCCAGGCGGACGCCGATGTTCGCGAGCCACCACAGTCCGTGACGGTACTGGAGCTCGAGGAAGTGCCGATGCAGGTAGGGGTTGTCGTCGATGTCGAGGTCGCCCTCGCGCCCGATGATGAAGGAGCGCTCCGCGGGGATGTCATGCCACTCGCCGGCGAACTCCAGACGCAGTGGAACCGGCTGCCGGTCCTCCGTGGACCGGTCGAGCGGATCGGTCTCCGGCGCAGATGTCGATTCAGTCACGTGAGCCCCCTCGGCGTCCATCCTGCCATGGGGCGGTGCTCAGGCGAACTGGGGGCGCAGTTCCTCGCGGATCGTGTCGCCCCTCGTCAGTCGAGCTGAAGGAACTCGCGGAACTCCGCGAGACCCTCGGGCGGGTTGAGCGGCGCGTTCCAGGCGGCGATCTGCTCCTCGGAGACATCGGCGTCAAGCGGCAGGAACACCCTCTTCGCGTCCGGCCACCGGTCGAAGAATCCGTCGGCGACCGACTGAGCCATGGCATTCGAGATGGCGTTCCAGACGGCTGTCCGGAACGCGTCGAGCTCCCGGGAGCCCGCCTGGCTGCCGTCGGGTGAAGTGATGAGCTGCTTCGCTCGTTCCGCCTCGGCGCGCACCGGCTCGAGCGGATCTTCGGCATCGACCTGCGTCACGTCCATGTCCCACTCACCGAGGTGCCAGCGGGAATCGATGGCGTACTCGGGCTCCTCCGCAATCATGCGGTCGAGGTTCTCGCGGGAGTTCGCGAAGGCGACGATCGATGTGGAGTCCGCGTCTGTCGCGATGCCGACGCCGACGATGTCTTCGGCGGGCAGACGGCTGGTCACGGCGAGGAGCGCCTGCTCGATCGCCTTCCCGATGCTGTCGCTGAAATCCTTGGCCCACGACTCGAGTTCGAAACTCATGCCACCACCCTACTGTCCCGGTGCTGTTCGATCACGGCTTCCCTCCGAACAGTTCACGGCCGGCGAGCCGCAGCGCCTCTGCGACGGCTTCGCTCCCCTGACCGTCCGCTTCCTGCAGGCGCTTCAGTACCTCGCGGACGTTCGCGATCGTGTGCTGGCCGGCGACGTTCGGCGCCCAGATCAGGTTCTCCGAACCCGTGTACCAATTGATTCCGTGCTTGTCGAGGATCGCCTTCGCGTCCGCGAGCACCTCCTGCTGGCGCCGGCCGACACCCTTCTTGAACACGATGTGATGGCCGTGCGCCGCGTCCATGTCGGGCGGCGGCGGACCGTGATGGCCCGTCGTGACCCTGTGCCAGTCCGGTTCGCTGGCGTTGCCGGCTTCGACCCGCGCCTGATGCTGGCTCGCCGGGGAGGGCAGCGGCGGCGAGTCGCCGTCGGAGCCGTTGTTCGGGTTGTTCGGGGTGCGCGGCGGGGTTCCGCTCCCATCAGAGCCGTCGCCGTCGTACCTGTCGACCTCGTCGACCCCGTCGCGATCCTCGCGCTTCTTGTGCCGCAGGCCCCGGATCACGTCGGAGGCCGGCGCCATCCTGACGTTGAGATCGCCGAGCTCCCTCGCCATGGGCCTGAACAGCTCATCACCGATGTCTCGCCCCATCGTCAACCCTCCCCCGTGATGTTCAGCCCGCCCAGATCCGATCCGAGCTGAGCCAGCAGAGTCTCGATGTCCGCGGCCTGGAGGTCCAGGTCTTCCTCCGCCTGCTCCAGAGCCTGCACGTCCGCGTAGAACTCATCGGTGTCACCGGCGACGGCTTCGACCACCGGCGCGTCGAGCGCCGCCATGATCAGTGCCGGCAGTTCCTGCGCGAGCGGCTCCACCACCAGCGGCAGCACCTGTGCCAGGGCCTCCTCGACGGCGATGTCCACCGCGGCGTTCAGCAGCTTCTTCTTGATGATCAGCATCGGGCCGGCTCCGACCGCGGTGATCGGATTCGTCAGCATCCCGACCAGGGTGATCATCGTCAGCGTCACATCCGCGATGACCTTGACCTTGAGCCCGGTGACGATGGTCGCGCCGATCTCCATCCCGGTCGGGACCGGGCCGAGGACGTCGAGGATCTTCTGCAGGTTCTGCGACCGGTTCGTGTTCCACGCCGCGACGAAGGCCGGGCCGGCCTGGCCGCGCATGGCCGCGGCCAAGTCACCGTTCACCTTGCGATCGACGGCCTGCAGCCGGCCCTCGAACTCGTCGGTGAAGACACGGATGATCTCGGCCCCGCGGCGGACCTCGTCCTCGTCCACATCAGGCCACTCGAAACCGAGCTTCTCCATCACCCAGATCAGCTCGTTCGGCAACATCATTCCCACGATCGCACCTCCTGGCGATGACCATACGGAAGGGATGCCGGAAGCACCATGGGCAGGACTCCCCATGCGCCGCGGGCGCAGCGCCTCACTCGCCGGGGACGTCGACCTCGACGCTCACGAAGCGGGAACCCGGGATCTGCGTGACCTTCACGGTCGCGTCGTCGAGCGATCCGGCCGGCAGTCCGAAGCGGGCGGCGATCTCGGCGTTGCTCATGCCCTCCAGCACGGCGGTCTCGCTCGCCGGCGCGAGGAACCGCGAATCCCCTTGGCCCGTTCTGCCGTACTTGTCCGGGTTGTCCTGCCCGATCGCATCCTCGTAGAGCTCTTCGACCGCCTGCTTCCCCGCCTTCTTCGGGATGCCCTTGGCCTCGTCCCAGACCTCTCCCGGTGTCTCGCGCACGGCCTGACCGACGGCACCGCCGAGATCCCGCGCAGGGTCGTAGTCGGGGTCGCGATGGCGCGGCGTCTTCCCTGAAAGCTGGTACTCCCGCCCGCGGGTGACGTCCTCGAGCACGTCGTACTTCTTGGCATGCGAGGTCGGCTTGTCCGCGCGGTGCTTCGGCACACGATCCGCGTTGCTGCGATCCACACCGCGGATGGCGTCCGCGTCCGCCCGATGCTTTCCGCCGCGTTTGCGGAATGCCCCGGAGAAGCCCTGCTTGAACTCGTGGCCCGCGCCGTCGACGGCATCCATGATGTCGCGCATGACCTTCTTCATCGACATGGGTCAGTCCCCCGAGATCTGCAGGTTGGCGAGGTCGGCGAGCAGGCGGTCGGTGAGATCTTCGACGTCCGCGGCGTGGGCGTCCATGTCCTCCGCAGCCTGGTCGAGCGCCTCGAGGTCGGCGAAGAACTCGTCCACGTCGCCGATGTTGTCCTCGACCACGGGAGAGTCCAGCAGCGCCATCGCGAGGCCGGGGACCTGGTCGACGAGCGGCTCGACCGCCAGGGGCAGGACCTCGCCGATGACCTTCTCGAGCGTCGCCTCCATGAGCATCGAGAACAGCTTCTTGCGGGCGAGGATCAGCAGAGCCGCACCGCCGGCACCGAAGGGACCGGCGGCCAGCAGCGGGACCAACTGGATGAGCGTGAGCGTGACCTCGGCGATCACCTTGACCTTCAGCGCGAGCACGATCTCGGCGGCCACGTCGATGCCGACGGCCGCGGGCCCCAGCACGTCGAGCAGCTGCTGCACGTTCTCGGAGCGGTTGCGGTTCCACGCCGTCACATGCGCCGCACCGGTCTGGCCGCGCATCGCGGCGGCGATCTCACCGTTGATGCGGCGGTCTGCGGTCTGGACGAGCGTCTCCATGTCGTCGCGATAGCCCCGCACGAGCACAGCGGCCTTGCGCACCTCATCCTCATCGATGTCGGGCCACTCCAGCCCCATCTTGTCCATGATCCAGATGAGTTCGTTCGGCAGCATCATTCCCACGGCGATCACCTCCGCGATCGACGCTAGCCAGGCGTGCGGGATGCCGCGATGGGGAGATCAACCCATGGACGTGCGGAGAATCCTCATTCGCGGGGCGGCTCGCCCGGCACGAAGTAGCGTGCCGGTGACAGGCCGGTGCGGATGATCGCATCGCCGCCGGCATCGAGGAACTGGTCCATCGTGGCGACACTGAGCGCACCGGACGGATCCGCGACGATCACGTTGTCCACCACGGGAAGCAGCGAGGCCGTGCCCTTCGGCCATGCCGCGAACGTCGTCGTCACACCGGTTTCGAGCACTCGGATCTTCGGATCGATGTAGCGCACGTCCGGACGCTGCAGCGCCGCCGTCTGCGCCTCGTACGCGCGAACGCTGAACAGCCGCAGCACCCGCTGGATCCGCATCTCCAGCGCAGGGAACTTCTCGAACCATCCGAACGGCGCCCACCCGTCGCTGGTCAGGACGATCGGATGCGCAGACACCAACGGCCCCTCCGCATCGAACAGCTCCTCCGCGAGGTCCAGCACCCGCCCGACCGCCGCTTCGTCATCCGCTCCGACGATCGCCAGCCGGTCGCGCGAAAGCGCGAACACCACCGGGTCACCCGCCAGCAACCCGGCCGGTTCCACCAGGACGGCCGCGGCGAGCGACTCGTCGGTGATGAGGATCACTCCGTCGACAGCATCCGGAAGCGTGCCGGCCGAGGCAACCGCTTCGGCGACGACGTCGCCGAACGGGCGGGACCACGCCTGCGCGTCGCCCTGCGTGACCGCAGCGCCGGTGCCGGCCGCGTTCAGGCCCACGAAGATCTCACCGCCGACGTACTCCACGCGAGGGTGCGCCTCGCCCGGCGCCGTGATCGACAGCACGCCGAGCTCGCTCGCCCCGTACACGCGAGCGGTCCCGCTCACTTCGACATTCCCGAACGCGCTCGTCACGATCCCTGACCCTCCGTCTTGTGCTCTGCCAGGCTACCGGCCGCGTCCGATTCGGCGAACGCAACGACGTCCGCCCATGACCACGACAGATCGAGTGCCGGCATCTTCTTGGCCGCAGTCGGCCGACGCGCCGAGACCCAACCCACCGGGACCACGTGCAGCGCGACCTTGCTCACCGGAGCGGGGAGCGGCTCACCGTAGACGGCGAGCACCGCAGCGAACCCGCCGAACGCCCACCAGTCGGCCCGCCTGACGCCCGTTCGGGCCAGCTCCTTCGCATACGGGTTCCGCGGCGACTCCGATCGGAGGTCGACACCGATCTGCATCCCCTGCCGGAACTCGCACGCGCTGCGAACACTCATCCACAGATCATGCGCCCTCCCGCGGAGCACGTCATCGGGGGCCGCCCTCCCGCCGTCGCGAACCGGCTCCCACGACAGAGGCACGATCCACGCCTCGCCCCGGGAGAGCACCGGAACGCCGTCGATCAACCAGTGATCCCGCCGTTCCGCCTGCTGCGTTCCGCCGAGCAGCCGCGTCTCGACGGCTTCGACGATGCCATCACCCGTGACGACCAACGTATCCCCGCTGAACGAGACCGCCGCACCGTCGCGCACGGCATCGCTCGTCAGCGCCGTAGGGAGGTCCACTTCATCCTTGTCGTCGCTCATCGATGCAACGTCAACCCCTGCGCTGTTCCTGGCCAGAGCCCGGGGTTGTAATCCCCTGGACGATCCGGAGTGCCGACCCCGGTCGCGGACTCCGGAACATCGATCACGGCCTCGGGCACGCCGGTCGGAAGATATCCGCCAGGAATCCAGTGCTCGTTCGCGCCGGACTCATTACCGGACGGGATGCGCAGATTGGTCAGTTCCTCAGGTGCGAAATGCCGGATCTCGACGGGTACCGGGTTGCCGTTGTCGTCGAAGAACCAGTCCGGATCCAAGCCGAGCTGCTCAGCGATCAGGTTGGCATCGCCGCCCGACTCATCGAGGATCCGCTGCAGGTCCGACGTCGGGAAGACGAACGTCGAGTGGTCCCGCTGCCCCGGACCGTGCGCGTGCAGACTGTCCGAGAAGTAGATGCGGCTCGCGCCATCGTCGAAACGTGCCAGGTGCTGCTGGATGTAATCCTCGTCGAGGTACTCGTTGGGGTGAGGTGCGTCCCCCTTCCAACTCACAACAGCGTCCGGAGTCCAGTCCGTATCGGTCCTCCACCCGTCCTGCAGCGGGTGCGTGACGTCGGCGGAGTCCAGGTTCTGGACCTCGCTCGTGTTCCGCTTCGAAGCGGCGCCGTGCTTGCGGAACATCTCGGCCAGTTGCTTGATGTGCACGGGCATGTCGTCCAGCGATCGCAGCAGAGGCCGGATCGCGTCATCACCGAATTTGCCCATGTCAGTCTCCCGCGATGTTCAGGCCGGACAGATCGGCCATCAGCCGGTCCGTCAGCGATTCGACGTCCGAGGCGTGCTGCTCCATCTCGCCCTCGGCCTGCTCCAGCGCCTGCAGGTCCGCGTAGAACTCGTCCGGATCGCCCGCGACGGCCTCGACGATGGGCGAATCCAGCGCCGCCATGATCATGCCGGGGAGCTGCTCCGCCAACGGTTCGATCGCCATCGGCAGCAGCTGGTTCAGCAGCTGCTCGATCGCGATATCGACCACCGCATTGAGCAGCTTCTTCTTGATCAGCACCATCGGACCCGCACCGACCGCGGTGATCGGGTTCGTCAGCATGCCCACCAGCGCGATCATCGTGGTCGTCACGTCGACGATGACCTTCATCTTCAGCGCGAACACGGCGTCCGCCGCGATGTCCATCGCCGACGGCACCGGTCCGAGCAGATCGATCAGCCCCTGCAGGTTCTGGGAGCGGTTCGCGTTCCAGGCGCCGACGTACGCCGGCCCGGCCTGCCCGCGCATGGCGGTCGCGAGATCGCCATTGACCTTGCGATCCATAACCTGGATCTTCGTCTCCAGCTCGTCGCGGAAGACGCCGACGATCCCCGCGCCACGGCGCAGTTCGTCCTCATCGATATCCGGCCACTCGAAACCGAGCTTCTCCATCACCCAGATGAGCTCATTCGGCAACATCATTCCCATACGGCGCAAACCTCCTCGAGAACTCTACGGGCAGGGAACGAACCGTCGCGATGGGGAGAACAACCCATGTTCAGAACACGCGCGCGTCGTGTCCGAACTGCGCTGCCAGTTCGACGATTGCCTCGGCATCCGACGCCGTGACGACGACGAGAGGGAAGGCATCCGAGTCCTCTTCGAGGAACACGACGCGCAGGTCGTGCGGTGCGAGAAGCAGATCGGCCGCGGCGATCGCGCCCGGCAGTTCGTCGATGTCGGCGACCGACCCGAGGTCGACGGACGTGCGGAACACCCGCGGCAATCCGGCCAGGGCGTCCGAGAGTTCGGCGCCGAGATCCTGAGTCTCGAGATACGCGAGCGCGCCCGCGTCGTCCAGCCCGTCGATGACCGCGAGCCAGGGGTCGCCATCCGGATCCGCCGCGGCAGTCTTCACCGAAGCGAGCAGCTCGGAGTCGTCGTCGAGCAGCCCGCAGAAGCGCGCCCAGTCCTGCACGGAGCCGCTCCGTGCAGTGCCGCTCACGGGACGGCCGCCCACTGCACAGCGCCGTACGTCAGCGGCGCGGCGACGCCGTTGCGGGGCGTCACGCCGGTCACGTCCTTGTCGACGATCGTGACCCGCGGGTTCGCCGCGATGGGAAGGGCGACGGCCGCACGGACGATCGAGGCCTCGATCAGGGCGAGCACCTCTCGCGCCTCGTACACGTCGGTGGTCTGCGCGAGCTCGGTGATCAGAGCATCCCGATCCGCATCCGCATGGCCGGTGACGGATGCCGAGCCACCGCTGCCCCACTGCACGGCGATCTGCTCCGGCGTCTGCGGGATCGGCACGCGGGTTATCACAGCATCCCACCGGCCCTGCGCCAGCGCAGCTTCGAAGTCGTCGCTGCCGCAGTCCACCGCGTTCCATCCGGATTCCGCCGCCGAGTCCCGCAATGCCGCGAAGGCCCCGATGGCGAACTCGCTGCGCCGATCGTAGAGCACGCAGACCGGGGCGCCCTCCGGGACGCCGGAGATCTGGCGCTGCAGTGCCGGGTCGTCACCGGGTGTGCCCAGCAGCTGCGCGAACCCGGAGTCCTCGTTCACGATGTCGTACGCCCGCGAACCGGGCGGCGCCACCATCGAGGTGCTGGCGGTGTAGGCCGACGCCCACTCCCCCGCACCGCGATCGACCATCGGGCGCACCGGCACCGCATGGATGAACGCGATGCGCGCCTGCGACTGCGCGAAGACACCTGAAGGCTTGAGCAGCAGACTCCAGAGGGTGCCGTCGTGCGTCGTCGTGACCGCGAAGTCCTTGCGTTCCAGGTCGTGGATGGGCGCCCGGTTCGACGACGTCGGTGCGACCTGCGCGACGTCGAGCACCTGGCCGATCGCTCCGACCGGGTCATCCCCCGGCGGCACGAGATGGACGCGGGAGATCTGCGGCGTCATCAGCCCGCGGTACGCCGTGTTGGGCACGAGCGTCACGCTCTGACCTGCCTCTTCAGCGACGATCTCGTCGAGCATGAACGGACCGCTCGAAACCAGCATCTCCGCCGGAAGATCCGCCGGGTCCGCGAGCTCGAAACCGGTGTGCCATACCTCAGCGATCTTCTGCAGCGCTGCGGTGTCCGCCTCTCGGATCGCACGGATCACCGCCTGTTTCGCCTCCATCGCGTCGTCGACGCCGAAGGCCTTCTGTCCGATGACGTGCGCAGGGACCGGCACCGGAACGGCCTGCTGCCAGTCGACCTCCGGCTGCGCGAAGGTCACCTCGATCGTGCGAGCGAACTCGTCGACGACCGGAGCCTCTTCGACGAGTTGCGGCTCGACGGGAGCCTCGGCGTCCTCTTCCTGCTTCGGGAAGTAGCCGGATGCCCCGGCCCAGCCGAGCATCAGATCCGCCGCGTCGAGCGGAATGCCGTCCGACCAGGACGGCTCGGCGAGGTCGTAGCGGACCGTGAACGGGTCGTCGCTGACGATGCTGGCCGTGCCGAACCCCTCGTCCGGGACGAAGGCGCCGTCGATCACGTCGCCGAAACCGGCGCGGATCATCTCGGCGATATCCACGTTGCTCGCGGTGGGCGATGCGACCGCGTTCGTCGATGTCAGCTCGCCTGTCCACCCCACCGTGATCTCGGAGCCGGGCACCACGGTCTCAGGGAGAGCAGGCGCGCACGCCGCCAGGCCTGCTGCGAGCAGCACGACGAACGATGCCGCGATGCCGCGGTGCGCCCTCATGAACTCGCCGTCACACGTAGTCGGTGCCGTCGTCAGCCTCGGCAGCCATCTCGCGGTACGGCTCGCTCTCTTCGCTCGCCAGCCATGCGCGGGCATGCTCCAGCAGGACGGCCGGAGACTCCTCGGCTTCCTGCGCCGAGCCGAACGGCCCGAGGGTGTCCTCCGACGGACGCTCGTCCGCGCGCACGACCGTCTGGGTGCTCAGGTTGTACCAGTAGGGCTGTGAACCGCTCATCAGCACTCTCCTCCGCTCGTCTTGGTGATTCTATGCGAAGAGGCCGTGGCGCCTGTCCCCCCGAACAGGCTCCACGACCTCTGAGAACGCGTCGGTTCAGCCGCCGGCGAGCTCTGCATCCTTGTCGCGGATCGAGTCCGCCATGCGGTCGAGAGCGTCGGCCATGTCGTTGACAGCCTCGGCTGCGTCGTCCAGCGACGACGTGAGCTCGTTGTAAGCGGTCGAGTACGCGTCGGACGCGTTCTCGGTCTTGAACCCGTCCTGCACGAGGTCATCGATGACAGCCTGCAGCTCCTTCAGCGTGTCGGTGACGGTGCTGCGTCCGTCGCGGAGGCGCGAAGCAGCGCTCTCCATCTCGCTGTATGTTGCACCAAAGTCATGTCCGGCCATGAGAACCGCCTCCCAGCGTTTGTCGTCTTCAGGCCGTTTCGGCCTCTTACGACGAGGTTAGCCAACGATGCTCGCCCGGCAAACGGGGAGAAGTACCCATGTCACCTCTGCCCATCGGGTCGACGAGAGGTCGGCATATCCGCCACGAAGGGGATCTGCATCGTCACCGCACGACCGGCCTGCACGAAGATGCCGCGTCCGATCGGGAAGTCGCTGCGCTTGACGCGCCCGAACGGCAGTTTGAAGAGCGACTCGCCGTCATACGTGTCCGGCTTGAGCACGATGCCCTGGCGGCCGGTCTTCCACTCGCCGAGGACGCCGATGCTTCCGCTCGCGCGCGTGATCTCCGCCTCGCCGACCAGGAGGTGGTCGCTGTTGTTCATCGCCTGCAGCAGCGCGCGCATCGGACGATCGGCCGGGCCGTCTGCGAGGTGAGGAATCTCCTCGATCACGATCATGATCCGCTGACGCTGCGCGTCGCTCACGACGAGCTCCGCCAGTTCGGTGGCCAGGTCCTTCGCGTCCTCGGCCTTCGTTGCGCTGCGCACCCACGGACGGAAGTCCTTGAGCTCGGCCCTGCGACTGCCGAAGTGGTACAGCTGCACGTTCGGATCGAAGCGCTCCATCGCGACGATGAGGGCCTTGAGCGTGTTCGTCTTGCCCGATTCGGGCGGGCCGGACACCACGAAGGACCCGATCGGCTCGAAACCCCGAGGCGCGAGCGTGTCGTCCGCGACGCCGAACACCGGCAGCCGGTCGACCTGGGCCGGCATGTCGGCCACCGGAACCATGGTCGGAAGCGCCCCGATCTCCGGCAGGTCGCGGACGCCCTGCTCGCGCAGGCGGTCGCCGAGCGCCGCGAGTGCTTTGGTCTGCTCGACCGCGTTGGACGTACCGCCCAGCACGGCGATCTGCGCCTCGTGTCCGTCGATGACCGCGCGCCCCGGCGCCGACTGCTCGTCGAGCACATCGCGCGGAACGCCGAGCAGCATGTACTGGCTCGGGTCTCCCATGCGCAGCACGACGCGGCGGGAGATGTTGGATGCCACGGCGCTGGGAACGGCGTTGCCGCGGTCTGCGGTCATCACGACGTGCAGCCCCAGCATCCGACCCTCGCCGAGGATGCGCATGAAGATGCGGTAGAACGGCCCGCGGCCGGGCGCCATCTCCCAGTCCTTCTTGAACTCCGGGTAGTTGTCGATGAGCAGCACGATGCGCGGCATGTTCGGGTCGGCGAGCTCGCGGTACTCCTGCACGGAGCCGGCGCTGGCGGTCGCGAACGCCGCCGAACGGCGATCCATCTCCCGATCGAGCGTGCGCAGCAGTCGCTGGATGCGCTCGGCATCCGCCCCGTCGACGACCGAGCCGACGTGCGGAAGTGCGGAGAGCGCGGAGAGCGCGCCGGAGGCGAAGTCGAGGCAGTACACCTGCGCACGGCCCAGGTCGGGTCGCATGCCCGCCGCAGTGCCGATGGTCTTGAGCAGCGTCGACTTGCCCGAACCCGAGGTTCCGTAGATGACCAGTGAGCCGTCGCGGTCCGGCGAGAACACCGCCGGTTGCTGCAGCTGCTTCTCCGGAACGTCGACGAGCGCGATCGGGATGCGCGTGTCGCCGTCATTGGGCAGATCGCTCAGATCGACGAGCGGCGGCAGATCGTCGAGCCACGGACGACGCGGTCGCGGCAGGCCGGCGGTCTCGCTCGCGCGGATCAGCGTCGAGACGATGCGCTTCTGGTCGTTCGGTCCGAGGTCCTCCTCGTGCACGTCCGACTCGGCGAGCCCGTCCGCCTCCCACTCGCCGGTGGCGCCGAAGCGCAGCTCGGAGACCCGCACCTCGGCGACGGCGCCGTCGTCGTCGGTGGTCCAGCCACCCGCGTAGGCGGACTGGAACGGCACGAGTCGCCCTGGGCCGGTCTTGGCGATCGCGCGACCCGGGATCGCCGGTGAGAAGCTCGCCGCGATGGGGTCGTCCACGACGTCGCGCGAATCGGCCTCGTCGGCCATGCGCAGCGCGATCCGCAGGTTGGTGTTGGCCCGCAGGTTGTCCTTGATGACACCGGCAGGTCGCTGGGTGGCCATGATCAGATGGATGCCGAGAGAGCGCCCTCGCTGAGCGATGTCCACGACGCCGTCGACGAAGTCCGGCATCTCGGACGCCAGCGCGGCGAACTCGTCGATCACGAGCACGAGCGCCGGAGGCGTCTCCGGATCCTGACGCTTCTCGAGTTCGAGGAGGTCCTTCGCCTTCTTGCGGTTGAGCAGATGCTCGCGGTGCTGCAGCTCGGCGCGGAGGCTCGTCAGGGCGCGCCGCACCAGGTGCGGGCTCAGGTCCGTCACGAGTCCGACGCAGTGCGGCAGTTCGACGCAGTCCGCGAACGCGGATCCGCCCTTGTAGTCGACGAACAGGAAGGTGACACGATCGGGGCTGTGCGCCGCGGCCATTCCGAGCACCCAGGCCTGCAGGAACTCGGATTTACCGGCACCGGTCGTTCCGCCCACGAGGGCGTGCGGCCCGTGCGTTCGGAGGTCGAGGGCCATGGCGTCGCTCGGGCCCTGCCCGATGATCGCCCGCAGCGTGCCGGACTTCTTCATCCGCGGTCTCGGATTCGCAGAGCGGTCGAGGATCGTGTTGTTCTGCCGCCAGCGCTCGATCACGACCCGCGGATCCTCTGCGATCGCCGGGTCGACGAGCTGGAGGAACATCACCGCCGTCGGGATATCGGACGAATCGTGCACCACCGTGCTCGCGTCGACCACCGGCGCGAGGCGCCGGGCGAGCATGTGCATGTAGGCGTTCGAGACGCCCTCCACACGGACGTGCTCGAAGTTCTCGCCGTTGCGGACAAGGCCGACGTGGGCGTCCTCGAGTCCCGTCGTGACGTCGATGTAGCTGCGGCACACCGCCGGCAGGGACTCGACGGTCGGTGACACGAACACCGCGTGCACGCCATGGTCGGCGCCGCGTTCGAGCACATCCGTGAGGCGACCGCGGTCGACAGGGGCGTCACCGGTCACGAAGACGATGACAGACACCCGCGGCGTGCTCTTGTGCTCGCCGGCCGCCCGCGACACGTCGGTGCCGTACAGGAGGGGATTCCAATCCTCTTTGAAGGGGCCGCGCGGCTCGCCTGCGCCCTCGGCCGCCGCGGCACGGGCGACGTACTCCTCCAGCGTGCTCAGCAATGCGGCTCCGGTGGGCGCGGAGTCGGCGAGCGCCACATCCCGGAACGGACTGCGCTCGCTGGAGGTGTGCGGCATCCATTTGAGCCAGTCCAGCTCCGGCGTCCACGACGAATCGCTGAAGGCGACCGCGACGACGTCGTTCGGGGCGTGCATGCCGAAGATCTGCACCGCGATCCCGCGCATCGTGTCGGCGACAGGTCCCTGCGGGCCGGCGATGCCGATCGAGCCCGCGTCGGCGAGCGCCTCGTAGACGGGCACGTCGTCGACGTACCGGTATCGCTCGCGCAGCCCGTCGATGCGGTCGATGAATTCGGGAAGGCCGTCCGGTGCGTCGGCTTCGTCGATGCTGTTGCGCGCCGGAAGCCGACAGGCGCCCAGCCGCAGGCCCAGGAAGTTCCAGTGCTCCGGCCGCCTCGTCCACAGCAGCGGTCCGAGTCGCATGGCGTGGTCGAACACCTCGGCCACCGGTGGAGCTTCGGCGTTGCGGGCCAGCTCCTCTTCAGGTTTGCCGCGGAAGAAGTCCTCTTCGAGCTGCTCGTACTGCCGCTCGAACAGGACGAATTCGTGGTTGGTGCTCTTCTTGCTCTGCACCGACTGATTGATGATGTTGCCGAGCGCCATCAGCGGCGTCATGACGACCATCAGCAGCGAACGGGGATTCTCGTTCAACGCGTACAACGCCAATCCCATCAGGATCGGCGCGACCAGGATCGGCCACGGGAACATCTTGCCGATCTTCTCGGTGGGAAGACGCGGCGGCTTGAACTTCGTGCCGGGGTAGCGCACCTCGACGCGCGGACTGCGGTTGAACAGCAGCCCGCCGCCGCGCTCGATGACCGGATCCTCGGCTGCTGAGCCGTCGAACGATCGCGCGAGGCGCAGCACGAGCGTGGTGCCGCCGATCACGAACGGCTCGCCCTCCTCGACCCGCACGCGCTGCACGGCGACGCCGTCCACCAGCACGCCGTTCGCGGAGTTCAGGTCGACGACCTCGATGTGCGCACCGACCTCGAGCCGGGCGTGCCGCTTGGACACCATCGGATCCGACAGCACCACGTCGTTGTCGGCGTCACGTCCGACGAACACGTGACCGGAGCTGATCGGGAACTCCTGGCCGGTCAGCGCTCCGGAGATCGCGACCAGCACGCCCGCGCTTTCGCGTCGGTTCGCCGCGGCGAAGTCGGGGCCGTAGTTGATGATGGAGGCCGCGAACCCCGAACCGACGGGCGCTTCGCCGATCGGCACATCCGGCTGCAGCGGCACCAGGCGCTCACCCGTGGGCGGAGCGACGGCCAGCGTGAGCACATCCCCCTCGGAGACCGGGGTCGACCGTGTCGGGTCCGCCGCGGCGACGTGACGCGCCACGTCTCCGGCCGTGGCTGTGGAGTCCGTGGTGATCACGATGTCGACGGGGTCGCCGGCAGGGCGGTGCAGGGTCAGCTTGAGCCTCATGCGTGTTCCTCGATCCCGCTGGGCTCGCCAGCGCGCTTCTGTTCGCTCACCGTCACACCCGCACCACGGCGGCCACGCGGTCGCCCAGCCGGATCATGTCGCCGTCCGTCGTCACAACCGGCACCCCTGCCGCGACGGCGTACTCGATGCCGGCCCTGACCAGTCCCGATCCGTTCGTGGAGCGGCAGTCGACGATCTCGAGCCCGCCGTCCACTGGTCGCACCAGCAGGTGCGTCTTCGAGAGAGATCGACTGTCGTCCTTCAGGGCGATCGGTCGGGCACCGGGGTGGTCGCCCGCATCGGGGTTGCGCCCGAGCAGGACGGGTTCGGACACCAGGATGCTCTCGCCGGTGTCCAGCCGCAGCCCGAAGCGCGCCGCGGGCATGCGCTGCGGCGCCGGCGCGGGCTGCGCCCGCTCATCGGGCTGAGCGGCCTGGGGGGTCGGCTGAGCGGCCGGAGCCGGTCGCTGCGCCTGCGGGGGCGTCGGCTGCGGAGCGGACAGTGGCGCGGGGCTCGGCCGCGGCGCCGGGCTCGGCTGCGGCGCGGGGCTCGGCTGCGGCATCCCGATCGGCGGGCTCACCGGAGCGGGCGAGGCCGGAGCGGGCGAAGGCGGCGCGGCAGGGGCGGGCAGGGCAGGCGATGTCGACGGCGCTGATGCCGAGTCGCTGTCCGTCTTGCGATACCCGCCGAGCACCGGCTTGCCGGTCTCGACCGGGGCGGATTCCGCAGGCGGGGTCGCGAGCGACAGACCGACTTCGGGGCGCTCATTCGCCGCGTGCGGACGGGCGACGCCCAGCACGCCGGCACTGATCCGGTTACCCGGTCGGTACGCGGACTGCGTCCCCTGGGTGGCATGAGTAGCGAGCGACGGGAGCGCGGAACGTCCCTTCGTCGGCTCCGCCTTGACCATCTTGCGCGCCACGCGCATGCGCTTCTCGTCGTACGGGTTCAGCCCGCGACGCGCGTCTACGAGCCAGACGCCGGTCGCTTTGTCGTGCAGGCCACGGCCTCGGCGCTCAGGGTCGAACGTCGGCGAGCTGAGCAGCAGCGCCGGCCCCACCACCGGCACGAGTCCCGATGCGGCGAAGATCACGAAGCGCAGCAGCACGGGTCCGACGCCCGGCCGCTCGAGCGTCCGCACGTTGACGCTCCGGATGCCCGCGATCGCCTTGCCGATCGTCCGGCCCTTGCGGCCGTGCATGATCCATTGCACGACCAGGAAGACCAGGGTGAACAAGGTCGTCACGCCCGCCATGACCACTGCGATCACGAAGCTCGGATGATTGACGAATCCGTAGGGCGAGATCGCCCCGGTCGCCAGCTTGAGCAGCAGCGGGACCGCCCCGAGCCAGAGCGGCAGCTGCAGCAGCGTCCACAGCGCCATGTCGCAGACCAGAGCGAGGCTGCGGCGGCCGAACGGCGCACGAAGCAGGCCGAGCGCGGCGGCGTACTCGGGGTCCGGTCGGCCGACGGCGTCCAGCCCCTCGATCTTCGGCTTGTTGTCGTCGATCTCCCAGATCATGCCGTCGCGTTCCATCCCCTCATCGGATGCACCCCCGCACGGACGCGGATGCGCGCCCGTCCGCGCGGACCAGTGACACATCCACGCATGTCTCGCCCGTCGCCTGCGGCGCGAAGGTCACGGTCGGCTCGTTCGCCTTCTCAGGACTCGACTCACCGGACAGCACGACCTGCTCCCAGATGTAGTAGTCGCCCTCCTCCGGCTCCGGGTTGGTCCAGGTGAATGTGACCTGGCTGCCGCTGCGGGCTCCGGCGAGCTCTGTCACACGCGGGACGACCGAGGTCACGACCTCTTTCGGATCGACGACCTGTTCGGTCTCCTCCGGCTCGGGAGCAGCGTTCAACGTGTTCGCGACGAGGGAGATCCCCCCGATCGCGCCGGCGACGAGCACGAGACCCGCGACGACGGCGCCGATGATCAGCGCGGTCCTGCGACGCGGTTTCGGGTCGCCCTCCGTCGATGCGGCCTGCGGCGCGCCCGGCGCCCCGGCGGCCGCTTCCGGCGCCACCACACGCGGCGGACGCAGCAGGGTGCGGTCATCCGCAGACGCGGACGCCGCGGGGTGCGGTTCGATCGTCGCCGGTCCTCGCACGACGGTCGCGTCGGACGCGGATGCCGCAGCGGGCGAGTCGAAGACCGGCATCCCGGATGCCGCGGACGGTCCAGGGGCCCCGAGCGGACCAGGTGCGAACGGCTGCGTCAGCGCGGAGGGACGCGTGGACCCGGCATCCGGGTCGATGCTCACGACCTGACGGACGCGCGTCAGACCGTCGTCGTCATCCTCGATCTGCTCGACCGGGTGGTCGTCGACGATGTCGACGGGCGTCACGGAATGCGACAGCTCGATCTGCACCTTCTGCAGCGCACGCGCGAACGCAACCGCGCTGGGGTAGCGATCGGCGGTGTTCTTGGCCATCGCCCGCTCGAGGACGCGCTGCAGACTCGCCGGCGAATCCGGACGGCCCAGCGCCGGCAGCGGTGCGCGCTCGATGCGCTCGATCAGATCGGCGCTGGAATTGCGCTCGCCGGCGCGCTCGAAGGGCGAACGTCCGGCGAGCAGCGTGTAGAGCGTCGCACCGAGGGCCCAGACGTCCGAGCGCGTGTTGCTCTGCGGCGGATCGCCGAACGACTCCGGCGGAGACCACGGGATCGACATCCCGGTGGCCTCTGACATCGCGGCGGTCGTCGACGCGATGCCGAAGTCCGTCAGCGCCGGTCGGTTGTACTCCGTCACGAGGATGTTCGCCGGTTTGATGTCGCGGTGCAGCACGCCGGCACGATGGGCCGTTTCGACCGCACCGGCGACCTGGATGCCGACGCGCAGCGCCTCGGCGACAGAGAACGGCTCGCGACGCGCGCGCAGCTGCAGATTCGGCCGCGGGCAGTACTCCATGACGAGGTAGGGGCGTCCGTCGCCCGCGACGCCGGCCTGGTATATCGTGACGATCGCGGGATGCGTGGAGAGCATCGCCATGACGTTCGCCTCGTCGGTGAACTCCTGGACGGAGCCGCTCGCGATGCGGTCGGCGAGCAGCACCTTGACGGCGACGCGCCGCTTCGGCAGCTGCTGCTCGTACAGGTAGACGTCCGCGAAGCCACCGGTGCCCAGCGGCTCCAGATACGTGAAGCCCGGCAGCGCCGGTGGCGACGAGGGGGGTCGATTCACGGCAGGTCCTCGAAGGTCACGGTCACGCCGTCCCCCAGGTCGATCACGTCACCGCTCAGCACGAGCGTCTGCTCGCCGGGGTGCAGGCGCACCGGGTCCGCCCCCGAACGGAGCAGAGTCGAGCCGTTCGTGGTGTGCAGGTCGATCACCACGACGGTGTCGCCCTCCGGACGGATCTCGAGGTGGCTGCGGGAGATGTCCTGCTGAGGGCTCTCCACCGCGATCAGATGGGGCAGGCTCGCGCCGGATGCGCGCGGCGCCCGAGGCCGACGGCCGATCACGACGGTGCGGTCGAGTGCGACGACCTGTCCGGTGGACACCCGGATCCGCCCGCTGCCGACGGTCGGCAGCAACGCGGTCGGAGCCTCCGGCTCGAGCTGTGGCACCGGGGGGAGTTCGCCCCGGAGAGCACGAGCCTCGGCGACCGAGATCGTCGCGCCATCGTGGTCGCCCTCGACGGGCGCCGCCGGTGGCGCCGACGGAGCCGAGTGCACGGTGTCTCCGAACAGCTGCTGGAACTCGTCGAAGTCGGACCCGAGCGTCTGATCGGTCGGCACGAGCGTCTCGCCGCTGACGTCCTGGGACGACGCGGGCTCCGGTTCGGATGCGTCGGCGCCGGGCTCGGAGGCTTCGGGCTCGGAAACTTCGGGCTCGGACGCCGCGGCCTCGGCAGCGCCGGGCTCGGAAACCTCGGGCTCGGTGGCCGTGCCCTGTTCGGTCGGATCGACCGCTGTGCTCTGCGGCTCCGGCGCGACGGTCTCCTCCGCTGCGGTGCCGATGACGTCTTCGTTGCCGGCGTCGGCGTCGGCGTCGTCGTGCACCTCGTCGACGGACGGATCCGCTGGCACGGCGGCCTCGACATCCTCCGCAGCGATCGCGGCCGGCGGCGGCGGCGGCGCCTGCGCGACACCCGTGAATCCTGCGGCAGCACCGACCACGGCCGCTCGCTCGGCTGCGACCGCATCCGCCGGCGCCGCGCCGGCCTGCGCGTCTGCGGCGCCGTCCGTCGGCTCGATGTCCGCGGCCACCTCGGCGGCGCGCACGACACCGCCGACGACGGGGAGCGCCGGCGCGTCGGAGGCATCCTCGAGTCTCAGGACGACCCGAGAAGCGCCGGGGATGAAGCGCTCGCTCCAGGTCATGACATCGGCGCCCGACAGCGACTGCTCACCATCGGCGCCGGTGACGTCGACCGCGATGTCGCCTCGTACGGCGACGCGGGCGTTCGCACCCTCCATGACGACGGCCACGAACGGCGGCATGGCCGAGAAGGATCCGCCGACGCTGTCCGTGATCGCATCGACGACGGCGGCGAGCGTTCGTTCGGCGTTCAGCCGATCCCAGAGCGTCTCGACGAGCGTCTGCGGCGCATCCGACGGCAGAGCGACGAGCGCCCCGGAGGCGACCAGTGTGCTCCACTGGCCCGGTCGATAGATCGTGTGCATCATCGCATCCCTCCTGCGGCGGCTTCTCTCGGTCGCGTGTCCGCGTCGATGTCGTCGTCCGCCTGCAGCGGACGTCCCGGCTTGGACGCGACCAGCACCGCGTCAGCGACGACGACCGTCACGTTGTCGCGTCCGCCGGCACGGACGGCCTCATCCACGAGGACGTCTGCGGCCGTCTGGGGGTCCGGCTCGGTCATGAGGATCTCGCGGATGCGGACGTCGTCCAACTCGGAGGAGAGCCCGTCCGAGCAGATCAGCATCCGGTCCCCCAGCTCAGCCGGGAACATCCAGTAGTCCGCCTCACCCGTGCTGCCGGCACCGATCGCACGGGTGATGATGTTGCGCCGATGGTCGGTCGCGGCATCAGCGGCCGTCAGCTCGCCGGAGTCGATCAGTTCCTGGACGACCGAGTGGTCGACGCTGATCTGCTCGAGCTCGCCGGTAGCGAGACGGTAGGTGCGGGAATCGCCGATGTTCAGAGTGAGCCAGTAGCCCATCCCGTCGACCGAGGCGATCACGGCACCGCTCAGCGTCGTGCCCGCGCGGCCGTTTCCTGTCGTGGACAGCGCGTCGACGGCCGAGCGGGCGCGGCTGAGCGCGGTCCTGACGTCGTCGAGCGTGAGGTCGGGCCTGCCGACGAAACGGGAGAACTCCTCGACGACCGCCGCGCTCGCGCACTCACCGGCCTCGTGTCCGCCCATGCCGTCAGCCACGAGGAACACCGGAGTGCTCGCCAGCAGCGAGTCCTCGTTCAGGGGGCGCCGGTTGCCCGCGTGCGTCGCCGATCCGGTCGACACGATCATGGACGGGATCATTCGTATCCCCCGACCGTGACGATGCGGTCGCCGATCGAGATCACGTCTCCGAGCTTGATGCCGACGCGCTCACCTGGCGGGCAGGTGATCTGCACGCCGTCGCGGATGATCACGGTTCCGTTCGTCGAGCTGCGATCCATGAGCCAGCCGCCCGAGATCTCGGCCGCCGCCTCGAAGTGCGTCTTGGACAGCGACAGGGTCTCGTCACGCACGGGGACCGTGATTGCTCCGTCCTCGGCGGCCGGATTGCGACCGAAGATCGTGCGACGCGACACCGACACGCGTGTGCCGTCGTCCCATGTGAAGACGAGCCGGTGGCCGGGGATGCTGATCCGGGTCTGCTCGAGATCATCCTCCTCACCGGGAACGAAGGACTCCGGTGCAGCCGGTGTCTCGGCCGTCGGCGCTTCGACATGCGCGGGCTCTGGCGTGGGCTCGACCGCCGTCGTGGCCGGCGATTCGGGAGCGGGTGCCGGTTCCGACGGCGCGGCGGGGCGCACCGGCGAGTCCTGCGTGATGCCCGGCACGAACGCGATCAGCGAGGAATCCGCGGGCAGCGGCGGCGCAGGAGTCGGAGTCACGGGCAGGGGCGGACGAGGTGGCACGATCGTCTCGTCGAGCGCCTCGGCCGACTCCTGAGCCTCAGTCGCCTGAGCAGGAGCGGCGAACGGAGCAGGAGCGGCGAACGGATCGGACACGGGAGCAGCGGGCGCCGCATACGACGGCTGGGCCGGCGCCGGGGCGCCGTAGGGAAGCGGCGGTGCGGGATGCCCCGACGGCGCCGGATACCCGGGCGTGGACAGCTGCTGTCCGGCGAAATCCTGCCCGAACGACTGCGCGACCGGTACCGCCTGCGTCGGCGGGGCGGCGGGAGCGGACGCGCGCGCGTCGATGATGACCGACTTCGCGACCTTGTCGTGCCAGCCCTGATAGCGTCCTGAGCCGTCGAACAGCGGAGTGAAGTAGCCGACCACGATCGAGGCGGCAAGACCGAAGATCACGTTGCGCAGGAGGGCGCGCCAGAACCCGATGGAGTCGCCACTCGCGGCGTCGACCAGCCGCACGCCCTGTGCGCGCATGCCGATGGAACCGGTGCCGTTCTGCATGTAGGTGTAGATCAGCAACCAAGCGAGCTCGAGGGCGACGACGACCGGCAGGCCGATCGCGAGGACCAGCAGCATGCCCTCCGCCGAGCCGGTGAGCACGGCGATGGTGACGAGGATGCCGCTGAGCACGATGCCCAGCCCACCGGCGATCAGCGCATCGATGACGTACGCGACGGCACGACGGGAAGTCGGGGCGATCTGCCCGAAGGGAAGCATCGTCATGCGCTCTCGCTCTCGGATGTGGGTGAACTGTTCTTGTCGATGGTGCCAGGTTCTCGGCGAACACGCGCGGTCGCGGCATCCCTGAGGCCCTGGAAGCGCGTCGTGACGGACGCGTCCTTGAGCAGTGATCGAAGGCTCAGACGCGCCTTCAGACGTGTGAAGAACCCGGCGTCCTTGCTGAGGCCGATGACGATCTCGTCGACCTGCTTCCAGAACGCATCGACCTGATCCGGCGTCGGATCGGTCGGGCCGAACACCTCGGCATCCGCACGCTGAGCGAGCACCGTGACCGCCGGCACCGCGATCTTCTCGACGACCTGCCCTGCTTCTTCGGCGCGGGTGGCACCAGGTGTGATCCGCGCCCCGTAGTCGACGGCGCGGTCGGTGAGTTCGTCCCAGCCGCCGCTGATCCGGTCGCTCGTGCGCTCCGCGGCGCGGCGCGACCGGCGGCGGGCCGCCTTCCAGGCGCCGATCACGATGAACGGCGACGCGAGCAGCGCGATGATGCCCAGCGAGATGCCGCCGATCGCGAGGATCGTGCCGATGAGACCCGCGAGGTTGAAGTCGTCCTCCTCGGCTTCGCGGTCATCCGGCAGTGTCGGCGGCAGATCGACCGGCTCCTGCGGCGGGGGCGGCGGCTGCAGCACCTGCGGCTTCGGGTCGGCTCGCGGCTTGGTGTTCTGGTCGTTGGGGACCTTGTCCTCGGGCGGCGTGGGGTCGAACGCCACCCATCCGTGACCGGCGAAGTTCACCTCGACCCAGGCGTGCACATCGTCACCGGTTGCGGCGAACGTCGCCTTCGCGGCATCCTCTTCGTCCGGATAGAAGCCCATCACCACGCGGGCCGGGATATCGAGCTCTCGTGCCAGGAGCGTCATGGCGACGGCGTACTGCTCGTCGTCGCCGATCATCTGATCGCCGCCGATCAGGGTCGAGATGCGCTCGGACGTGTGCCCGGCGCGCGAGATCACCTCGTTCTTCAGGCCGTGGCTGAAGAACCCGCCCTCGGCCAGGAATGTCTCCAGGGCTGCGACCTTCTCGATCGGCGTCTTGGCTTTCTCGGTCTGCTCAGCGGCGAGGTTCGCGAGCTCTTCGGGGACGTTGCTCTGCTTGGGCATCGTCACCGAGCCGAACTCGGCCTCGGCGAGGCTGTCGTCATCGCGCTCCACCGGCACGGTCGTCTCGAGCGTGTAGGCGTCGCCCGCGGTCAGCGGGATCGTGCTGATCGCGGTCGCGCTGGACTCGTTGTAATACGTCGAGCGGCGCAGCTGTTCGGCACGGTCGCCCGTATAGGAGAACTCGTTCACCTGGCCGGCGATGGGGATCCAGACGTCGTCGTACTCGCCGATCTCGACCTGCAGGGTGACTCTGTCGCCCTCGGCATCCACCGACATGTTGCCGCGCAGCGGGGTGAAGGCGCCGGACGAACCGTTGCCGGCATCCGAGACGTTGTAGACCTGGCCGTTGAAGTCGTCCATGGCAGCCAGGCGGATCCTCGATCCCTCTGGCAGGCCCTGGACGGTGAACAGCGTCTCCGAGAGCAGGTCGCGGACGACCTTCCGATAGGACTGCAGCGGGCTGGGATACTCGCGGATGTCGAACGGCGGGATGATCGTGTCGCGGAAGACGTGCCGCGGCTCGTAGGGCTCGGCGACGGCGCTCGTCGCGACACCGGCCCCGGTGGCGACGACGAGGACGGCGGCGCCGGCACCGACGCGGCGCCAGCGCATGTGCGACGCGCGTGCGGGGTCGATCTCGCTCACGGAGACGGCGGCGTTCTGCGGCGCCCAGATCTGACGCAGCGAGAGCCATCCCATGCTGACCAGCGCGAAGACGACGCCCTGCACGATCGGCGCCGCAGGAGACGGCACGCCGAGAGCGATGCCGAACATGACCGCGACGCCCGCGGGGATCAGCGCCCAGCCGCCGTTGCGCAGTCGGAGCGCGAGGGTGCCGGTCAGAACGCTCGCGACGAGCAGCAGCAGGAACGGCACGATGAGGTGGCCGTCGGATGCCGCGACGGGGGCGACGGTCGTGAGCAGCTGCTTCCAGGAGGTGACGATGCCGATGGCGAGGCGCTGCAGGGTGTCGATGGTCGGGATGAACCCGGCGATGGCTGTGTGCGGCAGCGCGAGCGCTCCACCGAAGACGAAGTACGTCCCGAGGGTGAGCCCGGCGATGATGAGGATGCCCCAGTGGCGCCACGCGCTGACGGCGGCGATGGCGAGGCCGAGCACCACGGCGCCGATCGCTGCCGGCAGATAACTGGGACCGGCGAACGTGGGCCAGAAGCCCACGACCGCGACGCCGAGCAGCAGCGCGGAGGCCGTGAGGTCGACGGCCAGGCGCCGAGGGCTGATGGGGTCGGCGGACGTCATGCGAGCACCTTCCGCAGGGCGATGGGCAGCTGCTCGAGAGCGGCGACCGTGACGACATCCGCGTCGCCGATGCGACGCAGCGTCGGGTTCTCAGCCTTCAGATCGACCACGATCGCGAGTGAGCGGGCGCCGAACGGGACGCGGGAGCACGCCGCACGGAGGTCTTCCGTGCGGGTCTTCGACCCCGTCACGAGCACGACGAAGCTCGCGAGCGCCATCGTCGCCGACAGAACGCCGGCGAGCTGGGTGATCCCGCCGTCCTTGGGCTTGGAGTACTCGACGGTGGAGAGGGAATCGAGCAGCTGCTTTCCGGTGCCGGCGGGGAGCTCGCGACCCTGCACGCGCAGGTCGACGCGCTGCGAATCGCGCAGCGCCCGAAGGCCGACCGAGCCGGCCATCGAGACGGCGCGCTCGAACTCCTCGTCCTCGGCGTACTCGGCGGTGTTGCGGGACAGTCCGATCACGAAGTGCGAACGGCGGGTCTCCTCGAACTGGCGCACCATCATGACGCCGGTGCGTGCCGTGGAACGCCAGTGCACGTGCCGCAGATCGTCACCGGGCTGATATTCCAGAAGCGCGTGGAACGACACGTCGTCGCGGGAGAGATCCGACGCCGGCATCCCCTCCAGATCCCGGAGGAAGCCGAGCGACTGCCCGTCGAACAGCACCGTCTTGGGGTGCACGTACAGGTCGACAGGCTCGTCGCGGTTGTGTGCGCGCTCGAACAGACCGAGCGGATCTCCCCTGACCACACTGACCGGGCCGACCTTGACGACGCTGCGCTTCTGCGTCGGGATGGCGAACAGCTCCTCGGCCTGGTCGCCCGGTGCGAGGCGCTGGATGCCGAATTCACCGCGGCCGGAGCCGACGGGAAGCACGACGCGGGAGGGGAGGATGGCCCGATCGCTGTTGTTGGCGAGAGTGAGGCCTCCGACGGCGCGCTCTCCCACGACCACGCGGGTGCGGGCGAGGTCGAGGGCGACGTCGTACTCCGTGCGGCCGATGAGGAACAGCGCGCACAAGGCCACCGTGACCGCGATGACGACGGCGGCGACGGTCAGCTCCCACCAGCCGAACACCTGCCCGATGATCCAGAGCCCGAGTGCGAGGCCCATCAGCACCCACGCCAGCGGGCGGACGGCCGAGAGGATCAGGCGGAGACGCGTCAACGCACGCGCGCCGATGACCGCCGCGATATCACGCCAGTCGGCATCGCGAGCGGTCGTCTGCGGGACGACGGGTACGGTCTCCGATGTCATCACGCCGCCGTACGTGCCTGGGGCGCGGCGACGGACTCGAGCGCGCGGGCGATCACGACGTCAGCGGTCGTGCCGGCGAACTCCGCCTCGGCATCCAGCAGCAGGCGGTGCTGCCACACGGCGTGCGCGAGCGTCTTGATGTCGTCCGGAAGCACGTAGTGGCGCCCATGGGCCGCTGCCCACACCTTCGCCATGCGGACCATCGAGATGGCGCCGCGGACGGAGACGCCCAGGCGGACGCTGTTGTCGTTGCGGGTCGCCTCGGTGAGCTCGGCGACGTAGCGCAGCACGGCCGGCTCGACGTGGGCCGTGGCACCGAGATCGGCCATGTCGGCGACCGCGCTCGTGGTGATGATCGCGGACAGACTCGCAGACGGGTTGCGGTCGGATGCCCCGGCAAGGATGCTCTCGGTCACGGCGAGGTCGGGGTAGCCGATCGAGGTCTTGATGAGGAAACGGTCCAGCTGCGCCTCGGGGAGCTTGTATGTTCCGGCCTGCTCGACAGGGTTCTGCGTCGCGATCACGAGGAATGGGCGACCGGCCTCATGCGTGACGCCGTCGACGGTGACGCGGGACTCCTCCATGACCTCGAGCAGCGCGGACTGCGTCTTCGGCGATGCGCGGTTGATCTCGTCCGCCAGGACGATCGAGGCGAAGATCGGGCCTTTGTGGAACTCGAACCGGTGCGCCTGCTGGTCGTAGATCGTGACGCCGGTGACGTCGGACGGAAGAAGGTCGGGCGTGAACTGGATGCGCGCGCTCGTACCCTGCACGGTCGCCGCGAGGGCCTTGGCGAGGCTGGTCTTGCCTGTGCCGGGTGCGTCCTCCAGGAGCACGTGTCCCTCGGCGAGCATCGAGGCGAGCACGAGGCTCACGATCTCGCGCTTGCCCTGCAACGCCTTGTCGATGTTGTCGACGAGGCGATGGAAGGTGCCCTGGAACCAGGCCGCCTGTTCGGGTGTCATCGTCATGAGTGTTTCCTTAGGTGGGGAGGTGGGGATGCGGGGGGCAGGCGCCGGGCGCTACCAGTCTCTGCGTTCATATGCGACGCCATCGATAGTGACCCAGACCTGGTGGGGTGGCTCCCTGGTCAGGTCTCCGTGATGGCACGACAGGTCGAAGTCGGCGTTCGCCCCGAAAGTGAGCCTGTACGTGCGCCACGAGTCTCCGAACGGCGTGCTCGAGCACCCGACCGTGTGCTGTCCGTAGGGGAACGTCTCATTCGTGTTGAGGTTGAACCGGTGGCAGCCGTCATAGCAGTCAGAACTGCCGACGTACGCACCGTTCTCGACCCACGCGCGGGGCGCGGGCGGCGGAGGCGGCGGAGGCGGCGGATCGTTCGTACGGGCGGATGCCGACGCGACCGTCGAATAACCGGCCTTGTTCTTCACGCGGACGTCGATCGCGTGCGTCGTCGAGTAGGCGCTGCCCGTCGTCGTGGCGCCGCTGTTGGCCACCGCCTGCCACCCGCCGCCGTTGATGTTGATCTCGGTCGTGATCGGGGCCCCGTTGTCGCCGTTGGTGCTCCAGCTCAACGTCACCGTGGTTCCGTTGTTCACCGCAGCAGCATTCGGCTGCGGTGGGATGCCGAAGGGTGTCTGGGCTGCCGACGACCCCGACGGGTCGGAGACGTACTCCACGCCGTCGACAACGGATACGGCGCGGATGCGCACGGTGTAAGCCGTGCCGTTCTGCAGGAACGAGATGTGGGTTCCGTCCCAGTTGAACCCCGCGTCGTTGCCGTTGACGTGCCAGGCACCGCCGTTGAGGCTGTAGTCGTAGCGCACCTCACTGGCGGATGCTCCATTGAGCTGGGACTCCGACAGGCGATACGTGTTCGGGTCCACGGTGAGCATCCGATCGCCCGCCGTCGCCGAAGGCGTCCCCGGCGTGCCCGGCTTGATCGCGGCCCGGCGCGGCGCTGATGGATCGCTCCAGGCGCCCCAGCCTGCCTTGTTCTGCGCGTGGACCTTGTACGTGTACGCGGTCGTGGAGGTGTCGACGACGACCGCCTGGGACGTCTTGCCCGCCGCGACTGCGATCGTCTGCACGACACTGCCACCGCGCAGCACCTGCAGCTGATACCCGTCGATCGCGTCACCGTTGTTGTACGGAGCGACCCAGGACACCTGCATCTGCGCGCGGTCGCCGACCGGCGACAGCAGACTCGACGTCGGCGCGGCCGGGGCAGCGGGTGGTCCGGCGGGGATCTCGCCGAGTGACGGTCCGCTCCAGCTGGAGGGCTCTGGTGCGAGGTTGTGGGCACGGATGCGAACGGTGTACTCGGACCCGTTCTCCAGGCCAGCCCAGGTGTAGGAGTTGCCGGTGATGTTCGTCTTCTGACCCGCACCGACACCGCCGGAGAGTTCCAGCGTGTAGTACTGCACGGGAGACCCGGGAGTCGACGGCGTCTTCCACGCGATCTTCAGCTCCTTGTCGCCGAACACCAGCGTCGGAGCCGCCGGAGTGTCCGGACGTGCATCCGGTCGCGCCTCGGCCGACGACGGGGAGGGCTCGGAGTCACCGACGCGGTTCGTCGCGGTGACCTGGAACAGGTACTTCACGTTGTTCGTCAGACCGTCCAGGGTGCACGTCGTCGAGGAGCACTGCTTCTCATAGGCGTCGCCCTGTACCGAACGCACGGTGTACCCGTCGATCTTCGCGCCGTTGTTCGCCGGAGGCGACCACGACAGCACCACCTTACGGTCCTGCACGCTCGACACCGTCGGCTTGCCAGGAGCATCCGGAACACCCTGCACCTTCAGAACGATCTTCCCGTCCACCTCACGATCCGGGTCCTCCGTGATGTCGCCGATGCGATAGCGGATCGTGACGGTGCCGACGTAGTCCTTGCCCGCGGTGACCTCGATCTTGTCTCCAACGATCGCCGGCTCGCCCTCGCCGCTCTCCGGCTCTGCCGAGATCAGTCGCAGTTCACCCTCGCCCGCGAACGGGTTGAAGTCGTTCTGCAGCACGGGAACGGTGATCGTCTCGCCCTGATCCACCTCTTCGAACGTGTCGGTGACGGCCGTCGGGAGGTCACGGGTCGAAGCCGAGACCGTCACGATCACCGCCCCCTCGATCGGGTCGGTATGCCCGTCGGTGATGCGCACCTTCAACGTAGCTGCTGTGCCCTTGGGGGTGTTGGACGATGCCTCGACGAGCAGCTTCGTGCCATCCATGCGCGCCGAGATGCCCTCACCCGCACCGCTCACGTAATCGAACGAGAGCTTGCCCTTGTCCTCCGGATCCGGATCTTCCGCCAACTCGGCCAGGTCGATGGATGCGGCCGCCTCACCCGGAGCCACATTGACCTGCCCCCCGATGAACGTCGGCGGCTGGTTCGCGGGCGGGAGGACCGTGATCGGGATCGACAGCGTCGCCTTCGTCCCCTCGGGATCATCCGGTCCGGTCCCATCCGTCACCTCGAACGACACCGCATCCGATCCGAAGTACCGATCCGCGGACGTATAGACCAGCGTGCGCTCGTCCTTGATCAGGCTCGCACCGTTCGCATGCGACGCGCTCACCTTCTCCGCTTCCGTGATCACGACCTGACCACCACCGGACACCGTCACGTACTCCGCCAGCGGAATCTCCACCGTCTCACCGCTGACGACCTCGATCGACTTGCCGGCCTCGATCACCGGCGGCACGTCGGAGCGCGCAGGCACGAAGATGAATGCCGCGTTCTCCTGGCCGTCCTCGTCCGTGATGGTGTACCGGATCACCTGCGCGGTGTCACCGATCGTGACCTGAATCTTGCGGTCATCGAGGATCGTGCCACCGGATTCGACCTCGACCTCCAACGCGTCCGTCGTCGCGTCAGGATCCTCGTCGTTCGCGAGGACGTCGACGTCGAACGTCGGCTCCTCCGTGATGTCCGTGGACTTCACGCGGTCATCACGCGCGATCGGGAACAGCAGCGGCACGTCCTCGTCCACGGTGACCTGGACCACAGCCTTCGCCTCGGCCCCGCGCTCATCGACGATCGTGTACTGCAGAGACGTCTCCACCTCGGCATCCGGCGCCTGAACCAGTACCCGATCACCCGAGACGCGCGCGTCGAGACCGGTCACGTTGTCCGGCAGCGTCAGGCCGTTCTTCACCAGCGCGACTTTGTCGCCCTCCGGGTCGGAGTCGTTCGCCAGCACCGGCACGGCCACTTCGCGGCCCGGGCGCACGACCACGGCATCCTTCACCGCGTACGGCGACTGATTGACCTCTTCGCTGGGCGCGATGCCCACGTGGACGGTCGCGGTGCCTTCCTTGCCGAGCTTGTCGCGGACCTTGTACGTGAACGTGTCGACGCCGGTGGAGTCCTCGAAAGACTCGTAGACGAGGTAGTTCCCCTCGACCGTGACGAGCCCCTTCTTCGGGTTCGAGTCCAAGCCGAGCAGTTCGACGGAGTCGCCGTCGGTGTCGATGCCGTCCAGCGGGATGGCGATGTTCGTCGTCGTCCCGCTCAGGGTACGGGCGGTGACGTCCCGCGGCCGAGGGGCCGCATTGGTCTCTTCGTCGACCGCGAGGATCTGAATCGTGATGTAGCCGGCATCGACCTGGCCGTTCTCATCCACGACGTTGTACGTGGCGTAGACCGTCTTCGCCTCAGGACCAGCACGGAATCGGACCGCATCCTGGGAGACGAACGCCTCGCCGTCCTCCGGGTCGATGAACGGCTCCACCAGCTCCGGCTCGACGTGCATCGCCGCATCGTTGGGGTGCGTGTCGTTGTCCAGCACCGGGATCGTCACGACGTCGCCGGCGCGGACGACCACCGTGTCGTCGTTCGCGACCGGCGGGAGCAGCTTGTCCGGTGCGGGAATCGGGATGACGACCACATCGCCCTCAGCCGTCTTCGTGCCGTTCGAGATGCGGTATTTGATCCGCACCTGGTCGTCGAGTCCGCCCTGATCGCCGATGCGCAGGGTCTCGTGGTTGAGCACCGAGACGGAGACGCCGCTGCCGGGCTCGACCGTCACCGACTGCACGACGAGAACGCCGCCACCGGGGTCGGTGTCGTTGTTCAGCACGCCGACGAGCGCCTCGCCGCCGGTCGGGAGCAGGGCGACGTCGCGCACTGCGATCGGGGCGAGGTCCTCCTGCGTCGGCTCCTGCACGTCGATGCGCACGAGCCCGACGGCGGCCGGCACTCCAGCGGTCACGTGATACTGCACGTAGTAGACGCCCACGGCGGGTGCCGAGAACGTGAACGTCTTGTTCGGATAGTCCGGGAGGATCGTCGTGCCCGCACGCTCTTCGACACGAGTGAGGCGCAAGGGCTCACGACTCGAGCTGGTGTCGTTGCTCAACGGCGCGACCGTGACCTGCGACCCGACGGTCGTCACGATGTGATCGGCGTTGGTCTTCGGCAGCGTCGATCCGACGGGGCGCACATCGAGCTGGATCGTCCCCGTGGACTGCTCCCCCGAGCCGTCGGCCACGATCACCTGCAGCTCGTAGCGTCCCGGTGGGGATGCGACGGCGCGGTAGGTGATCTGCCCGTCGGTGGTGAAGTCGACCTCATCACCAGTCGCGGGCACGACGGCCTGGAGGTAGACGTCGTCGCCGTCGGGGTCGATCCAATCCGGCAACACGTTGTACGACACCGTGCCACCCGCCTCCACCGCCAACACGCTCTTACGCTTCGGCTCCGGCGCAGAATTCACACTCCAGTCATG